>CAXHEX010000022.1:0-90646 GCA_964016105.1 uncultured Ketobacter sp.
TGTCAAAGGAAAAATTTGAACGAAGCAAACCCCACGTAAACGTAGGTACCATCGGTCACGTTGACCACGGTAAAACCACATTGACAGCGGCATTGACCCGCGTGTGTTCAGAAGTATGGGGCGGAGCAGCGGTTGCATTTGACGGTATCGACAAAGCGCCAGAAGAGAAGGCTCGTGGTATCACCATCTCCACATCACACGTTGAGTATGAGTCTCCCACTCGTCACTACGCTCACGTTGACTGTCCTGGGCACGCGGATTATGTAAAAAACATGATCACTGGTGCGGCGCAGATGGACGGAGCGATTCTAGTGTGTTCCGCAGCGGACGGCCCAATGCCACAAACCCGTGAACACATCCTGTTGTCTCGCCAGGTGGGTGTACCTTACATCGTTGTGTTCCTGAACAAAGCGGACATGGTAGACGACGAAGAGTTGTTGGAATTGGTAGAGATGGAAGTGCGTGAACTTCTGGATCAATACGAGTTCCCCGGTGACGACACGCCCATCGTTAAGGGTTCTGCTCTTAAGGCGTTGGAAGGCGATACTTCAGACATCGGTATGCCTGCGGTACAAAAGCTGGTTGAAACTCTGGATGAGTACATCCCAGAGCCTGTGCGTGCGGTTGATCAAGACTTCTTGATGCCCATCGAAGACGTGTTCTCTATCTCTGGTCGAGGTACTGTTGTGACCGGTCGTGTAGAGCGCGGCATCATCAAAGTGGGTGAAGAAATCGAAATCGTGGGCATCAAAGACACCATGAAGACCACCTGTACTGGTGTTGAAATGTTCCGTAAGTTGCTGGACGAAGGTCGAGCAGGTGAGAACGTGGGTGTGTTGCTGCGTGGTACTAAGCGGGAAGAAGTTGAGCGTGGCCAGGTGTTGTGTAAGCCCGGTGCAATCACTCCTCACACTCGTTTTGAGGCGGAAGTGTACGTATTGAGCAAAGATGAAGGTGGTCGTCACACGCCATTCTTCAAAGGCTATCGTCCACAGTTCTACTTCCGAACCACTGACATCACTGGTGCGGTTGAGCTGCCAGAAGGTGTTGAAATGGTAATGCCAGGGGACAACATCAAGATGGATGTCACCCTGATTGCGCCTATCGCTATGGATGAAGGTCTGCGTTTCGCTATCCGCGAAGGTGGCCGAACCGTTGGTGCGGGCGTTGTTGCTAAAATTATTGAGTAAAAGCTTGTAATCCAGCATAAGCTGGGTTACATTACGCGCCCTGCTTTCGAGCAGGGTGCAAAATTGACAGCCTAGGCAGCGTTCTAGGCACTTAGCCATAAAGACCGTTTTTGGTTCCTAAGTGGATCAAAATCAGGCGGTTTTTTGCTGTTTATTATTTGAAATTTCTGGAGTTCCAGGCGATGCAAAACCAGAAAATTCGTATTCGCTTAAAGGCGTTCGACCACAAGTTAATTGATCAGTCGGCGTTAGAGATTGTAGAGACTGCGAAGCGAACCGGAGCACAGGTTCGTGGGCCCATTCCACTACCAACTCGTAAAGAGCGTTTTACAGTTTTGATATCACCGCACGTTAACAAAGATGCGCGTGACCAGTACGAGATTCGCACTCACAAGCGAATGGTCGACATAGTAGAGCCCACGGATAAGACCGTTGACGCTTTGATGAAGCTGGATTTGGCAGCTGGCGTTGATGTTCAAATCTCATTGGGTTGATCGTGCTGATAAGCAGCATGGCATAAGAGGTTATTGATATGGCAATCGGTCTAGTCGGACGAAAATGTGGCATGACCCGTATCTTCACTGAAGAGGGTGTGTCCGTTCCAGTTACCGTAATAGAGGTTGAGCCTAATCGGGTCACGCAAATCAAAGCGAATGACACCGACGGCTATACCGCCATTCAGGTTACTGTTGGTGGTCGTAAGGCCTCTCGAGTGGTTAAGCCTGAAGCGGGTCATTATGCAAAAGCTGAAACCGAAGCAGGTCGAGGTAAGTGGGAGTTTCGGCTCACTGAAGAAGAGCTGGCTAACTACAAAGTTGGCGACGCTGTTGAGGTGGGTGTGTTTGAGGCCGGAAGTAAGGTTGATGTAACCGGGACTTCCAAAGGTAAAGGCTTCGCTGGCGCAATCAAGCGTTGGAATTTTAGGGGTCAGGACAACACGCACGGCAACTCGTTGTCGCACCGTGCTCCTGGTTCCATAGGTCAAAACCAAACCCCCGGTCGTGTTTTTAAAGGTAAAAAGATGGCAGGGCATATGGGTAACCGTAAAACCACTGTGCAGTCTCTTGAGATTGTTCGTGTAGATGCTGAAAGAAACCTTCTTTTGGTTAAGGGTGCGGTTCCGGGTGCAACCGGGAATGACGTGATTGTTTCACCGGCTGTTAAAGGTTAAGCCAAAGAGGATTAGCGGATGAATCTGAATATTGCCTCTGGCGGAACTGTTAGTGTGTCAGAAGTGGCGTTTGCAAAAGAATTTAATGAGCCTCTGGTTCACCAGGTGGTTACCGCTTTTATGGCTGGTGGTCGTCAAGGTTCCAAGAAGCAGAAAACTCGTTCAGAAGTGCGCGGCGGTGGTAAGAAGCCGTGGCGTCAAAAGGGCACAGGTCGAGCGCGAGCCGGTACCATTCGTAGCCCAATCTGGCGTAGTGGTGGTGTGACCTTCGCGGCTACGCCTCGGGATCACAGCCAGAAAGTGAATCGTAAAATGTATCGCGGTGCTATGCAGTGCATTTTGTCTGAGTTGGTGCGTCAAGAACGTCTGGTTGTTGTGGATGCGTTTGAGTTGGCGGAGCCGAAAACCAAGCTAATGGTTGCAAAGCTCAAAGAGCTGAGCGCTGATGGCGCTTTGGTTGTGGGTAGCGAAATAAGCGAAAACGTTTATCTGGCTTCTCGTAACATACCCAAGGTGGACGTGTGTGATGCTCAAGCCCTTGATCCTGTGAGCCTGATTGCTCATGACAAAGTGGTTGTCACTGTGGATGCGTTAAAGAAAATTGAGGAGCTGGTGGCATGAACCAAGAGCGAATCTTCAACATTTTAAAAGCGCCTCACATTTCTGAGAAAGCCACTTTATTAGCGGATTCCAGTAATCAGTTTGTGTTTAAGGTTGCTAAAGATGCTACCAAAGCTGAAATCAAGGCTGCTGTTGAGCAACTTTGGGAAGTGAAGGTTAAATCAGTTAGCACTCTGGTTGTAAAAGGTAAATCCAAGCGATTTGGTCGCAGTATGGGTCGTCGTTCTGATTGGAAGAAAGCCTACGTATCATTGCAAGAAGGCTTTGATATTGACTTTCTTGGCGCAGAGTGAGTGAGGAGCAAAGCTAATGGCATTAATTAAAGCTAAACCTACGTCACCGGGTCGCCGTTTTGTCGTTAAGGTAGTGGATTCAGAGTTGCACAAAGGTGCACCTCATGGGCCGTTGCTGGACAGCAAGTCGAAAAAAGGTGGACGAAATAATACGGGTCGAATCACTACTCGCCACAAGGGCGGTGGTCACAAGCAGCACTATAGGATTGTCGACTTCAAGCGTAATAAAGACGGTATTCCCGGAGAAGTGGAGCGTATTGAGTACGATCCAAATCGATCCGCAAACATTGCCCTGATTAAATACGCTGATGGTGAGCGTCGCTACATCATAGCTCCAAAAGGAGTTAAGGCGGGCGCTAGCGTTCAGTCAGGCCAGGAAGCGCCAATTAAGCCAGGTAATTGTCTGCCTTTACGCAACATTCCTGTGGGTACCGTTGTGCACTGTATTGAGCTTAAGCCTGGTAAAGGTGCTCAAGTAGCACGAAGCGCTGGCGGCTCGGCTCAGTTGCTGGCGAGAGAAGGCACCTACGTAACTTTACGTCTTCGTTCCGGTGAGATGCGAAAAGTATTGTCGGAGTGTAGAGCGACCATTGGCGAAGTTGGTAATTCAGAGCACAGTCTGGCTTCTTTAGGTAAGGCTGGTGCTAAGCGCTGGAAAGGTGTTCGCCCCACAGTTCGTGGTGTAGCCATGAACCCAGTTGATCACCCCCACGGTGGTGGTGAAGGTCGAACCTCCGGTGGACGTCACCCCGTTACGCCTTGGGGTGTTCCAACCAAAGGTTATAAGACACGCAAGAACAAGCGCACGAACAAGCTGATTGTTCGACGTCGCGGTTCGAAATCGTAATACGGATAAGAGGTATTAATTGTGCCACGTTCATTGAAGAAAGGTCCGTTTATCGACGAGCATCTTTTGAAGAAAGTAGAAGCGGCTGTAGAAGCCAATTCACGTAAGCCAATAAAGACTTGGTCTCGTCGATCAATGATTCTTCCAGATATGGTGGGCCTCACTATTGCGGTTCACAACGGTCGCCAACATGTACCAGTACTTGTTTCTGAGCACATGGTTGGTCACAAATTAGGTGAGTTTGCAGCTACCCGTACTTATCGCGGTCACGTTGCAGACAAAAAAGCTAAACGCTAAGAGGTTTGGTTATGGAAACTACAGCTAAGCTGCGAAGCGCTTTGGTATCTGCGCAAAAAGCGAGACTGGTTGCCGACCAGGTACGTGGGCAAAAGGTGGATGAGGCGTTGAACATATTGTCGTTCAGCACCAAGAAGTCAGCTCACTTGGTTAAGAAAGTTTTAGAGTCCGCTATAGCTAACGCAGAGCACAATGACGGAGCTGATGTTGATGAGTTGCGAGTATCCGCAATATTTGTTGACGAAGCTATGACCATGAAGCGAATTCGTCCCCGAGCTAAAGGGCGCGCTGATCGAATAATGAAGAGAACTTGCCATATTACGGTCAAGGTATCTGATTAACTAGGAGACAGGCCAGATGGGTCAGAAAGTTCATCCGACCGGAATACGTTTAGGGATTGTTAAAAAGCACACCTCAACTTGGTATGCGAATCCGAAACAGTATCCAGGATATTTATTAACAGACTTGAAGGTTCGTGAATATCTTTTCGATAAGTTGAAGTCTGCTTCTGTGAGCCGAATTGAGATAGAGCGACCCTCTGAGAATGCACGCATAACCATCAAGACAGCCCGTCCTGGTATCGTTATCGGTAAAAAGGGCGAAGACGTAGAAAAGCTGCGTAAAGAGCTTTCGAAAATGATGGGCGTGCCAGTTCATGTGAACATTGAAGAGGTGCGCAAGCCGGAATTAGACGCGAAATTGGTGGCTGAGAGTATTGCTTCACAGCTAGAGCGTCGAGTGATGTTCCGTCGAGCCATGAAGAGAGCAGTGCAGAACGCCATTCGTCTAGGTGCAAAGGGCATCAAAGTTCAGGTTTCTGGTCGCCTGGGTGGCGCTGAAATCGCACGTACCGAATGGTACCGTGAAGGTCGAGTGCCACTACACACTTTGCGTGCCGATATCGATTATTCAACTGCAAGAGCCGAAACCACTTATGGAACCATCGGCGTTAAGGTATGGATCTTCAAGGGCGAAATCCTGGATGGAGATCTAGAGCAGCAGGATGAGCAAAAAGCCAGTGCACCAAAACGCACTCGCGCTAGTTAAGGGTCAGAGAGATGTTACAGCCTAAACGCACTAAATTTAGAAAGCAGCACACAGGTCGCAACCGCGGCTTGGCCCAGGCGGGGAACAAGGTTTCATTCGGAACGATTGGGTTGAAGGCAGTTGGTCGCGGCCGCTTGACCGCACGCCAAATTGAAGCAGCTCGTCGAGCCATGACTCGTCACGTAAAGCGTGGTGGAAAAATCTGGATTCGAGTTTTTCCTGACAAACCAATCACTGAAAAGCCATTGGAAGTACGTCAGGGTAAAGGTAAGGGTAACGTTGAGTACTGGGTAGCGGAAATCCGTCCGGGCAAAATGTTGTATGAAATGGAAGGCGTGAGTGAAGAAGTTGCACGAGAGGCGTTCATTCTTGCTTCTGCCAAGTTACCCATTAAGACCACCATTGTTACGCGGACGATAATGTGATGAGAGCAAGCGAATTACGACAAAAGTCAGAGTCTGAGCTTCAGGAGCATTTGCTTGGCCTCTTGCGTGAGCAATTTGAAAATCGCATGAAGAATGCCACTGGTCAGTTGGGTCAGACCCATGTGGTCAAGCAGACTCGCCGAGAAATTGCTCGCACCAAGACCATCATAGCTGAGAAGAAGCAGGGTAATTGAGTATGACTGAGCAAACTGCAGAAAAGACGCGCACCTTAACGGGTAAAGTTGTTAGCAATAAGGGTGACAAGTCCGTCACCGTTATGGTTGAGCGCAAAGTGAAACACCCTGTGTATGGTAAGTTCGTGCGTCGCTCAACTAAGTTTCATGCGCATGATGAAGCTAACGAATGTAATGCAGGTGACACGGTGACTATTGAGCAGTGTCGACCTTTATCAAAGACCAAGTGCTGGCGCTTGGTGAGCATAGACGAAAGGGCCAAGATCTAGGTAAATCCTAGAGGCCTTAAGAACCACTTTTTGGAGACTGGCAATGATTCAGACCCAAACCGTTTTACAAGTAGCTGATAACAGCGGTGCTCGCCGGGTACAGTGTATTAAGGTGCTGGGTGGTTCCCATCGCCGTTATGCAGGTATTGGTGACATTATTAAAGTGTCCGTTAAGGAAGCGATTCCTCGCGGCAAGGTTAAGAAAGGCGACGTTATGACCGCGGTTGTTGTTCGTACCTGCCACGGTGTGCGCCGACAAGACGGATCATTGATTCGCTTTGACGAGAATGCTGCTGTGTTATTGAACAACAGCAAGCAACCAATAGGTACACGTATCTTTGGTCCAGTAACTCGAGAACTTCGTGGTGACCAGTTCATGAAGATTATCTCGCTGGCCCCTGAAGTATTGTAAGGCTGAGGTTATTGAAATGCTAAAGATCAAACGTAATGACGAAGTATTGGTGATAGCTGGTCGCGATAAAGGTAAGCGCGGCAAGGTAATCAAAGTATTAGAAGGCAAGCTGTTGGTGAGCGGTGTTAACATCATAAAGAAACACCAAAAGCCTAACCCTCAAAAGGGTCAGCAAGGCGGCATTGTCGAGAAAGAGGCGCCCATACAGGCGTCAAACGTAGCGATTTTCAACCCTCAGACTGAAAAAGCCGATCGCGTGGGATTCAAGATCCTCGAAGATGGCAAAAAGGTTCGTTGCTATAAGTCGACCAACGAAGTCATTGAGGAAAAGGCGTAAGCCTCAAGTTAACGGGTTAAAGAAATGAGCAGATTGAAAGAAGTCTACAAGAACGAGATTGTTTCTAAGCTACAGCAACAGTTCTCTTATGGTAGCGTCATGGAAGTTCCCAAGATCACCAAAATCACTCTTAATATGGGTGTTGGTGAGGCTGCGGCGGACAAGAAAGCCATCGAGGGTGCCGTGTCTGATTTGACCTTGATCAGCGGCCAAAAGCCCCTGGTTACCAAGGCTCGGAAGTCTGTAGCTGGATTTAAAATTCGGGAAGGCTGGCCCATTGGTGCCAAGGTGACTCTGCGTGGCGAACGCATGTACGAATTCCTTGATCGCCTGGTTTCAATGGCGATTCCCCGTATCCGAGATTTTCGTGGTCTAAGTCCCAAGTCCTTCGATGGTCGTGGCAACTACAGCATGGGAATTAAAGAGCAAATCGTATTCCCTGAAATCGATTACGATAAAATCGACAAAATTCGTGGTATGGATATCACCATCACTACCACAGCGAAATCCAACGAAGAAGGCCGTGCATTGTTGGAAGCCTTCCAGTTTCCTTTAAAGAAATAGGTGATAGGTAATGGCAAAAATCTCAATGGTTGAGCGCGAGAAAAAGCGTCAGAAGACAGTTGAAAAATATGCAGCCAAGCGTGCTGAGCTTAAGGCAATTATTGCAAATCCCGACAGTTCTGATGAGGAGCGCTGGGAAGCACAACTTAAACTGCAGAAACAACCAAGAAACGCTTCAGCTTCTCGTTTGCGTAACCGTTGTGGAATGACAGGTAGGCCCCACGGTTTTTACCGTAAGTTTGGTTTGTCTCGTATTAAATTAAGAGAAGCCGCCATGCGTGGTGACGTCCCCGGCCTTGTTAAGTCAAGCTGGTAAGCGGCAACGGAGCTAATAATCATGAGTATGCAAGACCCATTAGCAGACATGTTGACCCGCATTCGAAACGGTCAAATGGCTAAAAAAGCAGCTGTTACCATGCCGTCTTCAAAGACGAAAATTGCGGTTGCTAAAGTTTTGGTAGAGGAAGGTTACGTGGCTTCCTACAGTGTCAACGAAGAGGCGAAGCCCGAGTTGACCGTTGAGCTTAAGTATTTTGAGGGCAAGCCCGTAATAGATGACCTTAAGCGTGTTAGCCGTCCAGGTTTGCGCATATATAAAGCCAAGGACGAAGTGCCCAACGTGTTGGGCGGATTAGGTATTGCGATCGTGTCCACCAACAAAGGTGTGATGACCGATCGAGCCGCTCGCGCTGCTGGCGTAGGTGGCGAAGTACTCTGTTACGTTTCTTAATAGGTGAACGACGATGTCACGAGTAGCTAAAAGCCCCGTAGAAATTCCATCAGGCGTTGAGCTAAAGCAGAGTGGGCAAGAATTGGTAGTTAAGGGTTCTAATGGGCAATTGACCCTTATCTTGAACCCTTTGGTTGCCGTAGAAGTTGAAGGTAGCGCTGCTACTGTTAAGCCCGTTTCCGAATCAAAGGAAGCTTGGGCCATGGCAGGCACCTATCGGTCTCTAGTGAATAACATGGTGACCGGGGTTTCCAAAGGTTTCGAACGAAAGCTTGAGCTGATCGGTGTAGGTTATAGGGCTCAGGCCAAAGGCAAAGTACTGAATTTAACTTTGGGTTTTTCTCATCCAGTGGATTACGAGTTACCCGAAGGTGTTACTGCCGAAACTCCAAGTCAGACTGAGATTCTCCTCAAGAGTGCTGATAAACAACTTTTGGGTCAAGTAGCAGCAAATGTACGCAGCTTTAGGCCACCTGAGCCTTACAAAGGCAAAGGTGTTCGATATGCAGACGAGTATGTTCGTCGTAAAGAAGCCAAGAAAAAATAATCGTTGAGACGGTAGCCATGAATGAGAAAAAAGTAGCCCGTTTGCGACGGGCCAAGCGCACCAGAATGAAGATCCGCGAATTGGGTCAGGACCGATTGACTGTTAACCGAACTGGCAAGCACATCTATGCTCAAGTTATTTCCAAAGATGGAAACAACGTTATTGCTTGCGCCGGTACCAACGAGAAGTCATTCGAAGGCGCCACAAGTAACAAAGATGCTGCGTCAGCCATTGGTAAATTGATCGCTGAGCGAGCAAAAGAGAAGGGTGTTACCAAGGTGGCATTCGATCGATCCGGATTTAAGTACCATGGCCGGGTTCAAGCGTTAGCAGAAGCAGCCCGCGAAGGCGGCCTTGAGTTCTAAAGGGTATTGAAATGGCAAAAGTTGAAGATAAAAACGAAGGTTTTCAAGAGAAACTGGTTCAGGTTAACCGCGTAGCTAAAGTGGTTAAGGGCGGTAGAATCTTCGGTTTTACTGCATTAACCGTAGTTGGTGATGGTAACGGCAAAGTAGGCTTTGGTAGCGGTAAGGCACGTGAAGTACCTGTAGCTATCCAAAAGGCTCTTGAAGCTGCTCGCAGAAACATGGTGACGGTTGAATTGAAAGGCACTACTCTGCAGCACCAGATCAAAGCGCAACACGGCGCCTCTAAGGTGTATCTGCAGCCTGCTTCAGACGGTACAGGTATCATCGCAGGTGGTGCGATGCGTGCAGTACTTGAAGTTGCCGGTGTCCAAAACGTATTGGCGAAATGCTATGGCTCCACTAACCCAATGAACGTAGTGCGCGCCACAGTTAAAGGTTTGGCTTCCATGACTTCACCAGAAGATGTGGCTGCTAAGCGTGGCAAAAGCGTTGAAGATATTCTGGGGTAATTAGAATGAGTAAGAACACCATAAAAGTTACTCAGACCAAAAGCAGCATCGGTCGTATGGCAAGCCATAAAGCTTGCTTGAAAGGCTTGGGTCTGCGTCGAATTGGCCATACAGTTGAGGTGGAAGATACTCCGTCTGTTCGCGGTATGGTTAATAAGGTCTATTACATGATTCGGGTTGAGGGTGAATAGGATGCGTTTGAATAGCTTAGGCCCAGCCGCTGGTTCAAAACCGGCTGCAAAACGACGCGGTCGAGGTATCGGTAGCGGACTTGGTAAAACCGGTGGTCGCGGTGTAAAAGGACAGAAATCCCGTTCTGGTGGAACCGTTAAGCCCGGTTTCGAAGGCGGACAAATGCCGGTACAGCGTAGGTTGCCCAAGTTTGGCTTCACCTCGCAGAAATCGTTGATCAGACAAGAAGTTCGTCTGGCTGAGTTGAATAAAGTTGAAGCAGAAGTTATTGACCTGGATGCGTTGAAAGCCGCGGGCCTCATTCGACGTAGCACGAAATATGTGAAGGTTGTTCTATCCGGTGAGATCAACAAAGCGGTATCTCTGAAGGGTGTACCTGTTACTAAAGGTGCAAAAGCAGCTATCGAAGCCGCCGGCGGTAAAATAGAGGAATAATATGGCCACCAAGCCCAAAAAAGCAGCAATGCAAAATTCTGGCTCCGGAGGCAACGGAGAACTTTGGGCTCGGTTAAAGTTTTTATTTTTCGCGATACTGGTGTATCGGATTGGAGCTCATATTCCGGTACCGGGTATTGATCCCATCCAGTTACAGAACCTGTTTAATCAGCAGCAAGATACCATCTTGAGTCTGTTTAACATGTTTTCTGGTGGTGCATTAGAAAGAATGTCGATTTTGGCTTTGGGGATTATGCCCTATATTTCGGCATCCATAATTATGCAGCTGCTAACTGCAGTTAGCCCCCAGTTAGAGCAGCTGAAGAAAGAAGGTGAAGCTGGCAGGCGCAAGATTTCCCAATACACCCGCTACGGGACCTTGGGCTTGGCCACTCTGCAATCTTTGGGTATGGCCATGGCGTTGCAAACCCAGGGAGTGACTCTGACAGTTGGGTTTACATGGTTGTTCCCAGCGGTGGTCACCCTCACAACTGGCACCATGTTCCTAATGTGGCTGGGAGAGCAGGTAACTGAGCGAGGCATCGGGAACGGTATTTCCATGATCATCTTCGCGGGAATTGTGGCAGGGCTGCCGGCAGCTATTGGACAGTCTTTGGAAGCCACACGCCAAGGTGAGCTTAACGTGGCTGTTCTGTTAATGCTTGCCATTGTTGCGGTTTTGGTTGTCTTCTTTGTGGTTTGGATGGAAAGAGCCCAACGACGCATTACCATCAACTACGCCAAAAGACAGCAGGGTAAGAAGGTATTTGCGGCGCAGCAATCTCATTTGCCTTTGAAGATTAATATGGCCGGGGTTATACCGCCCATTTTTGCTACAAGTATATTGCTGTTCCCTGCCAGTATCGGCCAGTGGTTTGGTGAAAGTGACAGCATGGCGTGGATGCAGGAAGTAGCGCTGGCATTGGGGCCAGGTCAACCTCTGTATTTGTTGCTGTTTGCGTTATTGATAATATTTTTCTGCTACTTCTACACGGCAATTATGTTTAACCCGAAAGATGTAGCGGATAATTTGAAAAAATCTGGAGCCTTTGTACCTGGAATTCGTCCAGGCGAGCAAACGGCGAAGTACATTGACGGTGTTTTGGGTCGGCTGACTCTGGTGGGTGCCATATACATTACTTTGGTGTGTTTGCTGCCCCAGGGATTGCAGGCCTTCGGGAATGTCCCATTCTATTTGGGTGGCACTTCCCTGCTCATCGTGGTTGTTGTGGTAATGGACTTCATGGCTCAGGTACAAAGTCACCTGATGTCGAAGCAATATGAGTCGTTAATGAAGAAGGCCAACCTGAAAGGGTACGGCGGTACTGGCCTAGTTCGTTAAGGTAAATTTAGGTAGTTTGGAGTTTGACATGAAAGTTCAAGCATCTGTTAAGAAGATTTGTCGTAATTGCAAGATCGTTCGCCGTAAAGGCTCAGTGCGTGTAATTTGCAGTTCCGAGCCCCGTCATAAGCAGCGACAGGGTTAATTAGACAGGTTCGCGATAAATAAAAATCGAAGTAGTTGATTTTTTTGGGCTGTAAAGATAGACTTTGCGCCCTTTCGCGGCTGATACACAATTTTTAAAAGCTCGAGTAAATGGAGTAAGTTGAATGGCCCGTATAGCAGGCGTCAATATTCCTGATAACAAACATGCAGTTATCTCATTGACCTACATATTTGGTGTCGGGAACACAAAGGCAAAGGCCATTTGTGAAGCAACTGGTATCGATCCGACTACCAAAATTAGAGACCTTTCCGAGGCCCAATTAGATGCGGTGCGGAACGAAGTTGCTAATCATCCCACTGAGGGTGACCTGCGTCGTGAAGTATCCATGAATATTAAGCGGCTTATGGACCTGGGGTGCTATAGAGGTTTACGTCATCGACGTAGTCTGCCAGTACGGGGTCAACGCACCAAGACTAATGCGCGAACCCGAAAAGGTCCTCGCAAAGCAATTCGCAAGTAAAGCGTAACGTACGGGAATTATTCAGATGGCTAAGGCGACAGCGCGTACGCGTAAAAAAGTTAAAAAGTCCGTTGTTGACGGTGTGGCTCATATCCACGCGTCTTTCAACAACACTATCATCACTTTGTCTGACCGTCAGGGCAATGCTCTGTCTTGGGCAACCGCAGGTGGTTGTGGATTTCGTGGTTCTAGAAAGAGCACTCCGTTTGCTGCTCAGGTTGCAGCTGAGAAAGCCGGTCTGGCTGCTCAGGAATATGGTCTCAAGAACCTGGAAGTGATGGTAAAGGGCCCAGGGCCTGGTCGAGAGTCCGCGGTACGAGCTCTGCACGCCTGTGGCTACAAAATTAATAGTATTACTGACGTGACGCCAATTCCACATAATGGATGTCGGCCTCCGAAGAAACGTCGAGTATAACGGGAGTCTGATTGATGGCTAGGTATCTAGGCCCTAAGTGTAAATTATCTCGTCGCGAAGGCACTGACTTGGGTTTGAAAAGCGGCGTACGTGCTTACGAGAACAAGTGTCGTTCTGAAAAAGCACCCGGCATGCACGGTGAGCGTCGTGGTCGTTTGTCTGACTACGGAACTCAATTGCGCGAGAAGCAAAAGGTACGACGTATCTATGGCGTTTTGGAGCGTCAGTTCCGAAATTATTATTCTGAAGCGGCCCGTCGTAAAGGTGCAACTGGTGAAAATTTGCTTCAGCTGCTTGAAGGTCGCCTAGACAATGTAGTATACCGAATGGGTTTTGGCTCAACTCGGTCTGAAGCGCGTCAATTGGTAAGCCATAAAGCCATAGCAGTTAACGGTCAAACCGTAAACATTGCTTCATTTCAGGTTAATCCTGGAGATGTTGTAGCAGTGCGCGAGAAGGCGAAAAACCAGTTGCGTATCGGATCTGCATTGGAATTAGCCGAACAACGTGGATTTGCGTCCTGGGTAGAAGTAGATACCAAGAAGAAAGAAGGTGTTTTCAAGGCTGTACCAGAGCGTACTGATCTTCCCTCCGAACTTAACGAAAACTTGATCGTTGAGCTTTATTCTAAGTAATAAAAAGGCAACAGGTTGAGGTGGTACTCTATATGCAACGCTCTGTTAACGAGTTTTTAACACCAAGGACGATCGGTGTACAAGAAATAAACGACACCCAAGCCAAGGTGACTTTAGAGCCCTTGGAAAGGGGTTTTGGGCATACGTTGGGCAATGCGCTTCGTCGCATTTTGTTGTCCAGCATGCCAGGATCAGCAGTAACAGAAGTTGAAATCGATGGTGTTGTACACGAGTACAGCACTTTGGAAGGGGTTCAAGAAGACGTTATCGATATTCTTTTGAACCTGAAAGGTCTGGCTGTTCGCCTAAACGAAAAGAGCGAAGCTCTGTTGAGTGTTAACAAGGATGGCCCAGGTATCGTAACAGCCGGTGATATCCTTATCGATCACGATGTTGAGATTGTTAACAAGGATATGGTGATTGCAAATCTAAGCGCCGGCGCCAAGTTAAACATGAAGTTGCGCGTTCAGAAGGGCCGTGGTTACGAGCCAGCTGACAGCCGCGAAATGGAAGAAGAGACCAGAGGCGTTGGTCGGCTACAGGTCGATTCCACCTACTCGCCTATCCGCCGTGTAGCTTACGTTGTTGAAAGCGCTCGTGTTGAGCAGCGGACAGACTTGGATAAGCTGGTTATCGACCTTGAGACCGATGGCACTATAGATGCTGAAGATGCTATTCGTCGTGCGGCCACGATTCTGCAACAACAGCTCGCAGTGTTTGTTGATTTGGAAAAAGAGTCCGAGCCTCAGAAAGTTGAAGAACGTGACGAGATTGATCCAATCCTGTTACGCCCCGTGGACGATCTTGAGCTTACTGTACGTTCTGCGAACTGTCTGAAAGCCGAGAACGTCTATTATATTGGTGATTTGGTACAACGCACTGAGGTTGAACTGCTGAAAACACCAAACCTTGGCAAGAAGTCGCTGACTGAAATTAAAGATGTACTCGCATCTAAGGGCTTGTCACTGGGTATGCGCCTTGAAAACTGGCCTCCTGGTAGCCTCCGTGATGATGAGCGGGTACTTAAGAAACGTTAAACCAAGGCTTTCAGTTTTTGAAAGCGCTAGTTGTAAAGGATAGATATCATGCGTCACCGTAAAAGTGGTCGTAAACTAAATCGAAACAGCAGCCATCGTAAAGCGATGTTCCGTAACATGGCGGTGTCCTTGGTTGAGCACGAGCTGATTAAAACCACTCTGCCAAAAGCAAAAGAACTGCGTCGTCACGCGGAGCCGCTCATCACTTTGGCGAAGAATGACAGCGTTGCAAACCGTCGTTTGGCGTTTGCTCGTACTCGCAGTGCCGCTGCTGTTGGTAAGCTATTTACCGACCTGGGTCCTCGCTATAAAGAAAGACCCGGTGGTTACATCCGCATTTTGAAGTGTGGCTACCGCGCCGGTGACAAAGCACCTATGGCTTATGTGGAACTGGTAGATCGACCCATTGAGATGGAGTCCGATGCCGTTGAGGTTGATGAGGATTAACATCCAAGCGGTTTGACCGTAGAGTGGTACTCAAAGGCCGGTGAATCACCGGCCTTTTTTATTTCTTAATCTTCAACTCCCCATAGTGGGTAATCATTGCAATCTGCGTCAGAGCAGACTTTTAAGAAAACGACCGGTATGGGACTGTTTTATTTTTGCAATCTGTTCCGGTGTTCCTTCGGCAATAATCTGACCGCCTCCGCTGCCACCTTCGGGTCCCAAATCTACGATCCAATCTGCGGTCTTAATAACATCCAGATTGTGTTCGATAATCACCACTGTGTTGCCCTTATCCCTAAGCCTGTGTAATACGGTCAGCAACTGTTTGATATCATGGAAATGCAAGCCTGTAGTGGGTTCGTCCAGAATATAAAGGGTTTTGCCCGTATCTCTTTTTGACAGCTCTTTTGATAGCTTCACCCTCTGTGCCTCGCCACCAGAGAGTGTGGTGGCTGCCTGGCCCAGGCGTATGTAGGACAAGCCCACGTCCATAAGCGTCTGCAGTTTGCGGGCGATCACCGGCACGTTTTCGAAAAAGCCAAGGGCATCTTCCACGGTCATTTCCAGAACCTCTGTGATGCTCTTTTGCTTGTAGCGCACTTCCAGCGTTTCCCGGTTGTAGCGTTTACCTTTGCACACATCACAGGGCACGTACATGTCAGGTAAAAAATGCATCTCCACTTTGATCACGCCGTCTCCTTGGCACGCCTCACATCGACCTCCTTTGACGTTAAAGCTGAAACGGCCTGGCGTATAGCCTCGGGAACGTGCCTCTTGGGTACCAGCAAATAATTCGCGAATGGGAGTAAACAGTCCGGTATAGGTGGCCGGATTCGATCGCGGCGTTCGACCTATTGGGCTTTGATCGATATCCACCACCTTATCGAAATGCTCAATTCCATGGAACTCGCCATAGGGTTCCGGTTTGTGGCTGGTGGCATTGTTTAAAATAGTGGCCGCTAATGGGTAGAGGGTGCCATTGATTAGAGTGGATTTCCCGGAGCCAGATACCCCAGTGACACAGGTCATGAGCCCCACTGGAAGATGCAGGTCAACGGTTTGCAGATTGTTGCCGTGGGCGCCAATGATACTCAATTGCCGATCCGGATCCGGCTCGCCTCGCTTGGCGGGAACGGCTATCTTTTCTGTGCCTTTAAGATACTTACCGGTGAGTGATTTGCGGCAAGACATAATGTCTTTTAGGCTGCCGGCTTTAATTACTTCACCACCGTGAATGCCGGCGCCAGGACCGATGTCCACTATAAAGTCGGCAGCGCGCACGGCGTCTTCATCGTGCTCCACCACAATTACCGTATTGCCCATATCTCTCAGTCGGGTTAGGGTCGCCAGTAAACGTTCATTATCTCTTTGATGGAGGCCTATTGAGGGTTCATCCAGAATGTAGAGAACACCCACCAATCCAGCTCCTATCTGGCTGGCCAAGCGGATACGCTGGGCTTCGCCGCCAGAGAGGGTTTCGGCTTTGCGGTTCAGGGTCAAATAATCCAGGCCCACGTTCACAAGAAACTGCAGGCGTTCGCGAATCTCCTTGAGGATCTTTTCCGCGATTTCCCCTTTTTTTCCCGCCAGTTTCAGTTGGGAAAAGTGGGCTAAAGCATCTCCTACCGGCAGCTTCACCACATCCGGTAATGTGGTGGCCTCAATATAAACGTTGCGGGCTGAGCGGTTAAGTCGTGAACCATGACAGCTTTGGCAGCTGGCGGTGGTGAGGTATTTAGACAACTCTTCACGCACCGCGTCCGATTCCGTTTCCCGATAGCGTCTCTCCATATTGGGAATGATGCCTTCAAAGGGATGGTTGCGACTGATTTCATCGCCTCGGTCATTGAGATAGCGGAACGCCACTGGCTTGTTGCCCGTGCCATGGAGGATGGCTTGCTTAGCCCGTTTGGTTAGCTTCGCGAACGGTTTGTCCATATCAAAGCCAATATGCTCCGACAAGGAGGTGAGCATTTGAAAGTAATAGACGCTGCGTCTGTCCCAGCCCTTTATGGCGCCTTCTGACAGACTCAGATCCGGCGACACTACGATGGCGTCTTCATCAAAGAATTGGTTTACCCCCAAGCCGTCGCAGGTAGCACAAGCACCCGCTGGGTTATTAAAGGAGAATAGCCGTGGCTCAAGTTCACTTAAGCTGAAATTACAGATCGGGCAGGCAAACTTGGAAGAAAAGAGCAGGCTCTCTTTGGGGCTATCCATATCCATTACGATGGCATTGCCCGCACTTAAATTGATGGCGGTTTCAAAGGATTCCGCCAGTCGCAGTTCGAGCCCTTCTTTTATCTTGAAGCGGTCAACCACCACTTCGATACTGTGCTTTTTCTTTTTATCCAAAGAAGGGGTTTGGTCCAGGTCCACCACGATTCCATTTACCCGTGCCCGTATGAAACCATCGGCTCGGAGTTGCTCAAACAGATGAAGGTGTTCGCCTTTTTTGTCCTTCACCACTGGGGCCAACAGCATGTAGCGCTTTTCGGCATCCAGCTGCATTACTTCATCCACCATTTGACTGATGGTCTGGGCTTCCAGGGGCAGGTCATGGTCCGGGCAGCGTGGAGTACCCACTCGGGCAAACAGCAGCCGCAGGTAGTCATAAATCTCCGTGATGGTGCCTACGGTGGATCGTGGATTGTGGGATGTGCTTTTTTGTTCGATGGAGATGGCCGGTGATAGTCCCTCGATATGGTCCACATCCGGCTTTTCCATTAGGGAAAGAAACTGGCGAGCATAGGTGGACAGGGACTCCACATAGCGGCGCTGACCCTCTGCATACAGGGTATCGAAAGCCAATGACGATTTGCCCGAGCCTGACAGGCCGGTGATGACGATAAATTTGTCTCTTGGAATGTCTAAATTAATATTCTTTAGGTTGTGCGTGCGTGCGCCTCGCACTTGAATGGTGTCCATCAATCGCCCCCACCGGAATGAACAGGCAAGTATAATGATTTTGCATTTCAGGGACTAGGGAACTTATCAACTAGTCTAATTTGTTCGGTGCTGTATAAAGCCCACTTCGAAGCAAGGCAGTAAGGTGGTAGAATCGCACGTTTTCTGATTAGAAGTAGTTTGAATGAATCCGCTTGAAATACGCGCCACCTGGTCGCTGGCCAGTTTGTTTGCAGTGAGAATGCTAGGGCTGTTTATGATACTGCCTGTGATTTCTCTTGATGGTGCGGCATTGGCTGAATCAACACCTGAGTTGATAGGGTTAGCTATTGGTGTCTATGGCCTGACCCAGGCTGTGTTTCAAATTCCGTTTGGCTTCTTGTCAGATCGGTTTGGGCGCAAACCCATCATTATTACGGGCCTGTTGGTGTTTATGGCGGGCAGTATTGTGGCAGCCCAGGCGGAGACCATTTTTGGCGTCATTGCCGGTCGGGCGTTGCAAGGAGCGGGTGCAATAGCCGCTGCTGTCATGGCCTTGTTAGCGGACCTTACCCGAGATGAACAACGATCCAAAGCCATGGCCACCGTGGGAGCCAGTATCGGCATGTCTTTCGCGTTAGCACTGGTGGTGGGCCCTCTGTTCGCCAGCATGTTTGATCTCAGTGGCTTGTTTTGGCTCACTGCCCTGTTGGCGCTTACCGGGATTGCCGTAACGATTTGGTTGGTACCTGCACCTCAAAATCAAGGTTCTTACCGTGACACCCAGTTGGTGACGGCTCATCTTAGTGATGTGCTGAAAGACAAAGAGCTGTTGCGTCTGGATGTGGGCGTATTGCTGCTGCACATGACCCTAACGGCCAGTTTTGTTGTACTGCCCGGCTGGCTACTGAACAACGCCGGCATCGTTGAAGTCAATCATTGGATGATTTATTTGCCTGTTTTGGGTCTGTCTTTTGTGTTTATGGTGCCCATGATGATTGTGGCAGAGAAGCGCAGGCGGGTTAAGGAAGTCTTCATATTAGCCATTTTTCTGCTAGCTTTATCTTTGTTATACCTAAGCCGCTGGCACAACGGTGCCGCACAGATCCTTGTGGGACTGTTTGTGTTTTTTTGGGGGTTCAATCTATTGGAGGCTATGTTACCTTCATTGGTGAGCAAAATAGCCGCACCTGGATTCAAAGGAACTTCCATGGGGGTATACTCAACCTGCCAGTTCCTTGGGGCATTCCTTGGAGGCGTTGGTGGTGGCTGGTTGCTGGGCAATTACGGTGATGTGGCAGTATTGGCGGTGGCATCGGCCATGGTACTGGTTTGGTTGCTTTTTGCTGCGGGTATGAAGCAACCATCCAACCTGCAAAGCTTTACCTTGCGCTTAGATCCAGCAGGTGCTGTTGACTCAAACCTATGGGCAAAGCGCTTGCTTGGTGTTACCGGAGTGGAGGAGGTCGTGGTTGTTGCTGAAGAGTGCACGGCCTACCTAAAAGTGGATAATAATAGATTAGACAAAGAACAATTGATGCAGTTGTCCCGTGTGCCAGGCTAAAGACAGTCGGGGCAGCTGAATAATAGATTTTATAACCTGTAGGGAGATCCTGATGGCTCAACGCGGCGTAAACAAAGTGATCATAGTTGGTAACCTGGGGCAAGAGCCGGAGACTCGTTACATGCCCAGTGGTGGTGCCGTCACCAATATTAGTATTGCCACATCAGAAAGCTGGAAGGACAAGAGCAGCGGTCAGATGCAGGAGCGTACTGAATGGCATCGAGTGGTATTTTTCAACCGCTTAGCGGAGATAGCTGGGGAATATCTCAAAAAGGGGTCTAAAGTATATATTGAAGGTTCACTCCGTACTCGCAAGTGGCAGGACCAAAGTGGTAGCGACCGTTACACCACCGAGATCGTGGCTAATGAAATGCAAATGTTAGACAGTCGCGGTTCCGGTCAAGCGGGTGATGCAGGTGGGTTCGAGGGTTATGATCAGATGCCAGAAGCCCATGGTTCTGGTGCCAAGCCGGCCCAGCCCAGCGCACCGTCGCCAGCATCACAGTCACCCGCTGTTTCGGATTTTGAAGACGACATCCCATTTTAAGCCCTTGATATGAGGCATAATCCCCAGCCTCTCTAAAGTTGAGCGTCGGTTGGACAATTTGTGTTAAGCTGGCGCGATTGGCTTTGCTACAAGCTGACAAATGTAGATCTGAAGAATAAGGAGAGGGTTGCCCTCATACAGCATGAAATTACGCAGCCTGATTTTGGTTGGATTGCTATCTGCCATCGTTTTTGCTATCGCACTTTTTCCCGCTGGATTGGCCTGGAAAATGGCGTCCGGTTCCCTCGCTGGCCTACCCGTCACCGTGGAAAGAGTGGGCGGAACCGTCTGGAATGGCTTTATGGTGGGAAGGCTAAACAACCCGGTGCTGCGGGGGCCCATCGTGGTGGATTGGCGGCTAAAAGGTCTGCGAATACTATTGGGTGAAATAGCCGTTGGCCTTCGGGTTGAAGGCAACGCCTATCGGCTCGAAGGTGGCGGCCATTGGGGGTTGTGGGGTAAGGGCCTGTCGGATGTGGATGGCGACCTGCAAGCCCAATTGTTGGATCAATCATTACGCCAGTTCGGCTTCTCTGCGGGTGGTGTATTAACGTTAAGAGATGTGTCCGCCAACCTGTCTGGACAGCGCATCACAAAAGGTGAAGGTGAGATCAGCTGGAGTGGGGGGGAAATTAACGCCCCAGGCAGCGGTGCTAATGGCCCTATTATATACCCTCCGGTTCTTGGTACCTTGGAAGAGACCGAGGGGGCCCTTCTCATCTCGGTGAAAGAGACCGAAAGTAATTTGCCCCTGGGTGAGCTAAGTCTTATGCCAGAGAAGAATTTGGGAAGCGTGAAAGTGCTGCAGCGAGTGATTAGTCTTGCGGGAATGGGTGATGGCGGTGACGACGACAAAGTCATGCTAAATATGCAGCAACCTTTGCCGTTCTAGTAAGATGAAGGGCTTGCTTAGCGCTTCTAATGTAATGAATGAATGCTAATCTGTTATTAATGAGTACAGTATTCTTCGCTAATAAGGAACCTTGGAGTAAAGTTAAGCTCCAATGGATCAATAATTAGAATCAAGTGGATACAGATATCGGGCCTGTTGCACGGTGCGCGATAGAGTTGCAAACAGGCGGGAGACAACATTGACTGCACAAACCCAATTAAATCCTTGGGTGAGACGAGCCAACATTCTGGGATGCCTTGTGCTTGTGGTGGCCATTGGCTATCTCGTGGTGAAAATGGCCTATCTTTTCTTTGACCCGTCAGCCGGTCACCGCGCGCCTGAGTTCTATGGTAACCAGGACAGTTCGCGCGGGCGAGCCAGCTCCATGCAACGTGACGATAAAGTGGATACTGCCGCTATTGCAAGGTGGAGTCTGTTTGGTAAGGAAGGCCAGAAAGCCGTTGCAAAACAGGTGGTTAAAGAAGATGTTAATGCTCCCAAAACCCGATTGAATCTTGAGCTGCAGGGAGTTTTTGTTGCTCCGGTGGAAGAAAACTCCACAGCAATGATCGCAGAGTCCCGGCGTGACAGTAAACTCTATCATATCGGGGACAAGGTGCCTGGTAACGTGTCCCTGGCGGCAGTGCATCCGGATCGGGTTTTGCTTAATCGCAGTGGTAAGCTGGAAGCGCTTTACTTTACAGAAAATAAGGCAGGCGGTTTGTCCCGTTCGGCTGCGGACCGAAGGAGTTCACTTCGGGACCGTCGTTCCACTAGTTCCAGGTCAGCACGAAGGCCCCCCACTCTCGGCAGGGCCCCTGGCATGCGTCCCGGAGCCCGCAGCGCCATGGCTAATCAGATGGTTAGCAGCTTGAAAGAACAAATAGATCAAAACCCCCAGGCGGTGCTAAGTCAGTTTGGTTTAACGGACAACAACGGTCGCGGTTACAAGGTTTCCGCTAACGCCAACCCCATGTTGTCAGCGGTAGGTGCCAAGGCCGGAGATTTGATTATTGCTATAAATGGGCGTGCTCTTGGAGACATTTCCCAAGACATCAATCTTATTGAAGAAGTGATGAATGAAGGCAGCGTGCGCGCCACATTAGAGCGGGACGGTACTCAATTTGACAGCGAAGTGGCGATTCCCGGTGGATAAGAATAAGAAGTTTGGAAATAGGAACATGAAGACAAAGTTGGTCGGAAGCGAGTTGAAAATGAAATGCTATAGATTACTGGCAGTACTCATTACGGCGGCTTGGCTGCCCATGGCGTCACTCGCGGAAGAGGGTGCCTGGAAGATCAACATGAAGAAGGCGGATATCCGTACCTTTATTGAACAGGTTTCCGACATCACGGGGTACAGCTTTATTGTGGACCCGCGGGTTAAAGGTGAGGTCACCGTGGTGTCCAACACGGAAATGTCTTCCCAGGATATCTACAACATGTTCGAGAGCGTGCTCCGCATCCACGGATACGCCTCGGTTAAGTCCGGCAATGTGGTAAAAATTGTGCCCACCCAGGGCGCGAAGCAAGAAGACCTGCCTTTGGCCAGTGGCTCTTTCGGCAACGAAAAGATGGTTACTCGAGTCATCCCCGTGGAAAATACCAATGCCACGGAGCTTGTGCCCATTCTTCGCCCCATGGTTCCTCAGTACGGCCATTTGGCCGCGGTGAGTTCAGCTAACGCCCTAATTATCAGTGACCACGCCAGTAATATTGCCCGCATTGTGGAGATCATCCACCGCATAGACAGCTCAGAAAGTGATGAGGTTGAGGTGGTTCAGCTCAAATATGCCTGGGTGGGTGATGTGGTAAAAACCTTGGAGCAGCTAACACCGGTGCAAACCGGCACCGCTGGTAAAAAGACCTCCCGCAGCTCTGGTGCTTCCCGCATAAGGGTGGTGGCCGAAGAGCGCACTAACCGCCTTATCCTGCGCGGTGAAAAGTCAGCCAGAATGAGAATTAAAGCACTGTTGGTTGATCTGGATAAGCCCGTGGAGAGTTCAGGCTCCACTAAAGTGATCTACCTGCGACACGCGGAAGCGGAAAAGGTGGCAGAAATTATAACCGCCCTCATCAGCGGTCAGAGTCGGAGCCGAAGCAGCGGCTCATCTTCCAAATCCAGTGGTAAGTCCGCCGCTACCTTAGCTACTCCAACTGCCAACGCCAGCGATGTCAATATTCAGGCTGATGAGACGCTTAATGCGTTAATCGTAAGGGCCGCTCCAGCGGATCTGGCTGAAATCCGTAATATTGTGGATCAGCTTGATGTGCGCCGGGCTCAGGTATTAATTGAGTCGGCGTTTGTGGAAGTTTCTGGTAAAGCCAATCAGGCGGTTGGTGTTCAGTGGGGATACGGTGACCCTGCCAATGGGGTGGGTGGAACCAGCTTATCCGTGCCCGGGCAATTGTCTTTGAGCACAGTGGGTCAAATACTTGAAAGTGGCGCGGAAAGTACAGCGGCTTCCGGCACGGATTTGAGCTTTTCTGGCCTGCTGACCGGAGGGGCCCACGAGACTGGCGACATAAAAATGGGTTTGATCATCCAGGCCGTTGAGTCCAACTCCAATACCAACCTGCTTTCCACACCCAGCATTATGACGTTGGATAACGAAGAAGCGGAAATTATCGTGGGTGAGAATGTGCCCTTTATTACCGGTACCAGTTTGAGTTCCAACAATGACAACCCGTTTCAAACCATAGAGCGTCAAGACGTGGGCCTTACCTTACGTGTAACACCTCAAATCAATGACGGTAACGTGGTGCGTCTGCAGGTGGTACAAGAAGTTTCCAACGTCAGTGCGGAAACCATTACCGGGGCGTCGGATATCTCCACTCAAAAGCGTTCGGTTAAATCTGTCATTTTAGCCAACGATAAAGAAATCATCGTCACCGGCGGATTGGTTCGGGACGATGTAAACGAAGTGGTGAATAAGGTGCCTTTGTTGGGGGATATTCCTCTGCTAGGAGCGCTGTTCCGTGCTAAGTCAGAAGAGATTACCAAGCGCAATTTATTGCTGTTCTTGCAGCCTACCATTATTCGGGACGATGAATCCGCTAACGCTGTCAGCCAGGCCAAGTATGATCAAATGAGATCGTTGAGCTTGAAAATAGATGAGTACGGTAATGTTGAGAGAGAGCCCCGCTCGGTATTCCCGGAAGATGGCAGTGAGGTGTTAAAGAAAGGTCTGCAGCTTAACCCTCAAGATATCGAGTAAATTCAGGTGAACGTAAAAAAAGGGCTCATAGGTTGAGCCCTTTTTTAATTGAGTCTGCTTTTGATTAGCTCCATTCTGGTTTAGCTAACCGGATGGGACACTAGGCTTCTCTAAGCATTTTTCTTCCAGCTCTTCTTCTCAAACCGTTTGTCCCAGCTTTTAAAGCGCTTCCTGCAATACTTATCCAGTGCATCATAGCCATCAAAGTAGAGCTCGCTGCCGTCTTCGATGCTCACATCAAATTCACAGTAATCATTGCTGTGGTCCCGACAAATAAGCGGCCGTTTCTCATAGATACCGCAACGACCATCCTCCAAAAGGTGGGTGCAGGCATTTAGCATCAGCAAGAACCAGCCCTCTTCATCCTTAAATATGTGGGTGTTTTTATGGGAAATTTGCCACAGCAGCAGATCAAAATCCTTCATGGAGGTGGGTTTATCGATATTTTGGGTGACGTACTGACAGCATTTCGATTTATGGCAGTTGTCGCATTTGTTGTCCGACGATTCTGCCTGTAGCACTTTAATTTTCTTTGCCATATCAATGGGTTACCAAGCTACAAGGAACTGTAAAAGGGAAAGGTTGTTGATTAATATAAGTGAAAGTTTTCAGGGATACCTTATTAGAACAATATGATATAAAAATTTCAGGGATAACCCAACCGGCTTGCTTGTGACCCCACTGTGTGTGTGTTTATATCAAAGAGACTGTCACTCAGATAATAAGGAATAATAACGTGGTAACAGTATTAATAGTAGGTGCCGGTGCCGTAGGTCAGGTGTATGGCCATTTTCTTCAGCGAGGCGGAGCCTCGGTTTCCTATTTTGTAAAAGAAAAATACCAGCAAGAGTGTGCGGATGGTTTCACCCTTTATCGCTGCCGACGTGGCGGATTGGGAGCAGCTGAGCACTTCGAAGCCGAAGCCATTTTCACCGATTATGAGGCTTTAAAGCAGCAAAAGTTTGATCAGGTTTGGTTAACCATGTCGTCATCTGACTTAAGAGGTGATTGGCTGCCACAGCTCAAAGAGGCTGTGGGTGAAGCCACCATTGTCATGTTACAGCCTGATTTGGATGATCGTGATTACATCTATGAGACTTTCCCACCCAAGCAAGTGGTGTGTGGCATTGTCAATTTTATCAGTTATCAAACGCCCC
This sequence comes from uncultured Ketobacter sp., assembly GCA_964016105.1. Lineage (GTDB taxonomy): Bacteria > Pseudomonadota > Gammaproteobacteria > Pseudomonadales > Ketobacteraceae > Ketobacter. Next base: position 25,215 of record CAXHEX010000022.1, read on the forward strand.
TCCCTGACTTACCCGACTACCACCCCGACGCTAACAAACACGGTGTGGCCTATTTACTCTTGCCCATGATGCCAGCGGAATTTTCTGGTAACCCCGATCGCCTGCCCGAGGTGTTGGAGGCTATGGCTGCCGGTCGATTCAACGTGAAGGTGGAACAGGATGCGTCCCGCGTTTATGCGGACCGCTCCGCCATGATGATTCCCCTGGTGGCGTTATTGGAATTGGAAAACTGGTCTTTCAAAAAACTCACCCTGAGCAGCTCTTTGGAGTTGGCCGTGGGTGCCGCCCAGGAAGCGTTAGCCATTGTGGCCGCCAAGTTTGGGCGACGATTAAACTGGACCGAGCGTCTGTTCGGTTTGTTTTGGGTGAAGCTTGCGCTGCCGGTGATGCGCTTTGTGTCCCCCATGGATGCGGAATCCTATGTGAAGTTTCAATTTGTTAAAACCGCGCCCCAAACCCGGATGATGCTGAAACACTTTATTGATGACGGTGACCGGCTTGGCCAATCCACTGCGTCATTAAAGGCCTTGTTTCAGCGTTTGCCAGAGCAACCTGTGGCTAAAAAGGCGGCCTAAATCTGTAAACCGCTCAAAACAAGCGGAAGGGCTCGCCTTGCAGGATTAAGCTTTGTTCCTGCAGTGAGCCTATATGGTCCTGCCAATAGTGGCTGCTATTAAACCAGGGGAAGTTGGCGGGAAACGCCGGATCAGTCCAGCGGAAAGCCAGCCAACCCGCGTAGTGAATCATGCGCATGGTGCGTAACGGCTCAATCAGCCTTAGCTGGCGACGGTCAAATTCGTTAAATTCCTCATAGCCCTCAAGCAGTTCGCTAAACTGATTGATCTGCTCTTGCCGGGTTCCCGCCAGCAGCATCCAAAGATCCTGTACCGCCGGTGCGTTTTGGCAATCATCAAAGTCCACAAACCAGGGGCCGGTGGCCCGATGCCAGAGAATATTGCCGATATGGCAATCCCCGTGGCAGCGAATAAACAGCGGGTCTATCTCTTTAAATAGTGCGTCAAAGTCGTTGCTGAACTGATCAATCAATTGTTGGTATTGGGGTTTCAGATGTTCCGGAATAAAACCGTTTTCCAATAAAAACTGAGACGGCTCTGTGATCATGCGTTCCACCGACACCGTGGGCCGTGAATGGAATAGGGTGGTGCCGCCCACTTGGTGCATGCGGCCCATTAAGCGGCCCAGCCAAAGTAATTGGTCAAAATCATCCTGCTCCGGTGCTTGCCCGCCCTGGCGGCGGAAAGCGGCGAAACGATAACCCTCAAAATAGTGCAGCGTGTTGCCGTCAGGGTCGGCCATGGGTGCCACCGCTGGCAGCTCAAGATCCAGTAGGTCTTGGGAAAACTTATGTTCTTCAAGGATAGCTGCGTCGCTCCAGCGCAGAGGCCGATAGAACTTTACGATCAGGGGATCTTTATCTTCCAAGCCCACCTGATAGACGCGGTTTTCATAGCTGTTAAGGGGGAATACCCGAGCGTCGGAAACAAAACCCAGTGACTCCACTGCATTGATTACAGTGTCGGGGGTCAGGTGGTCATAATTTTCTTGCAGCGGTACCTGGGTCATTGGCTGTCTTCTGAGGTGAGAAAAACGGCATGCTACCACAGTTCCGCTTTTGGACTCACTGTCGGGACGGGGTTCTTGCGGGCGTTCGTGCAATGGCCCATACGTCGATATTCTCGAAACCTGCCCGGATTAACTGCTTGGCCAATTGGTTCACGGTGCTGCCGGTGGTGACGATATCGTCCACCAACGCCACTCTGGGGGCTTTGCCACGCAGTTTTCTGGCCTCGTTTAGATTCACCCGAAAGCTGCGCTTTAGATTGTGTTGGCGCTCTAATCGAGACAGGTGTTTCTGTTGAGCAATATCTCGGATCTTTATTATCAAGTTTTGGCTTACGGGAACAGAGAGAGCTTTGCTCAGCCGCTGGGCCACCAACCCCGATTGATTGAAGCCTCGTTTACGCTGCTTTATGGGGTGCAGGGGAACCGGCACCAATAGATCCGGTAAGGGTGCAGCCCGATCCTTTATATGGCCTGTAAGGCATCGGGTTAGGGGCTTGAGCAAATCCGGTTTGGCGTTCTTCGCGGCCAATAGCAACTCATTGACGGGAAATTCATAGCGTAAGGGGATTTGACAGTGGTCGAAATGGGGCTCCATTAAGCTGCAGTTTTGACAGGTTTGGGGATGATTATGGGCCGCCAGAGGCTCTGCGCAGCGGGGGCAGCAATGCCGGTTCCACGGTAAATCCGCGAAACAGGCAGGACAAAAATCGGCCCGAGCAGAGCATGGGCCATGGCAAAGCAGGCACGAAAACATAAATAGGCTAAAAAACGTCCTTTTGTAAACCTATGATGAGCTGGGTTGGTTGACAATCCGCTGGTGATCCATAAGATGCTGTGTACATAGACATAAACCATATAAAAATGAACGAGGGATCTGGGGATGACTGCGCAGCAAACACCGTTGGAAGAGATACGCCACGATTGGACAGTTAAAGAGGTTCAGGATCTCTTTGCCTTACCTTTCAATGACTTATTGTTCCGAGCCCAGACGGTACACCGCCAGTTTCACGATCCCAATGCGGTGCAAATCAGTACCCTGTTGAGCATCAAGACCGGAGCCTGTCCGGAAGATTGTAAATACTGCTCCCAGAGCGGCCACTACAACACCGGGCTGGAGAAAGAGAAATTAATGGAAATCAATCGGGTGGTGGAACAGGCCAAGGAAGCCAAAGCCCAGGGCGCCAGCCGTTTTTGCATGGGCGCTGCCTGGCGGTCGCCCCGGGAGAAAGACATGCCCTATGTGCTGGATATGGTTAATCAGGTGAAATCACTGGGTATGGAAACCTGTATGACCCTGGGTATGTTGGATAAAGGTCAGGCCCAGCAGCTGGCGGATGCCGGTTTGGACTACTACAACCACAATCTGGATACCTCCCCCGAGCATTACAATTCCATCATCACCACCCGCAGCTATCAGGATCGATTGGATACCCTGGAGAATGTGCGCGAGGCCGGCATGAAGGTGTGCTGTGGTGGCATATTGGGATTGGGTGAAACCGCCAAAGACCGGGCGGGTCTGCTGGTGCAGTTGGCTAACTTGCCCCATCACCCGGAAAGCGTGCCCATCAATATGTTGGTGAAAATAGAAGGCACTCCACTGGAAGAGGTGGACGACATCGAGCCTTTCGATTTTATTCGCAATATTGCCGTGGCCCGTATCATCATGCCCAAGTCATCCGTAAGGTTGTCCGCCGGACGAGAGGCCATGAACGAACAAATGCAGGCCCTGTGTTTTATGGCCGGTGCCAATTCCATTTTCTATGGGGAGCGTTTGCTTACCACCAGTAACCCGGAAGCCAGCTCCGACCAGGTGCTGTTCAACAAACTGGGCATCAAGCCGTTACAAGTGCAGGGCGCCAGTGATGAAGCCAACGAAGGCGCCATTCTGGACGCGGTGGAACATCAAAAGAATGCCCATCTTTTTGTTGATGCGGCACGCAGCGATGCTAACCCCAAACCCCATAAGAATTGCCCTAAGCTCGCTTCTTAACCATGTCCGATCCGTTTCAAATTGGCCGTCGATTACAGGAGCAGAAAGATCAGCACCTGTATCGACAACGGCGTATTTTGGAAACGGCGCAAAGTCATCGGGTTCGTTGCAACGGTCAAGACCTGATTAATTTTTGCAGTAATGATTACTTAGGCTTAGCCAATCATCCCCGGGTAATTAAAGCCGCTCAGCATGCAGCGCAACAGTTTGGCGTCGGCAGCGGCGCGTCCCATTTGGTGGTGGGCCATAGTGCTTTGCACGAACAGTTGGAAGAGCGTTTGGCTGACTGGGTTCAACGTCCTCGAGCATTGCTGTTTTCCACCGGTTATATGGCCAACGTGGGCGTGTTAAGCGCGTTGCTGCAAAGGGGCGACACGGTGATACAAGACAAGCTCAACCATGCCTCGCTGCTGGACGGAGCAACGCAAAGTCGGGCTACGCTGTTGCGCTATCAACACAACAGCGTAGACCATCTGCAGCAGCGTTTGGCCAGTGCCAAAGGCCGTTGCTTAGTGGCAACGGATGCGGTGTTCAGCATGGATGGGGATGTGGCGCCCATTGAACACATTGCCCAAAGCTGTTCGCGCCACAATGCCTGGTTGATGCTGGACGATGCCCACGGCTTAGGTGTGCTGGGTCAGGGTCGAGGGGTGTTGCAAGAATACAACCTGGGGCTAGAGCAGGTGCCCGTTTATATGGCCACACTGGGCAAAGCATTGGGAACCTTCGGCGCCTTTGTGGCGGGCGACCATGATTTGATTGAATTTTTGATTCAATTTGCCCGCCCCTATATTTACACCACCGCAATTCCACCGGCCATTGCAGCGGCCACTCTGGAAAGTTTGCAACTGTTGCAACAGGAGTCGTGGCGGGTAGAGCAATTGCAAAGTCGTATTGCGTATTTTCGCCAGCGGGCATCACAAGCCGGATTATCTTTAATGCCATCCACCACCGCGATCCAACCGTTGATGGTGGGGGCGTCTGATCGCGCATTGCGCATGAGTGAGTTATTGCGGGACCAGGGGCTGTTGGTGGGTGCCATTCGCCCCCCCACGGTACCGGCAAACACCGCCCGTTTGCGTGTCACCCTGTGCGCGGAGCACAGCGAATTGCAGATTGAGCGTTTGGTGGATGCGCTAGCGCAAGCACAGAAGGATCAAAAGCCATGGCATTGAGTTTGTATTACGACTGCTATCGTTGTACTGGTGATCTAGACAATCCGCCCAATCTGGTGTTGTTGCACGGGTGGGGTATGCACAGTGCGGTGTGGGATCCGGTGATGCCCGCTTTGCTGGAACGATTCCAGGTAACGGTGATCGATCTTCCTGGGTTGGGCCGCAGCCCCATGCCCGCAGGGGATTACGATCTTGATTATCTGGTGCAACAGGTTTTAACGGTGGCTCCCGAACGCGGGGTGTGGATGGGATGGTCCCTGGGTGGCATGGTGGCCACCGCCATTGCATCTCGATATCCAGAAAAAGTGTCTGTGTTGGTTACCGTGGCAACCACACCAAAGTTTGTTGCGAACAGTGAATGGCCCTTGGCCATGGAAGAGCATGTGTTGGATGCGTTTATCCAGATGCTTGAGGAAGATAACGAAGGCACGCTCATTCGATTTTTATCTCTGCAATGCAAAGGCAGTATCAGTTTAAAGGACGACATCCGCCAATTACGTGAACTGTTGCATCTGCATGGTTTGCCCGCACCCAAGGCGCTGCGGCAGGGTTTACATATTCTCAAGCAAGCGGATTTAAGGCAGGCATTGAGCCAGGTGCAATGTCCTAGTCTGCATATTTTCGGCGCCAACGATCACCTGGTACCCGTGGGGGTGAGTAAGTTGATTGCGCAGCTGCAACCCGCTGGCCAAAATGCCGTGATCAAAGAGGTAGCCCATGTGCCTTTTGTTTCTGAACCAGAGCTGTTTATGGCCGCCTGTAATGACTTTTTTAGCCAATGCTTATGACCTCTAAAAAGGGCGCAGTGGCCCAATCATTCAGCCGTGCTGCGGTGTCCTATGATCACGCGGCTCGAGTTCAAAAAGAAGTAGGGCGAGCCTTGCTGAGTTTATTACTGCGCCACAAAGTGCAGGCCCGGCAGGCGGTGGATATTGGTTGCGGTACCGGTTGGTTAACCCAACAGTTGGCACCCTATGTGGATACCATCACCGCACTGGATATTGCGCCAGGCATGTTGGCCTTTGCCCGAGCAGAAGACCAGGATAATATAATCGATCAATTTATTTGCGCGGATGTGGAGCAATTGCCCCTGAACCAGCCTGACTTTGATCTGGTGTTTAGCAGCTATGCCTTGCAATGGTGTGATGATCTATCCGCAGCCCTCAATAAGCTTGCTCAAATTTTGCAGCCGCAAGGCTATCTGGTTTTTGCTCTGCCCGTACAAAACACCTTGTCCGAGTTAAAGCACAGTTGGCAGCAGGCCGATCCTCATCACGCCCACGTTAATGAATTTGCCGACCCGGCCTTGTTGCGCCAGCAATTACTGGAGTCTGGATTTCGAATTAAGCACTTTGAGCAGCGGGTTGATACCACGTTCTATGCCACGGTGCGGGATCTCACTTCGGAGCTAAAAGCGTCCGGTGCTCACCGGGTTACCCACAATTCAAATCCGTCTCTCACGGGCAAAACAACCGTGGCCAACATGATTGACGCCTATGAAGGCTATCGCAATAGCGAAGGCCTGTTACCGGCCAGCTGGCATTCCCTGTTAGTTTGTGCGCAAAAACAATAAAACCAGGAGCACCATTGTAAGATGAAAAACAACGCCTTCTTTGTGACCGGTACCGATACCGATGTGGGAAAAACCTTCGTCAGTCTGGCTTTGTTAGAAGCGCTCAAGCAAAAAGGTCTTAGTACCCTGGCACTCAAACCGGTGGCGGCAGGTTGTGAGCAAATGGAGGGGCAATGGTGTAACGACGATGCGTTGCAATTACAGCAGGCCATGACACAACAGCTTCCTTACCAGCAGGTAAATCCGGTGGCGCTGAAGCAAGCGGTTGCTCCCCATCTTGCTGCCCAAGCGGAGGGCAAGCGTTTAACCGTGGACCACATATGTGGCCGAGTTAAGGGGGCCATGATGCAACCGGCGGACGTTTGCTTGATTGAGGGAGCGGGGGGATGGTTAGTGCCCCTCAATGACCGGGAAAGTTTTGCCGATATGGTGGTGGAGCTGCAACTGCCGGTGCTCCTGGTGGTGGCGGTCAAATTAGGGTGCTTGAATCATGCCTTGCTCACGGCGGAGGCCATTCAAGCCAGGGGCTTACCTTTTCTGGGCTGGGTGGCAAATTGCATGGATCCGTCTGCCGCGTTGGTTAAAGAGAACATCGCAACCCTGGAGCAACGCTTGCCCGGCCCCTGTTTGGGGGTGTTAAAACGGGCGGATAATGGCGATTGGCGACCACTTGGCGCGAACTTTAATACCGATTTGCTATTAGAAAGGTTGGGCTTAGAGTAACTACCTATGGTCAGATCCCTTTTTCTGCATTAAATCAATCCCTTGCGAAATAAAGCGCCTGGTCAATATATGATCAAGATTGTGTAAATCAGCTATACTGATGTTGGAGCTGAAGATTCGTCTTCAAATTGAGAGTAAAATCCAGCAGAGGTGTAGACATGGCCATTGGTTCTGTACTTAATAACGGCGTTGCGGGCATTCAAAAAGGTCTATACGACATGAACAAGGCCAGCGCTGATATTGCAAAGGTAGGCACCTCTGAAGATCCTGCTGTGGATCTAACGGAGTCGGCGGTGAGTTTGCTCAACAGCAAAGTGCAAGTGGAGGCGTCGGCCAAGGTGGTGGAAACCGCCCATAAAACCCTGGGTAGTATTATCGACATTGAGGTGTGATCAATCATGTTGATTCAACCGGCAACCACAACCACGGGCTCTCCCGTGGGCCTCGCATCCGCCAGCGCGCCAGCTGGGGCGGAGTCGCAGGTTGTGCGTGCCGATATCCCTCCCGTGTTCCAGCCGGAGCGAGATGCAGAAGCCAATAACGAACGTGACCCAGGTGGGTCAAACGATGGTGACGCAAACAGTTACGCACAAACCGAGGAAAGGGAAAAACAGGGCTCAAGCCAAGAGTCTCAATCCAACTCCGCCGCAACAACCCGCCTCTCTGACGAGGATCGGGCCATCATAGATCAACTGAAAGTGCGGGATCGCGAAGTCCGTTTGCATGAAGCGGCCCACGCGGCGGTGGGTGGGCGTTACGCCGGTTCCCCCAGTTTTGATTACAGCCGTGGACCCGATGGTAAAAACTATGCCACTGGGGGGGAGGTCAGTATTAGCACCTCACCTGTTCCCGGAGATCCCCAAGCCACCATTGAAAAAGCGCGAATCGTTCAGGCGGCAGCCCTGGCACCGGCGCAGCCATCGGCCCAAGACAGGCAGGTGGCGGCGGAAGCGGCTCAGATGGAGTTGCAAGCTCAGTCTGATTTGCAACGCATGAAGTCCGAGGCCGCTGAGGAATCGGGGCAACAAACAGCGGAAGAGAATGAGAAAAAACTGGCTGAGGCTCGGTCTGAAGAGGCTGCCGCTGAAGAGCCCGAGCAAGCTGACACTGAATCTGAACCACCTACCATTACTGTGGTGCAAACCGCTTCTCAATTGTCCGATCAGAGTTCAGACAAACCGGAATCAGACCGAGATACCCGTGACCAAGAGCGTCCAAATCCTCGCCAGGAGTTGGAGAAGATACTGTTAGGTTCCCGTGGGACCTTGCAGCAGGCTAACCAGTTAGGCTTGGTGGATCCACAAAATCCCTATGGGAAGAGTGGTCTTTTGGACGTTATTGCTTAAGCCCTGAATTCTATTTGTCTCATCTGTAACCCAAACTGCGACTTCCCTCTATGGTTGTTAGGTTAAGTGCGAACTAGACTCTACCTAGTCAGTCCAAAAGTTTCTTGACCAATTGAAACAATTGTTTGAAACTTCTGTTTGCAACTCAGGTTGTTCGACAATTTCGGTGGGCAAACATGACCTTAAGGTCATTAAAAATTCTAACGCTTGTTTGAAACTTCAGTTAGTATGCCCAGCGGGCCGTCGGTGAAGGGACTATTATGCCTGCGTGATAGGCTCCTCATAATTTTGTTGGTCTGATCTATTTCAGACTGAAATTCGATACTAGTGCGCCCATGCAGGTTAATGGGCAAATAGAGGGTAGAAGCATGCCAGATTACAAAGCTCCCAGACGAGATATGCAATTTGTAGTTCATGAAGTGCTGAATTATGAAGAGCACTACAAAAACTTGCGTGGCGACGAAGAAGTTAACCGCGAGTTGATAGACGCGATTATGGAAGAAGGCGCGAAGTTCGCAGAGAATGAACTGGCTCCCCTAAACCGAACCGGCGACGAGGAAGGCTGTCGCTTTGAAGGCGGAGAAGTAAGTACGCCAAAAGGCTTTAAAGAAGCCTATGCCAAGTACGTTGAAGGCGGTTGGCCTGCTCTTAGCGCGCCCATAGAAGAAGGCGGCCAAGGTCTGCCCAGTTCACTGGGTATTGTCATCAGCGAAATGGTTGGTACAGCCAACTGGTCTTGGGGCATGTATCCCGGTTTGAGTCACGGTGCTGTGAAAACCCTTGAGAGCCACGGTACTCCGGAGCAGAAAGAGAAATATCTGACCCGTCTTATCAGCGGCGAGTGGACTGGAACCATGTGCTTGACCGAGCCCCATTGTGGCACGGACCTGGGTATTTTGCGTACCAAAGCTGAGCCCAATGCTGATGGATCCTACAGCATTACTGGCACCAAGATTTTTATCTCCGCCGGCGAACACGACATGGTAGACAACATTGTTCACATCGTTCTGGCGCGTCTGCCTGACGCACCTGCCGGTACCAAAGGCATTTCCCTTTTCATTGTGCCCAAGTTCAACGTAAATGACGACGGCAGCATGGGCGACCGCAACGGTGTTGTGTGTGGCTCCATCGAGCATAAAATGGGTATCAAAGCGTCAGCCACTTGTGTGCTCAATTTTGAAGGCGCTAAAGGCTACTTGATTGGGCCACCTAACCGTGGTCTTAACTGCATGTTCACCTTTATGAACACCGCGCGAATTGGTACTGCCCTGCAGGGTGTGGCTGCCAGTGAAGGCTCTTATCAAGGTGCCCTAACCTATGCGAAAGAGCGTCTTGCAATGCGCGCACTGAGTGGCCCGAAAGCACCGGATAAAGAAGCCGATCCTATCATTGTTCATCCCGATGTGCGTCGCATGCTGCTGACCCAGAAAGCATTTGCTGAAGGTGGACGGGCGTTGTTGTTATACCTGTCTATGCAGGGCGATATCGTTGAACAGGCAGAAGACGAAGAAGCCAAGAAACTGGCAGACGACCTGTTGGCTTTCCTGACTCCCATTGCAAAGGCGTTTTGTACTGAGACGGGTCTTGAAGCGGCCAACCATGGTGTTCAGGTATTCGGTGGTCACGGTTTTATTCGTGAATGGGGTATGGAGCAGATTGTTCGTGATACCCGTATTGCCACGTTGTATGAAGGTACCACCGGTATCCAGGCTTTGGACCTGCTGGGTCGAAAAGTTATGTTAACCCAGGGTGCGTTGCTAAAGAACTTTACTAAGATCGTCTACCAGTTCTGCAAAGCTAATGCAGATAACGAAGAGCTTAAGTCGTTCGTTGAACCACTGGCAGCGGTCAACAAAGAGTGGGGTGATATGACCACTCAGATTGGCATGCGAGCCATGGCCAATCAGGAAGAAATCGGTGCTGCTGCGGTGGATTACCTGATGTACAGCGGCTATATCTGTCTGGCTTATTTCTGGGCTGAAATGGCGAAAGTGGCGAAGGAGAAATTGGCCGCCGGAACCTCCGATGAGGCTTTCTACACCGCAAAAATCCAGACTGCGAATTTCTACTTCAAACGTATTCTGCCTCGCACCAAGTCTTTGGCTGCCACTATCGATGGCGGTTTAGACAGCTTGATGGATATGGAAGTGGACAACTTCGGATTCTATTAAACGGTTTCCCTCTGTAGTCCTTGGCCCGCTATCTTTAGCGGGCTTTTTTTTGCCTGGCAATTAACGAACTAAATCGGTCCAAGATTTACCTTTGCTGTCGTCGTTATCGCCAAAGTCGCCGAAGTCATCGAAGTCGTCAGCATCAGCGTCATCGAAATCGTCTACATCCGCTAAGGCCGCTGCTTGCCTGGCTTCTTCTTCCGCCTGTATGCGAGCAAGTTCCTGCTGTTTTCTTTGTTCAGTGACGCGTTGTTGTTCTTGCGCCAGCTTGCGCGCTTTTTCTTCCTGCAGTCGTTTTTTCTCTGCAATTAACTGCTTTTGTCTGGCTGCTTCCTGGCTGGCTTTGCGTTGCTGTAAAGCCAGTGCCGCTTTCTGCTTTTTAATATTCTCAGACGCCACTTTGTGGCAGGCGCTGGTGTTGTTCATTAGTTTGGAAAATGTATTGCTTGCCTTCCAACTGGGGTATTGTTTCACCGTCGCGATCAGTTTTCTGTCGCTGGTAACCTTACGTTTTAGATCCGCGGATTTTTTATACTCACCTTCCGCCTTGGCCACATCCAAGTTTGAAGTTAGAACCTCGCTGATGGATTTGGCGCTTTCGCAGGTTTGCTGTGATTTGGCCAGCAGGCTGATACCGGCATCTATGTCTTTTTCCAATGCGCGTTTGTTTTTGGTGGCTGTTCTTATACGGTCTGAAGTGGCGCCTTCACAGGTGGTGGCAATATCAATCAGTTTCTGTAATTGGACGCTTTCTGCCTTTGTGGGGTGGGCTTTGATGTGGTCAAAGGCGTCGCTGTGTTTTCTTGCTTGTTTTTTGGCTTTTGCGAATGCGTTCATTTTCGCGTTTACGCTTGCAAGCTTGTCTAAACTAAATGAGGGCGAGGAGATGGCCTGGTTCGCTTCCTCACAGAGCTTGTTTGCATTTTTATAGTCAGTGGTAGCTTGAGCAATGGTTTCCATCAGGGCGTTTTCTTTTTCTTGGGCCGCAGCCAGCTTCTCTTCCACCCGCGCGCAGGATCTGACTTTAGACGCCAGCGCAAACACGTCCATTATGGTTTCTGTAATGATCATGGCGTCATCACGATGACGCTTATACTCATCAAAATGGGTCTCGGCGGTAGCGGTGTCACCGCTGTAAAGAGCATCTTTAGCCTGATCGCAATAGACAAAGCCTTTTTCCAGAATGGGGGTGGCTTCAGCACGTTTTATGTTGGTCTCGACCCGCTCGCAGTAACGCAGGTTGGAATCCATATCCCGTTGAGCCGTGGTTAGGATGCTGCGGTCAATGGATTTTGCCGTTTCTAAGTGTTTTAGGTATATTTTGAATTTTCGTTTAGCCGCCGAGAGACTTTTGGTCCGCAGGGTGTTGGCTTCAGTGCAGGCTTTATAGCCTTTTATGTATTCGTTTACCGCGTCGTCGAATTGATCCGCTAGCGCTTCTATCGGTATTAGTGCGATAGCCAGAATCACGTTGGCGATAACTCTTTGCCTCAACTTCATTTAATTGTGTTCCTGTGCTGTACCGTCCCATAAATAGTCGCAGGTTGTCTTACTACCTTAACAACTTAAATGCATAAGGTCTTTTTAAGTTCCCTCTAACCTAATGATATTTCTGATAAATGGTCTAAGCATCTATAAATATAGTTCAAGTTGCGTCTGGGTTATAGTGAGTTGAGTGAATTAAGTTGTTTAATTGCTTGACGTAGTTCGCAAATTTGCTCGCCTGGCTGATCAAATAATAATCAAGTTGGGTTTGTGGAGCCGCTGTTTTTGCGGGCTAATTGATGTGGATAGGAGGGTTAACCGATAGGAATATTACGCTACATATTATGCTTGTTAGTAATCGGTAACTAGCGGTTTAGTTTTCAGCCAATTGTGGCATAATGTGCGGCCTCTTTACTATGAGCTGCTGCACAACTTTCTGATTTGGATTGGGGGATACCACTTACATGCTGTCGTTCTTGCCGGCACCGCTGAAAGGCGCATTGGCGTTTCTGTTGATATGCCTTAATACGATTATTCTGGTTCCCGCTTTGATGTTGCTCACCCTTCTTAAGCTGCTTTTCCCCATTTTGACGTGGCAAAAATGGATGACCGCCGGTTGTATTGTTGTTGCAGAGGTGTGGCAGGCAAATAACCGTCGCACGGTGGAATTGGTTAACCCCATCCAGGTAGACCTGATGGGTGCGGAAGGCTTGCATTACCATGGCTGGTATTTGGTGAGCTGTAATCACCAGAGCTGGAGTGACATCCTCATTTTACAGCATGTATTTAATCGAAAAATTCCCATGTTGAAATTCTTTCTAAAGCAGGAGTTAATTTGGGTGCCTCTATTGGGGGTGGCCTGGTGGGCCCTGGACTTCCCTTTTATGAAACGTTATTCCAAGTCGTTTCTAGAGAAGCATCCAGAATTGAAGGGGAAAGACCTGGAAACAACCAAAAAGGCCTGCGAAAAGTTTAAACGAATCCCCGTTTCGGTGATGAACTTTTTGGAGGGGACGCGTTTCACCCACCAGAAACAAAAAGCTCAGCAGTCGCCATATCAGCACCTTTTAAAACCGAAAACCGGTGGTGTGGCATTTGTACTGTCCGCTATGGGGGGTCAGTTACGGTCCATGTTGGATGTAACCATAGTTTATCATGACGATGATATCGGTTTTTGGGATCTACTTTCCGGTAGAACTCGTCATGTATCTGTCCATGTTACGGAACGTCAGATTCCTGAGGGGTTTTCAGCGGGCGATTATGAGAATGATGCTCAATTTCGTGCTGAGATACAGGACTGGGTCAGTGGAATATGGGTGGAGAAAGACCGATTGATTGGGTCCATTAAGGCCCAGTCAACCACAACTTAATTTAGTGTTTTTTATTGTTTTTTTGTTGTTAATAGAAGGGTTTGAAGTATGTCTGAATTAGGGCAAGGCTCCACTGAAACGAATTTGGCTCAATTGTTTATGCGAGCGTTTTATTGGGCTGATGAGGGGTTGCAAAACGCGCTTAAAAAAGAAGGCTGGCCTACAATCACTCGGGCTCAGTCTTTGGTATTCGTAAATATTGGGGAAGGGGTAACACGTCCATCGGAAATTGCGGCTCGTGTGGGCGTGACTCGCCAAGCTATACACCAAACCATCAACGAAATGGTTGAATTAGGTTATTTAACACTTGAGCCCGACCCCAAGGATCGTCGCGCCAAGGTGGTGGTCTACACTGAAAAAGGTGAGAAAGTGGGTGGTACTGCCGCTCAGGCTCTTAAGGAAATAGAAAGCTCTCTGTCTCACCGTATTGGTACTGAACGAGTGGGTGCTTTGCGAGAGGCCTTAGCTCAGGAATGGGGTGCTCCATTCCAATCTCTGTAAGCTAAAGCCTGACTGGATCCTGACTAGCTGTTGTTTTGACGGCTAGTCCGGCGTCTGGGGTTTCTTCTGCGGCGGTTATTGTGATTATGACTGTCGCGTTCTTTTTCCCGTTCACTATTCTGCTGCGGGGCGGGTACCGCTTCCAATAGTTCGGATTCAGGTTGTGAACACTCTAATTTTGATTCCAGTAACTGCTCAATGGCAGGAAGTTGAAATGCATCTTCTTCACAAGCAAAGCTGATGCTTGTGCCTGACTTTCCTGCTCGACCAGTACGGCCGATGCGATGCACGTAATCTTCCGGGTCTTCCGGCAAGGTGTAGTTGATAACGTGGGTAATGTCATCAATATGAATGCCTCTTCCTGCCACATCGGTGGCCACTAACACCCGAATTCGACCTTCGCGAAAGCCTTCCAGTACCTTTATGCGTTTTTGCTGGGGTACATCCCCCGACAGTGTGGCGCACTTGATGCCATGGTCACGCAATTTATGGGTGAGGTCTCGAGTTTCATCGCGCCGGTTGGCGAAAATCATGACTCTTTCCAGCTTGTTTTGGGTGATCAGGTTGTAGAGAAGGGTGAATTTTTCTTCTCCGGTGACGATATACACCTTTTGATCCACGGTGTCTGCCGCCACCGTGTCTGATTCCACTTCCAGTTGCTCTGCATTTACTGTCCAACTGGAAGACAGGTTCATAATATCTTCTGTGAAGGTGGCACTGAACAGCAAAGTCTGGCGAAATTCCCGGAATGGGGTCTCTCGGATTAAACGTTTTACGTCTGGAATGAAACCCATGTCCAACATGCGGTCCGCTTCATCGATAACCAGAATTTCCACTTCGCTTAGAAACAAATCTTTGTTCTTCACAAAATCAATTAATCTACCGGGCGTCCCCACCACGATGTCCAAAATCTCATTTTGTAGCCGTCTCTGTTGCTTCTGGTAATCCATCCCTCCCACGATACTCATTAGGGTGAGGGATGTGTGTTTGACCAATTGCATGGCGTCCTTTTCGATCTGCATGGCCAGTTCCCGGGTGGGTGCCAGTATCAGTGCGCGAGGCTCACCATTGAAGCGCTCTTCCTGTTCCGGCTCCAAAAGCAGTCTATTTATGACGGTAATGAGAAAAGCCGCCGTTTTACCGGTTCCTGTTTGCGCCTTTCCTATGACATCCTTGCCTTGCAGGCTGTAGGGCAGGGCAAGAGACTGAATAGGGGTGGCGAACTCAAAGCCCATTTCGTCAATGCCTTGCTGCAGGCTGGATTCCAGTTGCAATGATGCAAAACGCAGTAAGGGCGATTCGTTGTCTTTGTGTTCCGCTTCCGTCATGGGCAGTCTGCTACCTTTGTTGTTGAGCTTCATTTTTCGGCTCGGCTAAGACTACCCTATCCCATTTGAAATACAAGCAGCTGATTGTTAGCAGGCATGGATACGTCTTGCACTAAGGATAGACCAGCCTCAGAGGCGAGGGCACTGACTGCTTCAAAATCCCGAATTGAGCGGTTGGGGTCGGTTTGTTTTAACCACTCATTGAACTGTTGGTTGCTGGGGCTGGTGAAGTCGCCTTTATATTTAAACGGGCCATAGAAGAACGCAAAACCATGGCTCTTGAGTAGAGAGGGAATGGCCTCAAACAGCTGTATTACGGCTGGCCAGGACATTATATGCAGGGTGTTGGCGCTAAACAGATGATGGTGTGGCGCCGGCCTTTGCTCGGATTGGGTGACATCAAATTTCAGAGGGGGGCGCAGATTGGGCAGATTGGCTTCTTGAATCCACAGTTGTATGCCGTGGTGGTTTTCCTGCAGATCGGATGTTTGCCAATGGATATGTGGTAGCTGAGCCGCCATGTAAGCAGCGTGTTGCCCGGTTCCGCTACCCACCTCCAAGAGCGTATCTTGTCCCGGTTTCAGCTTGTCTTGCTGCAGGTACTTCATTAATACCTGCAAAATCGGCGATTTATTGTTTTCGCAGGCTTGAGAAAATGGCTTACTGTCTGTCATTTCTAACCCCCAAATTATGTGGTAGCGGTGAGCAAAGGCCGGATCCCTGGGTTTCAGAGTACTATGCAGAGGCGAAATTATTCCAGTAGTATTGGGGAAGAATTCTCTGTGGTAGCAGGTCCCATCCTGTTGGGTGAAGTCTATGGAAGTGCATATAGAGCGCAGTTTTGACGATCTACCGAAATCTTTGCTATCTCAGTTAGCTCGTGGTGGCAGCAATCCTTTCATGAGTAGCCATTTTCTTGGGGCTCTGGAGAGCAGTCAGTGCGTGTCTCCCCAGCAGGGATGGCAGCCTCAGCATCTCTGGATTGAGTCTGATGGGCAGCCTAACTTTTACATGCCGCTGTACCTGAAGAGCCACTCCTGGGGAGAGTTCGTATTTGATCAGAGCTGGGCTCAAGCCTACCGGCGGGTTGGATTGAATTACTACCCGAAGCTGGTGACGGCCATTCCATTTACACCCAGTCTTGGGCCCCGTTGGTGGTGCGCTCTGCCCGCCCAGGAAGATGCTTGCCTGGCATTGGCGTTAGGCAAAATTGAGCAGCTCTCGAATCAGCTCCACGCTTCAAGCTGGCATTTGCTTTTTTCAAAGACTGCGCTGAAAATCGACGGGCCATCACTTTTGGCCCGCAGAGATACCCAGTTCCACTGGATGAATCGGGACTATGAAAGCTTTGATCAGTTTTTAGAGCTGCTTAAATCCCGTAAACGAAAGAGCATTCGCCGAGAAAGAGAAAAAGTAGAAGAACAAGGTGTCACATTAACCCGCAAGCTGGGTAGCGCACTTGACTCAGAAGACTGGCAACAATTTTATCACTGTTACTGTAACACCTATCGGGAAAGGGGAATGGAGCCCTACCTTAATCTGTCTTTTTTCAAGCAGGTCGGGCAAACCCTATCAGAACAAATTATGATGGTTCAGGCTCACCGACAAGGTCAGAATATTGCCAATGCCATCTTCTTTTTTGATGATGACGTGCTCTATGGACGACATTGGGGGGCGCTTGAAAAAGTGGACTGTTTGCACTTCGAGGCCTGTTTTTATCAGGGTATCGAGTTTTGCATAGAAAAAGGTTTGCAGCGGTTTGATCCTGGCACCCAGGGTGAACATAAACTTATGCGTGGGTTTGAGCCCGTGACCACAGACTCTTTTCATTGGATTCACCACCACGGGTTTCGTGATGCCATCGCGGAGTATCTGCAGACAGAATCCTCACAAATGGAGCGTTATCATCAAACAGCAACGGAATACTTGCCCTTTAAAAATGATTCTTGAAAGCTGCTCAGTGCTAATTGATATTGGTCTGGTCTATAGCCGGTGGGATAGGGCAACCCAGCGCATCGCTCAGTGCTCTCAGAACTTCAACTTCTTTAACCTTCACTTTTCCATCCATTAGAATGCAGTCCACGCAGGCATCTACCACCGGTTGTTTTAGCAATGGGTTTAATCGCCCCAGTTTTTTAAGGGCAGCGGTAAGTTCTTTGTAGGTGGGTGGCTGGTCCAGTAGATGGCTGTAGTCCTGTTCGAAAAACCCCGCCATCATGATCTTGAAATTTTGGCGGCGAGTTTCTTTGGGCTCACCACTGGAGATAGCCAGCAAACAAAAAATTTGAGCCAGCTCTTTACTGGCATCAGCCAAGCTGTTTATGGTCTCTTTCACCGTTGTGGTGTTTGTCAGTGTAGTGGTGATGAGGTGGCTGTAGACGAATTCGCTCAGTGATAGTTGGTTGTCGGCTCTTACCAGAGTGGCGCAGTTATCAATGATTTTTCTTTTTAGACTCACCTTTTCCATGGTAAGGGTTGCCAGGGCCATATCCAGAAGTGGCAAATGGAAGCGCTCATTGCACGTTTGGAGTTGCTGTAACTGGTCTTCTATTTGGGTTTTGCGTGGGTTGGCTTGGGTAAGGCTGGCCAACGCCTGGCTGGGTTTACTGTTTTTGGTGAGCAACAATGCGTAAATCAGGCTTTCTGCGCCGTCATCATGGGCGTCCACCCGCAGGCTTTGGGGTAGCAAATTCAGCAATGTTTTGGCGTAACCATAGTGTTGTGGGGTGGGAGTACCAACTGATGCTTTAATGCTCGATGGGTTAACCGTGGTCGTTTCGAAGCGGCTACTGCTATGGGCGAACTGCATTGTGAACGGGCTTTGCTCGTTGTTTGGACTGGATCGTGCTCCCACTTGTTTGGTATCACGATTGCGGAATCTCGCCTTTAGCCTGGGAACTAAGCCCGGTTTTATTGCTTCGATTCGGGTTTCAATGGGGGGATGGGTCGCCAGTAGACGATTAAACTTTAACGCGACACTTTCGCCAAAATACATGTGGCTCAAATCTTCTGCGTGCAGATTGTTGATGAGTCCGTGCTCGGCGTAATGTTTTATGGCGTACAGTGCACTGGCAATACCTTCTGGATTTCGAGTGAACTGAACCGATGATGCATCAGCTAAAAACTCCCTTTGCCGTGAAATAGCGGCTTTGATAAGACGACCAAAAAACAACCCCACATAACCCACTGCTATTAACGCCAGTGCGAATGGGAACGCGTATAGACTGTTTGAGGAGCCCCGGGGGTTCCAGTGGGAACCGCGCTCACCGCGCAGAATTTTAAAGCCCAGTTGTCCAATAACCAGAATGCCCGCCAGGGTGCCCAGAATACGAATATTCAGTTTCATGTCGCCATTTAAGATGTGCGAAAACTCATGTCCCACTACCCCTTGTAGCTCATCACGATTCAGGCGTGTTAGGGCACCCTGAGTGATGGCCAAAACCGTGTTGCGTGGCTCTGTGCCAGCAACAAAGGCATTGATGGCTGTTTCATTGCGCATGACAAAGACTTTTGGAACACTACAGCCGGAAGCGATGGCCATTTCTTCCACCACATTGAGTAATATGCGCTCTTGCGGATCCTGGGTTTTTGAAACCAGGGGGGTGGCGCCAGCCATGAGGGCAACGGAAATGCCGCCGCCTTTGCTTAGCTGGTGCATCCGTGTCAGGCTGCCACCGGCGATGGCGGCCAGCGTTCCCACCGCAGTGGCCCAGCTAAGCCAGGACCCCAACCATTTATCAAAACTGAGACCGTCGAAGGACGCCATCTTTAGAGCGAAGAAAGCCACCATATTTATGGTAATAACGATGATTACCACAGCCAGTGTGAAGTAGGAGGTCAGCAGAAACGTCTTTCGGCGAGCCGCTTCCTGGTGTTCGTAGAAATTCATGGCCGTTGTATGGGAGAGGGGTGTGTATTAGTTAAAAGAGACTTTCACCGCCTGCTTGGCCTCAGGGTTTTCAATTTCCAACAGCTCCGCTTCGGCAAAGCGACCGCCTGCAATCAGGCTATTGGGGAATTGTTCGCGGTAGGTATTGTATTCCATAACGGCGTCATTGAACGCTTGACGAGCAAAAGCGATACGATTCTCCGTTGATGACAGCTCTTCCATGAGTCGACCCATGGTTTCGTTGGCTTTCAAATCAGGATAGTTTTCCGAAAGCGCGAAAAACTTGCCTAGGGCGCCTCCCAGTAAGGATTCGGCACCAGACAGGGCTTTTACCGCATTACCATCATCTGGATGTTGGGCGGCCCGTTGGGCAGAGCTGGCCGCCTGGTTGCGGGCTTCTATAACCGCGGTAAGCGTGTCTTGTTCGTGTTGCATGTATTTTTTTGCGGTTTCAACCAGATTGGGGATAAGGTCGTAACGGCGCTGAAGTTGAACATCGATCTGAGAAAAACCGTTGGCAAAACGGTTTTTCAACGCCACAAGTCGGTTATAGATG
This sequence comes from uncultured Ketobacter sp., assembly GCA_964016105.1. GTDB lineage: Bacteria > Pseudomonadota > Gammaproteobacteria > Pseudomonadales > Ketobacteraceae > Ketobacter. Next base: position 44,906 of record CAXHEX010000022.1, read on the forward strand.
GTGATGCCATAGATCACCAACAATGCTACCACTGCCAGTGTGACCATTAATCCTGTAGACATATGCTCTCCCGTTGCCCTACTGTGAACACTATGATTCTAATGGAGTTTCACAAATAATAGACAGTTTCGGTCTAAAATTTTGTGTTTTCCTGAAGTTAGGCTCGTTTTCGTTAACAATCCTCCCCAGTGAATATGTCCTGGTAACTTGTGTAGGCACTCACTATGGTCACGGGCCAAAGTACAATTAAACCCAACCCGGCAGGGATCAGAGCAAGCAAGTACAGGGCCGTGAGAGCGAGGCCGTAGAGCGTCATGGGTTTCCAGTTGATCAGCATGGCCTTTATGGCGAGACTCAGGGCCTGTTTGGGCTGTTGATTCCCCAGCACCACCAGGCAAGGGGCGTGGGCAATGGATAAAAGGCTCAATAGAAGCATCATTGCTCCAATCCCTAGTACAACGCTGGAAATGACAAGCAATAACAGGGTCTTGGATTCCATGGCTGATAGAGCAATTGCTGATCCAATGACTATCACCAGTGCGGAAACCAGCGTAGCCACGAACACGATGGCTCCGAGGATCAATAAGGGCATAGGATGGGTTTTCAGGCAAGAGAACAGTTGTTTGATTTCCAGTTCACCACCTTGTTCAAGCTTGGCTACCGCTAAAACGAATCCGGCCATCAAGAATGGCGTGATGAAAACAGAAGCAAGCAGAACCAGGTTGGATAAGGCCATGATAATCCCGCATATCACAGTGAGCGCGATCATGGACCAGGGGCTGAGCTTGAATAATTGCCAGGAGGACTTAATCCATGCCATTCCACGGTTGGTCGGCACTGCTCTGGGTTTTAGCGTAGACGTTGTTTGAGGTGGGTGGGGTGGCACCAAATGCGGGCCCTGGGCTGCTTGGTATGCACTGACGTCCATAGTCCATTCCTCTGTTTTTATTGTTATTGCAGCGCTGTTTCTTCATCTTGGAACTTGAATCTTATGGCAATATTCGCACTGTTAGGTTCGAATTGGTTGCCTGGTTGTGCTGGCCAATGGATCAAGCCAAAATCTGACGGCGCTGTATAAGTTATTGTAATATTTGGTTATTCTGTTTTGTTTTTGGGTTTATATGTGAACTTAGACAGCGAGATTTTAGAAAATGCGTGGAATAATATAAAATCCCGCGTCATTTTCACCGCTTGTAATAAGCAAAACCCTGTGGGTTAATTATCCAAGTATGGCCAAGAGATACAAGACATGTTTCTAACCTATCCTTGGAGGAGTGCCATCACCCTATGAAATTTTTGGATTTATCATCTATGGGCAGTAAATCAATGCCTGATATCGCTTCCGCCTCGCAACCAAAGGCTCCCGGCCTGTTGGATTGGGTTGGCATGAGTGAAATCGAGGTTCCTCTCGCAATTCCCACCCGCTCGGGTGTTGTTACTCATGCTGTAGGGAAGGCCCAGGCCTATGTGAATCTGATAAACCCAGAAGCTAAGGGTATTCACATGTCGAGGCTGTATTTACTGCTCGACGAAGCTTGCAGTCAAACCTTGACCGCTAAAGCCTTACAGGACACTCTTGCACGATTTTTAGAATCTCATCAAGGGCTTAGCGATCAGGCATACATTGACTTTCGGTTTGATTTTTTGGCCAGACGGCCTGCTTTGAAAAGCGAGTTCAGTGGTTGGAAAGCTTACCCGGCTAAGATTATTGCCACCCAAAATGTAGACGGGTTTCATTTTGAATTGAAGGTGGATATACCCTATTCATCAACTTGCCCGTGCTCAGCGGCGTTGGCAAGACAGCTAATTCAGCAGCAATTTCGAAAAGACTTTGCTGGCGAACAGGTTTCTGCCGATGATGTGTATAGCTGGCTAGGTTCGGAGCAAGGGGTGGTTGCCACACCCCATAGTCAACGCAGTATTGCTGAAATCAAAGTGCGTTTGACGGAAGAGACCAAGGACTTTCCCCTTGAGGACTTGATCGACGTGGTGGAAGGTGCCCTCAAAACCCCGGTACAAACGGCGGTTAAGCGGGAAGACGAGCAAGAATTCGCTCTGTTGAATGGTCAAAACCTTATGTTCTGCGAAGATGCGGCCCGCCGTATTCAGGCATCTCTCAATGAGAAAGTGTGTTACCAGGATTTTTGGGTTAGAGTTAATCACCTGGAAAGTCTCCATGCCCATGACGCTGTTGCAGTTGTGACCAAAGGCGTGGACGGGGGCTATCTGCCTATCCCTTGAGGCTGGTGATGTACCTGCTGCCATACAGTTTGAGATGGACAAATAAAAAAGCCACCCCCAAGGGTGGCTTTTTTTTTGCGTGGCTATATCTGCTGCTTTATAGCCAGGGGAACAGCCAGGAGAAGATGCCTCCACCAGAGGATGAATCATCATCACCGCTGGATTCACTGGCATCCTCTTGCGGCCCTTGTGGCTGACCGGATTCCTGATCTACCTTGGCATCCAGCTTGTCAGCGGTGACTCGCAATAATTGCCAACCGCTTTTGGAGTGGACGTTGGAACCATTGGCTGTACCCAGGTACAAACCGTCCTCGGTTGAGATCATGGTTCGTATGCCATAGGCCGTGAAGTTGTCGAAGCCATCGCTGGTCAAGAGTTCCGGCTTGGTATCCAGGGTGTCCATTTTATATAGCTCATAGCCATACTCGGATGTGGTATTGGCATCAGCGGAATCCAGCAGGATGTTGCGTCCGAGCCAGGATTCCCAAATACCTTTGATGCCTTCACTCACGTCCATGGTACCGATATAGATATCGTTGTTGTAGTTTTCCAATGACCAGGTGTAGTTTGCCCAGGGGTTACCTAAACCACCGCGACCGTACTTGGGTATCTGGTTCATCAGGTTCATACGGAATTCAAACTGTCCCTGGTTGCGTATATTGCCCCTGCCATCCTGATAAGCAAGATGGACGGGGTAGTGACCTTGGGGGGCATCAGGGTAGAAACTGGAACCACCATACAGCAATTCGATTTCCTGCTGCGGTGTTCCAAGATTACGGCCCCTAAACAACGAGATAGAACGATGGAATCCATACAGCATGTTGTAGCGAACGTCGGTATCATCGGGGGTGCCATTGATGATTTCGTAGCGACCTACGGAAGAAGCGGGTACATGCATGGTGCCCCAGTGCAGCCAGCCATCAAGCTCAGCGGTAACGCCGATGCCATAGGTTTTGGCCACATCGGGTTCTGGGTCGTACTGGTCGGCACCCCACACCCGAGCCCACGGCAAAACTCTTTCGGTTATTTGCAAATTACCGGATGAGGTGAGCTCCAAACCAAAATGACCAGAGCGAGATCGCAGTGATTGACCTGCGTATAGTGTTGAACCTCGCGGCGCGCGAATGGCGCTTTCCAGCGCGAAATTGTTTAAAGCAATGTCCTGGGGTTTCCATTCAGCATCGCTACTCCAGAGCAGGTTGTTGCGGGAATTATAAATGGCAAGTTTACCATTGTTCTGGAACAGTAACTCAGTGGCCCCTTTACCGCCGGTATTGGATTCAAATACCTTGCTGCCGTCGGAAGCATAAAGTACCAGATTACCGTTTTCATCAAAAACCAACCGGTTGCCGTTGGATGTATTGGTTTGCCAAATGGTTTTTTCATTGGCAAGGGCCGTATTGATTGGTAGCGAGGGCGAACGCCACAGACCGCCGCCTCTGGTGCTGTAGAGGTTAGGCCAACTGGATACCATCATACGGTTTTCAAATGTGCCTATTTCCGCTGCTTCTCCATCAAGCTGGGTGCCCACGACTTCAAAATCAAATAGCGTGCTGGTATCTCCAGCTAAAATCGCTGCCGCGTTACCTGTCCAGCGAATCACTGCACCCGTATTGGCTTTTTCGTCGACATTTTCGTTGACGTACTCTTCGTCGGGGTCGCCGCCGCCGTTACCTACTCCAAGATATAGATCACCATTAACAACGATCATCTTGCGCACATTGGAATAACCCATATCCACAACCGTGGACCCCAGAAGCTGGCCGGTTTCAGCATTGAACGCCATTAGAGCGGTGGTTTTATACCAGGTGGGGCCTCCCAGAAACACAATGCCTTGATGATTTCCAGCGGAGCGGAAGCCCACGGTCTTGTTTCTGATGCTGTTGGCTCGGGAATTAAGCGAGAGTTTGGTAAGGCGGTTGGTTTTGAGGTCGTAGCGATACATGTTGGGTGGTCGCCAATCCGCAGGGATTTCTCTGGGTACGAGCGAGTTCTCGCAAACGACTCCGCCGATTCGAATGTAGGGGATCAGTAGACCTACGTATTTATCAAGGGCAAGACACCAGACATTGGCACCGATACCCAGGTATAGGCTTTCGGAGCTGCCGCTTTTGTAGTGGGTCATTCCCCAGACATAGCTTTCGTTGATTTTTTGCTGACCAAGAATGCAGGGGCCGCTGTAAGGATAGGCATTAAGCGGGTTGTATACGCCGCGGAAGCATTCATCCACTGAGGCACTTGCCAATTCTTTAACGGTTTCAGTTTCCACATCGTTAATTTTGGCCAGGTCGTCGCCGTCGCTGCCATAGAGTTCCCATTCGTTAATGGTAACGGAAGTGGCATTGCCAGTGGATGCATTGAGAAAATTACGGATTCTCCATTTTTGTGCAGCAATGTTGCCCACGAAGAATTCTTTGTTGCTGGGAGTCACGCGAAACGAGTTTGCCACTTGCCAATCTTTGCCGTCAAAATATTCCAGGTCAAAGTCGATAATTGAGGGGCTGTTCAATACAATGCGTTCCACCGCTACCGTTCTGTCGAGATCCGCAACCACTTTATCGTTCATTGGAAACTTACTGTTGTTGTTGCTCCAGTAACTGCGGCTGCTTTGATCGTGTATGTTGGACACAGGGCGGCGACTATCAGAAAAGCTGGCGCTAACGCTTACCCCGGTGTTGTTCTGTTTTGCCAGTAGATTGCCGGTGGGGTTAACAATTTGCGCGTTTACCTGCGAAAAGGGCAACCCTGCTAATATGACAAGGCCAGTTGCTGAAAAGTATTTTTTCAGCGTCAGCCAGGTATTTGGTCGTGTCATTATAAAAACTCCTATTTTTTATAAACGTATCAAATTGGTTGTGTTTGTCTTCTGCTCAAGCCAATGGATTATGGGCGTGAGCGTAAAACTACGATATAAGGGTAGGAGCTATTTCGACCTTCTCGAGGTGGTAGCGGAATGCTAGGTTGTTATGGTTATTGCCACTGATTATTGTTTAACGCACTAACGGCGCGCTCGCGGTAATAACTCCCCATCTAAAAACCTTTTCACTTGATTGTCCCCACTTACTTATATCGACCCCATTAGCACATTGATGTGTGCTTATGATTTCCCCCCTTTTGATAAAGTTGCATGTGTATTTGCAAAACTCGCCCCGATTTCTAGTGGTTTACTTTTGCTTCTGGAGCAAGTTTCAATAAAATGGCTGGCAACAAAATTAGATCGATCAACGCTGCTAATGATACCGTTAAAATGGTGATGGTAGCCACATCTTGGTTTGGCGTAAAACTGGAACCCAGTATTGCTGAGAAACCGGCCACAATAATCAACGTCGTCACTACCATTGCAGCGCCCACTTGTGATAGAGCATAGTGAACCGCTTCTTTTACTGATAAGTTTAGTTGGGTTCGGCCGTGTTGAAATTTTGACATAAGGTGAATGCTGTCATCCACCACAATACCCAGGGTCATGGTAAAACCGATAGATATTCCCATACCGATTTGGCCCGATATCATGGCCCATAGGCCAAAGGCCATTCCGGCAGGTAAAAGATTGGGTATTAAGCTGATTACGCCAAGCTTGAAGGATTTCAGGGCCCAAATTAGTATTAATGCAATAAACACTAGTGACACCACAAAACCAAACGTCAGGCTGGAAATGTTGCGATGCTGTAAATGCGCAAATGCTAAACCACTACCACCAATGATGGGTTGCTCTAACTGTGTTGCGTTGTTTGCAAACCAGTCTTGTATTTTTTCTTCCCAAGCCATGGTTTCTTCTACACTCAGACTGCGGAGGTTGATGATAACTCGGCTTTCAGTATGGTCGGGAGTAATCAAGTGATTGAGGTTGAAGCCCGCAGGCAGTGACATTTCGTAGAGCAACAGGTACTGGGATGCCAGCTCTCGGGAGTCGGGCACTTGGCGCCATTCTGGGTCGTCGCCGTGCATGACCTGGTTTAGGTTTTTCAGTATATCTACGATGGTTTCGCTGTATCGAACCTCTTCCTGGTTTTGCAGGAAGTCATTAAATCGGTCCATTATCCCCAAGTATTCCGGTTCGGTGATGCTTGAATCACTTTGTGCCGCAACGCTTACTGATATAACACTGGGTCCTCCTAAATGTTCACTGATCCAATTGCTGTCTTGCCGAATAGGCAGATCTTCAGAAAAGAAATTTAAAATTGAATCGTCCAGGCGGTTTAAAGGTAGAGCAGCTAATAAGATCAGTGCAACAATTCCCCAGCCCCAGATTAGACTGTTTTTCCGTTTATCGAGAAAATCACTGTAGCGTTTCATATTAACCAGCTTGCTGACGGTTTTTGCTTTAACTGGGAAAAATGAAAGCAAGGGGGCAAACAGAAACAAAGACGCCAGCATCGCAATTAATATGCCCACACCCACGGCGTTCCCCAAGTCGTGATAAGGCGCCGATTTGCTGAAGTTCAACGCGAAAAAACTGATGGCGGTGGTGATGCTGGTGAGAAAAATGGGTTTGAGGTTGATGGACAGGCTGTTAATCATAGCCTGGGTTTTACTGTGACCGGCGCTGTATTGGTCACGATAGCTTATGGCAATATGAATGCAATCCGCTAACCCCAAAATGCTAACAATAATTGGAGCATTGATGGAAACGGAGGTTATCACGCTGCCATTCCAGAGGGCGGCACCCAGGCCGGATAGTGCCGCCATCCAGCAAGTAATCATGGCCAACACTGCGCTGATGGGGTGAACTAATAAGAGAAGCACCACCAACATGATTCCTGCACCAGTGACCATTACGGTTGCGCCGTCTTGCCTCACTAATTTGGGCAGGGCTGCACCGATCACCACATTGCCAGAAATTTTGATGGTGATATTGGGGTTTGCTTCACGCCATTTGGACAGGGCTTGCTCCACCTCTTCCATGGCTTCGGTTCGGGCTTTGTCTGCATCCCGGTCGGGAAAGGCAAAGCTCACAACTATAGCGGTAAAGTTTCCGTCTTTTGAAATTAGCTTGTTGATGATATTGGTTTCAGCCAGGCTGAAATCCCGAATTCTGTTTAGGCTTTCAGGGGTTAGATCTTGGCTGGATTCAACCAATGGTTCACTTATGATGAGGTCATCTTCAGCCTGGGTGTGGATATAGTTAGTGATGGAATCCACCCGCAGGGAGTGGGGAATCTGCCAACCAAACTCAGTGATTTTCTCTACTAAGGATAAAACCGGTGTCTGAAAGACGTCACCCCTTTGTGGTTGCAGGGCAATGATCAGTGTGCGGTCACTGGAATAGGTCTTATCAATAAATTCCAAAGCCTGAAACGTCTCATCATCACTGGAATAAAAAATCCGTTGATCACTGGTAACTTTAAAATGTTTAAGCCCCGCCATGAGCATGACTGAAATGAACAAAACCAGAATAACGCACAGTATGCGGTGCTGGATGATAAAACGGGCTAAGAAGTCACTGGGCATATTGGTGTTTTAGTTGCCGGGTACGGCCAACACCTCAGATCTGTATTGTTGGGCAAGTGGGTCCATCACTCGCTTCCAAACAGGGGGTACCAGAGCCATAAGTATCATCAAGGCGTAGCCTGAAGGCAGTTGCGGGCTGTCGTCATAATGCCTCAATATCTGGTAACGCCGACGGGGAAATGCATGATGGTCGGAGTGGCGTTGCAGGTTAAGCAATCCGTAATTGCTAAGGATATCCGACGCGTTCCAAGAATGGTGGTGAGTGACGGGGCCGTAGCTTCCATCTTCATTCTGTGTTCTTAGAAGTCCATAGTGGTCGATGTAATTAACGATTTCTAGAACGATGATGGCCACACAGGATAAAAGTAGATAGGTAATTACCCCTTGACCACCAAATGCCACCCAAACACAGGCAATCCAGAATGCGGTCAAGGTGGTCCACCAAGTCAGCTCGTTTTTTATACTCCAAGGAGAAAGCCCTTGTGCTCGCATGCGTTGGTTTTGCAGTCTAAATCCGTTGTAGACATTTCGTGTAATCGCTTTCGGCAGAAACGCGTAGAGAGATTGGCCGAAGGGTGCGGTGGATGCATCCAGGGGGGTGGCCACATTGACGTGGTGTCCATAAAGATGTTCAATCTTAAAGGTACTGTATCCCACGGTGGATAACAGTAAGCCGCCCAGAGTTTGTTCCAGGCGAGTTTCTTTGTGGATCATCTCGTGGGCCACATTGATACCGATGTTGCCAAAGACAATGCCCGCGGACAGAATCATTCCGATTTGCTCATAGAGTTGTACATCGGTGCTGGTGACGCGCCAAATCACGAAGGCCATGCAAACTATTTGAACCGGTACTTGAGCAAAGGTCAGGTAACGATAAAACTTAATGGCGGATAATTGCCGAGACATTTCCGGCGGATAATTGCGGGTATCACGACCAATCTTTGGATCTAAAACCGCTAGCAGTACCACCAACATAATAAACAGATAGGAAAATACCCCACCCAGTGCTACTCCAAGCATACTAAATCCGGTCCACACGAAAATACGCAGGTAGCCGTAATCCATTGGTCGATACTTAAATTTTGCCATTGTTAATTACCCTTTGTAGCAAGTTGCATGTGTGGGTCAAAAGTGATGCCTTTTGTTTGCCACAGCCTGCTGCGCCAACGTAGATAAACCATGAGTGCCCGCAAGCTCTCATCAATAATGCGGCCGATGTAAATGCCCACCAGTCCGTATGCCAAATGAATTCCAAAGAACCAGGACATGGGAACCCCTATGACCCACATCATGACAATGCTCAGTAATCCGGGATATTTGGCATCCCCAGCGGCATTGAGTGAGGCTAAGGTAATCATGTTCACGGCCCTCAAGGGTTCCAAAATTAAGCCCATCATCAGTATGATGGCGCCCTGTTGCAGTATGACGGCGTTAGTGGTCATGAGGCCAAATAGCTCATCGGAAAACACACAAAAGCAGGATGTAATCAGCAGCGCTCCGGTGATGCCCCAGGTGAGGGTTTGTTTTAACTTTTGTTCTGCTTGATCAAAGCCTGAGGATCCCACCAGGCGGGAGATATAAATTTGGGACGATTGAGCCACTGCGGTTGTCCAGGCCACGGTCAGCATGATGATATTGATGCTATAGACCTGGGTAGACAGCATTTCCGGCCCCAACTGGTTGATAAATACCACCAGTGCTAACAGGTTCAGCTGCAGTGAAACCGGGAACAGTGAGCTGGGTATGCCAATTTTGGAGATTTGTCGGGCAAGGTCCCGAAAGGTGTTCTTTCCCACCCAAGGAATAAGTCGGATTCCCATCTTGCTATGAACAAAATAAAACTCCATTAAGATGGGAATGATAGAAGCGAAAATACTGGCCATTGCCACGCTGGATACGCTGAAATATTCACCGCCATTCCATTGCAGTAAAATAAAATTACCCGCGATATTAAGCACATTCATGGTCACAATCAGCGTGAAATTCCAGGAAGTGAAACCGTGGATGGAAATAAAAACCATATAACTAAAGCTGATGGATTGCAGAAATATATGAAAGCAGGCCAGCCTCATATATTCGGTACTCATTTGGCTGAGTTCATCAGAGAATCCCATCCACAGGGGGATGCGATCACTTAATCCATAAATGATACTGGCGAGCACGCCCCCCAAGATGACACCCATGGTGAGGCAGACTGAGAAAGCCTTGGCCACGCTTTCCGATTGCCGGGCACCTATATGTTGGTTAGCCACAATGCCCCCGGCCTGGGCAAAGTTCCTCAATAAAAAGCCACACATGGCTAAAAAGGAGAATATACCTCCCACAGCAGCGGCGGCAGTATAGGAGATTTTACTGAGGAAGAAGGAATCTATCAGGCCGTGGGATACTGTCAGTACAGCGGTGCCATAAGCGGGAAACGTCAGCCTTGCCATGCTGACATTCAGTTGATCGTTATTTTCCTTCTCTGTGTGTGCTTTGTGCTCAGTCATGGCTAAAGAATGGCTCCAGTATCTCGGCAATGGCCACCGCTTCGTCTTCCATGTGGGCGTGGTGTGAACCGGTCAACTTGTGGTGCTGGATGTTCTTAATCTTCGCTATTCTCGCTTCGAGAAACTCCAGGGGAAATAAGCCTTTTTCTTCCATTAAGAATTGTACCGGGCACTCAATTCGGGCAAGAAACCCACTTACCTGTCCCTCAGTTAAGCGAATGGGGAAAGGCATACGCAATCGTATATCGCTTGTGACACGGAATCCCTGCGATTCTTCAACGGCTCCTCGTTCCATGATGGTTTGGGCTGCCGCTTCCGAAATGGGAAAGAAAACATTAGATACTCGATTGGCCACCAAAGCATCCAGGTCGGGATAATACTTGGGTGGTTTGGTCACCAGTTGGGGTTGCTTGGTGATGGAGGCCTCAAGCTCGAATGGCAGTACCGCCTCTTGCGCTTCGAAGGGGGTGAGAATACAAAGTGTGGCTAGCTTTCGAATGCGCTTGGGTACTGTACCGGCGGCGAGAGTGCAGGCAGCGCCACCCATTGAGTGGCCCAGTAGGGAAAATTTTTCCCAGCCTAAATAATCCGCCACCAAAAATATGTCCCGTACGATATCCAACAAAATGTAGCTGTCGCATTTATCAATATGGGATGAACGACCGTGGCCTCTTATATCTATAGCCACAACTCGGGCCCCTTTGATCAAAGGGGCGATCACATCAAAGCTATTGGCATTATCCAGCCAGCCATGTACCGCTATCACCGGTGTACCGTTTTCCGGACCCCAGGCCTTTGCAGCCAGCTGCATATTTTTCCCAATGGGTATAGTGAGTTCTTGTGACGCTTGCATGATCGTTTATTTCCTGATTTAGGCGGTTTCTTCTTGTTGCGCTGGCTGTTGCGCTGGCTCAGTCTTGCTATCAGCTGGCGCGTTTTCTTTTTCGTAGCCGTACTTCGCCATGCTGCCGCTACATATGGACTCTACAATTTCATAGTCTGTATAGTTGTTTTTGTGTTTTACAGTACCCACGTTGTTCATCTGATCCCAAAAGGCCTGGTTGGATTTGTCCGGCAGTTCAAGATCACAAAAGTTCAGCAGCTCTTCTAGTTTCTGTGACGGGTTTTGCAGTATGTCTTCATAACGGACTTCATGGAAGTTGGCAAGATTATCCCGGTAATCGTTCACCATGTTGATGGAGTCTTCCACCACATTGGCTGCGGTTTTTATATTGTCAACGCCGAACTGTTCCATGTACTCAGGCAGTTTTGGTACATGGGGATAGGATACAGGTGTTTTGCCCGCGTGCTTGTAATTCTTGATTTCTTTTGAGATCAGTTCAATCTGTGCAATGCTTTTTTTAGTCAGCTTGATCAGGGAGTTGGCGCAATGGCGTGGATCACGCACCAGATGGATATATTTGGCATCGGGAAACAAATCATTAACCAGGGGTAAGTAGGCTAACATTCCCGGAGATTTAATAAGAAAACGATTCTTGCCGCCTTTTTGGCACCATAACGCTTTCTTAATTGATGTATAAATTTCATCGATTTGTTCCTGGCTCAAGTCTTCTTTGCGGTAGAGCACATGTTTCGCCACAAATGGGTCTTTGCGTATCCAGCTGTTCCAAATATGGATGGGGTCAGATGCGCTTGTGGTATCCACCATAATGCTGTCGCCAATAAATCGTTCCCCTTTCAGGTTTAAATCCAGCTTTTCCCGTAACCAGTCCACCGGTGCAAAATAGGGATAGTAGTTGTTCATGGTGTGAGAAAAATATCCTACCTGCTCATGGGCACAAATAATGTTTTGCAACATAGTGGAGCCGGTGCGGGGCAGAGAGATTATGAAAATGGGTCGATCCACCGGGATTCCCGACAGGTCGATGTTCATAACTCTGTTTTCCACAAATTTGAGTAGGTTCATCAATCCCGGGGACTTGTCTATGGGAATGGTGAATTGATAGCGATAGTTATTCTTGAGCAGAATGCGCGAAAAAAAGTTATTAAACTCGACGTTATCCAGATTTTTAGTTGACATGTGCTTCCCCGCTTTGCAGTAAAATTTAAAATCGTTGTGGGCGTCTATCTTGCCGCACTCTATGGCTAGGTTGAGTAAGAAGCCACGGCTCTATCAACCCTGTCGCCCTGTTCCTTTAATAAGTGTTGTGGGCTCGCCACGGATAGCGGGCAATCCACCTTAACGGCTCTTAACAGCTGAATGCGAGAGAGCAGGGCGGCACCCACCATTAATAATTCGGCCACTTCGGCCACTTTGCGGTTACCTGGGTGTTCCATGGGCGTGCCTTTTACCCATTCATTAAAAGCTCCCATCACTTGTCCACACCAGATTTGCGCGTTAATCATTTGGGCGGGATCCCCTTCCACGGCCCAAGAAGCGGACTTACCCAAATACCAACGAAACACCAAGGACATTTTTTTCTTAGGATCTTGTTCTGCCTTTGTAAGCATCTTAGGGTCACGCTGACGGAAAAACTCCGCGGTTTCTTGCCACACCTGGGCTACGGGCTTTTTAAAGGCGCTTTTTTCCAATTTAGCTAACTCGGCTTCCGGAATGGCGTCCAAGGACGGGTATTTTCGGTAGGTGTCGTACAACTTTTGGGACAACATGGGAAACATGGTGCCACTGCGTAGTACTTGCACCTTCACGCCTTCCTCAAACATGTCTGCCGCCGGTGCCATGGTGACATCTGCCATCTTGGCTTTCGCCAACAATTTTTTAACCGAATCGGACGTACCCGCTTCTATACAGCCTTGGTTTATGGAGCCCGTTACCACGTAATCCGCCCCCATGGTGAAGGCGGCCAGTACGGACTCTGATGTGCCGATACCTCCGGCCGCCCCGATTCTTACGGGGGTGTTATAACCCTGTTGATCGCAGACCCGATTGCGGATGGCGATCATGGCCGGTAGCACCGATATGAGAGGGCGGTTGTCTGTGTGGCCTCCGGAATCGGCTTCCACGGTGATATCGTCTGCCAAGGGTACTTGGCTGGCCCATTGCGCCTGTTGTGGCGTGATGGTGTTACTGGACAGAAGCAGTTCAATCATTTTTTGGCTGGGTGGCATCAGGAACTTAAGCGCCACTTCCTGCCGTGATACTTTGGCGATGATTTTGTTGTTGGTTTGAATCTGTCCATTATCTGCCAAACTCAGTCCCTGGATACGGTAGTTGATAAGGGCGGCAGAGGGTTCGATAAACGCGGATGCTTCCACTGTGTTGATGCTGTATTGCAGAAATAGATTCACCAGGCCATTTTCATAATCGGCGCTGTAGGGGTTGCTAAGAAAATTAAACGCGTAGGGGCCGTTGGGGAGAGCTGCTTGAATGGTTTTTATGGCTTGTTCTACCCTGGGCAGAGATAACCCACCGCTGCCAAATGAACTCAATAAACCCGATTTGCCCAACGCGATTACCATTTCTTCTGAGGCAATTCCGTGAGCCATTGCACCAGCCATATAACTGCATTTCACTTTATGATCGATTTGAAATGTCTCGCTTCCCAAACCGCTAATTGGCATTGCGGGCAGTACGGCTGCTAATTCTGCCGTCGCGGCTTCAGCTTGGAAATCTGTTGTGATTTCCGTGTCGCCGGCGGGCAAATGCCGGTATACAAAATACTTGTTTTCCAGTTTTGCCAGGGTGCCATCTGCTAAAGCCTGCCAGTCCGCCTTGGTTGCTCTGTTACTGTGGATGGATGACGTAGTGCTCATGAATGTGTATTCCCTAAAGATTGAAAAAGTCTCTGGTTTTCTTGCTGTGGGTCTTTTTCCTGCGAGGATGACTGTGATTGGTTATTTACGTTTTCTACCGGAATGGATAAATCCAGTTGGGCATTGATAAGCGTATTTAGCAGCCGCTGGTTTTCATAGTACGCGCATTGCAGGCGGCAGTTTTGCTGATACAGTTGTGCATACAGTGATTCCGCTGGTAAATTCGGTTGGCTCACTGGCTGAGGTAGTGGTATTACCTCACTGTGATTGTCTGTCACCAGCGTGCTCAAATCCGGATCTTGTTTTGAGTTTTGTTTTGAATCTTGTTTAGGAGTGTGTTCGGGTATTTGCGTTTCCAGTGTGGGAAATTCGCTGGAAATGGGCTGCAGTCGATGACTGACATTTTTTATCAGTTTGCCTGTATCGGTCTTCAGGTTATCCACCGATTGTGTTTTTTGCGTAGCGTCTTTAAAAACACTGGCGCTCACTGGTGTAATGTGCATCCGGCCCTGCTGTCCGTCAAAAAAGTTTCCTTCGAAAAGGATAGGGCGAGCATTGTAGGAGGAATCCAGCAACAGGGTTTTTACCATGGCCAGGGCCGGGGCCGTGGCAAATGAGAACCCCAGTCGATCTTCAATTAAATCTTGGCTCTGGGAACCACAGCTTTCTACTGGTGAGTCTTGGCCTTGCTTGTCAGCGGACGTGGCCTGGTTCGGTGTGAGACTACACTCTATTCGATCTATAGTTGAAATGGGCTGGCGGCCAAGTGTTTCGGCGTAGGCTTTGGTGGTGACCACCAGTGCCACTGCGCTATCGTCGATCAAACGGCTTTGAATATCTAGATTAAGGTCTTTGGCATATTTACTCAGTAGAATTCGGCTTTCCAGTGCCGGGTCGCTATCGGCAACCGCAACAACCACGCTATCGCATTGTTGGAAATGCAGCATTTGATCTGCCATCTCCAGCGCTCTGAATAAACTGTTTTCCAAACAGTCCATTTTTATGGATGGGCCGGTGAATCCATAGGTTGCAGAAATCCTGTTGGCCACAATGGGTCCAATGGAGGTTGCAATAAAGTCAAAGCCTTCGTTGTTGGCCCCTAAAATGGCATGTTGAGCCTTTTGCAGGAGCTGATTTTTCTGTTCATTATCCAGGTGTATACGGTTTTTTTCCAGCGCTTGGTCAATCCATTGGGGCAGGTAGTATTCAACAAACATCTGCACCTGAAACAAGCTCTGTCGGGTTGCCACCACCACGCCGGTGTTCTGGTGGTCGCCATTATGATAACCCGCTTGCTCTAAAGCCTGATCAACCACCTCTAAAATCATGAGCTCTTTGTTGAGTATTTCCCCCCTGGATTGGGTGTTCAGAGCACTCTTCATAAAATCCACAGAGAGTTGAGAGCAATGAATCCCTGGTGCGAAGGTTTCTGGTGGTAGAAATTGTTGGGTGAGGGTGTGGTTGTGTTCCAGGCCCCGTAGACGGGGGTTGGTTTTATAGGAAACAGACTTTGACGTGGTTAAATACTCTTGTAAGGCTCTGGGGCCGGATATGGAGCCAACCTGGACGCCACAGCCCACAAGATTGAGCCCTGCAGTGTCTTTGCCCACAGGTTTATTTGCGGCTTGGGCATTAGCTGTTTTTGCCGTTGAGTGTGTTGGGTGATCGTCACTACGGTAGTCACTTATTAGCAAGTGAGCATGGGAACCACCAAAGCCGAAGCAACTCACAGCGGCCCGTTTCCTGTGGGCGCTAGTGGCGATGTCATCCCACTTTAGATTTTCGCAAACCAGATTGGTTTTACCAAAGGTGCCCTTGCGGGAAGCCAGGGGCTTTTTGATACCGAAGGTG
The DNA here is from genome assembly GCA_964016105.1 of uncultured Ketobacter sp. Classification (GTDB taxonomy): domain Bacteria; phylum Pseudomonadota; class Gammaproteobacteria; order Pseudomonadales; family Ketobacteraceae; genus Ketobacter. Next base: position 60,670 of record CAXHEX010000022.1, read on the forward strand.
GCGGGCAATGTGCCGGTTTTCATGGAGTACAGTATTTTGATCAGAGCGACAATGCCCGCCCCCGACATAAGGTGGCCTATATTGCCTTTCACCGAGCCGTATTTTGGCGTAGCGCCCTGGGCACCGTAGAAGCCTTCCAACGTGTTTAATTCTATGGTGTCGCCCACCGGAGTTCCGGTGGCGTGACATTCGATATAATCAATGTCATTTGGAGTGATGCCTTTATTGGCCAATTGATCGAAGGCATCTTTATAGGTTTTGGCTTGGCCTGACTTGCTAGGGGCCAATATCATTTTGCCTTTGCCCGCTTGGCTGCGCCAGCTAATGGATTCAATCACACCCAAAATGTTGTCGTTATCTCTGATGGCGTCTTCCAGGCGTTTTAGCACCACCAGTCCGCCTCCGTCTTGGGCCACCATGCCCTTAGAGCTCCGGTCCAGGGGCGTGCTTTTGTTTTTCTCCGCAGCGACGCCCAGCTTGGCGAAATAGTCCCTTAGTGCTTGCAGCTCGAAACCGGAAGAGAAACCTCCCGCTAGCATGAGGTCGGCTTGGCCATTGGCTAGGTAATAGGATGCAAGTTTGATCCCGTAAAGAGACGATGCGCAGGCCGCATCCAGGCAATAGGTGGGACCTTTCATACCCAGGGTTTCGGCAGCAAGCAGGGTGGGGTAACTGAAAGAGAAGGCGTTCAAGGGGGAGTTTTGGTCTTGCTCCCAGCTATAGTCGAATTTGAATGCAGGTTCAGCCAGGTGACCGGCAATCTGGTTTTCCAGTTCGTGTAAATAGGCGGGAGTGAACAAGCCGGCCATTTTCGGTAAACAGCCTTCCCTGGTGCCCAGGATTATGCCGGTTTTATTCAGTATGTGTTTTTGGTTCAGATAACCGCTTTGCTTAAGCGCCTGATGAACGATATAGAGCACTCTCAAAAACGTGTTATCCAGCTTGCCGTACTCTTGGGGAACCTTTGTGCCTTGGAAGTCGTTTTCGGTGATTTCCGGTAAGCCGGAATCGCCGATAAAGTTTTTCTTCTGCAGCAGTGATTGAAAAAAATCATCGGGAGTCTTGCTACCCGGTACTAGGCAGCTAACGGCAATGATGGCAATGTCTGAGTGCACTTTAGATGTCATTGTGATCACTGGCTCTCTGTGGGCGGGGCCATTGTAATACCCATGTTTTGCACTACGGTTAGTAGCTTCTCTTCCTGGTAAATAAGTACGTCACCAATCACGGCTAACGTGTCGCCTACTATAATGTCGGTTATAGTGAGTTCGTAACGTAATGTCATGGGCTTGCGTTGCACTTCTCCTCTAAAACTCAAGCTGGCAGTGATGTCAGTACACACTGAGCGTTCCGCTGTGTCCGAAGCCAAAGTGACCAGGCCCGTGGCATGAAAGTAGAAAACAAACAGCTGCACCATACCTTCCACTGAGAAAGTGGCAGGCAACACCGGATCGTTAGGGAAGTGGGCATCGAACACCCAGTGATTAGGGTCAATATCCGCTTCTCCCACTATATGCCCCAGACCGTGGGCTCCGCCTTTGGTATCTAAGTGGGCCACTCTGCTCAGTACCCTGAATTGGGGTGGGTACAACTGCTGTTGTTTATTGAAGCGGGGGTAGTGTTCACCAAAGCACAGATCGGTACGTCCATTTTGAATGTAATCCAGATCCTCAAAACTAAATGAGGTTTTGCTTGTGGTTAGAATGGGATTGCTCCAATCCAGGTTGGTCTGAGTTGAGGGCGTGGGGTTTTTAGGGAGCCGGTTTTTTGCCTGTTGTGCTTTGTCTAATTCCTCTCTACTGAATAACCCCCCAAGCCCTTTTATGGTGAATAGGTGGGTATCGTTACTGTCATACAAATCGTAGGTGTAAAACGCCAATACAGCATTTTGGTTCTGGATTGCCTTATCCAGCTTAAACACCCCTCTACAGGTTTCCCCGGCACAAAGCAGATTCTGATTATGGGCAATAAACGTGGAATCAATGGCTCTAAATCTTAGCCGACCACCAAACATGGCATCCACGCCAATGTAACTCAGCAGTAATATCCCGCTGTGGGACGATTCTGTTGCAACAGAAACGGGAACACGTCCATTGCATAGATACCAGGCATCGTGGGGAATGTCGTATTCTGTTTCGATCAAAGACGGTTTGAGTTGCTGGTACTCGGCTTCAACCCGTGTTACCCGGCTCACGAACATGAATGGTGGTGCCGGTAATCGGGCTCGAATAGGGTAGTGATCCACCTCTTTATAGCGCTCACCCCAAATATTCGACAGCTTGCCCAGGGTGAGTTCCTCTAATGTTTGCCTGTCCCAGAGCGGCGCTTTTTTTCCTGTTTGAGCTCCACTGGTCATGGGCGCGGCTGGATTTGGCACGGCGAATATTGTTGCTGGCTTTGGCGTGGAAGTAATTGGCGAGGTCACGTTGGCAACAGGGCCATTGCTTTGTAGTGATGAGAGATTGTTAACCAGCATATCAGCGTACTTCATCTGAGTGGTCAGGTACTGCTGATGAATCGCGACATTATTGTCGTGATTACGCTTTAACAGCGCCATCAGATCTTTACTTCTAATGCTCTGTGGCTGGGCGGTAAGCAATGTACTAGCGGTTACGCCCACTGCCGTGGCGGGTTTTACCTGGGCCGGTGCGGGCACAGTCAGGCTTTTTTCACCCACCGGGGGAATGGCCGGCTGAATAGTTGTTGTCGCAGTTGCTGTTGGCTTTGGCGCAGGTTCATTTGCTTTTGAACCCTTTACCTTGTCTGGTTTTGTTGTCTTAAAGAGCAGCCTATTGGCTTCCGTTAACATAACGTCGCGGTAAGTTGCCGGCTCGTTGTCCACTGTCTTGATGAGGCTAGGTAATTTTTTAGCCGTGTTATTCTCTTTTGCTTCGAAACGAGCCAAATCAGAAGCTTGGAACCCTAAAATTCTCGGCAGGTTTAGTTTGATGCCCTGACTGATCAATTTGGCACAGAGAGAGTAGATCGACTGTTTGAAATTGAGCTCACGTTGTTTTAATGACAGGGCGACATTGGGTTTTTGTTCCAGATTATCTTTAATCCAGGTTTCGCAAAGATCCGCTCCATCCATGCCCACAAACAATCTCACCCCATCCCCATGGGCTTTCTCCAATACCTTTTTAAAATCAATGGGGCGGCAAATGCAGCTGGCCACGTTTTCGGCGAACTCTTGCTTATCGTAGTTGAATACCTCGCAATCGTAGGTTTTGTAGTAACGGGCGGGTTTGGCTTCATTGATCCAGTAAGGATGTTTTAGATTGGTTTCAATGATCTCATCAAAGAATTCCATGGCCGGTGGCGTATGCACAAAAATATTGTGGCTTATGGGGTAGGCCAACAGATTAAACTTGGAAGTGGCCGCCTCACATTGGGGCCGCAGGCCGCTGATAACCAGGTTGGTGGGCGACGCGTAAATGGATAGATAAACGCTGTCGTTGTTTTCAATGTGCTGTAGGAACTGCGCTATTCGATCTTTATTGCCATTGCAGTAGTAGGTTGTCCACTCAACATCTGGGTCGTCGTAGTATTTTTTCAGAAACTCGGGGTCTGAGAGCCGGTTTATATAAGGGGCCACCAGATCCAGTATGAAATTGGCACCTTCTTCTTCAGAGTACACTTCTGTGACGGAGTTCATCACCAGCTCACCAAAGCTAAGGCCAATAAACGCGCTGGGTTGTAATCCAATAATATTCAGAACCAGCTCGCTGGTGAGGGCTCCCACTAACCCGTCCATGTAGATGGGAAGTTCTTTCTTTGATTTTTGATGCTTGTCTATTTCAGCCAGAAGTTGTTGGATTTCTACAGGCAGCTCTTGAAGTTTTTCTCCCAGGAACTGATTGATTTCCGGTACCGTACTCACCATTTCATAAACTGAAAAAGGCGCGCTTAACCCAGATGGGGGATAACACAGACAGACTTCACCGTTTTTTGCCATGGGCTGGCCGGTGAAGTAGCTTCCTCGATTACCTTTCCATTCCAAGTCTGATTCGGCATGGGTAGCCAATGCACTTAGCAGCAGTTCAGTTTCATTGATTAGCTCCCCAAGGCTTTCTCCCATGATCACTGCAGTGTAAGGGGCTTCCAAATCCAATTTAGTGTACAGGTCGTACTTTAATTGGGTGAGGTCGGTTTTACCGCTAAATTGGTCCAGCAGTTGGTTCAGTGCCTCCTTTAGCGAGGTTAGCTGGTTCGCGCTAAGCAGAAAAAAATAGTCGTCTTTGTGGAAAACGGACCGACTAGGGGCTGGCTGTTGATCTTGATGATGAGTCCGGCTGATCAGGGTGTGGCTGAAACTGCCATTGAAACCGGTATTAATTACAGAAATGTGCTTTTCGTTTATCCGATCTAACCAGTAACTGGAGGTGGAGCTCAGTTCCAGGTTCTCGTGCTCCCATTTTAGGGCTGGCCCACCTGGTTTTTTCAATGTCTTAGGCTTGAAGGAACCGTCCAGCATCAAAATGGATTTGAGGACTGAGTGTGCTTCACTGGTGTGAAAAGACTGACCGAGATTGAAACAGGCATCTCCGGTTTTTATGTTTTTGTCAGAAAACAGTGCGTTAAGTTGTTGCAAGGGTCTTTTGACGGATACCCGACAAAGATCCCCTGACAGTTCCAGATAATCAATGTCCTGGGGCTTTAATCCCTGCTGCATTAAACCGGATTGGTAAAATGAATCAAACTCTTGGGGTTTAACTTCGTTAAGGCCCTTACGACGCTGCTGTGCGCAGTCTAGCTGGGCGTAAACATAGTTCTTGCTTGACTGCGCCTGGGCTTGGGATTTTAGCACTAAAGCAATAGCGCTCTCTCCATAGGTGCAACCTTCGGAGCTTAAATCGTAATGCTTACCATACTTCTCGTGCCAAATCCGGCTTTCCAGCACGGGATCGCCATCAATAGACGCTACCACAACGGCATCCAACTGTTGCTTTTGCAATAATCTTTGCGCCAAGTCCAGGCTTTGGGAAAACGAATGCTCCAAGCTGCACAGCTTTATACTGGGGCCAGTAAAATCCCACACCGACGAAATGCGGTTGGCAATGATGGGGCCGATACAGGCTGCCAGCAAATCGAATCCCGCATTCGGGCTCATAACCGCATCTTGGGTAATCTGAGTGAGTTTGTTGCGCTTTTCGTCGCTTAGGGTGATGCCCGATGACTTTAGTGATCCTTCAATCAAATCGGTGAGATAGACGTGAAGACCCAACTGCAAGTGGAATAAGTTTTGTTTGGCCGCCACGATCACGGCCACATTTTTTCTTTCGCTGCGGGAGAAGCCCGCATCCGCCAGGGCTTGTGATACGGTTTTTAAGAGAATGAGTTCCTTATTTACAGCTTCACATTCTTCCCGGGGCAGTACGCTGTTTTTGATAAAATCAAATTCAAACTGGCGAAAATAGTAGTTTGCTTTGAACGTATTTTTTGCCGCTAGCCAGTTCTTTATGGATTCGCTTTCATCGATTCCCCGCAACCGTTTGGTGTGCGACCTGGCCGTGGGGGTTTTACCGTAGTACAAGGCGTCGCTAACTTCCTTGACGTTATTTAAGCTGCCTACCTGTGCACCCAGACCCACCACAGCCACCGCTTCTTGTTTCGTTTGGGAAGCAGATGAATTGGATTGGGGGCTGTTGTGGGTATCATGCTCGCTCAGGATCAGGTGTGCGTTCGATCCACCAAAGCCAAATGCGCTGATGGCGGCCCGTTTTAATTTGTCGGGATTATCGTTGCTGGGCCAGGGGGTGTTTTCTTTTACCATATTGGCCCCCGAAAAGAATCCGTTGCTGGATTCCATGGGGTTTGTGATGCCAAAGGTGGCCGGAATCGACCCCTGCTTCATGCTCATAATAATTTTTATGACAGAAGCCATACCGGAGGCGGTGAGTAAGTGGCCAATGTTGCCTTTGGCCGCCCCAAACAGTGGCCCGTGGGATATTTGGTTTTTATCGTAAATGGGTTTGTAATAGGCTTCCAGGGAGTCCAGCTCCACGCTGTCCCCTACAGAGGTTCCTGTGGCGTGGCACTCAATGTAATCGATTTCGGTAGCGGGAATGGGTTTCGTTCCGTTATCAATATTCAGCTCGTTGTAGGCGTCCTGGTATGCCATCATTTGGCCGGAATTGCTGGGGGCCAGGATTTGTTTTCCGCGACCACTATTAGACCATCCGACGCTATCAATTACCGCATGTATGGTGTCGCCATCGGCCAGGGCGTGCTCCAGCCGTTTCAGTAGTATGGCTCCGCCGCCCTCGTTGGGAATCATCCCGCCGGAGGTTTTATCCAAAGGCTTACAGGAGCCAGGTTTGGCAGTGATGTCCAGGCTTTCAAAAAAGGCCGGTAGTGCTTTGTTTCTTAATCCGAAGAAGAGTCCACCGGCAACCATCATGTCAGCCAGTCCGGCTTCCAGGTACTCTCCCGCAAGCCGGATACTGTAGAGCGATGATGCACAGGCTCCATCGAAGGAGAAGGCAGGCCCTTTCAGGTCGAAGGTTCGTGCCGCCAGCATGGTTGGGTAGCTGAAGTTAAAAATATTGAGGGGGGAGCCGGAGCTTGGAATGATGCTTTTATCGAATTGAAAACGAGGGTCAGAGATCAGTTCCTGAATATTGGTTTCCAGTTCGTCATAGTAGGCAGGGGAGAAAAGATTGAAAATTTCTTCGGCCGAGCTCTCTCGGCTGCCCATAATAATTCCGGTTTTGGATAGAGTTTCGTTTTTGTGCAGATAGCCTGCGGAATTTAGAGTTTCGTGAACAATATACTGGGTGTACAGAAAACTGCTATCCAGTGTTTTGAGTGCGTCTACATCAACGGGAACCTGAAAGTGGTCAAACCCGATTTCGAAATCAGAATCTTCTGAAATCAGGGGCTTGTGGTCCATGAGGTTTTGGTAGAATTGCCCTGGGGTTTTGCTGCCCGGAAACAAACATCCCATCCCGATCACTGCAAGCTTTATTGCCACTGCGTATTCCGCTCCCTATATAAAAAACATATTGCTATGTGTGTTCGTTTTATACTTGCTCTTTTAAATTAAAACACCGGTTGCGATGCCAGGTTTTGGCGCACTTCGTCTATGTTTTTAGGGCACACCAGCATTTGTTTTACATCCGCATCTTGGTGAGTGAACTCATCCATAAAAAATTGCACACCTTCTTCAATGGGCATAACTTGCACATTGAATTTACGGTACACGTTCTTCAAAGACGGAGATACCATGCCCCCGTCCCATGGCCCCCAGTTAATGGATTTCACATTACAGCTGTTGTTGCTTCGGCCCATCTGCAGTGCAAACTTATTTAGAATTTCGTTAGATAAGGAGTAATCCGATTGCCCGAATTGGCCATAGAATCCGGAGATGGAACTGAACAATATCAAATGTTGCAGTTGCTCAGGCTGGGTGCACGCCAGTAGTGTTCGTAAACTTCTTACCTTGGTACCAAATACGAGTTCAAAATCGTACTCTGCTTTGTATTCAAGTAATTTGTCAGCGATATTGCCTGCGCCGTGGATCAGGCCATTAATGGGCCCTAAGGTTTTAACTGCTTCCTCTACCTTCTTGGTGATGGCTTTTGTATTGGTGATATCTTCGCTGATATAAACAGCAGTACCGCCCAATTGTTCTATGTCAGACAGGGTTTGTTTCAGTTCCCGTTGGGTTAGGAGTTGTTTCACCGTTTTGTCGATTTCAACGGGAACGATCTTTTTCCCCTGGCTTTTTGCTTGCTGCACCAGGGCTTTTCTAAGGCCGGTTTCGTCGTTGTGGTTAACTGCCCAGTCTGGCTCAGGGGGCCCTAGTGGAGTGCGGCCGAGTATGATGAATTTACATTGGTACTCGCTGGCCAGACGTTCAATACAGCGGGCAGTCACACCGCGACCACCACCGCTCACCAGGAATACACTGTTTTGATCCGGCTGAGCCTCCTGGGGAGATTGGGTGGTTGTGTCCATCAGGTGTTTTTGAATGATAAGTCGGGAGTTTGTGGAAGGTCTGCCCACTTCCAAGAAGCTACTTTCTTTGTCACCGAGCTCCTGCTTGATTATGTCCATACAATCAGATTGATTGAGCCCTGGAGCTATATCGATACAGCGACAAAATAGATCCGGCGTTTCCATCTTCAGTGATTTGACCAAGCCACAATAACCACCCTGTACGGTGGAATGGGCATGCTCGTGGCCCAAACCGATTGCTCCATTCATTTTCGTGGTGATGAGATAGAAGTGTTCATTGGATTTGGGCGCGCTTTCACTCAAACTGAGTTTTAGATGCTTGGATAGAAAATAAATCACTCTAACCAGTTCAAATTCGTCATCTGCTAGATAGTCTTTTGCTTCCTCGCTGCCATCAATAACCGGGTTGTTGTGAATAAATCCCGTGATTTTGCCTCGGGCAGTTGTAATGGCCCGTACCCATTCCCCGAGGGATTGATCATTGAGTTCTTTTAGCGAAAAGGTAACGATGTCGCTAGCGTCGGCATTTGTTGGCCTTGGGCTCGTGGTCGAGAACTCACTAAACCGCAGTAGGGTGACTTGAGCCCCCGTGGTTTTGAACCATTGATAAAGCGCGTCACCTGTGCCCCAGTTATCCTCGGTGAGCAGGATGTGGTGGCCCTCGTAGTTCAGCGGGGCTTTAGCCTCGGGTACAGTACATCGGCTGAGTTCTATTCCGTATTTTATGGCTGTACCATTTCTTTTTAGTTCAGGCGAACTCTTTTTTTTTTCTTCGGGTTCTAAATTCGTTTCTTCGTGGTTTCCCTGGGGGGCCGCATTATTTAGATGCTGACTGGAAAAATAATCGATTATTTGCTGTATGGTTTTCAGTTCCATCAGCTCCGCCGGGTCAACATCTTTAATGCTGTCAGCGTATTCGTCCTGTAGCGCTGCGAACATTTCAACTCGCTTGATGGAGTCCACTCCCAAATCGGCTTCCAGATCCATATCGAAATCAATCACGTCTGCAGGGTAACCGGTGGCATTAACCAAGGTTTCCACCAAAAGCTTCGAGAACTCTTCAACGGTGATGCCATCCCCAGGGGTGGAGGACGTGCCTTGGGTTTGTGTTTGAGCTGCATTTATTTCGCTTACACTGGCCGATGCTGGTGTTGCGCTCGTGCTGCTCAAACTATTAGCAATATTTGAGAAGTATTGGGTGATTTCTTTCAGAGTGGTAAGGGTGGCTAATTCAGCCACTTCAATTTGGTCGCCGTAGCCCGGAAATTTCTCATTCAGACTAGAAAAAATCTCAACCCGTTTGATGGAGTCGATTCCCAGGTCCGCTTCCAGATCCATGTCTTGGTCGATCACATCTTCGGGGTAACCAGTGGCTTCACTCACCACGCCTAACAGGGTGCCAGAAAACAAGGCTTCATCGAACACTTGGGCGGCTTGGGTTTCCGGGGCCATACTGACCACATTGCTTGCTGTTTGTGGTTGTGGTGGAGCAACCGCTGGGGTTGGGGTGGCTACGGATTCCACCGGTGCCGCACTAGCCGGGGGCGCAATCTCAATTGCAGGTGGCTGTATCATTGGAACCGCACTAACTTGGTTTGTGTTTAGGGGCAAAGGTGTGCTTTGCTGTCCCAATAAGCGGGATAGAATGGCGTTTTGACTGTTTAAGAAAGCTTCGTGGCTGGCAAACAAGTTTTGATTGTGTTGGCACAGGCTGTCAAATGCCTGTGCCTGTTGCAAACCAATTTGTTCACTGGCACCGCCGTTGTTACTCACCTGTTCCAACACCGATTGTTGGTGATGGAGCAGTTTCTCCAATACGCTCAGTTGGTGTGATTGGGTCTGGTAGAAGCTGTTTTGTACCTGACTGTTGGCCGCTTGACACTGAAGAATATCGTTAAGCGCCAGAGTAGGCGCCGTAGTTGTCTGGGGCGGAATCGATGCTGTTTGGTTTGAACTCACAGCCTGCTCAGCATTCGCTGTTGTTTTCACTGTAGCTTGATGCCCCACGTTCATCTCCTTATTACTGATATGCATTGCCTTGGCTGGTTCGATCTGTTGCGGTTCGATTGACCCCTCTTGGGGCGCTTTGGTCGGTTCGCTGGCAGGCTCGCTTTGCTGTGGTCGGCCAAAGGCGCTTCCAGCGCGATTGATTCGTTTCAATGATCCCGGCGTAAAATAATGTCTGCCATGCAGTCGAGCGGTAACACCGGACTTGCCTTTACTGGCATCCGTGTACGGTTCTGCTTCATAGGGATCACATGCCAGATTGATGCCACAAAGTTTCAGCTGCACCATGGCGTCGAGCAGCTGCCCAACGGCATCTTTCCCAGGGGACGGGTTCAGGGTAATAAATTCTGCATCTCTTGCCTTCAATGTGGCTTTAGCGAAATTGGTGAGGATTCCTTTAGGACCAATTTCAACAAACAGACGACCGCCATCATCGTATGCGCGTTCAATATTTTGCTGGAATAACACCTCGCCCCGTAGATGCTGAGTCAGGGCGTCGGTCCAGTCTATGTTTTCAGGTTCATATAGATTACCGGTTAGGTTTGAATAGACCGGTATTTGCAAAGCGGAAAATTCGGTACTGGCAATGGTTTTTGCAAAGTGGGCCTTGGCGTCATTCATGTGGCTGGAGTGGAAGGCTCCGGACACGGGCAATTGCACACACTTAATGCCTTCGCTATTGAGTTGCGCCTCTAGTTTGGCGATAGACTCGGTGGCTCCCGACACCACTTTTTGCTCAGGGGAATTGCAGTTGGCAACTTGAATACCACCAATGGACTTTAATGTGTCCTGCAGATTGCCAGGGGGGTTGGCCACTGCCAGCATGGCACCGGGGTCTCCGGCTTCGTTGCGCGAATTTTGCATGCCATGACCCCTACTGATGCTGAGCCGGTAGAGATCGTCGGTTGTTATGGCGCCCGCTGCCCATAGGGCTGTGAGTTCCCCGAAGCTATGACCCAGGGCCAGGTCTGGTGTGAATCCCATTTTATGGAGTAGTTGATAGGATCCCACACAAAACGCTGCCAAAGCAGGCTGTACATATTCGGTTCTGTTTAGCCGCAACGCATTTTCTGATTTGAGTTTATGGTCTGTGCCAGTGGGAAAAAGAATACTGCTCAGTGGCAGTTTATGCTCCCTTTCCAGCAGTTGATCAACTCTGGTAAAGGCTTCCCGAGCTTCTGGAAAGTTCAATGCTAGAGTTTTGCCCATCTCGCTGTACTGCGCTCCCTGGCCAGAAAACATGGCCACGACCTTTGCCGTTTTAGGAAGCGCGCTGGTTCGATAGTGTATGCCGTTGGGCAGGTGCCAGTTTTGTTGTGAGTCCGAGCTTAGTTTTGCCCCAGCTTTTGTCAGTTTGTCTGCGGCCTCTTGCTTGGTGGTCGCCACAAAGCCTATGCGGCAATGGGAAGGCGACAGCTCCTCACCGTTGTAGGGCTTGATGACATCACCCAGGGGGTCAAACTCCCCAAGCTTGTTTACTTCATCCAGTAGGGTGCTGATTTTTTGTTCCAATGCCCTAGGATTCTCTGCTGACAGTATAAATTGAATGGGTAGTTGATTAGTTCGCCGCCACTGGCTGCATTCAGCCGCTGGGGGTTCTTCTAAAATAAGGTGATAATTGATACCACCAAAGCCAAATGAGCTGATTGCCGCAGATCGATTGTGGTTACCCTTCGGTGTCCAGGGTACGGTTTTTGTACTGAGATAGAACGGGCTGTTTTCTAGCCCGAAATCTGGATTGGGCTCAGTTACGTTGATGGTGGGCGGTATGACTTTGTGGTGCAGAGCCAGAGCAACTTTGATAATGGATGCGGCACCGGCGGCCTGGGTAGTGTGGCCAATCTGAGATTTAATGCTGCCCAGGGGAATGGAATTTTGTTCCAGTTCATGGGCCTCAAAGAATTCTTTTAACGCGCTGACTTCGCAATGGTCACCCACCGGAGTGCCGGTGCCATGTCCCTCAATCAGGCCGATGTGCTCTGGGCGAACGTTAGACTCTTTATAGGCTCTTTCTATGGCCAGTAGTTGGCCTTCCTTTCTTGGTGCATAAATACTTTTAGCTTTTCCATCAGAAGAACTGCCCAAGCCTGCAATAACAGAATAGATTTTCCGCCCCTGTGCCACTGCGTCTTCCAGCCGCATTAGCATCATCATACCGATACCGTCGCCCACCAACATGCCATCGGCACTCTTGTCGTAAGGACGTATTTCATTTTTTAGGGACAGTGCGGGTGTTTTTGAGAAAGAAAGGTAACTTAAAGGGTCGTTGGAAACGTTGACACCACCGGTTAGTATTTGATCGCATTGGCCGCTACGCAGTTCATGAATGGCCTGCATAATAGCGCATATGCTACTGGCGCAAGCTGCGTCAACGGTGAAATTAGGACCCCCAAAGTCAAAACGGTTAACGATGCGACCGGATACGATATTGGTTAGAAATCCCGGAAAGGAATTCTCATTCCAATCAATGTAGCCTTCCTGTATATCCCCCACCACATTGCTAATGACGGACTCGTCCACACCATGTTTCCGCAGCACATCCTGCATGCGTTTGGGTAAGGTAATTCTTTCTCGAAGAGGAAAGGCCGTGCCACCGAGGTTTGCACCTAAAATGACTCCGGTGCGAGATTTGTCTATATGGAGTGCACTATCCCCGAGCATTTTTGCGTCAACGAGAGTGTCTTTGGCAACCTTAAGCGCTAGCAGTTGGTTGAAGCTGATGGATTCCAGTACGTTGGGCGGTATGCCGAATTCCAGGCAGTTGAATTCAACTGCGGGTAGGAAGCCGCCACGCTTGCAGTAAGTTTTATCTCGGGCAAACGGGTCTGAGTCATAATAGTCTTCAAAGGCCCAGAAATCTTGCGGTACCTCTTCAATACAATCTTTGCTAGATAAAATGTTTTGCCAATATTCTGAGAGTGAAGCGCTACCCGGGAAAAGCGCTCCCATCCCTACGATTGCAATCTTATCCGACTCATAGCTACATTTTTTCATAGTCCCTCTTTAACTACACATCTATTGTAATAGGTCGTGTAGTAGCACTTCTCAGCACCAAACCCCGATCGTTTGTTTACTTTTCGTTTTCCCTTAGGCGTCTGAAAACAAAAACGTTCAGACTGCGAGCTTAAAAAATAGGGTGTTTAATTAACGGGTGTTTCCCCAATATTTATTCTGCTAGCGGCATTAGGAAACCATGTTTTTAACAAAAGCTGAAATGATTTTCGCCAAAATTGTGTTGTAAAAATGTATACGCACATGAGGGTAATAAACGCGGTGACGACAGTCGGTGAATTGGTGTCCACGTTTTGTTTACAGCGTTCTCAATTATATTGATGAGCTCATCTCTGTAACTTTGTCAGGCTCTTTGCTGGGAATGTTAAATAGAATGATATTTGCAATGCCATTGTCATAATCGTTTTATAAGAGGCTTTGCAAATTTTTATTTGCTGTCCCACTTGGTAAGGAATTTTATAATTGCAAACCGCTAGATCTAAACATAAATTACTTTTTCCGTAAGCTGAGTTTCTAAAATATAAAAATATTAGATACTATGGTTTGCGTGAATTCGGTCGAAGCTTTAAAGCTTATAGGGCGTTAAGTTTTTATTTGGTTTTCGTGTAAGTAAGAAAAATATTTTGACAGGGAGTGGGATTGTGCAATCGAATAGTGTGAGCAGCAGCTTTAATACACCGTTAACGTATCAAAAATCCGGTTCTGGTCCGGCGCTGATTTTGGTAAATGCCTATGGAACGGAAACCAAACTATGGGAAGGGGTGATTGCCGATCTGGAATCTAAATACACCGTGTTGGTGTGGGAGCTGAGAGGTATGGATGATGCCCACAAGCCCAGTGATGATTTTCTTTTCAACGTTGATCAACATGCACAAGACCTGGGTAGCATCATGGACGCAGAAGGGCTGGAATCTGCTCATTTGGTAGCCTGGTGCAGTGGTGCAAAAGTCGTGCTGGAATTTCAGGCCAAGCATCCTGAACGCTGCAAATCATTGGTACTTATTTCCGGTAATTTTTCGCCCTTCGGCCCCAAGCCTGATTGTCAGACAGAATGGGATAAAAATATGTTGGCCGCCACGGATCTTTATCAAGTGAATCCTGCAGCACGGCCTTTTTTCTATGATGCCATTAATACCGCCATTGAAGCGTTAATGCGGGGTGAGACGGAAGTGAAGGGAGGCCGTTTTGGCCTGTTGAAAATGGTAAGTCCAAAATACATCGAAATGTTGATGAAGCCCATGTTTAATGAAGTGTCCATGGGGAATTATCTGCAGATGATTAATGCCTATTACAAATACGATATCACGCCCTTGTTGGATGGGGTGGAAAAGCCGGTGTGTTTAATTTGGTCTGAAAGTGATCACATATCACACCCGGAACAATCGAAAATGGTTGCCGAGTTACTGGCAAACGCGGAGAGCGTAGTCATTCCCGATTCAAATCACTATATGGTGATTGAGAAGCCGGGTTTGATAGCGGAGCACATTGATCAATTTGCTGCTGCTCACAACTAAGCAGATTTAGTCTGCGGCTGCAGGAGGAGCGTGACGTGTCTGGAACCCTGTTACAACACATAGACAATCACATTGATGGTTGGCGGCAGAACACAGCCTTGGTCGATGGCAACACTCGGTTGACATATGAGCAGCTGCAAACCGCCAGTTATTGGGTCTCAGAGCGGCTGCAACAGTCGGGCGTTGCCCAGGGGAGCCGCATTGGGTTGCTCATGCCCAGAGGGGCAGTGATTGTTGTTTCTATGGTTGGTGTTATGCGATCAGGATGCAGCTACGTGCCCATGGATGCCACTCAACCAGCGGCGAGACTGGAGTCTATTCTTGAGCAGGCTGGTATCGAGTTTGTATTGGTGCAGAGTATCTCTGATAAGTTACCGGATACCATTAAACAAATTGTACTGCCAGACGTGGATTTCGATGCATTGGAAACCCTGGCGCCCCAAATCGGAGATATTAAACACTCAAGCCCAGTTATTGATCCAGGGGCCGAGGTCTATTGTATTTTTACCTCAGGCACCACAGGTAAGCCCAAGGGTGTGCGCATTTCCCACAGTAACGTGGTGCGTTTGTTTCAAGTGAGCCAGCCGTTATTTGATTTCTCCCCTAATGATCGCTTCTGTTTGTTTCATTCTCCCTGCTTTGACGTGTCCGTTTGGGAAATATTTGCCTGCTTTTACCATGGGGCGACCCTTTACATTGTTCCCGATGCAACGTGCCGAGATACCCAGGAATTCCACGGCTTCCTTGAACGCAATGCCATCACGGTTCTTAACCAGACTCCGTCCTCTTTTTACCAGCTGGATGCGGTTGATCGCAGCTTGGCAAAAGAGGGCGAACTCGCTTTACGACACGTTATATTTGCAGGCGAAAAGCTCACACCTTCTAAATTATCAGATTGGGTAGTGCGGCACCCTCTGGATCAAACGGCGCTGGCCAATATGTATGGCCCCACAGAAATTACGGTTTACGCCACGTTTAAGCAGTTGCTTGAGTCTGATATTGAAAAGCCCGAGAGCAATATTGGTACAGGATTATCAGACTTGGATCTTGTACTGCTGGATGAAGAAGGTAATGCCATTGTCGGCGAAGGGGTGGGGGAGTTACTGATTGTTGGGCCAGGAGTTGGCTTTGGCTACATTGGTAATGAGGCACTTAATTTAGAACGTTTTATCCAGTTTCCCTACCGCAATGGCGAAAGTGCTCGCGCCTATCGCACCGGTGATCAGGTGCAAAGGTTAGGCAACGGTGAGTTGTTGTATTTGGGTCGTAAAGACAGGCAGGTGAAGGTCCGGGGTTATCGGGTTGAGC
Source organism: uncultured Ketobacter sp. (assembly GCA_964016105.1). GTDB lineage: Bacteria > Pseudomonadota > Gammaproteobacteria > Pseudomonadales > Ketobacteraceae > Ketobacter. The sequence continues at coordinate 76,470 of CAXHEX010000022.1, forward strand.
TTTCAGAGATTGAAGTGGCGCTGACTCAGTTGGACATAATTAAAGATTGCATTGCCGTTGTGCGGGATATAGAAGACGGCGATTCGCGAATTGTCGCTTTTGTGGTTCCCTCGGCTGAGGATGGCATGTCTGTAGATACAACCGTTCTGCAATCCAGCCTGGAGAACATGCTGCCCCTTTACATGATTCCTTCCACCATTCAAGTGATTGCTGAAATGCCCCTTAATCGCAATCACAAAGCGGATACCGGTGCATTGATCCGGCTGTTGGACTCAAATGTAGCCTATCTGGAAACTCAGCAGGATTTTGCCAATGATGTGGAGCAGCAATTGTTCGAAATTTGGCGCGGTCTACTGAAGACCAATAAGTTTAATCGCCTCACTCAATTTGAAGATGTGGGGGGTAACTCACTGTTGACTGTTCACCTGCTGGTTGAAGTGCAGGCGCGCTGGGGGGTGTCAATTCGGCTGCGCCAATTAGCAGAAGATTTTTCCATTGCCAGCATTGCGGCCATTGTTTTCAATCATCTAAGTTCCTCTGAGTCCGTTTCTGAATAGCCCCTATATCCCTGGGGCTATCCCTCATCGGGGACCACTTGTCACTTGAGAATGTAAAAAAAACTTGGCGAGATCCCCCATTTCGGTCAGTATCCTAGCTCTATGATCGACTAAGGGGCACCCGGTGAAGCTAGAACAATACCAACAGATCTTCAGTGATGGATTAAGTAAGACAACCACTGTGTTGATGCAAACGGAAACCTATGCCCAGCTCGCCTTGGTGCTCATTATCTATGGTATTACTTTCGTTGCGTCCAATCGTATCCGCAAGTTTGTGCCTCTATTTTCTCCCGCGCCGAAAACAGAGCCACCCAACCCGTTGCGCAAGTTTTTTGGTGGTTTGCAAACCCTGATTTTCCCCCTACTCAGTATATTGGTATTGAGTTTTGCTGTGGAAATCAGCAGTAAAACCCTGGGTGCTTCCTGGCTGGTTCGCACGGCGTTGATTGTGGCCATGTTACTGGTGTACAGCACCATAATCAGCGACTACGTTAAAAATGACTTTATCGCGTTTATTTTGCGATGGGTGGGGATGCCGCTGCTATTCCTGCGTATGGTGGAGTGGCTGGATCCCATCATCGAGATACTGGAGTCCATGCAAGTGACCGTGGGCAATATTAAGCTATCGGCTTACGGTATCCTTCGAGTCGCTCTATTTGGATCCATTCTGTTCTGGCTTGGGCGAGTGTCCAGCAATACCGGGCAAGAGATAATTCGGCGCCAACAAAAATTGGATTTTAGAACCAAAGAAGTGGCAGCAAAGCTGCTTGAAGTGGCGATTTTTGTCATTATCTTTCTGCTTATATTGCAGGTGATGGGAATAAACATCACTGCCTTAGCGGTATTTGGTGGTGCTTTGGGTGTGGGGCTCGGTTTTGGTTTGCAAGCCATCGCGTCCAATTTTATTTCTGGCATTATCATTCTTTTAGATCGGTCGATTTCTGTAGATGATTACATTGAGTTGGAAGATGGCCGCACCGGGTTCGTGCGTGAATTAGCCCTGCGTTATACCACCTTGGAAACCTATGATGGCAAGGACATCATGGTGCCCAACGAAAAGTTCGTCACCGAGAGTTTTACCAACTGGACCCATAAGAATAAAAAGCAAAGGTATCGTGTGGACTTTTCCGTGGCTTATGACTCGGACATAAGAAAATTGGTTGAGATCATAAAAGATACCGTTGCTACCCACGAACAAGTTATTAGTGGTGATGACGTGCCAATAGAAGAACGGCCAGACTGTGAGATAGACAGCTTTGGCGATTCCGGTGTTAATATGTTCGTGGAGTTCTGGATGTATGGAATTGACGATGGTAGGAACCGAGTGGGAGGCGATTTGCTACTGATGATTTTTGAAGCCATGCGTGATAATGGTTTTGTGATTCCCTTTCCTCAAAGAGAGATTCGAGTGCTTAACGAGGAGAGTGGCAAATTCCAGTAGCGTCCATAATGTTCATGGTCAGATTGCTGCGGTACCTAGATTATCTGCTTCGGTGGAGATGTACTTAACAACGCAATTTTTTCCCATGGCTTTGGCCTGATATAAAGCTTTATCTGCATTAAGGAATAATCGATCGGCATCAGGGCAGTTTTCATCAACACATGATAGGCCAATACTGCAACTAACGCCCATAGCTTGCGGTATTCGCATCACGCTTATGCGCTCAATGTCTAAGCATATTTTTTGTAGCGCTTTCATGGCTGATTCAGAATCTGTTTCTGGAAATAGGACACAAAATTCGTCGCCACCTATGCGAGCCACAATATCCGAATTACGTACGCATTGGGAGATGGTGTCAGCAATGTTTTTTAGAACCTTGTCTCCCACCACATGTCCATAGGTGTCGTTGATCGTTTTAAAATGATCGGTATCGATCATAGCTAAAGAAAGTGGATGCTTATATCGTTTTGAGCGGGAAAATTCCTGATCGAGCCTCTCGTTGAATTTACGTCGATTGTAGCTGCCTGTTAAGGGGTCTTGTTCAGCCAGGTGCTGTAACTGTTGGCGGGCGGCCTCCAGTTCCATAAGCCTGTGTTGCTCCGATTTCCTCGCTTCAAGTAGATCAAGTTTCGCTTTTCCCATTTCACCAACAACCTGAGCCAGGCTCACCAAGAAATTCATGATTTTTTTTATTTCTTGTTCGCTGAAAGTGGGTACTTGTTGCAGCGCGTCCAAATAGGGAATCAACTCATAGCCCAAGTCTTTACCTTGTTTGATGAATTGATTCTGATCCGGTGGTTCAAAAAAGAATTGGCCAGTGAATAAATTGCCAAGGTGTTCTCCCCCCACCATCACAGGCACAGCTACATCCACCAAGCCATTTTTACAGCAGTAAACGTTATAGCGGTGTCCTTGGCTTAGCTGTTTTGCCAATTCAGTATCGCTTTCTGTACAGCGTTGCGACGATGTAGGGTGCACCCTGTGGAATTCGGTGCAGATTTTCTGCCAACCGGTTTTAACGTGAATATTGCCATCAAGGTCAAGCAGTGCGGTCACCACTCCGTTGGTTTCGGTGTAATTTTCCAGTAGCGTTGTAAGGCTGGGGATGTCAAAAATATCAGTGAAGGAATAGTCCATTATCCTAACCTGGCTTGGTAGCGGCCTTAAAACCTGCGTAAAGTCCTTTTAAGAAATGCAATTGCAAGCGTAGATGTTGGCTCAATCACCTTCAGCATTGTTTCTGCCGTGGCCTTTGTCAAGCTATAGGGGTATTTGTTGAAAGGCCACGCAGGATTAGATCGTTTGGTTCTTAAATTAGTTTGAATTCCCGTTTTATTCCCGGGTCCAGCGAGTGCCTTCCCGAGAATCTTCCAAAATTATACCGTTTTGCTTAAGGTGCTCCCGGATTTCATCCGCTCGGCCATAGTTTTTATTGTTCTTGGCTTCAACCCGTTCCTGGATAAGTTTTTCGATTTCTTCGTCACTGATACCATCGGTTCCACCTTCCGGCTTCCATTTAAACCAAGCATCTGCATCCTGCTGTAACAGGCCCATATAAGATCCGGCCTTTCGCAGTAATCGTTGTAGGTGGGCTTTTTCTTCCCCTGCGGCCTTATTGATGTCACCGGCGATACTGTGCAAGACAGAGAGCGCAAGTGGCGTGGAAAGGTCATCTTGTAGATGGGCCTCTAGTTCGTCTAGCTTGTTGTGCTGTAAGCTGTCATCCACTTCCAAGTCTGCATCCCGTAAGGCACCGTAGAGTCGATCCAAACTGGCTTTGGCGCTGGACAGCAGGTCTTTGGTCCAATCCAGTGGTTTGCGATAGTGCGCCGTTAGCAAACCATAGCGAAGCACTTCACCGGGCCACAGGGCTAGCAGCTCACGAACCGTAAAAAAGTTGCCTAGGGATTTTGACATCTTTTCGCCGTCAATATTCAGGTAGCCGTTGTGCATCCAATAATTCACAAACGCCTGCTCGCCTTCATCATGGCAGCAAGTACCCTGGGCAATTTCATTTTCATGGTGGGGAAAAATCAGGTCTTGACCACCGCCGTGAATATCGATGGTTTTGCCCAGATGTTTGTTTATCATGGCAGAGCACTCGATGTGCCAACCGGGTCGACCCCGGCCCCAGGGGCTGTCCCAGCCAGGAAGATCATCCGTTGACGGCTTCCACAATACGAAATCGGCAGGTTCTTTTTTGTAGGAGGCGTCGTCCACCCGCTCGCTGGCGCCAGCAATCATTTCGTCCAGCTTGCGGTGGGATAACTTGCCGTAATTTTTATCGGTGCTCACCTGGAACAGCACGTGTCCTTCAGATTCATAGGCGTGACCGCGATCAATCAGACTTTGGATTTGCTCGATCATGGCGTCGATATTTTCTGTGGCCAGGGGCTCCATGGAGGGCGGCAGCGTATTCAACTGCGCCATATCTTCGTGGTATGCATCGGCATAGCGTTGGCTGAATTGGGCGATGGTCTCGTTGTTCTCTTTCGCCGCCTTGTTAATTTTGTCGTCCACGTCGGTGATGTTGCGCGCGTACTTGACGCTGGGGAAGCTTCTCTGCAACAGTCGAAACAGCACATCAAACACCACCACCGGGCGGGCATTGCCAATGTGTACGTAGTTGTACACGGTGGGGCCACAGACGTACATGGTCACCTGGTCAGGGTTGATGGGGGTGAACACTTGTTTCTGCTGAGCCAGGGTGTTGTATAGCTGTATGGTCATTTTCTAATTCCGACGGCTTAACGGGGTATGGCGGTGGCTTTGGCGATTTTTTCCACGGCGTTATCAATATCCAGCACCGTGTTGTCTTTGCTGCCCAGGCGGCGTACTGCCACTTGGCGGGCTTCGGCTTCGTTCTTGCCGACCACCCAGATTTGCGCCACCTTGGCTTTACTGTGCTCCCGCACCTTGTAGCCAATTTTTTCATTCCGCAAATCCAGTTCGCAGTGAACGCCCGCGGCTTTGAGTATGCCTGCCACTTCATTGGCCCAGTCCCGGGCTTCGTCCGTAATGGTGGCAATCACAACCGGTAAAGGTGACAACCACATGGGCAGATGGCCCGCGGTGGATTCTATCAGGATGCCTAAGAACCGCTCCAGGGAGCCGAGAATTGCGCGGTGTAACATTACCGGGCGGTGGCGATTGCCGTCCTCTCCCACGTATTCTGCGTCCAGCCGTTCTGGCAAGACAAAGTCCACCTGCAAGGTGCCGCATTGCCAGTCACGACCGATGGCGTCCTTCAGCACAAACTCCAATTTGGGGCCATAGAAGGCGCCTTCACCGGGGTTCAGTTCGCACTCCAGACCCAGGCTTTCCACCGCACCCTGCAGTGCCGCTTCCGCTTTATCCCAGATTTCTTCTGTACCCGCCTTGTTATCGGGGCGAGTGGAAAATTTGATGCGTATATCTTGGTAGCCAAAATCCTTGTACACCTGATTCAGCATTTCAATAAAGGTGGCGGTTTCGGCATTGATTTGATCTTCAGTACAGAAAATATGGGCATCGTCCTGACTGAAAGATCGCGCCCGCATTAAACCATGCAAAGCACCGTGGGCTTCGTTGCGGAACAGCGTAGTGAACTCACCCAAACGAATGGGCAGGTCGCGGTAACTCTTTAAACCTTGTTTAAAGATTTGCACGTGGCCAGGGCAGTTCATGGGTTTGATTGCCATGTCCTTATGGTCATGGGTGCAAATGGTGAACATGTCTTCCGCGTATTTTTCCCAATGGCCAGATTGCTCCCACAGCTTTCGATCCATGATTTGTGGTGTGGCTATTTCCTGATAGCCGTTGTCTTCCATCTTGGTTCGAATGTAGTTTTCCAGGGCCTTTCGGGTGCGCCAGCCTTTGGGGTGCCAGAACATGCTTCCTACCGCTTCTTCCTGCTGGTGGAATAACCCCATCTCTTTACCCAGCTTACGGTGGTCGCGCTTTTCCGCTTCCTCCAGCATGTTCAGGTATTTTTTAAGCTCCTTGGGGTCGCGCCAGCAGGTGCCGTAAATCCGCTGCAATTGCTCACGCTCAGAATCGCCGCGCCAATAGGCTCCAGCCACCTTCATCACTTTAAAGGCTTTGCCCAGTTTGCCGGTGGAGGGTAGGTGGGGGCCCAGACACAGGTCGAGAAAATCCCCTTGGCGGTACACCGAGATCACCTCATCTTGGGGTAAATCCTGGATCAACTCCGCTTTAAAGATTTCACCTTCATTTTTGAAGTAAGCAATAGCTTCATCCCGATCCCACACTTCCCGCTTAATGGGCAGATCCTGGTCTACGATCTCAGCCATTCGGGTTTCAATTTTATGAAGGTCATCCTGAGAGAAAGACTCTTCTCGAAAAAAATCGTAGTAGTAGCCGTTTTCAATGGCGGGGCCAATGGTCACCTGGGTTTCCGGAAACAGTTCTTTCACCGCTTGCGCCATCACGTGGGCGGCATCGTGTCGCAACAATTCCAAGGCTTCCGGCTTGTCCCGGGTGAGAAAGGCAATGTTGCTGGATTGGTCCAGGGTGGTGGATAAGTCAACCAATTTGTCGTTCAGGTACATGGCAACGCTGGCTTTGGCTAAGCCTGGGCCAATGTCTTTGGCTACGTCAAGCCCAGTTAGGGGGTGGTCATAGGCTCTGACGCTGCCATCCGGCAAAGTGATTTCAATGGACATGGTACTGGTTTAATCCTGCGGCTAAGTAAACCCGCTATTGTATAGAAGAATTGGGTTGGGCAGAAGGGCGTCCGCAGGGCCAAATCCCCAGGCAACAAAATACCAGCAGGCTGTTGAAAAACGTTTTCGAGGCGGACAATACAAGCGGAACGCCGCCCGGGCAAAAATTAGCGAAAACGCGCAGTTTACAAGTAGTAAATGAGCATTTTGAGCTGATTTTTAACGAAGTAGTGTCAACGCAGATAGTTTTTCAATAGCCTGCTAGCTAAAGGCGATGGCCCCTTTCATCACCCCCTCGTAGGCCCGTACCTCGAAACTGTGCTCCGGGTCGTCCTGCTTTAGGTGATCGGCCATATGTTGGGCAAGCAGTTCTACGGTGGTATCACTGTCTATCAAATAGACGGATTTTTGCGGCAGGGTCAGTTCGAACAGCCCTTGCGCTGCCTGATATTGAAAAGTGCAATAATCATGGCCGTCTTCATTAAAGCTGGCCGTTAGATCTTCCCGCGTACCCAGGTAGATATCCTTCCATTTCAAGGCCCAGGCTTTTTCCAGCAAGGGGTCCCGTTTGCCGTTACGTAGAATCTTAAGTCTGGACCGATGTCCATGGGCCATGCGTTGGCAATCGCCCTGATGTTTTTTCAGGCCGTGGCTGTAATGATAGTTGGCGCCGGAGATTTCCTCCGTTCGCAGTGTAATCTTCAAGTCCTTAACGTTGTTGGGCAGAGCCCCTTTGCAGGCCTGGTGCAGCAGTGGGACCATGACTTCGGGCGTTATTTCCACAGTGTCCACCAGTGCAAGGGCGCAGCTTGGAGCCTGGTATCGGTACTGCTGGCCTTGGACATCTTTCCAGGAAAGCGTCAGCTGTTGTTGATCCTGGTCCACAGTCATGGAATCCATCTGGCTGGCCACTAACAGTTTGTGGTCAAACAGGGATTCCACCGCCTCTCTTACCCGGTTTTTCACTTCAGCAAAATCAAACACCATGCCTTCCTGATTGAGATCACCGTGCAGCTCCAGATCCACGATCCAGCTTTCGCCCAGGATCCCTCTTTCCCTGTGTACGTAAGAGAAGTCTAAAACCGTAAGATGATTTACAAACAATGCTGCCATCAAGCGACACCTTTGCCAGTGAATTCGATGTTATAATACGCCCCTTAATACTCTCAGTATAGGACGACTCTATGACCAGCCTGTTAATAACCCAAGCCAACGTCGTTAACGAAGGCCAAATCCAACAGCTTGATGTGTTTGTGCAGAACGGACGTATAGAGAAAATAGGCACCGATCTAAGCTCGCTTAAGGCAGATAGAGTCATTGACGCCAAGGGCAAGTACCTGATGCCGGGAATGATTGATGATCAGGTGCATTTTCGCGAGCCGGGACTCACCCACAAAGGGGAGATTGCCACAGAATCTGCTGCGGCCGTGGCCGGTGGTATCACTAGCTACTTTGAAATGCCTAATGTGAAGCCCCTCACCATTAACCGCGCGGCACTTGAGGACAAATTTGAACGGGCCAGCGAAAAGTCGCTAGCCAACTTCTCCTTCTATCTTGGGGCCAGCAACGATAATCTGGAAGACATTAAATCTTTGGACCCGAAAGCCGCCTGCGGAATTAAGGTTTTTATGGGAGCCTCTACCGGCAATATGCTAGTGGATAACCCTGAGGTTCTGGAAGGTATTTTCGAACACGCTCCCACCATCGTGGTGACCCATTGCGAAGACAGCCCTCTCATCGGTGAGAACGAAGAAAAATACCGGCAGAAATACGGTGAAGACGTGCCCATGTCATGCCATCCGCTGATTCGCTCTGAACAAGCCTGCTATAAATCGTCCACACTGGCAGTTGGGTTGGCCAAGCGTTTCGATACTCGCTTGCATGTGCTTCATCTCACCACTGAGAAAGAACTGTCGTTGCTGCAGGCAGGAGATTTGAAAAACAAGCGCATTACAGCAGAAGCCTGCGTGCATCATTTGTTTTTCAGTGAAGAAGACTACGAGGCCAAGGGCACTTTGATTAAATGTAATCCCGCCATCAAAAAACGTTCCGATCGTGATGCCCTGTTGCAGGCCGTCGCCAATGACCTGATCGATGTGGTGGCAACGGACCATGCGCCCCATACCTGGGACGAGAAACAAAACAGTTATTTTAAAGCGCCCGCCGGTTTACCTTTAGTCCAGCACGCCTTGATCTCTCTGTTGGAACACTATCACTCCGGCGTGTTTAGTTTGGAGAAAGTGGTGCAGAAAACCAGTCACAGCGTGGCAGACCTGTTTGACATTAAAGATCGTGGCTATATTCGCGAAGGCTATTGGGCCGATCTCACCTTAGTGGATCTAAATCGCCCCACGGTGGTGGATGAGCAGCAGCTCTATTCCAAGTGTGGCTGGTCTCCCTTTGCCGGCTATATTTTTAAATCGTCTATCGATACGACTATTGTTAATGGCGAAATTGCCTTTGAATCGGGCTCTGTTAATCCGGACGTTCGTGGTAAACGCATCGAGTTCAATCGCTAGATTTAATTTTGAGGCAACATCTATGGTGGCGCGTAGCAGAAAGTTTCAGATAGTCATTATTGGTGGAGGCTTCGCCGGACTAACCGCGGCGCAGCAGTTAAGCTCTTCCCGTTACGATGTGACCTTAATCGATCCGTCTCAATATATGGAGTGGCTTCCTAATATCCACGAAATAATATCCGGGTTAAAAAGAGCGGATGACCTTAGGGTTTGTCGATCGAAGTTGTTAAGCCAATTGGGGCACCGCTTTCTGTTGAACCGTGCCATGGAAATGGGTGACACCACTATCACCTTGGATAGTGGCATGAAAATTCCCTACGATGCCTGCATTGTTGCCACCGGTTCGGTAAATACTACCTTTGGCGTGCCAGGTGCAGCTGAGTATGGGTTGCCCATGAAAAGTGTAAGCCAATGCGAAGCAATAGCACGGCGGTTAGAAAAAGCCAAAGGTTCCCATCGTCCAATTCGAGTTGCCGTGGTGGGTGCGGGTATTGAGGGGGTGGAGGTCTTGGGGGAGTTGTTACGGGGCTATGGGTCCCGACCCCAATTCGAGTTTAGCATGGTGGATGGTTCGGATCGCTTGTTGCCGCGATGCCCCAGTGGCTTGGATGGTCAGATTCGCAGTCACACTTTAGGAATGCCGGTGCAATATCACTTGGGACACAAAGTGGCATCCATTGATGCTAAGGGAATTAAGTTAGACAATGGCGCTTATATTAAGAGTGATGTGGTGATCTGGTCAGGAGGGGCTGCGCCCAACGGTTTTCTTTTACGCTCGCAATTAACCAAGCAAGCAGGCGAATGGGCCCAAGTGAATGATTTTTTCCAGGTTCCGGGCAAGGAAAATGTGTTTGTTATTGGCGACGCGGCAAATTTATTAGGCCAAAACCTGGCAAAACAAGCCTATCACGCCATTGATATGGGCAAGTGTGCGGCTGCTAACGCAGGGAGAATGCTGTTGGGTAAGCCTTTAATTCGATACAGTCCTTCACCCAAACCCCAGGTGATAACATTCGGTGATTTGGACACCTTCATGGTGTTTGGCAAATTTGCTTTGTCTTCATCGGTATTGGGCGTGGTTAAAGAACTCGTATACACCCTTGGGCTCTACCAGATTGCGCCACCTAAAACGCCTAGAGATCTGTTGCGTCGGTTGAAGCTTTTGCAACGCAGCGGCCGTAAAGTGCTTTGGCCTGCGGTGCAGCCTTTCAACCTGATGGAAAACCTGCAAAAGAGTAGACTGCTATCTTAAATAACGATTTTGAAATCATAGAAGTGGGAGATCCCCGACTGCGTCAGCAGGCTAAACCGGTGCCATTGTCTGAGCTGGCCCATGCCGCCCAAGTAGCCGCTGCTATGCAGCAGCTCATGTCTGAGCGTAACGGAGTGGGCATTGCCGCACCACAAATTGGGGTGGGGCTGGCGCTTATGATCATTGCGTCCCGGCCCAGTGAGCGCTATCCAGATGCGCCAAATATGGACCCGCTGTTGTTGATCAATCCAACTTTGTCCTGGCAGTCTGAATCACTAGAGACCCTGTGGGAAGGGTGCTTGAGTGTGCCCGGGTTGCGGGGCAGGGTGACGCGTCCCAATGGGGTAGCGGTTGATTACATGGATTTAAATGGGGACAAGCATCGTGTTGAACTTGAAGGGTTTCCAGCCCGAATCTTCCTGCATGAATATGACCACTTAATTGGCAAAACTTTTCTGGACAGAGTGGCCTCATCGGAAGATTTGGTTACCGAAAAAGTCTATTTTGAACAAATATGTACAGCTTAGCTTTTCATGCCCATGATGAACTGCCATTGTTCTTCTGTTACCGGCATGATTGAAAGACGATTGCCTTTGCGAACCAGGGGCATATCTTCCAGCGCAGGTAGGGTCTTGAGTGTTTCCAAGCTAATGGTCTGTTTGAACTTAGACTTAAATTTTATTTGTGGGCAGAACCATCTTGGGTTTTCCGGGTCTGACTTGGGATCGTAGTACTTTGCATCAGGGTCAAACTGGGTTGGGTCTGGAAACGCGTTTTTAATAACCTGCGCGGTTCCCACTATGCCAGGAACTTTGGTGTTAGAATGGTAAAAAAAGATCAAATCGCCTTTTTTTACTTGATCTCTCAGCATATTGCGTGCCTGATAGTTACGAACCCCGTCCCAAGGCTCTCCTTTCGCGCCTTTTGATTTTAAATCATCAATGCTAAAAGCGTCGGGTTCGGACTTAAATAGCCAATATTGCATAGTCAATCCAGAAATATGTTAGGTGAAAAATTAACGGTTTATTTTAACGCGCACTTCAATTTTGAGGCAAATAGCATTAAAGTTGACCATGTTTACCAAAAGACTCTCTATCTACTTTACTAAAACGCGTCAAGCCCTCATGAGTTATGAAGCGTTTGTAACCCTGATAAGTAAGAACCTCGCTTAAATTATATGAATGATATAAATGACAATCCGATATATGAACTCAAGCCGGAGATTAATTTCTGTACCTGCGGCTGTGAGGCAAGATTGGTCAAAGAGCGTAGTGCAGAGTCGGAGAAAGGGAAGCTTCGATACGTTGTACGGTGTCTAGACCAAATTTGTGGCAATCAAGGCCGCTATACCCAGTATCCATGGCAGGCCATCCTCGAATGGAACAAATCTCCCATGTCGGAGTTCCCTGACGATTTCAAGATCCCCTTCATGAATTTGCAGGATCTCCCCGCAGATGATGTGAGGGCCAAGCTGAACGAGCGTCGGCTGGAGCTGGAGCAAACCATAAAACAACTCAGGCTGGAAAAAGTCAGTGGCAATACAGAGCAGATGAAAATTGCCCGGTTGCAGTTAATGTGGGTTATTTATGCTCAAAGCTGGGCAAAACTTAAGTTTCCTAGGGAAGATGAATTAGAACCCAAAGAAGCTGCCAATGATTCTCAGCCGGAATCCCCCGAATCCATTTCTGAATAAATTCCCCATTGAGGGCACAAGGATTTACAAGTGCCCCATATCAGTGAACACTAACTACGAATAAATTAGCGCTGGAATGATGGAACGGCCATGTTGCTGAAAACTCGGTTTTATTTGCCGCCGTTACGTAAGAACGGTGTGCTAAGGAAAACCCTCCTGGAGAGTTTGGATCAAAGCCAGGGGGGCGACTTGGTGGTGGTGTCTGCGCCTCCCGGTTACGGCAAGTCTACGCTGGTTAGTCAGTGGTTACACCTGCGGCCGCAGCGATTTGTATGGCTTTCGCTAGGGTCCGAACACAATGCGGAAGCGCTATTTTGGCAACATATTTTGCGGGCAATCCAACAGGTTGAACCCAATATTGCACTGCCGTGGCAGGAGCAAACATTGGAGCAGGCATCTTCTGATCTGTCGCAGCTGGTGGTTGATCTGTTAAATGAACTGGATCAGCTTACGGAAAAAGATAAATCCGATAGTGCCATCACTTTGGTGTTAGATGACTTTCATGTCATCGACAACGTCAAAGTGCTGAAAAGCGTCAACCTGTTTTTAGACCATTTGCCATCGTCAATACGGCTGGTGGTCACTGCCAGGGAGCAGCCGGCACTTAAACTGGCCAAGCGCAGGGCAAGTCAGCAGTTGAAACAGTTGAGCGCCGATGACTTACGGTTTTCAGAGTCTGAAGCTCAAGAATTTTTTATCAAGACCATGAATCTAACCCAGCCTGATCTGCAAGCTGCCCAGTTTTGTGCCCAGACTGAGGGTTGGATTGCGGGGCTTCAGTTAATTGCTTTATCGTTGCGAAAACCCCATCAGGATGTGAATGCGCTTTTCGCAGAGCATGGCCTTCATAAACACATTGAAGATTACTTATTTGATGAGGTGTATCAAAGCTTAAGTCAGGACATGCAACAATTCCTATGGACCACGGCGTTACCCCAGCGCTTTTGTGCTGCCCTAAGTAACAGTATGACGGGATTGTCTAATAGCCGAGATTACATTCTTAAGTTGGAACAGAGCGACTTGTTTTTAGTGCCGTTGGACAATCATCGCACTTGGTACCGATACCATGATTTGTTTCGGCTATTTTTGTTGCAGAGGGCGGAACAGTCTCCAAAAAGCTTGGTAGATCCTTGCCTAGAGGGTGGCTTGCAGAGGCTGATGCAACAGGATTATCACCAGGATGCTCTGGATCTTTGCATGGAACAGCAACGGTGGAAATCACTGGCCGATTTGATAAGCGATGAAATCATAGTGGAGGAATTGTTAAGGCAGCCGGATAAGTTGTCTACTATGGTGGCAGACATTCCCAATACGGAAGAGGCGCTTCTCAATAGCCTGAATAATATTAGAAGCCGCTTATGCCTCGATCACACAGCAACGGATTTAATCAATGCCAGTGACGAACCGTTAACAAAGCGCGAACAACGAGTATTGGAGCTGATCGCCGAAGGCTTATCCAATAAGGCCATTGCGGACAAATTGCATATTTCTTTGAATACCTTAAAGGTCCATATACGAAACCTATACGGTAAAATGGGTGTGGAAAATCGTTCCCAGGCCCTAAGTAAATTAACCCAGTCCAAGCGGGAAAACTCACCCTCCTGATTCACCCCAAGGGGTGATTCCCTCTAGACGTTTGTTTCCTACACTGTTGCCTCACTCATGTGGAGGGGCAAATGATGGAAAAGGACGTTTTACATTACGATGTGGTTGTTGTGGGAGCGGGGCCAGCGGGTTTGGCAGCCGCGTGCAAACTCAAGCAGTTAGCCCAGGAAAACGCTCTGGAATGTTCTGTTTGTGTTGTTGAAAAAGCCGCCGCCATTGGTGGTCATCTCTTGTCTGGAGCCTTGCTGCAGCCCACTGCGCTTGATGAGCTATTCCCAAATTGGAAAGAAATGGGAGCGCCGCTCAATGTGCCCGTAGAGAAAGACGAAGTAAGCTATCTCGTTTCTGGTCAGTCGGCCCTTAATTTCCCACATTTTGCGGCTAAGCGCATGATCAATAATGAAGGCAACTATGTTGTTAGTATCGGCCAGGTATGTGGCTGGTTA
>CAXHEX010000023.1:0-81710 GCA_964016105.1 uncultured Ketobacter sp.
GTTATGGGCATGTTGATATTGATTTAAGGCTATTGACACCACAGTCACTTGTTATGATTGGATTGCATACGATCTATATTAGTAAAAAGCCAACTTCTCTAATCTCGTTATTTACTTCTTTGATTTGATAGCTGGCTAAATATTCTCCAGCGACTTCTGTACTAGTTTGTTTCCAGTATACGAGCGCTACGCTATCTTTGCGTAACACCCCAAGCACATTTCTATCTAAGCTCAATGATGTTAAGAATTTTGATTCACGCCATTGTTTTTCGACATTCTTTTTATTTTCTGGGTCACTGGCCTCTTCATGAGTTTGATATTTGGAGAACAATTCCCAATTTTTCTGATTAGACGCTGTAACCACATTGTTTATCATTGGCTCTACAATTTTAATTATATCTTCATCAGATTTATCAGTAATAGCCACCGTAACTCGTCTCACTACGTAGTTTGGATTAATATTTTAGGTGGAGATGACCTGCGAAATTATCATAACGCCCATCGACAGCGGCCGAACGCAGCGGAGCAGTTTTTGTGGTAAAAGGAGCGAAGCGATACCACAAAAATAGCGCAGCGTAGAGAGGTCCACGATTGCGACAGCAATCGGTGCTGATCGTGTTTGTTATGTTTGTCTAGCTACCTTCCATGCTTACCAGAAACGAGTAAATCGTAACTCCATCGAGAGACAGCTTGTGGGAATATGGTTTCAAATGTCTTTTGTACATTATTCATCTCTTGATCCGGAATTCTGTCATCTGCTACTTCTATGCTCTGTATATTGCTGTAAATTGAAAGCCTTTTGCATATGCTTTCAAGCCCTATAGAGCTATAACACTTTGCTCCTAATCGGAGTGACGTTACTTCATTTGGAGAAATAGACTTCTCAGCCAACTTGAGATCGTCCGATTCCCAGAGGAAAAGATGTCCATTTTGGAAGATGTTTCTACCCTCATGATTCACACGAAAACTTCATTTTAACTATTCAGGAACTCAGAAACATAACGCCAGCAACATGGGACCAGCGCAGTGGAGCCAATTTGCGGTAAAGTGAACGAAGTGAACCGCGAATTGGCGGAGCGTAGCTGGTTCCCGTGCTTGCTTTTGTTATGCTAACCCGCCTCATGATTGTATCTAAGCTCATGTAATAAATTAACAGATGTCATGATGTTGCTTTTTTAACTGCATGAATAGTTTGATCGTGCTTTATTTATGATGTCTCTAACAGACTTGAAAGTGAAAGTGCGAATACTACTGTCTGGATAAGTAATACAAAATTCAGATATCTCTACATGTTTTAAAATATTCAAAATATTTGATTCTAGGGAAAGTAAGTTGGGTGATTTATTGAGTATCTCCACACTTAGTTTTGTACCTGTGTATGAAATCAAGAATGTTTTACTCTCGCTGTTGTGTTTTGTACCCTCTTGATAGGATTGCCATTTGTTTCTAAGAATACCGATGCTTTGTATTTCATTCTCTTTTACGAGAAACTCGAATCGTCCACTAGTAGATTTAATAGTGACATGTTGAGATGAATAGTTAATATCTTCTATATTCTTGAATAATAATTTTCTAAAGCGTCCAAATCGAATTTTCGTATCATCGATAACTAGTGAAAGTTGTGAATGGAAAAAAATATTATATGGCGTCACTTTTCTCCAAAAAATATAGGTAAGTAGACCATATAGAAGTACACAACATAAGAATATCTTCAAATGTGTCAATTGTGAGTTTAGAGCAATAAATGACACTATGGAAAAATTAACTAAGAGCGGTGCATCTAATATGTCAATTCTTGGAATATATACTTTGATTTCCACTTGAATCAATCTAAATCAAAACTAAAGTGCGCAGATACATGGCGAGCATAACGCTCCGAACAAGGGCAGGTAAAGTGGAGCGGGTTTTTGGCATAAAATGGCGAAGCCATGCCAAAAATTTGCGTAACTTTATCTGTCCCAGCGACCGAAGGGAGCGATTGCTTCGGCTTGTTAAAACTTGCCCCGGTTCACATACTTTCATGCATTACGAAAACCCGATTCAATTGTTTCTAACTCCTTGCTCCAACCACCAGTTTCGATTTGGCCAATCCAATAGCGCGAATTATCACCGTATGGTTCGTCTATCTGAAACATCACACCGTTTAGCTCAAATTCACAGAAACACTCTTCTCGAAACCAGGATAGAAACCGTTTGGGTAATCTGTGAAGAACTACACCAGGGATATTGCCAGCAATACTTGCAGCTCGTTGACGCCCTAAGTTAATGTTATTTATCTCAAAGGCATGCATTTTCCCTGATTTATCAAATATTGGGTATGTCTTCATGCCTTGACCGTTTTAACATTATATTCAATTATTCCACGCCGTAATTGTTTTGCGGATTCTCGCCTCATATCCTCAATCAGGTAATTCACCACTCACCCGTAAAACCCCATAAAGCCTTACTTCGTGAGGTCTAATCCCTCTAGTGCGCTATTCAATTACGGTTGTTCGCCACCTATCCTCGATTAGGAGACAAGTTGGCACGCTACCGCCCCTAGGGTGCCCTAGTAGCCCATTTATGCCTGGTTGTATTAATTCTCTAATAGGAAAAACTGTGTTTATATATTAATTAAAACATTGGCCTGGCCAATATGGCCCAAGCGCTTACTAACTAGCCTAAGACTATAGCAGTTTATTTATGTCTATGGGAGGGCGTAGGATGGGAAGATGCGAGAGCCGGTGGTAACCGGTTTTCCAGTTAGTCATCGGCTCTTAAAATGATCGGATTTGGGGCAGCTGAGCTCAGAGTGCTTGCTTTGCCCATTCGCCGTTGGGACCGAAATCTTTTTCAATACCGTCTTTTATGCCTTTCAGCAGGGGTTCCCGTACTCGAAGTTTGGTGCCGTGGTGAGCATCCATATTCAGGCCGCTGAGTGCTTCCACCTGTTTTTCAACTGCACTCATGGCGTCTTCCGGGCTGACGGCTTGGTCCAGGTAGCCCGCTTCAACTGCGCCTTCTGGCGAGAATACTTCGGCATTGACTACGGCGCGGTTTATGTAGGCTGAGTTTAAGCGGTAGCGACCCATCTCAACGCCAAAGTGAGGCATGGTGAGGCCGATGGCCACTTCGTTGAGCCCGATTTTAAACTTGCCGCTAATGCCGATTCGATAGTCAACGGACATCAGCAGGATGGCTCCCATGGCCAGGGCATGACCGGTACTAAGGGCAATGACGGGGTAGGGGAAGCTCAGCAGGCGATGGGAAAGTTCAGCGCCACCGCTTACTAGATTGGCCATGGCTTCTCCGCCTTGACTCATTACCGACAGGTCGAAGCCGGCGGAAAATTTGCCTTCTCTACCCACCAGTACCACCACTTTCTTGGCTTGTTCTGCTTGATCTAGGGCATTGTGAAACGCGTCAATCAGAGCGGGTGATACGGCGTTAGCTTTGCCATCATCCATGGTGATTTGGCTGTACTTTTCTTTTTCTTCAAATTGAATTGGGCTGGTCATGTTGCTCTCCTAATTATTCTGGCCGGGCTAGCGTAATTTTTTCGCGTTGGCAAAAAGGTCTGCGAAAGTGCCAGTTTTTCCGTCTGGCAGGGCTTTGTCTTTGGCTTTACGGGGTTGACCTGCATTACCTTGATTGCGGGGTTTGCCGCCTTTACCCGCCTTGCCTGCTTTTTTCGGTGGTCGTTTTCCATCTATTTTTTCGCCCGCAGCGTCATCCAGGCGCATGCTTAGGCCGATTCGTTTTCGCGGCAGGTCAATTTCCACCACCTTAACCTGTACGATATCACCCGCCTTGACCACTTCTCTGGGGTCCGCCACATAGCTGTTGGAAAGTACAGAAATATGGACCAATCCATCCTGGTGTACTCCCACGTCCACAAAGGCGCCGAAGTTGGTGACGTTGGTTACTACCCCTTCCAGGATCATACCTGGTTTGAGGTCGTCCATGGTTTCTACGCCCTCTTTAAATTGGGCTGTTTTAAACTCCGGGCGTGGGTCGCGTCCGGGCTTTTCCAATTCGGAAATAATGTCCGTAACGGTGGGTAAGCCGAAATGATCATCTACATAATCGTTGGCTGCCAGTTGCTTTAGAAAACCACTGTCCCCGATCACTTGTTCAATGGCCCGGTCATTTTTCTGGGCGATGGATTTCACCACCGGGTAGGCCTCCGGGTGCACCGCAGAGCGATCAAGGGGGTTCTCCCCATTCATGACCCGTAAAAACCCAGCGGCCTGTTCGTAGGTTTTGTCTCCCAGGCGGGGCACTTGTTTTAGGCTGTCCCTATCTTTGAACGCGCCATTTTGGTTGCGGAAATTCACGATATTGCCAGCGATGGTTTTATTCAATCCAGAAATTCTCGCTAACAGCGGCTCCGATGCCGTATTCACATCCACCCCAACGGCGTTTACACAATCTTCCACCACCGCATCCAGGCTGCGTGCCATTTTGGTCTGGCTCACATCGTGTTGGTATTGCCCAACACCAATGGCTTTGGGTTCGATTTTTACCAGCTCCGCCAGGGGGTCTTGCAGGCGGCGGGCGATGGAGACTGCGCCACGGTAAGAAACGTCCAGCTTGGGAAATTCTCTGGCGGCAAATTCCGATGCGGAATAAACAGAAGCACCGGCTTCGCTCACCATAATTTTTTGGGCGGTGAGGTCAGGGTGTTTTTTCAATAGCTCTGCCGCCAGCTTATCGGTTTCCCGTGATGCGGTGCCGTTTCCAATACTGATCAAATCCACGTTGTGCTTTTTACACAGGCTGGCGAGAAGAGCAATGGACTCGTCCCATTGATTGCGGGGCGCGTGGGGGAAAATTGTGCCGTGTTCCACCAATTGTCCGGTGCTGTCCACAATGGCCACCTTAACTCCGGTACGTAATCCAGGGTCCAGACCCATGGTGGCTTTCGGTCCCGCTGGCGCCGCCATCAGAAGGTCTTTCAGGTTGTGGGCGAACACCTTAATGGCTTCTTCTTCTGCTTTTTCCCGCAGGTCGCTTAGTAATTCAGTTTCCAGATGAGTGAGCAGTTTGATACGCCAAGTCCAGCGCACCACTTCCTGCAGCCATTTGTCACCGGCGCGTCCTTCGTTCCTCAGCTCGAAGTGCTGAGCAATCATATCTTCGCAGGGGTGGGGTGCACTTTCATCTTCCTGGTCCACGATGATATTGGCTTGTAAGAAGCCTTCATTGCGGCCGCGAAAAATCGCCAAAGCACGGTGAGAAGGGGTGCCTTTCAGATTTTCCGTGTGCTCAAAGTAATCTCGGAATTTTGCCCCTTCCTCTTCTTTGCCTTCCACTACCTTGGCAGACAGCTGGCCTTTCTCGTAGAGGAAAGTCCGCAATTTGCCCAACAGCTCAGCGGATTCACTGAACTGCTCCATTAATATGTATTTGGCGCCATCCAGCGCAGCCTTGATATCGGCAACACCTTTTTCGGCGTCGATGAACTTTTCCGCTTCCTGCTCGGGATTGAGGTTAGGGTCTTGCAACAAACTTTGCGCCAGTGGGTCGAGCCCGGCTTCCCGCGCTATCTGTCCTTTGGTGCGACGTTTGGGTTTGTAGGGTAGGTACAAATCTTCCAGGCGGGTTTTGGTATCCGCTTGCTTTATGGACTGTTCCAGTTCTGGCGTAAGTTTTTCCTGATCAGCAATGCTTTTTAAGATGGTCTCCCGACGTTCTTCCAGCTCCCGCAGATAACGCAGGCGTTCTTCCAGGTTTCGCAGCTGGGTGTCGTCCAGGCCGCCGGTTACTTCTTTTCGATAACGGGCAATAAAGGGAACGGTTGCGCCTTCATCCAGAAGGTCAATTGCGGCGTTGACTTGAGTGGGTTTGACACCAAGCTCGTTGGCAATCATGTCAGCGATGTTGATCATATTCTAATCTTTCTCGTGGAAACTACCGAAGGGAACGGGATTATAAACCCCTGGGAGGGAAAATGGCATCTGGTGTAAGTGTTTGCAATTGTGGTAGAGAGTCCGGGGTTCAGGACGGCATTGGGCGGAGGTCTTCACGCTTGCTAAGGCTGCTCATTACCGAGGCTAAACTGCGGTCCCAAACGGACACGTTGTCCAGAAGGTTCAGCTCTTCGGCGTTAACCATGCGCAGTAAGCTGTCAATATCGGTTTCCAGGACTTTGTTGCCCCGACGGGAGACGAAGATGTACAGATCGGTTTGGGTATCGCGAAAAGCCAGTTTGCAGCGGCGAACCCGCCCATCCAGGGTGTACACTTCAATCCACTGACCCGGTTTGATGGTTAATAAACGCTTGCGCAACTCTTCTTGAGCCAGATTGCTGGGGTCCAGCAGTTGTTTGCGACGGGCGGCCCGCAGCCGTTGTTTCTCACTGGGGGAGAGCTGGTCCGCTTCTTTCATTTCCACGTCAGGCACCCTTTCCACCGTAAAATCGGCTTTTTTGCCCTGGGGCTGCAGTTGCTGCCGGCTGGCGGGCAAGGGTTGGCTGATTGTATGATCAACCGTTTTGCTATTGGGCAGGGGTTGGTCCGGCGGCGTTTCAAGGATCTGGCCGTGGATCTCCCAAAGGTTAGACAGAAACTTATCTACCTCTAAGCCCGGGTGATTGATGCGCTCCAGGCCGGAACAGATTTTCTTCAATAGCGCGGGGATCATTTTCACCCAGCGGGACCGCTCCTGAGCGGCTTGGGCCGGCTGAATACTCCAGATCAAATCATCAATGGTGGCAAGGCACTCTTTCCATTGGTCGGAGTCTCGTCCATGGCGCATGATGTTTTGCAGCATAAGTGTGCGCCATGGGCCATCCACTAAATCAATAATGGCCGTAGGCAAGGTTTTGCCCTGCAGTCGATCATTAATAAGCTGGTTGATAACATGGGTTGCCTGTTCCCGCTTGGCTTGACCCTGGGCCGACTGCAACACCCGTTCTTCGACGGTATTAGCGCGCCGATTTTCTTCTTCCATGAATTCCGTAAAACTGGTGTCCAATTGCTCGAACAGTTCAATGTCTTCAGCATCAAACTCATTGAGCACTCGGGATACCACATTGCGGATTTCTTCCAACAACAAATCACGCTGCAGTACCGATTCTTTTTCCCAGCCAATGGCCGCTTGGGATAGGGATTTTAAAAGCCTTCGGGCCGGGTGGTGAGCATTACTAAAGAAGGTTTTGTCTGCCAGCGCTACCTTAATAACTGGGATTTGCAGGCGTCCCAGTAACAACGAAATTTCTGCTGGGATGTTGTGGTCATCAAGGATGAATTCAAACACCATACTCACCAGGTTGATCACATCATCGTCAACCTGACGCAGTTTTCGAACGCCTTTCTCCCGCACTGTATGGGCCAGCTGATGTTCCAGCAAAAGGCTGACATCCTGGTGGTCGTAGCGACCATTTTTGGGATCATCGTCCTGCAACGAGCCCGCTTCAGCCGTTTGTAGCTTGGCGAGAACGGCGAGCAAATCGGGCATTTTCAGTTCCGGGCCGAACTGGTTAGCCTTGGCTGCAAACAGACGATTATTTAAGCTGTCACCATAGGAGTTGGCCATGGTGGCCTGAACTTGATCAAAGGGAATGGTGAATTCGTTATTGGCGGCCCCTTGGCTTGGCACCTTTTGTTGGGTGACCGGGCCTGCTGAGTGTCGCGGTTTGTCGATGTATGCGTTCATGCCTGCATCTGCCAAAATCTTGTTGGCATCCGATAGGGTTTGTTGCAAATTGCCAATCACATGGCGCTCAAAATACTTGAACACCATTAAACGAATTTTCAGGGGTAGTTCGAACTGCTCCATCCCCTTGGCAAAGGCGTCCACCAAAACGTGGGTTCCCAATGGGATATTGCTCTCATTTAACCAGTCGATGTCCAAATACTGATTGAGGCGCTTCGCCAGATGCAGTAAAGCATCAGGGAATTGGGTCTTAAGTTGGGTGCGCATGTTGCCGATGGCCACATCCACTTCCACTCGCTGTTTGTCCACGAGAGATAGATCGTTGTCACTGGGTTCAACAGCAGGCTGGTATTTTTGTTTGTTTCGCAGCAGATCGAACTGATAACTGAGTTCTTTGCGTACACTGGACTCCAGGTCGTGGGAGTGGAGCCGCAGTTCCCGCATGGCTTCAAAGAATTCGTTTTGTTCTGTATTGCTGGGTGCGCTTTCAGCCAATTTGAAAAACGCATCGTCCATCTGTTTGAAAAGATCGGAAAGCAAATCAGTCAGGCTCGCTTGCACACGGCTCTGCACATTCACCAGCAGTGAACCGTTGGGCGCGCCGCTAGGCGATCTTTCGTTTCGGCTGTTGACCGAAAATCCCTTTGTAAACGAGTGGTCGGACGAAGACATTGTTCCTTGAACCTCGAGGCCGGCAGCTTGCTTGAGACTGTCGTACTGAAATCTTTGGCTAATTCAGAACAGAGATTGTTTCAAAAACCGGGCATATATTCCATGTAATATTGACATTATCGCCTATTAAGGTGATTAGTTGAATTCATTTAGTCGCATTATTGGTCATATTTTGTGACTGTTTGTAGAACAGTTAACATTGTTGCCAAGGATGTTTAGTCTGCAGCCTTCTGGCCCCATTGGACCATTCGGCTGCGTGCAGATTCCAGGTAGGTGATCATGGCGGGAACAAAGAACAGGATCAAAAATGTGCCATAGGCCAGGCCGAATACGATGGATATTGCCATGGGGATGAGAAACTGGGCCTGTATGGAGGTTTCGAACAGGATTGGCAGCAGGCCTGCCATGGTGGTGAGTGAAGTGAGTACCACGGCCCGGAAGCGGGCGCAAATGGCTTCCACAATGGCTTGGTGGGCCTCCATTCCCTGGCGCCGTAATTGTGCAAAAAACGTAATCAGTACAATGGAATCGTTCACCACGATTCCCGACAATCCGAACAGCCCCATCATGGAGAACATGGAGAGGTCTTTGCCCATTATAAAATGGCCGAAGATTGAGCCGGTTATGCCCAGTGGAATGGCGCACATCACTGCCACAGGCCAGCTGTAGGATGAGAACACCCAGGCCAGCACAATGAAGATAAGAGACAAGCCAATCATCATGCCCATCTTCATATCGGATATGGTTTCCTGTTGGTCCTGGGCTTTGCCTTCTAGCCCAAGGGTGAGCCCGTAGCGGCGCTGCAGATCCGGCAAGATGGTTTCGTTCAGGTCCGCCAGTATTTGGTTGGCGTTTCCAACTTGCTCATTTAAATCAGAAGAAACGGTCACGTTGAGCACGCCATCGGTGTGATTCAGCTTTTCGATGCCCTGACGAGATTCAAAATAAGCCACTTCACTGAGGGGTACGGTGCTGCCATCGGCGAGGGTGACGGGAAACTGCTCCAAGGTCTGGGTTTTATTGCGTTCGTGGTCTGGTAGTGTTACGCGGACTTCAATTTCCTCGTCATCAATGTGAAAAATCTGCGCCACTGCACCATCAAAGGCGGCACGAAGTTGTTGGCCTAAGCTGGCGGTGTCCAGGCCCAGGCTTCTTCCCGTGGGGGTGAGCTGATAGATGAGCTGTTCTTTGCCCCAGGGAAGATTGTCATCGATATTGTAAACCCCTTGGTATTTTGCCAGCGCCTGCTGTAATTCCAGGCTGGCCTTTTTCAATTCCAGCGTATCACTGCCAACCAGCCGTATGGCGATGGGTTCGCCCGGAGGGCCTGCTTGCCTTTGGGTCATGGCAAAACGATTTACCCCGGGTGGCAGCACGATATTGTCAGTCCAGCGCTGAATTAATTCGGCGTTGGTAATGGGGCGCTGCCCGGTACTGAGATCGGCAATAATGGCGCCGGCTTCCGGGCCCACCTCGCGGCCCTGTTCTCCAAAAAAAGAGCGGCCGTGATAGGTAATGGCAAAGTTAAGTATATCTACTCCGGTTTCCTCTTTAATTTGTTGCCGCGTCAGTTCCAGGCTTTTTTCCATGGTCTCTAGAAAAGCGTTCAGTGTGTCTTTTGGGGTGCCGGGGTGAAATTCCACATTAGCTCGAATTTCATTGCCATCCACCGCAGGGAAAAAAGTGAACTTAAGTGTGCCGCTGATCACCAGGCTTAACGCCAAAACAAAAGCACCCACACCTGCTGCCACCACGCTGCCTCGGTTGCGAATGGCCACATCCACCGCTGGTCGCAATTTTTCATCACGAAACTGCGCAAACCTGCGATCAAAATTGGCTTTGAATCCCGTGGATTTTGTTGTTTTTGCGCGACGTAAACTGTGATTGAGATGGCCAGGAAGAATTAAGAAGCACTCCACCACGGAGACGATAATGACGCAGATAATCACCACCGGCAGATCGAACGCAATTTTCCCCATCACGCCGCCGATGAGAGCCAAAGGCAGGAAAGCGGCGATAGTGGTTAAGGATGAAGCCAGCACCGGCGCAAACATTCTTTTGGCGCCACCGATGGCCGCTTGCTCCGCCGGTTCGCCCATTTCTGTGTGGGTGAGGGTGTCTTCCCCCACCACGATGGCATCGTCCACAATGATGCCCAAGGCCATAATGAGGGCGAACAGGCTGATCATATTGATGGTGCCGCCGAACAAATACAACACCGCCAGAGTGGCGAGAAAAGAAACCGGAATACCCACGGTAACCCAGAACGCCACCCGCACATTCAGAAAAAGAAACAGGGTGGCGATCACCAGTACTAACCCACCCAGACCATTTTCCAGCAATAACTGGATCCGGTCCCGAAGGTGTTTCCAATGCTCGTTATAAACGTAGATTTCCACTCCTTTTGGCAGGGTGGGTCGGGTTTCTTCTAACCAATCCATAAAAATTTCCGCCGATCGCAATGTGTCATCGGCGTCGGTGCGCATTAACAGGATTTCGATTGCCGGATTTCCATTCCAAGTGATGTAAGGTTCGTCTTCCATGGGGCGACGTTCCACTTCCGCAATATCACCCACCCGCAACAGGCGGCCGCGGCTGTCGGTGTGCAGCGGCATTGACTCAAAGCCCTGAACACTGCGCTGCTGGCTCAGGCTTCGAACCTGTTTTGAAACTTCATTTTTGGCGGCGGTGCCCGCCGGCAGGTCGGTACTGTTTTGTCTTATTAAACTGGCAATTTGGGACAGGGATAGTCCGGTTTCGTGCAGGGTTGAAGAGGACACTTGAATGGCAATTTCTTCCTGGGGTAAGCCCACAAAACTGATTTTACCAATGCCCCTGGCCAGCAACTGATGCTCAAATCTCCTGGCCAGTTGTGCAAGCTCACCCATGGATTCTGAGCCGGTCACAATCAGGTTAGCGATGGGTTGAAATATTTCCACCTGGGAGATCACCGGTCGCTCCGCTTGTTCCGGCAGATTGCGAATGGATTCCACCCGTTGTTTCACTCGATCCAGTACCGCGCCCACGTCCGCCTGCTCGTCCAGTTCCAATGTGATGCTGCCAGAACCGGGGGCGCTGGTGGAGGTCATTTCCTTCACATCGGAGAGCGTTTTGAGTTCTTGTTCCATGGGGATGATGATGGAGCGCTCCACGTCTTCGGCGGATGCGCCACTCCAGGGCACGGATATGGTGATGTACTCCAGTTCAAAGCTGGGGAAGAACTGGGTATTCATCTTCTTGGCACCCCACAACCCCGTGAGGATAAACAGGAACATCAGTAAGTTGGCAGCCACACGATGGGTGGCGAAGGTGGCGATAATGCCTTTGGGACTATTGCTCATTGCTTGGCGCTTCCATTTTCACTGCCAGGCCACCAACGGCGTCGGGAAGCTGGGTGGTGAGAATGGGGTCCCCGGCTTTCACGTCCCCTGTTACCAGTTGCCAGCGCTCGCCACTTTCCATCAAAACCTCTCCCAGGCGTTTCACCTCCACGGTGCGCAGTACGCCTTCCTCCACCAGGTATAAACGGTTCTGTCCGTAAATCGCCGTGGGTGGTACGGCCAAACTGTTGTCTATGGCGGGCATCTGCAATAGAACCTCACCGGCACGGCCCAGTATTGGCATGCTGTCCTCTTCCAGCACTTGAAACAGCGCGTCTACTCCACCTTGGCCCATACTGATGGCACCGGCTAACCGTTCAAGCCGCAGCTCATTGGATTCGCCACCCAGGGTGAGGCTGGCATTGAGCCCGGTTGAGCTGTTTAGTGCTGCGTTTACCGGGGCCAGGTAGCGGGACGGGATTTGAGCCCGCACTTCCACTTGGCCGGTGTCAAACAGGCTCACAATCACGTCCCCTGGTCGAACCCGGTTACCTGGGGAAGCGTTCATTTGGGTTATACGGCCATTAAACGGAGCCACAATGCGGGTGCGGGCCAGGTCTGTGGCTGCCTGGTCCCGCAAAGCGGTTATTTTCTTGAGTTGAGCCTGTAATCGCTTAAGACGATTAGGGTGATCTTGAACGGCGTATTGGCGGTTATTCAGGGTCAGCTCCTGCCGCTGAGCCTGTTGTAAAGCGTCGTCACGGCTGGCGTCGGAGCCTACTTTCTTTTGTACCAGTTTTTCTAAGCGATCAGCGGCTTTTTGCGACAGAGCCAGCAGCTCCTGTTCCACTTTCAGCGCCGCCACATCATTGCGGTAGCGCTGCCGTTCCGACGCGATCTGCGCTTCCATATCCTCCAGCTCCGCTTGCCGCTGCTCAAATGTGCGGCGTACATCGCTGTCGTCCAGTTGCACCAGAATCTGTCCTTCGGATACCAGGGTGCCTTCTTTAACCAGAACTTTATCCACGTAGGCGCTCACCGTGGTGGAGAGACGTGATTCCCTGGGGGATTCAACCCGGCCGTACAGAGTCACCAGGGGCCGGTGGCTCGCCGGTTTGGCCGCCATTGTATTTACCAGAGGCTGCAGATTAACGCTGCCCGCGGTTTCTGGTTTGGGGCGTAACGTGAACAAGGCCACCACCAGCAGCACCGTCACCAACAGGATGATCAGGGGTAACGGGATACGGCGTAGAGGGTGTGTTGGATTTGTGCTGTTGGCTTGCAAAATTCGTTTCCCGATCAAAATAGTAGGGTAAGTACCATGGGGTTGGGCCACTAAAACTACTTAATTAAGCTCAACTTGTGCAACCGTCAAACCCGCCATAACATCTTCTTTTTCTGCAATTTACTGAGAATATATCAACTCTTGTAACAATTTCAGCACATGACAAGCTGCTGTCTAGAGGATACGGTACAGGGTTTGAGCGAATTTCTCTTAATGGGTTCAATTGCCAAGGTATCTGAGTATGACGGAAGCTGCGCGAGTGGAAACGGTTCGAGATCAAGAACAACAAGAAAAAATACTGGTGGTGGATGACGATTCGCGTCTGCGAGCGTTGTTGCAGCGCTATCTGGAGGAGCAGGGGTATTTGGTGAAAGCCGTTGCAGACGGCGAGCAGATGGATCGGGCTTTATCCCGGGAAATCTACTCTTTGATGGTGCTGGATTTGATGCTGCCCGGTGAAGACGGTATGTCCATTTGTGGCCGGTTGCGTGAAGAAGATAATGATATACCCATTATCATGCTCACGGCTAAGGGCGACGATGCGGACCGGATTAATGGTCTGGAAGCCGGAGCAGACGATTATTTGCCCAAGCCTTTTAACCCCCGAGAACTGTTGGCCCGGGTCAAAGCCGTATTGCGGCGTCAGGTTAAGGAGCTTCCTGGTGCCCCCTCGCAGCAGGAAACGGTGGTGTCGTTTGGCCCCTTTAGTTTGGACCTGTCCACCCGCACCCTCACTAAAAATGGCGAGGCTGTAGCCCTTACCACCGGTGAATTCGCGGTAATGAAGGCCCTGGTACAGCACCCGCGCGAGCCCTTAACGCGAGATAAGTTGATGAACCTGGCCCGTGGTCGCGAGTGGAGTGCCATGGAGCGCAGCATCGATGTTCAGGTTTCGCGCTTGCGTCGCCTTATTGAAGATGATCCTTCCAACTCCCGCTATATACAAACGGTTTGGGGAGTGGGCTACGTGTTCGTGCCCGACGGCAACTAACCTAAGCGTTCGCGACTCAATTCGAATGTGGCGATGGCGGCGGCTGTGGCCACATTCATCGAAGAATTTTTTCCCACCATGGGAATGTGCAAGGTAACATCCGCACGGCTCAGTAAATCCTGATCGATCCCCTTATTTTCTGATCCCAGAATTAAACACAGCTTTTCCTCAGGCTCGACTTTGTAGCTTCTAACATCCTGGCTGTGGCTGGTTATTTCCAGGGCAACCACGCGGTGGTTTTGCTGTTTTAATTTTTCCAATACCGTCACTGGGTTTTCCGCGTATTCCCAAGGTACAAATTTTTCTGTTGATCGCGAGGTCTTTTTAATCTTCGGGTTCGGCGGTGTGGGTGAGCCGCCCGTAAGGTAAATTTTTTCAACCCCAAGGGCATCGGCAATTCTAAACAGACTGCCCACATTGGCAGGCGCCTCAATATCGTGAGCTAAAAAGCAAAGAGGCAGTGTATTGCCACTGGGGGTGTGTTGGTGGTGAGTAAGTTGAATATTGTTCATAGGTTAAGACTGTGAGAATTGTCACGTTGCCCTTTGTTTAATAGGTTGCCCTTTGTTTAATAAAGTGCGGATGGAATTGTTCTGAATTTGCGCTGAATTTGTAATAGTGGCACAAAATGTAATTAACAGGTTAATTCTTGAGAAGAATGATTTAGTATTGCAGTGCTATAAAAATAGCACAGTACCAATGAGGATGATGAAAAACAAGGAAGATTCAGTTGCTCTTAAGAATTGCGCTGCTGTATCTGTTGCTGTGTGGGGTGAACCTGCAAGCGGCAGATATTGAAATAAATCAGTCTGACCTGGCGTTAAACATAGGACCCAAGCTGGAATATCTGACCACGGAAATAGATGCCCATACTCTAACCTCACTGCTAGGGAGTTCAGCATCATTCCAGCCTTTGGTTTCGGGTGCTTTTTCGTCCGGAAGCGAAATCAAGCATTTTTGGTTTCGTGCTCGGGTGCGTAATCAATTGCAGACGCCCAGTCTGTGGTTGTTTATGGAAAATATCGCCAGTTATGTGGATGTCTACGTGGTGGATAGTCGCAATCAGGTGTTAATGCAAGTGAGCAACGGTGAGCGAATCCCATTATCTAAGCGTCCGGTGGCAAACCCCAATTTAATTTTTCCATTACAAATACCCACGGATGAAACGGTAACGCTCTATATTAATATGCGGGCAGAGCATGTGGTACGCAGTGTTTTTATCTTGGGTACACCCCAGGCCGTAACCAAAGCGCAAAACCCACGCTACTTTTTGGCGGTTGCCCTATTAGTATTGGTATTGTTTCTGGCCTTCTACAATCTGGTTATTTATCTGATCGTGAAGGATACGCTCTATCTCTACTATGTTTTGTATGTGTTGTTTGGGAGTCTGGGGCAGTTATGTTTGGTGGGGAGTTTGGGGTTATTGTTTCCGTCTTTCACGGCTCCGCCTTCGTTGGTTTTTGTATTCCACTGTTTGACTTTAACGCTATTAGCGCTTTTTAGTTCCCGTTTCCTTACGCCAGAAGATGGAGGTATCGCCCGCAGTATTTTCAATGGATTTGTTGTGGTGGGGTTGCTGGCGGTTGTCTACGCTGCCGTTGTGCCAGTGGTGAATATTTCTCACCTACACGTTATCTTTATATTGTTTGCTTTTTGGTTAGTTGCTTATTCCTCAAAGCAGGCCTTTACGGGTTCACTTTCTGCTCGCTTATTTGTATTGGGGTGGTATTCCTATATATTCGCCTTCACTCTGTTAATACTAGAAAACCAGCGCATCATCGCTCCTATGGAATGGGGGTTGTTTCTCACCCCTATTGGTCAGACTATTGAGATGGTTTTGTTTGCGGCGGCATTGGCTTTTCGGGTTAAAGAATTGATTAAGGATCGCGATGCGTTACAAAACGAGAGAGAAGCGATGTTTGAGCAAGGTCGTCGGGATCTGGAAAACAGTAATGAAGCCAAAGACAACTTTTTGAGCATGATCACCCATGAGCTGCGCACGCCTCTCCATGGCATAATAGGCAACACAGAAATGCTGTTGTCCAATATCAAGGGTGACAATGCCACTCAATATGCTCGCGAAAGCTTATTGGCTGCCAATCGTTTGAATCGAGTCATAGACGGCATACTGATTTTCTCTGAAGCCCAGCACAACCGCTTAGGGCTCAAGTGGCAGACCCATTCCATTCAACGAGTGGTCCGGCTGTTGGTGTCGGAGTACCGGGAATCCGTGCCGGAATCCATTCAGTTTGAGTGGCAAATGGATTCGGATATTCCAAACTGGATTCGTTTTGATGCGTCTTTATTTCGCAAAACCATCACTCCCTTATTGGACAACGCCATTGAATTTACCTGTGAGGGGCAAGTGCGTCTCAGCTTAAGTAGGGAGTCCGGTAAACCCCACGATTTTTTGCTGGTTCGAGTGATTGATGCCGGTTCTGGTATTTCAGAGACGGATCAAAGGCGGATCTTTAAGGCTTTCCAGCAAGTGGAGAGCGGCCTCACCCGTAATCACGGTGGTGTGGGGCTGGGTTTGGCCGTGGCCAAGCAGTTAGCTTTGCTGCAAGGTGGGGATTTATCTTTGGAATACAGTTCGGAAACCGGCAGCTGTTTTCTTTTTCGATTGCCATTGATGGAAGAGAAAAGTTCAAACGTGACACAAATTAGGAAAAGCGATGCAAAGGTTGAATCCCAAATTCGCATCTTAGTGGTAGAAGACGATAGAGCAAACCAATTGGTGATGCAAAAAATGCTGGGGTTGTTAGGAGTGGAATGTGACTTAGCGGATAACGGCGCTATGGCCCTTGAAATGGTTTCTAAGAAACAATGGCATTTGATATTTATGGATTGCCAGATGCCCATATTGGATGGCGTGCAAGCGGCCGCCAAAATGCGTGCTCAAGGTGGTTGGCTTACCCACGTGCCGATTATTGCGGTCAGTGCCGATTCTGCCGCCATCAATCAACAACGTTGCATTGAAGTGGGAATGAATCACTTTATTGCAAAACCCATGAGCCTGAACAGTTTGCGGCAAATCCTAATGGAATATCAGTTACTCGGTAGCCTCGGTCAAGAGCGATAACCCATTCTAAATCCGCCCCAGTGCTGGCCATTCACGTAGATAGGTGTAGACATATCATGCATGATTTCACCGGTATCCCGTATATAGGTTTGCAATAAAAAGGGTTGTGTGTTGCTGCCACAGCGGGAGCCAGTACGGTCACTGAAGATGCGTTTGGTGCGATTGTTCAATAAATCGGTGTCGTAGTTACCGGTTAAGGGCTGCGAGAATTTTTTGTTGTGGGTAGGGAAGTAGCCGTTAACGTCCACCGCACCCGCGTACAATAAAGCGTCACTGGCCTGCAGTGCCGGTTCTTGAATTTCAGGTAATACTGTGTCCGTGAACTGGTCAAAATCGGTGCGATATTTCTGGGGGTTTGTGTTAGCTATGGGTTTATAGCTGCGATCAAAAAGGGCTTCTTTGCTGATTTCTCCATTGGCTAATGCGGCTTCGAATCGCTTCCCCACTTTGTGGGCAAGATCTGTGGCCAGCGCTCGCATTTGGTCGTGGACAGAATTAGTGCCCACCTGCGCAAGGCAGCTGTATATACTCTCTGCCACATCTGAGAGCGATAGGGCTTGGGTGGAAATGTTATTGATATCCTGCTCGGTTTTAGTCAGTCGTTCTCGGCTAATCTGTATGGTGCTGACAATCTGGTTAAGATTGTCTTTGTTGCCCTTAAGGCTGGTATCAATGGCGTCAATCTCATCACCCACCTGTTGCGAGTAAGTCGCCATGGATTGCAGTTGTTCCCCAATTTCCGTGGTTAGAGAAACGCTTTCATCAATCACCGATTTTAGACCTTCAATATGGGTCACCGAGCCTTTTACTGCGTCGTTGATTTCGTTAATCATCAGGCCAATTTTTTCGGTGGCCCCCGTGGTTTTGTGGGCCAAATTTCGCACTTCATCTGCTACCACCGCAAAGCCACGGCCCTGTTCTCCGGCCCTGGCGGCTTCTATGGCGGCGTTGAGGGCTAGCAGGTTGGTTTGTTCTGCAATATCGCTAATTACGTTGGTAACCTGGGAAATTTCCGTGGATTTTTTCTCCAGTTCTCGAATCATTTCGGCGTTTAGCACTACTTGTTCGCGGGTTTGCTCCATCTGCGGCACTATGGCTCGCACAGAATTAAAGCCAGCCGAATTCACCTGCTTGGCTTTGTTTGAGCTTGCTACAGCGTGTTGAGTGCGATGAAATATTTGTTCCAGAGTGGTGGCAATATGGCTGGAATTGTCGGCAATTTGGCGAGTATCCTGAGCTTCTTCATGGAATTTTTTTGACAAGATATCGGCGGCAAAGGACACTTCTGCCGCAGCAATGGCAATGGCACCGCCTTGAGTTGCCACATCATGGGTGAGTGTTCGGTAGCGCTGAATTTGCTCCACCATCTGTTGCAGTTCCGGTTGCCGCATTTCAAGCTTCGAGGGTGGGTTGGCGGTGTCTTTGTGAGCTTTATCGGGATCAAACTGGTCGCAGGCTGCGGCCAGCTCCCTGCGCAGAGGAGCAATCAGCACCAAATGACTGGCCAGAAATGCAACAAGGACACCGGCAAGGGCCGCCAATGTGGCCGATAGAGAGCCGTTTAGCAGCGTGCCGAAGACCAGCCCCAATACGGCACTGACCACCAGGCAGGTGATTAATATGGGTAAATCCTTTCTTTGTAGCTGAATCATCGGCGAATCCCTCGCAAACCATCCTGTAAGCGTAGCGTATGAGATTCGAAATGGCGATTTCGTGGGCTCATCAAAAAATTGCAATCTTGAGGTGGTAGAGTTGTCTCCGCTAACATAGGAAAACTGTCTGCAGGTTATAAGGATGGAGCACGAATTCCATGGGTAATTTTGAGACTCATTCCCCATTAGCGCTGCTAGAACAGCTGCAACAATTACGATCGGCTGCGCTGGCCCTGGAAGCTGAGCATAATGTGACCAATCCCAGTGCCCGCAACTTATTGCATTACCTCAGTTTACGGCAGCGTGATATTCGTCAGTTGCAGCTCTGTCTATCCCACTTTGGCCTGTCCTCCCTGGCGGATTCTGGTTCCCATACGCTGGCTCGGCTCAACGCGGTGATCTCCCTGCTGGAATCCATTACGGGCACCCAGCAACTACAACCCCCAGCACCGGTGGATGACCAAACCGGACCCCAGCGCCTGCACGACAATACACGGGCGTTGTTGGGCGCTTATGTCAGTCATGACCATGCCCATATTATGGTCACCATGCCATCGGGTGCCGCCACTAATCCCCAGTTAGTGCAAGATCTGTTGGCGGCAGGTATGACCGTGATGCGGGTAAATTGTGCCCACGATAACAGCACCGCATGGCGGTCCATGGTGGGCCATCTCAGTCAGGCAAAAACCAATTTAGACAAGCCCTGCCTGGTTCAGGTGGACCTGGCTGGCCCCAAGCTGCGTACCGGGCCCATAGAACCCAGCGCCAAAGTGATAAAGCTAAAGCCCCAGCGCGATCTGTACGGTCATGTGCTGCAGCCAAAATCCGTGGCATTGGTGGCTACTGAGCAAACGCCTTTGCCTGGGTGCGTAGACAGCAAACTGGTATTGTCAGCGGACTTTGTGGGGCTCTGTAAGCCAGGCGATGTGATCGAATTTGATGACTGTCGAGGCCGCGATCGCAGTGCCAAAATCAACGTGGAGAACATTCAGGGCCAGACGGTTCACTATCTTCAGTTGTTCCAGACCTGCTACGTTTCCGAGCACACTCGATTCCGGCTTTATCGCAAAGGGCAGGTTTTGGCCCAATGCCAACCCCAGAACATTCCTGATGTGGTGCAGCCCATTGAGCTGCAACAGGGCGACACCCTGGTGTTGACCCGTGCGGCCGAGCCGGGGCGGTTGCCGCAAAACAAGCAAGATGGCTCCGGTGAAATGGAGCCTGCGCGGGTTCATTGTACTCTGCCCCAGGCATTTGATCAGGCTGAAGTGGGCCACAGCGTCTGGTTTGATGATGGCAAGATTGGCGCCGTTGTGCGCAGTATCAGTCATGATGAAATGACGTTGGAAGTGACCCATGGCGCACCCCAGGGCAACAAACTGAGGTCTGAAAAGGGCATTAATTTCCCTGATACTGCGTTAAACATATCCGCACTCACCAGCAAGGACAAACAGGATCTTCTGGATGTGGTGCAGTGGGCCGATATCGTGGCGTTGTCCTTTGTGCGCAGCGCTGGCGATGTGAACTTATTGCACCAAACCTTGCTGGAACTGGACAAACCGGGTTTGGGTGTGGTGCTTAAAATTGAGAATAAACAGGCCTTCGACAACTTACCCTCCATTCTATTGGCGGGCATTGCCATGGAGCGCCCCTTCGGAGTGATGATTGCCAGGGGGGACCTTGCGGTGGAAGTGGGCTTTGAGCGCTTGGCTGAAGTTCAACAGGAAATTCTTTGGCTGTGTGAAGCGGCCCATGTTCCGGTGGTTTGGGCCACCCAAATATTGGAATCCATGGCCAAAAAAGGTTTACCATCCCGGGCGGAAGTGTCCGACGCCGGTATGGGGGTGCTGGCGGAGTGTGCCATGCTTAATAAAGGGCCCTACATACTTCAAACCGTGGAGCTGTTAAAGGGAATTCTCTCCCGTATGGATAGCCATTACCAAAAGCGCCGGGCTACCTTGCGTAAGTTGTCCGTAGCCAAATTCGACCCTGCCCCTTAACAAGGTGATAATAGCGTCCAATTAGGTGATAATAGCGCGCAAAAATGCGTTGAATATGATCCTATGACCCTGTTGCCCCGTTCCTCCCTCTGGCGAACTATTTTGTTGGTGTGGTTGGTTATTTTATTAAGCCAGATCTCCACACTATGGTTCGCGGTGTATTACCTCTATTTACCCGGCGTCAAACAAAATGCCAAGTTGGTGGCACTGGAAATGGACAGTATCCGTTACCTGGTGGATATCAATAGAAAAGATATGCTACTGCAACGTTTTCGTCAGCATCACAACATGGATGTGACTTCGGACCCATCCACGGTCCCACCGGAAACGGAAGGTTTGTTTGGCCGTATTTTTGTTGATCCCATGCGTGACAGAATGGGCGACGGAGCCCAAGTGCGCTTGGGTTGGGAGCCGGTGCCATCCCTGTGGGTGAGTACGCCCGACCTGGGTAATATTTGGGTGCGCTTCCCCATTGAACACGGGGGCCGCTATGAAGCCATTGCCTTTGTGGCCTGGCTGATTGGCACACCGGCTTTCGCTTTTCTTATTGCCTCCATTTTTGTTCGTCAATTAAATCGGCCACTAAAAACTCTGGAATACGCCGCCAGAAAAGTAGGCAAGGGCGAGCCCATCCAAGGTTTGATTGGAGAAGGTGCATCGCAAGAAGTGGATGCAGTAAACCGGGCTTTTGTTCAAATGAGCGAAGATCTACAACGGATGAATCGGGAACGAGCCCTATTGTTGGCGGGTATATCCCACGATTTACGCACCCCATTAACCCGCATGCGGCTCACGGCGGAACTGTTGGGTGATTCCGAATTTGCTGACGGAATGGTACGGGATATTGAAGATATGAATGCCATTCTGGATCAATTTATTTTGTTTGTTCGAGATGGCAGTGACGAAGAAACCGAGGTGGGCGATTTAAATGAAGTGATCGTGGAGGTGGTGTCGCAGTTCGAGTCGGAAGAACATCATATTTCCACCGAGCTGCATCAATTACCCGAGATATCCTTAAAACGCTTGTCCTTAAAAAGAATGATTGCCAATTTGATTGGTAATGCCATTCGCCATGGTGGAGGCGATGTTCAGGTGTTTAGCGGAATGGAGCAAGGTGAAATCTGTGTCATCGTCTCCGATCGTGGTGAAGGCCTGACAGAAACAGAAATGTATGAGTTATTTCAACCTTTTGCCCGCGGCGATCAAAGCCGAACTTCCAAAGGATCCGGCTTGGGTCTCGCCATTGTGAAACGTATCGTGGATATGCACCATGGCCGGGTAAAGTTGCGCAATCGGGAAGGCGGTGGTTTAGAGGCGGTGGTGCATTTCCCT
The DNA here is from genome assembly GCA_964016105.1 of uncultured Ketobacter sp. Lineage (GTDB taxonomy): Bacteria > Pseudomonadota > Gammaproteobacteria > Pseudomonadales > Ketobacteraceae > Ketobacter. The sequence continues at coordinate 21,973 of CAXHEX010000023.1, forward strand.
GTCACTGGTAACCTGGTGCCGCCGGACTCCATGATGAAGGCCATGCGCTAGCAGCTGCCATGTTCACGTTGTTTATTGTCTGTCTCGCTTTACTACTGGATTACTGTTTGGGTGAACCAAAACGGTTTCACCCTTTGGTGGGCTTTGGCCGTTATGCACGTTGGCTTGAGCGAATCATCAACGGTGATAAACAGCAACCCAAAGCAGGGCACGTTGGTGGTGTGTTGGCATGGGTATTAGCGGTTTTACCCTGGGTTGATTTGGCTTTCGCATTGCAAACACTGCTGCGTCTGGGCCCCCACTGGTTGGAGTTTTTAGTATCCGCAGGAGTTTTGTATTTGGCTTTGGGGTGGCAGTCATTACAGAGTCATGCCATGGCGGTGGCTTACCCTCTGAGCCAGGGTAATTTGCCGTTAGCCAGAGCCGAAGTCAGTAAAATTGTGAGTCGCGATTGCCAACAGATGGATGAACAGGCCGTGGCAGCCGGGGCCACAGAATCCGTATTGGAAAACGGTGCCGATGCGGTATTTGCTACGCTGTTCTGGTTTTTGGTTTTAGGTATACCCGGAGTGGTGGCCTATCGATTGGTCAATACTTTGGATGCCATGTGGGGCTACAAAAATACCCGCTATTTGGCGTTCGGTTGGGCCGCCGCCCGGGCCGACGATGTACTTAATTTTATTCCCGCCAGACTCACTGCCCTTTCATACACAGTTGTGGGTAATCGTTCCCTGGCGTGGCAGTGTTGGCAGCGTCAAGGCAGTCAATGGAAGAGCCCCAATGCTGGGCCGGTTATGGCGGCAGGGGCCGGGGCCATCAACGTAAAGCTTGGAGGTGCGGCCATATATCATGGTACGTCACAATCCCGTGGAGTATTGGGGCCATCGGATGGCGACGCTCCATCGGCCTGGAGCATAGTGAAAGCCTGTGGCTTGATTAACCGCAGCTTGGTTTTTTGGTTGGGCGCCATCGCACTGCTGGGATTATTGCGCTTATGCTAAGCCGTGACCATGGTGGTAATCTTTACCAGGCCAGCAAAGACTATAATATCCCCATGGAAAACTGGTTGGATCTTTCCACCGGTATCAATCCGGTTTCTTATCCCGTAGCCAATCTGCCTCAGTCCGTATTCGAGCAATTACCCTATAGCAGTTCTCAGTTTGAAGCGGCGGTGGGGACGTATTACGGCGTATCTGATTTTGTTGCGGGCAATGGTTCGCAGCAGTTTATTCAGCTTTTACCCAAAATTTTGCCCAGGTTGCCGGTGTTGCTTCCGGACTGGGGTTATCAAGAGCATCATTTTCATTGGCAGCGCAATCAAAACCCCGTCAGGTTTTACCCGGCAATCGATCCAGCTGTCGCGGTGGTAACAATAGAAAATCAACTGGCAACCGAACCCCCTTGCCATCTACTGATTGTGAACCCTAATAATCCATCCGGATTGGTGTTTAAACCCGAGCAATTGCGCCATTGGGCGGGCATGTTGGCTGAGAAAAAAACCGATGGTAGTGCTGTTTTAATCGTGGATGAAGCCTTTGTTGACTGCGATCCTGAATTGAGCCTGTTAAACGATTCATTGCCGCCCAATGTGATCGTGTTACGTTCCTTCGGTAAATTTTTTGGTTTGGCGGGTTTGCGATTGGGATTTGCCTTCGCTCAGCAACATTGGCTGAATCCTATCAGGGATGCCGTGGGGCTTTGGAATATCAATGGCCCCGCCATGGTGGTGGCAACCCGGGCGCTATTTGATGAATCCTGGCAGAAAGTTACCCGCGACCAACTGCGTCACAATCTTCCTCAATGGCAATGCTTGTTTGATCCTATGTTGCAGAAACTAGAGCCTCACTTCCAAGTACATTTGCCGTTGTTTTCCAGCTATGGGCTATCCACTAAGCAGGGGTGCTGGCTGCAGCATCAATTTGCAAGGGTGGGTATTTTATTGCGCGTAATTGAAAACGACCGCCGCAGTTTAGTGCGATTCGGCCGTTTTGATTTAACGAAAAAAGATGATTTAGAGCGGGTTCAGCTTGCTATCCACTCCTGTTTACAGGAAATGGATAGCATCGATTATCCCTATGACGCGGCGGATTGATCCCGCTTACGCTGGGCATTTTTTTGAGCTAGTTTTTGTGAGCGTTTTTTGCTGATCAGCGTTCGTTGGTTAGCACCCAAATGCGCTTCACCCCGGTGCTTAGCCAACTGCATTTGCTTTTCCCGTTGGGCAAAACGTTGCTTCTGTTCTTCAGAATATTCGTCATAGCAGTGGTGGCAACTGACGCCGGCTTGGTAGTGTTGATGGCGCTTGTCCTGTTCCGTTATGGGTCTACGGCAGGCATGGCATTGATCGAATTCACCTTTCTCCAATTGATGGTTTACGGTGACACGATTGTCAAACACAAAGCATTCTCCTTGCCATAGAGATTCCTGCTCCGGTACTTCTTCCAAGTATTTTAAAATGCCCCCTTCCAGGTGGTACACCTCATCAAATCCTTGTTCCTTCAGATACGCTGTGGATTTTTCACAACGAATACCGCCGGTGCAGAACATGGCTACCTTTTTATGTTTGTTTTGATCCAGGTTATCGCTGACGTATTGGGGAAATTCGCGGAAGGTTTTTGTTTTGGGATCGATGGCACCCTTAAATGTGCCAATCTCAACTTCGTAATCGTTGCGGGTGTCCACTAACAGCACATCGGGATCGCTGATCAGTTGGTTCCAATCTTTGGGTTTCACATAGGTGCCCACCACTTTGTTAGGGTCGATACCTTCAACCCCCATGGTCACAATTTCTTTTTTCAGTTTTACTTTGGTTCGATAGAAAGGCTGTTTGTCATCAAAAGATTCTTTAGAATCGATTTGGCCCAGCTGGGGTTGGTTTTGTAGGTGAGCCAGTACCGCATCAATACCTTCACGGCTACCGGCTATGGTGCCATTAATGCCTTCTTGGGCAAGTAGCAGAGTCCCCTTCACCTGGTTTTGCAGCATGCAATCCAACAGAGGTTGGCGTAGAGATTCAAAATCGTTTAGACGAACAAATTTATAGAGCGCACACACCACAATGGGGGCACTAGGGTTGTTGCTGGTCATGGTTTCCTCGCAGTCTGGAGCGTAAATCCAGGGCGGTTAATGGAATAATTGGGCTGTTTAGCCGTCGCCATTCTACCCAACGGGTACAATGCCGGGCAACCCCCAGTTAGGAGAACCACCGTGATAGAACTACAGCAACACCAGGCTTCAGTTTCGACACCCTTCCAGTTTATGGATGGAGTGCGTGCAGAGCGAACCCCTAACCATCTTCATCTGGCTTTCTTGCGTCCCTATTGGGTATTGAGCTCCGCTGTGGAGAATGGCGGGTTAGTGCAAGCCAGCCATCTGCTTAATCTCAGGGTGGATGGTAACTCCGTGGTCGACGAGTCCCCACAACAAAGCTTGCAAAAATACGCCAAAGAGCGGCAATGGCAGGGACCACTAGTGGCCATGATGACAGCGGCTTCAATGAACAGCTGTAGAATGTTATCAGTTAACTATCAGGGGCTTGAGCTGGGGGTAGCGCTAACCATGGGGCTCTCAAATGCGGGGCGGGTCGGGGAGCGGGCAGATATTACTGAGGTTATGCCCGCTGCCCACCACATGGGTACCATTAATATCATGCTGATTTGCTCTGTTGCCATGACTGCCGCCGCTATGGTGGAGGCAGTCCAAATGGTGACAGAGGCCAAAGTGGCCGCGTTGCAAGATGCCGGAATCAGGTCAAAAAAGTCATCGCAATTGGCCACAGGCACTGGCACCGATGCAGTTGCCGTGTGTTGTGGCGGTTTGGCTTCGGCCCATGGTCAAGAGCCCGCAATTGCCTATTGTGGAAAGCACTTGGTAACTGGGGAGCTTATTGGGCGCTTGGTTCACGAGGGGCTTAAGAGCTCCCTGGCTTGGTATGCAGAGTAATTGGGACGCAAAGAAAAAATTTAATCGCAAATGATAATTATTTGCATTAATGACTGGTCCGAGTTAGGCTTGTTTCTCAGTTGACTTGAGTGGGTTCCCGGCAGGCTGCAAAGGAGGTTCCAGTATGAATTGCCCCATTGATGAAACTATGTTGAAAAATTCAGCACCCAGTAAGTTGTGGAAACTGGATCACCAGGAGCTGGGTTCCGTGGTGTTAAGCGTGCAGAAGGCCGGTGGGTGTGTGGAGGTATCACTGACCAGCCCAGCCTTGTCTATGAGCATCCAAATATCAGAATACCATGGACAAGGTTGGCGAGTGATGAGCTGGCAGGCGGATACCCATTCGGGCCAAATAAGCCATGCGCAAGTGGGTTTGAGCTTGTGCCTGGATTTTGTTTTTCGCCAACGTTCGGGGATGGATACCCTGGTGTTGGAGCGGACATTACGATTCCTGCTGCCCCGGAGCTTAGGCGAGCCCTTTGGATTGGACAGAAACGCGTTTTATAACTGGTTTGACTCTGCTGCTGGCAGCCATAAGGCGGCGCCGTTAGATTAGCCAAGTTAGTCTATACTGGAGTGTAACCATCTAAATGGATGTGAAGGTAACGACGTACATCATGCCCACTCCAGAAGCCCAAAAAGCGTTTCAGCTCGCTGCCAGTCTGCTTGTTCATAAGAATTATTACAGCATGACCCAGGCCTTTATTGAGACCATTCTCAATATGGAAGGGGTGGACGATGTTGTTTTCTATGAGGTTTTTGGTGGTCAGGAAGCTGCCCCCAATGGTAGTAGTCCGAAAAACCTGTTTATGCGTCGCTTTCCTCTTTACCTCAGTGATCCTGGCGTGGATAACAACACCCAACATTTAATTCCTCTACTGGAGGATAGCCTGGTGGGTCGGCAGGTGGATGTTGAGGGGGAGTCACCCTGGTATATCCTGGACGTGGCCGAAGATGTGGAGCCACGGCGAGTCATCATCATTAAGGGGCAGTTAAGTGGCCTGGTGAGGGATTGGATAGACGGCATTTTCTCTATTTATGCCAATCAGGTGGCGGTGCTGGATGCCAAAGAGCGTGATGTGCTTACCCATTTGTTAAACCGTCAATCCTTTTCCATGACTTTAGGCCTGGTAATGGATTTTTACCGCACTGCGGAGTTGCCAGACACCACCAAAGTATCCTGGATTGCCATTCTGGATATTGATTATTTCAAGTCCGTAAATGATCGTTTTGGTCATCTCTACGGCGATGAAGTGCTGTTGCACTTTTCTACCTTAATGGAAAAAACCTTCCATTATTCTGACTTTCTGTTTCGCTACGGCGGCGAAGAATTCGTGGTGATTCTGAATCGTAAGGACCATGATCAGGTGCGTGAGGTATTGGAAAAATTCCGTGAAAGTGTGGCTACCTATATATTTCCTTCCGGCCGTTTAACCGTGAGCATTGGCTATAGCCGAGTGGATTTGGAGAAGGCGCCTCACAGAATGATGGAAGAAGCGGATAACGCTCTTTATTATGCTAAAGAGCACGGTCGTAATCTTGTGGTGTATCACGGCGATATAAAACAGACCCAAAGTGATGAAGGGGAAGTTCAGTTGTTCTAGCTTAACCAGTTTCATTTCTATTGTCTCGACCACTTTTTGGCATTTTTTCTTTCCATTGCGCTGAGCACCACAAATTTTTTGTTACTTGCCACCAGCTGCACCTGTTTAAAGTAGCGTTTAAGAATATGGTGATAATTCAAATGGCGATTACCCACTACCAGTAATTGGCCTCCGGGGTTCAATTTGTCGCTGGCTTGGGAAAACATTCGCAAAGGGGTTTGATTTTCAATTTGACTGCCCTGATGAAAAGGTGGGTTACATAGAATTAAATCTGCTTTTTCATCGATTTGGCTTAAGGCGTCTGAAGCAATGAATTTTGCCTTATTGGAGAAGCCATTGGCGTGCCAGCTGCTTTTGGCGCTTGCCAATGCCATATGGGAATCATCACAGAATAGGATATGGGCCTGTGGCTGCCTTGATGCAGCAAAGCAACCCAACGCGCCGTTGCCACAGCCTAAATCAATCACAACTTGACCTTCATTTAGCTTTGGGAAGTGTTGCAATAAAAATCGAGTTCCAATATCCAGTTTCTGCTGGGAGAACACATTGGGGTGGTTATGCAGTTGAATTTGGGTTCCATCCAATGGATATTTCACCACCGCGGGTGCTTCAGTTTCCAGATTGGTGTCCACGCGGGATAGAACCAACCGGGCCTTTTTTCTCGCCAATGTGGTTTCGGTATTGCCAATGTGTTTTTGAAATAAATCCACCATGGATGAACTGAGGTGCTTTACCATGGCTGCGCCGAAGATCACTGTATTGGGGTGACAGCAGTTTCTTAGCCAATGCAACTGGTACTGCAAAAATGCCAGACTCTTGGGGATTTTAATCAAGATATAGTCATATTGGCCTTTGGGTGGGTTATTGCTGTTAATCCAATTGCTCTCTCGCCAATTCAGGTGGTTGCGCTGATGATTCCCTTGGCAGGCTAGCTTACTGTTTAAACTGTCATTCCAGCTCACCGGCGAGTACTGGTGGAGGCTGGTCATAAGCGCGCCATGGGCGTCATTTACCACCATAATTTTTGCGTCTTCCAGATTTTGCTCGCAAAGATGCATTAACACCAGTTCATCGGCAGCGTTCCAGGCTTGTATGGGTGACTTGGGGTGATAATGCAGGGGTTGTAAGTGATAATTACCAAAGGGGGTGTTAAAGCAATCCATGAGTCTCGGTTATAGGTTGAACTTGCGATTCTTTTCAGATTTTTTACGCTTAGTGCGAAAGATCTCCCATTGCACTTCGTCTTTTTCCAGGCGAATGAGCAGGGCATTGGAATGCTCGTTATAAAACTCTGATTTCAGAATTCGGCTGTGATACTGCGTGTTATTTTTAGTTGTGGCTTTTATGGAACTATGGAAATCATCTAAATTGCTTTTATGTAGCTGATTGATTGGGCTGGACATCAGTTCGTGTATCATCAGGCTGTGCTCTGCGGTTTGGATTTCCATGGTGGCGTGATAAGAGCTGTGCATATCACCCGTGAGAAAACAGATTTTTTCCAGTTTGTTGGCGGCGATGAAGTCGATGAGTTGTTCTCGCTGGTGGCTAAATATAGGGTGGCACCACTTATCTTGGTTATTACGTACGTGTCCCACAAAGGGTACGCTGGTGACGATAAATTTGGGCGCCTGGGCGTGCTTGCTTAGCCATTTTTTCAGCTCATCCAATTGGGTTTGGCTGACAATTTGATTGTCCGTTTCGTCTTTCTGGTGGGCCCAACGCTCGGTTCGTGTATCCATTACAAAAAATTCAGCGCGACCAAAGCTGAACCAGTAGTAGTAGGACTGTGGGAATGGGTTGGGCTGGCGAATGTGCACGAACTCGCGGTACACCTTCATAGCATCCCGCTTAAAGTCTCCAGCTGTGGAAGCATGTCCAGGTGGATTAAAGTCGTTGGCGAAGTCGTTGGTAATTTCATGATCATCCAGAATCATATAGTGGGGCAGTTGTGTCAGTAGAGCCCTGGCAGGCCGACAGTCTCCCCAGGCGTCCAAGTACTTCTGACGGTATCCTTCAAGGCTGGGTGACTTGGCGGGGTTGGGTATGTCGTAATAGATCTGATCACCGCAATGCAACATAAAATCGCAGTCATTCTCCATGGCTTTGTCCATCAATTTTTCATAGGCCGTATCCGGAGATGAAAAGATTCCCAGGGAGTGAAGGTTGCAACTGCCTAAAATAAAAGACACCGGCACGTCGGATTTGGGTTTGGGTGCAGTTTTAAATTTTCCACGACAATGACCGAAATCCATCATCAAGTAGTCGGGGGTGTTTTTGCTGTGGCTAAATGCCACCTGGCATTGATAAGCGCTTGCGTGGGACAGCTTCTTGAATTCAAGGCAGCCAGTGTAACCATGACGTTGTTCCAGTTGCAGCCACTTGTGGCCAACGGTTTCGCCCTCTTTGGAGAGGGTAACCTTTGCCCAGTTGCCCGCCTCGGTTCCTCTTACCCAGATGTGAGCGCTTTCGTGGGTCACATGTCCGATGATCAATCTTGCCATAACAGATCCTCCCTGATTTTGTTTGCACCATTAATGACTTTGGTTTGAATCTGAACCGCCACCTTGGCCGTGAAACAGCATGGCAATATCAACCGAGTCAAAGCGGTAAAGGGCGTTACAGTATTGGCAGGTGACTTCCACCTGGCCTCGCTCTTTAAGCAATTGCTCCAGTTCATGTTGGCCAAATTGCACCAAAGTATCTGCAGTTTTATCCCGCGAACAGGAGCATTCAAAACTCACCTGGGTAGCCGGAAAAAGAGCAACCTCTTCTTCATGAAAGAGTCGATGCAGCAAGGTTGGGCAATCCAGATTAAGCAGCTCTTCGGCGGTGAGGGTGGCGGCCAGGGCCGTCACCCGCTCCCATTCATTGGCGCGCAATTCCGGGTCTGTCTGGGTGTCGGTTGAATCTGGAAGCACTTGTAACAGCAAACCACCACAACGGTTGTTGCCATGGAACAGTTGAATTTGGGTTTTCAATTGTTCTGACATTTGAAAATACAGTTGCAGGCACTCTGAAAGGTTTGCGCCTTCCAGAGGAACCACGCCTTGGTAGCGCTCACCCTTGGCAGGTGTGATGGTGATGGCCAGAGTGGATTTTTGCAGCAGCTCGGTGAAACTCATGCCCTGGGTTTGCCCCTGCCAGCGTGCCACGGCACGTAATTGATGGTTATGGGTGCATTCCACTGTGGCCAGGCTAACCGGGCCTTCTCCGCGGGCCTGTATGATCATGCTGCCTTCAAATTTCAGGGTGGCAATCAGTAGGGTGGCCGCTGCCATCATTTCCCCCAGCAGGGCTTGAATTTCCATGGGGTAGTCGTGCTTTGCTAATACTTCTTGAAAGCTGTTGTCCAGCAGTGTCCATTGACCCCGAATACCACTGTGATTAATCACAAAGCGCTGACTGATATCGCTGTGTTCCATATTACTCGCTCTGTTGTTGGCGAAAATTAATAAGTTGACGTCGTTCTTTTTTGTTAGGCCGATTTGCAGAACCGGGCATGGCTGCGCCCATGGATTTGCGTTGTGCGGCCTGCATCATGCGCTTCTCCACACTCTCTGCGGTTTCTTCATAAAGCTGCGCTGCGGTGGCGGCATTGCTACGTTTGTCGCTCAAGGCTTTTACCAGAATGGTTTTTTCATCAAACCCCTGACGCAGACGTATGCTGGCGCCCACTGCCACTTCGCGGCTGGCCTTAACCCGGTGGCCTTCGTAGTGCACCTTGCCCCCTTCAATCATATCCTTGGCGATAGAGCGGGTTTTATAGAAGCGAGCGGCCCACAGCCACTTGTCTAAACGAACTTTGTCATCACTGGAGGATTTCTGGCCCATTACACATTGAGTCCTGGTTTAAAGTAGGCATTATAAAGCCATTTAATCTTGGTAGGGAGATTATCCATTGGCAAAGCAACGAAACACCCGGGCAATCTTGGCTGGTTTGGTCAGCACGTCTGCATTGGGTTTGTTTGCCTATCTACTTATACCTGGGGAGGATAAGGAAGTTCCTTCTGTTCAGGCGTCTGCCTTGGCCTCTGTGGGTATGGCATCAGTAGATCTTACGCCCATGCCGGTTAATACCGTTTCCTCAAATGCCACTATAGCGATCGCACAGAACCCCGCGGCCCAGGAAACCCGTTCTCTGCAGGGGACCCATGTGGATGGTTCCATAATGTGGGACCAACAGGGCCAACTGCAGCCAGACCTGGCTCTGCGCCAGGTGTTCGACTATTTTCTGGCTCTAGTGGGAGAGGAGACAGAGCAACAGATTCGCCAGCGCCTGCGAGCCCACGTGGAGCAGCTTGCCCGTGCTTCTGACTTGGGTATGGATGCGGTAGAGCAGGTCATGGCGGTCTATGAAGACTATCTCAGCTATAAGATGGCGCTGGACCAGGTGGAAGGCCATGACGGCAGTATTGCCGGTGCCAGCGCTGCGGTGCGGCGACAATGGGAGGTTGCCCAGGCTCAGTTGGGCCCGGAACTGGCGGACGCTTTCTTCGCTGAAGATCGTGCCTTTAATCAAGTGGCACTGGAATACCTGTCTCTGGTGCGGCAAGGGGAGTCCGACCCCGAGGGTTTGCAGCAGGCCATGGCGTCTTTATTGTTGGAGCAGCCTGAGTCATTGGCAACGGAGATCCTGGCTTCATCTGCGCCAGCCCTGGTGCAGTCCAAAGTGGAGCAGCTACAACAAGCCGGTGCCACGGAGCTGGAAATTTGGCAGTTGCGACAGCAGGTTCTGGGGGAAGAGGCCGCCAACCGGCTGGCGGAATTGGATCGTAAGCATCAACACTGGGATGCCCGCTATCAACAGTATGTAACTCAGAAACAGCAGATCGAAGCTGCGAAGATGTCGCCCCAGGATCAGCGCTCAGCCATAGAGCAGCTGAGGCTGAGCCTGTTTGATCCTAGGGAAGCCCGCCGAGTGGAAGCGCTAGAGGCGAACTAGGGGGTAGGAAACTCGTACTACAAACCCAACAGTTTCAGGCGATTGGCGTGCTGACGATAGACCACTGCGGGATCGGTTCCCCAAAAGCCGTGGAGGCCCAGCACCTGATCCACCAGGTCCAGATGGTTCATTCGATAGTTATCTCGAATCACCTTACCAAAATGAGTGGAGCAGGCCGGTACGAGACCGTCGTTGGGTTCATCCATCAAGCGGGCGCTCAAGGTCATTCCCAGGTCCAGTGGGTCTGCCAGGTTGGTCACTTGTTTGGTGCCGCCCCAAGAGAAATAGTAGGTACCGTTAGCGTCCACCGCTTCTCCTTCACCGCAGTATTCGGTGGGCATGCCCGCCGGGAAATCCTGATTGAATTGCAGGGCTTTCTCTGTGCTGAGCGCCACCATTTCTTCGTAGTAACTTTGGGGTAAAGGATTACCGGACAGCACGTTGATCATTCTGGCCCACGACATCAGGGTGCTGTTGTAGAGCCAGCCCTTCAAGGTTTTATCATTTAAATCTTGCAGGCTGAGGTCGGCCACTGGAGTGCCCCAGTTAACACCGCCCACACTGGTTATGGATGCCACGTATTCCGGGTAAAACGCCGCCGCGTAGCGCGCCGTGGGGCTACCGTGGCTGTGGCCGATCAAATTCAGTTTTTCGGCGCCACTGCTGGCCAGAATGACTTCCAGTTGTTTAATCAGTTGTTCACCCCGCAGCTCTGTGGAGTTTAAGGCCGAAACCTGTACCACATAAACTTCAGCGCCACCTTTACGCAACTGGTGAGGAATACTGTACCAGCCGCTGATACCCAGAAGATCGTCATAAAATGCCATGCCATGGACCAATACAATGGGGTATTTGGTTTTGGTGTAGCCATCATTAGAGGCCCACACGGTGGCGGCGGAAACAATAAGGCTGCAGGCGAGCAGTGCTCTAATTAATTTAGGGGTCATGTCTATGCGCTCATTATGATTATTATGTTTTGCCTAAATCATACGGTTTATTTATGAGACATAAAAGCAAAAAGTCGCATTTCTGTTGTGTTTATTGTTGGCCAGGGGGATAAATATCACTGAAGCAATCCAGGGCGATAAACTCCTCGGTATTCACCGGCGATTGCTTGCTGTCCGGTTGTAAAACGCCCAATGTGTGTGCAATTCCTGCATTTTTGGCGGATCTCAACACAGCCAGACTGTCGTCCACCAGCAGGGTGCGAGGCTCCTCATAGTGGATCACTTGCTTCAGGCGGCTCCAGAATTCCGGCGCTTCTTTGGGCATGCCAAAGTCATGGGAGCTGAAAATAGCGTCAAAGTGGGGTTCCATGGGGATCTGTTGCAGTTTCAGGTCAAGGCTATCCCGGTGGGCATTAGTGACCAATATGGCCCTTCTGCCAGATGCTTTTACCTTTTCCAGAAAAGTGATGGCATTGGGGCGCAGACCGATCAGATGCTTGACGTCTTGTTTCAGGCCGGCAATGTCCAGACCGGTTTGTTGGCTCCAAAAATCCAGGCAATACCAATTTAATGTGCCGCGGTGCTCACTGAATTGGGCAAAGAGTTGGGTTTTGGCCTCATCAACGCTAATATGCTCAGCCTCCGCGTAGCGAAGTGGCAGGTATTCAAGCCAGAAATGGTTGTCGAAGTACAAGTCCAGCAAAGTGCCGTCCATGTCCAATAAAACGGTATCAATGTGATCCCAGCGAATCATGGGTGTGTGCACTATCCTTTAATCAGTTGAGTGAAGAGTATGCCCGAAAAGCCTACCATACTGAGTCATGAATTGGTGGCCAAGAGCCGTTTGTTTGGTATTGAACGGATGGAACTGCGTTTTTCCAACGGGGAAGAACGCAGTTACGAGCGCCTTCGAACCCCCAGTATCCCCGCCGTGTTGGTTGTGGCTTTGAAGGCCAATGGTAACGTCTTGCTGATTCGGGAATATTGCGGTGGCGTCCATGATTACCAAATTTCTTTGCCTAAAGGCGCCATGGACCATCCCCATGAGCACCTTTTTGATGCCGCCAATCGGGAACTTATGGAAGAAACCGGCCACGGGGCCAAGCAATTTAAAGAGCTTAAAGCGCTTTCCTTATCCCCCGGGTACATGGGCCACATGATTCATGTGGTATTGGCCGAAGAATTGTATGAAAAACGATTGCCCGGTGATGAGCCGGAGCCCATCGAAGTGATTGAGCACCCATTGGAAGATATGGATGCCCTGGTGGCGATGGACGATTTTACCGAGGCCCGCTCTTTGGCGGCCTTATACATGACACGCGATCTGGTACGAGCGAGGAATAAATAACGTGAGTGAGACTGTAAGCCGAAAGTTAGTGGAACAGGTGTTGGCCATTGCTGAACAAGCAGGGCAGGCCATACTGGAGATATACAACCAGCGGGACCCCGTTGAAGTGGAAACCAAGTCCGATGACTCGCCGGTAACTGCAGCCGACCAAGCTGCCCACCGAATTATCGTGGATCAACTCAGTGCGCTAACCCCGGATATTCCCATCTTCTCGGAAGAATCCGAAGCGGTGGAATATTCAGAAAGGCAAAAGTGGAATCCATACTGGTTGGTGGACCCCCTCGATGGAACCAAAGAGTTTATCAATCGCACCGGTGAATTTACCGTGAACATCGCTTTAATAGAAGACAATGAGCCCGTGGCTGGTGTGGTTACTGTGCCATTAAAAGACCAAGCCTATGTGGGCGGCCAGGGTGTGGGCGCCCACAAAATTGATGCAGGCCAATGGCAGGAAATTAAAGTACGTAAAGTGCCAGGCAAGGAACTGGTGGTCGTGGGCAGCCGCCGTCATGGCGCCGAGCGCTTGAACAAAATATTGGAGAACATGGGCACCCAAGGTTACGAAACCGATATGACCAGCATGGGCAGCTCACTCAAGTTTTGTTTAATCGCCGAAGGCAAAGCCGATGTGTATCCACGTTTGGCGCCCACCAGTGAGTGGGATACCGCAGCAGCGCAAGCGGTATTAATGGAAGCCGGTGGCCGAGTGGTGGCGACGGATTTTTCTCCACTCACCTATAACCGAAAAGAGTCCGTGCTTAACCCTGAGTTTTTCGCTCTGGGTGACCCAGATATGGATTGGAAAGAGCTGCTAAAAGATCAGTAAACCATCTTAAAGCGCTCCATATTTCGCAAGTTTTTGATTAAAGGACTAGTATTAGGGCCATTAACCATAAAAATTGCCAATATGGAGCGCTAAAATGGATCTTTACTTTGCTTATCTTTCCACCTATTCGCAAAAAGTGTTGTTGGCTTTATACGAAAAGGACATTCCATTTACTCCCCACCTGGTGGATTTAACCAGTGAAGAAGACCGGGCGGAGTACCGCAAAAAATACCCCTTTGGCAAAGTGCCGCTACTGGTTCGCGATGACGGTCGCTTGATTCCAGAATCCACCATCATTGTGGAGTATCTGGAAAGCGAATTTGACCAGGGGCCCATGCTTATTCCCGCTGATCCTGAATTGGCCCGTCGCGCCCGTTTTATGGATCGTATGTGCGATCTTTATCTTAATGACCCTGTGGTTAGCCTGATTTTTGAAAGCTGGAAACCAGAGCAGGATCGCAATAGCGAGATGATGGCCAAGGCCACTGAAAAGGTGGGCATCATGTATCGCTTTATGGATGACCAGCTGAGTCAAACCCATTATTTGGCAGGCGATGAATTCAGCCTGGCGGACTGCGCCTGTTTACCGGTGCTTTTCTACGCCAATTCGTTTGCGCCATTCGCCGCTTTCGAAAATATTAATCGTTACTATGAAACCGTTTCTCAACGCCCATCCTATTTAAAATTAAAGGCAGAAGCCGAACCCCACATCAAAGCGGTTATGGGCTAGCTTGTAATTTGCCAGTTTAACCCCATTTACCCATGCGAAACCCAATAAAAGAGGTTCAGCATGATCCGAGTCTGTCCCCATTGCCAAAGCAAAAATCGTGTGCCCGCTCGTTTTCTGGCGTCGAAAGGGAAATGTGGTAGTTGCAAACAACCTTTGCCTCCACTGAACAGCCCCATAGAAGTGGATGCCGCCAGCTTCGATGATATTATTGCCAATGCCACTGTGCCGGTACTGGTGGACTTTTGGGCCGAGTGGTGTGGCCCCTGTAAGATGACCGCACCGGAGTTTGCCAAAGCGGCTCAGGGGTTGGCAGGTAATGCCGTCTTGCTAAAGGTAAATACGGAACAACAACAAGCTCTGGCGGCGCGTTATGCTGTGCGTAGCATTCCCAACTTCAAGTTGTTTGTGGGAGGGGAATTGAAATGGGATCAGGCCGGTGCCCTCAATGCACCTCAAATCCAACAACTGGTTGCACAATATAGTGTTTAGGGTGATTGTTATTTCTTTATTTGCCACATTGGCTGCGGCCTGCAGCGGCACCGGAATTGTGAATTTGGTGTCCAAGAGCTACGACGTTTCCCATATCGAGAGCCTGTCCTATGGCAATAAAGCCCGGGCCAGTTTCGATCTTTATTTACCTAAACAAGCCAATTCCCAGGGAGAAACCACACCCGTAGTGATCTTTTTCTATGGTGGCAGTTGGAATCGAGGGGAAAAGTCAGAATATCAGTTTGTGGGAAGGCGGTTGGCCAGTGAAGGGTACATCGTCGCCATCCCGAACTATCGGGTGTATCCGGAGGTGCGCTACCCGGATTTTTTATGGGATTGCGCCCAAGCCACGGCGGCGGTGCTGGAACACCTGCAGACACCGCAGTTTGCCCACCATGCTCCAGCGCAAAAAATCTATTTAATGGGCCACAGTGCAGGGGCCTACAACGCGGCCATGTTAAGTTATGCTCCGCAATATTTGAATAAGGTGGGTCTTGGCCCGGATACCATCGCCGGGTTTATCGGTTTGGCGGGTCCTTACGATCTTTATCCCATTAAAGTGGAAGAGGTTAAGCCGGTATTCCATCATCCCAACTACCCTTCGGATTCCAACCCCATTGAACTTATGGAAGGGGCGCCCCGAGTACCGGCGCTGCTGCTAGCCCCTGAAACCGATAATTTGGTGAGCATCAAAAGAAATACCCTGGCTTTTGCTGACACCCTCGAGAGCGATCAGCGTAGCGTGCAGGTAGAAACCATAAAAGGTACCGATCACGTGACATTGATTGGTACCTTCTCACCCCTTTTATTTTGGAAGCAAAGTGCAGTTGCTCCCGTGCTCCGTTTTATTGATGATCACTTACCATAGAACGCGTTTCGATTATTAGAACTGGCCCCGAATACTAATCTCACCGGCAATGACTGAAAAATCCGTTGTCATGTTGTATCCGGCATAGGGGTTATAGACAAAATTATCAATAGCGGTTGAGGTACTGTTGGTGCTGCTATTGGATGGAATATTTTGCTTACTTTCCACGTAACCCAGTGCGCCTTCGATAATGGTGTCCTTATTCCACTTAAATGAAAACCCGGTTGAATAAAGCGTGGTGTCGCCAATGGGAATAAACAAATCCGCTTTATCCTTGGGAACAGAACGGCCCCTCGGCTCATAGCCTAAGCGAAAGGCCAAGCGATTGTTATATTGGTATTCAAAGCCAATGGCCCAGGTGGTGACGCTTTCATAAAACCGAGGTAAGAACAAACCATCGCCACCAATTCGGCCCCCTGTTGTGCCCTGTTCCACGGAATCCGTAATGGTCCCCAATAAGGTCAGGAAAGGAACCGGCTCTTTAAATTCAATATCCCAGACATCCCACACGCCAGTGTCGGTCCACTTAATATCGATATTGGTTTTCAGTCTGGGGGTTAATTGGAAAGAAACACCAAAGGCGAGATGCCGGGGTCATCGTCATCCCTTTTTAAACCCAGCATCATGGGGGCAAATACGCCGGTGCCCCACACCAGGTTTTTGTCTTCTTCCTCAACCGTAAAATTACCCAGTGCAGCCAGCAGCATGGGCAGTTCGGTTAAACCAAAAAAGGGCAGCATCACCGCGCCGCTGCTAACTTCGCTGGTTTGGCCATTCACCATTGGGTCTTGTAGTGTATCTGGAAACAGCTCAAAGGCTTCCGTTAGCTCTTCGCCGGGCTCGAAATCCGCCTCCACAGTAAAGTCCGCTGCCACGCCCTTAAGCTCATATTGGCGGCCCTTTAATCGGATTAATCCTGCGGGGTTAAAATGGATGGCATCGGTGCCCGGTGGATCCGCTGTGACCGCGTTGCCCAACGCAAGGGCTTTGGCATTTCCCAAAAATATGTTTTGAGCCAGTTGAGCGCTGCTGTGAGTTGCAAAAAATGAGGAGGAGACAGCCACCCCCAAAGTGAGCCATCGAGTTACTGCACGGGACATCTGATACTACCTTTTTATTTTTTTTGTTTTTAGAGTTATTAGTCTTAAATCACACGGCTTAGACAGAGATTACCAAGCAATCGCGGCTGTTATTTTTAAAATTAGGCCAATGTGCGGTAAAAATGGCTCCATATAACCATAATTTAGGTTTAAATCTGTAACAAATGCCTAGATCAGTTAGCGGATGGCAGCGGTTGCATACCCAATTCCTTTAGCGCCACAACCCGCAATGCGCTGAGCCGCTCTCCTGCCAGGCCATAGGGGGTGTAATGGGTTAGATGGCTGGCGCGGGTAGCGGCGCTTACCAGGCTTTCCCATGTTTTAAATGCCCGCTTCAGCCAACGGTGAGTATCACATTGGCATTCTGAATTCATTGGATTCGGGCAATCCCATACTTGAGAGCGAATGATCGCCATATCTTCAGGGCTGAGACTCCCCAGCCAATATAGATTGGGGGGTTCAGTTTCGGGGCTCCAGCAATCGTGGGAATGGGATTCCAAGGTACCCTTATGACACTCGGTACACTGAGAAATCACTTTGTAATCCCAGGCATGGTCATGATCTTCTTCACCGTGGGGGGCTCCCCGGCCGTCGAACCGCACCATTTGCTTGCTGGGCGCACCACAGGCCACACAGTTTTTTTGTACGCGCTTTTGCGAACTGGGGTCCAGAACGGGGTAGCGGTGATAGGGCGGAGACTGGGTAACATAAACCGTCTGGTCCGATCCCACGCAGACATTTAGACACAGGGTTTCCCGACCGGCTCTATCCCGGGTTTGCATCAATTCCACCGGGGTATTCTCAACGCACTCTATAACCCCATGGCACACCAGTAGCTGCACCAGGCTATTGGCCGACATAGTTTCCAGTCCTGCTCGTGCCATAAAAAAGGTCAGCATGGTGGTGTTCCCAGGCGCACACCAGGCTTCCATCAACATCTTTATTTCCAGCTGGGGGGTGTTCAGGGTGATGCAATTCCACCCCAAATCCAGACCGCCATCGCTGGATAGAGTTGTCAATTTTCGAATGTGCGATCGGTCGGGAAATCTGGCAATCACCGCTGTCTACTCCTATTCAACGGGGGACGATGTAACATGCTTACGGCTGCTCACAGTGGAGCCTTAGTAAGATGCTGTTTTCTAATTGGACGGATTTGTTTGCGAGTTTAAAAACGGTTCTGTTGAAATTTATTGTTTGTGGTTTCTGTGTTCGTCGGTGATAGGCTGCTTGGGTCTTAAAGTAGGCATGTTTTCTTGAGGGAGCCTGATAAAATATCTCCATCGTAAACAGAGTATTTGTGGGTTTATTGTCTACATATATTGGAAGTAGAAGTTAAAAAGGACAGTATTATGATCAACAAGGTGTTTTTATGTATGGCGTTCATTGGTTTAACTGGTTGTGCGCAGCATTTCGGTAGCGCTATACCAGTTGGACTTACAGAAGGGGTAGTGCTTCAGTTTCCCGCCAAGGGCGTGTCTCGTATTGAAGCTGAAGACATTCGATTCTACGGAGAGAGTGGGTTTCTTGGTTATGTACAGAAAGAAAGGCTTCCGAAAACAGAGCAACCCGCAACTGGATTTGTGAAGCGCGCTTTTGAAATATCCAAAAAGAAGGATTGGAAAGTAAAAGAGATTTCAATAAATGGCTTTGTGGGATATGTCGTGTATGTTGAGAATACCGCTACTTTGCACTTGGCTAGTGACCAAAATGCTGAGCTTATCTTTACAATAAGTGCTGCTGATCCAAATAAAATTGACGATATTATTGCTACATTAAGGACATCTCGATAGGTGTTCGATAATTGCGTGCTACGGCCATCTTACACATGATGTTCACTTTAAAGGAATCATCCATAAAGGCTTTACCAGCATTTCTAATCAAGCGGAGTGCGTATTTTTTGAATGTTGAGGTGGGTGACATGAGATCTTTCGGATTGGGAACAACATCAATCCAATGGGAGCATTCCCCTGTTTCTTCTAATAGGATGGCGATGAGGCGTAATGTTTCGTCGCCAACTGAGGATATGGTCGCCCGTTTGGCTAAGCCGTCTCCATAAAAGGCCCGCAGAATCGCCTTGATGTGGTCAATATCTTCCAGTGAAATATCCTCAAAAATTGAAACCTCAGTCATTAGTTACTACTCCGCTTGCTTTGCCATTTGCTAACTTATAGACATAATCAGTGCAAATATCAGGCGTGTTTTGAAGCGGTAAAAAGGCTAGTTTAGTTTAAAGTCCACTCAACAAGTTGTTGGTTTCTTTTTAAACTCAATCTTTGATGTAACATTGCTTCGAACATTGCTCCCAGATCTTCACTATCTCTATCCATTAAAGGTAAAGCAGATTGCGCTTCAGTAAAGAAGCGCTGTCGCAGGTCGCCTTCACAATAGCCAGACTCCCACCAAGTTAGAATACGTTTGCGGGCCTCGTTCATTAGTACCGCTGAAGGAAGTTTTTCCCGTTTCTGATTGTTGATGCGACTGCTCGCGGGCATCAGGTTCCACAGATCATTATTAAACCAGCGACTCCAGGGAAAGCAATGGTCTATGTCGTATTGGTTTTTCAGACGGCTATTGCTCCACACACAATTCAGCCAATCGCCTTCAGCCTGCAGTTTGGTTCTTAGTTTATCTGCACATTGCCGTGCCAGGCTGGTGTGTCGCATTGCTTCACTCCAGGCCAGAGCCTGATGGTAGGTTTGCTTGTTGTACAAATGATTCCAGCGGTCCATCACATTAATCCATTCATTGACAATGGCGGGGTCTAGCCAACAGGCAAACTGACCCATGCATTGCCAGATCGCTGTTGGAATACGAAAGCGTCCAAACTGGGAAAGTGTTTCACGATCTAGGAACAAATGTTTGCTGCGTCTTTTGGTAGTATGTTCACATTGGAAGATGCTGTTATTGGAGCCGGGAAAGGTAATAAAATTGGCTGGCATTTCCTCGATATTTTTGCATGCTCTGTTAATGGCACCAATGATGTTGTCGGCGTCTTCATCGTAAAAGTGGGTGCCGATTCTGAGATCATGGACAGAAATTTTATTTAAGTTCCAAAAATGTTCCTTAGCCCAGCCATAGCCCCTTTTATTCTCGTGGCTGGCCCTCGGGGTTTGTATAATGTTGTGTTTTAGAACCAATGGCATATAGGTCTTCAGCCAATATAACCCTACTAGTCCAAAAGGCACTTCGACTCCGCTGTCATCCCGGTGAATAACCATGCCTGGAGCTCCTTCGGCAATTCGGATTAGCGCCCGCAGTAACCCCAGTTTGTATGTGGCAGACTTGTCATCATTGACAATGATGTGACGTAACAGTGGCAGGCTGCCGGTGCCGTCATCCGGTAATCGATACACAAACGTTTCCCACTGCACGTCTCGCCCGAACCGATCTCCTTGTTTCACCACATCTAAAGTTGCCAAGGCTTTTTGCTTGGCGAATTGATCGAGTTCCTCTCGGTTAACTGGCAAAAATCCACGTGTACGATTTTCTTCTTCATCGCTGCCGTGTCGCAAGGTGATCACGAGAACCCCGCCGGGTGCCAACAGTTCCGTTAGAATTCGAAAAGCACGTGCTCGTTGCTTCTGTGGCACATGCATCCAAACCGCGCTCAAAAGAATCAGATTGAATCGATAGCTGGCGATGCGTAATTTTCGAAGCTCTGGAAGTTTATCGTCTAGCCATGTGACATTTCTGTGAGAATTGGCAAGGGCTAGCTCGCGAAAAGCGCTTTCTGGCTCCACTGCCACTACGTCCCACCCCTGGCTCGCCAACCAGTTGGCGTCTCGCCCAGACCCGGCGCCAATATCACAGGCCATAGCCGGTTGTTCTGGTAAGTGGCGTAGCCAGCTTTTGTGCACATCGGCAGCGTCCAGCGAGTTGTATTGGTCCGCTAATGATTTGGCGTTGTGGTGGTAGAAACTTTTGGACAACACAGGGCTCCGGTGAGGGGCTTTATAACTGAAACTAGATCAAAGCATCTCAATCTTGATTCATCTGGCCACCCGTTGGCAAGCTTCCACGATGGGCCCGTGGATGATCAGCTACGCTGGGTGATTTTGGTAGAGCCGTGGATGATGCAATAATTGGTAGTGGCGAAGCGCACCAGGATCAAATGCTGCAATTACTGTCGGACCCTAAAAAGAGCCAGGACTTTGCTCGTTTGATTTTTGAATTTGTTATTCGGGCTGATGGGCGGCAGTAGTAGAAGGGGAAAAACCAAGAATATGGTGCCGGAGGCATACCCATAAATATTTTATAACTAATTGATTATTATGTATAAATGAATCTTTGATCGCCTTGTGTGCCCCGATAGATGCCCCTAAACACACTGTTTACAATGGTTGTTCTAATTAACTTAGGCTGAATTAAGTTTTACTATTAACACCCGTTGTAACACTGATATGTAGTCAGCTCGGTTGGAGGTTTTGCACAGCAATTCTTATTAGTCTGGAGAAGCTTCAAAATCATTATCGTTAAATGATATGTAGTCCAGGTTCCACAAATTCAACTTGTCTAAAAGATCTAGGTTCATCTCAGATCTTTCCATGAATAGAGTACCGTAATTTTCATCCAACCAATCTTGGTCAAAACGTAGGCCTTCAACTTTGTCTAGGTCTTCAATAAATTTATTCAAATATCTCTTGATGCTCGGAAAATCTATTTCACCGCAGCTAGGGTAGGGAACGGCTACAACAGCTACAGCGTAGTTGTTTCTACCATCGTCATAACTATCTAGTCGTAGGTATAAATCAACGGGTAAGTTTTTAAATTCTCTTAGGAGGCGAGAGGTTTTTACATTGAAATTATGTGGGAGAGCCGTTCGATTATAACGGCGAGTTAGCCACCTTTTTAGAAGTTTGATATCTGTCGTAGATAATGATTTTATCTTTGAACTGTCTAGTTGAGCTTCTTCTATGCTTGTTTTCTCGACAAAACTCATTTTTTGAATTTTTAGCTCATAGTTATGAGCGTTGTACTTATCGTTTAGTACAAGTTTTCGAGTTGATCTAACTGAATAATTTAGCTCATGTGGATTCTTTACTTTGTCGGCAATTACGAATTGAAGCCAAGGTTCGAGATCGTTCCTTGCTGCAATATCACAGTCTTGCGAAATTAGAACAATTAAAGAAGAGTCTTTTATTGCTTTACCTTTTTTGGCGCAGGGTATTGCTTCTTCAATTAGTTTTTTTAAATTTGGCGGCAAGTCGCTACAAGATATATATTTGCCTTGACGCCAATACTCTGCCAAATGTACATCCATGTTTTATTAGTCGGCAATAGGCGTTAGATACGTAGTGTTTTCTGAAGCATTAAGCGCCAGAGAACTCTCTCGTGAATGAGCTTTTCGTATATCTATGGCTTTCGTTAGCTCTACCACCTTTGATATATCAATATTGTCAGCGTTTAAAATATCAAATAAAGTTGCCCCGCTTAATTTTATTAAATTCACACTGCGTCCAATTGGGTAAGCTGTATTGGATCTAATAGCTGCAAACGCTCTTTCTATCTGCTGTAGTCTTTGTTCATTACGATATTCGCGAAGTTTTCCGTTTAACAAGTCATACAGAGTGGTCCGCGAAATTCGTAAAATATCTGACAAGCTTTTTCTTGGTATATCGAGTCCGCTATCCAGCCTTTTAACTCTCTCAACAACAGTTAATGATGCGCCTTCTAGTTGTAATTGGTCTTTCATTCGAAGTACTAAAGCTGTACTCGCATCATCAATATCAAGCTTAATAAAAAATACTGTACCATCTATTAGATCTACACGATTTCCAGTAGATAGCTCCTCTACTTGGGCAGTTGTAGGTATGTTAGGGTAAGCTTGATCAATGCAATCTGTATAGGTTGAGTCAAACATGATAGTACTCCACTTCCCATTCTTTAAGTGCTGTATCGCTCAGTATTTTCCAAAATGTGTCACTTGAAGTTTGGTAGAGCTCATCTAGTTGCTTTAGTTTGTCAAAATCCGAAAATTTTGGTTTTGTAAAAAACTTAACAGCATGCCTTATATCCATAACGCCGTATTCTCCGTCCTTATCTATATCTTCAACAGCAGGGAGGTGTAGCCTCATTACTGCTAGTGGATTTGGCTCTTGTAGCTCAGGAGGTAAGAGGTACGATAATTTACCTTGATTGAAGCGCAAAACATTAAATCTGAGAGATATATCTCGAATTCTTTCATCAGATTTCTCCAACAAAGTAACGGAGCTACTAGTAGTTTTCACCGACAATGAGTCATCAATATTGGGTCGGTAAGATAATAAGTTTTTAGGCTTAATATAGGATTCTAGCGAATTCCCCGCTTTTGGAATAAATATATCCACATGGTGTAAAGAAATTAACTCTATTACGCTGCTACTGACGTCTTCTATCGGATTGAGGTGATCCAAAACTTTCTCCGTTAGATCAAATAATTTTTCAATTCCCTCGTAGCGTGCTTGACGAATAATGAGGCGCTCACGGGTGATTTCAACATGACAATCAGAGCCCCCATTTGAAAAAATATGCCTAATAATATTGGTTTCTGTTAGCGCCGGGCTTGCATGACCTATCTGGATCTGATGATACGAGTCGTTAATTGTTTCTTTATCAGGCAAGCCTAAAGCAGACATACCTTTGTGAAAGGATGAAAGCTCCTCAGGTGTGAAGACATTAGGGCTAGGTAGTTGAGACCACTGAATTTCCAGTTGTACCAATATCAATGGCGCAGTTTTTAACCTTCTTTTCTGCTTGCTCATATAAAATTCCCCTACCGTAACGGATGGCGAGGATAAACTTCGCCACATTTAGCGTCAAGAAATTCTAACACTTTATCTTACACTATAGACAGTTCTGCTATTAACAGGTTGCAATATTAATCAATGTTATATTCCAATAAAGCATAAAGAGGCTTATAAGATAGTCAGCTTGCCTTTAGGCAAGGATTCCAGCTAGGATCTGAAAACTTACTCCAGAGACTGAGATAGAAACGAAATGTAAAAATCATGAACATTAAACCGATTAAAACTGATGCCGATTACCGCGTGGCATGATCGGAATGGTCTTGTTTAAGCGGCACGCGCAATAGACGTAGCAGAATTGCATTTTAACTTAGCTGCCTGACTTAATAAGGTCTCGGTTTTTAAAATTCCGGATGTCTATATGTTTATAGGCTTCCATAGTTGCACGCCTGTTCATGCCATATGGTTTTCCACTTCCTTACCCTGTCATAGTTATTGCCAATTAATATCATAATTTTGATAGCTTCAGTTGTGAATCAGCAGCCCGGTGGCTCCCAGACTTTTAACATGAAATCATTAGATAATTTGACAGAAACGGTGGCAAACTGGCTGGAACCCTCGATCAAATAATGAATTGATTTAACATAACATCTTGATAAATAGATATTTCTGAAAACCCATTTAGCTGGGGTGAGCCAAATTTAGAGCGGCCTTTCTGGGGTCACTGCGCAACGTTACACGCTAGCTAGGCGGAGTTCGATAAAAAAACAAATCAGGAAGTTATAATTGAAAACAATGGCAGTTCGTTGAGTTGAGTAATGCGATATCGGATAGCGCTTGGCTTTAAACTGATCAAAATTTGATTAACCAGAGCTAAAGATCTAGGTTTTCTAATGATGACGCCAATGATTAGGCGCTTCAATTGAAAAATAATTACTCAGAGGGCGTGTCGAAATGAAAGAATTAATTAAATTGGGGGTCAATACAGGTATTCACATTCCTTTCAGGTAATCAGGTCGTAATGGCTCAAGCCCGCAGTAAGCAGTTTACAGTACAAACTGTTGAGCACGGGGCGGGTGTCGTAAAAGCTCTCCACCAGGAAAATGCTGTCATATGGATAATTCTAAGGGTGTTGTTCACTGCCATTAAATTTTGGGCCAGCACAATTAGCAATAAGCGAAATATTTACTAGTAACACAGCTGGTCTAGTTGAGTTAGGGCGAAGAAAATTAAATCGTTTGATAGCCAGTTTTTCTATTCTGATCCTGCTGTCAATGGCGATATGGATTATCTTTCGATACCTGAAGTAGTGAAATTTTATATTCAGTACTGGCATTCTAAGAGTAATTTATTTGCGCTCGTGTCTGTCTTTGCTGGCTCCAATTAGTAACCATTGGGATTTACTCAACTCCCTGGCGAGGTGATCTGCTAACAGACGTACCCCACCCCGCCAAGCGTTACGAGATGCTATGTCTTTCCCTTCAATGCTCCGTGGGCCGGTTGAGTGCTCCCAAGGCTTCCAAGTTCTTATGAGTTCCGCTTGTCGCTTCCGTCGCTCTGGTGTCCAGCCGTTCGCCATCTTGGACCTCCAATAGTTCGTTTTGGTCAGAAAAATCTTTTTCCGTACGCGAGGGGGCAGGCTGGGGAGGTTTAACCCCATTGTTTACCTGCTGGTGCCCATTGGCGATATTTGCCTGTTTTACGAATGTAGCATGTCTGGGGTTCTTTAATTCACTGAGCTTTTCTATTGCTACCATAGACTGTGATTGTGCCTTGAGAGACAACCTTAACAACCGTTCATGCTCCTTACTGCTGGTTTGCATAGAAGCGTCCCTAGCTAACTTGTGAAACATGGAATCCAAGGTTATGGCTTGCGCTGAGAGTCTATGTTCGTGCCCCTGCATATCGCCGTTATCAGGCTGTTTTAGTTGCTCTGTAAGCTCATTTGCTAGGTCCCATAGGGTTGGACTTTCATACACACTGTTTGAGTAATCAAGCATGGTTATGGCCGCCTGAACAGCAGGTAGCCTGTTTAGCTTTGCCAAGGCAGTGGCTTTATCGTAGCCAGTTTCTTCTCTGAAAATTGCATCAGAATCCTGCATTTCCTCTAGAGCGCCGTCGACATCACTTTGGTCTAAGCCAATGTCCTTGCCATCTGGTTCTATTGAGTCTGCCATTTATTTGCCTCGTATTGCTTCTCATAGAATCTATTCATGCGGCGCCATTCAAACCAGGGATGCAGGCATTGCGGGTGTATAAACCCTCGCACACTCTTACCTTCCCTCCACTGGTCGCAAAACTCGCTGGGGTCAGATTCGTGCAAATGGCAGAATTGACAGCGTGTGCCTATGTGAGGGTTATACTCTCCCACACGCTGCATCACGAACTCAGGTGAGTAGCTGTCCAAATCATGGAGAACTAGCCTGTAGGTTCCATCTATGGCGTCCCACAGGCTAACGTTTTTGCTGATCAGGGCGCTACCCACCCCGGATTTAGGACCAAGCATAGCGTTGAAATGAGTCTCGTCTGATACCCAAAACTCTTCATATGGTTTGCTGGTGTCAATTTCTGGAAAGTATGGCCTACATTTGATACGTAGCTCTAAAGCGGTTCCTTGCCAAAACTGAACGTCTTCGGCTACTTGTGCAATTACCTCTGCCATTTTATCGGCTTGTTTCATGGTTTCTTCTCCACGGGTTGGTTCGGTTGTGTTTTTGTTTTATGCCCCACAAAAACCACCCCATACTAATTAATGGTCTTGTAATGGTATTGGGAACATTTCGACAGTTCGGTGGACACAGAGTCTGATCTTTCATGGTAAGTTTGGACTCTCTGTCTGATCTTTCAGTTTTAGGACGTAGCCATAATTGAACCCTGCACCGGCTGCCCTTGGTTGGGTGTAGCGAAGAATCCAGCCCTCTTCAGTGGCTTCCGCGAGCCGTCTACCGACAGTTTTGGCAGAACAGCAAGCGTACTCAGCGACTTTTTCTTGAGTAGGCCAACAGGATTTCCCATGTTCGTCTGCGAAAAATGCTAGGGCTTGTAGTACTAACTTGGCTGAACCACTCAAATCATTTGATTCCCAGATTGATTGTTGCCAGCGAGTCTTTACTGATTGGCCAGAGTGCTGATAGCTAAAGACGGAATAAACAATCGAAATGACTTCTTCAGATCCCAGTGGGGGACTACATTCTGTGGCATTGATTTCTAATAATTTGTTTTTGACATAGGTCTGGCTTTGACCCTCTGCTTTTAGTTTTCCAGCCATGCTCAGAAGATGGCTATGACGTTTACCCGTTGTTACGCACGTACTCGCGCTCACCTTTGAGTTTGTGTTGGAAAACTGTATTTTCCAGGGCTCAGGCAATTCAAGTATCGGGCTATTAAATGGTGTTGAGAGCCATTGATATCGAGCTCCTGTTTTAGGGTGAATCGATGGGGCTGCCACAAACATTTTCTTGTCTGCCAGGAAATCTAGGCCGTCTTGAGATGTTGATTTTGCGCCTGAGAACCATTTGAACACTAAATGTGATCCGCCGCCTCCGGTGGCTGCCCTCACAGTCGCAGGTAATGTGCCAAGTTGGCGTTCGAGACGCTTTAAAGTAACCTCACCCCCGTTTCGCGGATCGACATCTAATACAACGATTCCACTACCTTTCCCAGTAGCGATACCAATGTTGCAGTCCCGATTAAACCACTTGTTGACCTCGTGAGTTGTGCAAGTAGCTTTGTTTGGCCAATCCTTGAGGGTAGGGCGCTTGCCATTCACTGGCATGACACGCCAACCTAACTTGGCGTAGCGCTGGGCCATATCCAAGCTTGAAACTGGCTCTAAGGCCTCTTTGATGGCTCTGGCGTTGTTTTCCATCAATGAGCCTCTATAGCCGTAGGTTGGCCCAGAAGCGGCCAAAAGGCCGCCTCCAAGCTTTTGATAGTGGAGGGCATCAAGCAACCTCCTGCTTCTGAGGTACTAAAACTAAGCGCCACTGATGAACCCTGCTCACATCCCCCCATCGGTTCGTTAACCACTTGTCTGGCTGATGGCAGAGTAGGTGCAAACCGTATTGGGGCAATACCTCCCGGTTTAGCTCTCCCAATCGATTGGGTGGAAACCCTACTGCACAATCTGCAGCGATTTGATGGGTAAACCGGTCTGGGTAGGTGTAGATGTATTTCAGTAAGCGTATCTTTGACGGCGCTGAGATCACTCTCAGCGCCAATTCCATTCGTTCCTTGATGGTGTCCGGTAGGGCGTTATTGCCTGGTGGTTGCACCTTCATAGCCATTAGGCAGCCTCCTGTCCGTAAATAGCGATTCTAGGGGCGCATATCCAACAGTACTGGTGTTCATGCTGTAGAAGGACTTTACCGCAGTGATTGCAGCGATAATTAACGGATTGGCGCGGTTTAAATGTATGGCCTTGTTTGTTTGTATGGTTCGGTCTGCTAATATTGCTCATGGTGATACCTATTCGAGTCGGTTGTCACAAAAATGGTCTGTAATGAAAATTGAGCGCTCAACCCGGCATGGTTGGGCGCTTTTTCGTTGTGGTTAGGCAGCATTGCGACGGTCCGCTACGAGAGATTCTACTAGGAGCTTGATATCGTCATCGGTTGCGCCAGTCGATCTCGCTCGCAATACGGCCTCTATTTCTGAATCAATCATTACTGAGCAACGGGAGCCGAGTTTTATCGGAGGTGGAAGCAGGCCTTTGCTAATCAAGTGGTAGCATGTGGATATCGGCAAGCCCATAGACTTGCTTTGTTCCAATATACGGGTGACTTTCATTTAAAGATCTCCAGTTAATTCTAGTTGAGCGCGAAATCGAACAACTGGGTCTACAGTAGTGAGGATATAACAACAAATAAATTAAATATTGGTCACCTTTTTCATTAGAATCCGTGACCAGTCAACTTAGGTTGATTTGAGGTTTACCTTATTTCGTTTTAGAAACGCTGCTAATTTTTCTGGGTCTTGAAAGAATGGTTCAAAGTGAGCTCGCGCCAGATCTTTTCGAGCAGAACCAAGCATATTTTTAATCGTTCCAGTGCTTCGTTTGTGAATGTTTGCCATTTCGTAGAGCGCCACTTTAGACGAGAGTGACTCATGATTCCTGAGCAAGTCATATTGAATTAAGATTTGGGCGAGCTTATGACCGCTGTGGGCTTTGTTTCCAGTTGGCATGCCTTCTCTAGCTTCGCTTATTTGTTTGTTCAGCCAGGGCCCCAAATCAGAGCGTTTCCCGAATTTTTCAATTAGGATTTCGCATGCCCTTTTTTGCAATCCATCATATAAAATTAAACTATCGAGCATTTCAGGAAAGATGTTTTCTATCCAGTTTCGAGCATTTTTCTCTCTAAAAAGGCGGTTTTCTTCCTCAGTAAATTGTTCGGCAGTTTCAAGTATTGTGCTTGGCTTTTTTGCCTTCATTTGCACACCTTCTTTGCATACCTTCAAATAGAAAACCAACCCAAGCCGGTGAAGGTGTCCGGCCTTTCAGGAGCTACCCTAGGGTTGGTTTGTTCAGTCAATAGGCCTAGGCGTTTTCTCCAATTAAGCCCGCTTTTTCTGCCTGTTCTCGAATCACGTCAATATCGTTCATAACTATCTGTATTATGCTGATTGCATGACTCGAGAGTTCTCTAATGTCTTCGTTGCCTTCACTTAGAACCTTTATGGCACGTAATATGTGTGGCAATGGTTTTAGCTCTGAGTAAGCGAGTTCAGTGGAGTTGATTAGGTGCTTTCTCGAAACTAGTTCGAAACCATTTCTTACTGTCTGAATGTCACGACTTTGGTCTAGCATTTCATGCTCCCTCGCTTGTCAGGATTGTGGTCTTGCCAGCTATATTTTCGTCATAGTATCTGAGTACGTACGCTTCAAAAGCAGAACTGAATTTTTCGTACTCTTCATAGGTTTTAACGTCTCCAGAAGTGACTAACTTGATGATGTTGTTCACCACGAATTTGTCTCGATCGCTTAATGTCTTGTATTTCTCTACAATTTCATCAAGCGTTCCTTGCAGCTCTTCGCTGATTTCACGAGTGGGTGTGGTACTATTTTGATCAGCCATGATTAAGCCTCCTAGATAGGCTATTTGTGGTTAGGGGGTGTTGGTGTTGGCGCACCTTCACTCCCGCTTTGTACACTGTGAATTGCTTATCAATCACAGTAGAACTCTTTGCATTGCAACATCAAACAGCTTTATTGCCTGTCCGAAAATTGCCAGAAATTACATTGGGCTTTTTCGCTTGCTCACGTAAGTTATCTAGGTAGTCGGCCCATTTCTGCATCATTTCCTTGCGTTGGGGCAAGTGCTTAGTTCGGTTGTATGCTCGCCCTAACGCGTCTCTAACCTGGTGTGCTAATTGATGCTCTATCCATTCCAGTCTAAACCCCAACTGTTCATCTAACATAGTGCGAGCAGTGGCTCTGAACCCATGGGCGCAGTGGGTGGTTTTGGTATCGATGCCGATGTTTTGTAGAGCCTTGTTGATAGTGCCATTGCTTGCGTGGTCGGTGCGGCGTTTAGATTGGCTTGGAAACACGTATCGACCGCGGCCGGTTAATGGTTGAAGGTCATGGAGTAGGGTAATAGCTTGTTTTGGCAGGGGCACAATGTGGGCAATACCCATTTTCATTTTCTCGGCTGGGATGCGCCATTCTCCTGTTTCTAGATCCAGCTCTTTCCATTCCATAGCGATCATTTCCCCGGGTCGCTGGAATAGAAGGGGGCACAATGCCAATAGTGTGCGAACGATGTGTGTTCCAGAGTAGTTTTCAATTGCGACAAGTAGCTTTCCCAATTCTTCGGGGTCGGTGATGGCCGGCCGGTGATTAACGACTTTAGGAGCCAGTGCCCCCTTTAGATCAAGGGCGGGATCGGTTTTGCATCGCTGGGTTAGTCGGGCATAGCGAAAAATTTGGGCGCAAACTTGACGTGCATTGTGAGCGGTCTCTTTTGCTCCTCGGTTCTCGATCCTTTGTAGGCTTGCCAGCAGGTCTAATGCGGTAATCTCAGCGATGGGGCGCTGTCCTAGCCATGGGAAGAGGTCTTTTTCGAGGAGGGCTAGTCGTTTCTTGGCTGTGCTGTCGGCCCAGGTAGATAACTGCTTGGTGTACCATTCCCGGGCGATGGCTTCAAAACTGTTTGCGTGATTGAACTCTTGAAGGGATTTAAGTGCTTGCTTAGCGGCGCTAGGGTCAACACCCTCTTGAAGCAGCATTCTGGCTCGGTCGCGTCTTTCGCGTGCGGTCTTAAGTGACACTTCGGGGTACACCCCATAAGCCAACCGTTTTTCTTTACTATTGAATCGGTATTTGTGGCGCCAGTACTTTGAGCCGTTGGGGTGTATTTCTAGATAGAGCCCTTTCTCATCGCTTAGACGGTAGATTTTCTCCCTTGGTTTTGCCTGTTTTACCTTGGGATCGGTCAGTGCCATATTGCCTCCATTTGGGGGCATATGGCTCAGGGTATAGAAAATGTTTCCCCATCGGTGCCCCCAATATGCCCCGGTTGTTAGGGTGCGTTATTGGACGTCTTTGGAGGTATTATACACCTTAAAGCCAGTAATGGCGCGGTCTGTGGGATGTTATTGGATTTCTTTGGAAGGGGATATGGTGCCCGGAGGCGGAATCGAACCACCGACACGGGGATTTTCAATCCCCTGCTCTACCGACTGAGCTATCCGGGCGTCAAAGAGGGCGCTATTAAACCCGCAGACGGGCGTTTAGTCAATAGTCACTCACTTGATTCAGAAACTTTTTCCCTATCAATTGCTTGGCGGTACGTATCCTTCTGGCTGTTCGTACTCTTCTCCAGACATGAACTTCTCCAGCTCCTGCTGCAAAAATTGCTGGGTTTCCGGCTCCATCAAGTTAAGCCGCTTTTCATTAATCAGCATGGTCTGGTGTTGCAGCCATTCCTGCCAGGCTTGTTTGGATACGTTGTCATACAGATCCTGGCCTTTGGGGCCGGGGTAGGGTGGTTTTTCCAGGCCGTCCATATCTTTTTGATATTTACGGCAAAATACGGTTCGGCTCATGCTTTGTGCTCGTGGGGCAGTTGGTTTATGAGTTTTTTAATGGGGGCGGCCAGGCCCAGCTCCCCGATTTGTTGCCTGTTATACCAAATGGCTTGGTTGGCTTCCATTATCTGACCGGGTTTAGTGACTAAATCCACCAGAATGGGGTGTATATCCAGGTGGTAATGGGAAAAGGTATGACGAAAGCCCGGCAACGTTTGTTGTGGGGCTTGTTCGCTGCAGTTCCATAGGGCCAGCTGTTCAAGTGCTTGTTCATGGCTGCTGTATTCAGGAAAACTCCACAGGCCGCCCCAAATCCCCGTATCTGGGCGTCGGTACAGTAACAATTCGTTCTCATACCGCAGCATAAGCATCCAGGTGGCGCGTTCTGGTTTGTCTTTCTTTGGCTTTTTGTGGGGGTAGTCCGTGGGGTTGCCCTGTTGGGCTGCCAGACACAGGTCATTCAGGGGGCAACGGCCACATTCGGGTTTGCTGCGGGTGCAGAGGGTGGCCCCCAGATCCATCATGGCCTGGGTGTACTCCTGGGTGTGATCGTCCTGGGTGTAGTGTTCAGCGATGGCCCACATCTGGTCCGCCACGCTTTTCTTGCCGGGCCAGCCTTCAATGGCGTGAACCCGCGCTAATACCCGTTTCACATTGCCATCCAGAATCGGTGCGGCAATGCCCATGCTGATACTGGCGATGGCCCCGGCGGTGGAACGCCCAATGCCAGGAAGTTGCTGTAATTTCTCTAAATCATGGGGGAACTGGCCACCAAACCTGGAACAAACGTCCACGGCTGCTTTGTGCAGGTTGCGAGCCCGGGCGTAGTAGCCTAAACCTGACCACAGGCCCAGTATTTCATCTTGTTGAACGCTGGCTAGTTTTTGAACGGTCGGGAACCGTTCCATAAAGCGCTGGTAGTAGGGAATCACCGTGGCTACCTGGGTTTGCTGCAGCATGATTTCCGATACCCAAACTCCATAGGGTGTAATGGGGTTTTGCCAAGGCAGCTGCTTGCGGCCGTGAAGGTGATACCAGTCTAGGACTCGCGTTCTAAAATGGTCTGGTTTCAGCAACGTTATGGCTTGGTTTTTTACGTTCAAGGGGCAACATCCCAGGAAAAAATAGTCAACTAAAACAGTAACATAAATCCAGCGGCCAAAGCTAAACCTTTGCCCGTAAGCAGGCTTGACGATCTGCTCTATACTTGAGGATCAATAACCTCATTTGCGCTATAGAGCGTGTCTTGTGTATCAAGGATTGAACATAGGCATTTAGTGTATGAAAAGAACCGCAGCTCGGCAGTGGCTCGTTCCCACCATCCAGAATAAATTGCTGTTGGTCATGCTATTGGTGGCGCTGGTGCCCTTGCTAGTATTTGGTTTAATTGCCTATCTCAAAGCCCGGGACGCTCTGATGGATCAAGTGGGTGAGCGCTTGCATTCGGAGTCCATGCTGGCCATGTCCCAGATAGAACGTACGTTTGCGTTCAGTTATGAAAACATTCGTTCCTGGGCCGAGCTGGAAGTGATGCAGGCAGTGGAGCGGGGCGATCCTGAAGGCGCTATTTCTGAAATGCTCAATAACTACCAGGGCGCTTACAAAGTTTACGGCACTCTGGCGGCGGCTGACCGGGATGGCTCGGTGGTGGCGGCAGGCGATGTGGACCTGGTGGGCATTACCGTGGCGGAGGCCAATTGGTTTAAGCAGGTTCTGAACACCAAGCAGCCTCACATGTCGCCGCTGCGGCTGGACCCCTTTTTAGGTGGTTTCGGTGTCAGCATCGCGTTGCCTATTTTTCGGCGCTACACCGAGGATCAGCTTATTGGCGTGTTAAATGTCAGGCTGGACTGGCAGGAGCTTCTTAAACAGATTCGTGAAATTGAGGTGTCACTCAACGGGCAAAACGAAAAAGGCTATGCCGTTTTGATAGACGAAGAAGGGTATGTGCTGGCGGCACCGGATTTTATTTTGGCCCAGGAGGACGGCAGCCTCACCTTTGAAAACAGTTTACGAGTCCATGGCAAGCGTTGGTGGGGAGCAGCCAACCCCGAGCTACTAGAGCGTCTATTGCATCAACCGGGACACCGTTTTGTGCGTCGTGGAGAGCTTGAATATCTGCTGGTAAACATGCCAGCCAAACAATTCCAATATATAGGGAATACAGGCTGGAGCCTGGTGCTGGTTCGAGACGCCGATGATGCTCTGGCGGATATTGCCTTCATTCGCGAGCGAGCACTTTCCATTGCTGGATTAGCGGTGGTGGTTATTATTTTGGTGGCCTATTTTCTTTCACGGCAAATTGGTAAACCCATTGCCCGCCTGTCCCTGTGGGCAAAAGAAATCTCCCACGGCAGTTTGGATCGCAGCATTAGTTTGCGTTCCAATGATGAGTTAGCCCATCTTGCACAATCCCTGGATGAGATGCGTCAGAATCTAAAAAATTACCTGGATGAACTGTATGAATCGAAGGAGCGTTACCGCGCAGTCATGTCGTCCATTGAATGTGTGGTGTGGGAAGCGCGGTTAGACCCAGTTCAAGTGACTTTAGTGAGTGGTCATGTGGAGCATGTGGTTGGCCATAGCAGCGGTCAGGTTATTCGCATGATGGCGGAGTGGCGTGACCATGTGCACCCAGATCATCATCAAAAGGTGCTTACTGCTTTTGAGTATGCGGTGGATAACGGTCGTGACAATTACGTAGAGTGTAAGGTTCGCCGTAAGGATGGCCAGTGGTTGTGGGTTAAAGCGCTAATCTCTGTGGTATTGGAAGGCATTACGGTGACTCGCCTGCGGGGAGTGATTGTTGATATCAATGACACCATGAAGGCGGCGGAAGATATGGCGGATGCTCGGGATATGGCCATAAAAACCGCCCAGGATAAAACCCGCTTTATGGCCATCGTCAGCCATGAGATACGCACGCCCATGAATGGCATATTGGGTATGTTGGATGTTTTTAACGACAATGGCATCAGTCGTGAACAGAAACAGGCATTGGATATGGCTCGGCGTTCAGGCCGTAATTTGCTCTCGCTGGTGGACGATGTGATGGATTACGCCCGCATGGAAAGCGGTCAGCTTCAGTTCAGCTATGAAGAGATCAATATCCATGATGTGTTTAATTCCGCCCTCAACCTGGTGGCGGTGGATGCCTATCGAAAGGGGTTGGATATTGGCGGCATTATGGAAGCCAGTTTACCTCAGCTGGTGGTGACCGACCCCACCAAATTGCGTCAACTGTTAACGGGTTTGTTGGCCAATGCCGTTAAGTTTACCCATCACGGTTCCATATTGGTGTGGGCAGAGTTGTTGCCCAATGACCGCCTATACGTGGAAGTGAAAGACACCGGGGTGGGGGTGGACGCCCAGCGACAAAAAGACTTGTTTGCTCCTTTTGTGCAGGAAGACGGATCCACAACCCGTCAATACGGCGGATCCGGTTTGGGGTTGGCGTTATGCCGAGGCATAGCCCAGGCCATGGGTGGAGAAGTGGGAGTAAAATCCATTAAAGGTGTGGGATCGTCCTTTTATTTTGAACTGCCAGTGGAAGTGCCGCCGGATCAGTTGTCTCCCGTGATGCAGGCCCATCGTGAGTTTCAGGCGCTTTACGATGATGCAGCAGTGCTGTTGGTGGGGGATGTGCCTGCCACTCAAATGGTCATGCAGATGGCGTGTCGTCAGTGGGGTTTGAGTTTCCACTGGGAGCCAAAAGAAGGTCGACTGTTGCGAAACCTGGAAACCGTATTGAGTGAGCAAAATTATCGCTGGGTATTTATCGCGCAGGAGATTAGCGACCGCTTCTGGCAAGCGCTTGGGCCTTACCTATCGCAACCGGATTCTGCCCGGGTGATTCAATTACGCCTACCCACGGATCGCTACGGTCAGCGTCCGCTGCCCCATATTTACGTGCCTTTTACTCTAACCCGGTTGGCGGATTGTTTGCTGGGAAGATCGGAAACGGCTCCGGCAAATGGTCTTGCTTCCAGCCAGCTGAACGGTTTGCCCCGGGTTTTGGTGGTGGATGATAACGAGGTAAACCGCCGGGTGGCCTGTGGTTATCTTCGTAAGCTGGGCTTCAGTGCCGATATTGCGGAGGATGGTCAGCAGGCTTTGGATGCTGTGAAGCAGAATCGCTACGGCATGGTGTTTATGGATTGTCAGATGCCGGTGATGGATGGCTATCAGTCTACTCGAGAGATACGCAAGTATCTTGATGGTAAGCCCTTGCCCATAATTGCGGTGACGGCCAATGCCATGGAGGGCGACCGTGAAAAGTGTTTAGCCTCCGGTATGGATGATTATCTGGCAAAACCCCTGCGCATGGACAGTGTTAAGCAAGTGGCGGAACATTGGGTCACCCACAAGCAAAGGGCTTCCGGCTAGACCCACCTTTGAGCTTAGGCATTTTGTTCTGATCGCGTTATAATTCGCCCTTTGCAATCGTCAACACTTAGCGGAGTCACCATGACCCAATCTCCCTCGCCGCGGAGCGCCCGTGTGGAGCGTAATACCCTTGAAACCCAAATCAGCGTCAGCGTAAACCTGGACGGCACGGGCCAGTGCAAGCTGGATACCGGGGTGCCCTTTCTAGAGCATATGTTGGACCAAGTGGCCCGCCATGGCTTGATCGACCTGGAGATTGTGGCCAAGGGTGACCTGCATATTGATGCCCATCATACGGTCGAAGATCTGGGTATTACCTTGGGGCAGGCATTGACCCAGGCCTGGGGTGATAAAAAGGGTCTGCGTCGTTACGGCCACTCTTACGTACCGTTGGATGAAGCCCTTTCCCGGGTGGTGCTGGATTTATCAGGCCGACCCGGTTTGGCTATGAACGTGGAGTTTACCCGCGCCATGATCGGCGGTTTTGATGTGGATTTGTTTGATGAGTTTTTTCATGGCCTGGTGAATCACGCCATGATCACGCTGCATATTGATAACCTGAAAGGAAAGAACGCCCACCATCAGGCGGAAACCGTATTTAAAGCCTTTGGTCGCGCGTTGCGTATGGCCATCGAGCCCGATGCCCGAATGGGCGATGTTACCCCTTCCACCAAAGGTGTGTTGTAAACCCTATGAGTCAATCCACCGTTGCAGTAATTGATTATGGAATGGGTAACCTGCACAGTGCTGCCAAAGCCCTGGAGCATGTTGCCCCCGATGCCAAAGTGGTCGTCAGTGCCGATGCCGATAAAATTCTTGCCTGTGATCGAGTGGTGTTCCCCGGCGTGGGGGCCATTCGGGATTGCGTAGGTGAGATCCGCGTGTTGGGTTTGGACCAGGTGGTACAAGAAGCTGCTCGTACTAAGCCCTTGTTGGGCATTTGTGTGGGCATGCAAAGTATGATGACCCACAGCGAAGAAAATAACGGCGTGGAGTGTTTGAACCTGTTTCCTGGGGAAGTGAAGTTTTTTGGTGACGAGCTAAAAGACAGTAACGGCGAAAAGCTGAAAGTGCCCCATATGGGCTGGAATCAAGTTCAACAAGTTAAAGCGCACCCGTTGTGGAATGGCATTGCAGATATGTCGCGTTTTTATTTTGTGCACAGTTATTATGTGTCGCTGCAGGACCTGGGCTTAATGACGGGCCGCGCAGAATACGGGGTACCGTTTGCGGCCACCTTGGGCAAAGACAATGTGTTTGCCGTGCAATTCCATCCGGAGAAGAGCCAGAAGTCTGGTTTAACCCTGTTAAAAAACTTTATGCATTGGGACGGCGAAAGCTAGAGTCCTCAAATAAAGAGAGCTAATCATGTTAATTATTCCCGCCATTGATCTTAAAGATGGAAAATGTGTTCGTTTGCGTCAGGGTTTGATGGACGACGCCACCGTGTTTTCAGACGACCCTGTGTCCATGGCCCAGCAATGGGTGGAGCAAGGGGCTCGGCGTTTGCATCTGGTGGATTTGAACGGCGCCTTTGAAGGCGAACCCGTCAACGCCGATGTGGTGAACGCCATTGCCAAAAAATTTCCGGATTTACCCATCCAAATTGGTGGTGGTATTCGTAGCTTGAATACCATTAAATCCTATCTGGATGCCGGAGTGGATTACGTGATTATCGGAACCAAAGCGGTAAAAGAACCGGCGTTTGTTACGGAAGCCTGTAAAGCCTTTCCGGGTCATATCATTGTGGGTATTGACGCCAAAGACGGTTGGGTGGCCACCGATGGCTGGGCGGAAGTATCTGAAATGTTGGCGGTGGATTGCGCCAAGCAATTTGAGAACGATGGTGTTTGTGAAATCGTCTATACCGATATCAGCCGCGATGGCATGATGCAAGGTGTGAACATTGAGGCCACTGTCGCCCTCGCTAAAGCCATCAGTATTCCCGTCATTGCATCCGGCGGTGTCACCAACATAGAAGACGTTAAGCAGCTACTAGCCGTGAGTGGTGAGGGTATTTCCGGTGCTATTACCGGTCGCGCAATTTATGAAGGCACCTTGGATTTAAAACAGGCGCAACAGTTGGCAGATAGTGAGATAAGTTAATGGGCTTAGCGAAACGAATTATTCCCTGCCTGGATGTGGACAACGGACGTGTTGTAAAAGGCGTTCAGTTTGTGGATATCCGCGATGCCGGTGACCCCGTGGAAGTGGCACGACGTTACGATGAACAGGGCGCCGACGAGATCACTTTCTTGGATATTACCGCCAGTCACGAAGATCGTGACACCATGGTTCACACCGTGGAAAAGATGGCCTCTCAGGTTTTTATTCCTCTCACTGTGGGCGGCGGCATTCGCAAACTGGAAGATATCCGTACCATGCTCAATGCGGGCGCTGATAAAGTCAGTATTAATACCGCGGCGGTGTTTAATCCGGAATTTGTAGGCGAAGCGGCAGCTAAGTTTGGCTCTCAGTGTATTGTGGTGGCCATTGATGCCAAGCAAGTAAGTGCTGAAGGGGAGCCCCTGCGTTGGGAAATTTTTACCCACGGCGGCCGCAAACCCACGGGCCTGGATGCAGTGGAGTGGGCGAAGAAAATGGTGGACTTGGGTGCCGGGGAAATATTGCTAACCAGTATGGATCGTGATGGCACCAAGAATGGATTTGATCTTAAGGTCACTCGCGCCATTAGCGATGCAGTGCATGTGCCCATTATTGCCTCCGGTGGCGTGGGCAATTTACAACATCTGGCTGACGGCGTAATCGAAGGCAAAGCCGATGCGGTGCTCGCTGCCAGTATTTTCCACTTTGGTGAATACAGCATTCAGGAAGCCAAGCAATATATGGCGCACCAGGGTATCGAGATGCGATTGGATTAGGAAATGAGTAATCCACACCAAGCACAAGCTGAAAATGATGTGGTTGCGGCGGTGATTTCCGATTACGCCCGCAGTTGGAGCTTGTTGCAAGCCTATGACGAACAGAGTCTGTCTGACGTTGATGATAAGCAACAGCACATGTTTTCCCTGGAGTTGGATCAGGTGGTATCGGCCCTGGCTCAGTTGAAACGGGTGTTAATGGAAAAGGGTGAAGCAACCGAGTTGTTTGCGCAGCTAAGGGGTAACGGTTTGGCGTCGGCAATCGGTACCATCGAACAGGGTTTTGGCGAGGAATGGTTCTATCCCAATGTGGCTAGCCGCGCTGCACACCTGTTGTATTTTGTTATTAAAAATCACCCGCTGGCGGACGGCAATAAGCGCAGCGGTGCATTTCTTTTTTTATGGTATTTGAAGTTAAATCATCACCTATTAGTTAAGCCGGTGGACCAGTTAATCAATGACAATACGTTGGTGGCATTGGCTTTGCTGGTGGCGGAGAGCAAGCCTGAGCAAAAAGAGGCTGTGATTCGATTGGTGGAGCATTTTATTTTGTTGGTTGATTAGACGCAGCGTTACCCGCATCTAATCAACCTAGCCTTGTCAGGCTCTCATATTGTTGGAAAAGCCTTTTTCCAGGAACGCCATTTGATCTACCAAAATGCGTTTGTTGGCCAATGCCAAAAACTCAAATCGATTGGGTTTATAGGGCACGGCCAATAACGGCATGTTGGCTTCTTCCGGTGTGCGGCAGGCTTTACGCTGATTGCAGCGCAAGCACGCGGTCACCACGTTGGTCCAAATGTCCTTGCCTCCGCGAGCCCTGGGAATCACATGGTCCCGCGATAATTTTGCCTCGGGAAAGTGGTTGCCACAGTACAAGCAGTGATTCTGGTCCCGTCGAAACAGCAGTGGGTTGCACAGGGCCGGCGTAAAGCGGTAATCCTGAGGCATGCCCCTGGTGGCTATAATCGGTGGCAACCCTAACTGGGAGCGCTGTCCCCGTTTGTTGGTGCCCCCGGTTAACACCAGGCAGTGATCCCCTAAAGCCCACACAATTTGATTTTTAACCACCAGTGAGGCTGCGGCTTCGTGGCTGATCCAGCCTAACGGTGTGCCGCATTTGCCTAGTCGCAAAATATTAACCATGTGATCACCTTGCTACTTACCTATTAAATGGCTGCCGCACCAGGGTTCGAACCTGGAATAACACAGTCAAAGTGTGTTGTGTTGCCAGTTACACCATGCGGCAAAAATTTGGTCTGCCCGGCAGGAGTCGAACCTGCACAAATCGGATTAAAAGTCCGATGCCCTATCCGTTAGGCTACGAGCAGAAATAATTGGAGCTTGAGCCTTCGACCTTTTTATCGAAGTAACAAAAAACCCCGGTGGCACAGGCCAACCGGGGTTTCATAAATGACATTCCTGGTTGGCCTTACGCCTTCCAGGTCATGCTGAAAGGCGTGTTAAAAACCTTTGTCTCCCACATATTCCTGTTGGAGCACCTGTTCTGAACTCCACTGGCGCTTTTGCTGCGAGCAGGGCAAATCGCGGGCAATACCTATGATTACTTGTGGTTTGCGCAAAAATGGTTGTGTGAAAGTCGCAGTCATTTGGATTTTTTACCTTGATCAAAAGATCCGCATGTAAATCTAAGTATAAGTTGAGATTGCGCAGATACTAACAAAGATCGTGCCAGGTTGCTAAAGTCGCCTATTTCCGGGGGTGTGGGGGAATCCCCATGGGGTTGCGGATTGCGATTGTTAAGTAAATCTATCTGAATCGATAAATTACTACTTATATAGATAAATAATGGTTTGTCATTCTGCCTTTGGTTTTTGCAGTTGATCGAAACTAAGGCCGTATTTTTTCAAAAACACCGTCACCCGGTGACTGTCGTTGTTGGATTTCTTTTGGGTGCGGGATGCTTGGTACAGTTGGCGCCCGGCTTCTGCGGCGGTTTTAACTCGTTGGCAGACAGCAATTACCGCCTTCAGTTGAATTTGCTCTAATAAATCCAGTGCTTCCAGCTCTTCTTCTCCCAGGTACGCGCTCAGCTCCACCTCAAGCTGTAAATTTTTCGAAGAGCGGGGCGGGTTTCCACCACCTTGCCAGCGGTAAAGCAATGTCGCTATTTCTTGATTGACCTCATTCTGAGTAATTCTTCCACCTTCGCAAAGGGTGGCCATGCGAATCACGCTGGCATTAAGATCACGGAAGTTGCCTGTCCACAGAGCCTGCTTGCTGGCGCCAAATTCCAAATAGGATTGGCGCGCTTCCTGATTAAAGGTGATGTGGCGTCCATACTCCTTTTCGTATTTCTGTAATTCGTAATCCAGATTGGGCTCCAAATCTTCAATGCGATCTTTTAAGCCCGGCAGATCGTAGATCCACAGATTGATTCGCGCCAGTAGATCTTCTCTAAATCGCCCTTCCCGAACGCGTTCCCGCAAATCCCGGTTAGTGCCGGCAATCAGTTGAAAATCGGAGTGTATTTCGCTATCGGCCCCTAATGGTAAGAATCGGCCTTCTTCCACTGCTTTCAACAGCATGGCCTGTTCGTCCAACCCCAGTTCGCCAATTTCGTCCAGGAACAGCAGGCCGCCGTGGGCGGTCTTTAGCAAGCCATCCCGGGATTGGGCTGCGCCGGTGAAGGCGCCCTTTTTATGGCCAAACAGGGTGGACATGGCATTGTCACCCCGCAGGGTGGCGCAGTTGATTTCCACAAAAGGGCCATCCACTTGGCGTCGCATTTTTTTGAGCTGGTACAACCGTTGGGCCAGCAGTGATTTGCCTGCGCCGGTGGGCCCGGTAATCAACATGGGCGCCTGGGAGTGGATGGCCACCTTCTCAATTTGAGCAATCATGGTATTGAACGCTTTGTTCTTGGTTTCAATTCCGGCTTTTAAATAGTCCGTGCCTTCCAGGTGCTCCTGCTTAAAGCGCGAGGCGATTTCATCGTAGCGGGATAGGTCCAGGTCGATGGTTTGAACAGAATAATATTCGTCTTTATCTTTATTGGGGGAAGCCTGTAACAACATGCCCGGAAACAGGCGGGCTTCGGTTACCAGAAAAATGCAGATCTGCTGAATGTGGGAGCCGGTGGTGATATGGAAGTAGTAGTTGTCTTTGTTGGGTTTGAATTTAAAAGTTTTTAAATAGCTCGACAGGGTGAGATACACTCGCGCCAGATCCCATGGCGCATCAAAGGTCAGGCAAACCAGTTCCACTTTGGTTTTTGGCGATAGGGATTCAATGTCTGCAGCAACATCCTGGGCCAGTTCCTGTTCCGATTGGTTGTAGAGTAAGACCAGTTTATCGATGGCTAAAGATTGCTGCTGAAACAAAGAAACCGTGGGCCGCCATTTTTCCCAGCGCTTTTCCCAGCGGCCACGGCGGCGGCTGGCGCGATCCATAACTGTTCCCAAAAGCCCGAAGACCACGTTTTTCTTGCTCATGCCAAGCTGTATATTCCGTTATTTAATTAGATAAAGTATCTATTTAAAAAGATAGCTTGGCAATAGGCAAGGGTCGGCTGACAGAGTGCGCTAAGCTGCTGTATTCAATTCCTAAGAAATTAATGTCATATAAAACAATAAGTTAAATCGTGTCTGAAAAAGTGTTTTTACTGTTGGCACGTTATTCGCTATTTCTAGATCAGCAAGAACAGTCATAACAGCAAGAGCAACGGATTAAGGCTAAACACGATCATCAGGCAAATATTGCCTGGCAGGAGAAACACCATGACACAGCAAAATTACGAGGTTATTCACGAACAAGGCGTGCCCATAAAATCATGGACAAAAGGGGTGCCCTTTGAAGTGGATGCACAGCAGCAGCTCAAGAATATTGCGTCATTGCCTTTCATTCACAAGTGGGTGGCGGCAATGCCCGATGTGCATCTGGGTAAAGGTGCCACCGTGGGTAGTGTCATTCCAACCCTGGGGGCGGTTATCCCCGCTGCGGTGGGTGTGGATATCGGTTGCGGCATGATGGCGGTAAAAACCAGCTTACAGGCAAAGGATTTGCCGGAGTCGTTGCGCCAGGTTCGTTTGGCCATTGAAGCGGCAGTACCCCATGGTCGTTCCAAGCAATTGCGAGGAGGGCGCGACAAGGGATCTTGGGGAGAAACCCCTAAAGATGTGGATCAAGCCTGGTTGCCACTGATGAAGCAGTTCGATGTTTTACAGGAAAAGCATCCGGTGTTGAAAAACACCAACAACATAAATCATCTGGGAACCTTGGGTACCGGTAACCACTTTATCGAAATCTGTTTGGATGAAGCAGAAACGGTTTGGGTGATGCTGCACAGCGGATCCCGAGGAGTGGGGAATCGCATCGGCACCCACTTTATCCAACTGGCAAAAAAGGATATGGAAAAATGGCACATTCACTTGCCCGACAAAGATCTGGCGTATTTGCCCGAAGGCACTGACCATTTCGATGAGTATGTGGAAGCGGTGGAATGGGCCCAGCAGTTTGCCCGCGTTAACCGCCAAGTGATGATGGCTCGGGTCATTCAAGCCATGAAGGTAAGCTTGGGTGTGGAGTTTGAAGCATCCATGGAAGCGGTTAATTGCCACCATAACTACGTATCACGGGAGAACCATTTTGGCAGTAATGTTTGGTTGACTCGTAAAGGGGCGGTGAGTGCCCGTCAGGGCCAATTGGGAATTATCCCAGGAAGCATGGGGGCGCGTTCCTATATTGTGCGCGGATTGGGTAACGAAGACAGCTTTTGTAGCTGCAGCCATGGAGCGGGACGGGTTATGTCCCGAACCAAGGCCAAACAACAGGTGAGCCTGGAGGAGCACGTGAAGGCCACGGAAGGAGTGGAGTGCCGAAAAGACAAGGATGTGATCGATGAGACCCCAGCGGCCTACAAAAACATCGATACGGTAATGGAAGCGCAGAAAGACCTGGTGGAAGTGGTTTATACATTGAAACAGGTTGTGTGCGTTAAGGGTTAAACGGGCCAGTGGAGGGTCCCAACGGGAAAAAGGATTTTCCCAATCTGCTTTGAGTGGAACTGTGATGTGTTAGCGGTGTTGGTTCTGATTGCCAACCTGGCGCAAAGGGCGTTGCTTTTTTGCGTACCAACAATAGCAGCGCTCGGAGGCCAAACTTTGTAGCTCAAAGGGTAGAGCAACTGACTACGGATCAGTGGGTAGTGGGTTCGAATCCCATCAAAGTCACGTCATCTTACAAATGACTCATGATCAGGCATTAGCCTACTTGGAACAAAAGAGGTCCATGGCTCTGACACAGTAATCGGGTGTTAGAGCGCCAGGATAGAAACCGCTGTGGGTGGGTTCACTCTCTGCGTGAAGAAGTTAAATAACAACACAAGTAACAACAACGATTTGCGGCAGCATACCGGTTCCAACTACGGATGTTGTGGAAACGTTCGCGTTACCTCTGGTTTCGACACCCAGGGTTTGCAAGCTCGTAACCGTTTTTATTTATGGGTGGGCCTCGCATTTAAAAAGGAGTAGTACTATGTGGATTTGGAAAAATCTGGATGTGGCAGATAACCAGCGGGTTCTGGTGTATCACCGCAAACGCCTGGCTCAAGTATTGGGTCCGGGTCGTCATAAAGTTTCCCGTTTGGGTGGCCAGCGGGAAGTAGAGGTTCATGAGATTACGGATATTGAATTCAATCACAGTAATGCCAAATTTTTGCTGAACCAGCACCAGCCATTATTGGAGCCTCACTTACAACGGGTCGAAACCAATGACCAACAGGTGGGGTTGGTGTATCGCGATGGCCAGCTTAAGGATATTTTGCGCCCGGGTAGCTTAAAGGTTTACTGGAAGGGGGTGGAAGCCATTGAGGTGGTGATCATCGACACCGAAGCCGATCACAGAATCGACGCTAAGTTGCTGGGTAAGTTGGGTCGGGGCCTGAATCTGGATCTGACCCGAGCCGCCATGGGGTTGATTCAATACACCGAGGTGCCCGATCAACACTTGGCTATGCTGCAGGTGAACGGTAAATTTGA
This sequence comes from uncultured Ketobacter sp., assembly GCA_964016105.1. Lineage (GTDB taxonomy): Bacteria > Pseudomonadota > Gammaproteobacteria > Pseudomonadales > Ketobacteraceae > Ketobacter. Next base: position 66,786 of record CAXHEX010000023.1, read on the forward strand.
AGGGATGTTGCAGCCCGGCCGCTATGGTTTTTGGAAAGTTCAGCGTCAGGTTGAGGTGAAGCTTATTGATCTGTGCCTGCAAACCATGGAGGTAAGTGGTCAGGAAATTCTGACCAAGGATCGCGTCAGCCTGCGTTTAAACCTGACCGCCGCCTATCGGGTGGTGGATGCTGAAGCGGTTATGTTCAAGGTCAACGACTATAGTGCGTTCTTGTACCGTGAGTTGCAGTTGGCGTTGCGTGAGTCCGTGGGTGCCCAGACTTTGGATGCCCTGTTGGAAGACAAGGATTCCCTCAACCGCAATATTTCCGAGCGGGTAAAACAACGCTTCGGCGAGTATGGAATCGGATTGAGCAACGTGGGGGTGAAAGACATTATTTTACCCGGTGATATGAAAATGATTTTGAACAAAGTGGTGGAAGCGCAAAAATCCGCAGAAGCCAACTTGATTAATCGCCGTGAGGAAACTCAGGCCATGAGGTCATTGCATAACACCGCAAAAATGATGGATAACAACCCAATGTTGCTGCGCTTGAAAGAGCTGGAAGCACTGGAGAGGGTTACTGAACGGATTGGCCAGATCAACGTTTACGGTGGTTTGGATTCCGTGATGAACGATCTGGTTCGGTTGTCACCAAAAGCCAACTAATGGGCAATGGGTGGAGGTTAGTGCTGCCCATTGCCTATTCAATCAGCTCTTTTTTTCACCTCGGTCGTAGGTTCCGAATAACCAATCGAATAGCGGCGTGAGAGTGGCATAGTTTCCTGAGTTAAAGCCGCTGTGATGAATATGATGCAGGGCGGAATTTTTATTGATGTATTTAAAAGGGAAGTAAGGCAAATTCATCTGTCGGTGATTCTGTTCGTTCAACTGAATATAAGAAACCGAAATGATCGCTAACACCAGCCAGTGAAATCGGCCCATCAACAGCGTAATGATAAATACGCTACTCAAATACAAGATTAAACCGATAATGGTCTCCAACGGATGAATGTAATTTGCATCGAGCAGGCATGGGTTTCTTTGTTGATGGTGTACCGCATGTATTCGCAACAAAATCTTGCCATGGAATAGGAATCGGTGGGTGAGGTAGTACAAGAAATCGTAAAGCATGAGCAGCAGAAAGGCGGACAGAAGCGTGTTGCCTAAAGGCTGAAAGTGACTGGTGACAAAGAAAGGCACCACACAGGCAAATGAAAACAAAATCATAATTGCGCCTGCAATAGCCGCACGTTTCTGAACTTGTTTATAGAAGCCTCGGCTCATCTTTTGTCGCGCAAGTTCACGGTTTACTTTTGAGGCGGCCTTAAGTGGTGGGATTTGAGCCAATACTTGTTTGCCCAATAGGGTAAATGCGATGCAGCTTAATAATGCCAGGAGCGACGCCTGCCAGTGATACTGTTGGTAAATTATTTCCAGTGATGACATGTATTTTCAGTCTTTTTATTGTTGGCTGTCATAGGGGGCAGTGTTTTTAATATAATAGACAACAGTTGTTGTCAGATCAATTGGTGAGAGAATATTCCAGGGGGTAGACTTCCAAACCAGCCAATAAATGGTACCCTTTCCATCCCCGTTTTCTTTCCACAACCTTTTGGACTTTTAAGCCGAATATGATGGCAGAATTGCTGGAACAACACCGTTTAGCTCCCTATGACAGTAACTGGTATCACCAGGGCTTGGAATTGCGTCGGCAGGTGTTTATGGGCGAGCAGGGAGTGAGCCTGGAAGATGAATTTGATGGCCGAGATCAAGACGCTGCCCACATGGTCAGCATACAAAATAATCAGGTGGTTGGGGTGTTGAGAATTTTGTGGTTGCCAGAGCACGCAAAAATTGGTCGATTTGCTGTTAGCAAACTGCAGCGGGAACAAGGAATAGGCTCGCGCTTGTTTCAAAGTGCGTTGCTCTACATACAGCGTCAAGATATTGAAAAGGTGATGCTGGAAGCTCAGCTGGATCGAGTGGGTTTTTATGAAAACTTTGGCTTTGAAGCTTACGGTGACCAGTATTGGGATGCTGGAATTTTGCACCGTGCAATGAAAAATTATTGAGACTGGGTGGCGTTTCGCTTTTTTTCTTCTCAGCTCTGACTGAAGGTATGTGATTACCTAATGAAATGGGTTAAGGTTGTGCTGTTTTTGGGGTAGACAAAATTCTCGGAGCTATATATGTCTGAGCTAAAATTCAAGCAAAGCTGGAATGGGATGTTGTCCGTGGCGTTAGCGCTTATGGTGGTGTTAATGTTGTCCATGGCCTGGCAAATCTCCAGGATGGTGTTGGGTGATGTGGAATTAAGTTCACCCCACAGTCTGGTGTTTATTATTTTCTTTGTGGGAGTCTCTATTTCTCTTGTGGGTTTGAAAATGAACCCGAGATTCTTCTCCTTCTTGGGAATTCTCAGTTGTTTTGGCGTTGTGGTGCACATTTTATTGGCGGTGGGTCTGTTCTCCGTGGAGTCGTTAATCGCCTCAGTAGCACTTATTTTTCTTGTTTTAGGCAACCGCAAACTGGGTGCGGATTTTAGTTAGCCTTTAAAAGCGACTTTGCTTCCTGGCTTGCATAAAAGCCTTCCAATTGCCTTTTAATTATCGCTTCGGCTATGCCCTGTTGTTTAATTACCTGGCCCAGGTCCGGTGCGTAATTAATTAATTCAGATATCACCATTTCTTTGGTTACTCCCAGTTCTTCCAATAAGGTGGCGAGGGTTTCTTCACCATACTTATCAAAAAAGAACTTAACCCCAGCATCAATGGACGACTGTAGATACTCCGTGTGGCGGAACTGTAGCCAGAACTCATAGCCAAGTACCATAAATTCCTGAAGATCCATTTTCGAAATATGGTCTCGAAACTGGGAAACCGGTTGCGATTGTACTTCATCCCAAAGGGCCATGATGTTGAATAAGGTGTTCTCCCTAAATTGCTCCTGGGCCAGGGTGGTGTCGACCATACCCAGGGTGCGGGCAATAGTGCTATCGATCATATCTTTGCTGTAGTTTTCCAAACCGTCACTGAGATCCGGTGTGCGCTGATTGATCCAATCGCGCATAAAGCTCACACTATTTGCCAGAGGCTTTATTTTCATCAACTGGTTGCGCTCAAAAAGTACGCTTTTAAGTACATCAATTACCAGCTCCGTTACCAGGCGTTTGAACGGGTCGCTGTTTTGGAGTTTTGCTATGGCTCGGTCCAATACGCTGCCGTGCTCGAATACTTTTGACACAAACTCCTGGGCAATGGTATCTGGGATAATATCCCCTATAAGCGTCTCATCGTTCTCTTGGTGTTCGTAGATTATGTCGGCGATTTCTCCAAACAGCTCGGGAATGCCGCCACCAATTTCCATTTCTATGGCGTAGCGATGGGCGGTGGCTTTGACTTTATCCGGGTCGGCAATGGTGTTGAGGGTAACCTGGGACAGTTTTTCGTAGATAAAATCCAGTTCGCGCTCTAGCAGTGGGACCAGTTGGTCAGGTTCTATCAGATTGAGGAAATATTGGGTTTGGGCCGCCAGTAATTGATCGGCGAGGCTTTTATCGGGGTTGGCCATGGCGAAACCCTCATGGTTGGAAAAATGAAATTAGTTGGAGAAGTTCAGGCGCTGGCTTTGGGGAGCGGGCATGGCCACTATCCAGCGCATAAGCTCCTTAATATCCACCGGCTGGTTCACCGTGGTACCGTATGCCGCCACCAACTTGGATGTTTCTACTAACTCTACTCCAAGCTGCTCAAGTTTTGGAAGTGCTTTTTCCAGGTAGGCCAGGGTGGCGGGATAGGGGTGTCCAATCCCAATGGCATGCCCCTTTTTCTTAGCCAGATTCACTAGCCTGTTAAACTGGCGGTCTATATTGCTTTCCGTTTGCACGTTATCCAGGAACACGTCCCGTTTAAGTGATGGGATGTTGTAGTGCTTGGCGCTGGTATTAGCCACTGAGTGGGGGTGGGTCATGCTGTCGATAAAAAACAGAGGCTGCTGTTGCAGCTCTTGCATAAGCCAGTGCATTACTTCCACGTTGCTGGTGAGCTGGCTGCCCATGTGATTATTCATGCCCACGATATGGGGAACATCTTTAATGGCTTGGTGGATTCTTGATCGTATTTCCGCTTCGTCCAGTTCCGAACTCAAGCCCCCTTTATCCAGTGCGCGGTTGGGGTCACTGCTTTCCATGGGAAGATGCAGTATCACCTGACGATTACGATCTTTGGCTTGTTCGGCGAAGATTTTGCTGTAGGGAGTAAAAGGGATAATGGCGTAGGTGACTGGACCGGGCAGTTGTAAGGCTTGTTCTCCCACCTTACGGTTATAACCCAAATCGTCCAAAATGATGGCAATTTGGGGTAGCTCCTTTCGGGGTGCGCTGAGGTCCTTTGTCACGCTGGCACTGAAACCGGAAACGGCCACCAAAAGGGTAGCTAAAGCGGCCACAATCCGAAATATGTGGTTTCCAGCCCAAGTCAACATGGGAAATGGTATCCTCGAAAACTTCTAAAAAACGGCGAAAAGGACCAGAATTATATCGAGTTTTTTCTATGGATAGCCAGGGTTACCTGAAAGTTTTTTGTGTCAGATCAAGGTTTGGGTCCAGCCAGGGCTGGACCCAAAGTCTCAATTTACAGCGGACTTTTCCTGGGGTTGCGAAGATGCGGTTTTGGTTTTACTGAGAACGTTAAGAGCCTTGAGCAAGTTGAGTGCCTCATAAAGCTGGTAGTCCGTGGCGGATAGCTCCTGGGCCTCCTCTTTCGGCTTACCCTTGTTGCCATTTTCTCCGGTGTTTTCCAGGTGGCCACTGAGATCTTTTTCTTTAACCCGTTGCATTTCTGCAACTCGGGTGAGCTGGGCGTTCTCCACTTTGATGTCCGGCTCAATACCTTCCGCTTGAATGGAGCGGCCATTGGGAGTGTAGTAGCGCGCGGTGGTGAGTTTCAGGGCGCGGTTGTTATGCAAAGGCAGCACAGTTTGTACCGAACCTTTGCCAAAGGTGGTGGTGCCCATAATCACCGCCCTGCTGTGGTCCTGCAAGGCACCGGCTACGATTTCAGAGGCCGATGCTGATCCACCATTCACCAGTACCACCAGCGGCAGGCCGTCTAACATATCCCCCGGTGTGGCGCGAAATTTCATGTCCGAGTCCGGCAGTCGGCCCTGGGTGTACACCACCAGGCCCTCGTTTAGAAAGGCGTCGGTCACATCCACCGCTGCCTGCAGTACGCCGCCCGGGTTGTTACGTAAATCCAGTACCATACCTTTTAGCTGGTTGTTATTTTTCTTCATCAGCTTCTCGATCAGTTTCACCATTTCACTGCCGGTGTGGATCTGAAACTGAGATAACCTTACATAGCCAAAGTTGGGCTCCAATAAACGGCCGCGTACGCTTTGCACCTGGATAATGGCCCGGGTGACCGTGATCTCCAAAGGCTTGTCTACTCCGGCGCGAATCACGGTCAGTACGATGTTGCTGCCGGGTTTGCCGCGCATGAGCTTAACCGCCTCTCCCAGGCTGAGCCCTTTAACTGGAGTGGTGTCCAGTTTGATGATCAGGTCTCCTGCCTCAACGCCGGCTTCTTTGGCTGGGGTGTCATCGATGGGGGTGATGACTTTAACAAAGCCGTTTTCCATACCCACTTCGATCCCCAGGCCACCGAATTCTCCGGTGGTGTTGATTTGCAAATCACTGTAGGCGTCGGGTTTCAGGTAGGCAGAATGGGGGTCCAGCTCCGTCAACATGCCTTGAATGGCATTTTCCAATAGGGTCTTATCGTCCACATCTTCCACATACGCCTTTTTAATTCGATCGAATACATCGGCAAAAGTGCGTAGTTCATTTAGCGGCAACAAGCCCTGTTTAGAGGGTTCTTGCTCAGTTTCCTCAGCTTTTGGTTCTGAGCCCGGGTCGCTTTCCGGTTTTTCTGCAAAGGCCATGGGGCTCAAGGTGATTGCCGCCATTAGCAGCCATGGTTGCCATTGATTGGAAATGCGAAATCCCATAAAGGAGCTCCTAAATATTGAAAACAATAACCAAGCGGGAAATGATTAAGACAGCGATTACATTGCCAGGTTTCAAGCCCCATTCAATTGTATTGTAGCCTAACGCGATTCCGGCCTTGGCGCATTAGGTTTTAGCCGCGGCACCAACTGGCAGGGTTCACCGGTTTGCCGTCTTTACGAATTTCGAAGTAGAGCCCCTCGGGGGATTGGCCGCCCTGGTTTCCGCTGAATGCAATCACTTCGCCGCTTGCCACCCAATCCCCTGGGCTTTTGAGCAGAGATTCGTTGTGGCCGTACAGGCTCATATAACCATCACCATGATCGATGATGGTGAGCATGCCAAAGCCGCGCAGCCAGTCGGAAAACACCACTCTGCCGGGGTGGATGGATTTCACTTCTGAACCCAGCTGGCTTTGGATCAAAATGCCTTTCCAGTTCATGGAGCCGTTGCCCCGGCGATTACCGAACCGTTTTAAGTGTTTGCCGGGGCTGGGCCAAAGCAGTTGGCCTTTGCGCTTGGCGAAAGGCTGCTTGCCCATATTGCTGGGCAGGTCGCTCATGGTCTGTTGGACTGCGTGCAACACTTTTTCAAGTTCGGCCTGATCGGACTTCAGCTGCCCCACTTTTGACCTGTTGGCCTTGATGTCACTATCCAGTTTCGCCAGTGCCTGTTGGCGGCTTTGTTTCGCCTGGGATAATTTGTTTTGTCGGTTTTGCAGGCGTTTCTTCAGCTGATCCAGCTGTTCTATTTCTTTGTTTATGGCCGCTTCGTTGCTGCTGATCTGCGCTAGCGTGCCGTTGAATTCGTCAATTCGATTCATGCGGGCACGGTGATAATAGTCGTAGTACTTCACCACCCGCGCCATTTTGTCCGGCTGTTCCTGATTGAGTAGCAGCTTAACGTATTCCTGCCGACCCGCTCGATAGGCCGCATTAATATCGTTCTTGAGGGCGTGTTTTTGTTTCTGTTTGGCCCGGTTGAGGTCAGATTGGGTTTTGCGTAGGGCCTTCAGTTTGCTTTCCGTTGCCTTGAAGTTTTGGTTCGCTTGTCGTAACTCTCGGCGTATCTTGCTCACAGAACGTTCCGCGTTACGCAGGGCTTGCTCCGCTTGGCTGCGCTGACTTTGGTTACGCTTTATCTGGTTTTGCAGTTGTTCAATCCGTTTTTGGACTTGGCGTATTTCTTTTTTAGTGGCAACTGGATCGGGATTGGTGTCTGCCAGCCCATGGTTGAATGGGCCGAATACTAGAATCAGCAATGAAAAATAGGATGCTGAAAGATTGGCTACTGAAAGCTTGGATGGTGCCGCTGTCCAGATTTTTGGCAGCGGCAGTTTTGTTTTGATCACGAATTGTCAGTTAGTGCTAGTGGTTCAGAGTAAGGCGTGGCCAGTCATTTCTTCCGGTTGAGGCATTTCCATCAACTTTAGCAAAGTAGGAGCCACGTCAGATAATTTACCTCCATCGCTTTGCAGCGAGGGGTTGCCCGGGCCTACGTATACCAGGGGCACAGGGTCTGTGGTATGGGCCGTGTGGGCTTGGCCGCTTTTGGGGTCTTCCATTTGCTCACAGTTACCGTGGTCGGCGGTGATTAACATCTTGCCACCAACCGCTTCAACCGCTTCCACTAATCGGCCTAAACATTGATCCAGTGTTTCCACCGCTTTTACAGCGGCGTCATAGACCCCGGTGTGTCCCACCATATCGCCATTGGCGTAATTACAAATAATGGCGTCATAGTCGCCGCTATTAATGGCTTCAACCAATTTATCGGTAACTTCTATGGCGCTCATTTCCGGCTTTAAGTCATAGGTGGCAACATCCGGTGACTTAATCAGTATGCGCTGCTCGCCGGGAAATGTGTCTTCCCGACCGCCACTGAAAAAGAAGGTCACGTGGGCGTATTTTTCCGTTTCGGCAATGCGCAATTGGGTCTTATCATTTTGCGACAGGTAGTCCCCCAGCACATTCTTCAAAGTTTCTGGTGGGTAGGCGCTATCACAGGGAATATCCGCAGCATATTGGGTGAGGCTAACAAAGTCTGCCAACGTGATATGGGCCTTGCGTTGAAAACCGTCAAAGTCTTTTTCCACTATGGCCCGTGTCAGTTCTCGGGCTCGGTCCGCACGGAAATTCATAAATACCAGGCTGTCTTTTTCGCTCAGTACGGCGGCTTGCTCGCCCTCTGCAGCAATCACGGTGGGCTGAACAAACTCATCCGTTTCATCCCGTTCGTAGGCTGCCAGCAGGGCGTCCACAGGATTGTTGCTGGTGAATTCGGCTTCGCCCAGGGCAATTAGATTGTAGGCTTTTTCCACCCGGTCCCAACGGTTGTCACGGTCCATGGCGAAATAGCGACCACAAAGGCTGGCGATTCTGCCAACGCCCAACTGTTCCAGCTTGGCCTGCATTTTCTCTATGCTAGCTTGGGCCGATTTTGGTGGCATATCCCTTCCATCCAGAAAGCCGTGAACAAAGATCTGTTTAGCACCCCGTTTGGCTGCCAGTTCAGCCATGGCCATCAGGTGGTCTTCGTGGCTGTGCACACCACCGGGTGACAGCAAGCCCATAATGTGGACGGCGCCATCTTGGCTGTTGGCCTTGTCCACCGCTTGAGTCAGGGCTTGATTGTCGAAAAAGCCACCGTCTTCTATGTCTTTGGTGACGCGGGTGAAATCCTGGTAGACAATGCGGCCGGCCCCCAGATTCATATGACCCACTTCAGAGTTGCCCATTTGTCCCTTGGGAAGACCAACATCAAGACCAGATCCTGATATCAGGGTATGTGGGTACTTACTCCAAAGCTTGTCCCAAACCGGAGTGCTGGCATTGGCTATGGCATTAGATTCGGTTTCTTCGCGATGGCCAAAGCCATCAAGGATGATCAAAACATGAGGTGTTCGCTTAGTTTGGCTCATAAAGGGTACCGGATCGACTACAAAACATGGGTGGAATCAGTGCCAATAAAAACGGCAAGTTAGGCACAAGTTTACCTGAATTTATTTGATTAAGCATGAATGCCAGCCTCAGCGCTGGAGGCCCTTTACCTGTTTCAGGTATACTTTGCAGCGATTTTTCTTCACCCATTTTTCGGGTGGTAACTAAGTTATTGTCTTTATTGAGATTATTGAATGGAAACTTTGTTGGAGTTCTGCCTGAATCATCCCCTGCTGGTGGGAACCTTTCTGGTATTGTTAACGGCCTTTTTTATTCTCGAAACCCGTCGTGGTGGCAAATCCGTGTCTCCTCAACAACTCACTAACCTGGTTAACAACGAGGCTGGTCTGGTGTTGGATGTGCGTGAAGCCAAGGATTATCGCGAAGGCCATATCACGGGCTCCAAAAATATTGTTTTTGCAAAATTGAAAGACAGTCTGAGTGAATTGAGTGAATACAAGGAAAAGCCCATTGTGGTCGTGTGCAAAATGGGTCAGCATGCAGGAGCAGCTGGAAAAATTCTACATGCGGCAGGGTTTACTAACATTAAACGCTTGTCCGGTGGAATTGGCACTTGGAAAGCAGAAGGTATGCCCTTAGTTAAAGGCAAATAAAACTTGTGATCAGGATTGCAGTATGGCTAATGTAGTAATGTATTCGACACCGTGGTGCCCTTATTGTCAGCGAGCCCATGCGCTTCTGAGTTCCAAGGGTGCAAAAATTCAGAATATCAATGTCTCTGGCAACCAGGCTCTGCGTGATGAAATGGAACAGCGCAGCGGCGGTGGAACCACAGTGCCTCAGATTTGGATTGGCGACCGTCATGTGGGTGGTTGCGATGACCTCTATGAGTTGGAAAGCAAAGGCGAGTTGGATCCGCTTTTGTCAGCCTAGTGGTTTTAAAAAATTCTTTCCACAACCAGTAAATACCACTGAACACACTTTTTGTAGGGAATCAGAATGACTGATCAAGCAGCACAAGAACAACCGCAGCAACAATTTCAGCTACAGCGTATTTTTCTCAAGGATTTATCCTACGAAGCCCCAAAAACGCCCCAGCTTTTTAAAGAGCCCTGGCAGCCGGATGTTAACCTCGAAGTGAACAATGCGGCCAGCGAAGTGGAAGATGGAATTTGGGAAGTGGTGCTTAAAATTACGGTCACCGTAAAGAATGGTGATAACAAAGCCACGGCGTTTATCGTTGAAGTTGCCCAGGCAGGTTTGTTTTTATTAAAGGGTGTAGAAGGTATTCAGAAAGAAGCCATACTCAAAGGCGTGTGCGCCAACATCTTGTTCCCTTACGCACGGGAGACGGTGACCGACGTGGTGGCCCGTGGCACCTTCCCTCAATTTCTATTACAGCCCATCAATTTTGAGGCGGCGTTTGCAGAAAATCTACGCAAGCAACAAGAGCAAGCAGGCTCTGACCAACCCACCCATTAATTGTTTGTGAAGTAGGGCTTTCCACTAATATGCTCTTTAGCGAGTCGGTGGGAGGTCCTATATCGGAAGCGCACCTCAGCTTATCTGTCCCCGGGTCGTGTTAAATATAAATAAAAAATTGTCGGTGTAAATCTCGTCACCGTCTTTCATTTTTGCAGTGCGGGTGGGCTCACCGTTCACGCGAAGCGTCGGCATGGTGTCGGGACTTTTCAAAAACCAACTATTCCCAACCCTGGCCACTGTAAAGTGGAAAGCGGTGTGGCCTCGATTCGGCAGGCGCAAATCTGCCCATTTCTCCGTGCCTACTACCCAGCGGTGACCGTCAGTGGCATCGTCGGTGTGCGCCCTTAGATGAAACTTTTCAGTTTTCTGTGCTCGGTTTTTCGGGGGGACAATGGATGGGACAGTGGGAAGCGATGTAACGGTATCTTCACTAAATGCGCGCACTAACGCTTGTGCCCTTTCGATGGGCTGGCGACGTACGTTATCAGAGAGAATGTTTTCCTGAGCCTGTGGAATAGTCATATGGATTTCCCTGTTGATTAAAGTGTTGCTCGCCCATTACTACTGCTTTCATGGTTTACTCAAGTTACTATTTTCAGTAGGTGCTATCTTCAATAGTTACCAGTTACCAGCTATCAACTTCAATTTGTGTGCCAAGTGCTGTGAACCCACGGGTTTGCACAATGCGGTACTCCAGTGAGCTCGGAGCACAGGGAAACCTTGTAATGTTATTATCATGGCCATGTACTTTTTTCAATTCTAATTCCCTGTGTACCCCTCGTTGGATACTTTAATTGCCTAATTTCTGTGCGTGATATTGAAAACAAATGAAAACTTGCCGATAGAGATAGTGTCGCCATCTTCAATCCATGCAATGTGTATGGGCTCTCCGTTAACAAAGAGGGGCCCGGTATTTTCTTGGCTGTGTAAGAGCCAACTGTCATTTTCCCGCTCAATCACAAAATGGAATTCTTTGCGGGCTTCAATTGACAGGCGCACGTCTGCCCAATTTTCTGTTCCCACGATCCAATAAAGGCCATCAATGGGTTCGTGAATATAGGCACGCAAATAAGACTTTCTCCCCGGGCGTACTGTGGTCTTTTGCTGTCCGTCTTGGTTGGTTGAGATCACCGGAGACAAATAGGCAACTGAGAGCGGTTTGGGATCATTATTTTCCGGCCTAAAAAGCTGTTCGCTAATATTGCTAGCACCGTGATTTTGGTTATGTAGTGGCATGCTCATATTGGTTCCTCACTATCAAAATAAAAAGTAGTGAATAAGACAGATCAACTTGTGTGCCAATATTTCTGGAGTGCTCTTTACTGCTGTAAGGCGTTGAATTTACGAAAGCTTTGTAAGTCTGCTAAAAACGTTAAATTCCGCGTTCTGAAAACATTACCCGAGATGGAATGTGATGGTGTAAAAATTTCAGGGGCCAGGTAGAGCAGTGTGAGTGCTTACGATTGTGTCTGTGGATGAGGTCTGAGTTTAAGGTCTGTGGGCGACTGTCAGCAAAGTTCGTAGCGACTTTTCAAAAGCGTCCAGCATTCTTCATAGGCCTTTGCCGCTTTTCCGCCCGGGGCAAATTTGTGTAAAGGCGCTTTGTGGGTGCCCATTTTTTCCAGCTCACTTGCATAGGGAATCACAATGGGATGGCTTTCATCAATGATGGTTTTCGCATCTTCGATTACATCGTTGTGAATTTTTCGACGCCGATCCACCATGGTAAAAATTGGCTGTAGCTCCAGTTTTTTCCACTGCTTCTTGCTGGCCACAAATTCTTTTAACTGTTCATAGGCGCGCAAAGAAAGAGGAGAGGGCAGCATAGGTACTACCAAAAGGTCAGCGCTACTTAAAATGGCTTCAGATAATTTTGAAAAAGCCGGTGCACAGTCAAATAACAGCAATTTATTATTTTCACTGAGATGCTCCGCCAGTTTGGCCAACAGGGTTTTCGATTTGTTTTCTTCCGTGAGTAATGCTTCCACTTTACGCAGGCTTAAATCGCCGGGAATCACTTCTAACTGAGGATAAGGGGAAGTGACGCGTAATTTTCCCAGGGGGGTTTTACCTTTGAACACGCGAATGGCCTTGTGGGGGCTTTTTTCATCCACGCCTAAATACCAGGACGCGCAGCTTTGGGCATCCAGATCCCATAGCAGTGTGGGTACCTGATCCTGTGAGGCCAGGTAGGCAATGTTGACAGCTGATGAGGTTTTCCCCACACCGCCTTTCACATTAAAAAACGCAACTGTTTTCAACGTTTTCCCCTAATGAAAATCCTCAACAGATATTCAAGCATTATGACATAGGCTGGGGGCTAACTGCAGGTGTCGATTAAACGGAACCGGCAAAATCCAATTGTCGCCATGCCTCATAAACAATAACAGCGGTAGCATTGGAAAGATTGAGGCTGCGGCTGCCGGCTAACATGGGAATCCGAATGCAAGCGTTCACTTTTTCGTGATGCCTTATCTCTTCCGGAAGGCCGCGGGTTTCAGGGCCCATGATAATGGCGTCATTAGCTTGGAAAGGAATCTGATGGTAGTGCTCACTGCCCTTGGTGGAAATGGCATAGCAGTGAGATGGTTTTGCTTTGGCTAAAAATTGATCAAAATCATCATGGGTTTCCACCTTTGCCCACTCGTGGTAATCCAGCCCTGCCCGCCGCATTCGCTTGTCGTCCAGTTCAAACCCCAGGGGTTTGATTAAATGCAGCTGCATGCCGGTATTGGCGCACAGTCGAATGATGTTTCCGGTATTGGGGGGGATTTCTGGCTGAAAAAGCACTATATGAAGCATAAATTGGGTCTTATGGTTTCTTTGAAAAACGTAGGTTGATTGGAAAATACACCTAACTCGGTGATATCTATCACCATTTGTGAATAGTCGTCTACTCTTTGATTAGATGGGTAGGAATCCTCCAAACTCAGGTAGGGTCATGGGTAGTTGGTTAAAGCGAATATTCAGTGCAAGTAAAAAAGAATCCAGTGGCGTGTTGGGCATTAATTTGAGCCCATGGCACGTTGCCTGGTGCTTGCTTGATTCTGCGTCTGCAAATCCCCGAGTTAAGCGCTTTCATTGTCTCGAGCAGGAATTTTCCAATCCCGTGCAGGCGTTGTCAGCGTTGCTGGAGTCCGCTCCCCTGCCTAAAGTTTCTTGTGAGATCTGTCTGGACCACAGCTATTACAACATGTTGTTGGTGGATGCGCCAGACGTGCCCGATGAAGAAATTCGTGATGCCATTAAGTGGAAGGTGAAAGATCTGATTCCTCAGGATTTGGCCAGTATGGTTGTGGATGGATTTCGATTGCCGGCGGATGCTTACCGTGGGCGTATGAATATGCTTTACGTGGCCGCAACGGAAAGCAAGATAATCCAAGACCTTGTGGATGTATGTGAGCGTAATGGGATTTGCCTTGATGGTATCGGGGTCAACGAGCTTTCCATGTCCGCTTTGGCCAAACTCAATCAAGCAGGGGAAGATGTGGGTTCCGCTGTACTTTATCTTAATGGTAGCAGTGGCACGATCAACCTGATTGAAAATGGCCACCTCTATCTCACCCGTACCATTGAGCTGGCAAATGGCGCTGCTACCTATTCTGGGAGCCTGGATTTTCAGGCGGATCCGGTGGATAACCTGGCTTTGGACGTGCAGAGATCACTGGATTATTACGAAAGTCAGTTGGGAAAATCCGGTGTTACTCGGCTTTACTTGGTGGCTGCCAACGCAGAACACAGAAATTGGTGCGAGGGCCTGGCGGAAAGATTGCCTATTCAGGCCAGTCTGTTTCAACTGGATGACATACCGGGTGCCGACGAGATCGGTGAGCAAATGGGACAGTTGGCGCCGGCCATAGGTATTGCGCTGGGGAGGCTAGATGGCCACCCTTAGTCAGCGCATCAATTTTTTTCAAGAGCAATTCCATAAGCCGGTTATTCGTTTGCCTTTGTCGCAACTGTTGGCAACGTTACTGGTGGTGACGGTGATTATGGCGGTGGTGACCACGTTGGACGTTTTACGCACCAAACAGCTCAGCCAAAGTCTCAACAAGATGCAAGCCTCTCGTACCGAAATGGAGGCATCTATTACCAAACTGCAACAGGTTGTGGATGCCATTGTGCTGGACGAAAAGCGGGTAAGCCAGGAACAGAATCTGCGAACCGGATTACAAACAAAAAACCACTTTTTGCAAAGTATTAAATCCCAGGGAAATACCCATCAGGTTCATTTCTCCAAATACTTACAGGCGCTGGCGGATTTGGATGTGCCTAACGTGTGGTTAACTCAAATCAAAGTACAGTCCCCTGGACCCAACCTGCGTTTGTCGGGCGTGACACAAAAAGCCCGTTCCATACCTCAGTATTTGAAAAGTCTTAATACACAGTCGAGCTTTGATGGCATGGGATTCAAAGTGTTTGACCTGGAAAGGCATGAAGAGAGTGCCCGTTATCTGAATTTTACCGTGGCTACCCAGCATGATGAAGCAACTCAGTAGTTACTATGAGCAAGCCGAAACCAAGCTCCATAGTTTGAGCTTTCGCGAGCGTAT
>CAXHEX010000024.1:0-73872 GCA_964016105.1 uncultured Ketobacter sp.
CATTAAAGATCTAAATGATACTTTTGATATCATATTTATTTATATAAATATGATATCAAAAGTATCATTTAGATCTTTAATGTTGCATTATTTGTGTGGCAGCTCGAAATGTTCCAGAAGCGGAAGCTGGCTGAATAATTAATATGGAAAAACAAATACTACGATGGATAGAGATACTTTTGACTTGAATGGACAGATCGCATTGGTGACGGGTGCCGGACAAGGTGCGGGGCGCGCTATCGCTTTATCGCTTGCAGAACATAACTCCGGTGGGCTCGCGATTAATGACTTTGTCTCCGAACGTGCTGAGTCTGTGGCAAAAGAAGTGCGAAAGATGGGGGTGCCCGCATGCGCAGTTCCCGCAGATGTGGGGGATTATGCGGCCATTGATAAGGCTTTGATACAGGCTCAGGACACGCTTGGGCCGGTAACCATACTGGTAAATAACGCAGGTAATGCCGGGCCTGAATCGACCATGGGTGCTTCGCCCCTGTTTTGGGAAACGGAGCCAGACGATTGGGATCGTTTCTTTCGTACTAATCTAAGGGGCGTAATGAATTGCTGTCATGTTGCGCTGCCCCAGATGGTTAAGCAAAATATAGGGCGTATTGTCACTATTATTTCAGACGCAGCACGTGTAGGTGAATCTCGGCTTACGGTGTATTCAGCTGCGAAAGCTGGGGCCGCCGGTTTCGTGCGCTCCCTAGCGCGTGAAGCCGGTAAATACAACGTCACCTGTAATGCCATATCCCTTTCATCACTTGAGCCTGCCTTGGATGAGCCAGAGAAATCTGAATTTCTAAAAAGCGAACGAGTTAAAAAACATCTAGCCCGTTATACCATTCGGCGATTCGGGCAGCCCCAGGATGTTGCCAACATGGCGCTGTTTTTGTGTTCGGATGCTTCTGCTTGGATTACCGGACAAACTTATCCAGTGAATGGTGGTTATAGCTTTGCGCAGTAGTTTATGACGACCAAGAATAAAACCTTAGTTCCTACAAAAAGAAAAATATCTGCCCAACCTGGAGAAATCACTATGAGTGAATCGGATTTTAAAGAAAGGAATTATTTCACTGATCCTTCTGTGCTGGTGGATCCCTATGGCTATTTCGAAGAAATGCGGCAAAAGGGGCCTGTCGTACAACTATCAACTCACGATGCGTTGCTGGTTAACGGTTTTAAAGAGTACTTGGAAGTGTCTTTGAATACGAATGATTGGTCTGCTATCAACGGACTAGCCGGGTCCGGTACACCACTGCCTTTCACTCCGAAGGGGAACGATATAGGGGATCAACTTGAATCGAATCGGGACAAGTTTATCGGTCACGAGTTGGTAGTGTGTTATGACGGCAAAAGGCATGCTAACGCTCGCTCTTTAATTAGCCGTTGTTTCACGCCTAGCCGTTTAAAAGCGAATGAAGCTTTTATGCAAGAATATGCCGAGCAATTAATTGATCAAGCGGTAGCAAAAGGAAAGTGTGAATTGATGGGTGACGTTGCCACCCGATTCGTAACTCTGGTCATTGCCGATCTGCTTGGCGTGCCATCGGAGGATCGTGTTGTTTTCGAGGAGCAGATAGCTAAAGGTCAAACGGTGGGCAGCATTGAAAATATTGATAATCCCACTGCTATGGAGTCCGTCTATTTTATCGGCGGTTATATGGCTAAATACTTGTCTGAGCGAGCTGAGAATCCCGGAAATGATTTAATGTCCGAATTAGCTACCTCGACATTCCCTGATGGCAGCAAGCCAGAAATGCTTGAGCTTGTCACCCTAGCGACATTTTTATTTGTAGCGGGGCAGGATACCAGTGCCAAGCTGTTGGGAAACGTAATTCGCTACATATGCGATGAGCCTGGACTGCAACTAAAGATTCGATTGGACCGGGAGCTGGTTCCCTGGGTGGTAGAAGAGGTACTGCGTCTGGAAGGATCTACTAAAGCAACTCATCGTTTGGCAGTTAAGGATACGACTATAGGTGAGCAGAGTGTCCCTGCTGGTACCCAAGCCATGCTGGCAATCGCGGGTGCTAACCGTGATCCTGAACGTTGGGGGAGGGATGCTCATGAATTCCAGCTCAAGCGTCCTCGCATTCGCGAGCACTTAGCCTTCGGTCGTGGCGCCCATACCTGCGCCGGGGCACCTCTAGCTCGTGCGGAAGTCATCACCATGCTTAACGTTATGCTAGACAAGACGACAGAGATTCGAATTTCTGAACGGGATCATGGAAAAGCGGGTGAGCGAAAATATCCATTTGAACCCTCGTTTATTATTAGAGGTCTCGATCATTTGTACGTAGAGCTCGATCCTGTTTAAAACTTTATTCTTGGTATCAAATTTATATATGAGTAAAAAAATCCGTTGATAAGGTTGATCCTAAAAGAGGTTAATAAATGACAGCGATAGCAGATGTCACCTGCAAACCTATACAAGAACTAGTATCTCTTGCCGGGCGCAATGCAATTGTTACAGGAGGCGGTCGAGGTTTAGGAAAGGCAATAGCACAACGTCTTGCGGAAGCGGGAGCCAATATCGTTATCGGTGATCGGGAAACGGAATCGGCGGAGCAGACGTCGGAAGAAATTCGCCACAAATATGGCGTCGACACTATGGGTGTCTACATGGATGTTGCTAAGACACACACCATAAAAGCCATCGCGGAGCAGGCTGTTGCAGAATTAGGGGGCGTTGATATCTGGATAAATAATGCTGGTATTTTCCCTTGCGTGACGCTTGCAGAAATGACGGACCAAATTTGGGATGACGTATTGGCGATCAATGCGCGTGGCACTTTTGCCTGTGCGCGAGAGGCCGCAATTCATATGAAAGACGCAGGTAAAGGCGGGGTGATTGTGAATGTTGCGTCGACCGCTGCCTTCAGGGGTATCATGCCAGGATTGGGAGCGTATGTGGCATCGAAACATGCCGTGCGCGGATTAACCAAACAGTTGGCGCTTGAGTTGGCTGGTTACGCAATTCGCGTGCTCGGTGTGGCGCCAACCTTCTGCATAACTGAAGGCAACCTTCTTGCTATGGGGTCAACTGATCCAGAAGATGTTGATGATGTTGCTGCAATGTTTGACAGTCCTTTGGGGAGGGTAGGAAAGCCGGATGATGTGGCCAGAGTGGTTTTATTTTGTGCCTCCGAATTATCTAATTTTATGACAGGAAGTACCTTGCTTGTTGATGCAGGAGATACAATTTAAAGATAGGAGTGCTCATCCGAAAATTAGAGATTCCTGTTTAAGTGAATTAATAGGCAGGCGTGGCCCCGAATACTTTGTCAGTCTATAAATGCCAGCAGCGCTTGTTCCAATTCTGCTAACCTAGGTTGTACTGGTAACGCAGCGTAGAGAACTGTACCTATTGTGATCTTGTTTCGTGGAAAAGGCCCACTTGAAGGAGGCATGGCCTCTTTCAAGTGGGTGTTGTCAGCTGAAATTCAATTTAGAAGGAGCTCTGAATCGCAGCCTGGATCATGCCCTGATACAGATCGTTATCGTTAGACTGTGAAGAAGTCATGATAACGGGAGCCACAACTTGAGAACCGAAGCCAGCAGTATTTACACCCGCGTTAGCCATAGTGTTCATGTTAGTAGCTGCGCCACCTAGAGCATTGGTTGCAGCGATCTGCTCGCTGAAAGAAGGAATACTGGTGGGTGAGAACAGAGACAGAGCAGGAGCGCTGCCGCCAGTTACTTTAGTCATTTCTTCTTTGCTTAGTTCTTTGCTTTCGTGCATATCTTTGATGTTCAACATGGTTATTTCCTCTTGGGTTTAAATGTAGTTAAGTTGAGTTTGCTAAGTTAATGTAAATTGTGAGTTTAGATTGAGCTTTGAATGCCGAGTTGGGCAGCCAGCTGATAAATGTCGTTATCATTGGATTGAGTGGATCCCATGAATACTGGCGCAACGATTTGTGATCCAGACTCAGCAGTGTTCACGCCCGCGTTTATCATGCTGTTAGTGTTAGTTGCAGCGCCACCAACGGCTGTGGTTGCAGCAATTTCAGAGCTAAATGAGGGGATGCTGGTGGGCGAAAACAATGACAAGATCGGAGCGCTACCGCCGCGTACACCAGCCATTTCTTTTTCGTTCAATTCTTTGCTTACGTTGAGGTCGTTTAGTTTTAACATGATGAAGTTCCTTTTGAATCAGTTTTAAGTAAGTTGGTTTTAAGTTAAGTGTTCGATGAACTCTGTGTTCATGTAGTAGATATAGCAGGGGGCGTGCCAGTTTTTGGTAGAGATTGAAAAATAAATATAACTTATTGAAAGTGATGGGAAAATTAATTTTGTTGAGCTTCTTTTTTCTGGTGTGGGCTGTCTTGGAGAAAAACAAGAGTATTGTTTCTGCGAACAATCCCTAAATTATGTTTGCGTATGGCAAACTTATTTGCTGATCTCCACTGGGGAAAGCTCAAATCTTGTGATTTCAGAATAGAGAGGGTTTACTGGCGGTTAGTAATCATGAGCATTTTGTTTATGGATTTGGTTTATTTGATCAGTTGACTCTTTTTCTATTAGTGATAGAGAAATGTAACCCGCAATGTGGCGCTATTTTTGAAGACTGTTCTAGACTCCGCAGCTGCCGCTTGAGCAGCCACCTCCAGACATGCAAGGAGGCGCCTCTGGGTTTTTAAGAGCGCTGCTTTTAACCACACCCCCACCACTAATCAAGCGGGTAACTTTGGTGTTGGGTGCCACGTCACCTAATTCATTTCCACTCACTTCACAAAGCTCAGCCCAGGTATGAAGTCGGATGGACATGGAATGCTTTACTTCATATATTTTTTGATCTGCTTCGCAGCGATAGTCGTAGGTAGGCATAACAGCTCTCTCAAGGTAGATATTCATGAATTATTAACCAATAAATTTGGAGAGCTCTTGTGGTAAATCAAAATATGGGCATATAAAGGCGATCTACTAAGGGTAATCCATTTTCAAATTATAATGATTTCATCTTCCACGCTGCCATCGCGCAACGTAAGTTTTCCCAATGCAATGGGGAGCTTAAATCTCCTCGGTCCCGCTGATCCAGGGTTAAAATACAACACGTCATTTTTCACCTCGCTGCGTGGTTTGTGGGAATGCCCTGAGACAACCACGTCGAATCTCCCAACGGGGTTAATATCAATTTCTTTTATGTTGTGTATTAAATAGATGCTGACACCGTCGCGCTCGAAAGTTTGAGTTTCATCGATGTTGGTGGCCCAGTCATCTTGATCAACATTCCCTCGTATGGCGATAACGGGAGCGATGCTTTTCAGCTCTTTTAATACTGACTGCTTTCCTATATCGCCAGCGTGGAGAATCAAGTCGCTACCTTTAAGTAGCTCAATGGCTTCTTTCCTTAGAAGGCCGTGGGTATCCGAAATAACACCAATAGTGGTCATAATTAATAGCGGTTTACTTAAATCTTTGGTCTTTGATTGCTAACCAATATAACAGCTATGCTATTTCATCCCAACTTGCTGTGTCACATTTACGGTTTGCGAATGAGCTTAGATCCGTGAGCCAAAAGGATTTTCTATGGTATGGGCCATAATGAAACTCAAGGCCATGTCACGCTGAAGCTGCCAGTGTATAATTCGTCTGTATGGTCCAGGAAATTGAAATTGGCTGAAATAGAATTAGAACTTATTTCGGTGATGTATACTGATCCTGATTCCACGATGAAATCATCAGATCCTGATAGAAGAGCAAATTCTGAAGTTCTAGAATATAGTTCGAGATCCGTTATCTGGTTATTTGAATTGTAGTCTTCAAAATCGTATTGCCCTATTTCTAGCGTTCCATAAAACTCCATTTTAAAATATATATTGCCGTCATAAAAAGGGACGAAAATATTAATGGTTTGAGTGGTTCCCAAGTTTGACCAGTATCGAGTAGCACAAACATGCTGTTCTTCCGCTATATTTATATTTGAACTTGTAAGATAGAGTGAGCCAAAGTCAAGGAGCTGATCATTTGATATCTTTTCTAGGGTAATATGCTCGTTGTAAAATAAGTCCGTATAATAATCATCGTAATATGTTCGAGCTTTATAAAGCGAACCATTGTTTAACGTCGAGAAGCCTTCGCTATGGATTGACGTATAGAAGTGCTCTTTGGTTTTCACTCCATAGGAAGCCCATCCACCCAGGTCAGCACAATACTCGGTTTTAACACCATCGTCCGTATCATCTAAAAAATAGTAGTCCTGATAGAAGTTGGTTTTTAAGTACTCATTAGTGGAAATTTTCATGGTGTCGGTTTCCACTGAAAGAATCCAGGTTCCTGATAGATCCGTTTGGGTGAGGTCTATAGAGTTTTCATTTTCTGTGCCACCGTTATGGCTTTTATCACTCGATCCACAAGCAGGTAAAAACCCAAGCGCAAGTGAAACTACTATGTATTTTTTCATGGTCTAAGACTAGGTTTATCTATGGATAAAACTGCATTAACCCATAATGTGGGCATATACATGGTTAAATCAGATTAAAGAAAGACAGAAAGCATATATATTGCCTTCTTGCCCTCTACAATATAGACGATTATCAGTGGTGTTCAAACCCCATTGATGGCTCGGATGAGGAGATGAAAGTTCATAATAATGACAGTTTTCTTGATTAGTCTTTCAAAGCGCTTAAATTATAATGAATAAAACAAATTATTTGTGTTGGAAATAATAAACAAGGAGGCTAGGCCTCCTTGTCTAGGCTTGTTAAAAAATCAGACTAGAAAGAGCTTTGTATAGCAGCCTGGATCATGCCTTGATACACATCGTTATCGTTAGACTGTGAAGAAGTCATGATAACGGGAGCCACAACTTGTGAACCGTAGCCAGCTGTGTTTACGCCCGCGTTAGCCATAGTATTCACGTTAGTAGCTGCGCCACCCAAGGTATTGGTTGCAGCGATTTGCTCGCTGAAAGAAGGAATGCTAGTGGGTGAGAAAAGAGGCAGAACAGGAGCGCTACCGCCGGTTACTTTAGTCATTTCTTCTTTAGTCATTTCTTTGCTTTCGTGTATATCTTTGATGTTTAACATGGTTGATTCCTCTTGAATTTTAAATTTAGTTAGTTTGGTGGATAAAAGTTCTGAGTTTAGATTGAGCTCTGAATGCCAAGTTGGGCGGCCAACTGATAAACGTCGTTATCGTTAGTTTGAGTGGAGCCCATGAATACAGGAGCAACGATTTGTGAGCCGGAATCCGCTGTGTTTACACCCGCGTTGACCATGCTGTTAGTGTTAGTGGCGGCACCACCCAGAGCAGTGGTAGCAGCAATCTGCTCGGAAAACGAAGGAATGCTGATGGGTGAGAACAGTGACAGAACTGGGGCGCTACCACCGCGTACACCGGCCATTTCTTTTTCGTTCAATTCTTTGCTTACGTTGAGGTCGTTTAGTTTTAACATGATGAAGTTCCTTTTAAATCAGTTTATGTAAGTTGGTTTTAAGTTAAGTGTTCGATGAACTCTGTGTTCATGTCTTAGGTATAGCAGGGGGTGTGCCAGGTTTCGTTTGTGGCGCAAATAAGATAATAACTGTCTGATTTATAATAAAATATATTTTTGTTTCTCCTGTTAGGGCTATGTTGTCGCTAGATAAAAAGTTGTTTTTAGGGGAACGTATTTAATTTTTAGTTGGGTTTTTGCGAACTGGTGTGAGTGGCGAGTTGGCATCGGGGATTCTTTTTAAACCGTATCGACAAGGTTTGGTCTGGTTGTTATTCTGTGGGGCATTCTTTTTTCCTTCGGAGCAAGCCGATGATTCTGTGATTTTCCAATAACGTCGAACATCACTTTCGAATTGTGGAGAATCAACATTGGCTACTTTCTTATCTGCGAGCAATTTGTCGTTCCGGCTCGGTAACGGCGACTATCTTTTTCAAAACATAAGTTTTTGTATTCAACAACGCCTCACTGCTATTGTCGGTGCAAACGGCGTTGGGAAATCTGTGCTGGGGCGCTGTATCAGCGGAGAGCTGGTTGTTGATTCGGGCAATCTACAGTTACAAGGGCGGGTTCATTATGTGCCCCAGGGAGCTCAGCATATTGAAGGCCTGGCCGTTATAGATTTATTTCATCTAGCAGGGGCGTTTAGTGCTGCACAGCGAGTTGAAAATGGCTCCGTTTGTCCCGGTGATTTCGCCGCTGCACAAGCTTGGTGGGAGGAGTCTGCGGCATTGGTGGAGACTTCGCGTGTGGTGGGCCTACAACAAGAGCCTGACTGGCTGCGCCCAGTGGCTACCTTTTCTGGTGGCGAACAATTTCGATTGATGTGGGCAGCCGCGCTGATGGTGAGTCCAGACCTGTTCATTTTTGATGAGCCCACTAATCATTTAGACCGAGCGGGCCGAGCACACTTCTTTAACTGGATTTCAGAACAGCAGCGGCCATTTTTGGTGATCAGTCATGATCGTGAGTTGCTAAATAAGGCGGATGCGATACTGGAAATGACGTCATCTGCTATTTACGTACATCCTGGATGTTATCAGAGCTATCTTACAGAGAGGGATCATCGCTGGAGCAGGCAGAAACAGTCACTGAGTAGTGTTAAAAAAGAACAGCAGCGACAGGCAATTAAAGAACAGCAAGCTTTCGAGAAGCAGCAACAAAGAGCGGCCAGAGGCAGAACTAAAGCGGAAAAAACAGGGCTCGACAAGATGCTCAGGGATACCATGAAACAATCCGCTGAAAACAGTCAGGGCCAGCAAAAGCTGCTTCGCCAACAACGCGAGAATGTGGCGCAATACAGGCTTGATCGAGTGGAGAGCCAGCAGGAATGGGATGAACCGCTGAACTTGGATCTGCCTCAGTCCTGCCTACCTGAACATAAAGTGGTTTTGTCCATGGATGGCCTGGTCACGGGTGTTGGAACGGGTGTTGGAACGGGTGTTGACTCTGGTATTGACTCTGGTAAGGGTGCCCCAAATCATGGCCCCATATCCACTGTCTTAAAGGGCCCATTTAGGCTACGTATTAATGGAGCAAATGGGATCGGTAAGAGTCTTCTCATGAAAACCCTAGCCAATCAGTTGCCACCCATTGTTGGTGACTATAGGTGCCATGTGCCCGCTATGCATCTGGATCAGCACTTTTATCATTTTGATCCAGAGCTGAGCGCCATTGAAAATTTACTACACCACCAGCCATCTAGAACCGACCAGGAAGGGCGCCAAATATTAGCCCGTGTTCGCCTGCGTAATAAAAAAGCTGATATACCGTTTGGCCAGCTCAGTGGTGGTGAGCAACTGAAAACGGTTCTGGCCACGGAGTTGATGGGGGGAGTTACACCGCAGTTAATATTGCTGGACGAACCCACCAATCATCTGGACATGGACAGTACCCTCATGCTGGAACAAGCGCTAAGTCACTATCAGGGAGCATTGATTGTAATCAGTCACGATGAGCTTTTCGTAAATACATTGAATTTGACACATCAACTGAATCTTCCGAGTTCAAAGGTGGAAGTGCGGCCTTCTTGAACATCTATGCTGCCAGTCTCGCTGTTCTGTAACCATGGGGCATTCTTCACTAATGTCAAAACTCGGGGAATTGATGTGGCAAATCACCACACACTTCTTCCCTTTCGGAAGCTGAGCATCGATCCACGCCATAATGGTCGGAATACAAATGTCCGCTAAGACAGGCCTGTGTTCGTCCATAGGTCACTAGGTACACTGTGGCAGTATCTCTGATATTTAGGTTTCGACCCTGACTGCTTTTTAAATCACAAATGGAGTCATAGATAGCGCATTTGATGTTCGACATATCAAAGTTCTTAACCTTAGCGCTGGGGCGGCACTGTGGGAATATAAAATCAGGGTTTGGCGGAACCGTATGCCAGCGCTCACTCCATGTGACGCCGGCGCATTGGCGGGCGTGCTTTCGGGCATCTCTTCGCGCGCTATTTGCTGTAGCGCCTCTACCACTGGCTGAAAACTTTTCCATGGTTACCCTTTTGGTTGGAAAATGGCCGCGGGCATTTAAATCTAGACGTAGTTCCGCATCACAGCTCCGCTCTTTGGCCCCATAGCTGTTGAAACTTAATAATAACGCGGCCAAGCCTATTGTCTGAATTAATATCAGCCTAAACGTTACGTTAACCATAACTTGCTCCTTGTCTCGGTTGTATAAATTTAATTAGTTTTTTTAGACTACAGATGATCGATTAACAACGCTGTAACGTTTGCACGGCCGTTATAACAAAAAATACCAAGTTGCAGTGGGGGGGCAGCTAAAAACGTTCTCATACCAGGGAGAGATAGAATTGTATGTAGTCGAAGGGAAGAGGTTGTTTGTGTTGTTAGAACTTTCTATGGAAAATGTTTCTTGGTGCCCAACAAAATAGAAAGGTAGGCTGGCGAGCGGGGTATTGTTTGGTAATTTTAATAAAGATTTAATCGTTGTTAATCAAAGTGTTATGCTGTTTTTCGGGGTTTTCGGGAACGTTGGCATCTTCTGTGCTTTCTCTATAACAACAGAGAACTAAAACAGATTTGAACCAGGAGAAACAACTATGACATCTTCAATCACAATCAACGATCTTAAGAAGAACCACATACTGGATCGGGAATCCATGAAAAGCCTGAAGGGCGGTGTTGCCGAAGGCTACCTGTTCAGAGGGCCATCGCCATCAATCAATACTTCTGTGTCCCCAACTCAGATATTTAACATTCAGAATCTGGACTACACAGTGAACAACACTGTCATTGAACAGTTCACTCAGCAAACCAACAACCTCAGCCAGATAAACATCACTGAGGTGATTGCTATCGATTCTTATGTGGACGCCAGCGTAAATCAGGGACAGATCGGCTTAAATAAATTTTAAGCCGGCGTTTTTGAGTCGGCTGTTTCTGTACGGCGTTTAAAGTCTTTGGACTTAATGCCGTGCTTTTTCAGCAAGGTCTGGAGATGGGAACGGTTCATCTCGATTTGCTTCGCCAGTTCTACCACGCGACCGTTGACGGATTTGAGCCCTCGTTCCAGAAACTGTTTTTCCGCGGCGTCGCTGGCGGCTTTTTTCACATCGCTTAGGGCCATGTCCGTTGCCTGTAATACCGGGTCAATGGTAGGCATATGCATACGGGTTTTGGGTATCAGCTCATCAGGTAGATGATGTATATCCGCTTCTTGTTCCGCCAGGCAAGTGAGGCGGTATATCAGGTTCCGTAGTTCCCGGATATTTCCTGGGTAGTTATAGCTGTTCAGGAATCGCTGTAAATCCTTATTGAATTGGATCGGGCTGCGGTTAAGACGCTCTGCCGCTTCCGAACAAAAGTATTCCTGCAATAACGGTATTTCGTCTTTTCGTTCCCGCAAAGGTGGCACCGTGACTTGGATTACGCTGAGGCGGTAATACAGGTCTTCCCGAAATGTGCCTTCCTCGCTTTGTTTGCGCAGATTGCGATTGGTGGCGGCCACCACACGGGTGTCCACGATGGAGCGTTGATCAGAACCCACCCGTTGGATTTCATTGGATTGCAGCACCCGCAGCAGCTTCACCTGACTCTGCATGGGCAGCTCACCGATTTCATCGAGAAAAATGGTGCCTTCGTGGGCACTTTCGAATAGCCCTTTGCGATCCGATGTGGCGCCGGTAAATGCGCCTTTTTTATGGCCAAACAGTTCCGACTCAATCAGGCTTTCCGGAATGGCACCACAGTTGACGGAGATTAAGGGCTTATCCGAGCGGCTGCCGTTGGCGTGAATCACCCGTGCCATAAGCTCCTTACCGGTTCCGCTTTCGCCGTCAATTAATACGGGAAGGTCGGTGGGGGCGGCTTTCTCGGCAATTTCCAGAGCTGCCAGTAACTTCGGGTTTTCACCGAATACCCCTTCAAACACAAAACTGCGATCGATGAGAGCCTGGCGACGTTCCGCTTCGGTGCTGGGTTGGGCAGTTTGCTGTTTTTGCGCGGCTTCCAAAAAGCGTTCTTGGTGAGACAGTTGCAAAATGTCTTCCCGTAGGCGGTTGCTCTGATCCAGCAATTTTTGAATTTCCGGCCGTTCCAGCTTGGATGCCCAGCGTAAGGTAGAGCGCAAAATCTCTAGCTTTTCCAGGATACCCGCGTGGGAAACCGATGCTGTTCTCTTGCGCACATTGTAAAGCTTCACGGTGCCTCCGAAATCTGCTTCTGTACCAGCTGATAGTACATGCCTTTGCGGTCCAGTAATTCCTGGTGGTTACCCTGTTCCACCAGGGCGCCCTTGTACAACACCAAAATCTTATCCGCTTGCATAATGGTGCTGAGACGGTGGGCAATGACCACCGAGGTTTTGTCTTGCATGATGTTCTTCATGTTTTCAAGAATATTGCTCTCGGCCTGCGTATCCAGCGCGGAGGTGGCTTCGTCAAAAATCAGCAACCGGGGGGCGTGATAAAGTGCTCGGGCAATACAAACACGCTGCATCTGGCCACCTGACAATCCCATGCCTCTTTCGCCTACTACCTGCTCGTACCCGAGAGGCATGGCACTAATAAAGTCGTGGGCGTCGGCCATTTTGCATACTTCCATTACCCGCCGCAGATCAGGGTTGTTGTCGCCGGCGGCGATGTTCTCTGCGATACTGCCGGAAAACAGCAGGTTGGATTGCATTACATAGCCAATGCGAGAGCGATAGAATTCTTTATCGATATTTTTGAGGTCGTAGCCGTCAACGTTGATCTTACCTTCTGTTGGATTGAAAAATCCCACTAGCATTTTCGCCAGGGTGGTTTTGCCAGAGCCACTTTGGCCAACAATGGCCACCATCTCACCAGCTTTAATATCGAAGCTGATGTTCTCAAGAATATAATCTCCTGAGTCACCATAGCGAAAGTACACTTGATCAAATTGGATATCACCTTGCAGTTCCGGCAGCATCACCCGGGAGCCAATATCTTCCGGCTTCTGTTCCGGCTCCATGTCCAGCACATCACCCAGTCGTTCCATGGCCACACCAGCGCTGTGAATCTGATTCCACAAACCCACCAGGCCCATCAACGGTGCCAGTACACTGCCCATCAAAGCATTAAATGCCATCAGTTGACCGATGGTAAGCTCATTGGATAAAACCTGGGTAGCACCTATCCACAGTATCACCACGGTGATCATGGAGTTGAGGAGTTGGCTGATGAAACCCACCCAGATGCCAAAACGCTGGGAGCGGTATTGCACATTCAGCGAATTCACGTATTTCTTTTCCCATTTTATGCGCATGGTGCGTTCCATGCCCATGGCTTTAATGGTTTCCGCGCCACCGAGGGTTTCCATCAATACGGAATCGGCATCGGTGGAGGCGGTGAAGGTCTCCCGGGCATAGCTTTTCAGTTTGGGGGTGACCAGCACCGTGAGCAGAATGATGGGAATCACCATGGCAATCAGTAAACTGGTGAGGGTGACGTTGTAGAGAAACAAAATGGTGAAATAGATAAACACCATCAATAGATTGAGGATGGTGGATACGGTGGCACCTGTTAGGAACGATCGTATGGTCTGGTTTTCCTGAAAGCGGGCAAAGATATCACCGGTTTTTCGCTTCGAGAAAAAGGAGATGGGTAGTGACATGGCATGCTTGAAGAAATGAGACATCATGGAGAAGTCCATATTCCTCACCATATAGGTCATTAAAAATGACCTTAGCACCGTACTCACCTGGGTAAACAGATTGGTAATAATAAAGCCGACGATAAGTAAATTGAGCAGGTTGACGTTGGCGTGGACAATGACCCTGTCAAGAATATTCTGGATGATGACCGGTGGAATAATACCGAGCATCTGAATAATAAAGGTGGCAAGAAACAGGTGTAGCAGAATTTTTTTGTAGGGCTGCAGGTAATGAATAAAACGAATCCAGGGGGATTGTCCCGCTTCCGGTTGTGCCAGATCGTTACCTGGGTCAAATAGCAGGCAGGTTCCGCTCCAGCCTTTTTCAAATTCTTCCACGGTCATTTTGCGGAAGCCGGGGCCGGGGTCTGCTACCCACACATGCTTTTTAGAAACCCCATAGACGATGATGTAGTGATAGCCTTCCCAGTGGGCGATAAACGGCATCTGAAAGCCCAGCAAGGATTCGTAGGTACATTGGATGCCGCGGGTATTGAAGCCCAGGGAATCACCTACTTTTGCCAGGCTTTCCAGGGTGGCACCTTCCGTGGTGACGTTGGCCATTTCCCTTAATTTGCCCAGGGTGAGGGGGATCTTGTAATACTTGCAGATCATGGCCAGGCAGGCAGCCCCGCAGTCCATTTCCTCTGCCTGTTCCACCAACGGGAAGCGCTTGATAACCCGCTCTCCCATACCGGGCTTTGACCACAGGTCAAACACTTCCGGTAGGCGACGCCGTTGTGATAGTTTTTTCTGGCGTTCCAATTCACGCTCGTAGAAAGAAATCCGTTGTTCCAGGGCTTCGCCCAGGCGGTTATTTCTTTCCAGAATAAAGTGTACTGTCTTTTCCGGAATCACCAGCAGCACCGAATCCTGGGATGCGGTGGCAGTCATCATCTGTTCCTGACGCAGCAGGCAGGCCTTTTCGCCGAATACTTCGCCTTTTTTCAAGGAGGCAATGGTGTACTCGTTGCCTTCTTCGTTGCGGGTCAGTTGTACTTGTCCCTGGCGTACCACGTAGAGTCTGCGGTCTTCCTTGCCATCCTGCTGCAGAATAACAGAGCCCGCTTTCATTCGTTTCACGCCCACGGTGGCCACTACCTGGGCGATTTCGCTTTTATCGACTTTGCCTCGGAGATCAAACAGCCGGTTAACCAGTCCTCCGGCGGAGGCAATGGCGGCGTAGGTTGCTACAAAGGATCGGGCTTTATCGTTCTGCTGAAAAATATCCGTAAAGGCTTCTTTGGCAATAAAAATGATTTCCGTCTTACCGGAAGACCGCACGGAATATTCCAATGTCTGATCTCGGAGCATGCCGATTTCACTGAATACTTCACCGGCTTTGCGCACGCCCTGGCTGGTTTCTTTGCCGTTTTCTTCTATAAATAAGCGCGCCGCGCCGGTTTTTATGCAATAGATGCCCTTGGCTTTGTCTCCTGCATTGGCAATGGCTTCGCCAAATTTATAGAAGCGCTTTTCTCCTGCTGCTGCAATTCGGTTGAGGGCTGGGCGGTCAAAGCAGGACAGTATCTCCAGGTTTGAGAGAAACTCATTCAGTTCATGGTCTTTTGAATTTCGATCTACACTGCTACTTTCTTTTTCTGGCAAGACATTATCAGACATCGGTAATCAACATTCCTGTCACAGTATTTCAATGGTGTGTTCACGGGCCTGCGCCGCCAGCCATTGATCTTGGATCAGGCGTTTGATTTCACTGCGGGTGTCGTCGTCCAACGACGCCGGGTTAGAAAGCCCCACCCGAAAGATTTCCATGTAGTCACCGCCGGTGGCAAAGGGGCCCAATACCTGTCCTTCACTGGCACTGAACAACTTGGCTTCTATATCAGCCTGCATCATGCCCCGTTTTAACGAACCGATATAACCAGCCTGTTCCCGGGTGTCGGCCAGTGAGTGTTCCGTGGCCAGCTCTTCAAACATCTCTGGAGCGTCTTCCAGGATGGACATGATTTCCCGTGCGGCACCTTCGTCGTCCACCAGTATGTGGCTCACTTCAATCTTATCGAAGCTGGGCCGATTCAGGTTGAACACTTCTTCCACCGCGTTGTCGTTCACAATATGACTCTGTAGCTTTTCCTGATAAATAGAGTCCGTCAGGAACACCTCGAAATCGTCCAGGGAGACACCCAGTGCATCAAAATACTCATTGGTTTCTTTGGCTCGATGCAGGTCGTGGGCTCGGCGAAATTGGTCGGCTTTTTCCTGTAGTTCCTCATCGGTGATTTTAATCCCCAGTTTTTTTGCGGCTCTTACCGTAAGCTGATCCTTGAGAATTTCATCCATCAACGTTTCAAAGCGGCCATTGAGTTTTAAAATTCGAATAAAATCGTCTGTAGTAAACGTATCACCGTCGATTTTTACAATTCCGGACATGCCAATCACCTCTTGATCTAAATACTTGCTAACCTTGTAAATTTCTCAGTGGGTCTAAAATTAAATCGAATATCCTGCGCTTCCTCACCACGATTTCCGCGATGCCTTCCATGCCGTAGCGCAGTGACAATCGTTCCCCGTCCACTTCAAAAAAATCTTTATCCAGCGCCACCCGACCTTTATAGACAAAAGCCCCAGTGCCTGCAGCGGACTGGGTGGTGGGGGATACGTATTCCAGCTCGCCCTCGATAAACCCATAGCGCTGATAAGGAAAGGCGTTAAATTTAATTTTTACCTCTTGCCCCACCCGCAGGAAGGCTCGGTCCGCTTCGGCGATTTCCAGCTTTAGCACCGGTTGAGCGTCACTGGCGGCTATGCCACCGAGGGGGGTATTGGCATTGAGTTTATCGCCCGCTTGGGTGTAGGTCACTTCAGTTACAGTGCCGGATACGGGAGCTTCTATGCGTAGAAAATTATCGGCATCGATATTGCCAAAATTGATTCTTGAAGCCAGATTGGCACCGATTTGGGCTTTTTTCAATTGCAGCTCAATTCGTTGTTGTTCCTGGATTAGGGCCTCCCGCTTTTTATCCCGTTCAATTTCCAATGCCACCAGATCCCTATCGCTGCCTTCCACCTTGGCTTTGGCTTCTGCGTATTCGTTACTTAATTGGTATTCCAGTTCGTTTAGACTGGCTTTGCTGAGATTGAAGTCGGCCTGTGCCACAATCAGTTTGCTACGGGCTTGCTCCACTTGGTCACGGGAAACGCCACCTCCGCCGTCCAGATTAAAAAGGCGCTCTAGTTTGGCCAGATCTTTACGGGTTACCTCCAGGGCGCGGCCCGCTTTTTGCTGGTTGGCCTTGGCTTCTTCCAGCCGCGCTTTTTGGGCTTGAGTGATTTTAACCAAGCCTTCCGCTAACCGTTTCTCATGGAGGTTGCGGGCAATTTCAATTTGTCGCTCCAGGGACTCAATTTCCCGCTGTAACAACTGTTGACGTTGTTTAAAACGCTCGGAATCTCTTTCCGCATTGGATAGCTGCAGTTCCGCCTCCAGTGCATTGGCGGCAATCTCTATGGCCTGCCGTGCATTGAGACGGGCAAGAGTATCTCCCTTGGTTACGGGCTGACCCTCAGCCACGTAGATGTCCACTAGTTCGCCATCGATGGGGGTATAGAACCGTTGTACATCGGAATCCGGTGCCAATCTACCTTGGGCGCTCACGATCACATCGGCGTGCCCAATAAAGGACCAGAGCAAACCGGCCACAATCAGTGCGGCAATCAATAAAATCATGGACCGCACCAATTTAGAGGGTTGTGCCGATAAAATTTCAATACCTTCGGCGCCGTGTTCGTTGACGGCTTCGTTTAGTGCCTTTAACTGCGGATTATTTTTCTGAGAAGACGACATGCTTTGGCCAACCACCTCCCAATGCTTTGTAAAGTTCAACTGTGTCGCTAAGGATCAGCCGCTGATTGTTAAGCAGTTGTTGTTTTGCAGCCAGCAGCGAGCGTTCGGATTCAAACACCTCCAGTTGTGTGGTCATGCCCTCCTGTAGTCTGGCTCGGGTTTGATTGGCTACCACATCAAGGCTTTCTTCCTGCAGTTTCAGGGTTTCCCGTTGCTGTTTGTGATTGGACAGGTTGGTAAGGGCGGCCTCCACCTCTTCAAACGCTCGCATTACCGTGGTGCGGTACTGTTGCTCTGCAAGCTTTGATTGGGCCTGGCTCACTTTATAGCGGGCATTTACGCCGGGATCAAAAATCGGAATGGAAATTCTGGGGGTTAAACCGGCAGTGAAGATATCCAACAATTGCGACAGCTCTCCACTGGTGTTGCCGATGTTGGATGTGAGCGACACCGAAGGCAAACGCGCCAAGCTGGCCTGGCCTTCCAGTTCGTAGGTCTGCAATACACCGTACTGAGCTGCAATAATGTCAGGGCGTTTGGCTAACAAATCCGAGGGTAGCCCAGCGGGAACATCAATGTATTTGAAGGTTCCACTGAAGCCTCTGCTGGGTATGCTGAGATCGCCGGCCGCCACCCCAAGTAGCGTGGCGATGGAATTCTCTGATAGCTGACGCAGGCGCTGCAATTCCAGCAAGTCCGTTTCTAACCGTTTAATTTCCGCCTGTTGTTGTAGTAGGCGGGTTTTGGGCAGCATACCTTCATTCAATTGCGAGCGATAGATGGTTTCAATATCACGGTTTGCCTGCAGCGCCTTTTGTTGTTGCTGTATCTGCTCATCCAGTTGACACAGTTGAAAATAATTGGAGGCAACATCGGACACCAATGTGAGATAGCCCGCGCGCCATTCTGCTTCACTGGCTTGATAAGCGGCTTCTTGGGCTGCCACGCCTTTTTTTAGTTTGCCCCAGATATCAATTTCCCAGGCCAGGGCAGACGCATAACTGCGTTGGTGACTGGTGTCACGGCCTTCGGTTTTTTGAAAGCTCTCGCCATAGGCCGCATCAATGGTGGGTAGCCTGGCTGCATTGGCAGTACTGACGCTGGCTTTTGCCACATCGCTGCGGGCGGAAAGCACTTTGAGATCGTTGTTGTTGACGATCGCACGGGCCACCAATTTATCCAGATAAGGATCATCGAAATTACTCCACCAGTCTGGGCGAATTACCGCTTTCACAGTGGCAGAGTTATCTGACCAAGTAGCGTTTGCTACCACGGAAGGAGCGGAAGAGGGCGTCTTAGCCAGGTGGCCACAAGCGGACAGTACAGCAGCGCTGGTGAAAACAAAGATCCATTGAACTGCCTTGTTGACGGCCTTGGGCTTTCCACTTTGATAAGTTCTGTTTGCTGGTCCTACTTTACACACGATCGATCCTTCCTCGGCAACTTACGTTCGAAGCGCCTGATGTTTTCCATTCTCCTTGTCAGTGAAACCGTTTTGACGAAATCGGAGTAGTGTTAGTTTATTTAGAATTATCCCAGTGTTGCGGGTTTGGATTTACTCAAGCTTCCCCACAACGACTGAGGTTTGTTGTTTCGCAGAGAAGCCGCTTTGACTGCTCTGCCTGATGAGCGTAATGATCCACCCACCACGGAACGCAACGCTTCTTGATCCAGTTCCACGTTGTCGGGTAAATCTTTGATCACAATTCTGGACATAGTTATTCCCCTTTTGAAAAGGTATGTGTCAATCTCGATGTACGCAGATGCTAGTGTAATCCCCTTGGTGATGTGGGGATAGAGTAAAATTACCAATTCCTGAACAGTAATTGTGACTCGTTTTGTATCTGGGCAACATTCATATCTGGGTTTCCAAATTAGCGCTTACTGCAACTAGCCCTTTTGAGATCTCTTTATAACGTCTTCAAATAAACCCAGTAAGCGGCAATGCCCAATACCAATGTGATTCCAGCGCTCAAACTAGCTAGTTTCCATACACTTATGGAACTAGGTCGATTTATATCTGCTTGTATATTGCTCGCTGGATTATTTTTAACCTGCTCGACTCGGGTACTTTCATCTAACGAAATGGCATTAGTTGAATAAATAAGCTGCAGACGCCCCAGTCGAATCACATCCCCATCCTTAAGCGCCCCATTATCAACTCGTTCAGAATTTATCCAGGTGCCGTTGCTCGAATTCTGATCTTGTAACTGCCAGTGGTCTTTGTGTATCTCCAATTTGGCATGTTGTTTCGACAAACTGCTGTCATCGATGCTGATATCGCAATCAGGATGTCGACCGATTGTATATTGGGTTTTAATCAGTTGAATTTGTGCTGGATCCATGGAGCCTGATTGGTCATTTAGGAAAGCCACGGGCATTGCAGCGTCAAAGAATTGGGTTGCGTCTTCATCTATTTGTTCCAATACCGTGTGCAGTGGTTCCAGCTCTGCCAGGTCAGCTAGCGCGGTGACATCGTCGTCCCGGTGTTCATGTTCATGCTGGTTCCCTCGAACCAGGGTCTCGTCACTGATGGTTGTATTAACGGCCACTACGGGGCCGATCACTTCGAAGATTAGTTTGTCGAAACGCAATTCATCTCCGGGAAATGCGTCTGCCTGCTCAATACGTTTGCCGTTGAGGTAAGTACCGTTGGTGGAGTTCAGATCCGATATTTGCAGGCGATCATTTACCACTGTGATACGTGCGTGTTGGCGAGAGAGTAGGTTGCTTTCGATGCGTAAGTCGCTGGTAGCATCCCGCCCCACCACCACTTGGTTTTCCAGAGGGTAGACTTTCGCCGCCAACGAATTGGATTTTGAACGCAAGCCCCAATCGCCAGGGCGACAGGAGTTAGGGTCCACCAGTTCCAGTTCAACGTCACCCAGCTGAATGATATCCCAGGGCTTTATGCTGGTTTTTTGAGCAACGGGTTGGCTATTTAAATAAGTGCCTCCGGAGCTGAGTAAATCAACAATGGCCAATTGGTCCCCATTCACCAGTATTTCCGCATGGAAGTCTGAAACAGATGGAAAATTCAACACTAAGTCGTTCGTTTTGTTACTGCCAAGGCTGATAGATGAAGAAATTTTAATGAACTGATCCGGATCTTGCCGGACGTGCAGCCTTAGCATAATGAGTCCTGGTTAGTTGGGTCTTGTTACTGGGGCTTGTGTTTGTATTGCATCAGGGCTGTTATTTTCATAGAGTGATTGCCCGTCTAACCCCTTTACATGTGCAGCTTCTGTTTTCGACGAACCGAATTATAGGAATAAGGTTTCTCCCAGTTCAAGATGAACAAAGACCGAGAACTCGCAAAGCTAATTAAGCAACATCAACTCTGGCTGAAAACGAACAGGAGCGAAGGCCAGCGCCTGGACCTTTCTGGTGCTCATCTGGATGGCGCTGATTTTTCTGGTGTGGATCTCAGTGGCGCCATTTTTGTGGGTGCTTCTCTGAATGGTGCTCGCTTTAGCAATAGCCTGCTGGTTCATGCTGATTTCACTGATGCCAGCCTCAGTGGCGCCAATTTTCGCCAAGCTAATCTGATTCTGACTGATTTCAGCAGTGCGGATTTACAGGGCGCCGATTTCCAAAACACCATTGAGGCGGCTTTGGCCACCAAAGATATGCGTGGCAGAGGGCCCAGTTTTAAAGATGCCCGCTTGGATGGGGCTAAGCTACAATCGGCCTATTGTTACCTAAGTGATTTTTCCAGTGCACAGCTTGATGGCTCAAGTTTTAATTCAGCCTTATTGGAGCGGGCCTGTTTGGCACGATGCGATTTAACGGATATTGAATTTACCCAGGCAAAACTGACTTCGGCAGATTTAACCGCTGCAGATCTAACCGGTGCCAGCTTTAATGGGGCTGACTTGACCCATGCCAACCTGGAACAGGCAATCCTCAGTTCCGCTGATATCACCGATGCCTGTTTATTGGCAGCCAACCTAGCGGATGCCAGGGTGGATGATATCCAATACAACGGAGCCACACGTTTTAAGGGCGCGCGGGTGAATAGTTGCTACGGGAGTGCTCGTTTCAAACGTTATGCTCAGGATCAGGATTTTATTGAGGAATATAGGGAGGCCCACCCGCTGTTCTTTTGGCTGTGGTGGTGCACTACGGCCTGTGGTCGATCCTTGTCTTTAGTGGGTTTTTGGTGTTTGATCCAGGTGCTTAGTTTTGCGTTAGCCTATTTCTTACTGGGAGAAACGCAATTTTTCATAGTAAATAGTGAAACTTTGTCATGGAATTTCTTCACAGCACTGTATTACAGTGTTGAGACATTCTCCGCATTTGGGCAGGGGGACATTACACCTAAGACCCCCATGGCAGCCGTGATTGTCACAGTGGAAGTCATAGTGGGGTATATCATGTTGGGCATATTGATTTCGATTTTGGCAACCAAAGTGGCACGACGCAGCTGATCTTTGAGTATTTAAGTATTATCTATGGAAATTAAACTTATTCCGCTGATGGCGGATATTAGCGAACCTTTTTTACTAGACGACCACCTTGCTTGTATCGGTCGCGCTGCTCCACCGTTGAATCAACTTCCCGCTGAGCGATTACAGCAATTGTCCAGGAGTCATGCCCGTATTTTTAGGGAAGAAGGCGATTTGTATCTGGTGGATCTTGGTAGTCGTAATGGTACCTATCTCAATGGCCAGAAGTTACAGGATCAGCCAGTGGTGGTTAAAGATGGTGACGAGCTGCGATTCGGCAATTTGGCCTTCAAAGTGGAGGACGGGGGCGTAGCCCCCGCTCTTCAGCAAGATCAGGAAGCGCCGGTATTCCTGGAATTGTGTCACCGTGGTGGTGATCAACGGGCGAAAATATTGGTAACAGAATTTCCTTGGCTGGTTGGCAAGCACGAAGATGCTATAGTGCAATTTGCTACCCAAGAAAATGTCACTATCCCTTTCCTATCACGCCGACATGCCCATTTTTTTCTGGTTGATGATTCGATCTACATTGAAGATTTGGGTAGCACCAACGGTACCTTTGTAAATGGCGAGCGTCTTAGTGGAGACAGCCATAAAATTCAACATGGCGATCTTATTCAGTTTGGCAAGAAAAATGAGATGGCGTTTTCTGTGGTATTGCATGAAACCGTAGCCGACGATGATCGTACTGAGATAATTGATTACGATTCGGAGCAGCCAGACCAATCGGAATTAGAACCCCATACGGTGTTAGTGGATAAGGCAAACACATTTCTGGAGATCTTCTGCGATGATATGGAAGATGAGGCTGACCCAGAGCAGCCCCCAGAAGATGAAAGTGAGGCAGCTCCCGCGTCACCCAAGAAAATATCCGTTGCCGGTGCTTGGCTCAATCTCTTCTTTGGCCAGAGTGAGTCAGGCTCTGACGCACCGTCAAAAAACAAATGGATGGTTGCGGTAGTTGTGATCCTGCTAGGTGGGGTAGGTGTTAGCGGTTACGGGTATTGGTCGCAAACGCCATTAGTGAAAGCGAAGAAACTGGCTGAAAGTGGCAAATTCCAACAATCCGCGCAAATTGCTGCAGCTGCGGTAGCCGCAGGGGAGGATAGTCAAGAGCTGAAGAATTTAGCGGTATCCGCCGCCATTCAATGGCTATTGCCAAAATGGCAACAGGCGATTGATAGTGGGGATTTCAACGAGGCTGATAGTATCGCTCAACAATTTGCTTCTGAGTTTCCCAGTAACTCAGAGCTTGATGCAATATCCTATTTGCTATCGTGGACTGGTCGGTTGGAACAAGCTGTGGGCGGAGCAGAAGCTAAATCCAAAAATGATCTTTATACAGCTACACCACTGTTGAAACAACTTCAGTCCGATTGGAAAGATAATAAAGCGGCGTGCCGCAAAGCCATAAATATTCTCACCCAGGAATACCCGGCATTTTCAGGAACCCACAATACCCTGTCTAGCCAATTGCGTTTTATTTCCAGCAATGAACCCTCACTGGAGGCCATAACCGAACTGGATCAGCAATTGAAAAGAGGAATTGACGAAGGTGACGTTGAGCAGCTTCGTTTCGCATTGGCGGAATTTATTGGTAATTATCCTGCATTGTTAAAGGGCACAAAATTGCAAAGCGATATTGGCCTATATGCAGATCTATTAAATGCGCGAGACGCCCATCAATTCGCACAGTTAACAACTAACTTGGCTAGCAAGCCATTCCGAACCCGTGTTTTTATTTCCTATGCGGAACCTGCTCTCACTGCTGAATTACCTGATCAGAGCTATATTGATCGATACCTCACAGCCGAAACAGCTTGGGCCAGTGGTAATTTAGTTGAAGCGATCGATATTATGACGCTGCTGGAATCTGAAAACAGATCCGGTTTGGCCGGCCAGACTCTAGCTAGCTACAATGAAATCATAACCCGATATGGTGTGCTTCTCGATATTTCTGACGTGGAATTGGCTAACAATGAAAGCCTAAAGCAGCAACTAGTCGAGCTGTATCAAATGCTGGATCCGGAGAAGGACCGTTATATCTATAAAAAGCTGGAACCTAAGTTTAAACAACTTCAGCTTACGGGGCGCATTGATACTGAGCGTAAGTTAATTCGAGCAAATGAATTATGGAGTCGATATCAATCATTGGGAGGAATCAAAAATCTTATGCGTTTTGAGGATCGGGTCAGCACACAATTTACTGCCCGTGCCAATGAATTAACTGAAGCCCAGAGTTTGTTTTCGGCTGCTCTAAAAGAAGCGGATAGTGCAGGCGTGAGAATTAGCAAGCAGGACCTAGAGCTTGCCAGCTTGGTGAGTAGGGAAATCAAACGTCAGAGAGAGGCCATTGAGGAAGCGCGATCTGTGCTGGGGGATAAGGTCACGACTCGTAAGTTAGCTTTGTTGGATCTGTGATGTGTAGGGAAGGTATTTAAAAGTGCTTAAAGCGATATTTATTTCTTTATAACTGGCGGCCAATTTTTGCGGAAGCATTAACTAGCTAAAAAGGCTGCTCGTTTAATATAGAACGGACAATGTTCGGTTATCGTTAGAGGGACAGTAATTCTGCGCCTCTCAACTCTGGCGCAAACATACCAACTATGAACCAGATTGTGGTGATTAGCCAAATACACAAAGCGTAGAGCCTGATTTGTTCGGCGTTCCAATCCAAAGCGAACCAGTCAATTAAAAAGAATGACTTCCAGCCCTCTATCCATTCAGCACCGCCCCAGCTATATACCCACTTCCACCATAGACTGTTGAGAGAGTATATAAATATCCATAAAGTTATGCTCATGTGCTTGCCTGAGTTAGATTGTCAAACTTATCGGGATTAGATTACGCTAAGGTAGTTCGCTTCATGTGTAGTTTGGACAAGGTGTCTATATGCCAAGAGACTTTGCCGTTTTGATCATATCAAATGGTTTGTTAATGCCTTGTATATCCTCTATTAATCTGCGTTTATTTTCTGGTATGGATTTGTACGCGATTTCGAGGTCTAATAGTTTCTTCATGTCGGCAACGATTATCTTAGATGCCTCTTCGCCAGACATTGACGGATCGTCTTGAAGTAAATTGACGATTTTCAGTCGAACTATTAGATCCGCTGCCTCTTTATAGCTGCATTCCGTGTACGACTTTAAATAATGGAATGAGAGCGCGGAGACTAATTCTTCTTTGGTTAGTTCCAGTCGTTTTAATTGCTCTGTTTGCAGTTTAGGTGCATTAGATCTACATGCTGTTTCTTTATCAGAGAATTTGGCAATACTGTCAGCTAGATTGGCTTTTGCCATATCTACTGCATTTGAGGTGTCAGCTGTAGAGCAAGCACAAATGAGAAACGCCAGTAAACCGGTAACGTATTTATTAATCATTAGAATCACCTTAATAGCCAAAGCAGCCCGAGCTAATCGCGGACCAAAATTGCTTTTCTTTATAATCTGATACATTCAGATAAGTCATATCCGCTATCCTTTGGATAACCGATCTGGTGATAGCTGGAATTTTCGCCATGGTCTTAGCCATACCTTCAAAATCAGTAGAGTTTAGGGATATTGTCATCTCCATCATACCATTACCAACGAATATATTGGCCCAGGTACCATAGCCAATGGTTTTTATGAGTAAATCACCTAACTCTCTTTTCTGCCGTATCTCCTCAATGGCTTCTAGGCTAATTTGACTGAATTTTAAGTTGTCTATATCGGGGCATTCCATTTTCTTGTTCCTATATGGCTTGCCTATGTAGACCGTGATTGCGCAAGTATTTCCTTGATTACTGTTTGCATGGAACATCGAAGTCAACATGATAGTGTTCGTCGTGCCTGACCCAGGACCGCTTCGTTGAGAATTGGACATGTCCCTTCAGGTATTCAGCGTATTGGGTTCTGTATAGATTGGGTTGCAATTTTGGGTCGAAAATCACTCTACGTAAGTCGTGGCCATGTTTTTTGGCTTGCTTATGTAACGCTACAATATGAGCCGCCATGGCATCGTAATCAATGTACATCCCTTTAAAGTGATCGTTTGTATCAAACTCGATATTGTATCCGAACTTATTCCAAGGGTTGGTGGGCAAGTGGACGGATTTTTCGTTCTTGTTTTTCACCGGAGTTGTAAAATCCACTGAAAGTCCATTTTTGTGGGTTTTATGAGGTTTGAAAGTGCCACCCTCTTTGAATCCCGTTTCTGCGTATTTGTAGACTTTTTGCGGTTGCTCCGTTTCTAAGTCCTTGTAGGCGGATACGATAATATCTCGAACTGTCGAATGAACATAGGTCCGACCCGCTAAGCTTGCCGTCCTACTGTAGCTTACGTAGTTTTTTCCTGCAGAGGGTAACTTCACACCATTAGACAGGCTTCCATTGGAAGTTGTTCCAAAGCATGTACTGGTCTCAGCCCGGCTCAATAGTGGAGACAGAAGTATGATGACTATAAGAAGTTTCATATTCATTTGATACCAGAATTTAGGGCTACTTGCTCACTTGCGTGCATCTTTGATATACATCGCCTTTCCGTCATTTCGCATATCAATATCAAAAAGCTCTGTAGCACGGACCAAATCCCCCAGCTTTTTGTAGCCGTAGTTGATTGCAGAAAAGGAGCTGTTGTTTGAAATATAGTGACCCACACGGCCCATGTGCGCCCAACCATCATCTTCCGATGTTTGCTCCACAGCGGTTCTGAGTAGTCTGACCAGAGCCGTGTCTTTTCTTAACTCGTTTCGACCCTTAACTTCCCGTATGACCGATACGCAGGGTTTTGCATCTTCCATGGATATGAGGTTTTCTATATAGATAAAGGGCGAGCAGGCATCGACAAAGGGTTGGGGTGTTTTTCTTTCCCCAAAACCATACACAGGCAATCCACTTTCAAGAATTCTCAAAACCAGAGGCGTAAAATCACTATCGCTGGTCATCAAAGCAAAAGCATCGACGTTTCCACTGTATAGTAGATCCATCGCGTCAATGATCATGGCTGCGTCGGTTGCATTTTTCCCTTTAGTATAGGCGAACTGCTGCATTGGCCTAATAGCATGGGGGTGAAGCCGGTCTATCCATCCCGATAAAGATGAGTTATTCCAATCGCCGTGCGCATGCCTGACATTAACAGTTCCGGATTTTGCTAGTTCTTCAAGCACACCTTCAATCGCATTGTGACTGACATTATCACAATCTATTAGAAGTGCTATCCGCTTTGGTTTTGACATCGATCGCTCCTATAGTGGGTGATAATATAGTTGTTGCGCTTTTCTCTTCTTTCAGGCTATTAACGACCGCCGAGACCAAACTAGAATTCCATTCTAACTGCGTTTCTGATGTTAAAGTACGCTTCATAAGTCATTCAATAGGTCAAATTATCAAGGTTGAGGTTAATTAATGCTCAGGCCGATATTGGTATCTTTATTGCTCGCGGCATGCTCTGTCAACGGGGCCACCTTCCAAAAGGTGACTCATCAAGAAAAAATTTTGGCTACTGATGTGTCCAGTTGCTCGGAGAACAGTAACAGTACGCTCGATGTCTTCTTTACTAATACTGGTATTGCCAAGCTTGGGCGAGTTATGGATGAAGGCAATACGGTAGTCAACATTATCATCGATGGGCAGTTGATCGCATCCGTGGTTCTTCCTAACGCCATGGAAGACACAAGCCACTTTCGATTTTCAGTATCAGACCCTAAAATGCTAGCGGACCATTTTGGTTGTAAGATGAAGTAACAACGGGCGTTGGCTTGACTTAAAAAGGGGCATATCTTACTTGTTAAGTTTACGTAACCCTTGCTGCAATTCTATTGTCAGTTTTTACGGCGCACTGCCCTTCGCGTATTCGCATGCGAGTAATTGATTTGGATTACCCACAATCCCTGATTGCCGGTATTCGTATTAACCATAGAAGAGGTGAAGAAGCAGACACCACTTGCTCCGTGCTTATTACATGAAAGATATGATTAAAAGGTAGGGGGGATTTGGTCGGAGTGAAAGGATTTGAACCTTCGACCCCCGCCTCCCGAAGACGGTGCTCTACCAAGCTGAGCTACACTCCGATCTTGCCGTTAGCGGTCGCGCTTAACGGCTAAGTCACACAGGGCCAGTAAGGCTTCTTTATAAACTGAATATTCGATTTGGCCAAGGGCCTGCTTAGCCAGATCCGCCTGCTCATTGGCTTTAGCTATGGTGTAGTCTAAGGCGCCACAGTTTCTAACGGTTTGGGTAATGGTCTCGATTTGATCCAGTCCGCCGTGGGTGATGGCTTTGCGAATTTGGTCCACTTGGGGTTGGTCAGCGTTGGCCATGGCGTAGATGAGGGGTAGGGTGGGTTTGCCTTCCGCCAAGTCGTCTCCCACGTTCTTGCCCATATCTTCTGCGCTGCCAGTGTAATCCAGTACGTCATCGATCAGTTGAAACGCGCAGCCTAGGTGGTCAGCGTATTTGGCAAAGGCCATTTCTACATCTTCGCTGGGGTTCGCCAGTACGGCCCCTGATTGGGCGGACGCCTCAAACATCTTTGCTGTTTTGTAGCGAATCACTTCCATATATTGTGCTTCGCTGGTGTCTGGGTTTTTGCAGTTGATCAGCTGCATCACCTCGCCTTCGGCAATCAGATTGGTGGCTTGGGACAGGATCTGCAATATGCGCATATTGCCTACGTTCACTACCATCTCGAAAGCTCGGGAGATCAGGAAGTCGCCCACCAGGATGCTGGGGGCGTTGCCCCACACCTCATTGGCACTGGCTTTGCCTCGGCGCAGGGCAGATTCATCCACCACATCGTCGTGTAACAGGGTGGCTGTGTGCAGGAATTCCACAACAGCTGCTACATCTATATGTTGAGTACCGTTGTAACCCAGGGCTCGAGCGCTAAGCAGGCAGACCAGTGGCCGCAAACGCTTACCGCCACTATCAATGATGTAGTTTCCAATTTCCTTTATAAGTGGAACGTGAGTATGCAACTGATTGAAAATAAAATGATTTACTTCCTTGAAGTCATTCTCAACTACAGCGGAAATGGCTTTAAAATCCATAAAATAAAGTGACCGTGAGGGGTGCCTTATAGCTGGCCCAAAAAAACAGTGATATTGCTAGGAATGCTATGGATGGTGGCAGGGGGTGTCAAGCTAAAGACTTGATTTTGAAGAGCTCGCAGGTGGCTAATATGTTTTGAATAGGGATGTGGGGTTTTGGCTTGCGTAGGGGTGTGCTTTCCCTTACAATTGCGCCCCCTGTGACCTGATGCAGGTTATTTAGGTCAGAAAGAATTTAGCACACTATACTGATGCTTCTAAAGAGAAGCGGTTGGAGTCAGCAATGTACGCGGTTTTCGTAAGTGGTGGCAAGCAGCACCGGGTCGCTGAAGGCGACGTGGTTAAGCTGGAATTGATTGATGCCGAACCCGGCTCAGCCATCGAGTTTGATCAGGTTTTATTGGTTGCCAATGGCGACGACGTTAAGATTGGTGCGCCGGTAGTTGAAGGCGGTAAAGTTCAGGCCGAAGTGGTAACCCACGGCCGTGGCGATAAAGTGAACATCATCAAGTTCCGTCGTCGTAAGCACCATCGTAAGCAAATGGGCCACCGTCAGTACTTCACCGAGGTGAAGATCACGGGTATCAACGCCTAATCTAATTAAGGAGTAGCACAATGGCTCACAAAAAAGCGGGTGGTAGTACCCGGAACGGTCGCGATTCAGAAAGTAAGCGCCTTGGTGTTAAGCGCTACGGTGGTCAGTTGGTTAAAGCCGGCAACATTATCGTTCGTCAGCGTGGCACCCAGTTCCACTCAGGCCCTAATACTGGTCTTGGTAAAGACCACACTATCTTCGCCAAAGTTGATGGCGTAGTT
Organism: uncultured Ketobacter sp.; assembly: GCA_964016105.1. Taxonomy (GTDB): domain Bacteria; phylum Pseudomonadota; class Gammaproteobacteria; order Pseudomonadales; family Ketobacteraceae; genus Ketobacter. The sequence goes on from CAXHEX010000024.1 coordinate 29,675, forward strand.
AAGTTTGATATTAAAGGCCCAAAGAACCGCAAGTATATCTCCATCGAGCCAGTAGCCTAAGAAACTACTGCTTGAATTATGGTGATACTGAGCCCCGCCACTGGTGGGGCTTTTTGCGTTGTGGTCGATTTCGTTTTACCTTATTCCCTGTTTGTACTTTTCCTTAATATTTGGAGTTGCTAGCCATGAAATTCGTAGATGAAGCTGCGGTGCGCGTTGAAGCCGGTGATGGCGGCAACGGCTGTTTGAGCTTCCGCCGGGAAAAGTACGTGGAATTTGGTGGCCCCGACGGTGGTAATGGTGGTGTCGGCGGCAGTGTGGTACTGGTGGCAGATAGCGGCCTGAACACTCTGGTGGATTATCGTTACGAGCGCTTATTCAAGGCCCCGCGGGGCGAAGGTGGTTCTGGGCGCAATTGCACGGGCGCCAGCGGTGATGATCTGATTATGAGGTTGCCGGTGGGCACCACCATCATTGATGAAGATACCGAAGAAGTGCTGGGTGATCTGGTTAAGGATGGCGATCGCTTTGTGGTGGCAAAAGGTGGTCGTGGTGGTTTGGGTAATACCTGTTTTAAGTCCAGCACCAATCGAGCTCCCCGTAAAACCACCCCGGGCACGGAAGGGGAAAAACGCAACTTGCGCTTTGAGTTAAAAGTATTGGCGGATATCGGTTTGTTGGGTATGCCCAATGCCGGCAAGTCCACATTGATTCGGGCCGTGTCTGCCGCCAAGCCTAAGGTGGCGGATTACCCCTTTACCACATTGGTGCCCAATTTGGGCGTGGTAAAGGTGGATCGTTTACGCAGTTTTGTCATGGCGGACATTCCCGGTCTGATAGAGGGTGCCGCTGAAGGTGCTGGTCTGGGCATTCGGTTTCTAAAGCATTTGGCTCGCTGCCGAATATTGCTCCATGTGGTGGATATCGCTCCCTGGGATCAAACCGATCCCGTTGAGTCCATTGATGCCATCGCTGGGGAGTTGCAACTATTCAGCCCTGCGCTGGCGGAGAGAGAGCGTTGGTTGGTTCTGAATAAGCTGGATTTGCTGCCTACGGATGAGGCGGAGGCTCGTTGCCAGGAAATTGTTGACCAGTTGGAATGGGATGGGCCGCTATTCAAGATTTCTGCAGCCAACGGCGAAGGCACCAAAGAGTTGGTGTTCGCCATCATGAATCATTTGGAGGAATTGGATCAGCGCATGGCAGCTGACGAAGAATTTGCTGCTCAGGAAATGGAGTCCCGCCGTAAGCTGGAAGAAGAAGCCCGACAAAAGATTCAGCAATACAAAGAAGAGCGTCGCCGCCAGCGGGCGGGACAGGACGACGATGATGATGACGACCACGATATGGAAGTGGTCTATGCCCCTCACTAGGCTGCGCGGTAGTAATTAAGAGATTTATGCAAAGTCCTATTCAAAGTACAGCTCAAAGGTCTATGGATATAAAAGAACAACGTAGCAGGATCACCCGCAGTCAGCGTTGGGTGGTGAAGATTGGCAGTGCCTTGCTTACCAATAATGGAGAGGGGCTGGATCGCAATGCCATCACCGGCTGGGTGCATCAGTTGGCGGAGCTGCGTCAGCAAGGGGTGGAAGTGGTCTTGATATCTTCTGGCGCGGTGGCAGAGGGGATGTCTCGTCTGGGTTGGGCCAGTCGCCCAAAAGATATGCACGACCTGCAGGCCGCCGCCGCAGTAGGGCAAATGGGTTTGGCGCAAGCCTGGGAGCAGGCATTTCAGCGCCACAGTGTCCACACCGCTCAGGTGCTGGTGACCCACGACGATCTGTCCGATCGCAAGCGCTACCTCAATGCCAGAAACACCTTGCTCTCCCTGATCAGCCACGGTGTGGTGCCGGTGGTGAACGAGAACGACACGGTGGTTACTGATGAAATTCGCTTTGGTGACAATGACACCTTGGGGGCATTGGTGACTAATCTGGTGGAAGCGGATCTGCTGGTAATTCTAACGGATCAAGACGGCATGTTCGATTCCGATCCTCGCAGTAATCCCAATGCCAAACTCATTGAGCTGGCTGCTGCTACTGATCCCGCTTTGGAAAAAATGGCCAGCGGCAGTGGCGGTGTGCTGGGGCGGGGTGGAATGGCTACCAAGCTGCGAGCGGCCCAGTTGGCGTCCCGTTCCGGTGCCTCAACCTTAATCGCCGGTGGTCGGCTTGATCAGGTGCTAACCCGGGTGAGGAAAAGTGAAAACATCGGTACCTTGCTGTGTGCGGATCAGAGCCCAGTTGCAGCGCGCAAGCAATGGTTAGCGGGCCACTTACAGATGAAAGGCGTGCTCACTATTGATGATGGAGCCGCCCGCGCGTTACGGGAAAAGGGTGTGAGTTTGTTGCCTGTTGGCGTAAGGGAAGTGACAGGGAATTTCTCGCGAGGAGATATGGTGTCTCTGGTGGGGCTCGATGGCGGCACAGTGGCTTGCGGTCTTGTGAACTACAGTGCGGTGGAGGCCCGCCAAATTATGGGGCAGAGCAGCGATGCCATCGCCAACGTGCTGGGTTATGTGGATGAGGCTGAGCTGATCCACCGGGATAATCTGGTGTTGGTTTAGTCTGAATAAGCCTTAAAAATCACGCATAAAAAAACCGGCTGATGCCGGCTTTTTTATGCAAGCTTAATCTGCGCTCTTAGGCGGCAAGATCTTTGATCTGCTTGCTCAGGCGGCTCTTATGACGAGCGGCTTTGTTCTTGTGAATGATGCCTTTGGTCACCATTCTGTCGATTACTGGCACAGCTGCGGTATAAGCAGTTTGAGCGCCTTCTTTGTTGCCGGCATCGATTTCGGCAATCACTTTCTTGATGGACGTGCGAACCATGGAGCGCAGACCGGCATTGTGTCTGCGACGCTGCTCAGCCTGGCGTGCACGTTTCTTAGCTGATTTGATGTTAGCCAAGGTCTGGCTCCTTTAAATATGAAACGTCTAAATGAATTAGCGAATAAGTATCGAAATCTCTCAAAGTCTCGTTAAGATTGAGATGTAGCGACAACTTGAATTCGAGGACGCAAGATTATTCCTACAACGACCTCCGCTGTCAAGACTTCTGCACTAATTATCAGATTCGATTAGGGAATATTCAGCGCATCCGTATAATGGCGCCATCGAATTGGGCAGGATGGTTATGAAAGACGATAAATCAGGTCACAAACAGGGGGGCTTGCTTAAATCCACCGGGATTGTCAGCGCCTTCACCATGCTTTCGCGGGTGCTGGGGCTGGTGCGTGATGTGGTCATAGCCAACTTGTTTGGTGCCGGCGGTGGTGCCGATGCCTTCTTTGTGGCCTTCAAAATTCCCAACTTTTTCAGGCGGTTATTTGCAGAAGGGGCATTCGCCCAAGCTTTTGTGCCGGTGCTAACGGAATACCGGACCCAGCGCGATTTGGCCCAAGTGCGCATGCTGGTGAGCTACACCGCGGGCACCTTGGGCGGCGTGCTGCTATTGCTGGCTGTTGTCTGTGTCACCTTCGCACCGGCGGTAACCTATGTGTTTGCACCGGGGTTTCATAATCTGCCAGAGAAGTTCGATCTGGCATCGGACATGTTGCGGCTAACTTTCCCCTATTTGTTGTTGATCTCCATGACTGCATTTATGGGTAGCATACTTAATAGCTACGGCCGATTTGCCGCCCCCGCGTTGACCCCGGTGTTGCTCAATGTGGTGTTAATTGGGTCGGCCATTTCCCTTACGCCGTTAATGGACCCGCCAGTAATGGCCCTTGCCTGGGGGGTGTTGGCTGCTGGTGTGGTGCAAATGGTGTTTCAGCTGCCCTTTATCAAGCAGATTCAAATGCTGACCCGGCCGCGCTGGGGTTGGCGTGATCCCGGGGTAAAGCGCATCATGAAATTGATGTTGCCAGCGCTGTTCGGCGTGTCTGTGGCACAGATCAATCTTACCCTGGACACCATATTGGCCTCCTTTTTGGCCGATGGCAGCATCTCTTGGTTGTACTACTCCGATCGGTTGATGGAGCTTCCCTTGGGCGTCTTCGGTATTGCCATTGCTACGGTAATCTTGCCCAGCCTGTCACGTAAATACGCCAGCCAATCCCCAGAAGCATTCTCCCATACGTTGGACTGGGCAGTGCGTATGGTGCTGTTAATCGGTGTGCCGGCCACTTTGGCCTTGGTGGTGTTGGCCAAGCCCATGTTGGTGACCCTGTTTCAATATGGCGCTTTTTCGCCCCAGGACGTGGAGCGGGCCAGCGCCAGTTTGCAAGCATACAGCGGTGGTCTGTTGGCGTTTATGCTGATTAAGGTGTTGGCACCAGGCTACTTCGCCCGCCAGGACACCAAAACGCCAGTAAAAGTGGGCATTAAGGCCATGGTGGCCAATATGGTGTTCAATCTGGCACTGATTTTCCCCTTGGCCCACGTGGGGCTGGCCCTGGCCACGTCTCTTTCTGCGGCCATGAATGCGGCCATGTTGTACACCGGCCTACGCAAAGATGGCGTCTATCAACCGGATTCAGGCTGGTTGCTCTACCTGATTAAGCTGTCTGTGGCGGCGATACTCATGGTGGTATTTATTTTCTACTTTAATCCAGCTTCGCAACTCTGGCTGGAATGGGATTGGATGCAGCGAACCCTGCAATTAGGCCTGCTAGTGGTTGGCGGTGGTGCCGTATACTTTGTGGCCCTTTATGTTATGGGTTTACGGCCCCAGCATCTATTGGCACAACGATCCCTGGATGACCCTGACTAGGCCTTTATTTGGGTTGCTGATGTGGGCTATTTCAGTTAAATCAGGGTCGTAAGTCCGCTATAATGGGCGGCTTTTGATACGGTAGCGGGTGCAGCGGCGAAGTTATGGAGCTGATTCGGGGAATATACAACATTAGAGAGCGGCACCGGGGTAGTGTGGCCACCATCGGTAATTTCGATGGCGTGCACCTGGGGCACCGCTCAATCCTGCGTCAGGTGGCAGAAAAGTCCAAACAGCTGGAGGTACCCTCCACGGTGATGGTATTCGAGCCCCAACCATTGGAGTTCTTTTCGCCAGATAAAGCGCCCGCGCGCTTAATGACCTTCCGCGAAAAATGCGAAGTGCTGGCGGAGATGGGCGTCGACCAGGTACTCTGCGTCAAATTTAACCGAGCCTTCTGTAGTCAAAGTGCCCAACAGTTCTGTGACAATGTGCTGGTAAAGGGCTTGGCCATTAGGCATCTTGTGGTGGGCGATGATTTTCGCTTTGGCAGCGATCGCAGCGGTGATTTTCAATTTCTGCAGCAGGTGGGTCAGGCCAATGACTTCGGCGTGGAAAATACCCACACCTTTGAATGGCAGGGTGAGCGAGTGAGCAGCACCCGAGTGCGTCAGTGCCTGGAGAACAGCGATTTCAAATCCGCCTCGGTGATGTTATGCAAGCCCTACTTTATGTCTGGCCGAATCGTTCACGGACAAAAGTTGGGCCGCACCATAGGCGTCCCCACCGCCAATGTTTTACCCAAGCGGGTTCGGACGCCCCTCACTGGCGTATTCGCAGTGGAGGTGAACGGTTTGGGAGAAACCCAACGCGGCGTGGCCAACCTGGGCAGCCGGCCTACAGTGGGTGGCGATCGAGTGCGACTGGAAGTGCACCTGCTGGATTTTGACCAAGACATTTACGGTAAATACATCCAGGTGACTTTCCGGCATAAGATCCGAGACGAGAAGAAGTTTAATGGCATTGATGAACTGAAGGCCGCCATTTACAAAGATATTGAAACCGCCCGCCGCTTTTTTACAAACTAAAAAACAAACGGCAAACAGTTGAACCTATAGATGAATTGACGACTTGAGGAATAAACAGGAACCCCATGGCCGACTATAAATCCACACTGAATCTTCCTAACACGGCGTTTCCCATGAAGGGGAACCTGGCTCAGCGCGAGCCTGAAATGCTGAAACAGTGGAATAAATTGGATCTCTATAAGCAGATTCAATCCGTCACCGCAGGCCGGCCCCAATTTATTCTCCATGACGGCCCTCCTTACGCCAACGGTGATATTCATATAGGCCATGCGGTTAACAAGATTTTGAAAGACACCATCATGCGCAGTAAGCGCTTGAGTGGGTTTGATGCGCCCTATGTGCCCGGTTGGGATTGCCACGGTTTACCCATTGAGCACAACGTGGAAAAGAAAGCGGGCAAAGCCGGGGTGAAAGTGCCCTATGACGTGTTCCGCAAAAAGTGTCGTGAGTACGCCATGAAACAGGTGAATGGCCAGCGCGAGGACTTTATCCGTTTGGGGGTGCTAGGTGATTGGCAAAACCCGTACCTCACCATGGATTTTAAAACCGAAGCGGACATCATTCGTGCTTTGGGTAAAATCGCCGACAACGGCCATTTAGTAAAAGGCTTTAAGCCGGTTTACTGGAGCGTGGTGGGCGGCTCTGCCTTGGCGGAAGCCGAGGTGGAGTATCAAGATAAAACCTCCACCCAGGTGGACGTGCGTTTTGCTCCTGTAGACAAAGCGGCATTCACGGCGCCGTTTGATGTGCAAACAGAGCTGCCAGTATCCGTTGTGATCTGGACCACTACACCCTGGACCCTGCCCGCCAACCAGGCGGTGGCGTTGAGTGCTGATTTGGAATACAGCCTGGTGCAATTGGATGTGGGTGCCGGTGACGAGTGCATTCTGCTGGCCACCGACATGGTGGAAGACGTATGCAAGCGCTACGGTGTTGAAGGGCAAACCATCTTGGGGTCCTGTAAAGGCCAAGAGTTGGAAAACCTGGCGCTACAGCATCCGTTTATTGAACGGCAGGTGCCCGTGGTAATGGGGGATCACGTTACCACCGACGCGGGTACAGGTGCTGTGCATATCGCACCGGACCATGGTTTAGATGACTTTAATGTGGGCCTAAAGTACGGCATAAAAACCCTGAATTACGTGGGCGCCGACGGCAGTTATGCAGAAGGCACACCGTTGGTGAGTGGGCAGCACGTGTATAAGGTGGAGCCTTTGATCCTGGCCACGCTGGAAAGCAACGGTGCGCTGCTCAAGCAAGATAAACTGTTCCACAGCTACCCCCATTGCTGGCGCACCAAAACGCCACTGATTTATCGTGCCACACCGCAATGGTTTATCAGTATGCATGCCAAAGGCCTGTTAAAAGCCTGTAAGCAAGCGGCAGATGAAGTGCAGTGGTTGCCGGAATGGGGCAAAGCCCGTATTGAAGGCATGTTAGAACAGAGCCCGGATTGGTGTGTATCACGACAGCGTACCTGGGGTGTGCCCATCGCTTTGTTCGTGCACAAGGAAACCGAAGAGCTGCATCCCAACAGCGCTGAATTAATTGAGGCGGTGGCGAAAAAAGTGGAACAAACCGGCATTGATGCCTGGTTTGATTTGGATGCTGCGGAGTTGTTGGGTGATGAAGCCGAGCAATATTACAAAGTTACGGATACATTGGATGTGTGGTTTGATTCTGGCGTTACCCATTACTCCGTGTTGGAGCAGCGAGACAATTTGAGCGTGCCCGCCGACCTGTATTTGGAAGGCTCGGATCAACATCGGGGCTGGTTTCAGTCTTCGCTAAAAACCAGTTTGGCGGTGCGCGGTACGGCACCCTACAAAACCGTGCTAACCCATGGTTTTACGGTGGATGCTCAAGGTAAAAAGATGTCCAAGTCATTGGGCAATACGGTTTCGCCCCAAACTGTGGTGAAGAACCTGGGTGCGGATATCATTCGACTCTGGGTGGCGGCTACGGATTATCGCGGTGAGATGACCGTATCCGATGAGATTTTAAAGCGCACAGCGGATTCCTATCGCCGTATTCGTAATACTGCGCGCTTTTTGCTTTCCAATCTAAATGGTTTTGACCCGGCCCAGCATTTGCTGGAGCCAAAAGAGATGGTGGCACTTGACCGCTGGGCTGTGCACCGTGCCGAACAACTGCAAAAAGAAATTGTGCAGCACTATGATCAATACCAGTTTCATTTGATCTACCAAAAACTGCATAACTACTGTGGTGTGGAGCTGGGTGGATTCTATTTGGATGTGATTAAAGATCGGCAGTACACCTGTAAAGAAAACAGTGCAGCCCGTCGCTCTGCCCAAACGGCTTTGTACCACATAGCAGAAGCCTTAGTGCGCTGGATTGCCCCCATATTGAGTTTTACCGCCGACGAACTTTGGAAATACATGCCCGGTGAGCGAAGTCAGTCCGTTCATATGGAAACCTGGTATGAGGGCCTTTATTCCTTGGACAAGGATGAGCCCCTGGACCAAGAGTTTTGGAAAACAGTTCAGGCGGTTAAGAATGCCGTCAATAAACAACTGGAAGACGCCCGTAAAAATGGTGTGATTGGTGGCAGCCTGGAAGCGGAAGTGGAAATTCAGTGCAGCAGCGATTTGAAAGCAGACCTAGACAAACTGGGTGAAGAGCTGCGTTTTGCTATGATTACCAGTGCAGCCAGAGTGCAGCAATGGGAAGAGGCGGGCGACATCACGGAACTGGATGGGCTCAAAGTAACCGTTAACAAGAGTGAGCATCCTAAGTGTGTTCGTTGCTGGCATTTGCGTGAAGACGTAGGAACTAATCCGGACCATCCGGAGTTGTGTTTGCGATGTGTGGATAATGTGGAAGGTGAAGGAGAGCAGCGGCAATTTTGCTAGTGCGTTTATCAATTGAATACTATGACGGATATGACAACTGAAGATACCCAGGCCCAGGAAGCCAAAGGCATGTTGAAATGGCTTTGGCTTAGCGGTTTGGTGATTGTGCTGGACCAGATCACAAAGTGGATGGCGGTGGACGCGTTTCAATTGGGGGAACGTATGGAGATTCTCCCCATTTTCAATCTCACCATGGCCCACAATTACGGAGCTGCTTTCAGCTTTTTGGCGGACCATGGTGGTTGGCAGCGTTGGTTTTTTACGGCCATCGCTGTGGGTGTTAGCGTGATGTTGGTTGTGTGGCTTAAGCGCTTGCCCAAATCCGACTGGTGGATGGCGGTGGCCTTGTCGTTGATCCTGGGGGGAGCCATAGGTAACCTCTATGATCGAGTCACCCTAGGCTACGTGGTGGATTTTCTCGATTTTCATTGGAACTACAAGCATTTTCCTGCGTTTAATATTGCCGACAGTGCCATTACCGTGGGCGCCGCTATGATGATTCTCGATATGATTCGAAATCCGGGGAAACACTAATATGGATGACGCCAATCGAATTGGTCCAGGCAAGCGGGTCACTCTACATTTTTCCGTTCTACTAATGGATGGTTCTGTGGTGGATTCCACCAAGGAAAAAGGACCAGCCCAGTTCAGTGTGGGTGATGGCAATTTATTGCCTGGGTTCGAACAGGCCCTGTTTGGGTTAAAAGCCGGGGATAAGCGATCCATTGTATTGGATCAGCACCAGGCTTTCGGCCCCTATAATCAAGATAACATTCAAGTGATGCGACGGGGTATATTTGATAAAGAGATGGCATTGGAAGTGGGCATGGTGGTGTCTTTTGCAGATAAAAGCAAAGCGGAATTACCCGGTGTCATTAAAGCCTTCACGGATGATCAGGTAACCGTAGATTTTAATCATCCCCTGGCAGGCAAAGAGTTGACTTTTCAGGTTGAAATCATCAACGTGGTGGATGCCGATACCCAATCTGTGCAGCTGCACTAGTTTTTAAACCTTCCCTAAACTACAGAATTAACAACAGAGGCGATTATGGAAATTAAAATGGCGAATCCCCGGGGGTTTTGTGCGGGAGTGGACCGGGCCATTGCCATCGTCAATCGGGCACTGGATGTATTTGGTGCGCCCATTTATGTACGCCATGAGGTGGTGCATAACAAATTTGTAGTGGACGGTCTGCGTGATCGCGGTGCTGTATTTGTGGATGAGCTGCACGAGGTGCCCAACGATGCCATCGTTATTTTTAGTGCTCATGGTGTGTCTAAGCAGGTGCAGAACGAAGCGGGCGATCGAGGGCTGAAAGTATTCGATGCCACCTGCCCACTGGTGACAAAAGTGCATATGGAAGTGAGTAAATTCGCCCGCGATGGTATGGAATGTGTGTTGATAGGCCACCAAGGCCACCCCGAGGTGGAAGGCACCATGGGGCAATACTTCAGCAGTAAAGGCGGGGCAATTTACCTGGTTGAAACCGTGGATGATGTTAAAAGTTTGCAAGTAAATGATCCCGAACATCTGGCTTATGTGACTCAAACCACTCTTTCGGTGGATGATACCGCCGCTATTATCGATGCCCTGCGTGAGCACTTCCCCCATATACAAGGCCCCCGCAAAGACGATATTTGCTACGCCACCCAAAATCGCCAGGATGCAGTGAAGACCCTGGCTTTGGAAACTGACGTAGTGTTTGTGGTGGGGTCACCCAACAGTTCCAACTCAAACCGGCTGCGTGAGCTGGCGGAGCGATGTGGTACTACGGCTTATTTGGTTGACGATCCTCAGCAGCTCGAAAAAGCCTGGTTGGATAAGGCTGTCACCATTGGTGTAACGGCCGGTGCCAGCGCCCCAGAAGAACTTGTTTCTGCAGTAGTCAATCAGTTACGGGATTGGGGTGGAGAAAGTCCCAATGAATTGGTTGGGCGAGAGGAGAACATTGTGTTCTCCATGCCCAAAGAGTTACGTTAGTTTTTTAATGCAACGGATTACTGGCGCCAGGTGTTCTCCGTGCCAGCATCGATACTACCATCGTCGTTTGAATCCCAGCTTTTTAATCCGGTATTGGAAATTTCCAAATAGCCATCACCATTTTGGCGATTTATGGGGGTGGCCCGCAACGTGTAAGCGGTGCTATCGGCCGCAATAATACTAAGATCGTAATATTTTTGGCCACCGTCCAAAGGAGCCTGGCTGGGGTAAATCGCTGGGGTTCCAGTATCACCTGCGGTGGCGGCACCTTCGTAAGTGTTGCGCTCAGTGAAGTGCCGTTCCATTGCTTGGGAAAATCCCATTAAGACTGCTTGCGCGTCGGCCCGCCGTGTCTTTTTTACTGAGCTCATGTAACTTGGGTAGGCCACCGCCGCCACTATGGCGACGACGGCGACGGTGACCATAAGCTCGATAAGGGTGAACCCTGTTACCGGTCTTTTCATCATCTTTGTTGTCATCATATTACTCACTGTACCAATAGGTTTTGGTGACTATGTCTGTGGCCTGCATTTTTGTACACTCAATGCCCGTGCAGACAATGTCCTGTGGTTCGGTAGGATTACCGTTCTCATCTTTATCTGAGATTCGAAGGTGTACTGGGTCTGGTGGTAACCCTTCGGTTAGTAGCGAAGCGAATCGGTCTGATGTGTCAGTGTTTTCGCCTTTATCGATACTGGCGGGTGTCGCATTGGCCACATTCACCGTATAAAGCTTGGACTGTCCTGGTGAGATAGTACAGTCGGCACCAACAGACGCGCTGGGTTGATAGCTGGTAAAGTAAAGAACCCCATCATAGGTCATCGCTCGAGATAACACTTTTTCTCCCGGGTCTTTTCCTCCACCTGCCAATTCACCTTCCAGGTCGATATACCAGCCCTTTGCCGCTGCGAGAGCGGTTTGTGCTACGGCAATCTGACCTGCAGTACCGTTCTCAATCTTGTTATCGGTTGTATCGAAGAGATCGGCTATCGTTATGGTGGTGTAGTCGGGGGTGCCATCCAAGTCCGTATCCGCAGGCGCGTTGTATACATCGGAGAGGAAAAGAACAAAGAACCGATCCTCAATAGTTGCATTTAATGGATGCGCCTGGTAACCAGACCCGATAGCTAATGCCAACTGTCTAACGCCATTGCGAGTGACAACGGACAGATCAGGCTCATGGTAAAACCGGCGTGCGGTTGCCGCAGTATTTTCAGCTAAATCGGCGATTCTTCCTCCGGTTATCAGGGAGCCCACTGGATTGCCATTGGTTATATCAAAGCGCCAGATTTGACCACCCGTATCAGCGGCATAGATCTGATCAGCGTAGCCATCCGCATTCACATCAATGGCTCTCACAGTTGCAGGGATACTGTAATCCATGTCAGATAGGGTTAGATCATGGGAATTATTACCGCCAGCGCTCCAGATTAATGATCCATCGGTTGCATCCACAATGAATATGGCATTTCCCATACTATCGGCGGTGCGGGTTGCTGCGTTGTCTTGAGCGGGATCATAGCCACCGGAAATGATGAGTACTTCTCGCTCAGTGCTGTCCACGGAGATTTTTGTTTTGATTGGCCGAGCCCAGGTTTGACCCAGGTCGCTGTAGTCTCCACTTCCGCCCTCGATGGTCCATAGCATTTTAGGGGAAGAGCGATCTGTCACATCCAGCGCATAGTAGTTGCGGCCTCCACGGCGCATTCCAGCGTAGATATAAACATGATCACCGTCGCCGGGTTCAATTTTGGAATCGGCGTCTACATCTTTAGACCACGCCACTACCTGGCCATCCATGCCGTAGGGATGGTTTTCAGCCACTGAGTTAGCAAACACCTTATTGAAGTTGTGGAGCATTTCACTTGGAGCGAATGCGAATAGCTCTTCGCCATTGGATGAGTCTACGGCATGCAAAAAGCCTTCGTTGTCTCCGTAGTAAATGGTGATATCCGGGTTTTCATCGGTACCGCCGTAGATCACTAGCTGTGGTGAAGAGTGAAGCGGATCGCTTAATTGATTGCGGTCTTCATCGGCAACTGAGTCGCCATCCACATCCTTGATGTCCTTACCCCGAACCCAGTCAATTAGGTTTCTGTGGTATAGGTCTGACTCGGACTCGATACCAAGGCGGCTTTTAGTGATGTTATCCTTATTTGCCCATGAGATAGCATTGTCGCTGTCAGTTAAGTTTTTACTGGAAGATCCGTCGAAGTAAGTGTAAAGCTTGCGATTGGGATAGCTGGGTAATTTCTCAGCTGCTCCACCTTCTGGTGTTTCATTCCCATCAACGCCGCTGGACCAAAAACTCTGGGTTGAATTTTTGAAGAAGCCGGTGTCAGGGTCCAGAGCCGCCGCGCCATTTTGGTCCACTATAACGCCATCACTGGTTATTTTGTAATGCTTAAGATTGCCAGGCCAATAAGACTTTTCCTTTGGCTGGAACAGGGAGAAAAATATCTCGTTGCGATGGGTTAAACGGTTAAATGCGTTTACTGTCACGCCTGGGGAAACGAATGTTGTGTCCACATTCAGGGTAGTGGTGGCAATGTCATCCAACACTTTAACCAGGTCATCAGTTGAGTCGGCGGTGTGGTACATGCTTTCTTCACTGGCTACCCCTTTTAGATAGGGATCGTCGAGGTTGAACCCAATGGTGTGAGTGGTGATTTTATAGGGGTTCTCCGTGTAGAGAAACTCAGTGAGTTCTTCGCCGCATCCACCTTCTCCGCTGGTTACGCAGGATGTGTCACCAGTTAGGGCTTTAACCAGATCTTTAGATGAATTGGCTCGAGGTTCCCCATCTGTTAACAGCACAATGTGGTTGGGTTGGCATTCGTGTTCTATGGGTGATTTATAAACTGGAGAACCACTGATGTATTCGCCAATACAATCGGTGTCATTCAAATTCGCATCGCTGCATCCAGTAGGTTGCACCAATTGGCCGCCGGTATAGCTGCCTTCGTGTGAAACTCGGTAATAGCGTCGACTCCCGCTATTGTTACCCCCACCTTGGTAATTTACATGGGTGCCCCGGGTGTCACCCCATTGTATAGCCTCGCCGCGATAGTACATGGCTGCCTCATAAAGGGTATCTACTATGGGGGTAGTATCCACGGCCACGAGGTCATTAATAATGCTGATTAGGGCATCGCGGGTAGTTTCTTCCAAGCTAGAAGATGTTCCCGACGCATTGATGATCAATCTGGGTGCCCGCGAAGAGTCATTGTCATAACTTCTGGCTCTGCGTTGCCCGCTTGAAGCTTTAACGAAGAAGCTCATGGCATTGCCTTTGTTCCAGCCGCTTCGGTCTACTAGATCCTGTACTAACGAGCTTATATCCGGTGATCGATATACCGTATTTTGGTACCAAGGGTCTACGGAGTTCCAAGAGACGGTGTTGCCGATGGTGGGTAAGCTGTTTATTTTTCGATTGGGTGACCAGTTCGAATAGTTTGCTGGGTTATCGGCATCCTCCGCATGAATGGTGAAGGAGGCAGAGTTGGTGTCCGTACTTCTCGCTGTAAATTCAAGATAAGCGCTGGAGATTTTAGTGCCTTTGGGTAATTGTACATTGCTAAAACGCACGCCCAAGGACTGACCGTTATAGTCACCAATGTTGAGAGTGCCATCAGTGGTAGACATATTATTATTGCCGCGTTGTACGGCATCACTTTTTGAATGGGAAACTTGGTAGCTGACTTCGGAAGTAACACAACCACCACTGGCTGGAATAGAATTTGGATCGTAAGTCACCTTAAGTTGTGGCGCCGTAGACGCAGAGTTGTTGTAAGACTCCGCTGAGCGTTTTCCAGAACCTGCTATGATCAATGACAACGCGTTGCCTCCACACCAACCGGAACGATTCACCACCGCCTGTACTAGGGAGGTAAGGTCTGCACCGTCGTCTATGGTGGAATAAGTGTTACCGGAGGTCCAGGCAGAAGGGGTCCAGGATACCGAGCCGGTGGTGGTACGGCCGGTTATATCACTTGTACTGTTGGTGAAAGTTGCGGAGTTGTCCGTATCTTCCGCTGCAATCACGTAGGTGGCTGGTGTGGAGTGAGTGCCGGCCGCAGTAAAATCCAGGGTGGCGCTGGTAATGGTGGCACCTTGGGGGATATCAAGGTCGGCAAATCGCAAACCAATGGTCTGTACTTCATCGGCAGCGGGTATTTCGTACGCTACCGTAAGTCTCGGTTCGTCACGCCAACTGTGATTATGACTGGCAAAGTTTCGGTAACCGCCAGCGATATAGTTATGGGCATGTTGTAAGAAAAAGGCCCCGTCACTGCTGTCTGTCCAGCTGGCCTGATTCACCATTTCTTGCATTATGCTGGAAATGTTTGGGCTTTGAACATAGTTCCCGGAGGAGGGAGAATCCACTGCCTGCCAAATGACGTTGCTGGTGGTTTTGGGTCGAGAACTTATATTGGCGCTATTAAAGTTTGAGATTGTGCTGCCAAGCTCACCTTCTATTTTAAGATCCATATCTTGGCGAGAATCATGCCAGCTATACCAGCTGCGGCTTTCGATTTCGAATCGTAGATAAGCATTTAGAATGTTTGAATTTTGGGGGATACCTAAATTGCGGAAGATAACGCCAGCGGCTAGAGCCCTGTTGCTGTTGTGACCATCTTTGGGTGTCCGTATGCGGCTGTCGCCATTATACATGGTGCCATTGCTCAGTCTTTCGTGACCATCGTCATTACCTGATGAAACATCCACGTTAATGGTGGACGAAACACCGCTTGAATTACGGGTAGTTAGCTCTAATGTGTCATTGTCCAGAGTAACCACACCTAAAGTGTTCTGCTCTGCGTCGGAGTCTCCATCCGATATACGAACGTTCACCTCACCGGAATAGGTTGAGCCGGAGGATAATGGTTCATCAATATTGGTCACAGGATAAAGAATTGGACCACCTTTATTATTGAATCGCATTAATCCCACGTTGACGTTATTAAGGCCAGAAATTACCGTGGTGAAGGCGTCTTTCATTCTGTCTAACCGAGTATCCGTTTGCCCATCATCGGTTCCGTTCATGGAGCCCGAGGTGTCCAGAATAAACAGAATGTTGGGTTTTATTGTGGAATCCTGAATGCCACCAAAAAATATTTCTGTATCATCGGCCTGTACGGATAGCGCGGTCATCATGGACATGATAAATGCGAAAACACCGTGCCCGATTTTGCTTGATTGTAGTTTCATTTTATACCTCGTGATTTTGTCAGCACGATAATTTTTTATTTGGTGTGAAAGCCCTGAAAGATTCTGCTTGTGGCATTAGATCCCGCCACTTCTGCAACCGTATCTAGCCGGAATTGGTAACATGGAATGACATGACTGCCTTCTTCCGCTGTCAGTGAATTTCCGCAGGTGACCGTTATTTCACCCTCGGTGCGTAGTTCTAGATCCGTATTCACATCGGAGTCTCCTACGCTAACAGTGTCCGTTGGCCAGTTGCTGGTGTTCGCCAGGTATTGCTGAATAGCATCGCTTAGCATCCATTGATTTGCAGGGTTCATAATGACGTTGAGTCGGCTGTCAGAGGCGCTCGCAGCTGCCTGGAAGGCTCGGTTTTTTTGTTGTGAGTTGCTGGCCATTTTTTCCTGCATTGAACTGTTTTGCATTGCACCCATGGCAATTAACGTGGTTAGCAACAAGATTAAAAGACCCACTACAAGGACTGCGCCCTGTTGCTTTTCTATGCTGGTCGGAGTTCGGTTTAAAAAGTACATTCTTGGGTTGTCCTCCTGTTGCGTATATTAATTGTCATATTTACTGCTTTACGCATTCTTCGGTCGTTGGCATAGGTTAGCTCGGTGCCACTGGCAGTTACGGGTTGGTTCAAGAGTAAATAGGTTGAATCATCATCCCGGGTTAGAATCCGTTCATTGCTCGCCATTAGAAGGCCCACTTTCATCACGCTAACTCTACTCATATCCAAGTCAGGGTCGTCCGCTTCAACGAAACGAACTCGATTATTAGCTGGGTTACAGGGGTCGGTTACAATTTCTTCGCCATACAGAATTTGCATGTTCTCTACTCCCTCGGCAATTTCTTCCGGCGTGCCGCCACCACGACCCTGACGAAACAGAGCGCTTATGGAATCTCCGGAACTGTTTTGACGTCCGGTGTCGGCTACAAAATAGGTGTTGGAAAGCAGAACCCTTACACTGGTGTTTTCCAGATTGTCATAGGCCTTATTGAACGCGCCACTGCTGTTTAGAGTGGAAGAATGAGCAATGGATAAAGGGGTCTCAGATTTTCCCGTGACTTTAAAAATTTCGACGTTTTCACAGTCGCCGATGGCCACAACATCATCAGCCTTGAGCCCAAAAATGTCGTTGGTAAGTTGGATGTCTGCAGTATGGGATCCCATAGCTGCGGCTAGCGAGAGGTTAGAGCGTGACAGATATTTCACCCTAAAAACATCGCTGTTCATAATGGCGTTTTTATTGCCCGTCTGGTTGATGTCATCCAGTGCGGGGTCATCACCCCAGTTGATAGCATCCACCTCCCATCCGCTCAAGGCATTAGCTACAAAATCGGTTATGTGGGTGGGGGCATTGTTGTAGTGAACGATTGGATTCGTTTGCATGGGATCCGCGCAACCCAGGTATCCAACGTGGCTCAAATCCTGAAATAGCAAATCGCCATTGAGCCTTGTGCTTTCCTGTAGGTTTGATAGCGACTGAGAGATCTTATTGGTTTGGTTTAGTGAGATGTATACTTGCGAAATACCTCCCACCAAGACAATGCCAATTACCATAGCTACAAGAATTTCTACCAGGGTTAGGCCTGTTTCACGCCGCCAGTTCATTGTTACGTCCATGCTTTCCTCACAATACTAGATTGAGTGAAATGGATTCGTTACTGGATGTTCGCTGGCTGAGATCATTTTCATCCCAGTCCACTTCATTCCAGCTAACGGTAATGGTGAAAACATTATCTAATCCTCGATCCACAGTTCCGTTCCCATTAGGTAGGGATGGCCTGAAAGTAGCACCAAGGGATTGAACATCTTTGAAATTGCTAGTCCATTCGCGGATGTCCAAGTCCACCAGGGTAGCTTTATCGCAACCTTGGGCGTCGGTCACGCAGGTGGGTAAACCCGGCGCATCATTGTTTGTATTTATGGCGTCATAACCAGAGTTATCCCTTGCCCAGTCTTGATTCTTTCGAATCCGGTCGGCCATATCGTAGGCATAGGCTGACGCGAGAGAGCGATAATAGGCACTCTGATCGCTTTTCAAGCTGGATAGCATCATTGTTGTCATGCCCAAAATACCGATGGCTAGAACCAGAGCTGCAACCAGAATCTCAATGAGGGTAAACCCCTTCTGCAGTGAACAATTAACTTTGCTTAAATGCATGCTACGTCGTCTCCCTGGTGATCGTTAACGATGTGGTTGGCTACGGCATCCTCGTCTATTGCTTTACGTGTTTTGCCGCTAATATTCACCACGATGGCGCGGGCCTCACTGGTGCCTCGGCTATCGCAAAAAACGAAGGTGCCTGATTGATTAAGGGTGCCGGCGCGATCGAAGCGTATGAATTGGTCGGACGTGAAGCCAAATGTTCGCAGAGTATTTCCGCTATTCAGTGCTTCACCAACCCTAAGAATGTCTTCGTTGTTGGTACGCAGACCGTCGGAATTGAGATCTTCGAAAATGATCCATCCGAGCTCCCATTCTGCTGTGTTGCAGCTGTCCAAATCGCTACTACCGCAAAGGGTCACGGTGGGAACTGAGCCTTTAACTGCTGCAGTTCTGGCGTAGGCTATGGTGCCCTTCATTGCGTTGGCCTGGCTTACCAGCCGGCTATTTTGCATGGCACCGTTAAATTGCGGTGCGCCGAAAGTCAGCACCAAGCCAACGATGGCTAAGGTGATTAAGAGTTCTATGAGGCTAAAACCGTTCTTCATGTCTGCACGCTATTTTGGGTTATTGGCTCTTTTAATATAGAAAGGGATTTTTTGCGGGCCATACATTGTGGATAGAGGGTGTATACGAGAGATGAGCGGTTAAAAAATGCTCAATTTGGTTATAAGTTGAATCTGTATTATGCTTCGGCCCTCTAGATTTTTTAGGCTACCTATTGATTTGGAGTTGATCTTTGTCCAGCCTGAGAACCTACAATGCGCAAACCTGTAATCAATAAAAAACAAGGGTTTACCCTTATTGAGTTAATGATTGCCATCGCCATAGTGGCAATTGTCGCCGCAATTGGTTATCCCTCGTATTTAGGGCAAGTGAAAAAAACTGAACGAAAGCGCGTTGTTAGCAGGATGCTGGAGGTCTCATCTCGAATGGAGCGTATTCAGAGTCAGCAATTTCGTTATCAAGACCCGGGCGATGTCCAGCCGCCAGAAGTAAAGTACACCCTCTCGGTGACCGTGCCTCAGGATGGGTTAAGTTACTTGATCAGCGCTGACCCTGCGGGTTTTGGCCGTCAGGCCGACGACATATGCGGCATTATGACCTTAGATCAGGCTGGGGTGTGGAGCTTCAGCAATGGTCTCACCGAAGACGATTGCATATAGTTCAAAAATCGAGCAGAACCAGCCACTTTGTCACGAACTTTAGACCATTTATCGTAACCACCTGACTCTGGCCAACACTAATCCGTATAGTGCCAACTGGAGTTGTTTGAACCAAAACCAAATAAGTGAACTCGTTATGAGAAAAGGGGCAGAAGCAGGCATCACGCTGGTGGAAGTGTTGGTGGCCATGCTCATTTTAGGTGTTGGGGTGATGGGGTATGCGGCGGTGCAGCTCAATGCAGTGAAGCTTACTGAGGATACCTATAGCCGAAGTCAAGCCATGGCGGTAGCCCAAGACGCCATTGAGCGCTTGCGCGCCAATGTTGATGAAATTGCTCAATATACCGATGCCAACGCCTGGGATAATGTTCCAGGTTGGACAGCTTGTCTGGACCGGGTCACGGCATGTGGTGAAGTCAATATGGTTCAGTCCGACATTACTCAACTCAATCATATGGCCACCAACATGCTGCCGAATGGCTCCATGAAGGTGGCGCAATGTACCTATAGCGGCTTAGATGCCAGCGGTAATCCCGCTTCGCTCCTGAGCAGCGCGGTATGCGTTACTGTTGCTTGGGGTCCCACCGATGTAGATAACTGTGATCAACAGTCAATGGTTGACGGTGATCGGGGTGACGATGCCAGTTGCGTTATAGTGGAGTTTATTCCATGAAGAAAACACCCTTTATCCAGTACTATGGCGCCAAAGGGCTCTCTTTGGTAGAGCTCATGGTGGCGTTGCTGTTGGGAAGCATCATTGCAGCGGCGGCCACTCAATTGTTTTTGGTAAATAGTCAGACCAATAATTTACGAAGTGGATTGGCCTTCGTTCAAGATCAAGGCCGCTTTGCATTCAGCTACATCAGTCGAGACCTGATGCAGGCGGGTTTCTCCGATTCAGGTGCTCTTCTTACTCCTTTTGTTTTTGTGAACACCACGGTGCCTGGCGGCGAAGTGAGTGGCGACGATTCAACTAATAATAATGATGTGCTCGTGATGCAGGTTGATGGCGGGCGTGATTGCATTGGAAATATCTTTACTGGAGTCAAGGTTTACGAAGTTAACGCCGATAACGGACTTCTTTGCAAAACCCGCGCTTACGATGAAGCCACAGATACCTGGTCTGTTGATTCGGAGGTCGTGGTAGAAGGGGTGATGGCGTTTCAGGTGCTATATGGAATTGATACAGATTCCCTAGGGGACCCAGGGTACGGTGCCGCTGATTTTTATTCCTCTGCGAGCAATGTTGTTCCCGCCACCGATAGGATTGTCACGGTGCGTTACGGTTTGCTTATTGCCAGCGATCGATCCGTAACATCGGATACGGCATTTGCGCCCGCCAACGTCAGGGTGTTGGATCAAAACTATGGACAGGCCGATATTCCGCTCAACGATGGAAGAGCCTACCGCGTTTATACCTCCACGGTGGGTATGCGTAATTTGAAAGACAGTTAATAGGAATGGTTGGAATGATTAAGCAGCAATCGGGTGTGGCTCTTTTAGTAGTACTCATCATGCTATTGGTGGTAGCCATGCTGGGGGTGTCTGCCATGCGTGGAAGCCTGTTCCATGAGCGTATGGCCTATAACTCACAAGCCGAGGACCTGACTTTTCAGGCGGCAGAAACCTCTATCAATTCAATGATCACTCAGGCGCGCATCGCGGAAATAAATGGAAATGCAGCTGCGCTTTTGTCGCGTATGCTTGCGGGTCAAACTATAGATAGTTGCGTCACCCTAAAAGGTGGTTTTAAAGATCAACCCTGTTCCGATGCCGTTAGCGACACTTTTGATACTCGCAGTGCGCTGTTGTCGTCTTCCGTAACGCGGTTTGACCTTGAGGCCAACGCCGTCGGTTTTTCTCCTGATGTGCTTGTGGATCTGCAATTTGAAACCGAAGGGGATGGTCGATATTTGAGTGCGCTCGATTTACCTTTTGAGAATCAAAATATTCAGCAATGGCGTAAGCTGGGGCCTCCAAGCGGCTACTTTTCTGATTTTAACGATAAGATGCAAGACGATATTGTTCCCTAGACCCAGGGGGGTGGGGGCTTGATTAAAATTCCAGGGCGTTTTTTATGATTAATTACATTGGATTGTTGGTGGTATTGTTTTTCTCAGCTCACGTTTTTGCTGACGATACGGATCGTTTTTTTGGTAATGTGGATTATTCCAGCGGTAAAGTGATGTTACTTATCGATAGCTCCATATCCATGAGTGAGATCCTAAGCCCCTGTACGGGATCGGTTAATGATGATCCTGACTGTGACAGCACCAAGCTCAGCTTGGCTAAGAAAGCCTTGTTAAATTTTTTACAACTAAACAGTAACGGAGCCAATGGGACCGCTACCAATGGGGATGTGGTTTGGCCGGATTCTCTGCAAATTGGTTTGGCTCGATACGAAGGGAGTTACAATGGACGAGTGCTGTTACCTGTAAAATCCCTTGGCCAGGATGGTCATCGTCAAAATTTGATTGACGCTATTAATGCCATAACTGCTGCCAATAATACGCCCCTTCTGGGAAGCTATATGGAGACGGTTCAATACTTGCTGGGTGAACAATCCCTCTTTCATTCGTCCCCCTATGCTCCCGCTTTTAGCTCCGATCCCAGTGCACTTTTTAGTGGCGGTGGGCTGGATTATGTGGGCTTACCAAATCTGGGGGCCAACAGTCAATGTGATATTGGAACCTCAATTCTGGTGTTAACTGATGGTCGATCAAATAGCGAATTCTTCGGCCGGCTGACCCAGTGGCGCAACGGATTGAACCTGCGCATACCATTTTACCAGGCGGCGGAACGATTCATTAATGACGGCACGCCCTTGGATTTCGTGTGTTCCAGCACCCTGCGCACCAGAGATTGGACGCCAGCCAATGGCCCTGACAATATCGCCTTCTGGGACTGTACCAATCGGGTGACGGAAGCGGTTAGGGACAGGAATATAACCACCCATGTTATAGCCTATAATCTGCAGGACTATTCCGACATGCAAGCCTGGGCAGAAAACCATGGTGGAGGCATATTCAAGGCAGCCAACAGTGTCTCGGAACTGGCAGAAGCGTTTGATGAAGTGGTGGGAGCAGCAACCGGGTCCGGCGGTACACTAACAGCCATCTCACCGGGCGTGTCCGTTAATGCGGCCGATCGATACAGCTACTTGGATGAAATCTACTATTCGCTATTTCAGCCCACACGCAAAAAATTCTGGTACGGCAATTTAAAGAAATACAAACTGTCTAAGTTTTTGGATGACCAGGTTGCTGATGACCAAACTGGCGTATTCAAGAGTACCGCACGAAGTGAGTGGCTCGATAGCTCAGATCCTGATGATGGTGGCATCATTCACAAAGGTGGCGCAGCTGCTGAGATTCCCACCAATTTTCTATCACGTAATCTGTACGTGAGTTTAGACTCCGGTGTGCAGCGGGTAGATGGACCCAGCTCTACCGGTTGCCCAACGCCCAATATTAATAGCAGCAACCCAGAATGTCGTTTGCGTAAGCATTTTGTTGATGAGTTTTTAGGTGGTTCCAGTTGGAGCGGAAGCAACAGCAGTCACAGTGACTACTTGGCGAAAGTGGATTCCATGATAGCCTGGCTTCGTGGTGATGATGTTTTTGATGAGCTGGCTAATCTAGATGGTGCTACCACCAGCCCAGTGCGCAAACTGTATGGTGCGGCATTGCATAGCACTCCTTTGGTTGTTAATTACAAGGCATTTGGCGCAAACTCCGTTCAGTTGGATGCAAACAGTCAGGATAACATCGTGTTTGTCAGTACCAACGACGGCAAGCTCTATGCTGTGGACGCAAAAACCGGAACAGAGAAATTTGCCTATGTACCTCCAGGCATGTTGGACCGGCCCAGTTCTGGTACTAGCTCCAGAATTGAGGAATTGTATGACGCAGCGGAATTTTCCAGTGAAGCGGTGGGTGGTGAAGGTGGACTTCTATACGGTTTAGATTCTACATGGACCGTATGGCGCCAGGATAATAATCGTGATGGCAATATTACGCCAACGGGATCAAATGATTTTGTTTATCTTTATGGTGGTATGCGTCGTGGCGGGCGTGATTATATGGCACTGGATGTTACCAAAGCCCAATCCAGCAATAGTGTCGATGAACTGTTTGTTCTAAGAGGCGGCAAATCGGGCACGGAAACGGAGAATATGGGCCAAACATGGTCTGTACCCACCCTGGGTTTTGTGCGTTACAAGAATGCGGCAGTACCGGTGATTATTGTGGGTGGAGGTTATGACGAAGATTACGACTATACCCGACCCAGCGATCCTGCGGGTGCGCAAATCTATATGGTGGTGGCGCGGGACGTGAATCAAAATGGTACCAGCTTAAATGCCGGTGACGTTATTTGGTGGGCCTCATCAAAGAGCAGTGGTTCCGGTGCTCATGTGCAGGTATCAGATCTAACCCACAGTATTACCGGCAACATAAAAACCCTTGATATCAATTCCGACGGCTACGTGGACCACTTGTATGTTGGTGATCTGGGTGGGCAACTGCATCGTTTTGATATTAACAATTACGTATCCGTTGGCGGAGCGGAAATTTTCGGTGCCGCTTCTTCCCCTAGCGAACTGGTTGATGCCAAAGTGGTGGCGCAGCTGGGTATTGAAGCCTCTGGAGCCAATAGCAGTCCCAGTAGTTTCAGCGATGATCGCCGTTTTTACCATGCTCCCAGTGTGGCTCTGATGGCCGAAAAAGCGTCGGATGGCAGTGTCCAGAAGTACGTTGGTGTTGCTATCGGCAGTGGTTGGCATGCTAACCCCAATAACGATCAGGTTGATGATCAGGTATTCTTTATTAAAGATTATGAGCCATACGCGGCTGCGGGTGGTAGCCATCCCACCATTCAGTATGATGACTTGGCGGAACTAAATGTGGTGAATAAAAATGGCAGCTCCATCAGTTCTTCTTCTGTGAATTCTGGTGAGGTTGCTTCGGCTAAAGGAGTAAGAATCCCCTTAACCCAAGACGCAGAAAAAACCATTTCTTCGCCCTTAATTTATGGGGGTAACGTCTATTTCACCAGTTATTACCAGCTCAGTGCGGCAGAGCAGGAAGCGTTACGAAACCAGATTAACGGCCAGCTCCCCCAGGACCAGCAGATATGCTCGATAGCAGCCGGTGCAGCTTCTTTTTATGAATATGAGCCCGGCAGCACCAGCACAACCCAGCTGGAAACAAAATTGAACCAAAATGCGGCTACCGGAATTACTACCGCACTGATCAAGCAACCCAATCAAAACGGTAATAATAACCAAAATTCCGGTGGCGGTAGTCCGCCGGATACGGAAGAAATAGCCATTGGTGGCAGTAATACTTTTTATGGCTTGCCGGAAGTGGATTTCTCTAATGTGAGAAAATCATCTTGGCGTCGAAAGCTTGACTAAGCACCGCAATCCAGGGCGCCACCGGAAGAGTTAAGCCAGCCGGTGCCGTCCTCGGAGTATTCGGTTCGAACGCGCCCTGCGCGGTTTATAACAACTCGGTATCCAAAGCGATTTTCCCCCACTGCCTTGCAAATGAGAATACTATCGGCCGAACCGGCGGACCAACCTTGCTTATTGATATAGATATTGTATACACCACCGTTGACTTTTACCCAAACCGCTTCTTTAAATCTGACCTGGTACACCACTTCCTCTGACAGGTCCTCGTGGATCTTTGCTACCACGACACCGCTATCCCAGTCTGCTGCTGCTCCGCTGCATGTGCCATCGTTGGCCAAACCGCATATTTTCATATCGATTTTTTGCTCCACTGCGGTGACTCTAGCCGTGCGTATTGCCTCCACCACTGTGTCTAAGGTGGTTCGCACCCTCATTTTATCCACCATGTTGCTGAACAAGGGAACGGCCACCGTTAGCAGCACCGATGCAACTAGCAATGCAACTAACAATTCCACTAAGGTAAATCCATAACTTGGCCTGTTCATACTTTTTCCCGTTGATTTGATCTTTACTAAGTCGATAGTATTTGTTCTTTTCGAAGATTAGCTAAGGGTATCATTTGCCGATGGCAACAACCAAACTCAAACGGGCATACAGTTAATATGACAGATGTATTGATTATTGGCGGGGGCATTATGGGTATGCTCACGGCTAAAGAGCTTTTAAAAAAGGGGGCTCGAGTTACCCTTTTGGATAAATCTGAATTAGGTAGCGAAGCGTCCTGGGCCGGAGGGGGTATCGTTTCTCCCTTGTATCCCTGGACCTATTCAGATGCCATTACCAAGTTGGCAGACTGGGCCCAAAAAGCTTACCCCAATCTGGCTGAAGAGCTGCTTGATTGCACCGGTATCGATCCAGAATTTAACCCCTGTGGCCTATTGATGTTGGAGCCAGATCAAATGCAAGTGGCGGAGGACTGGGCTCATTTGCACCATAAAAAGGTGGCGCGCTTGGGATCCCAGGAGGTGCGTGAGCGCGAGCCACGGGTAACAATGAGCTGCGAGAAGAACCTGTTTCTACCCTATGTGGGCAATATTCGCAATCCCAGATTATTAAAGTCTCTGCGTGCCTATCTGCAATCTCATAAGGGTTTTCAGAGTGTCACCCATTGCGAGGTGATTGGTTTAACAAAACGGGGTGCCAGTGTGGAGGTCCAGTCGACCTCTAATCAATTTAGTGCCGAGAAAGTGGTGATATGCAGTGGTGCATGGAGTCAGCGGCTGTTAACTCAGTTGGCTGTGTCTTCTGGGGTTCGGGTGCAACCAGTGAAAGGTCAAATGCTCGTTTTCGCCCCAGTCCCAGGCTTAATTAACAGTATTGTTATGCATCAGGGAAAATATTTGATTCCCCGTTTGGATGGCCGCATTGTGATGGGAAGCACGCTTGAGCACAGCGGTTTTGATAAATCCACCACCCAAGAAGCAAGACAACAACTGTTGGCACGGGCTTTTGAGATGGTGTCGGAACTGCAAGGTGTTCAGGTTGAGGCCCATTGGGCTGGTCTCAGGCCTGGTAGTGCTGCGGGGGTGCCTTTTATTGGCGCTTTACCCGGTTGGGACAATTTGTTCATTAACGCCGGACATTATCGTAATGGTTTGGTGTTAGCACCCGCTTCAGCGGGGTTGGTCAGCGCTATTGTGTTAGGTGAGACGCCACCTGTTGATCCTAGCCCCTATGACCCCGCGGCTGAGAGAGAGCCTGCACCCATGCACTAATTGTCACTCATCTGAATCCAAGCCCAGCTTTTTCAGCCGGTAGCGTAATGATCGAAAACTCATGCCCAGTTTTTTCGCTGCGGCCGTGCGATTCCAGCGGGTTTCATCTAGAGCTTTGAGAATGGCCTGTTTTTCGATGTCGGTTAAGTAGTCTTCCAGCGAATCGCCTTCGTCAAAATCCGGTAAGCTACCGTCTCGGCCGTTGCTCTGTGGTTTATCCACGGGACTGCCATCCGTGGGTAATTGTAGATGCTCGGCGCTGATGACTTCGTCGTCACACAGGGTGACAGCGCGTTCCAGGATGTTTTCCAGCTCTCTTACGTTGCCGGGAAAAGCGTATTTTTTAAGGGCTTTTAACGCATTGGGGCTTAGGCCAGGTAGGTCCATCTCCCAGTTATCGGCCAATCGCTTAAGAAAGAAACTGGATAACACCTCTACGTCATCCTCCCGTTCTCTGAGGGGAGGTACATCCACTTGGATTACATTAATTCGGTAGAAAAGATCCTGGCGAAACTCGCCCTCATCCACCAGTTGCGCCAGGTTTTTATGGGTGGCGCTTAAAATCCGAATGTCAGTATCTACTTCTTTCTGAGAACCAATAGGGCGTACCGCTTTTTCCTGTATAGCTCGAAGCAATTTAACCTGCATTTGCATGGGCAGGTCCGCCACTTCATCTAAAAATAACGTGCCACCATTGGCTGCAGCAAATAATCCGGTTTTGTCCTCGTGAGCACCGGTAAAGCTGCCTTTGCGGTGCCCAAAAAACTCACTCTCCATCAATTCACTGGGAATCGCGCCGCAGTTCACAGGTATAAATGGGCCGTCATTGCGTGGACCCAGTCGATGAATTTCCCGCGCCACCAGCTCTTTACCACTGCCGGATTCCCCGCTTATATATACAGGAGCTTGGCTGCGGGCTAGTTTTTTAATTTTTGTCAGCAATGCTTTAATTTGCTTGGAATTACCCAGCAAGGAGCTATCCGTCACCGTATTTGAAGATTCTGATCTGTCTTCTTTGAGTTTAAGAGCGGTGTTCACCAAGTCCCGTAAACGCTGCAAATCCACTGGCTTGGAAACAAAATCAAAGGCGCCTGCTTTTAACGCGGAGATGGCGGTTTCCATGCTGCCGTAGGCGGTGAGCACGGCTGTGGGAGTGCTTGGGTAATTCGCTTGTATGTGTTTCACCAAGTCGATTCCGTTACCATCGGGCAGGTTCATATCGGTGATGCAAAGGTCAAAGCGCTCCTGCTCCAAAGAAACAAAGCCCGATTCCACATTGGCAGCAGTGAAGGTTTCAATGTCCATTCGCGACAGTGTCAATTCCAGTAATTCTCGGATATCGGGTTCGTCATCAATAATAAGTGCTTTGTATTGGCTCATTTTATATTGTCACAATTCGATCAGGGTGTGAGAAAGTAATGCGAAAACAACAGCCTTCCTCTGTGGGTACCAGGTCTAGACGTGCCTGGTTTGCCTCGCATAGCTCTCTAGCTATATAGAGGCCCAAACCTGTGCCGCTGCTTTCTGAAGTGTAGAATGGCTCAAATATTTTGTCCTGTTTATCCTCAGGTACTCCCGCTCCGTAGTCAATGATATCGAGGGTGGGTTGCTCTGTTTGAGTGTTGAAGTCTGCTACTACTTTCAGTTTAGGCTCGCCGATTTTAGCTTGACTGTACCTCAGGCCATTTTGAAATAAATTTGTGAGAACCTGTTGAATCTGGGATGGATCGATTCGAAACCTCAATTGTTCATTCTCGCATACAAACTCGATGGAAGATTCGTCGTGCTGGGTAGATAAAAAATCCTGGATAAAGTTTGTCATCCATTCTGCCATCAGCAGTAGCTCCGGCTCCGATTGTTTACGACGGGAAAGTTGCAACACATTTTCAATCACTTTGTTCATGCGCACAGAGTGGCGGTGAATGATGTCGGAGAGTCTTGCGTCCCCTTTATTCAGATGCTCAGATTCTTGTAATAACTGGGCCGCGTGGCTGATGGCTCCCAAGGGGTTCCTGATTTCATGGGCAATGTTTGCCGTTAAACCTCCCAGGGAGGCTAGCTTGAGTTGTTGCGCTTGCTGTGCCATGCGAGTGTTGTCGTCCACAAAAACCAATGCGTTTGCTTGCTCGCCGGTTTCCAGTTGAGTGAAGTTCGCCTGCACTTCTGGGCCAGATGCATAGGCTCTAAAAGGCTTAGTGCGAAACTGAGGGTTATGGCGCCAGTCTTTGAGTTGTTTGGCCAATGCTGGGGAAATACTTTCAAGCGTAGTTTGCTTGGGTAAGTCAGGCATGCCAAACATTTTCCAACAGGAATCGTTGATCATAACCACCTTGCCCTGGTTATTCACCACCAGAATTCCTGTACGCATGCGCTGAATTACATGGTGGTTTAATTCTTCCAGGTTGGCCAGATCCTCAGCCTGTTTGTCCGCTAACTCTTCACTTTCCCGTAAACGTTTCGCAATTTGTTTTGCCAGGATAGCGGTGGCAAAACAGGCCACACCCACAAACGCACTTTGCAAAAATTCCTGCTGCTGAAGGTTGCCATGCAATATGGCACTCATTATCTGTTTGTACAGCACCACCAGAGTCGCTACGGCGGCAAAAAATAAGGCCAATCGACCCTGTATCAATATGCTGCCCGCAGCTACGGTTACCACCAGTAGAATGGATAGATTGGTGTTGCTGGGGCCATTGGTGTATTCCAGCAGAGCCACGGCGATAATATCCGTGATAATAACGATAAAGACTTGAACACCAATTTTCCCGGTTTTAAGGCGGGATATCAGCAAGGACAGTACAGTTAGAACCAGATAAGTGGTGACAGTGGCAAAATAAAGTCGGTCTGATTCAGCAAAGCTGACTTTGAATTGTTCCGTACTTAAAAAGAAAGTGGCAGTTAACGAAATGGCAACCACCAAGCGGTAGTACAGATACACCTGAAGCAGTTGCCATTCGTTCTGGCGCATATCTTCAATGGTGATGGTAGCGCTTTGCTGTCCCAATTCAGTCATCGGGATGTTGGTCCAGAAAGACTTTTTGGTGTTCCAGGCTACAAAAATAGTGCTGGTTGTGTTTAATGGCGTCCTGTTCTGGAAGATGGACACCACAGTGACTGCACTTTTTCATGGAAGTGGTCGCGGCCTTGGGAGATGGTTTGTTTTTTAGCGCTACAATTTTTCGATAAACAATCCACACCAGGCTCATGAGGGCGATGAAGATAATTAAACGTACCAGTATCATGTTGTCTTCCTGTTTCTGCTTTTCAGTTGCTATAGACCTTGGCACCGACGCGCCCATTTTTATCAAGGCATTGAGTAAGACTGGCAGAAAGTTTCAAAGTTCATGAAAAAACAATGGGTTATAAACCATTATAGCGCAGTTGGGATTTATGGTTGGGTCTTTTATGCACATGCGCTGGTTTGTTGCGCAAGGTGGGGGGGCTGCCATCAATGTCAGTGGAAAAAGCAGCCTTCCATGGCCGCATTTAATGGTTATTATGCGGTCACTCAGTCCAGTAGGCCAAAGCTAAGTACACTGGCGAGGGATTGCTTGCCGCGCTTCATCTTGGTGTATTCGAAGGTGCCATCTTCTTTGATGCGATGGTGGTCAGGGAAGTTGTGTTTCAGTACCGCCAAAGTGGATTGTTCCAGAGCTTTTAAGTTCAGCTCGATGTAGGCCTCAATCATCAATGCCAGGGCGTCCGGTACTGCGGGGCTGGTGTCGAAGTTTTCTACCACATAGCGGCCACGGTTAGCGGCTGAGACAAAGGCACCTCGACGCATCAGAAATTCGCCCGCATGGAGTTCATAGGCCGCCAAAAGATTACGCAGATAAACCATGCGTTGTTGAGCGTCTGCTGCATAAATACTGTTGGGGAATCGGTTGATCAAGCGATTAAAATCTTCGAACGACTCGCGAGCGGGCCCCATATCCCGTTCAGTAAAATCGCTGGGTATAAAACGTTCCAGTATACCTCTGTCTACGCTATAGGAAGCCAGTCCCTTCATGTAATAGGCATAGTCCAGCTGGGGGTGGTCTGGATTAGTATTAATGAAGCGCTCGGCCGTGGCGGCAGATGCTTCATAATCCAGTGAACGGTAGTGGCAATAGATCAAATCCAGTTTTGCCTGGGCTGCATATCGGCCGAAGGGGTAGCGTGATTCCAGGCCCTGTAATCGTTCAATGGCCAATAGCATGTTGTTGCTGTCGATGGCTTCCTGCGCGTCCTCATAGAACTGTCGCTCTGATAGTTGAGGGGTTTTCGGTGCCGACGAGCAACCGACAAGGTTTCCGAATATCAGCACAGATAGGGCGGTGAGTAACCAAGGTGGCAGAATACGCATTTATTTCTCTTATTTACGGTGTTTAGGGTTTCGCGTGGCGGTCATTATAGCGGTAATATCCGCCCTGAACAGGCCCAATCAAAGGGGTGAGTCCGCTTCTGGTGCCCACTATGCTCCCAGTGGTAAACTCACGCCTTAAATTTGACCCAGTCCAGTAAAGCGAGTTCCATGTCTCAATCCATTCAAATTAGTGCCGAAGTCCCCGATGATCTGGCGGGGCAGCGGCTTGACCTGGTAGCTGCAGAGCTGTTTCCCGATTATTCCCGATCCCGTCTGCAAAGCTGGATAAAGCAGGGGGAGCTTACGGTAAACGGCAGCAGCGCCAAACCAAAAGAAAAGGTGATTGGCGGTGAGACCCTGGCCATTTGTGCACAGATGATGGCTGACCAGAGCTGGGAGCCCCAAGCCATTGATTTGGATGTGATACATGAAGATGAGCACATCTTGTTGGTGAACAAGCCCCAAGGTCTGGTGGTTCATCCAGCGGCGGGCAATCGCGATAGCACCTTGCTAAACGCGCTGTTACACCATGCCCCCGGGTTGGGGGCTCTGCCTCGTGCGGGTATAGTTCATCGAATTGATAAAGACACCACCGGTTTATTGGTGGTGGCAAAAACCTTAAAAGCTCACCATTCTTTGGTGAGTCAACTGCAGGAAAAAACCGCGTTTCGGGAGTATGAAGCCATAGTGTGTGGAGTGATGACAGGTGGCGGCAAAGTCGATCAACCCATTGGTCGACATCCAACCCAGAGAACTCGCCAAGCGGTGGTGCACAGCGGTGGCAAAGCTGCTGTGACACACTATCGATTACTGGAGCGATTTCGGGCCCACACCCACATACGAGTACAGTTGGAAACCGGGCGTACCCATCAGATTCGAGTTCACATGGCCCATATTCAGTACCCGCTTTTGGGTGACCCTGTTTATGGTGGGCGTCTGAGAATCCCGAAAGGTGCCAGCGCTGAACTGATTGAGGCCCTGAGGCAATTTAAGCGTCAAGCATTGCATGCGCGCAAGTTAGGGTTTGAGCATCCCGAAAGTGGAGAGTACCAAGAATGGGAGGTAGCTTTGCCAGAGGATTTCAGCACCATGCTTAGCATATTGAGAGACGATGCAGCCCGAGGTTGATTGGCTACAGCCCCATTGGTCGGTGCCTAAGGTGCGGGCCTACTGCAGTACCCGGGCGGGGCGTTTTAATCGCCCACCTTACGATGGCTTCAATACCGCTAACCACGTGGGGGATGCTCCCCAGGATGTGGCGGAAAGCCGACGTTGGTTAGGTCAGTATTTTAACTGGCAGCGGCAGCCCCAGTGGTTACAGCAGGTTCATGGTACTGGCGTGGTTGAAGCCCGTGGCGATGGAATAGAGCGAAAAGCAGATGCGGTTTTTAGTGGCATTCCCGGCCAGGTATGTACTTTACATACTGCAGACTGCTTACCGGTTTTCCTGGCTGCGGAGGATGGTTCCGTTGTGGCTTTGGCCCATGCCGGCTGGCGAGGCTTGGCTGCTGGAGTCCTTCAAAATACCGTGCAGGCGATGGATGTGCAAACGTCAGCCGTGGTGGCTTGGCTGGGGCCGGCTATCAGTGCCCAGAATTTCGAGGTGGGGGAGGAGGTGCTGGATACGTTTACTGAATCGATTCAGGGCTGCGAACCCTGTTTTTCCCCCAATCATCGCGGCCGATGGCAATGCGACCTATACGGACTGGCTAAGTTGGTGTTGAAAAGGTCTGGTGTAAAAACAATCAGTGGCGGTGATTATTGTACCTTCGCCGACCCCAATCTTTTTTCCTATCGCCGCAGCCCTGTCACCGGTCGACTGCTTTCCCTTATCTGGATTGACCCAGCTCAATAGACTCAGCACCCGCCCCCTAATACTGGGCTCCATTGCTTGAAATTCCATTTGCTGCCCCCACATTAACAGTCAATCGAAAACAGCGCTTCCGGCGCATTCCAAATTGTTTTAAGAGGGCATTTCATGCGTATTGACCGTTTGACCAGCAAGCTTCAACTTGCGTTGTCGGATGCACAATCCATTGCCGTTGGCCGTGATCATAACTTTATTGAGCCCGTACACGTACTGTCAGCCATGTTGGAAGACAGCTCTGGCAGTATCAAACCCCTATTGGCCCAAGCCGGAGTTAATGTGGGGCAATTGCGAGACGAAATAACTGCGCAACTGATTCGTCTACCCCAAGTACAGAATCACGACGGTGATGTTCACATGTCTAACGACATGGGAAGAGTGCTTAACGTGGCTGATAAATTTGCACAGCAACGGGGAGATCAATATATATCCAGTGAAATCGTTGTGCTGGCCATGGTGGAGGACAAAGGCGCCACTGGCGACATATTCAAAAAACTCGGGCTGTCTAAGGCCGATCTTGAGACGGCCATCGAAACCGTCAGGGGGGGAGAACAAGTGAACGATCCCAATGCAGAAGAAACCCGTCAGGCTCTGGAAAAGTATACCCTGGATCTCACCCAGCGGGCGGAGGACGGTAAGCTTGATCCCGTGATTGGTCGTGATGATGAAATACGACGCACCATTCAAGTGTTGCAGCGTCGAACCAAAAATAATCCGGTACTTATTGGTGAACCTGGCGTTGGTAAAACCGCTATTGTAGAAGGTTTGGCACAACGGGTGGTGAATGGAGAAGTTCCTGAAGGCCTCAAAAATAAGCGAGTGTTGTCTTTGGACATGGGCGCCCTGTTGGCGGGCGCGAAATACCGTGGCGAATTTGAAGAGCGACTAAAGTCGGTTTTAAACGAACTTGCTAAAGAAGAAGGTAGTGTGATTCTGTTTATCGATGAACTGCACACCATGGTAGGCGCAGGCAAAACCGATGGTGCTATGGATGCGGGCAATATGTTAAAGCCGGCTTTGGCTCGCGGCGAGTTGCACTGCGTAGGCGCTACCACTCTTGATGAGTATCGTCAGTATATTGAGAAAGATGCTGCTTTAGAACGACGTTTCCAGAAAGTGTTGGTGGATCAGCCCAGCGTGGAAGACACCATTGCCATTTTGCGGGGTTTGAAAGAGCGTTACGAAGTGCATCACGGAGTTGATATAACGGATTCCGCCATCGTTGAAGCGGCAAAGTTGTCACAACGATACATTACTGATCGACAGCTCCCTGATAAGGCCATTGATTTGGTAGACGAGGCCGCCAGCCGAATCCGAATGGAAATGGACTCCAAACCAGAAGAGCTGGATCGTCTTGAGCGGCGTTTGATCCAACTTAAAATGGAAAGAGAGGCACTCAAAAAGGAAGAAGACGAAGCTTCTCGCAAGCGGCTGGAAAAACTCAATGAGGATATTAGCTCAATAGAGCGGGATTATGCCGACCTGGATGAGGTGTGGACTGCAGAGAAAGCCTCCCTTCATGGCAGTCAGCAAATTAAGGCGGATCTGGAGCAGGCTCGTATCGATATGGAGCAGGCCCGCCGCAGTGGTGACTTAACTCGAATGTCCGAGTTGCAGTACGGTCAAATCCCGGAACTGGAAAAACAGTTGGATATGGCCGCACAGGCTGAAATGATGGAAATGAAACTGTTGCGTAACAGGGTGACGGAAGAAGAGATTGCGGAAGTGGTTTCTAAGTGGACCGGCATACCCGTTTCCAAGATGTTGGAGGGTGAGCGAGATAAGTTGTTAAAGATGGAGTCCGAGCTGCACCAGCGTGTGGTGGGTCAGGATGAAGCCATCAAGGCTGTATCCGATGCTATCCGACGTTCCCGGGCTGGACTTTCTGATCCTAATCGACCCAATGGCTCCTTTTTGTTTCTTGGCCCAACTGGGGTCGGTAAAACTGAACTGTGTAAAGCATTAGCGAGCTTCCTCTTTGACACAGAAGAAGCCATGGTCCGAATCGACATGTCCGAGTTTATGGAGAAGCACTCTGTGGCCCGTTTGATAGGAGCGCCACCTGGGTATGTGGGCTATGAAGAAGGGGGCTATCTAACCGAGAGTGTTCGTAGAAAACCTTATTCTGTCATTTTGTTGGATGAAGTTGAAAAAGCCCATCCGGATGTTTTCAACATTCTGTTGCAGGTGCTGGAAGACGGACGCCTAACCGATGGTCAAGGTCGTACCGTGGATTTTCGAAACTCTGTGATCGTGATGACCTCCAATATGGGTTCTGATGTGATTCAGACCATGGCGGGAGATGAGCAGTACGAGCAAATGAAAAGTGCGGTAATGGATATTGTTGCCACTCATTTTCGTCCTGAGTTGATCAACCGAATCGATGAAGTGGTTGTGTTCCATCCTCTGGTCAATGAGCAGATCCGTGGTATTGCCGAGATCCAGCTAGCGAATTTACGCAAGCGACTTGCGGATCGAGACTTGATGCTGGATATTTCGGATGCGGCGATGGATAAACTGGTGGAAGCCGGTTTTGATCCTGTGTACGGTGCCCGTCCTTTGAAACGGGCAATTCAGCGCGAAATTGAAAACCCGTTGGCCCAAGAGATTTTGCAGGGGACGTTTCTTCCTGGAGAAACAATTCATGCAGAAATGGTTGATGGGAAAATGCGTTTCCGTAAGGCCTAAGATGTCGCTCCTTCAGGGATGTTTTAGCCGACTGTCGCTCTGAGTCCATACAAGCTTGTTTTGTTGTGGACTCAGTGCAATTATAGGGATAGATGGAGTTTGACTGGTAGTCGGGGGGGGCAGTATGTCTGTTTTGCAGTGGAAATCCACACCGCCTGGCGGTGGCTTAGAATTTATTGAACGAAGGCTTACTTCAAGCAAAACCCTAGCGATCATAGTCATTTTAGCAGCGCTGCAAAGCCTGCTGTATTTGACACCCGTAATCGATACGGACGGTGTGGCCTATGTAGGTATTGCCGATGCCCTTGCCCACCATTTTCAGCTTCAAACAGAGCATTTAGTTTTCACGCCGGGCTACCCGTTACTGTCATTGCCCTTAATTTGGCTTACCAACGACCCCCATCTAGGTTGTTTGCTCACATCGTTTGCAATGAATTTGGGTTGCTTTGTTATTGTCTGGCATCTGGGGCGACGATTGTTCAATCCTGTTGTTGGCTCTGTTGCCAGCATACTGTTGCTGTTCTCTGCCTTTTTTATGCGAAAAAGCTTTTGGGTGATGAGTGAGCCCACCTATGAGTTCCTGCTTTTGACTTCAGCTTTCTTCGCATTACGTGCCATGGATCATGGAAGAATCCTGTACCCCGCACTCCTGGGCCTGTCATTGTCTTTATTACATTTGACCCGGCCGGAAGGGCTGGTGGTGGCTACGGCTGTGGTATCACTTCTGCTTTTGTATGGTGTCTTTAAAAGGTCTTTTCAGCAGCTATCGGTGGGGTTAATTGCTGGTGGTATTTTGGTGCTAAGTTATATCGGTTATGTGTCTTATGTTCATAAGCTTACGGGAGACTGGGTTGTTTCTACCAAGACCTATATCAACTGGTACATTGCTCATGCCAAGTATTACGCAGACAAACTAAATATGGGCGACAGCCATCTGTACGAGAAAGTGTTGTCCACATTCGAGGATTCAGCCGGTGATAGCACTTTATTTGAACGGCCAGATTTGCTCAGGTTTATCATCAGTGAGCCCATTTATTTTGCCAGGCATTATTTTGCTGGCGTGGGTGAAGTGGTTTGGCATTTGATCAAAGGCATGAATATTTTTCTGGTTTTTTCTGGAGTGGGCCTTTACGTCGCTTTTCGCAACAAGGACATTCGATTCAAACTCGTATTAATCCTAACCCTCCTGCTGCCCTTGGGAATATATCCTGTATTTTTTATTCGCGACCGTATGGTAGAAACGGTTATTCCTTTGCTTTGTGTTTTTGCAGCGGTGGGTTTGGTGAGTGCATTTTACAGAGGGGCAGGTAGCCCGATGTTTAACCCCGAGCCCGGCTTTTCTTTTAAGAAAATGCTCTCCAAGCTGGCGATTGGGTTAGTGTTGGTTTGTTTGGTAGCACCATTGAGTGCTGTTGTAGTAAAGAAAATCTGGGAGGTCACTACAACCACTTATGACCCGCAGCTGATGCATAAGGCCGCAGGGCTGTGGTTGAAGCAGCATTCCCAAGAAGGGGAAAGTGTTATGGTGCGAAAGCCTTGGGTTACATTTTATTCTCATCGTGAGAGAGCTCGCATACCCTATGATTCAGCTGATGCGGTGTTTGAGAAAATGAAACAAGGTGGCGTCGATTATCTTGTGATTGACAGCCAGTTCACACGTCGTCCTCAACTGGAATTTTTGCTGCAGCAACCCGAATTGGCCCCACCGTTCCTACACCTGGTGTATAAGGGTGGTGAGGGTGAGTATCAAATCGTTATTTTCAAGGCTAATTACAAAAATACTCAGCAGAGAACTGGGCAGTAGCAGTTTGACATCCTTGTGATGATGCCCAGGTGAGGGGCATTTCCAACCAGTATACGAGTCGTTTTCGTTACATGCAGTTTTCGTTGATGTACGCTTGAACCTGCTCAATTCGCTTGGA
Organism: uncultured Ketobacter sp.; assembly: GCA_964016105.1. Lineage (GTDB taxonomy): Bacteria > Pseudomonadota > Gammaproteobacteria > Pseudomonadales > Ketobacteraceae > Ketobacter. The sequence continues at coordinate 66,837 of CAXHEX010000024.1, forward strand.
TATTTCTTCTTCAGACAAGTAGCGTACTTCACCGCTTTCGGTGGTCTCTTTTACTCTTCGGTTTGCTCGTAGCTGACCAAGGTTTTGCCTTTGTGTTTCGCAATTTCTCTGCATTATTTCTTTATTGCGCGCTTCAATCTCCGCAGCAGGGTCTGCTGTGGCGTCTTTTTCCTTTTGCTCTTGGGCGGCCTTGCGCTTAGCTTCCAGGTTTTCAATCGCTTTCTGTTGGTCGCTTGAAGCGCCGGATTTCACATTGATCTGTACAGCTGTATCCGTATCTGGTGGGCTCTCACCGTAATGAGTAACGCCACTGTCATCTACCCATTTATAGAATTTAGCCCCTTGGGCTGAGAAAGCCGTCACAAGCGCACCAGCGAATATCACAGAAAGTAATAATGGTTTTTTAATCATTGTGTTGCCTAGATCCCAATTGTACTTAGTTTAACTATAGCCATAGTTAAGCTGCACCTGCACAAAATCCCTGTGGTTTTGTGAGCCCCATAAGGTAAATATTATACCACTTTGGTCGATCCTTCCGTAAGTTTCTGGTTTGCAAGGCAAATTCGCTCTATTGACAAAATTTCATTCCATGTCAAGATATGCGGCTCACTGAGGTGGGTGCAGGTAGGAGAGTGAACCCTTAACTTACTCTGCGCTAGAGCGAGGCTATCGCCATATTTTATGCAGTTTTCTGCTTACCCCGTCGATCTCGCTAGCTAAATCATGTGCGCAAAAGTACATGAGGTAGGGTCACTCGAACCCCGAGTTGAGCTGCCTAACTAGCTTAGACCCACAGGACATGCTTGCTGAATGTAGCAGTTAAGAGCGTGTAACTGGCTTTCATAAAAGATTAACTTGATCGTAAATTGGCTTGGGCAAACTGGCTTGAGGCGCATCGCCCATCCGCTTACCCAAGAAATATAGGTGTGAGATCGTGGAACTATTATCTGGCGCAGAGATGCTTGTGCGAGCGCTAAAAGACGAAGGGGTTGAAACCCTGTTCGGCTACCCTGGAGGCGCAGTTCTCCATATATATGATGCATTGTTCCAGCAGAAAGGCCTTTCCCATGTGTTGGTACGGCATGAGCAGTCTGCTGCCCACATGGCGGATGCATTTTCTCGCTGTAGCGGCAAAACCGGTGTGGTGCTGGCGACTTCCGGCCCCGGTGCCACCAACACGGTAACCGGCATAGCCACTGCTTATATGGATTCCATTCCCATGGTTATCATCACTGGTCAGGTGCAATCTGATTGGATTGGTGATGACGCCTTTCAGGAAACCGATATCGTCGGTGTAACACGACCCATCGTTAAGCACAGCTTTATGGTCAAGCGCCCTCAAGATATTCCTGAAATCATTAAAAAGGCATTTTACATTGCCAGCACTGGGCGTCCTGGTCCCGTTTTAGTGGATATCCCCAAGGACTACACCAACCCTGCGGAGACATTTGAGTACAGCTATCCAAGCAAGGTCAAGATGCGTTCTTACAACGTGGTGAGTAAAGGGCATTCTGGGCAAATAAAGAAAGCCCTTGATCTGCTTATGGCAGCCAAACGTCCCATATTCTACACCGGCGGTGGTGTGGTGCAGGGCAATGCCGCTGGAGAGCTAACGCAATTGGTGCGGAGCTTAGGTTTCCCTTGTACCAATACACTGATGGGGCTGGGCGGTTACCCCGGCGACGATCCACAGTTTGTGGGTATGTTGGGTATGCATGGCACCTATGAAGCCAACATGGCTATGCATCATGCGGATGTTGTCATGGCAATTGGTGCTCGCTTTGATGATCGCGTTACTAACAACACCAGCAAATTTTGCCCTAACGCGAAGATCATCCACGTGGATGTGGACCCAGCTTCTATTTCAAAGAATATCCCCGTTGATGTCCCTATTGTGGGCCCAGTGGATCATGTACTTAAGGAAATGCTGGATCAGCTAAGCAAAACTAAAGACAAGCCAGACCAGGAAGCCATTGACGCCTGGTGGAAGCAGATAGATGCCTGGCGTGCCTACCACGGCTTGAAGTTCGAGACTAATGATCAATTGCTCAAGCCCCAGCAGGTAATACAGTCACTTTATGAGGTGACCAAAGGTGAGGCCATCATCACTTCGGATGTGGGTCAGCACCAAATGTTTGCCGCCCAGTTTTATAAGTACAAGTACCCACGCCAGTGGATTAATTCCGGTGGATTGGGAACCATGGGCTTTGGATTGCCCGCGGCCATGGGTTGCCTGGTGGCTAAACCTGATGCCACTGTGGCCTGCGTCACCGGTGAGGGCAGTATTCAGATGAATATCCAAGAGCTCTCAACCTGTTTGCAATACAAGTTTCCAGTGAAAATTGTGAACCTGAATAACCAGTCATTGGGTATGGTAAGGCAGTGGCAGGATATGCAGTATCAGGGTCGTCATTCCAGCTCAACCTATGAGGAGTCGTTGCCAGACTTTATTAAGTTAGCGGAATCCTATGGCCATGTGGGTATCAGGGTCACCGAGCCCGGTCAGCTCAATGGGGCCATGGAAGAGGCGTTTTCCCTGAAAGATCGTTTGGTATTCCTGGATATCAGCGTTGACCCTACTGAGCACGTTTATCCTATGCAGATCAAAGAAGGCTCCATGCGAGACATGTTGCTGAGCAAAACGGAGCGAACTTAATCATGCGAAGAATAATTTCGATTCTTATGGAGAACGAGGCTGGTGCTTTGTCGCGAGTGGTGGGTTTGTTTTCCCAGCGTGGGTATAACATTGAGACGCTGACTGTGGCTCCCACTAACGATCCTTCACTGTCTCGTCTGACTTTGACCACGTCCGGTTCGGATCGTGTGATCGAACAGATCACCAAGCAGCTAAATAAGTTGATCGAGGTGGTGAAACTGGTTGATCTCAGTGAGGGTGCCCACATCGAGCGGGAGTTGATGCTGGTGAAGTTAAAGGCAACCGGTGCCCAGCGAGCGGAAATCAAGCGCACCACGGATATATTCCGAGGTCAGATTGTGGATGTTACCCCCTCCGTATACACAGTTCAGCTGGCCGGTGCCAGTGACAAACTGGATGCTTATTTAGAGGCCGTAGGGGATGCTTCCATTTTGGAAGTGGTACGGTCCGGTGTCTCAGGAATCGCCCGTGGCGATAAGATTCTGGCACTTTAATCCTTAGCATTTATTAATTTTTGTAAAAGCCAAATTTCAAATAGAGGAAAACTCATGCAAGTTTATTACGACAAAGATTGCGATTTATCCATCGTTCAAGGAATGAAAGTAGCAATCATTGGTTATGGCTCTCAAGGGCATGCCCATGCGAACAACTTGAAAGATTCTGGTGTGGACGTTGTGGTGGCATTGCGGGAAGGTTCTTCTTCTGCCGCTAAAGCTGAGGCTGCTGGCCTCGCGGTTAAAGCGGTGCCCGAAGCCGTGCAGTGGGCAGACCTGATTATGATTCTGACCCCTGATGAGTTTCAGTCCCAGCTCTACAAGAACGAAATTGAACCTAACCTCAAGCAGGGATCCACTTTGGCCTTTGCCCATGGTTTTGCCATCCATTACAACCAAGTGGTTCCCCGTGCGGATCTGGACGTTATCATGATTGCCCCTAAAGCGCCTGGTCACACCGTGCGTTCCGAGTTTGTTAAAGGTGGTGGTATTCCGGATCTGGTTGCGATTTATCAGGATGCATCCGGTAACGCGAAAAACGTGGCACTATCCTATGCCTGTGGTGTGGGTGGCGGCCGTACTGGCATTATCGAAACTACGTTCAAAGACGAAACAGAAACAGACCTGTTTGGTGAACAAGCGGTTTTGTGCGGTGGTGCGGTTGAATTGGTTAAGGCCGGTTTCGAAACCCTGGTAGAAGCCGGTTATGCCCCTGAAATGGCCTACTTTGAGTGTCTGCACGAGCTGAAATTGATCGTTGACCTGATGTATGAAGGTGGCATCGCCAACATGAATTACTCCATCTCCAACAATGCTGAATATGGAGAGTACGTCACCGGCCCAGAAGTGATTAACGATGAGTCTCGAGCCGCCATGAGAAATGCCCTCAAGCGTATCCAGAATGGTGAGTACGCGAAGATGTTCATCTCTGAAGGTGCTTTGAACTACCCCTCCATGACGGCCTATCGTCGTAACAACGCAGCTCATCCTATCGAACAAACCGGTGCCAAGCTGCGTGAAATGATGCCCTGGATCCAAGACAACAAGATCATCGACAAATCAAAAAATTGATCGATTGGTTTTGACATAAAAAAGCGCGGCTAGTCCGCGCTTTTTTTGTGGGCGTGCAGTCATAAAAAGTTCATGGGACAATGCCCTTGCAAATTGACTTACAAAAGACCAAATTTAGAGCTCACTCCAGACACAGTGCAACTACAGGATTCCAAAATGGCAGACAAAGAGCCTCCATCATCGGATAACCCAAAGGGGCCTTCCATCGTTAATCTGCATAAAGCCCAGTCCGACCCAGGAGAGGGGGCGGGTAGAGGCAGCAATTTGAATATGGACGACGAAGGTGTCACCTTTGAAGTAGTTGAAGAGGAAGCAGAGGGTGGTAGAAAGGTGCCCCGTAAAGGCGTCTATTTGTTGCCTAACCTGTTTACTACAGGTGCCTTGTTTTCTGGGTTTTACGCCATAGTGGCAGCCATGAACGGTATGTTTGAGCAGGCAGCAGTGGCCATATTTGTAGCTATGGTGCTGGACGGTTTCGATGGCCGTGTTGCCCGTATGACCAATACAGAAAGTGAATTTGGCGCCCAGTATGACAGCCTCTCTGATTGTATTTCATTTGGGGTTGCTCCTGCCCTGGTCGCTTATGCCTGGTCGTTATCCAATTTGGGCAAAGTAGGTTGGATGATTGCCTTTGTTTACGCTGCCTGTGCGGCGCTTCGCCTGGCTCGATTCAATGTTCAAATAGAAAGTGCGGACAAGCGCTACTTCGCTGGTCTGCCAAGCCCTGCTGCCGCCGCAGTAGTGGCGGGTATGGTTTGGTTTGGTAATGAGCAGCAGATCGATCCGTCAGATAACTTTCTTGCAGCGCTGGCGGCGGCAGTGACCGCATTTTGCGCGGTAATGATGGTCAGCAACATCAAGTACAACAGTTTTAAAGAAATCGACATCAAAGGCCGGGTGCCGTTCGTGGCGATTCTTCTGGCGGTGTTAGTGCTCGCTGTAATCTCTGTTCACCCAGAGGGCATGTTGCTGGCCATCTTCTCCTTATACGCCCTCAGCGGCCCCGTATTGCGGCTTATTCGAGGTAAATCGAAAAGTTTAGGGTGATCATCAGTAACAAATCCCCTGGTTACGCGTCTAAGCTAAAGTACGGTATCGCTAAGATGAATAGGCAGGGTATTCAATGCTGATCAAATCCCAAGATAAATGCGCACCAAAATCATATGAGCTCACCTCGGAGGGGCAGTACCATTCCCGTCGAGCTTGGCTAAAAAAAATGGGGTACAGTGGCCTGGGTTTGACGGCATTAATGCAAAACCCATTTGCCCATGCAAAAGCAGCCCCTTCCAGTTGGCAGGAAATGCTTAGAGATAAGCTTTCCGCTGCCAGCAAATGGCCTGGCTCCTCATCCGAAAAGCCAACCCCCTACGATGATGTCATCAGTTACAATAACTTTTACGAGTTCGGTACGGGCAAGGATGATCCAGTCCGGAATGGCCAGAATTTCAAGGTGGACCCCTGGCGAGTAAAGGTGGAGGGGGAAGTAGCCAAGCCGGGTAATTACACTCTGGAAGACATATTCAAACCCCATGCTTTGGAAGATCGTATTTATCGTTTCCGCTGTGTTGAAGCTTGGTCCATGGTGGTTCCTTGGGTTGGATTCCCTCTCGCAGATTTGCTCAAGCGATTCGAACCCACCTCTAAAGCAAAATACGTCCGATTTGAGACCTTAGTTGATCCTGACCGCTTCCCAGGGCAGCGTTTTGGTCGCTCCACCATAGATTGGCCCTATGTTGAAGGGTTGCGTATGGACGAGGCCATGCACCCTTTGACTCTGATGGTGGTGGGTGTGTATGGAAAAACTTTATTGCCTCAGAATGGCGCGCCCTTGCGCTTGATGGTGCCTTGGAAATATGGGTTCAAGAGCATCAAATCCATAGCCAAAATTCAATTTGTAGAAAAGCAGCCTCGTACCACCTGGCAAGTTCTGGCAGCCCATGAATATGGCTTTTACGCCAATGTTAACCCCGAAGTAAGCCACCCGCGTTGGAGCCAGGCACGAGAGCGGCGACTGCCCAACAGCCTGTGGAAACCAAACTGGCAGGAAACCAAAAAGTTCAACGGTTATGAGGACCAAGTGGCTGGCCTGTATAAAGATCTCGACTTGAGAACCCACTACTGATGTTCGGCTTTTCCATTAACAAAGCCCGGCTGGTTTTGCATCTTTTGCTGTGTCTGCCATTGCTTTGGCTGGGTTATCTGATCGCCACTCAGCAATTGGGTGCCGATCCGGCAGAGCTGTTGGTGAGAGAGTTGGGGTTTTACGGGGCGTGTGTTTTGTGGGGGTGTCTTGCCATGACGCCGTTACGTGTTTTAACCGAATGGCCTGGCTGGATCGCGTTCCGACGCCTGCTTGGCCTGTGGAGTTTTTTTTACCTAACCTTGCATTTCTCTGTGTTTATCATGCTTTGGGCTGGCTTAAATCTGGCTGTGATTATGGACGAGGTTACTCAGCGGCCTTATATCATCGTAGGGTTGATAGCCTGGCTGATGATGCTGCCCCTGGCCATCACTTCCACCCGTGGCTTCCGGCGCAGGCTGGGTAAGCGCTGGCAAAAACTTCATCGCTTGGTCTACCTGGTGGCGCTTTTGGGGTTGCTGCATATCGTTTGGGTTGCCAAGTTGGAGTACATGCAGCCGCTGCTATTTGCAGGAATCTTAACCGCGATGTTCGCACTCAGAATCAAAAATAGAAAAAGTTCTCCCGCCTCCAAAATCCCGTCTACACTGGCTTAACGGCCCAGATTTCAGCGGCCTTGCTAACTGCTTGAAATAAAAGTTTAAGAAAAGCGTTGACGTGGTGAGTGTGATCTCT
>CAXHEX010000025.1:0-68207 GCA_964016105.1 uncultured Ketobacter sp.
GACAATACTCTGGACAAAATTAGCCAGATAATGCGGTTGTTGGAAAACATCGACCTTTTTCCGCAAACCTGATGTTCCCGGTTTTTGTCCATCAAAAGGTTGCGTGCTTATGCTTTGGATTTCTAACATCAATCTTCCCCTGAATGCCCAGATAGGGCTTATGTTACTGAGATAATTTACAAAAGTAAGCCCCACAACTCAGTTATTTAGGGCCAGAACAGGCAAAATCCAAATCAATCTCCCAGCCTTCGGTTAAAATCAAAATAATAAGCCACACAAGAGATCTGAATTCTATGAGTGACAAGATAGCCAGCGTCATCGTTTCCCCAGAGTGTGCTCTGGAGCTGCTTTCTCCAAAAGAAGTGGATTCCCTGGTGAATCAAACCGACAGCGATCTTTTCCATACCTTTCGGCGCTGCGCCCTGGCGGTATTGAATACGGGCAACCAAAACGACAACACCGACGAAATACTGCAGCAGCATATGGATTTCGACATTCGTTTTATCCGTCAGGCGCGGGGTATTATGCTCAAAGTGGTCAATGCCCCAGCCAGTGCTTTTGTGGATGGCAAAATGATACGGGGTGTCAGGGAACAGCTTTTTTCGGTACTTCGAGACGTTGTCTACGTCTCTAATGAAATACGCAACTCTAACGGCTTGGACCTATCTAGCGGCGCGGGTATTACTGACGCAGTATTCCATATACTGAGGAATGCGAATGCAATAAGGAAAAACGATAGCAATCCTTTGATCGTATGCTGGGGAGGCCACTCCATAAGCCGCGAAGAGTATGAATTTACCAAAACAGTAGGCTACCAGTTGGGCCTGCGGGATATGAACATCATTACCGGCTGTGGCCCAGGAGCCATGAAAGGCCCCATGAAGGGAGCCACCATTGGCCACGCGAAACAGCACATCTCTAATCGTCGATACGTTGGTATCACTGAACCTGGCATCATTGCTGCCGAGTCACCCAACCCTATCGTTAATGAACTGATAATTATGCCCGACATAGAAAAGCGGCTTGAAGCATTCGTGCGAATGGCCCACGGAATTATCGTGTTCCCTGGGGGAGTGGGCACCGCAGAGGAGATACTCTTTATAATTGGAGTCATGCTGAATCCCGCCAACAAGAACATACCCTTCCCTATCCTGTTTGCCGCCGACGAAGCAAATAAATCCTACTTCGACAATATCAATACTTTCATTGGCAACACCTTGGGCCCTGACGCACAATCCTGTTATAACATCATTACAAGCGGGCCTGCAGATGTAGCTAGAGCGGCTAAAGCTGGGGCCGAAACCGTATATGAGTTCAGGAGAGAATTCCAAGATGCATTTTACTTTAACTGGCAACTCAGCCTCACCGATGAATTCCAGTCACCGTTTAAACCAACCCATGATTCCATGGCCAGTTTAAATTTGGGGTTGGATCAACCCACACACCAATTGGCAGCGAATCTACGACGGGCATTCTCCGGTATTGTGGCGGGAAATGTAAAAGAGCAGGAAATGAAACTCATAAAAACCCATGGGCCTTTCGAGATCAGTGGTGACCCCAAAATAATGGCTGCTTTGGATAGTTTGCTAAGAAGCTTCATCCAACAAGGACGTATGAAAATAGGCCAAGCACAGTACACCCCCTGTTACACCGTCGTAAAATCATAGGCTCGATATGAACAAAAGCAGTGCAACTGGCGACAATATTGAACTGGCTCGATTTAATCGATTGGCCCATACCTGGTGGGACAGCGACGGGCCAATGTGGCCACTGCATCTTCTTAACGGTTTTAGAATTGACGCTGTTGTGGAAGTGCTTCGTGCCGAGGGGGTTTGTCGCGAAGGAGACCAGCCCCTTGCGGGGCTCAAGGTTCTGGATATTGGCTGTGGAGGCGGCATTTTATCTGAATCACTGTGCAATCTAGGAGCCCAGGTCACGGCCATTGACCTGGCAGAACAAAGTATCAAAATAGCCAGCCAACACGCACTCCAGGGGCAACTCCAAATCGATTATCGAGTGGCTGAAATAGCACAAGTGAACGAGCAGTTCGATATTGTTTTTAATTTGGAAGTAGTGGAACATGTGCAAAACCCAACCCTATTTATGGAGCTGTGTGCGCAGCGAGTTAAGCCGGGAGGTTACCTGTTTGTGGCTACAATCAACAAAACCATCATGAGCTTTATTGTGGCCATAGTAGGTGCCGAGTACATTTTGCGATTATTGCCAAAAGGCACCCATCAATGGAACAAATTCGTGGATCCAAAACACCTCCAGCAAATTTTGTTGAAACATCAGTTGCCTACATTCTGGCAAACCGGTGTGGGGCTCAACCCTTTCACTCGTAGATTTTACGTACAAAAATCTCTCGCGGTGAACTATATGCTCGCCGCTAAAAAACAAGATGGATAACGTGATGCAGAACGCTTCTTACCCCATACGGTCCGGTGAAGTCTACTGCAACGGAATCCAAATTCACTATCAGGATGAGGGAGACATCACAGCTCCACCCCTCCTGCTCATCATGGGCTTAGGTGCTCAACTCACCCAATGGCCCGATGCGATGGTCCAGCTATTAGTGGAAGAAGGATTCAGGGTAATACGCTTTGATAATCGCGATGCAGGATTATCTTCTGCCCACAATAGCAACTTAAAGTTTTATCTACCGAAAGAAATGTTAAAAGCCAGGCTAGGGATTCCGCTGAAAAACAATTACACCCTGCACCTCATGGCCAAAGACACACTGGCTCTAATGGATGGGCTTGGATTAGAAAAGGTGCATGTGGTGGGTGCATCCATGGGAGGTATGATCGCTCAGCTTTTCGCCGCCCTATTCCCCCACCGCTGCCTCAGTCTTACCTCTATTATGTCTTCCACAAACAGCGCCGCTTTACCCATGCCAAGATTCGATGTCATGCTCTTTCTAGGAGGCATTGGTGTAGAAAAAGGGCACGAAAAAGAAGTAGTCTTACGTCGCGCCCTCAAATTCTGGAAAAAAATTTCGAGCCCTCATTATCCCCCCAGCGACGAAGAAATACTGGAACGGGTGGAAGCGGCATTTGACCGGGCATACCGCCCCGCGGGACAACTTCGGCAAACCCACGCTATTCTGGCCAGCGGCGGCTTCAAGCACCTGCTTCATCGCGTAAACTGCCCCACTCAAATTATTCATGGCGATAAAGATCCTCTGGTTCACCCCAAAGGCGGCAAAGCCTCTGCCAAAGCAATCCCTAATGCTAAATTGGAAATGATTGAAGGAATGGCGCACGATTTTCCTGCGCCATTAATCCCTAAAATTGCCCAGCTGATTTCCAACAATGCCCGGACTGTGCACTAGTCTAACAACGCTTCCTGATAACCATGCCAAGTGGCGTAGCCAATTACGGGCAACACAACCACCAAACCAACAAAAGCCGTGGCAAACCCAAAAGCTACTAACGCAAAAATAAGAAATGCCCACAATGCTGACACACCCATATTGTTCATCACAGCGCTTAAACTACTCAAGGAAGCAGATATCGCATCCACATTTCGATCCATCATCATGGGCAGGGAAAACGCGCTAATTCCAAATACCAGGCCAGCAAAAAATGCCCCGGCTCCCGTGCCAATAACAAAAAATGTGAACAACGATTCCAGGGAAGGGTCTGCTTCCTGGGGATAAAACACATGAATGATAGTAGCCGCTCTCATCCACAACAGCGCAATAACAAAAATCACTACAGCGAAAATCCACTGATTGGCAGCACTTCCCTTAATTTGATCTATGGAATGACGTAAAGTGGGCGTCTCACCGTGTTCAAGCTGCCTGGGAATATCATAGAGGCCAAAGGCCAGTAACGGTCCTAACAATACAAATGCTACCGCTAACGTAAACAAAACAATATTACTGCTGTAGATGACTCCGATTACGGACAACACCAATCCACATAGGGCGAAAAACATCCCATATTCCATACTTAACTTTCTTGCATTCAAATAATCCTGCCAGCCCAGCTTTAACCACCGAAACGGTGCCGACCAGGACAACCTTCTTGAAGATACGATCAATTGGCCATCATGTTTATGGGGCTTGGTGTTAACGTCATCCATAGGTACCTCTGCAATTTTTGTTTTTGTTATTGAATTTGTCGGAACTGCTTTTCCTCCGATCCCGTTTTTAAAGGGCATTTAACACATAGCTCATCTGCCCTGCGCAGCCTACGCGCAATTTCTCTACCTAAATTCATCTGAAGCAGCGCAAACTGCTCCATGTCTTTTTTGTATATGTCGTACAAATTCTGAGAGGTGATTTCAATTAAGCGGCAATCCGTGCGAGCAACCGCTGAGGCGCTTCTGGGCATGTAGTCGAATAAGGCCATTTCACCCAAGCAATCCCCTTCATGCAAAACCACCATAAGGCAATCTTCGCCTGCTTTACGCTTGAATACAGAGACGTCACCATCTTCAATAACAAACATGGAAGCGGTGTAATCCCCTTCTTGAAAAATTTCGTCGCCCGCCGATTTCTCGATGACCTTAGACCTGCCTAGCAAATACGACAAAACATCATCATTAATTCCACCGAAGGTGGGCACCCCTTGTAACATATGAACCCGATCAAGACCTTGCACACTCATAGCCAGTCCCTCGCGACAATAATGTTAAATATAGGATAATTAACAATATTACGCTAAATATTGATGTGTATGGCTGTTAAATGCAAAGCTTTTCTGCTAATAGGACTATAACCACATCGGGTTATCTATCGAATAATTAAAAGGCGACTAAGCCATATGTCTAAATCTGCTAATGCCTTATGGATGATTGTTTTTTTGGCTATAAGCCACACGGGATTTTCTGACACACTCGAACAAGAAATGAACAAAGCCAGTGACACCTTGATGGAATTAATGCCATTTATATACAACGACTCCGCATTTCGAGACCCAACCAACCAGGATAAAATCCAACAACAACTGCAACAGCTGTTATGGGTCATTGAGCGAACACCAAAATTCATCCCCGGTCACGGGGTCAATATGAAAATTTCTCAACAAAGCCTGGTACAGCAACTGAAACAGGCAAAACTTTTGTTCGAAACCAAAAATTACGCCACCGCTCAGTTTTTGTTATCAGGCGTTCCGGTGATCTGCAGTAGCTGTCATATTCAGGACGGTCAGCAGGCTAAGCTCACACGCAAATTGGATAGAAGCCTGTTCGCCAATGATTTTAGTTACGGAGAGTTCAATTACTACCTGCGCCATTATACCCAGGCGCAAATTTCTTACCTGGCCTATCTGGATAAACCCAGCGTACAAAAATCCAGAATCCAATCTGAGAGAACGCTTAAACGCCTTCTGGACATAGCCATACTGAGTCACGAGGACACCCAAAAAGCCCAGATAGTGCTTTCAGAACACACCAAATTACCGAAACTGAATTTAGAGGTAAGAAAGAAAATCGAACTATGGCAGGAGGGCTTGCGCAGCATTGAGCCGACCATGATGAATTTGGATCAGTTGGAAGCATCCATATACGAAAATTTTAACGAACGTTTTAGCCTTCAACACGAGTTTATTTTCAACGAAAGGAACCGGCCATCAGCTCTCTACTGGCGCAAACAATTGCATCAACTGCTGAGAAGACCCAATACCAAAGTTGACACAGCACGAGTACTCTATTTGCTTTCTATCATGGAGCGAACACTGGGGGATCAAATTGACGTATCGCTAGCGAATCTCTATTTAAAAGAATGTGCTCGCATGGCGGTTGCCACCTATTCCAGCAAATGCCTCAATGAATATGAGAATCACCTGTACTTCTATTTTGGCGGATCTAACGGCGAAGGCCTACCTCCAGAGCTGATTAACGAACTGGATGCTCTCAAGCAAAATTCAGTGAATGAGATATAGACAAGATTCCACTCTCAGGGGCAATTAGCCGAGCCGGTTCCGAGTTTTATTTCTAGTCAACACTGCTGTACACTAACGGCCATAACAATAATCCCATTTTTGGCTATGACACCATGACTCGACGCAAACTATTTATCTCTATGGGCGGAGTGCTGCTTTTGCTCTGTATCATAGGTGGGGCAAGCTTTTACTTCATGATGGCCCCAGAACCCACCGTAACTCTGCCTGGAATCACCTATTCCGTGGAGGAATCCAGCATTGGAGATCTGCTGGATTTCAGCGAAGCCAACGACGTCCTGAAAAAGCACCTACCCGGGCTTGAAAAGCTGCGGCAATTGGCCGTGGCCAGACCTCTGACACTAGGTGATATTCAACCCTACTACCCAGATATGATAACTGCAGACAAACTAGAAGCCATCGAGGCCGAATTGAGCAAATTGGAAGGCTCTAGCGTCGTGGTGTACACCACAGGCTCTACTCTGGTGGGCATCATTCTGGACGATCCAGAAGCTCGAGACATCGTGGATAGTTACTTGCCCGGTTTCTCAACCCATCCAGACATCGGTCAAGGCCGAGGGTTCACCCTAAATTTCATGCAGAAATTTGATAGAGAAGCCATCACCGATGAAAAGCTGGCAAAAATGAACGCGGATTTTGAAGCACTGGCACGAAAAAGGGCGGGACTGTAATGACCACAATAAAATTTTCAGTCAACGGTAAACCACAGGAACTGGATGTTGATCCCAGCACACCCTTGTTGTGGACCCTAAGAGATCATTTATCCATGACCGGCACCAAATTTGGTTGTGGTGCCGGCCTCTGCGGAGCCTGTACAGTACATTTCAATGGCTCTGCCGTGCGCTCCTGCCAGGTGCCCACAGAAGCCGCTGAAGGTGCTGACATCACCACAATCGAAGGCTTATCGGAAAGTGGAGACCATGTACTGCAAAAGCTGTGGGTGGAACTCAATGTACCCCAGTGCGGCTATTGCCAGACGGGAGTTTTAATGGCAGCTGCAGACCTGCTCAAACGAAACCCCAACCCCAGCGACGAAGAAATAGACGCACAAATATCGAATATCTGTCGCTGTGGCACCTACCCCAGAATCAGAGCTGCCATCCATCGAGCCGCCGAGGAGATGAAGGCATGAAACAATTAGCCGAGCGCAAACAGGCCATACTGTCCCGACGTAAATTTATGGTATCGGCCAGCGTATTAGCTGGCGGACTGTCTTTACAACTGACCCCTTTAGACAGCCAGGCCACCCTATCAAAAACACCCCTAAAGGGTTCAGACGGCACGGAATTATCTCCCTGGCTAACCATACTACCGGACGACACCATAATTGTGACGGTGCCCACACCGGAAATCGGCAATGGTGCCACCACCCAGCATGCACTCAACATAGCGGAAGAACTGGAGTGCAACTGGAAGCGTGTTAAAGTGGAATTCGCGTCCTACAGCCGCGAATACAAGCAACCGGGCAGCTACGCCGTGGGCCTGCAACCTTTCTTTGGCGGACATAGCACCGATCACGACCGCATGCCCTACACCATGCAACTGGGAGCCAGCGCAAGGGAAAGGTTAAAAGCGGCAGCGGCACAACGTTGGGGCGTATCCGCAATGGACGTGGTGGCCAAAGACGGTCTGCTTTCACACCCAAAGAGTGGCCGCAAGCTGCGTTTCGGTGAAGTGGCCGCCGAGGCCGCCAGTATAAAACTGGAATCCGAACCCAGCCTCAAGCCCCAAACAGAATGGCGCTTACTTGGGAAAACGAACCCCCCGAAAAAACAGCTACCGGATATCGTCTCAGGTAAAGCGATCTATGGCATGGATGTGATGCTCCCAGACATGGTCTACGCTGCGGTTCTGCACTGCCCTGTGCAAGGCGGCGTATTGAAGTCCTATGAGCCCGAGGCGGTAATCAACATGCCAGGGGTAAAGGCCATTATTGAAATTGACCCCGCCAACCGCGCAGGCTCTCCGGTTCAGGCTGACGCTACATTTGGTCTTGAAGGATCAGAGTGTCACAGTGGCGTGGCAGTAATAGCAGAGCATTATTGGCAGGCGAAAAAAGCCCTGGACGCCCTACCGGTGGAATGGGATCTGGGATTGGGACAGTTCTGGGCATCGGAATCTGTCATCCACGAACGCCAGGATCGAGTGTTAGAAAAATGGGGAGGAGCAGCCCTCACCAAAGCCGGCGATATTAAAAGCGCCAATCCCACGAAAACCATAGAAGCCACGTACCGCATGCCTTTTAGCGAACATGCCTGCATGGAACCGCTAAATGGAACTGCCATCTACAACGAAGATGGTCTTGAATTCTGGCACCCAACCCAAGATATGCAACAGGCATTTTGGGTGGCGGTAGACGAATGCGGGCTGGCCCCAGAAAAGGTCACTTTCCACCAAACCATGGTGGGCGGTGGTTTCGGCCGACGGGTAATCGGTGACGATGTTCGAACTGTTGTGGCCGTTGCTCGGCAATACCCCGGGGTACCGGTCAAAGTCATTTGGTCCAGGGAAGAAACCACCCGCCAAGGCTCCTACCGAACCCAGCTGGCGGCGCGCTACAAGGGAGGGATTGATGGAGACGGAAACCTGATTTCTCTGCAAGCAGAAACCTGTTTCAGTGGCATGGAATTGAGTTTGGGCTACACCGATATGGCCTACGCTGCCAGTGGTGCCATCCCCAATGTGAGTTTAGCCACCAGTAAGTTACCCATGCATTTGGCCACAGGTGCTTATCGAGCACCCGGTTACAACTCCCACGTATTCACAGTGGAGAGCTTCATTGATGAATGCGCCATCGCCGCCAATGCAGACCCACTGGAGTTTCGTCTTAACTTATTGAAGGACTGGGATCCGGCTTGGTCAGACTGCTTGAGAGTGGCCGCAGAAAAGGCTGGCTGGGGTGAAACCCTGCCCAAAGGACAGGGACGCGGCATTGCCATCAGTAACTGGCCCCATTCCGGCAGCAAGCAAGCGGGTAGCACCGTATGCACAGTGGCCCACGTTGAGGTAACCCAGGCGGGAGAACTCACCGTGAAACGTCTGGATTTCACCTTCGATTGCGGCCGGGTGGTGAATATGGATGCGGTAACCAACCAGCTACAGGGCGGCATCATCTTTGGCCTCAACATGGTGTTAAATGACGGGCTCACCATCCACAACGGTGCCGTCATGGAGGGCAACCTCGATAGCCTGCCACTGGTTAAAATCGCTGACATGCCAGAGATACACATCCATTATGAAGCTCTATCAGGGCATGATCGGTTTGCCATTATCGGTGAAGCACCGGTTGGACCCGTTGGCCCCGCCATTACCAATGCAATTTACCAAGCCACAGGAAAGCGTATCCGCAGCACGCCGCTGCGCAAACAGGATTTGAGTTGGAGTTAATAGTTGCAGCGAAGGAACGCTGCTTCTGTAAAGAGATGGTGCCCGGGGCCGGAATCGAACCGGCACGGTATCAAATACCGAGGGATTTTAAGTCCCTTGCGTCTACCAGTTTCGCCACCCGGGCTCGAGTGATCTAGTAGTCTAAATGAGGGCGAAATTATAGGGAGAAGCTCCTGACTTATCAATGCTTTATTTTGACTGTTGCAAAATAGAGAATTGTTAGCAATCATTGAGGCCGTTGATCTAATTCATCGTTCAATGTATGGAAAAGGCGTCTTAACGAATTATGGCGATATCAGTCAGTGAAGACTATATCCGCGTTTACAGAGCGTGGAATAGCAAAGAGCATCAAGTTTATTACCCCCTTAAAAAAGACGGCCGCTGGCTCAGCGAGGAAGAGCTACTGGCCACCCTGGAAGAAGCACAAGCAAAAGATCTAGAGCTAGCTCAAAGACAACGTGCGCATTTCATGCGCAAAGATCTTTCGGTAGAACGGCTCATCCATTCAGACGGTAAAATTGTCGGGCTCAAAGAACGTATTCGCCACCGTAAAGGCAGAAAGCCTGCCCATGTATTTGAAATAAGAGTCAATTCCGAAGAGCTTTCAAAACCCAAATTTAGAACCATCTCCATAGACCGACACGGCTATGATAAGGCGTTTGAAATGTCGGTAGACATCATTTGCAAAGAGCGGGGATTAGACAAGCACTCCCCCGTGCGCAAAATCATGCTGGAAAGCCTCTATACCTATAAAGGTCATTCGCCCAAAGACGGTGAAACTCTACTGAGCGGCAAAAAATCTGAGATCTCTGAAATGGAGATGGCCCTGAGGGAGCACGTAGAAGCTTTTAAAGAAAAGCGAGAAGTTATCAAGGGCACCTGACCCTGCTTATCTCATCCAGCCCAATCTGACGGCACCCGCAGGGGTGCTTGAGGTACTGGAACCAACTGATTGGGAAGATGGAGGCGCGGGTCGGAATCGAACCGGCGTACACGGAGTTGCAGTCCGCTGCATGACCACTCTGCCACCGCGCCTTAATAAGAAAAACCCCGGCAGCGCCGAGGTTCTAGCAATTTGGAGCGGGAAACGAGGTTCGAACTCGCGACCCCAACCTTGGCAAGGTTGTGCTCTACCACTGAGCTATTCCCGCTTGTCACAAAAGCCTGTGCTTTGTGGGATGCTTATTCTACCTACCAAGCCCCTCGAGTCAACTAATAATTTTCTCAATTTGAACAACAACTTATTGTAAATTATCACTCTTTTAAATCCGGCCAAGCAGCTCTTAGATAGACCAACATGGACCAGAGCGTTAAAGCAGTGGCAAGATACAAAAGAAAATAGGCCAACCAAACCAACCAGTTATCCAAGCCGGGGTCATTGGCTAACAGTACGGTGATGGCAATCATTTGCACCGTGGTTTTGACCTTGCCAATGAACGACACGGCCACACTGCCCCTCTTGCCAATTTCCGCCATCCATTCGCGCAATGCAGATATGGTGATTTCACGGCTGATAATGACCATGGCCGGGATGGCCATCAACACACTTGAATGCACCTCCACCAGTAAAACCAACGCCACCGCCACCATTAATTTATCGGCCACAGGGTCAAGAAAGGCCCCCAACTTGGTGGATTGGTCCATTTTACGTGCCAAATAGCCGTCAACCCAATCCGTTAAACCGGCTAACGCAAATATCCCGGCCGATACCAGCGCACTCCATTCCCGCTCTAAATAAAACACCAACACAATCACGGGGATCAAGCAAATTCTCAACAGAGTCAAGATGTTGGGAATAGTAAGGAGGGAAGCTCTTGGTGCTACTTCCTGCATGGAATGAACTCTCTATGGTAATGATCAGATCACATTCTAAACGTTGTGAAGAGCGGCATAAACGTCTTCTGCAATTTTATTGCTGATCCCTTGCACCTTTTCGATTTCCTGCTGGCTGGCTTTACTCAGTCCCTGCAACCCACCGAAGTGATTTAGCAGTTCCCGCCGCCGCTTTGGCCCCACTCCGGGGATGTCCTCTAACACCGATCGTTTGCGCTGCTTGTCGCGGCGTTTCCGATGCCCCACTATGGCAAAGCGGTGGGCCTCATCTCTAATATGTTGAATTAAGTGTAGCGCAGGAGAATCGCGATCAAGCTCAAATCCTACACCGGTATCTTCCAAAAACAGGGTTTCCAATCCAGGCTTACGGGTTTCTCCCTTAGCTATACCCAGCAACAGCACACCTTGTACCTGCAGATCCGACAGCACTTTACGAGCTTGCTTGAGCTGACCCTTGCCACCATCAACGATTAATATATCGGGCAATTTGGCCTCACCCTTTTTTAACCGGGTATAACGCCGAGTTAACGCCTGTTCCATGGCGCCATAATCATCACCTGGAGTAACGCCTTCAATATTGAAACGCCGATATTGGCTGTTCACAGGGCCTGATTGCTCAAACACAACACAGCTGGCAACGGTACCCTCCCCCTGGGTATGGGAGATATCAAAGCACTCAAGCCGTTGCGGCAACTCATCTAAATTCAGCGCATCTTGCAATGACCGATAACGCTGAAATAGATTTTCTTTGTTGGCAATATGGCTGGCCAAGTACTGATCCGCATTGGTCTGGGCCAATCTTAGCCATGCCTTGCGAGCGGTTCTCACATTGGAAGAAACCGAGATTTGGATGCCTTCTTTCTGACTAATGGCGTCCACCAACAGATCCTGAGATTCAAATTCCACCGGCACCAAGATCTGTTTTGGCCAATCTCTACTTAAACCGGTGTTGAGGTAATACTGTGGCACGAACTCCTCCAGTACTTCCTCCACCGTGGATTGGGATTTTAGAGCAGGAAAATAGGTCTTGTTTCCCATTACACGACCCGACCTCACATAAATGATCTGCACACAAGCAAAGCCCGACTGAAGAGCAACCGCAAACACGTCTACGCTGCCGCTGGAATCCGTCTCTACGAACTGTTGAGATTGAATATGGGCTAGGGCCTCCAGCTGATCCCGATACACCGCCGCCCGCTCGAATTCCAGATTCTCAGAGCACAGTGTCATCCTGGCGGTAATTTCTTCCCTCACCTCTCTATTTTTACCTTCGAGAAACATGATGGTGTGCCGAACATCATCAGCGTAATCCTGCTCCGCCACCAATCCAACGCAAGGGGCTCTGCAACGTTCAATTTGATGCTGCAAACAGGGGCGCGAACGGTTTTTAAAAAAACTGTCTTCACATTGGCGCACTTTAAATAGCTTCTGTAACAAACCCAGAGTTTCACGAACCGATGCCGCGCTGGGATAGGGTCCAAAAAAACGCCCTGGTAATTTTTTTGACCCACGATGATAAGCTAAACGTGGAAACCCCTGCTTGGACAAATAAATATACGGGTAGGATTTGTCATCCCGAAGCAAAATGTTAAAAGGTGGCTTCAGAGATTTAATCAGCGTTTGTTCGAGTAATAACGCTTCCGTCTCACTGTGGGTGACCGTCA
Source organism: uncultured Ketobacter sp. (assembly GCA_964016105.1). Classification (GTDB taxonomy): domain Bacteria; phylum Pseudomonadota; class Gammaproteobacteria; order Pseudomonadales; family Ketobacteraceae; genus Ketobacter. Next base: position 12,794 of record CAXHEX010000025.1, read on the forward strand.
CTTCTATATTCGCTATTTTTTCCACCAGAGCGGCTGTCTTTAAACTTTGCTGCTTGGTTTTGAAATAGGAGCTGACGCGGTTTTTTAAATTCCGGGCTTTGCCCACATAAAGCACATCGCCGTCAGCCCCCAACATCCTGTACACACCCGGGTGAGTGGTTAAAGACGCAAGGAAAGAGGATATATTTTTGAATGACATTGTTAGATTGTAGGGCTAGCTGTTGGGAGGAGAATCCACATCCAACATGCCGTGCCGAACTGCTAACAGGGTCAGCTCCACATCGCTTTTAATGGCCAGTTTTTCGAAAATCCGATAACGATAGCTATTGACCGTTTTCGGGCTTAAAAACAATTTATCAGAGATTTCCTGCACTTTTTGACAGTTCACAATCATGATTGCAATTTGCATTTCGCGTTCGGACAATTGCTCGAACGGTGACGTTTCTGCTTCATTCCTAAAGGGTTTTAGTGCCAACTCCTGCGCCACATCAGGAGCGATATAACGCTGTCCAGAATGCACCAAGCGGATGGCCTTCACCATCTCATCCAACGGAGCCCCCTTGGTAAGATAACCGGAAGCACCGGCCTGCAGGAAACGGGATGGAAATGGCTCCTCACCACAGGCAGTCACCGCAATCACTTTCATATCTGGATGTTGCCTGAGTATTTTTCTAGTTGCTTCCAGGCCTCCAATGCCCGGCATTTTTGCGTCCATAAGTACCACGTCCGGTTCAAGATCACGTACCGACTTAAGCGCATCTTCGCCGCTATTCGCCTCTCCTGACACTTTGATTCCGGCTATGTCCGACAGCATTCTGGAAATGCCTGTACGAACGAGGTCATGATCATCTACGATAAAAACCTTAATCACTGATTAAACTCCGCAGCCACGGTTTGTTGTTTTTTATTAGTTATTTAATTCTATCATCTTAATCTGCCCTTGTCCGACTAGTAAGCGTGCAAACTGCCCACTTGATAAGGGGATTTATTGGCAATAAGCCCATGTTAGTTAGATGGTTTCCGAGTATACAGTCAGTTTCTACTGGAACAGAACTGTCAATGATTTATGGATCGATTCTGCCTGTGTGCGACCACAAGAATGACCAAATTAGGTTAGCCTGATGGTAATGCAGCACAAATAACGAGACTAGTAGCTCAAGAGCGTCACTGTTACGGTCAAGGCTATGATAATTAGAGACACAGCGAGAACAGGGAAATATCGTTGTTTGATAATTAAGTTTTCCCGCTCTGCATTTAGTTTGGCACATTCCGCCTTGAGCTTGGCACACTCCGCTTCCAGCTTCACGACATCAATCATGGCCTTGGTTTGCTCCGCTTGAGGCTCAGCCTTATGATATTCCGATTCATCCATGTTCGATCATCCTCGCCTGGCTTGGGGACCAATTGCAGTACTACACAGCAAATACACCATGTCTGCCCAGTAGTGGCTGAAGTATAGCCCAATGACCTTGAAGGTAAGCTTTGAACGTCAACCATGCCGATGCAGGCAAAGTTGATTCACTAACTTCGATATGAGATTGAGTGGGCTCTTGGGAATACGCTCAACAGCGCGTTAACCTTTTAGAACATAAGGTTTTTTTGAAAATGGCGGTGGGTCAGGGATTCGAACCCCGGAAGGGCGTTAACCCTTGCTGGTTTTCAAGACCAGTGCATTCAACCGCTCTGCCAACCCACCATTTGAAGGCGCAGATAATAACGGAAACCTATGATTCTGTGAAGAAAAATTTCATCACCTTAAAAAGTTCCTGCCATGCCGCTAAAGCTGCTTGACTCATTAATTATAATCGGGTCTTTGAATTGAACAAATTGCACCATATCATTCCTATTTGATACCGTCTGTTTAATATCAAACCTTTTATGCCACCCCATGGAACCATGATGAAAATCGCTGTACATGTAACCGGAAGTCCATACAGCCAGCAAAGTAATCTCACTGCCCTACGATTTTGCCAGGCTGTCATTCAAGAAGGAAAACAACTCAGCCGCGTTTTCTTTTCCGGAGACGGAGTACATTCCGCCACCAACCTGGCGATTGCACCCCAGGACGAAGCCGACCTGTATGCTGAGTGGCAAGAACTCGCACTTAAACATGATGTGGACTTGGTGGTCTGCATATCTGCTTGCCTTCGAAGGGGCATCATCAATGAAGAAGAAGCCCAACGCTATGAGAAAACAAATCACAACTTAAAGCAGGGTTTTGTGCTTTCCGGGCTTGGCCAACTGGTGGAAGCCAGTATCGAGTGCGATAGATTGGTTACTTTTGGGAGCTAGAGATGAAGTCCACTTTGATCATAAACAGCAAGCCGCCCTACTCCAGCCTCAGCGCCAAGGAATCACAAGACACCAGTCTGGCTTTTGCAGCCTTTGGCGTGCCTGTCGCTCTGTTGTTTGTGGGCGACGGCATATTTCAGCTGTTGAACAACCAACAGCCAGCGCCTGGCCAGAAAAATACCGCCGCTGCGGTGGACTCATATTCGCTCTATGAGATCGATGAACTCTACGTATCTGAAGCCGATCTCATGAATCGAGGGTTATCACTTGGGGATTTAGTGGGTAACCCCAAGGCCATAAACAATGCCGAAATGACAGCATTACTGGCACGTTTTGATAACCTGCTTACTTACTAATGGGCCAGCAATGATTTTACACATTATTAACAAAGCTCCCGACCAAAGCGCTTCTCTGAGCCGTTGTTTAGACTGTTTAGCTCCAGATGACAGCTTAGTTCTGATTGAGGATGGCGTCTATCTGCTCACATGGCCCCCAGCCAAGATTGAATCACTGGCCAAGACAAATATTTATTACCTTCAGTCCGATCTTAAAGCCCGAGGCTTAGCCGATTTAACGGCCCAGACGGCAACACCCATCGACTACTCGGAATTGGTGGAGTTGGTGTGTAGCCACTCCAAATCAGTTAGCTGGTTTTAAAATGAACGAACTTAAGGTGGAACAAAGAATCGTAGCGCTGGATAAAGAAGGCTATTTAAAACACCTTAATGACTGGAACCCATCCGTTGCGGAAGCGATGGCGGAATCTGAAGGTATCGCCCTAACGGCAGATCACTGGCAAATTTTACATTTGATTCGTCAGTTTCATGCTCAATTCGAACATTCACCCGCCATGAGGATTCTAGTAAAATACGTAAAGCAGCAATTGGGTGAAGAAAAAGGCAATAGCATTTACCTCATGCAATTGTTTCCCCAAAGCCCGGCAAAACTGGCCGCAAAAATTGCTGGACTACCCCGCCCCACCAACTGCCTGTAGGTGCCTAATGAAAACAAGTATTCCCCCCAGCCACGAACATCCATTTGCACAATACGTGAGGATTTTGGGCAAAGGCAAAAAAGGTTCACGGGCCCTAACGGAATCAGAGGCTTTTTCCGCCATGACCATGATTATGGAAGGGCAAGTACTGGACACACAGCTTGGCGCCTTTCTAATGTTAATGCGAGTGAAGGAAGAAAGCGCCGATGAACTACTAGGCTTTGTGAAGGCGGTAAAACCCCATATCAAACCACCATCACCGCTACAGGTTGATATTGATTGGTCTTCTTACGCGGGTAAGCGCAGGCACCTTCCATGGTATCTTTTATCAATTTTATTATTGGCAGAAAATGGTCAGCGTGTATTTATCCATGGTGCCAGCGGCCACACCATCGACCGCCTTTACACTGAAGATGTACTGTTAGAACTGGGACTTCCTGTGGCGACCAGCTGGGACCTGTGCCAACAACAATTGAATAGTCACGGTTTTACGTACTTCCCGCTTCGAGATCTCTGCCCCAAACTCCACCAAATTATTGAGTTACGCAATATTCTGGGTCTACGATCCCCGGTGCACACTCTCTCGCGGCTTCTTAATCCCTGTGATGCCGAGCACGTTATTCAAGGCATTTTCCATCCTGGCTACCGGCCTGTTCACCAGGTGGCGGCAAAATCTTTGGGCTACCAGAGGGTTGATGTGATCAAAGGTGAAGCCGGAGAAATAGAAAGAAACCCGGATACGGATTGCCTGGTCCAGTCCGTTCGAAGCGATGAACTTTTAGATGAGACCTGGCCCGCACTATTTGAAAACCGCCACGTTAAAGAAACAAAACTGGCGATCTCTGATCTAGTTAAAACATGGCAAGGAAAACAAAACCACGAATATGGAGAGAGTGCAGTCATAGGAACAACTGCAATCGCATTAAAGCTGTTGGGTAAGGAGGAAAATCAATCTAGCGCATTGGAAGCGGCACGACAGATGTGGCTGGACCGGAACAAATCGTTTATTTAAATCGCCGTGCATTTACGGAAGATCTAGCATGGTTCAGACTTTAAATTGTCGTGCCACAGCATCCAATTTATTGGTCACTGACTGTAGCTGTTCGGTGGCCAACGCCACCTTGGCGGAGCCTTCGGCAGCGCTCTGGGCGGAATGACTAATTTCATCGATTGCAGTCTGAATAAACTGAGAGGTCTGTTGCTGTTCCTCTGTAGCGGAAGCAATCTGGGTATTCATGACATTTATTTCTTCTACTCGGCTGGTAATTGCGCCTAGGGAGCTACCGGCATTGCCCGCTTTGTCTACACTTTCTTGCGCTTTCTTTTGCCCTGCTGTCATTACGTCAGAAATCACTCTGGCTGTTTTCTGCAGCTGTTCGATTACAGTATGAATTTCTTCTGTGGACTCTTGGGTTCGTGAAGCCAGAGTTCTAACTTCATCGGCCACCACCGCAAAACCCCGCCCGTGCTCTCCTGCCCGGGCTGCTTCGATGGCAGCGTTCAATGCTAACAAGTTGGTCTGAGAAGCAATACCTTGAATAACATCCAATATGGCTCCCACGTTTTCGCTATCGGATTCCAATTGATGAATGGTTTCACCGGCTTTAGCTACTTCCTTAGCCAAATCATCAATGATACTTATGGTTTCTTTCACAATTTGGTGGCCATTTTTAGCTTGGTCGTTGGCATCAGAAGCCGCTTCTGCTGCATTCGCAGTATTGGAAGCATTCTCATTCAAGCTCAGGTACATCTCATTCATAGAGCGATTGACACTGGCGGTAGATTCACGCTGGGTATTCGATACGGCCTCACTTTCATGGGCTAACTTTCCAAGCTCGCGGCTCGCGTCTGAGAGAGGTTGAATGCTGGTCACCACATCACTGATAATGCCTTGCAGCTTTTCAATAAACGAATTAAACCAAAATACCAACTCGCCAATCTCATCTTCGGAAGTTTGACTGATCCTTCGGGTTAGATCCCCCTCTCCACTGGCGATATCTTTCAGGGACCGAGCAATTCTGGAAATATTGCCATTGATGACGGCGGTAATATAAAAAGAGACTGCGAGCAGAACAATAGCCACCACCAGAGCTATTCCAAAACCAAACTCCAGAGCGGTTCTAAGATCAGCCAGCGACTTGGAAATATTGCCTGTGAATAGCTCATAGCTCTCATCCCGGAAACGCTGCAAATCCACTTTCAGTTTATTTTGAGCGGATCTCATTTTTTCCACTTCTTCATTGAGCTTCGAGAAATCAATCGTCCCAGAAATCATCCCTTCGGAAAGGGCTCGAGCCATTTTATAGTAAGCGTCAAACTGAGTCTGAAGTGATTCAACCTGATTTTTTCGTTCCGGCTCTAGCTCGTGGATCTCCGCCATCAGGGCTCGCATTTGGTCCGCCTGCTGATCCGCTCCAGCAATCATATCAACTTCACCCGTGCTCACGGCGGAGTTAAGGGTTTCACTGGTTTTACCCAGGTTCACTATCACACTGTTGGCATCTTCCAAAATGGGATAATAGCGATCTCGAACCGTTTCTAAGCGATCGTCGATGCTGGTATTCACCACTAAATTAAATGCCAGATAGGCCGCAAAACCCAATACCCCCACAACAGGGATAATAAACAGTTTGTATTTGATTGAGATGCGGTTGAACCAATTCATGCCATAGGCTCCAGATGCACTTTGTACATTAGTCTTAATTTAAGACTAGCTGAACTCGGTATTTTGGAAAGCAAAAGTCTACAAAATGAACGGTTATTAACCCTTTGTTGGCCTAGCGTTGACCTGGCTCAAACCAGGATAGACGCTCTCGGAGTGCTACTACCGTACCAACAATAATCAGCGTGGGGGGCTTAACTTCTTGTTTCTCAATATAATTCGGCATGGAACTGAGGGTAGAGGCAAACACTTTTTGCTGGGGAGTGGTGCCCTGCTGAACCAGTGCGATAGGGGTATCAGGTGACATTCCATGCTTTACCAACTGGCTACAAATGGTGGAAAGCCCCATTAAACCCATATAGAAAACCAATGTCTGACTGCCTTTGGCAAGGTTTTCCCAATCGAGATTGAGGCTGCCGTCCTTCAAATGACCCGTTATGAATCGAACAGACTGAGCATGATCTCGGTGGGTTAAAGGAATTCCGGAATAACTGGCGCAACCCGATGCGGCGGTGATGCCCGGCACCACTTGAAAGGTGATCCCTGCTTCTGCCAGACGATCAATTTCTTCTCCGCCTCGGCCAAAAATAAACGGATCTCCGCCTTTTAGGCGACATACTCGCTTTCCTTGTTTGGCAAGATCCACCAAATATTGATTAATTTGATCCTGGGGTACGGCATGATCACTGCGGGCCTTACCCACATAAATACGTTCTGCATCCCGGCGCACCAACTCCAGGATATCCGCACTCACCAATCGGTCGTATAACACCACGTCAGCCTGCTGCATTAGGCGTAGGGCTCGAAACGTCAACAGGTCAGGATCACCGGGCCCCGCTCCCACCAAGTAAACTTCTCCAACGGGCTGCAAGTGGCCGTCACCAGGCAACAGCTGTTGCTCCAGCATTTTTTCCGCCTGTTGCTCTTTGCCGGCAAATACGAACTCCGCTATAGGCCCGGTTAACACGGCTTCCCAAAACCCGCGACGTTGATTTACATCGGCAAATTTGGCTTTAGCTGCATCTCGAAAGCTACCTACCAGCTTTGCTAGCCTGCCATAACTGGCGGGGATACTGGATTCCAATTTGGCTCGAATCAGCCGCGCCAAAACCGGCGAGGCTCCACCACTGGAGATAGCGATCATAATAGGCGAGCGGTCGACGATTGAAGGCAAAATAAAAGTACAAAGGCTGGGATTATCCACCACATTTACCGGCAAAGAGCGAGCCTGGGCTTGCTCGGAAACAGCGCTGTTGGCGTCGAGGTTGTTGGTGGCGGCAATGGCCAGGGTGACGCCATCTAAATCCTGGGGCTGGAATTCTCCAACCCGCTTTTCCGATTTTGCGTCCTGGGCCAGTAAGGCATCCATGGCACCACTGAATTCCGTAGCAACCACCCTCAAGTGGGCACCGGCCTTGCGAAGCATGGAGGCTTTCCTCACGGCCACCTCACCCGCTCCCACCACCAGACACCGCTTATGGTTAAGCTGATAAAAAATCGGTAAGTAGTCCATCGGCCCTAACCCCTGGCAGGAATCATTTCAAGACCATTCATATAACCCTGCAACGCTTTGGGAACTAAAATGCTGCCATCGGCCTGCTGATAATTTTCCATCACCGCCACCAGGCAGCGCCCCACCGCTAAACCAGAGCCATTGAGGGTGTGCACAAACTCGGTCTTCTTGCTGCCTTCTGGGCGATAGCGGGCTTGCATCCGTCTGGCCTGAAAATCCTCAAAATTACTACAAGACGAAATCTCTCGATACTGGCTTTGCCCCGGCAGCCACACTTCAATGTCGTAGGTTTTGGCAGATGAGAAGCCAATATCCCCTCCACACAACACCACCACCCGGTATGGCAGCTCCAGCTTTTGTAAAATAGCCTCAGCATGGGAGGTTAACTGTTCCAATGCCTGGTAGGAATCTTCTGGCTTAACCAACTGGACCATCTCTACCTTTTCAAATTGGTGTTGGCGTATCATGCCCCGCACATCACGGCCACCGGAGCCGGCTTCACTGCGAAAACAGGGGGTATGGGCCGTGTATTTAATGGGTAAATCTGATTCTGCCAATATTTCATCTCGGGCAATATTGGTGACCGGCACCTCGGCGGTGGGAATCAAATACAATTCACGGTCACCACGGAGCTTGTACAGGTCTTCCTCAAACTTGGGCAACTGACCGGTACCCTTGAGGGAATCGGGATTTACCAAGTAAGGTACATAAGTCTCGGTGTAGCCATTCTCCTGGGTGTGGGTATCCAACATAAGTTGGATCAATGCCCTGTGCATACGGGCCAAACCGCCGTACATGACAGAGAAACGGGCGCCGGAAATCTTGGCTGCGGTTTCGAAATCCATACCGCCCACTGCAAGACCCAAGTCCACGTGGTCCTGTGGTTCAAAATCAAACTGGGTGGGCTCGCCCCACTTTCTTACCTCTACGTTATCGTCCTCACTGTCGCCAGCGGGAACCGAGCTGTGGGGAATATTGGGAATCCCCATCTGCAAATCTTTGATGCTGGTTTGCAACTCACTCAGCTGTTGTTCGCATTGGGTTAGCTTGGCACCAAAACTCTCCACTTCAGCTAATATGGCAGATGCATCCTCGCCTTTGGCCTTGGCGGCACCAATCTCTTTTGACTTGCGCTTACGTTCAGCCTGCAGATTTTCCGTTTCCACCTGCAAGGACTTACGCTTCGACTCCAGCTCATTTATCGCACTAATATCCAACTGGTAGTTTCTTACTTTCAACTTGCTGGCCACTTGGTCTAGTTCGTTACGTAAAAGTTTGGGATCTAACATGGTGTATTAATAACTCGTTAATCGAATAAATGAATGGTTGTTGGGAAGCGAGGGCGTATTGTACCTGAATAAAACTGGCTGAACCCAGAATTTAAAGCCTGTTAAAGCAGGTTTTTGCCAATCCAGAAGCCTGACCAAACCCCCACCAGACATAAGCAAACGCTGGCCAGTACATTCATCAAGGCCACACCCAGCTGGCCTTCCTGCACTAACCTCATGGTTTCAAAAGAAAAGGTGGAAAATGTGGTGAAAGCCCCCAAAAACCCCACCAGAACCAGTAAGCGCAGGGATTCTCTCGGTGTCACCGTTGAGAACACAGCAATGAATAACAAGCCAAACAAAAAACTGCCCAGGAGGTTTACGGTAAAGGTACCAAATGGAAAACCACTATCTGTTCGGGTGTTTACCCAGGTGGACAGAGCGTAGCGGCTCACTGCCCCTAGCGCTCCGCCAATGGCTACCCAAACCAGCTGCGGCCAATGCATCACTTGGCCCCATCTTTAGGGTATCGTTGCCAGGGACTATTGGCATCCAAGCCCTTTAAATACTGCAATTTATCGGCAATTTTAATTTCAAGACCCCGGGCCACCGGTCTATACCATTGCTGATCATGGATGGGCTCAGGCAAATAGTTTTCACCGGCGGCATAGGCTTCGGGAAAATCATGGGCGTAGCGGTATTCTTCACCATAACCCTGCTGTTTCATTAATTTGGTCGGTGCGTTCCTAAGATGAACTGGCACCTCATGGCTTGGGTTCTTTTTGATATGGGATCTCACCTCGTTGAAGGCACGATAGACCGCATTACTCTTTGGCGCCGCAGCCATATAAGCCAGCGCTTGAGCAATGGCCAGCTCCCCTTCCGGACTTCCCAGTCGAGTTTGAGTATCCCAAGCGTTGAGGGCAATTTGCAAAGCTCTGGGATCGGCATTACCAATATCTTCACTGGCCATACGCACCACCCGTCGGGCCACATAAAGTGGATCGCATCCCCCATCCAGCATGCGCCCATACCAATATAGCGCGCCATCGGGAGACGACCCTCTCACGGCTTTATGAAGCGCGGAGATCTGCTCGTAAAACACATCTCCGCCTTTATCAAAACGGCGTAACTCCGTACCCAGCGCCTGCTTTAGAATGCGCTCATCAACATTCTCCGCTTGTTCTGATTTGGCTAGCTCTACGCACAACTCCAGCAAATTAAGGGCACGCCGGGCATCACCATCGGCGGCTTCAGCCATGGTTTGCAACAAGCCATCATCCACAGCAACGCCTTCTGCACCCAGACCCTGTTTAGAATCGGTGACTGCCCGCTGCAATAGCTGTGTCAGATCTTGCGCTTCAATGCTATTTAATACCACCACCCTCGCCCGTGATAGCAACGCACTGTTTAGTTCAAAGGAGGGGTTTTCCGTGGTTGCGCCGATAAAAATAAAGGTTCCATCTTCAATGTAGGGAAGAAATGCATCCTGCTGAGACTTATTAAATCGATGCACTTCGTCTACGAATAGGATGGTTTTGCGGCCGAAACGAAGCTGCTCCTTAGCTTGATCAATGGCGGCGCGAATTTCTTTCACGCCGCTTAACACTGCAGACACCGTAAGAAACTGGGCATCAACGTAGCTGGCTAGAATCATGGCCAGAGTGGTCTTACCTACTCCCGGTGGCCCCCACAACACCATGGAATGCACATGACCCGCTTCAATGGCTTTTCTTAGGGGTTGGTCTTTTCCAAACACATGCTGTTGCCCCACGTATTCGTCCAACGTGGTCGGGCGCATACGTGCCGCCAGGGGTTGCCAGGTGTCCTGATCATCGAAAAGTCCATTATTCATCACTAGCCTTCTTCGATCACATCCACTTCAGGGCCAAACTCCAATTCAAAAACCGCCTTTTTAATAGGCTTGTTGCTACGCTTGACCTTGAATTCGATTCGAGTGGTTTGTCCCAAGCTATCTTCCAAATACATGTCCCTTAATTGCTTTTGATAAAAGTGCACCCGCAGCAATGCGAATAACGCATCATCGCCCTTAGGCCTCAGATCAAAACGCCATTCGCCGGTTTCATCAAAAAGGTAGGCGGTTACATTAAAGCTGTCGGAAATTTTAGATGGATCACCGCTCAGCAGTAGTGCTGGAGTGTTGCCCACCTGTTTATCCAGGGCTTTTTTGGTGGCCTGTTCCAGGTCCGTGTCGTATATCCACAACACGTCACCATCGGAAACGATTTGCTGAGGATAGGGTTCATCCGTATCCCAGCGGAATTGACCCGGTCGCTGAATCCACACATCACCAGTTACATGCTGAAGCGCATTTTGCTTGGCGTCCATCACCCACTGTTCAAAACTGGCTTCCATGGACTTCAAGTCATTGAGGAAACGAATTAACTGGGCTGTAGCTTTTTCACTTTCCACTTCCGCTGCCTGTAGCGAAACCACCGGTACCCAAACCAAGTTGGCAGCCAACAGCCACATCATAATAAATAACTTTTTCATTGAAGAATCCAATTAGGGTCGCTTTGCGCAGTGCATTGTAGCACTTTAGACAAGCAGGCTATAGGTGGGTTCCGAGTGGTGACCAGGAGACACCCTATCGAGGTGGTGGCGCGATCACTTCCCTTTGACCATTACTACCCATCTCAGTGACCACTCCGGCTTCTTCCATGGCCTCGATCATGCGGGCAGCACGGTTATAACCAATCTTCAACTTACGCTGAACGGAAGATATTGAGGCACGTCGGCTTTCGGTAACGAATTGAACAGCCTGGTCATAGAGGGGATCAGATTCCGAATTTCCTTCACCAGCTTGCTCATCCCCCGGCGCAGGTCCAGCTTCATGGGTACCTTCAAGTATTTCATCCAGATAATCCGGTTCGCCTCGGCGGCGCCAGTCATCACACACCCGATGCACTTCATCATCGTCCACAAACGCACCGTGCACGCGAACCGGTAATCCGGTGCCCGGAGGCAAATACAACATATCACCGTGGCCCAACAATTGTTCAGCGCCACCTTGATCCAGGATGGTTCGCGAATCCACTTTAGAAGACACCTGGAACGCCATTCGGGTGGGCACGTTGGCCTTAATTAAACCCGTAATAACATCCACCGAAGGACGCTGGGTTGCCAAAATCAAATGTATTCCAGCGGCACGGGCCTTTTGCGCGATGCGGGCAATTTGCTCTTCCACCTTTTTACCCACAATCATCATCATATCGGCAAATTCGTCTACCACCACTACGATAAATGGCAATGCGGTTAAATCTTCCGGCTCCTGACAATCCAGATCCGGTTTAAATAGTGGATCCTTGATAGGCTCTCCCGCCTTAATTGCATCTCTGACTTTTTTGTTAAAGCCCGATAGGTTTCTCACACCCATGGCGGCCATCAAACGGTAGCGCCGTTCCATCTCCGCAACGCACCAGCGCAAAGCGTTGGACGCTTCTTTCATATCGGTAACCACAGGGGTGAGCAGATGAGGAATATTGTCGTACACCGACAATTCCAACATTTTAGGATCAATCATAATTAAACGCAGTTCATCGGGCGTGGCCTTGAACAGCATACTTAATAGCATGGCATTCAAGCCCACCGACTTACCGGAGCCGGTGGTTCCCGCCACCAATAAGTGGGGCATTTTTTGCAAATCCGCCACGATGGGCTCACCGGAAATATCCTTACCCAAAGCCAAGGCCAGGGGCGAAGATACTTTTTCATATTCGTGGGAAGACACCACTTCACTGAGCCGAATGATTTCTCGGTCCTCGTTGGGAATCTCTATGCCAACGACGGTTTTACCGGGAATAACTTCCACCACACGCACACTCACCACCGCCAACGATCTGGCCAAATCCTTCGCCAGATTGGTTATGCGGCTTACCTTAACACCCGGAGCGGGCTGAATTTCAAAGCGCGTTACCACGGGTCCAGGTAACACGTTCTCCACTTCCGCTTCCACATTAAAGTCCCGCAGTTTGAGCTCTAATAGCCGAGACATGCTCTCCAAGGTCTCCGCAGAGAACCCTTTTGAAGAGTGCTTATCCACACCGTCCAACAACGCAATGGCAGGCAGCGAACCGGTAACAGGACTGTCGAAAAGACTTTTTTGACGTTCTTTCTCAACCCGCTGACTTTTTTCCTTTTTGGGTTCAGGCAAGGAAATAACCGGAGGCTTTCGAGCTTCCAGTTTTTTCTGTTCTTTTTTGAAGTTCTGTTGTCGCTGTTTCAATGCCTTTTTTGCGGCCTTCTCTTCCGCTTTCTTGGCGTTCAGTTCAACTCTGGCATCCCGTTTCTGTTGCCACTTTTGTTTGAGGCTGAGAATCCACGTGCCGGAGTTCAGGGTGATTTTACCAATGCTATCCATTATCCCAATCCAGGACACATCGGTGAAAATGGTCATGCCGATAAGAAAGATCGCCAGCAAAAACAAGGTTGAGCCAAGAGAACTGAGGGTATCCAGCGCCAAACCACCCACTTCAATACCCAGGATTCCACCGGCACTGTTGCGACCAGACGAATCTATTTCAGGTAAGCTGCCGGGAACCGTATCAAAATGGATGTAGGCCAGAGAAGTAGCGGCGATCATGGTCATAATAAACCCCATAAAACGCAGCCCACCCATGAGCCAGCTCCAGCTTTGATTGGCCTGCCTAAACACCAGCCAGGCTCTATATCCCACTAATAACGGAAATAGATAGGCCAGGTAGCCAAACAGAGACATAAGCACATCGGCGCACCAGGCTCCGGCCCGGCCGCCAAGGTTATGCACACTTCTGTCGCTGCCAAGGCTACTCCAGCCGGGATCCTGAGCATCGAAAGAAACTAAAGCGATAATGAGGTAGACCGAAAAAAAGAACAGAACAATCATGGCGCCTTCTCGGGCACCTTTGGCCAACAACTCACTCCAGGCGGGGGTTTGTGGTTGCGGTTGGGCTTGCTCTTTCTTCAACTTTTTATCCTGCTTTCTGGGCTTGGGCGAAATCGACGTATTCCTTCTATTCTAGCTTCAAATCAGTCGTTTGCACAAACAACAGACACAGGGTGTTAACATAGCCCGCTAACTATCTGTTTTATATATAAATAGCTGATTTGTTATGGGAAATATCCGCTATTCTAACAGAGCAGGAAGAACAATCTTACCGTCACTAACGTTGATTCCTTCACGTAATGGCAAATTGCTTTGTAATTGACCAGACGCTAATTTGGCCACATAGGGAAGAATGGCACCAGACAGGGCTTCTGACGCAGTTCTAGGCACTGCGCCGGGCATGTTGGTCACCCCCATATGGATCACGCCCTCTTCCGTATAAATGGGGTCACGATAATCTGTAGCTCGAATGGTCTCGATGCAGCCACCCTGATCGATGGATATATCTACGATTACCCCACCATCGGGCATATTAGCAACCATTTCACGGGTAACAATCCTCGGCGCTTTGGCTCCCGGCAGCAGCACTGCCCCCACCACCATATCCGCATCTTCCATGGCCTTGGCGATGGCCCCCTGATAGGAATAGACACCATTAATGTTGGGGGCAATCTTTTCTATTTCCCGCAGTGCCGCTGCATTGCGATCAAACGCCACCACCTGAGCACCCACAGCGGCCGCCATTTGAGCCGCGTTCTGACCGGCTACGCCGGCACCAATCACCACAACTTTACCGGGTTCTGTACCAGCCACCCCACCCAGTAAGAGACCCTTACCGCCAATTGAGCCATGGAGGTAATGCATCCCCGCTTGTACAGAAACCCGTCCGGCGATTTCACTCATGGGTGCCAAAAGAGGAATCTTTCCGCCATCATATACCGTCTCAAATGCGACAGCGGTCAAGCCAATGTCGCACAACGACGCAGTGAGCTGCGGGTTAGGGGCCAAATGGAGATAACAAAATAACAGATGATGAGAACGCAAATGTTGCAGGTCTTCAGCGATGGGTTCCTTCACTTTGACGATCAATGTGGCGTGCTCAAAAAGCGCAGCGTGATTATCAGCAATCTGCGCCCCCACGGCCTCATATTCCTGATCAGAAAACCCACTGAGACTGCCTGCTCCCTTTTCAATAAATACCTCGCAACCTGATGCCACCAGCTCTGCCACAGCGTGGGGAACCAGAGCTACACGGCCTTCCATGGGTTTACACTCTTTCGCGATTCCTATAACCAGACCCATTGCCAACACCTCTCACGTGGATGAACATTCTGACTTACTCTGCGGAATATAGGCTGCTCCTATGCGCCTGATTTAGAGTATCTATTTGCCTAACTCTTCTTAAATCAGTATAAATCCAAAGATTCGAATCACCGTGGCTAACCAGCCAAATAAATGGAACCTTCTTCATGAGCGAAACTAAACACTGTCGACTACTGATTTTAGGCTCCGGCCCTGCCGGATACACCGCTGCAGTCTATGGAGCACGTGCAAATTTAAAGCCAGTGATCATCACCGGGATTCAACCGGGCGGCCAACTCACCACCACCACGGAAGTGGATAATTGGCCAGGGGATGCTGAAGGTGTGCAGGGGCCCGAATTAATGGAACGCATGAAACAACATGCTGAGCGGTTTGAAACCGAAGTGTTATTCGACAATATCAACAAAACTGACCTGAGCAAGCGCCCTTTTACTTTGTACGGTGACAGCGCCACCTATACTTGCGACGCTTTGATCATCGCAACCGGCGCATCAGCAAGATACTTGGGGCTGGACTCCGAAGAAGCCTTCAAAGGCAAAGGCGTAAGCGCTTGCGCCACCTGTGATGGTTTCTTTTACCGCAATCAAAAAGTGGCGGTGATTGGAGGCGGAAATACCGCCGTGGAAGAGGCTCTGTATCTCGCCAACATCGCCCAAGAAGTGGTGGTGGTGCATCGTCGCGACTCGTTCCGCTCTGAAAAAATATTGCAGGATCGATTGATGGACAGGGCCACCAACGGCAACATCACCTTGCAATTGGATAGCGTTTTGGATGAAGTACTGGGTGACGACATGGGTGTAACCGGTATGCGCATTAAACATGTGAAAACCGGCGAAACCTCTGACATCGATTTACAGGGGGTATTTATCGCCATTGGGCACACCCCCAACACCGGGATATTTGAAGGCCAACTGGAAATGCAAAATGGCTACGTAAAAATCCAAAGCGGCATTGACGGTAACGCCACCGCCACCAGTGTAGAAGGGGTTTTTGCAGCGGGAGACGTGACCGACCATGTTTATCGTCAAGCCATCACTTCCGCCGGGTTTGGTTGCATGGCCGCCCTGGATGCGGAAAAATTCCTGGACGAGAATCCCTGATAACCATTCAATGATGAAAATTCCAGTCCTGGGCTACAACAGCCAGGACTTTCCTCCAATCGAACACGCTTTGACGGACCCCAATGGCCTGCTGGCGGCCGGTGGGGATCTGCAGCCCCATACCCTGTTGAGGGCGTATAGCAAAGGAATTTTCCCCTGGTTTGACCGCGATCAACCCATCCTTTGGTGGTCGCCCTCACCCAGGGCCGTTTTATTTCCAGAGCAACTGCATATATCAAAAAGCTTGCGCAAAGAGCTTAAGAAAGCCCGCTTCGTGGTCACCATGGACAAGGCGTTTGCCCAGGTCATTCGAAATTGCTCCAAGCCACGAGCCTATAGCTCAGATACCTGGATCACTGAAGATATGATTCAGGCTTACATTAATCTGCATCAACTGGGCCACGCCCACTCTGTGGAAACCTGGTTAGACGGAAATCTGGTGGGAGGCGCTTACGGCATCGCACTGGGCAAGCTATTTTTTGGTGAGTCTATGTTTAGCACCGAAACAAATGCGTCCAAAGTGGCTTTTGTACACCTGGTGAAACAGCTGCAATGCTGGGGGTTCCCCATGATCGATTGCCAAGTGGAAAACCCGCATCTAGCCAGTTTGGGTTCAATCAACATTCCTAGATCTGAATTCAAACAGACGTTAGAGACCTATGTCCCACCATTGAATGAAATTAGGCAACAACCAGCAACCAAATGGCAACTTACTTGGCAATATTCTGCTTGAGGGTACTGGAAACAGAGCCCGTTTCGTTTAATACTGTAACCTTATTGCAATGCATTTATCCTTAAGTAAATTAAGGTTTTAACCACTTCACTATGACAGATTTAGCCGCCGTAAAATTCTTTGTTACGCCGCTGCATCAATGCAGTTATCTGCCCAGGGATGATGCTATAACTCTGTTCGCCGACCCTAAAGCCAGCGTCGACCACAACTTGTATAGTGAGTTATCAGAAGTGGGTTTTCGTCGCAGTGGCAACTATCTATATCGTCCCCATTGCCGCCAGTGCTCAGCTTGCATTCCGGTAAGAATCCCCATTGAACGGTTTCAGCACTCCCGAAGGCATAAACGAATTTGGAATCGCAACCAAGATCTGCAGGTGAAACGGGTGGACGCCGTATTTAATGATGAACATTACGAATTGTATTCAAAGTACATCGAAGAAAAGCACCGCGATGGCGATATGTTCCCTCCCACACCAGAACAGTATGAGTCTTTTCTCATGAGCGATTGGGGCAACACGGTTTTCTTTGAGATGCGGAAACCAGGTGGTGAGCTGATTGCTGTGGCAGTGACCGATGTTATGGAGAACGGCCTATCTGCAGTGTACACCTTCTACTGCACGGAAAATGCCAAGCGAAGCTTGGGCGTTATGGCAGTTCTTCTGCAAATTGAAGAATGCCGCTCACGCGATTTACCCGCCCTTTATCTGGGATATTGGATAAAAGACTGCCAAAAAATGAAGTACAAGACAGAATATCGACCACTTGAGATGTACGTTAATAATCACTGGGTCTCAATCTAAGACAAACAAAAACCACATATTTCATATAGTTAGCCACACTTTCTCTAATTTGCTTTATCTAATCAAAGCCAACCATCACTAAAAGTGGATATTTGTACTACTTTAGCTTTGATAAATAACGGCATTTACGGCAAAATTCACGCCTCATTTAGCACTGACGCATTACCTATGCATTAAGAGGGTATCACTGGATGTCGAAAGAAGATTCCATTGAAATGGAGGGTACTATCACCGAGACCCTTCCCAACACCATGTTTCGAGTCGAGCTGGACAACGGCCACGTGGTTACAGCACACATCTCTGGAAAAATGAGAAAGAACTATATTCGCATTCTCACTGGCGACCGAGTCAAAGTGGAAATGACGCCATACGACCTATCCAAAGGCCGCATAACGTACCGCGTTCGCTAGTTCACTCCTGTTAGTGCCAAAAAAAACGAGCCCCGTGGACTCGTTTTTTTGTTTCTGCGACATGTACTGAGAATCAAGTGACTCGGTAATCTGCAGACTCCTGTGCGCCGCGGTTTATGCAGGCTCAGTGTCAAACACCAAGTCACCGTCCTCTTCGCTAATGTGAACGGTGCCTCCACTCTCGGAAAGTTCACCGAACAGAATCTTTTCGGCGAGCGGACGCTTTAAACGCTCTTGAATCAGGCGATTCATTGGGCGCGCACCCATGTCCTTATCATAACCCTGCTCGGCCAGCCAACTGCGGGCTCTTTCGTCCACATCCAGCATCACCTTCTTGTCGTCAAGCTGTGCCTGAAGCTCCGTTAAGAACTTATCAACCACACCTTTGATAACATCCATATCCAGATTCTTGAACTGGATAACCGCATCCAGTCGATTACGGAACTCAGGGGTAAACATACGCTTGAGCGCTTCCATTCCATCAGTGGCATGATCCTGCTGAGTGAACCCGATTGAAGCACGACTCACCGCTTCAGCACCGGCATTGGTGGTCATAACCAATATCACGTTACGGAAATCCGCCTTACGGCCATTGTTATCTGTCAGCGTACCGTGATCCATTACCTGAAGCAGCAGATTGAATACTTCCGGATGCGCTTTTTCGATCTCATCTAACAACAGCACACAATGGGGAGACTTTGTGATTGCCTCAGTCAGCAAACCACCCTGGTCAAAGCCCACATAGCCAGGAGGCGCACCAATCAGCCGGGAAACCGTGTGGCGCTCCATGTATTCCGACATATCAAAACGCACCAGCTCCATACCCATGACCGTGGCCAACTGTCGGGTAACTTCAGTTTTACCAACGCCTGTAGGCCCAGCAAAAAGGAACGATCCAATAGGACGGTCAGGATGATTTAGGCCAGCCCGAGCCAATTTTATCGCTGAAGACAGCGCATCAATGGCATCATCTTGTCCAAACACCACCATTTTCAGGTCGCGCTCAAGATTAGAAAGCAGCTCTTTGTCGTTAGCTGAAACCGTTTTTGGAGGAATACGAGCGATCTTAGAAACGATAGACTCCACGTCACCCACAGAAATCACTTTCTTGCGCTTGCTGGGGGGCTGCAATCGCTGAAATGCGCCCACCTCATCAATAACGTCAATCGCCTTATCAGGCAAGTGCCGATCGTTAATGTAGCGAGCAGACAACTCTGCCGCAGCACGCAACGCTTTATTGGAATATTTGATATCGTGATGCTCTTCGAACCGTGATTTCAGGCCCTTAAGAATCTCATAGGTATCATCGACGTTGGGCTCAGCCACATCAATTTTCTGGAAGCGTCGCGCCAGCGCCCTGTCCTTTTCAAAAATACCGCGGTATTCCTGGAACGTGGTGGATCCAATACATTTAATGTCACCGGAAGCCAGCATGGGCTTGAGCAGGTTAGAAGCGTCCATAACGCCCCCAGATGCAGCACCTGCACCAATAATGGTGTGTATTTCGTCAATAAAAAGTATTGCGTCGGACTTCTTTTGCAGCTCAGCCAGTAGCGCTTTAAAGCGTTTTTCAAAGTCGCCTCGGTACTTGGTACCCGCCAATAACGCTCCCAGATCCAGAGAATAAACCACGCTCTCAGAAATCGCTTCCGGCACCTCGTCGTCTACAATCCGCTTGGCAAGACCTTCAGCAATAGCAGTTTTACCTACGCCAGGCTCACCTACCAATAAAGGATTGTTCTTACGTCGACGACAAAGAATCTGAACCGTGCGCTCAACTTCCGAGTCTCTGCCCACCAGCGGGTCGATACGACCAGCTAGGGCTTGCTCATTCAAGTTGGTTGCATAAGACTCCAGCGGCGACTTGGAACTGCCATCAGACACCTGATCGTCTTCCTGCACATCGTGGCTGTGATCTTCCAGGTTATGGGTTTCATCGGAGACCTTGGATATGCCGTGGGCAATGTAATTCACCACGTCAATCCGCGCCACGCTTTGTTTCTTCAGGAAGTAGACAGCCTGACTTTCCTGCTCACTGAAAATGGCAACCAACACGTTAGCGCCGGTAACTTCTTTTTTACCGGAAGACTGAACATGAAAAACTGCCCGTTGTAAAACTCGTTGGAATCCCAAAGTGGGCTGAGTCTCCCGGTCCCCATCCCCCGAGGGAATGAGTGGCGTGGTCTCATCCACAAAGTTAGATAAATCCAAACGTAATTCATCAAGGTTGGTACCACAGGCTTTCAGAACCGTTGACGCCGCCTCATTGTCGAGCAATGCCAGAAGCAAGTGCTCTACCGTCATATACTCATGACGCTTGGTGCGTGCGTCTCTGAATGCCAGATTTAAAGTGACTTCCAGATCTTTGCTCAACATCTCTTTACACCCTTATCCTCAGTATTTGGACAACTCAGCGTTAGCTTCAGGATTATTGAAAACGCTCCACCTCACACATCAAGGGATGTTGGTTCTCCCTTGCGTATTTAATCACCTGGGCTGCTTTCGTCTCCGCTACGTCTTTGGTAAATGTTCCGCAACTCGCTCTACCCTTAGTATGCACAGTAAGCATAATTTGGGTAGCCTGTTCACGGCTCATGACAAAGAACACTTGCAAAACATCGACCACAAATTCCATGGGCGTAAAATCGTCATCCAGCATCACAATCTGATACATCGGCGGGGGTGCAATGTCAGCCTTCGATTCTTCGACTGCTAAATCGCCTTCGAATTCCCCGTCGGAGCCGAATGTGTCGCCTCCCATGTTCTCTATAGTATTCAATGTTAGTAGAAGATCTACGTCTTTACTCATAACCAGAAATCATAAGTTTGATGGTTAACATACTAAGTGTTCATAACTAAGTTATATTGGGTCAACGTTGGTCAGTTCAACCGCAAAAACACTTGACTAATACGCCACAATATTGATTATTGTGGACTGTGTTTAACAAAAGTTAACACAAAACGCATCCGCGAAGTACATTTCATTCATTTTGTACAACGCAGGTTAAAAATAATAACAATTGACTTATGGCTACCAACTTATAAAAGGTAGTCCCAACAGAAGGACTTGAGTTATGGCAACCGGGAAAGTGAAATGGTTCAATAACGCCAAGGGTTACGGCTTCATCCGGCCTGACACCGGTGGAGAAGATCTCTTTGTTCACTATTCGTACATCTGCATGGAAGGTTACAGAAGCCTCAAAGCGGGGCAGCAAGTGACCTACGACGTCAGAGAAGCGCCTAAAGGACTTCATGCCGTTAATATCGGTATTGTTGGTCTGGAGCAAAATCAAACCTCCCAAGAGGAAACCGAAAGCGTGAATGCCGTACTCAACAGTAAACCTGTTGAGTTACAGGATACACTTCACGCCGCTGCAGTTTAAGTATCTAAACGCGATAACTGGTCACTTTTTGGTGACAATTTTGTTATCCCGATAGAGCATAAACTGTTCGGTTTGCGACTGGACGGTGTGGTGCCGCTTTGTTTTCAGCTGAGCCAGTGATTATAAAGCGGCCGCGCATAACTACAGACGTTCACGCTACATGGCTTGGACACAGTTCGAACTTGGGTTGAACTTCGGTTGGACTTGGGTTGAATGTTGTTTGAGCTTGGTAGGAATACAGTTTGAACGTGAGCAGACCGTTTTTGAGAGGCAGCCTGCTTTAAACAGGGTAGTGACAATGATCTACCAGTTGCCTATGTGCGTAACAAATGCGCCACCAAAACCAGAGCACCCTCCAAGGTGGCTTTAGTGGCGGTGCCTGTAATGTACTGCCTGTAACATAGAAGGTAGCAGATCATTGATCAAAGACCGCTGCTGCCAGCGTGTGCGAAATGAAACAGCGCTCTTATATTTTTGTAGCCCCTATCGTATTTACCTCCCTGTTTTCATAAAATCACCCACCAAGCCAGAAAACTATACCGAGCAAGAAACTTCCATACCTGGCGAGTTCTAAATTACCCTACCCACTAAAGCTGACTATGCCCAACAAACTTGATCTTGATAACCAGATATTGCTTTTCAACAAACCTTTCCGAGTGCTGTCCCAGTTTTCACCCCATGAAGAGAAAGAAACATTGGCAAGTTTTATTAAAATTCCCAAGATCTACCCTGCGGGCAGACTGGACTATGATTCGGAAGGCTTGCTTTTACTCACCGGTAACGGCCCATTGCAGCACCATTTATCCAACCCGAAACATAAACAACCAAAAAGCTATTGGGTGCAAGTAGAAGGTGACATCAGTGAAAAAGCCCTACGCCAGCTTACTGAAGGCGTTAACCTAAAAGATGGAATCACTCTACCTGCAGAAGCCAGACAGATACCAGAACCGGAAAATTTATGGTCGCGCCAACCGCCCATCAGAGAACGAGCCAACATACCCACCAGCTGGATTAAGCTGGTCATAAAAGAAGGTAAAAACAGACAGGTTAGACGCATGACCGCTGCGGTAGGATTTCCGACACTGCGTTTAATTCGCTGCCAAATTGGCCCATACAAACTGACACAACTAAGACCTGGCGAGAGCAGAATCGAAGCTATTGATGCAAGCTTATTGCCGCCAAAAAAATGGCCACCTGGGAGAAAAACCGCAGAGGCGAGAAAACGCCCCAGTAGAAATAATAAAACACGCCGCAGTTAGTTTTTATTCCAGCTGTCCCTGGCCTTTTGATCTGATAACTTGGCTTCAACCCAGCGACATTCGCTATCGCTCACCTGCTCTTTCTTCCAAAACGGTGCTTCTGTTTTGAGAAAATCCATTATAAATTCCGCAGAGCTGAAAGCCGCTGCCCTATGCTGGGAAGCAACTGCCACCAACACAATTTGCTCCGTGTTTAACAGCTTGCCCACTCGGTGGATTAGAGTGACCGCTTCAATGGGCCAGCGCTCCCGGGCTCGGTGTACAATCGCAGCCAAGGATTTTTCCGTCATGGCGGGATAATGTTCCAGCTCTAAACCTTGAATTGAGCCGGAATCATTAAAATCTCGCACCAATCCGGTAAACAAGACAATGGCGCCAGACTTGGGACACCGCTGCCTTAAAGCTTCATATTCCTTGGCCACGTCAAAATCCGATTCCTGAACACCAATTTGGTCCAGCATCAGATTAACCTCCAGTTACTGGTGGGAAAAATGCCAATTCGTCGCCGTCTTCAACGGTGGTTTCCAGGGTAGCCATCTCTTGATTAACCGCCACCAAAATATCGCTATCCGACAGCACGGACTCAAAGGGTTCTCCCTTTTGCTGGAGCAAACTTCTGATCAACCCCACATTCACTTCCCCCTCGGGTAGCTCCAGCTGCGCCTCACTCACCCCCAGCTGATCTCTTACTCGTGCAAAGAACAATACGTTGATCAAATTATTTCACCTAACTTGCTAGTCTGCTTGCCAGTGACCACTTTTACCACCCTGTTTTTCCAACAACCGAACCGACTCCACCACCATACCCTTGTCCACGGCCTTACACATGTCGTAGACCGTTAATGCCGCCACTGAAGCCGCCGTTAGGGCTTCCATTTCAACACCGGTTTTGCCTGCCAATTTGCAGGTTGCGAGGACGTGAATCTGGCTGTTTTCACTATCGGCTTCCAACTCCACTTTCACCGAAGTCAACATTAACGGGTGGCAAAGAGGGATCAAATCTGCCGTTTTTTTTGCTGCCTGAATACCCGCAATCCTGGCAACGGCGAGCACATCCCCTTTACTGTGACGGCCTTCGCTAATCATGGCCAGGGTTTCGGGCAACATGGTGATCCTGGCTTCTGCTGTGGCTTGGCGAGACGTCACCTGCTTTGCGGTAACATCCACCATCTGTGCCCTGCCCTGGTCATCCAGATGCGTAAACTGAGTCATATTGGGTCCAGTGAAAATTAATGCCGCAGACAATTGATTCTACAGACACAAGTAAATTTTTGACGGCGAATTACAACCTGAAATCCATAGGATAGGGTAAGAATCCGCCAAACTTTAGGACAATATAACCAAAGCCCAATGGAAAAGAAAACCGCCTTCTATCTTGGCTATGAAATAAACGAGCCGCTTCGATCACGGATTATTGAAACCATCGCCCGGATTAATGCAGGGGGAAGCACGGACAAGCTCAGCAGCTATGCCGCGGACACCCTTATAGATATCACCAATTCCGGCTTTCTCGCCTATTACGACACCCCCACCTCGCTGGTGAAGCTATCCTCCACCACCAAGCGAGCCACGGATGCGGGTGTCCATACCGTGCAAAAGGCCATTCAGATGGTGATTCGGAAGCTCATCAAAAAACGATCAATTGATGACCTGAAAAACCTGGCATTTAATTTGTCCCACTTGATCTGTCTGAACAACGACAACCCCTCTGATACCTATGCCTGCTTTCGGATCCCCAAATCCTTATACGACAAAGCCCAAGGGGTGATCGTAAAAGTACAAAACGACCCCAACCCCGACCTTTATCGGCATGAAATCATAGAAACCATAGAAGATATGATTGGAGTGGGTATAGATATGTTCTATACACGTCCCGTGAGTCAGGCCAACATCGGCAAACTCACCAGAAAAGCCGCAGATGTGAGCATGGGCGGCGTCCAGAAAGGCATAAATGGCGTAATAAACAGACTGTTTCGCAACATGGACCACGAAGAATTAACAACCTTGAGTCACTATTTGTCCACCTTACTCCATTCCAACGTGTCCACCTACTACAGGGTCCAGCAAGCGGCAAGTGAGCAGCCCTAAAAAATAACAAGATTAGTTGGGATCAGGGTTAATTTTGGGTAGAATTGCGCGTTCTTTGCCAATAACCATTCAATTATATGATCTGGACACCCCACGCAACCGTTGCCACTGTCGTTGAGCAGGATGGCAAATTCCTGCTGGTCGATGAAATCATCGACGGCGCACGGGTGCTAAATCAGCCCGCAGGCCATGTGGAGAAAGGCGAATCCATCCTCGATGCCGCTGTAAGGGAAACCCTTGAGGAAACCGGTTGGCATGTCAAACCCACCCACCTGGTGGGAGTTTACACCTACACAGCCCCCAACGATGTTACCTACTACCGCTTCTGCTTCGCTGCAGATGCCGGTCACTTGGATGAACAGGCCACCTTGGACGAAGGCATTGTTGGTCCTGTCTGGCTCACTGAAGAAGACATTCGAAGAGCAGAGTCTCAGTGGCGCAGCCCGCTTCTTATCCGCTGTATTGAAGATTTCATAAAGGGAAAACGTTACCCCCTGGACCTGATTTATGAGCATGCTCAGGAATCTTGACCCATGACCCATCACGCAGATAAGAAAGTTATTGTAGGTATGTCTGGAGGTGTTGATTCTTCGGTAACGGCCTATCTGCTGATGCAACAGGGTTATCAAGTGGAAGGCCTGTTCATGAAGAATTGGGATGAGGATGACGGTACCGAGTATTGCACAGCTATGGTCGATCTGGCGGATGCGCAACAGGTGGCAGATACCCTGGGTATTCACCTCCACACCGCAAACTTTGCTGCCGAATACTGGGATCGGGTATTCGAGCATTTTATAGACGAATATAGCGCTGGGCGCACACCAAACCCTGACATCTTATGTAATAAAGAGGTCAAATTCCGAGCCTTTCTCGATTATGCTCTGACCTTGGGTGCAGATTACATCGCCACAGGGCATTATGCCCGCCGCAGCGATCCCATGGCTGTACAAAGCACCCAACGGGCAGCCCTCTTAAAAGGAAAAGACCAGAATAAAGATCAAAGTTATTTTTTACATGCCGTAAATGGCGAACAACTGGCACGTACGTTGTTCCCCCTGGGTGAAATGGAGAAATCCGAAGTGCGTCGCATTGCCGCCGCCCAGGGTTTCGACAATCATGATAAAAAAGACAGTACCGGCATCTGTTTTATCGGAGAAAGACGCTTCAAAGATTTTCTGGAACAATACATCCCTGCAAACCCAGGCAAAATCGTAACGGAAACGGGAGAGGTTATTGGCGATCATCAAGGACTCATGTTCTATACCATTGGCCAGCGTCAGGGCCTGGGTATTGGCGGGATGGCAAATAAAACTGAGTCTGCCTGGTACGTGTTGGCCAAGGACCTGGATAACAACCGGTTACTGGTGGGGCAAGGAACCGACCATCCACTACTCTTTACTGATCATTTAAGTACGGAAACTGAAGTGAACTGGGTTACACAACTCCCCAACTTTCCCTTGCGCTGTAAAGCAAAAACCCGCTACCGCCAGCCAGACCAAAACTGCGAAGTATCTCAGCTGGCCGATGGCAGTCTATCGGTTTCGTTCGAAACCCCGCAACGGGCCATAACCCCCGGTCAATCCGTGGTATTTTATAACAACGAAGAATGCCTGGGCGGAGCAGTAATTCAACGTACTTGGAACGAATTTGGGAGCTAGTCTGTTGAGACATAAAGAAGAAGAAAAAGCCATCGCATTGGCGGGGTTATTCCAGTCTGCGGCTTTGGTTCAACAAATCGCTCGTACAGGTGTGGTAAAGGACGACGCCTTTTCAGCCATGCTAGAAAGTATTTTTGTGCTGGACCCCGGTTCAGTGGAAGAAGTATATGGAGGCATCAAAGGGGTGAGCCTCGGTGTGGATGCGCTACTCCTGGTGTTGCAGCAAAAAGAAAGCGCCCGTTATTCCGACTCCATTCGCTATACCATTGGCATGCTCCATGTGGAAAAAATGTTGCGCCGAAATGAAGATATCAATAGCGTGCTGCGTTCGAGACTAGAGCAAATAACCAATCAATTGGGTCACTTTGACGGCGTAACCAGCTCCGCAGTGGTGACCAAACTCAACGACCTATACTTGGATACCCTGGCTAAATTCAAGTTTCGCATACAAGTGAACGGTGATCCTGAGAACCTGAAAATAGAAGAGAATGCCGCTAAGATTCGCGCCATATTGTTAGCCGGTGTTCGCTCCGCCATGTTGTGGCGTCAACTGGGCGGATCACGTCTGCAATTTGCTTTCGGTAAACGCCGACTGATCAAAGCCCTGGAAGATTTGCAAAAAGAAACTCAGCTTTCCTAACTTAATTTGAACACTCTATACCAGCAACCATTGAGGAAACCACCATGGAATTGAACGCCCTAACCGCCATCTCGCCCGTAGACGGACGTTATGGCAGTAAAACCCAATCGCTTCGTTCCATATTTAGTGAGTTTGGCTTAACCCGCTTTAGGGTGCTGGTGGAAATTCGCTGGCTACAACAACTGTCCAACCACGAAGCCATAGCGGAAGTACCGGCTTTTTCTGATGCCACCAATCAGCAGCTCAATGGCATCACCGATGAATTCAATGTAGAAGATGCTCAGCGCATCAAAGATATTGAGCGCACCACCAACCATGACGTGAAAGCGGTGGAGTATTTTCTCAAAGAGAAAATCGCCGGCAACCCCGAGCTGGAGGCAGTAAGTGAATTTATTCACTTCGCTTGTACTTCTGAAGACATCAACAACCTTTCTCACGGCCTAATGCTGCACACTGGGTTGGAACAGGTTTTAATCCCCACGCTGGAAAACGTGGTAAATGCCATCACAAATTTGGCCCACGCTTACGCGGACATGCCCATTCTTTCCCGTACCCATGGCCAAACCGCTTCACCTTCCACCATGGGTAAGGAAATGGCCAACGTGGTGGCACGACTTCGACGTCAGTTGGAGCAAATCAAGTCCACTCCGATTTTGGGAAAAATCAACGGTGCCGTAGGCAACTACAACGCCCACATCAGCGCTTATCCCGAAATTGACTGGGCCGAAAACGCGCAAAACTTTGTCACCAGTTTAGGGTTGCGCTGGAACCCCTATACCACCCAAATCGAACCCCACGACTACATAGCAGACCTGTTCGACGCCCTGTGCCGGTTCAATACCATCTTAATCGACTTCGATCGTGATGTTTGGGGATACATCTCTCTGGGCTACTTCAAGCAAAAAACCATTGCCGGCGAGATTGGATCCTCAACCATGCCCCACAAAGTGAATCCCATTGATTTTGAGAATTCGGAAGGCAACCTGGGCATTGCAAATGCCATCATGACGCACTTAAGCCAGAAGCTACCCATTTCCCGCTGGCAGCGCGATCTAACGGATTCCACCGTGTTACGAAACCTAGGCGTAGGTTTTGCCCACAGCCTTATCGCTTACGAAGCGTCACTCAAAGGCATCAGCAAGCTGGAAATTAATGAACAAAGACTGGCTCAGGATCTGGATGCTGCCTGGGAAGTGCTGGCGGAACCCATTCAAACAGTTATGCGCCGCTACGGCATTGAAAAACCCTATGAAAAACTGAAAGAACTGACACGGGGTAAAGCCATCACCCAACCGGCTCTGGCGCAATTTATCGATGGCCTGGCTATCCCCGAAGAGGAAAAAGTGCGTCTAAAAGCGCTTTCTCCCGCGTCTTATATTGGTAATGCGGTTCAGCAGGCAAAAGACATTTAGCATGGATCCATTGGCGGGGCTTTCCATTGACACTTTTTTAAAAGAGTACTGGCAGAAAAAGCCCTTGCTGATCCGTGAGGGTCTATCCGGTGTGAATGGTTTAATTGAGCCCGATGAGCTAGCGGGGCTGGCCCTTGAAGATGCGGTGGAATCCCGCATCATGGTGGAGCACAGCCCCAGCAACTGGGAAGTACTACGGGGCCCCTTCCAGGAAGACACCTTCAAAAACCTGCCACAAACCCACTGGACTTTGCTGATTCAGGCGTTGGATCATCACATTCCAGCGGTGGCAGATATCTTAGATTTTTTTGATTTCCTACCCAGTTGGCGAGTGGACGACATCATGGCCAGCTATGCCCCTCCAGGCGGTAGTGTGGGCCCCCACTATGATTACTACGACGTATTTCTCGTTCAGGCTCAAGGCCAACGCCATTGGCAAATCGGCCAGCTATGCGATGACACCACTCCCTTACTGGACAATTCCGACGTCAGGATACTGTCCAATTTTGAGTGCTGTGAAGAGTACACATTGAACCCGGGAGACATTTTGTACTTGCCCCCCGGTGTAGCCCACCACGGTGTGGCCGTGGACAATTGTATGACTTTGTCCGTGGGGTTTCGAGCCGATACGGAACAAGAGCTATTAAGCGAATACTGCCATTATCTTGAAGACAAGCTCGATGGAAGCCTGCGTTATCAGGATCCTGAACTGGAACCCCAGACGAATTCTGGCTGGATATCAGAACCGGCCATTGACCGCATCAGCCACATTCTGCAAAAACAGGTGAGTGACCGAGACAACATAAAACAATGGCTGGGGGAATACTTGTCCCAAACCAAGTATCTTGATGATCCCAAGCCGCCCCAAATCCTTTACACGGAAAACGACGTGCAAAGCCTGCTTAACCAGCACCACCCCATGCGCAGAGACGAATCCAGTCGCTTCCTTTATACCGGGCAGGCCCATCAGCCATCACAATTTTTCGTTAACGGCAGCGCTCTTCCTGCACAGGAATCGGCTATACCCCTGATTCTCTATCTGTGTGGACAACGGCAATTTCCCAGCATCGAGCTAGCCCAACTGGCCAAAAATCCCAGGGAGTTGCAACTTCTGGCCCATCTACTCAATACCGGTGCACTGTATTTGCCAGATGACGATTGAGCCCCCTCCCGTAAAGAGACCCACCCCATAGCCCCTGAAATATGCCATATCGGTGTTAAACTTAACTGAGGCGAGTCGCACAGGTAAGGCAACCATGAACCAATGGAACCACAACGACAATTTGGTGATAGGGGAATCCAGTGGCACCCTTCGTCTGGAGAGTTTAAGTGACTTCTGTAGTGCCATTGACATGATGGCGGTTCAATCCGCCAGATGTATTAAACTGTTTACCCAAGAACTCGACCACGAGCTATACGACCGCTCCGATTTGGTAGATGCCTTAATGAGTGCTCTTAAGCGAAAAAAAGACCAGCAACTTAGCATTCTTCTAAAAGAGGCCAACAGAGCCAGTAAGTTGGGGCATAGACTGGTAGAGCTACAAAAACGCATTCCCTCCAAGGTGGAAATCCGAAGTTTACCCGCGGAATACCAGGACATGTCCCATGAATATATGATTGTGGATGACATGGCCATGGTTAAGCGTTTTGCGGTGGGCTATATGCGCGGCCATTGCGAATTTCGCTCCGTACCGGACGCAGCGAAATACAGTCGCCAGTTTAACGATATCTGGCAGCGCAGCCTTCCCTGCCAGGAATTGCGGAGTGTGCACCTGTGAAACGGAATTACTGGCGAGCTCTATTCTTCTTATTGGTTTTTATTTCCATTTCATCCCCCCAGATCAGCCATGCCGACACAGCGAAAGCAGAGGTCTATGAAACCTACGTTGCCGCTAAAAAGCTGGTACCGGTGTTAGAACCACTTCTGGGGCCCAACGACAAAATAACGGCTTTTCGCAATAAGCTGTTCGTGAAAGCACCTGCTGCGGTTCAAGATGAAATCTTGAGAGTGTTAATGGAGGTGGATCGCCCCCTCAAGAACATTCTAATTTCCCTACGCTATGGCCGAATAGACGAGATAGACCACCACCAGGACCAGACACAAGGGTCCGTAAAAATATTCAGGGGCTCCAGCAACAAAGACAAGATTGATGTTCAAGTCGTAAGAAGGCATACCCTCATAAGCGACAACGACACGGCGGATCAAAGCATTCGGGTACTGGAGGGTGAACAAGGTATATTAGTGGTGGGCCAAGACTACCCGGTGGACCAGCTAATCTACCGGCTGCCATTCAAATCGGGGCTGCATACGGAATATCGAAGCGTGGGAGATCAGATTCAAGTGAGTGCCTTTGTGGTTAAGGATCAAATCCGCCTGGAAATCACCTCCAGCCATCAATCCCGCAACAGATCCAATAAAAAGGAAATAGAGAAAACCCAAGCCAAATCAACCTTGGTCGTAGAACCGGGTCGCTGGATGCCTTTGGCCAGCAGCACACAGGCACTGGAACGGTCTGATTCCAGAAACACCCGGTCAACTCGACAGATCAGTAAAAACAATGCCAGCCTGCTAATTCGGGCCCAAATCGTGGAATAAGACGCGAAATTCGAGGGTTTTGTCCATTCGACCAATGACTATCCAGTCTGGCCGGAAACCATTTGACAGCCTATGCTTGAGATTGCATCATCGGCCCCCCTTACACATTCCAACTATCGTTTTTGGCCAATCTGGCGCAGCATTTAGAGGCAAAAAAGATGACAAAACGCACCCAAATCGGCGGTTTAGAGATCGCAACCAACCTTTATGACTTAGTAGCCAATGAAATCGCACCGGGTACCGGAGTCGAGGCGGACCAATTTTGGGCGGAATTAGAGAAAATTCTTGAAGATTTAGCGCCAAAGAACAAAGCGTTACTGGAAAAGCGCGATCAGATCCAAGCGCAAATTGACCAATGGCACCGAGATAACGGGGCCGGAGAAATTGATCAGGCCAAATACACAGCATTCCTGGAATCCATTGGCTACCTGCTACCAGAAGGCGATGACTTTGCAGTTAGCACCTCCAACGTAGACCCAGAGATTGCGGAAATTGCCGGTCCTCAGCTGGTGGTACCGGTTATGAACGCCCGCTATGCCTTAAACGCAGCCAACGCTCGCTGGGGCAGCCTGTATGATGCCCTTTACGGTACTGACGTGATCTCAGAAGAAGACGGTGCAGAAAAAGGCAAGGGCTACAACCCCGTCCGCGGTAACAAGGTTATCGCCTACGCTCGCGCTTTCCTGGATGAAGCGGCTCCTTTAGCCAACGGCAGCCATAAAGATTCAACCGGCTACTTCATCAAGAATAGTGATTTAGTCGTGAGCCTGAAAGACGGCTCTGAAACCCAACTGAGCCAGCCGGAAAAATTTGTCGGTTTCAAAGGTTCGGAACTGGAGCCTTCTTCCATTCTGCTGCAAAACAACAAACTGCATATCGAAATCCAAGTGAACGCCAACGGTGCCATAGGTAAAGACGATGCCGCTGGCGTTAATGATGTCTGCCTGGAATCTGCCATCACCACCATCCAGGACTGTGAAGACTCCGTTGCCGCTGTGGATGCCGACGATAAGTGCGTGGTATACAGCAACTGGCTGGGCCTGATGAAGGGTAATCTTGAAGAAACCTTCAGCAAGGGTGGCAGCCAACTGACTCGCGTTATGAATCCTGATCGCGTGTTCACTGGCAAAGACGGCAGCGAACTGACATTGCCGGGGCGTTCCATGCTGTTGGTAAGAAACGTAGGCCATCTGATGACCATAGATGCGGTTCTTTACAAAGGCGAAGAAATACCCGAAGGCATTCTGGACGGTATGGTAACGTCATTAATTGCCAAGCATGACCTGTTATCAAATGGTCCATTCAATAATTCACGGCAAGGCAGCGTGTATATTGTTAAGCCCAAAATGCACGGGCCAGAAGAAGTGCAATTTGCTGTGGAGTTGTTTGGTCGAATAGAACAGGCTCTGGGCCTGGAAGCCAACACCCTAAAAATCGGTATCATGGACGAAGAGCGTCGCACCACCGTAAATTTGAAAGCCTGTATACGCGAAGCCCGTGAGCGTGTGATCTTTATCAACACTGGCTTCCTGGATCGTACCGGTGACGAAATCCATACCTCCATGGAAGCGGGCCCCATCATCCGCAAAACCGAAATGAAGCAACAACCATGGATTAACGCCTACGAAGATTGGAACGTAGACATCGGCTTGGAATGTGGACTCAAAGGCCGCGCTCAAATCGGTAAGGGCATGTGGGCCATGCCAGACGAAATGGCTGCTATGATGGACGCTAAAATTGGTCACCCACAAGCCGGCGCCAGCTGTGCCTGGGTTCCCTCTCCCACAGCGGCTACATTGCACGTTATGCACTACCACAAAGTCAACGTGGCGGAGAAGCAAGAACAATTGGCGAGTCGTGAACGCGCATCACTGAACGATATTCTCACCGTGCCCTTGTTGCCACAATCTGCAAACCTGTCTCCAGAAGAAATCCAAAAGGAACTGGACAACAATGCCCAGGGTATTTTGGGCTACGTGGTGCGCTGGATTGATCAAGGTGTTGGCTGTTCCAAAGTACCCGACATAAACGATGTGGGCTTGATGGAAGACAGGGCCACCCTGCGCATCTCAAGCCAGCATATTGCTAACTGGCTGCGCCACGGCATCTGTAGTGAAGAACAAGTAATGGAAACCATGCGCCGCATGGCCGCCGTTGTGGATCGACAAAACGCCGGAGACGCCTCCTACCGCAACATGGCTCCGGACTTTGACGGAGTGGCTTTTCAGGCTGCCGGTGAATTGGTGATCGAAGGTTGCAAGCAACCAAGCGGTTACACTGAACCAGTCTTGCACCGCCGACGTCGTGAGGCGAAAGCCAAGTATGGAAATTAGAAGAGTACGGTAATTAAATAGAACTCGTTTCTGTTAAAACAAAAGCCAGCATCAAGCTGGCTTTTTGCTATCTAGTTGTATGGTTTTTCTCCATATACTTTAATGCTGGAAACTTTCTCTGCAGTCGCTCGTGCCGCGGCTCCCAGCAAAGGTTTCAAGCAGTGACTCAATACTTGGGCACCATCACCCTTACTTATTGCCTGCGCCAATGTGGAGTTAATATTTAACTCGTCTTTCAATAAAGACATTATCATAGCCTTGTCGTAAACCAGCTCACCTTGCAACGACACGGCATTTAAACCTGAACGAGCTATGGTTGCCAAATAGGTCTCGCGATCAAGGGCCTTAGCAGAAGCAGGACTCTTAAGCCTGGCTAGAGAGGTCAGCCAATAAGGTAATGTTTCTGTCACCAAATCCGTGATCAACATTTTACCCCCGGGTTTTAACACTCGACACACCTCGGCAAACACCTGCTCTTTATCCGGTGACAGGCTCACTACACAATTAGAAATAACCCAGTCAACCGAGTTACTCTCCACCGGCAAGGACTCAATTATTCCTTTTCGGATCTCTGCGACAGAACCCAAGCCCGCCTCGTTGATATTTTGGCGCGCTTTATCAATCATTGCCCCTGTCATATCAACGCCGATTACTTTCCCTTTCACACCTACCTTACGGGCAGCTAGAATCACATCCATACCAGCACCACTACCCAAGTCTAAAACCGTATCACCGGGCTTTATGGAAGATAGCGACAACGGGTTAGCGCAACCAAAGCTGCTATTTTGTGCGCCTGCAGGTATAAATTCCAACTCTTCATTTGTGTAACCGAATTCCTGCTCAAATCTGTGAGCACAAGAACCACCAGAGTTTTCAAGCTTATCTTTGTATTCTTGCTCCACCGATTTTCTTAACATATGATCTTTGTTCATATCTCAATCTCCTTTTGTATAGCTTGCTAGAAACGTCATTTCTTCACCCATGAATAGTTTGGTGAGCTCTCGATGAAAACAGCTTATTCACCTTCTTCTTAGAGCCATTTATTTGCTTTTTTGCACAATTATGCATTTTTATAGTAAAAATAATCGTTAACAACACTAGCCTGATGATGATGGAACCACACAGCAGCTCTCTAAAGCATCTGCACACTGTCTCAGGCAATTCACTAAGGAAGATGTGTTGATAGTGTAATACACCTCCCTCCCCTGCTTCTTGGACTGAACAATTCCAGCCAGTTTTAGTTGATTCAAATGCCTGGAAACCACCGACATATCCACGGTGCAAGCTTCAGCCACCTTTGACACAGTGCAGGGAGCACATGCTGTGGCCAATATTATCAATACCTGTATGCGTGAGGGGTCAGACAATGCTTTAAAAAAGTCTGTACCCAGTTCACTTAAAACGGTTTCTAACTCAGACATATCTAGACCTGTTGCCTAATGCAGGTCTAGAATGACACACATTTGCACATTTATGCAATCTTTTCTGTCTTGTTTTTGAATTACATGAAAACGACTACAACACACCCTCAAATATATCCGCCGGCCTGGTTAACTGTTTTTTATTGATCGCACTCACTACACCCAGTAAACGCTGGGTTGCTCTAAAATAGGACCACGAGGTTGTGTTTAACTTTCTATGGTAGATTTTCTTTTCCTGGTCATCTGGAGCGCTGGCAATAATATCAGGATAACGAGAGGGCTTTTCCTCATATCGGCGTTGAAAAGTAGTCCCTATCATGATCAGAAAACGACTCAGACTCACTCTTTCAATCACATCCATATGATCGCTGAGAAATTGGGCAGAAGCTTCTACGTCTTCCGCAGTTTCACCGGGTGCTCCATGAATCATAGTCACCCTCATACTAATGCCTGCGTTAGCTGCATCGCGAAGAAATCGAGAAGTAACTTCTATATTTGTGCCCTTGGAAAAATTATCCAGAACACGCTGACTTCCCGACTCCAGACCCGTGGTAAGCCTTAAGCAACCCGCTTTTCTGGCTCGAACTAAAGTATCGTAGCTGAGCCCGTTATCTTCTTCTAACCCTACATGAACCGAGCCCACCCACTGCGGGTTCGGAACCACCGCTTCTATTTCATTGACGATTTTGTACCAGACGTCCAAATTAGAGTTGAGTTTAATATCTGCAAAAGCAAAAAGCGATGTATCAAACCGCTCACTTTGATATTGAAGTTCAGACAATACGTTCTCAGGAGATCGTGACCGGAAAGTACGGCCGGAAGTGCTTGTCACATCAGAACAAAAATTACAGGCACCCCAACCACACCCTCTGCCTGTCATGATTGGAATTATTTTTCTTGGGTATTTTTGCCAAGGAAAGTCGGAGTAATCAGGGAATGGCACTTCATCAAGCCGTGTTAATGGTGCCCTGATTCCGGCACCGCTCCCGTCGGGTAGATAAACACCGGGATAGGACGAAATATCTTCTTTTTCCACAACTGCCGAAACCAAGCCAGCAATTTCCAACTCTACCTCGCCAACGATGAGTGCAGTTAAACCCGGTATTTTGCGCCAGCTATCAATAATCGACGGTTGAGTCATATAGCTGCCGCCAATGATTAACGGAACCTTATGGGTCTTGCATATTTTTCCAATTTTTTCGCTGGTGTTAAAATACATAAGATAAGACGATACCAATACGACATCAAAATCGTCTAAGTTTACCTGCTCAAATACGTCAACAATTTCCTGCTGTTTTTGTACTGACCATTTTATAAATTTAGTTCTAAACCAACGCCTGACCACCTCGATCATCACAAATGGTAACTGCGTCAACGCATAGTTAATTCTTCTACTCCAATCCACTAGAGCTGTTTCTTCAGGCTCGCGAAATATACCGTCAATACCATAAGCGAGAGGAGATAAAACCGTCACAGACATACCGCTATCTCTTAAAGAAGAGGCGATGTATCCAACTGCCATGGTAGGGTGGAGTGAAAAGTTATTCAGATCGACAAAGAGTACTCGATAAGGTCTGTTGTTAGAAAAATGAATCCTTTTCATAATTTAACTTCCTATGTTGCGAATGCTGAAAGATCCGTAGGGCGGCTTCAATTAAAATTTGATCTACCCTATTCAAAACAACAAATATTTCAGCAACAAATTCAATCTACCAACTTGGCGGCTGATTCAACATAAGCAAGATTAGACACCCTGTTTTCAATAGCTTGACTAGGACACCATCCCATTGTCGTCAGCTTATCGCCCCGAGGTTGATCATTAATAGATTAAAAGTTTTTACTAATTACAAGCAATTTAAATATGTCACACAATCGCAGCGCCCCACGCGGCTGCCAACTGCTATCGTTTAACATTATCACAGGCAGAATGACTGGCGCTAGTGGTTTTAGCAACTTGTAAATGAGAAAAATGGGAAGTGTTATACCGAATAATTCGCAACTATTACTAAACCAGCGCGGTTTCCAGCTCCAACATTTGCATACTTATGCATTTTTTTGGAATTAAATCCAGGCGAGAAAATTGTCTCTGTAAACAAGAGTCGAATGGAGTTTGTTAAGCGATTGGTTTCAGGGTGTTGTGACACCAAGTCCAAAATAGAGTTGAATGCCATTTAAAACCGAATTCACGGCAACTGCTGCCAGGATCAAACCCATCACCCGGCTCACAACACTGGCGCCGGCTTCTCCAATAATTTTCATAATCCGTGTCGCCAGCAGCATCGCCACAAGAGTAATGGCCAACACAACTAATATAACTAACGTGGTAAAAAACTGATGTATCCAGGAAAAGCGATGATTATCTGTGAGCAGAACTGCCGCCGTCATCGCCCCCGGCGACGCGATAGAGGGAATCGCCAGCGGGAAGACTGCGCTTTGCATACCTCGCTGCACCATGTGGAGTTCTTCTTCCGGTTTACTCTCACCA
Organism: uncultured Ketobacter sp.; assembly: GCA_964016105.1. Taxonomy (GTDB): domain Bacteria; phylum Pseudomonadota; class Gammaproteobacteria; order Pseudomonadales; family Ketobacteraceae; genus Ketobacter. The sequence continues at coordinate 50,049 of CAXHEX010000025.1, forward strand.
AAAATCATGGTCAACGCAAACAGAAATAAAACTAAGCCACCCGCGATTTGAAACGCCTCAAGGGGGATTCCCATGGCATCCAATAAAAATTCACCAGCGACCACAAAAAACAATAGAACACAACCGGCTACCGTGATGGCCTTGTAAGCTAGCTGTCGCGGATTCACTCCTCCATGCAAACTAGCGGCTATGGCGATAAATACAGGAATGGTTCCGATAGGATCGATAACAGACCAAAGCAGAACAAATTGTTTGAAAAAATCAGCGACAGGCATTTAAAAAAAGGCCCTCTTGTAAGCCGTAGTGATTTAGCCGCGCCCAACCTGAATCAGGCGGCAGGAGATTGTGACACCAGCGAGAACCACTGTCACTATGAATCTGAAACAGGACCCGCTACCACGGATTTGTCACCCGCTTCAATCTGTTCTGCGGTGTAGTTTATCAAACGCCGCAACCATTGATGCCCTGCGTTGGGGTGCAGCAATGGGCTCCAGGCCATTTTCAATTCGAACTCAGGGATGTAAAAAGGAGGATCTAGGGTTTTTAATTTGGGATTTTCCGCCTGCATACGGGCTATCTTACTGGGAAGCGTGGCCACCAAATCGTTATTTTGCGCCAATAACCCTGGCATCTGATAGTGACGGGTAAAAATAGAGATTCGACGTTTACTACCAATCCGTTCCAGCGCCTGATCAATCCACCCTAACCCACCGGACTTTTCCGGGTTCACTCCCACTCCCACTCCCATACCGGTTTTACTCACCCAAATATGCTGTGCGTTCAAATAGCTTTTGAGATTAAAGCTACGGGCCACTGGGTTATCGCTGTTCACCAGACAACAAAAGCTATCTCTCCAAAGGGTAACCTGGTGGAACGACTGGGGAATCTCATTAAAACGGTTAATGGCCATATCAATGCGGCCCTGCTCCATATCCTGGAAACTCACATCACTGGGTGTCAATAAATCAAGAATGATATTGGGCGCTTCGCTTCGAATATGCTTAATCAGCGCCGGTATCAACGTGGCTTCAGCATAATCGCTTACCATAATGCGATAAACGCGGTTACTGCTAAGGGGCTTGAACTCCTGTTTGGGTTCCAGCAAGTATTGGGTTTGCGCCAGTATCTCCCTTACCTTTGGCTGCAAGTCCAGAGCCCTTTCTGTGGGTTTCATTCCCTCACTGGAACGAATCAATAGGGGATCATTGAAGAGTTGCCTTAAGCGCTTTAGGCCATTACTCAAAGCAGGCTGAGTGATACCTAGTTGCTCTGCCGCCCGGGTCACGTTCAACTCTCTCAGCAATACATCCAAATAAACCAGCAGATTCAGATCAACCTTTCCAATATTCATTTTATTTATGCATTCCAATTCACGATAAACATCATGAATTATGGCAAAAGCCCGCTCAGTTACCAACCTTTAGGTGAAAAACCACAGGCTCAATAACACGGCGGTGAACATGCCCACCAAATCGCACAACAGACCACACCAGAGTGCATATCGTATTCGGGTGATACCCACCACGCCAAAATACACCGTGAGAACGTAGAATGTGGTCTCAGTGGAGCCCTGCATGGTGGCCGCCAACTTGGCCACAAAGCTGTCTACCCCGTGAGTGTTCATCACCTCCAACATCAAGGCCCTGGCGCCACTGCCGCTAAAAGGTTTCATCATGGCCACCGGAATGGCCTCTAGTACTTGCTGAGCGATGCCCTGGAGATTAAACAAAGCGGCTATACCTTCTAACAACAGACCCAAAGCACCGCTAGCACGTAACACGCCAATGGCCACCAGCATGGCTACCAGATAAGGAATAATTTGTATGGCGGTGGTGAAGCCTTCTTTCGCCCCTTCCACGAATTCCTCATATACGGCCACCCCTTTCCATAATCCCGCCGCCACAAAACCCACCATCACGGCGAGTAACAAACCGTTGGCCAACCATTGGGAGGTATGGGAAAGGTCACCGGCGGCAAGGGAGGTTAGCCAATAAATAAAGCTGGAAATCAAAAATGTAAAACCACCAAGATAGGCCAGGACAACCCAGTCGAAGCGGATTTTCTGCAACAACATAACACTGATCAAACCCACCAATGTGGACGCGCTGGTGGCCAGTAAGATGGGAATAAACACCTCAGTGGGATCCGCTGCGCCCAACTGGGCCCGGTACAAAAAGATGGTCACCGGCAGCAAGGTTACAGACGAGGTATTGAGCACTAAAAATAATATCTGGGCATCACTGGCTGTGTTGCGATTGGGGTTAAGCTGCTGCAGCAATTGCATGGCCTTTAACCCCAGAGGCGTAGCTGCGTTGTCCAAGCCAAGCATATTCGCCGCCAGGTTCATGGTAACAGCGCCATGGGCTTCATGGCCCCGTGGAACAGAAGGCATAACGCGAGTAAAAAAGGGTTCTAAAAATTTGCTGAATACGCTGATGAGGTGGGCTTTCTCCGCTATGCGGAACAAACCCGACCAAAGTGCAAGCAACCCCACTAACCCAAAAGCAATTTCAACAGACAACTTGGCCATGGTGAATGTGGATTCCACCATCTGCTGGAAAATTTCCGCCTCACCGTTGAAAAACTGCAGCAACGCTACTGAGAATCCAACAACGAAAAACCCACCCCATATGTAATTTAGCAAAAGCGACTCCGTAGATTGGCGAGCTACTGAAGGTTCACCACATCCACTAGCTGCACGGCTTTATCTGCAGGTTTGCCCACCACGGTTTGTTGATCGGCATATTCGTATTCCGGCCGAGGCGCACTTCGATCAACGGTCATCTGGGCAAAATCAAATAGCTCTCTGTCAGCTAACTGGGAGAGTTTTATGTTTTGCATGGCATTAAAGATATGCTCAACACGGCCTGGTTGTTCCCTCTCCCACTGTTGTAGCATCTGCTTAATATTCTGCCGTTGCAGGTTTTCCTGGGAACCACACAGATTACAGGGAATGATGGGAAATTGTTTGTACTCAGAAAACGCCTGTATGTCTTTTTCACGACAATAGGCTAGAGGACGAATGACCACATTACGTTTGTCATCCGATAACAATTTCGGTGGCATTGCGGAAAGCCGGGAACCATAAAACATATTCAGAAATAGCGTTTCCACAATATCATCACGGTGATGGCCCAGGGCAATCTTGTTGGCGTTGATTTCTTCCGCAAATGAATACAGAGTGCCTCGGCGGAGGCGAGAGCATAAACCACAGGTGGTGGCTCCCTCGGGTACTTTTTGTTTTACCACGGAGTAGGTGTCGCGATTGATAATGTAATATTCAATGCCCAAACTATCCAAGAACTCAGGCAGGACCTGTTCCGGAAACCCCGGTTGCTTTTGATCCATATTCACCGCCACCAGATCAAACTTCACCGGCGCGCTTTTTTGTAGATTAAGAAGAATATCCAACATGGTGTAGGAATCCTTACCTTGTATGGAAAATCAACCAAAACAAAAGCCTAAAAATTTATACAACCTATTGTTTTATATGCAGTTTTAACGGAATCCATCGAGAAGTATATTTACAGTTTATAGGCTTTTTGTAAATGAAAAGCCAATTTCCGAGGAAAACCAGCAGATTTTCAGGCAAAATACCCAATTTTTCGATATGACGACCAGATGAGCAGTAAGAATTTCAACAAACTCCGCAAAATGATCAACCGTGAGGTTGGTCGAGCCGTAATGGACTACTCCATGATCCAGGATGGCGACAGAATCATGGCCTGCCTGTCCGGTGGGGCTGACTCCTACACCATGCTCGACGCTTTACTGCACCTCCAAAAAGTTGCTCCAATCCAATTTAGCGTCATTGCCGTCAACCTCGACCAAAAGCAGCCCAATTTCCCTGAACATGTACTTCCCAACTATCTGGAGGAATTAGGTGTCGAATATAAGATCATCGAGAAAGATACCTACTCCATCGTCAAGGACAAAATCCCCGAAGGTCAAAAAACCTGCTGGCTCTGTTCAAGAATGCGCCGGGGCATCCTCTACAACGCTGCTAATGCCCTTGGGGCCAATAAGGTTGCCCTAGGGCACCACGCGGATGACATAGTAGAGACCATGTTTCTGAATATGATTCATGGTGCCTCTCTCAAAGCCATGCCTCCAAAGCTGCTCAGTGACGATAAGCGCAATGTGGTGATCCGGCCATTGGCCTACTGCCGAGAAAGTGATATCAAGCGCTATGCTGCTGCTCGTGAATTCCCCATCATTCCCTGTAACCTCTGCGGTTCGCAGGAAAATTTGCAACGACAGGCCACAAAAGCCATGTTGAAGAATATGGAAAAGGAGCACCCTCAAGCTGTCTACAACATGCTCAAGGCGCTGACGAACGTAGCCCCCTCTCAACTGGCAGACAGAAACCTGTTCGATTTTAATAACCTTGAGGATCAGTTTATTAAGACTGATCCAACAGATTTTGTTGAGAAGGAAGATTCAAAAGAGACATCCCCTAACAGTGACCAGATACTTTATGTTGAGCTATAAACCGAGATTAGCAGTTCGAGCCGCCCCCTATGACCTCAACAGACTCTAAAAACACGAGCCCACTGGAAGCCATCTTTGAAAGTAGAGTCTTCGGGGCTCTAGAATTGTTTTCTCAGCCTACAACTGATGCACAACCAGCATCTCAAATTGTCTCTGAGGGCATCAATGGCTCGTACCTAATCAGGCTCAGTGAAGGTATTCCTCAAGAAATACTCGCCGCAACACTCGGCATCGAAGTTAACTGCCTGCCAAAGCTCTATAATCAGCACCTGTCAAAGCTATATACGGGTAGAATCAATGGCCTAACTTTACTCTGGATAGGAATAAGAGCAGTATTTCGTGAAAACAACGACTCAGCCCTCGAATGGTTCAGAAGCCCGATACCTGCACTATCCGGTAATTCCCCACTAGAAATTGTCAACACCACTGACGGCCAAAGAGCAATCCAAAAAGCTCTAGATGCAATGCTCTCTGGAGATTTCACGTAAAGCGATTGATGGATATTACGTTCTTTCGCATTTACTTTCTTATTTTTTCATTGCGCCCTTCAAGCCACCTGAGGTCAATGATCCTCCCTGAAAACACCTAAATTTAGCGCACAGAATTCATAACCCTATAGCTTCACCCACACTAACCTGATCATAAATCAACCAGGCTATAAATGTTTGTAAGGAGTCGTAGTAGTAAATGCCGCTAACTCACCACATCAACCAAGCTTAAATAGTGATCACCATCTTTGGCTTCTAAGGCTTGCAAAACCTTACTTACAATTTCTTTTGCAGAAGATATATAATCAGCATGCTGCACGGCACGATTAACTCCCTGTAGATGAGAGGCATCATTAGTAAATTTGTCAATCTCGCGGCGATCAACCTCATCATCAATCAAAATACCCAATTTACCAGACCATCCGCCCCCTCCAGGCCTGCGGAATCCCAAGTAGGCTTCAAGCAGCTTTCTAAGTAAAACTGGGGCAGTATAAGCTTCATGTAATGTAGGCATTTGGTTGTTTGCAAACTCGTATAGCATTGAAAATACAAACTGGTACTCTGATTTGAATTTTCTGAGCGAATCGGGCAAGCAAATTAGTTGACTGAATGGCTGACCTTCCATATCGCAGGACCGCTGAGTGTAATAACCTTGACACCCAGCCTTAAAATTCCGATTTATTCCACCTTTTAGGCACTCATCCTTCAGCAGGTTAAAAAACTCTGAATTATGCGTAGAGATAAATAACTGCTTACAACGTTCTCGAAGTCTCTCCATGATTAAGGCATAAACTGAATAGATATGATTTGAGTCAAGACTAGATATTGGATCATCTACAAAAACTATAGTGTTTTCTGTGGAATTTCCTGAGTCCTCTAGGGTAAGCAAGAAATAGCAAAAAGCTATGGCCGTACGCTCCCCTTCACTTAGATTCTTCGCCTTTTGATCGCCACGTCTAAATTCAAATTCACTTTCACTTAGTTGAATTGCCGATACATTACTACCGCTCAAGATAATTCCAATAAGATCGTTTAGACGTCCTACAGCAACAGAATATTGCTTTATCTGATCTTCCTTATCTGCTATTCGTTCTGTAATAGCTGAGCTCAAATTACGAGCCAAACTCAGCTTATTATTTATACGTTCAAGATCTTTTTCCTCACCCTCAATATTATTATCAATATAGAACGTTGCAGCAGAATGGCGTTTGATCAACTCTTTCGCTTCGCCTCTAGTTACTTCCATATCAGAAATCTTCTGATTATGCTCTTCAAACAAGGCGCTGATTGAGGCACTAAATGACTCATAAGAAAATTCGGGTAAAAGATCAATCTTCTCAAAAGCCCTATCAGACAAAACCAACTCAGATTCAATTTTGGTTAATTTATCATTAAGGCAATCCAGTAGCTCATCGAAAACCTCTTTCACGGCAGTGATATATCCAGAGAGAGGCTGAATAAGATTCTCATACTGAACTCTGAGGCTATGAATCAATTCTCCCTGACGAGGCAATTGAGTACTCAGATCGATATTCTTAATATTGGTTATTTCAGTTTTAATTGTCTGCACAAGGGATTCATACTCAGTGGAAAAATGCCCTTGCAGTAAAAGAACCCTATCCTGCGTAATTTCCTCACCGCAAAACCCACAATAGCTTTCCCCTTTATGAATTTCACGCCCCTCTCTAACCCATCTTTCTAATTCAGGATTATCCTTAAGCTTCTCAATAGCTCTATTTGAAGCAGTTTGCGCAATCAGTCCTTTCACTCGGCCAATTAACTCTTCAACTTGAACTTCGGGTGCCTTAAAGGTCCTCTTCTCTGTAAATGACTCACTGCTGCTTGCTGTAGCTTTTAGTGCATCAAACTCATCATCGCTAAGAGCATGCTCTTCTACAGAATTTCCTATTTCGCGTATTATCTGATCTAAGCCAGATCGATTGAAATTTCTTTCCGAGACCAGCTCAGCGATAGCTCTTGCGCCATCCCTTTTGAGACCGTCATTTACTCTACGTTCCCATTCTGTTTTCTCATTCCTAAAACGACTCTTTACCCTCTCAACTCGTTCTTGATGCTTCTTTAGACGATCTATACGTTTGCGTAATTTATTGGCGTCATCACCCACAATAAACACCGCAGGGGCATTGTGTTCCTCTTGAAAGTTTCTCTCAATGAAATTGCGATTAAATACTCGGCAATTCAAAGGCTCATCTATAATATTTTGAGAATCAATAGTATGGCCATTGTCGTCTACTACAGAGAATCTTCCCCCCAATCCACTTAGTGTTTCTGGCTTCTCCAAAACCCCAAAAATTCTGGACAAAGTCGTTTTTCCAGAATAATTCCAACCATAGATCAAGTTAAAATCACTAAATTCGGGCAGATCGGCAGACCAATCAAAAACTTTGTATATCCCTATGTCTCGAATAGACTGTATTCTTTTGATCATATTCCATCCATTGATATATTATCCGCAGGCAAACGCTACTAATTTCGCCGAATAAGCCTGCTCAGGCTTTACTATGTTCCGGTGATGCAGCTCTCTTTCTAACACCTCTTCAATTTTATGAACATCAATATCGGCTGTTGACTTAACTCCTTCAGAGTGAAATACCCCTTCAATTTTCTTCTCAAAATGAGGTAATCGGTTTCCATCAACATCGACAGCTAATTTCATAATTGAATGAACGGATCGCCCCTTGTCAGTTTCCGCTCTGACTTCCCATAGCGAAATCGACTCACCAGCATTTAAAGCATCAGAGCTAAAACCAAGCATATCAGCATCAAGATTTCGGTACTGATCCAGAAGGTCCGAAATAGCAGGATGATCCAAGCCTATCAAATGCAGCTTATCTGAGCCTGTTGCTTCCTCACGACTGGTAGTAAACAGCAACTGCTCCACACCGTCTTTAACTAAGGCGAACTGCCTACCGCCTTTAACTTCAATGCTCTCCCCCTCATAAGGCAAGGCTTTTTGCATAAAGCGGACAAGATCATCCATCGATTCTTCTGTGTCAGATAGGGGCGCATACTCATCAAGACTGAAACCATCAAGATCCTGGAACAACTCAAATACAGCATCTTTGGCATGTTTAGCGTTATCCATCGCAGCTTCCAACTCAAGTCTTGTACGCTTTAACTCAGGGTCCTGAAGAGCTTGTGAATAGAGCTGCTGATAATTAATTTGTTCTGATAGCTGGCCCAAAATCTGAGAACGTAGATCTTCTTCAACGACACCTTTTTCATCAACCTTACCCAAAGTTTTGGCTATCTCTTCCAGCTTTTCATCGAGCAAGAGGAAGATACGACCTTCAATGGTATCTCCAAGCACCAGGTTATAAACCTGTGCCGTATCGACCTGCCCATAGCGGTGGATACGGCCAATGCGCTGCTCCATATCCATCGGATTCCAGGGCAAATCAAAATTAAAAAGCACTCGTGCATGTTGCAGGTTAATACCCTCTCGGCCTGCTGCTGTACAAATCATAACCCTTGGACCATTAGCCTGTTTGAAACGACGTTCAGCTGCTAACTTGCTTCCGTGATCACCACCTTTCAATACAACTACACCCTGGCCTGGGTAAGCTTTTTCAATCTGCTCCCCCAGCATCTCTACTGTGCCTAGGTAGGTAGCAAAAATTACAATACGCTCTTCCGGGTTTTGTTCCCAAAGCACACCAAGTGCTCCAACGAGCTTATCGACCTTTGTCTCTCGGGCTGATGGAAATAGGCCAAGCAATTCTTTAATACGGAAACGCTCTTCAGGAAGAGCATAAGCCACGGCATCCATCGCTGCGTCTTCAGCCGCAGCGGTTTCCAGCTCATCAGTGAAGGTATCAGATGCAGCTGCCAGCTGTTCCTCATTGATTTTCTTAAGTAGACGGCGCTTTAGATCATTGAGTATCCTGTCAATCTCCACTTCCGCCATTCGATCATCACCTAGATCGAACTCTTGGCGAATCTGTTCGCGGGCTTCATTAAAGGCAAAATCACGAGCGTCTATGTCCAGGTTCTCATCATGCATCAATCCCTCATGAACCGTCAGCGCCATCAAGCGGCGACGTAAAGTCCGATGCACAGCAGCAAAACTAGAAGCGGCTATCTTCTGGAAGATAGTCATCACAAAGCCCAGCGCAGTACCTTTACCACCCTGCTTCTTAGCTAATGCAAAACCATCTCTCAGATATTCGTTGAGCGCTTGATAAAACTCTCGCTCACGCTCTGACATGGTAAAAGCTTCAGTATGTACCCACCGACGGGCAAATAACGTAGACCCATCGGCTTTGCATGCATCTGCCTTGGTACGTCGAAAAATAAAAGGGTTTAAGCGGTGACGCTCTTCCACCATTTCTGTTTCATTGGAAAAAAGAGTAGGATCAAGTAGGTCCATTAGCTTCCAAAAACGGTAATGATCGCCTTGGTGCGGTGTTGCAGAAAGCAAAATCATATCGCGAGCATGATCACGTAGTGCTTCTGCCAGCTTGTAATTCTGGGTCTTTCGAGTCTTTCCACCTTGCTTATAAGCGGTACAGTGATGAGCCTCATCAAACACCACCAGATCCCAACGGGGAGCCTCTAATAGTCTTTTAATCCTGGCTGGCCTCTTCAGGGTATCGATGCTGGCAATCAGTAGGTTGTGCTTGGCAAAAGCATTGCTTCGCCTGTCACTGACATCCCCTTCGCGACCAAAGACTTCAAAATTTAGATTAAATACCTCATTCAACTCCTGATGCCAGTTATTGACCAAACCAGCGGGAACAACCATCAACGCACGATTTAATTCGCCGCGACTCGCCAGTTCTCTTAACACCAGTGCAGTTTCAATGGTTTTCCCTAAACCCACCTCATCAGCAATCAAAAAACGGCGTGGGCTAGCAGAAGCAATACGGTGTGTTAGAACGACCTGATGAGGTAGCAAGTCAATCTTCGCAGATGTTAGTGAGCTAGCGGCATCCTGTAGAGGTAACTCATGGGCTTTCCAAGACAGCCAAGCCTTGGTCGCACGATCCGGCCCACTACCGACATTAGCCACTACCCGTTCATTATGACTAAGCGCCACCACCAGTGTACTAACTGGCACCTGTCGCTCACCTTGAGGGAAGAAAATACGGGCATATTCGCCAGCTGTCGAAATGACAACACCCTGGCCAAATTCATGGTGACTGACACGTTCACCGGGCTGAAAACTCATTGGGTTTAACCTCGTTAACTGATCCGTTCCAGGTAAAAGCCTAACCAGTCTTTCTCTTTACCTTCCCCAGAGGGATCAATAGCCCGCACATCTTTCTGCGCACCATTCCAAATACATTGTCCTAGAGGAAATAACTGCCCATCATACTCACCGGCCAGGTACCACTGAAAGGTATTTGTCGTAACATCAGCCTTCCAACGCCCCTGATCTGGCATCCAGAATACCAATGCAGCATCGGCATGATTTTGGAAGTCATAGATCATTTCGTATATTTCGGATTCCAGCCATTCCAAAGCATCTTCTGGAGACAAAGCATCGACTGCAACATCCAAACCAGCAACGTATAGCCCGTCATCATTCACCAGGGGCATATCTTCAGGCCAGTCCGCCTCATAAAACTCTACAAACTGACGGAGACTCACCACTTGGCTAGCTGCATTTAATTCAGCCAATGCATTGCCGCTCCAAAGCACAGAAATACCTCGGCGCTTCCACTTATCATCGCTCAAAACACCACTCACAGCTCTTCCTCCATGCCAAACAAGGTGATCTGTTCCTGCACTACCTCCTGATGATCCGCCTCCCAGCGTGTATAGAGTTGGCGAGCAGTCATGCTGGCCTGTCGCATAGTGCTATCCGCTCCATTGTGCTGAAGCCAATCCAGCAACTGCCCTAAAGCCGGGTGAGGTTTAAAATTATCATCAAGAATCATCTTGGTAGTAATGCCGCTATCTGCATAGCAGGCCCCCACCAACAACATTGCCTGATCAAAGTCACGACTAACGCTTCTGTTACCTTCAAACTTCTCTCGGGCAATTTCGAGAGGGCACACCCAATAGAATATTTTTTTTCTTTCCTCAGCCCAGCCTCTATTAATGAAATCACTAGGCCCAACACCAGTTCCTCGTAAGAATTTTTGCATCTGATCACGGGGAATTTCTGATTTACCGCCAAATATTCGCAAAAATTGCCTAGAGATAGGCTCACAAATAACCGGCGTGCCCGCCCCCTCACTTTCTACTTGATCGTCCAACAATTGATTAATACCAACGAGGGCCTCTTTAACTGTAAACTCCCTGCCATCCTCAACATACACCTGGCCGTAATGTCTGGAGAAATACTCTAAGGCTTTACCACGCTTGATCACCTGAATATCTGCCTGAGGCAAGCCCTCGTTCTGATGATGCTCTAGAATCGACTGCAATTGGCGAACGTCAGCTAATATTTGTCGACGCAAACGTGCCCAAGAAATCTTTCGCGGAGAATCGATTCGCTTTCTGCATACATGGATAATATCGTACTCAATCGTCTGTGAACCAAAGGTTCCTGGCTTAGCTCCCTGCCCTTTAGTCTCATCACTACGTATAGGATAAGTCGCCTCTAAATAGTATCCAGCGTTGAACAAGCTCTCTAACACATCCAACCATGGTTCATCTTCACTGTGATGGAACGTAAATGACAATATTCCAGCAGGCTTAAGCAACCTACCAGCTTCTCGCCAACACTCAGTTAAAACACGCTTATAGAATTCGTCTGGGCCTTCAGGGTTTCTAGCCCTGTTCGCCACAGCTTCAAGAGTTTTAGGGGTATACTCCCCCATGAAATAGTCGGGGTATTTGTCTTTCAGATTCAGGCGGAGCCATACATAGAAAAAATCTGCAAGCTCCGCATAGTGAAGCAAACCTCCGAATGGAGGGTCTGTTATCACCAGGTCCAACTCTCCATCTTGAATATGATTCAACTCGGTAGAAGAGCCACACGTGACTTTAGTTCCCGCTCTAACAAAATCATTGGGGGATACTTTCTCACTTTTACCTGAAACAACTGCAGCCAATGTCTCGGACTCTTCCACTAACTTTTCATTAGACACCAATTCCCAAGGGCTCTTTGCCCACTCGACTCCAGATAAGGTATTGGACCGACAAGAAGCCCAATTTCCGCGCCCCAAGTTTGCAAAAACTGAATTCTCCACAACTGTAGATTTGGGGTGATAATTGCTATTACTGAACATTGGCTCCATTTTGTCGGCAGTAGTATTCCAGATACAAAACATATTTTGATTACGCAAATACTGCTGAAAAGCCCCCAAAGCAATCTCTCTAGCTACATTAGAAAATCCATCAGCTGTATCAATGGCTTTCAGAATTTGTGAATGAATAAGCAACTGAAGCGGGTTAAACATAGTATGCCAATGGGTAAAGCCATGATTCGGAATTCCACCATTGTTTAAATGAGTCATAAATCCGTATGGCAATTCACTCTTAGGCCAATACCCCGCCAAATCCGCATCCTTCCTCACTTCCCATTCAGCTAGATAAGCATTTTGGCGAGCGACAACTAAGTCTGTAACAGGAGCAAAGAATCTACCGCCATAGGGCTTACCTTTCTCTTTTCTCCTGTTAGAAAACCCATGCAACATATAAGAACTAAATGGCCCATTTGTTCCAGACAATTTAATACTGTCTAGCACATCTTGTTGACGGCCACAGGTACTTTCCTGGCAAGCAAAATTAGATTTTTTCGGTACGTTTCCACTTTTCGCCTTAACTACTACACCCGTGTCAGGACAAACAAATTCGTCACCAACGTCCCCCCTTACTTCTATCAATCTAAGTGCTGAAGCCCGCAGCTTATTCCAGCGGTTTGTTGACTCAGAATCGCTTTTCGCATCACCACCTAGTATTCCATGCTCATCTTCCCCTGGAGCCCCCTTCATCCATTCCGGGCCAACAAAGAGCGATAAATTGATTTTTTTATTTTTCCTGGCTTTTTTTAAAAGACGCGAAGATTCTCCCTTAATAGCTGCCACTTCATCTCTATGGCCCTCACCACAATGAGGACATTGATAGCTGCCGTCATCATCCATCACTGCGTATGGCGGTTCATTATCCCCCAGCACAAATGAAGCTTCAGGAGCCATTCTTGCTTCATGCCGCTCAATATCGAATACACCATCACAACTCTGACAGGCGATATTCAACCAACTCTTAACCGTCAAACTCTTAACAGCAATTAAGGGCGTACTCATAATCGGTGTACGATGACCACAACTAGGTGCAGAACATGGGCCGTGCTTCGCCCAAAATGTATAAATCACCTCAGGGCCATCGTACTCGTAGTCATTACGCTGTTCAGGCTTCAATGACAGCGGGTCAAATTCCTCCCCCATAACCTCGCCAGTAGAAAGCTTAGTCCATATCCCTCTTTCACCATCCGGCCCCTCACAGGCGTAGAAGGGCATAATCTGAGGCTTAACTTCCTTTTCAATATGGTCAAAGAGCTTGTTAACTTCATCTATGTCGACATCGGCCAGCTCGTTTTTCACCACCAGCCAAGCAACAGGGTTAAGATCATTCCCCACCATCTGCATTCCAAGACGAGCCCCCTCAACCAAGGTCGTCCCACCACCCATGAAGATGTCGGCCACCTTCAATTTCTTAAAGGCCTCGTTTTCTTGATGATTTGCATAATAGTGATCCCAGACTGTTTTAGCTGCTTCGGAAGGATCATCCGGGGCTTTGGCTGCTCCGGCTATCAACATAGAACGAAACACGCTAGAACGACGACGCGCCCACCATTTGGACATTTGGTAAATGGGCTTACCCGCATTACCTTCAATCTGGGCAACCTGGTTAATCGGCAGGATGGGAAAATCCACCTCTAAGCAAGTTAAGGGGCGATTAGGGTCAGAGAAATCCACCGTTTCTAACTGCGCTTTTTTTCCTGCGCCAACCGCTTCAGCCACCAATTCTGCGGTAATTTCTGCCTTGGACTTCTTTTTTTCTATTGCCATGAGGTATTCTTATCCGTTGTAAGACAAGCTTTGCTTGCCATTAAACATTCGCTTTTGATAGTTCAATATAAGGCACGGCCACTTCTAACAAGCTAAGCCCGCCATGCGCCAAGCTTGGGTAACCACCTTGGCTACGCCATTTCTTTCGTCCTGACACCAGATTCCAATTACCGTGCGCAGTATTTAATGCTTGAGATAGAGGTGGCACCCAGTGCTGCGGTGCGGATTCATCTTTAAGCTCGCGGTTCCGCCCTGATTTAAATTGGCTTTTCAGATAATCTTTTTGATCAGTTGGGTGCACGTCGGGAAATAAAGCGGGGCAAGAATAGCCGTGATCAGCGGTAATCACCAAGCGTCGGCCTGTTGCAAGCTTATCGACAAAGCCCCAGAATTCATCGCCAGTCAGCGTTTCTGCGGCTTCTTTTGCCAGGGTTCTGTAACCATCGCCTTTATCAGCCAAATGATGCATTCGCTCATCAGGCCAGTGGTGCCAGAAAATGATATTCGGATCAGCCTTGATCAGTGCTGCACAATCCTGCCAGGGTAAATCTGTAGATTCTGTAAAAGCATCAGGAAAAGCTTCACTCTTCCCCCCGTTATTTTGTAACTTAGTACGCTGACCAAATCCCATTGCTTTGGCAAAGGGAGTGGTATCTCCCGGTAGTTCCGAGGCTGTAGCACATTGCGCATGTACGGTATAACCACGTTTTTGCGCCCCTTCCAGTATCCAAGGCACCTCGCGAAGCGATAGTGCATCAAGTATCAAAATAGCCTTAGGCGTTGTTTGTTGTTGCCAGAAGCCTTTGAGTGCGCTCACGGTTTTTGGAGCAGACACCTCGAACTCGGTCCACAAATCCCAAGCACTGCCTGTTAGCACATCATCTATAGGTTTAATTGCCTGATCACGCTCATTGGTTTTGGCATCTGCCAAATCAAGACGAATGGGCTCGGCAAAAAACGGCCACAGGGCTGAAAATATTTTTGACCATACTTCAGATGCAGGTAGTTTGTGTATATCGGCTATCAGTGACTTATCCATGTGCTTCCTAGTGATCGTACCTTCTTGTAATTACTGTTCTTTGTCTAAATCCAGCGAGTAGGTGACTCCGTCTGGGAGGTTTTTTAGCAATTGCTCAAGCTGTGCGCCGGTAAGCTGATCTGTAGATAGCTTCACGCCTGAAACTTTACTGCCTTTGTTGATACCCCATTGCTCCAGTTTGCCCATCAGGCTCAATGTTGACGTATTTTCCGCGCTATGGTGCACCCTACCAACGCCTGATCCACCTCCGAAAATCGAGCCTGGTGTGGAAGTAGGCGGTGTTGTACCACCTGTTGGGGGAACCGGCTCTGATATACCAGGGGCTGCTGGCTCAGTCGGCACAGCACCACCAGAGCCTACTGAGCCACCTGGCAAATGGAGGGTAGTTTCTTCCAAATCTTTGCCACTACCGAGCTTACCGCGCACGCGCATCCAAGCATCTTCGTTGGATTCAGAAGGCCTCTTCTCGTAGAGACTGCCCTTTGCATTAATTGCTATCTTTCCATCAGCACAAGCACGGCTAATACGCTCTTTAACAGCTGTTTCACCTAGCCAGGGAATACTCTCTGCGCCCTTCGGAGCAGGTTCTTTCAATTGCTCAATTAGGTCAGCGACACTACGACTATTAGAAGCCGCATCATTGAGCATGACCTCAAACTCTTCCGGGATAAATAGCTCACTGCGGATCTTTTCATCTAGCTTTTCAAGTATCTGTAGGCCTTCAGCCCCATGCTGGGCAATTTCGAAGTCACATTGTGCCGAGTCAGCAAAGTTCCAAACGACTAGAACTGCAAAACGATCAAACCGGGATTGAAGCTGCTCTCGTAACTCTTTTTGGTACTTAATATGCAATGCCGCATATTCACGCTCTGAACTCTTCCAATCACTCGCTAGATACACCGCTCTAGCCAGTACCAATAACGATTTATCAAAAAAGACATCTGCTGTACCGGAGCGTGGGATCAGAAAGCGAACGGTGTTACGAGCTTTCGGCACATGGTTCTTTAGCCACTCACCCAGCTCCTTATTATCAACCGATGCTTTTGGCAGTACGACAACGGGGATACGATTATCCCAATGGGCTGGGTGATCTTTCTCTTCCACATCTTTCCAAGGATCAACCCGCCACTGTTTCTTTAATACGATGGTACGGTACAGATTCGACTGACTGCTATCGCCTATCAATGCATAGCGAATTTCCTTGGCGAGGTGTTCTACATCCTCATCATTCTGAAACAACTTATCATTCTTGGCATGAGCCAATAGCTTAGCTTGTGGATTAACCTCATTTTTAAATACCAAGCGGTTCGCCTGACGATGAATGTTAAAACTGTTATCTTCGATAATGGCTAATTCAGCTGAGAACTGGTTGTCGTCGACTGCCTGCCCTTCGGTGATATCCAACTGCAATTCTGATGGTTCAGCCCCTGCGTGATTCTCCAACGACATTGAACGCAACCATAATGCAGACAAAATCGCTTCAAGGTGGGGAACTTGCTCCGCGTGGACACCATTTTGTACAGCTTCTAGGTTGCGTAATGCATTCTCTCGGAGGTCTCTGTGCAGTTGATTGGCAACCGAATCGAGCAAAGACGTAACCCCTGCCTTTTCACTGGTCAATTTAAAGTCAGCTGGAGTCAAAATGGCTGTGGTATCTCCAGCCGCTTTGAATACATCGACCAAAATACGCAAAAGATCTCGGGTTTCCTGAGTCTCCGTGGCGATAAGTACCTGATCATCAAGTAACTGTAATAGCCTGGGCGAGTATGGCCAAGCCTCAACGTACTCCTTGCGTTGCTTGTCATGCTCAGCACCAGAGATATGATTCAGGCGAAGATATTCTTCTACATGGGTAGAGATCAAAGCTGCAATATCCGCATCCGGAATATTCATCCGGTTCTCAAAGATTCGGTACAGCAATAAACGTTGACGGTCTCTCTTGGCCTCTGGGCCTTTAAAGTCGATACGAACAGGGTTTACACGAAACAGCTGTTGGGCAGCATCAGAATTGCCCTCCCGGACGGAAACTACTAGCGTTAGTAGCTCAGGGTGCTTCTCGGAAATTTCTGAAAGAATCTGTATGAAGTTAAATGCCCAGTTTCTCCAAGGGTACTGCTTCGTATTGGTCAGCCCCTCAAACCAAGTCTGAAATTCATCGAGAATTAAAACAAAGGGCTGTTTTTCAGCCATCTCTAGGATAAGGTCGAAGCCCGGCACCTCTGTTCCACGTTCTTCCCACTTGGCTCTAGCCGCCACTCCATGCTCATGATTCTTAAAAACCACATCCCAAAGGAACTTGAATTTTTGCAAGTGGAGACTTTCGGTGATGACATGCATCCCTGCCTGTAATTCAAGGGTTCCTATAGCCGGATTGCTCAAACGATCTGACCAATCTGATAACCAAGCTTTGGTGGCGGCCTGATCCTGGTGCATGTGAGACAGTGCTGCCATTAAATGCGATTTACCCTGCCCCCTTGAGCCAATAATTACAACCGGCTCAGCTCGCCCCGCCTGAACAGCCTCAACCGTTTTGAGCATATCAATAGATGGATAGGTAATTTTCAAGAAGTCACTGGCAGACCTATCCAGCGCCCCTGTACCCTTGCGGTTGTGGAGCTCAATCATAGTGCCGCTTAGACGCTTACCACTGAATTCCTCTCTGAGCTTTAGTCCAAGCATAATTTAGCCTTCCTTCTTAGTCTTTGTCTGCTGGCTCTGGTTGTGCTGTTTCTCCATCCAAAGCTCTAGCTCCGAGAGCTTAAATCTCCATGAAGCACCAACCTTAAATGCCGGTATATCCCCAGCAGTAGCCATCCGGTAAACAGTACGATCGTTCACCTTGAGGTACTCAGCCACCTCTTTGACGGTCAATATTTGATCACTCATTAGCTATATACCTTATATTTGATAAGGATTTTATTTGTCGAAATAGTACAACCCTGCACAACAATACACAAGAATACACAAGAATACTGAAAAGATATGCCTTTCGAGCGAGGTGAAGTGAAATTAGTGCTCAAAGGTTAAATAGAAACCCATACCATCGGGGTAACGATAAGCCAGGTACTCAGCTGGCCACTTTTTGTGGCTCAATATCGTCATCTAGCAGGTTGTTGATTTTCTCTTAGCCTCGAACACAACTACCGCTTGAGGCTGG
>CAXHEX010000026.1:0-66766 GCA_964016105.1 uncultured Ketobacter sp.
AGAGCAAACCGGTTGTAACGATCTGTCTATCCGCTCACCGGAGCATTCCGGCCACCCGGCGACTGAGGCAACTCGGGTATGACGTTAAGCAATTAGAAGGCGGCATGAAGGCATGGTGGAATAAAGGTTATCCCACTGTTGGAGGTCAAAAGGGGAATAGCTGACAATCAGGGTTGAATGGCGGCTTTCTTCAGGATTGGTCTGCAGAAATACATGTGACGGTCCCCCATTTTTCGATTTCACGAATACAGTGATAGCCGGTGAGTTAGCGCTCCGAAGGCGACTTAATATCAGAGCGCTAAATGCTATTTCTGGCTGGCGAAAGCAGGGCTTGATTGATCCGCTTGTTTGGACGCTGTTGTATTTCTCTCTGGGTTCTACCCTCGAAGCCGAAAATGCTGGCAAGCGTTATCGAGTCTGAACGTTCGCTTTGCGACCTTAACGGCCGAATTATGCTGGTAATCTACGGCCAGAACCGGCCAAAATATTGTCACATTATCAGAGTGAAAACCTGAAAAAGTGTAACTCCGACCCTTTTCCATCTTTTCAGTCACTTATAAGGTTGTTACATGTAACTACAGGACTAATAAGATGGGCGTACCCGTCTTTCAGATCAAAGCTGAAATGCAGCGTCATGGCATTTTGGCTTTTTCGTCCAACTATGCGCTGTATGCAGATTTAAGCAGTCGAGTGATGCGCACTTTGGAGGAGATGGCACCACGAGTAGAGGTTTACTCCATTGACGAAGCGTTTTTGGATTTAACCGGTATTGAGTCTGCCATATCCCTTGTCGAGTTCGGACAACAAGTGCGAGCGCGCATAGGCCACTGGATTGGGATCACCGTCTGTGTAGGCATTGCACCGACTAAAACACTCTCCAAGCTGGCTAACCATGCCGCCAAGAAATATCCCGCCACTCAGGGGGTTGTAGACCTGACCAATCCAGATCGGCAACGTCGATTGCTCGCATTAGTCCCGGTTGATGATGTTTGGGGCGTTGGTAGACGGCTTTCTAAGCGTTTAAATGCTCTGGGTATCACCACAGCCCTAGACCTAGCCAATGCCTCTCCTAGAGCCATCAGAGACCAGTTTTCAGTGGTTTTAGAGAGAACCGTCAGAGAGCTCAATGGTGAGTCGTGCATTGAACTTGAATTGATCCCACCAACTAAGAAACAAATTGTCTGTAGCCGTTCATTTGGCGTAAAAGTAACGCACTTTGAATTGTTACGTGAAGCCGTCTGCGAATACGCAACCCGCGCCACTGAGAAGCTTCGCAAAGAACAGCAGCAAGCCAAAGTGATGACCGTGTTTATACGTACCAGCCCCTTTAAGGACAACGAGCCGCAATACAGCAACTCCACATCGGGCGAGTTGTTGATACCCAGTTGCGACACGCGGGATTTTATCGAGCTGGCCAGTCACTTACTCAAGCGGATATGGAAGGATGGTTTTCGTTATGCCAAAGCGGGCGTCATGCTGTCTGACTTTTACGATCCTGGCATGTTTCAACCAGGACTATTCAATGAAGTATCGACCCGCTCTAATAGCCAGCAGTTAATGTCTGTATTGGACACCATTAACCAAAGCGGTGCCGGAAAGGTTTTCTTTGCTGGACAAGGTACGAAGAAAGATTGGTCGATGAAGCGAGAGCATTTGTCTCCCGCCTACACAACACGCTGGGACCAGTTGCCGCGAGTGAAGTAGACCCGGTGATTTAATAGGCATTCACTCTGCGACGCAGCATGTTGAGCTTATCAACCTGGCGTCGAATATCACTGAAAAATTCTTCTTTCTCCATGGCCAGCGCTAACTCCCATTCTTTGGCTAGACCTTGGCAGTCCAAAAATGAGTATCTCAGCTTTGTCTTTGAAATACGCAGTCCCTTGCTAAAGACCACGCGCTTGCCTCGTTGACCGTGAAAACTGTTGATGTACCACTCTATGCCAAAGCCATACTTAAAGTCTCTGATACGGACACCAAGCAGCCCCCAATCTTTAAAGGGCGCATTCTCACGTACCTTGTAATGGGTAACCCAAAAGTCATCAACTTCAGCTCGTGCCAGCGCTTTTAGCCTGTCCGTTTCTTGCTGAAGTAAATCTGATACCTCTGCTTTCCATTGTTCATTGACGATTTCTACCAAACCAATTTCCCCATCCAATTAACCCCAAAAGCCAAAACCACTATCCGTTTGGCTTTTGGATCGAAACGCCAAACGTAAAACTGCCGTAACAATCACTGTTTGGCGTCTCGATATAAATCAACTCGCGCAATCCCATACCTGACAAGGGATACAGCCCGATTTCACTTAAAAACGCCTAAAAAGACGTATCGTCATGAAGATACAAACCGTTTGGCGAGTTCAGGCCAGAATGCAAACGACGTTTGGCGTCTCGATTTTTTTGGCTAGGTCATCCGCCGCCAAACAGAGCCTATTCTCATACTTTTGCGAAAATGCAATAGGCAGATAGATGAAAGGATTTGTCACCTTTCTGCCCACCGCCAGTGCACCGAATCCTGATAATGACATTTGAGTGAACCGCCAGAGCACTTGGAAATGCCCAAGTGTGACCTGAGCGGTTGATTGAAAACCGTTAGAGCACTTTGAGTGCACAGGAGATAAGTATGTTTGTACTAGGCGTAGATATCGGTTACTCAAACCTGAAGCTGGCCATTGGCCAATCAGGCAGTGAACCGAAAACCATTATTCTACCTGCGGGTGCCGGTCCTGCGGATCGTATGCCGGAGCGTATCGGTGGAGGCGATGATGAAACTTGTTTGTATGTCTCTGTCGATAATGAGCGTTGGGCCGCTGGTGTGCCTGCTGGACGCCTTCAAGGCTGGGAACGAGAGCTTCACCCCGAATATCCCACCACAAAAACCTATAAGGCGCTTTTTCATGCTGCCTTGTTAATGGCAGAAACTGAGTCCATCGATTTGGTTGTCACTGGATTACCGGTTTCCCAGTTTCATGAACCACAACGCAAGTCTGACCTTGAGAAACGTTTAAAAGGTGTCCATCAAGTGACGCCTAAGCGCAGCATCACCGTTCATGACGTCAAAGTGCTGCCGCAGCCTGCCGGTGCCTATATGGATCTGGTTCAAACAGGTGGTGATTTGGGCTTGATTGAAGAAGGTCGCGTCGTCGTCATCGATCCCGGCTTCTTTTCTGTTGACTGGGTTGCCCTTGAAGCCGGAGAAATTCGCTACAGCTCATCAGGAACCAGTCTTCAGGCAATGTCCGTGCTACTGGAAACCATTGATAAGCTGATTTCAGAAGATCATGGTGCCAAAGTGGGTATGGATCGACTTGAAAAAGCCATGAGAACCGGCGACTTACAGGTGCTGCTATTTGGTGAAAAAGTCGATATTTCACCTTATCTGAATGCTGCCATGAAAAAGGTAGCGCCTGTTGCTCTTACAGCCATGCGCCAATCCATGCGTGACGAAAGCATTAATGCGGACTTGGTATTGATCGCCGGAGGTGGAGCCTTGGCTTATAAGGAAGCGGCCAAGGAGATTTTTTCACGAAGCAAGATCATCGTGCCGGAACAGTCTGTTTTGGCGAACGTCCGAGGCTTCTGGTTTTATGGGGCCTGATTATGAGAGTTGTCGTCAACATTCCCCCAGGGAGCCACCCTGAACTGCTCAAAGAATTGGAAAAGACGCCACCACGGGAACGCGCTGAGCGTCTGCGGATGCTGGCCACCTTTGGGTTAATTCACATGAGCCAACCCAATCTATCCACGACATCTGCACCGGTGGATGGCCATGCTCCAGATGGTGAAGTGACTTCTATGAGTACAGCGCCAGAACCCAAAGCAGAATCACGTAAACAATCATTAAAATCAAAACTAGGGCTGGGCTTATAACATGGCGTTATCAGTTAGCTGGCTCGATGCCAGGTTAAATAAAGAAGCAAAAGAAACCGTAGTAAAAGCCGACCGAGATGGGCTAAGTGCTCGGGTATCGCCCAAGGGCAAAATTGTTTTTCAGTTTCGTTATCGTTTCGATGGCAAGCAACAGCGGGTAGACATAGGTACTTACCCACTTATGAAGCTTGCTGAAGCTAGGAATGAGCTGGATAGGTTAAGGGCTGTACTCGACCAGGGCAGAAACCCCAAGCTCTACCTACAGCAGGAACGGGCCAAGTATTCTGCCAATCAAAGCTTCGAATCGATTTTTCGAGACTGGATAGACTCTGCCGGTAAGCAAGGGCTAAAGGAGACAACGTGGCACTACCAAAAACGCAGCAGTGAAATATATTTGCTGCCCCGACTTGGCAAGTACCCATTAACTGACATCAATGAATTATCCTTGCGTAACTGTCTTCGTGAGGTTTCGGAGTCGTCCCCTTCAAACACAGAACGCCTAGTGTCTGTACTGCATAAGTTCTATGACTGGCTGATAGATGAACAGATTTTGGAAATTAACGCTGCCGCTGGAATCACTGCAAAGAAAGTCGGCGGCAAGAAAGGCAAACGAACTCGGGTGCTAAACGACAACGAAATCAGGATACTTTGGCGTTATTTACATGAGTCAAAAATCACTGAGAAGAATCGCATCTACATAAAACTGCTTCTCTTATTGGGAGGGCGCAAGGGCGAACTCATTCAAGCTGAAAAGCATCACTTTGACTTGCAATCTGCAATGTGGACAGTGCCCATAGAGATCCGCAAACAAGGTGAGAAAATTGGAGCGCCGATCATGCGGCCATTGATTAAGCCAGCTATTGAGCTGATTGAACTGGCGATGCAGATGAGCAAATCAACTTACTTGTTTCCCGCGAACGGACAAGAAGAGCTTGCCACAAATGGCTTTGATACCACTATTCCTAACAATGTGAAAATCTGGGCTCGCAGATCGCTTGGTATTGAGATGGAACACTGGTCTATGCATGATCTTCGCAGAACGATGCGAACGCGAATGTCTGCCATCACGACGCAAGAAGTTGCCGAGTTGATGATTGGCCACAGCAAAAAAGGGTTGGATGCTATCTATAACCAATATCAGTACCTGGATGAAATGCGTCATGCTTACGACGTTTGGTATCAACAACTAGAAACCATCATCGAGCCGACAGGCTTTCCATTCAACTGGCGTTTCGGACAGTAAAATAAAAGAAAGAGGCTCAGTCCTCTTTCTTCTCATACTCCTCCAAGTCTTCAATGTGCCACAGCTTGTTTCGTGTATTTCGGTTGATACGAGGTTGCGGCAAGCTGCCATCTTTTATTCTTCGCCAGAGCGTCGTATAGCTAATGTGGTAACGAGCCATCACTTCGTAAGACGTTAGAAAAGGGGTTACCTGGTGCGCTACTGCTGTCATCTGCATTCTCCTGAAAATCAATGTAAAGCTATCATCGCCTGATTCATCACTTGTTGATGGTCAGAAAGATGCATGATTTGTTCAGAAGATCAGCCTTATCAAAACACAAATGTTGCTATTAGGTACTTTTCAGCTCAAACCTATGAATAACAAGGGCTACAAGGCGGTTTGTGTCATGAATAGCAATCAACACGCCTAACGAGAAAAATTTGTACACACTGTTTGTACACTCGCAACGATGACACACCAAAAACCACAATGACGAACCCTTTAAATTCATAAGCTTATAAACAAAAAACTAGAGATGATCGCAATTATTCCGCTTTTGTAATGTCGAAACCAAAGTACCAAAAGCAGGAGGTACTTTCTGCATCAAACCCAGTAACCACAAGGCCTACAGCCAGATTTGTGTCATGAAATTTTCGCCAAAGGCCTCTAAAACGGAATTTGTACTCAAGTTTGTACACACTTTCCGAGGTTACGCTTGAACATCATTGAAAAGCAAAGAAACGAGAAAAAGACAAAAAGCCTTTAAATTCAGTACGTAGAGATGTGATTGTGGTGTGCAATGAAAGGTGGTTTTAAGCGTTGAAAGGCTGGGCGGCATCAGGGTGGGAGATAATAGCAAAAGTGCGTCTCTTATTGATTTCATTGATAAAATTGGCTTCAGCCATGTATCTAAATTCCCAATTTGTACAAAGATTCGTACAAAAAATAAAGTTAACTCTAAGCCCAGATTTCCAAGCAGTTTGCCAAGGCCTACTACAGCCAGCAAAACCTCCCGTATTGTTCATCAATCCAGAGCGATTAAATTGTGGCGTATTATACGCCCGTGCCTGCCAAAGGCACGTTTTGTAAATGCTTTTCAATTACCTCAATCATCTGCTTTGTGAGAGGTAAGTTTTTCTTTTCACGGTTCCACATTTCATGAAAAGCCGAAACCGTTTCACGCGCCGTATCCAGCACCAACTTTTCTGGCAGCATGGCTTTAGCGGCCAAGTGCGACAACTCATCCAACGTAAATTCACTGAACTTCTTGGTGCGGCTCACCTTAAGAGAAGCACTGTCATCAGGAATATATGCAATGGTTGACACAAAATCATAAACTGGTGCTATCGAAGCACTTTGCTTATCGTTATATATCACCGACCAGTTCTTAAGATGCATATCCGCATTGCCGATCAGCGTGTTAAACACCAGACGGCGAATAAACTCCGCCACATCACCCTCATGACCTTCCAGGCCAATAACCTGAGCGATGTTGCGCATACTGGCTTTCTTGTATTTGTCTTCAGGATAAACCCCAAAGACCTGCGCAAAGTCTTCCATGTGAATAGCCGTACCATCGGCATTACGATCAAAACGCTTTATCGCAAAAGCACTATTCCCAAATCGTCCAATGCCTTCAGGAATATTGCCGATCTGGTCAATGGGTAAGAGCTGCGTCTCAGGCACATCCATATCCAACATGCGCGCCATTTCCATCATGACAAATTCATTTTCTGGTACAGCTTCAAAACGTGAGGATGGCAATTTCACAATCCAGGAACCACCTGTTCCTGATACTGGAATAGTTAAACCACCCACCGCCTGCTGCACCGCTGAAAACTTCAACTGCACCCCAGCCAATGAAAACCGCATAGGCTGTTCTGGTACGTCTCCCTCTTCCATCTCCTCATGCACGTTCGGTGGCAGGGTTTCACCGTCGGCGGGTACGACAGTGATCGCACCGGGCAAGTCCTGCCCCAACACCCACAGTAAAAAAAACTCACGCGCCGGATTAACATTCGCGCGTTCCGCCAGATAATGACGCATCGTCTCTTCTGGTAATAAGTTCGAGAAGAACGGCGTTAGCTTGGTTTGTGTCGGCTTAAAATCCGTAATCAAACCACCCAAAGAGTCCTTAAACCCCAGGCTTAAAACTGGCCGCGCTTCATTGCTGATATAGTCATCCGTAAACGCAAATAATGTTCTGTCATGCCCAACATTGGTAATCGTTCCAATCGGCTGACCATAAAGCAGAACATTTAATGTAGACACATTACTCATCGCCATCACCGTCCAGACTATAAGCTGGCGATACAGCCTCCAATTCATCCCCGCCAACGGCAGAGCGCGTAATCGACTTAATAGCTGGCATGGACTTCTTCGGCGCTAAAAACAGCTCCAAATCCAACACACGCGCCAAAGCAATCAAACTGGACATACGCAGATCAACACCACCCGCCTCAATCTTGGAGATATGGCTCTGCGGCACACCAGAACGCGCACTTAACTCCCGCTGGCTAAGCCCCTTACGCGCCCGCGCCTCTCGCAGCGCTTCCAGTATCTGATCATTGATATAAGCCATTCTTGATCTGCTTTTCTATATCCACACTTCCAAAATATCTATAAAAATATATCACAGCGCCCGAAATAGCACAACAACGATATAGAAAAACATATCACCAATAGGCCAATGATACATAGTTATAGATATTCTCTCAAAGACTGGTTTAACAAACCAGCAAAACACGGCGATAGCCGCCGCAAAAAAACAAATAGATAAACCATACTGTTTAAAAAGGCGGATTTTGGTATTGCAGGTTATAAGGTTAGCGCTGAACTGATCGAGCCTGCGCACGAAGGCAATTGGAATCCCGATAGCATCAAATCCAACAAAGGTGTACGGCTTCAATCAATAAAAAGACAGGAAGTAGACCTGTAAAAACTTTCGGTAGGCTCCAACAATCGAGACGGTCTGAATGTTGGCCACTGGAGCAGTGGCCTTATTTATAAGATGTTCTTGTCTAACCTCAATCACCAAACTTAAAGCCAAAGTGCTCAATTTCTTCAGCGTAAAACTCACCCACTTTGGCACGCCACTTATCATCATAAGCATCTACATAGCTTTTACCGGAGCCTTTGAGCAGGCGGGGCATATCCGTATCAATTCCCAACTTTTCGCATACAAAATTCATGTCATGCTCAAGGTTTTCGAAACGGCCGATAAAATCCATGGGCACATTATTGTGATTGTCGGTGATCCAAGAAAGCTGTGATTTCAGAATGTGGTCGTCGGGTCTTAGGTGGTTTTCCAAAAACTCATTAAAGCTGATTCCGGGTTTAACTCCGTTCAACTCCTGCTGCTGCTCATCCCTCATCACGTTGTGATACCAGGAGTACACTCTTGCCCATGAATTACGGATAAAGCAAAACTTAAAATAGGAGTCGAATTGTTCTTGGGTCAACCTTTTACTGCTGCCACGTGCGCGATTTCTAACATCCCTTAAAGCATATTTGACCCGACCTTGCCCCGCCAAGCCCGCCAACTCACCCCACGTTAGAGGCTGGTAATCATGGACTTCCGTGTGATCTTGCACGCCCCATTTCAACTCGGTAAACAGTCCTAACTTTTTCTCGATACTGGTACCCGCAGTTTTGGGAATGTGAACAAAAATACACTTGTATTCGTGGGAAACCATGTGTTGTACTCCATAAAACTCAGCAACTAAAACGGCACCAAAACGATAAAAAACGCCACCCCAGAAAACAGGCAATAAAGAAAAGGCATTTTACAAATAGCAGCGTCTTACACTAGTAAGCTAAACTGCTTAGCTTCAGATTACTCTCGCACGGGGACATTACAACATTTTAACCAGGGTATAAAGCCTCAACTAAATGTTCATGACCCGGTGAAATAAGAGCACTATGACTCCAAGAATAGACAACAACCTGTGCCCTTACAAAGGCCTGAGAGTGTTCACAGAAGCTGACGCTGACCATTTTTATGGCCGCGAGTCAGAAATCAAATCATTTCTGGAAAAAGCCAACAAGTACGATTTCCTTGCTGTTGTGGCATCCAGGGGCATGGGTAAAACATCATTCCTTGAAGCAGGCATTATTCCGCGGCTAAAGCAAATCAATCACTTACAACCTAGCCCGCAGATAATTTGTATTAGACCTGGAATAAACCCCTACGAAGCGCTTGCCAAGGGCCTCTTAGAGGGCTCTGGCCAAGCCCCCCAACAGCTTGAACGCGACCTTGAACTGAGCCCTTTAAATGCTGTGAAAAGCTTGAAAAAAATAAGTGCCCTACCAGAAAAAAAACCGGTGCAACATTGGCTTTTCGTGGACCAGTGGCAGCAGCACAATTGGTTTACACAATTATTGGCATATACCAGGCACATTCCCAATTTAAAACTGGTGGTGGCGGTCAGTGCTGAGCATTGGGGCTTGTTTATGAGCACCCCTGGTGTACCAGAGTTTTGGCTAGACGGTGCCAGCCTGCATTTACTGCCGCCAGCAAAACAACAGCTGTATCGAATAATTGCAGAACCTGCACAGTGTTTTGGTCGGCCACTGGATGCCAAAGTCATAGAGGACCTGGTTAACCAAGTGGCGGAACAACCGGACAACTTTCCCCTGCTTCAGTGGTATCTTACTCAGCAATGGCTAAATCCAAATGAAAGGTTTGGTCCACTTAACTCCAGCCTAAACACATGCATCAAGTCTCTGCTCAATCAACTGAATCCTGAGCTACAGAAAACGCTGCCGCGGCTAACTTCGGCGCTGATACTCGGAGACGAGTCGACCTTGCCAAACATCGCTGATCAAATGGATACATCGCCATCCCACACTACACAATTGCTGGAGCTGCTGGCAAAGAAACATCTCATTTCCGTGACGCCGGAGCAGGGAAAAAAACAAATTGAAGTTCAGTCCAACATATTGCGTTCTCACTCAGCGCTTATTCAGAAGTGGTGCCATCAGTATGAACAAGCATCTCAGACTCTGAGTGAACTTCAGAACCTACCCTACCCCAATGTCAATACATTGTCCCACCAGCAAGCACTGAGCCTTGCCAAAAGCCTTGAATGGTTTACCCCAGACAAACTTGACGACAAATGTAAGGACTTACTTGGCCCGGTGACCCAGGACGACATTTTTAGTGAGATAAACGCCACTGGCACAACTCATACGAGAAGAAAATTTTTGGGTAGGCGTCTCGCCCAGGTGGGAGACTCTCGGCCAGGGGTGGGATGCCGCGATAATATTCCTGATATAAACTGGATAGACATACCCGGAGGAGACGTATCCATAGTCAAGCAACGTCGCTACCTCCCCAACAAAACCTATCGCAACCCACAGGTTTCAACGTTCAAATTGGCGCGCTATCCCATTACTGTAAAACAGTACTGCGCTTTCCTGGAGGACGATCAGGGTTGGAACAATCCAAAGTGGTGGGGGGAAGACCTTTACCGGGATCCCGATGGCGATCAGCTTGATTACGGCGAACACCACAACCACCCAGCCCAGTATGTCAACTGGTTTGACGCCATGGCTTACTGCCGCTGGATCACCAAAAAGCTGCAAACTAAAAGCCTGATCTCGTCCCAAGAACTTGTTCGATTACCCACTGAATGGGAGTGGCAACTGGCCGCCACCAACGGCGCGAGCAAAACCCACTACCCTTGGGGTGATGACTTAGGCCTAAAATCACAAAACCATAGGGCTAACAGTTTCGAAAGCAGATTAGCGGGTGCAGTGGCTGTGGGGATGTATCCAGAAGGTGATACCAAAACCGGTTTACAAGATATGGCAGGCAATGTGTTTGAATGGTGCATCAGCAAATTTAAAGATCCCAGCATAGAACACAGCACCCCAGATGATCTTGATGTTCGCTCGGTAAGGGGTGGATCATGGTTAGCGGAATCGGAAAATCTACGTTGCCATCACCGACGTTTTGATAAGCCCGACCAGCGCTATGTGGACGTAGGGTTTCGACTGCTACTCTGCACCCACCATAAGAAATAATTTACGCTTGTCTGCGCCGAGCCCCCAGATCCGCTCGAAAAATTTCTGCGCGGGTTTTCAAATTACTCAAAAATGTTGCCTGGGTAATTGTGTTGATCTGATCAATAACACCAGGCTCAAATCTGGGCAGAAGTGCGGTTGCAGCTATATTTTGTTTCAGCTGCTCTAAAGTAGAAGCCCCAAGAATCACACTGGTCACTGCAGGATTATTGACACACCAGGCAATACTTAACTGGGCCATACTACAACCCAGCTGGCTCGCCACTTCAGACAAGGCCCTCACTTTATTCAAATGGACTTCGGCTTCACTAGACAGTTTCTGCTGACGAAGCCATTCATTCCCTTCGATACTCAAACGGGAGGATGGCGGAACACCTTGGTTGTACTTTCCCGTCAACAAGCCAGAGGCCAAAGGCGACCACGTTGTCATACCCAAACCATGACGGGAAACCAGCGACTTCAACTTAAGTTCCACTTTATGTCGACACAATAGATTGTATTCCGGCTGCTCCACAACGGGACCATATAAACCGTGCCTACGAGCTAAAGAAATGGCTTTACGGATTTGCCAGGGGTGCCATTCGGAGGTACCCCAATACAAGACTTTGCCCTGACAAATCAAATCATGCATCGCCCTTACTGTTTCAAAAATGGGCGTCTCTGGGTCGGGCCTATGACAATAGTAGATATCGAGATAGTCCACCTGCAATCGCTTCAAAGCGCTGTGGCAGGCCTCGACCACATGTTTTCGAGATAATCCTTTCTGGGTGGGAAAATCACCGCCCCAAAATACCTTGCTGGAAACGCAGTAACTATCCCTGACCAGAGCCAACTTGGCGAGCACACTACCGAGCATGGCTTCGGCCTCACCATCCATGTAACCTTCTGCCGTATCAAAGAAATTCACACCCTCACCGTGGGCGTGGGCGACCAACTCACGGGCTTCCGCCTCATTCAATTGATTAACAAACGTCATCCAGGTTCCAAAAGATAAGACACTGAGTTTTAAGCCGGTGTTTCCTAGCCGTCGATACTCCATGACTTAGATTGAACGAAAACGAAGAATGTTAGAATCTTTATACTTGTCCGGTAAACTACCGGGCTTGCGAATATTGGCAGCATTGGTGACCCAAATGGGATTGTTGACAGATTCCCCTTTCACCGGCACCACATCCTCATCGCCATACACATCGTGATAACCCTTCCAAAGATAATCGCACACATGATTATACGCGCACTGATTACACTGTTTGGGTTTGACCTTTTGATATAAAGTATAAAATCGTCCCATTCCTGCCATCAGCAAACCGCGCACACCATACTTCATGGCAAAACGCTTGTATCGGACATCCCGTAAGCCTCTCAAGGCACGAACCGTGGCCCTTAACACCCCATCCTGAATACAAACCGAAACGAAGTTATTCCACTCGTCAGGCTCAAAGTTAAATTGATCGTGATTGGTCACAAACGATTCGTAACCCGGCAAGAAACAAAAAGGAATGTAACGAACATTGGTGTGGGGAAGTCGGGCCTTATGCTTATCGAAGGCTTTAACCATTTCGCGACCCGCCTCTGCATAATTTACATAGAGCCCTTCCTGGGAAGATACATTAGTTCGCTGAATAATGGGGTTAAACATAACCAAGCTGATATTATCAACGTTTTTATCAATGCACAGCTCTAAGAGATCGCTTAGATTGGCTAAATTGGGTTTGCAGACCACCGTATTGGTTCTTACGCGCACCCCCATTTCAGAGCAGATTTCCATGGCTCTTGTTATTTTTTCAAAACTGCCGGGAGTTACCGTTAACTGATCATGGATCTCCGAATTGTGGCCATGCAAGCTGAATAAAACATCATCTACACCAGCGGCTACCAGGCGATTGGTATATTCTCTTTTTGCCAATGCCATTCCGTTGGTGATAATGGAAACCAGTTTGAAACCCAATTCGAACTTGCAGAACTGTACAAGTTCTACCAAGTCCTTACGCAGAGTAACTTCGCCACCGGTAAATTCGATCTCTTTTATACCAAGCCTCCGCGCCCTTCGCAGTTGCTGCTTTGCTTGCTCGGTGGTTAATGTATTGAGGTTGGTATTGGTGATAACAGAATCGTAGTAATAGCAAAAGGGACACTTGCAATTGCATCCATATCCCAAATTGATATCGACTTTAGACGTAAGCCCGGCCATGAGCGAAACCGACTACAGCCCCGCAATCGATTCGATTGCCAAGCCATCTTCTCCACTGAGTTCCTCAAGCAAGGTTTTGACAATACGCATGCCAGCACCGGGACTGCCGTAGATATCAGGATAGATTCTGGGGCCTTCCCGGAGCTGCTTATCAACGCTTTCCAAAATCTCATTGCGCTCAAACCCGGTGACTATATTAGCTTTGTTCTGAACCGTTAAATGCCTTTCCGTATTTTCACGAAGAGTCACGCAGGGCACATGAAATAAATAAGCTTCTTCTTGCACACAGCCGCTGTCCGTTATAATAAGGCGGGCGTTTTTGATATAGGATAATGATTCGATTGCAGTGAACGGTTCGCAAAAGTAAATATTATTGAATTGTGAAAATCGTATCTTTGCACGAGCCAGCACATCGCGAGTGCGAGGGTGAATTGGGAAAATAATCTTGCTAAAACGGGAACTCAAGTTATCGATAGTGGTTAAAACATTACACAGAAGAGAAGCATCATCGGTTAGCTCCTTTCTATGCAGAGTCACAAAAGCATAATCTTTGAATGGTGGAACAAAAAACTTGTGGGAAAAATCACTGATCACATCCACCGTGGTATTGCCCACACAGATCACTTTTCCTCGATTCTGAGACTGGGTTTTCAAATAATCCGCTTCAAACTCAGTGTATGTAAGAAGAAAGTGCGAAACTGAATCCACCATTATTCGGTTTCTTTCTTCCAGCATCTGTGGATCAAATGAACGCAATCCAGCTTCCACGTGAGCGATTTTAATACCTTCGTACATAGCTGCCATGGAACCAACCACGGCCGCCGCCGTATCACCATTGACCAATATCAAATCAAGGTGGAGTTTCTTAATAAGGTCTGTAACCCAGTTAATGGCGGTTCCCAGGCGGTAGCTTTGGTTGAGCGCATAATCTGCCTCATACCCCATCTCTGCAAAAATCGCATCGCTCATGGCTTTACTTTGATGTTGATGGGTATGCAAAACATAAACCTTCACACCAAGGGATCTAAATGCCTTAACTATTGAATAGTTTTTTATGATTTCAGGGCGAGTTCCCAGAACGATGCCGACTTTCATTTTTACTACTCCTTTCTTAATTGCTCACGATCGCATCCGCGAAACAGTTGGCTACTTGTTGATTGCCCTTTTCGTTAAAGTGAACAGGGTCTTCATAGCAACTGCGATCCAAACCAGAGAGCTCAACAAAATTAACGCGCTCAAAGCTGCTAACTATGTTTTCAATACAATGGTTGAAATCGTTTATTCGATCAGCACTGCCCTTTTTAAAAAACACATGCCCGTCCGCGAAAATAGGTGGGATCTGACCACAATAAATGGATCTATAACCCTTAACCAGGAGAGTGACTACAATCTGCTTATAATATTTTTCAAAAATGCCTATATCTTTATTTTCAGCAACATCGTTGGTACCGATCAAAATGCACGCTTGATACGTATCTTTAATCGGCTCCGCCTCGTAGTTGACGCGAAACCACAAATCTCTAGCGGTGTGCCCATTGGTACTTCTATTGATTACGCGCCAAATGTATGGCGTTTTTTGTTCTAGAATATCTGCCAAGTAGAGCGGATAACACCCATATGACCTAGCCCCAAATGTCTGGCTATCACCAAGACATAACACATTTTGATAGTTCATAACTGCTTCAGGTTATTTTAACCGTCATCCCTCTTCAAAGCTTTGCCTGGTTCTTTAAGACCCATAGCAATCCTATCGGATTAGCTACCCCAAGCTTTCTGTTTACGCGATCGAACCCACGCATCAGCATCAATCTAAACCAGTTTGGATATTATCAACTTATTAAACAGCCCAAGCTGACCCAATCCGCAAAACCCGCGGCCTGTTGCGGCCTTACTAACATGCAGGTATACATTTTGGCCAATTTTTATTCATCAACCAGCTGATAGGTGACCACCCCACTGGTCAGCTCCATATCAACACCCCACCATTGGATCCCAATCTCCCGCGGGCGGGTCAGAATATCACCAATTCAGAGCTATTCCAAATCTGCATATTTAGTGAATCGCTTATTACTTAACCAGGATTTTGGATTGCAATGGCCACGGCCTTCAACACTTGACCTATACTGTATATTATTACAGTATATAAGTTATCTACTTTTAGACTCTTAAAATCTGTTATGGCCCCAATGCGTAAACTAGCGATTCTAGCGGATGCAGCAAAATACGATGCCTCCTGTGCGTCCAGCGGCAGTATCCGTCGTGACGCCAGTAGCAGCAAAAACGGTCTGGGATCCACCTCGGGTGGCATGGGGATTTGCCACAGCTACGCCCCCGATGGCCGTTGTATTTCTCTACTAAAGATTCTGCTTACTAACTTCTGCATCTATGATTGTCTTTACTGCATTAATCGGCACTCCAGCAATGTTGAGAGGGCGCGCTTCGGCATTTCTGAGGTGGTGGAACTTACCCTGGCTTTTTATCGCCGTAACTACATCGAAGGTCTTTTTCTCAGTTCCGGCGTGATTAGAAATCCCGATTACACCATGGAACAACTGGTGGAAGTGGCCCGAAGCCTGCGGGAGGATCATAACTTTGGTGGCTACATCCATCTGAAAACCATTCCAGACGCAGACCCACAATTGCAGTCCCTGGCGGGACGCTATGCTGACCGACTCAGCATTAATATCGAAATGCCCACTTCGGCAGGACTGAAAAAACTGGCGCCAGAAAAAAGCCATGGCGCTATACAACATGCCATGGGCAGGCTCAAAACCAATATTGATGAGGCCAAAGCGGACCACAAACAACCGGTCAAATTACTTCCATCAGCGGGCGCGAAAACGCCAATAGCAAAACGTAAAGGCGCAGCCAGACTGCGCTTCGCTCCGGCGGGACAAAGTACCCAAATGATCGTGGGTGCCGACAACAGCAATGACGCCCTTATTCTTCGCAACAGCAACCAGCTGTATCGCCGCTTCGGTATGAGACGGGTTTACTACTCCGCTTTCAGCCCAATCCCCGATGCCAATACCGATCTGCCACTAAAGCCCGCCCCACTCATGAGAGAGCATCGACTTTACCAGGCAGATTGGTTATTGCGTTTTTATCGCTTTTCAGTGGATGAACTGGTAAGTGACACTGAACAACCCATGTTGGATTTGGACATTGATCCAAAGCTAGCCTGGGCCCTGAGTAATCGGGACTGGTTTCCTGTGGATGTGAATCGAGCCAGCCGGGAACAACTACTGCGTGTTCCGGGTATCGGGCCACGCAATGCGCAACGTATAATCAGTTCGAGGCAGTTTCGTCGTTTACGACTGTCTGACCTGAAGGCCATGAGATTGGCCATTAAAAAGCTTAAGCCTTTTATTACAACCCCTGATCATCACCCCAGCAAAGATCTCGACAGCAATTTCCTTCGAGATCACCTGGTTGAAAAACCAAACCCTCAACTTTCTCTTTTTTAACATGCCCACTGTCCACCTTGAACCCCATAGCGACTTCCTGGACTGGCGCCCTTTGGCACGGTATCTACTGACCCACGACGTTCCTCCTGATCAGGTCAGTTGGCAAACCACGCAAGACCAGGATTTGTTTGCTCAAGAAGACATTATCAGTCTGAATACGCTAGCAGTGGAAAAGCCCTCCAAAGACCTGAAAATAAACCGCTCCTTTCTTGATCTGGCCCGCTTAGCGGGCAGCCATACAGACCCAGGGCGATTCGACACACTCTACCGACTGTTATGGCGTATTTACCAAGGTGAGAGGAACCTGCTCTGCGACACCTTGGACCCTTTGGTAAACCGCGCCAATCAATTTGCCAAACAGGTGGGCCGCGATCGGCACAAAATGAGGGCCTTTGTGCGATTTCGAGAAATAACACTGCAAGATATCAACACCCACCATGGCCGATACGAAATACAAGGTAAGGAAACAAGCACCTTTTATGCTGCTTGGTTTGAGCCGGAATACTACATTCTCAGGCTCAATTCGGAATTTTTTTGTCGTCGCTTTCATAATATGGATTGGGCGATTTTAACGCCCTACCAAAGCTTACATTGGCAGAAAAGACAGCTGCGGGTGGGAAGTGGCGCTGATCCTTCTCAGGTTCCTCCCCAAGATGCCATGGACGATTACTGGCGCTGTTATTATGCCAATATTTTCAATCCTGCCAGACTGAAGATTGATGCCATGTGCAGCGAAATGCCAAAGAAATACTGGCATAACCTCCCGGAGGCGACTCTGATTCCGCAGTTAATCAACTCGGCCCATGGACGTACCCAAACCATGCTGGAGGCTCCCACCCATAAACTGGGTAAGCTACCTAAAGGCACCCTATTCAAGCGTCAGGACTGGATAAAAACAAAACACTCGCAACAAGCCAGGGTGTTAAATCCCTCTGAAAAATGCTAAAACAAAATTTCCAGTCAAAAAAGGTTAATGCAGGGAGCAAAAACCATGGAACAGACAGGAACAATCAATCCGGTTATCGGAAATTTAAGTGTCAAAAAAAACGGGCTTAATTCACGCAACCTGACTGAACAAGCGAGAATTCAACAGCATCTCAGTTTTGTGCAGAGTTACCTTAACCAACGCACCCCAACGGGCTTAACTCGCCCCCAAAAGCAGAATCGAAATCACCTGATATCCTTGCTTGGCTCGTACACCCAACAGGGTCTATTCCCCTGTCACAACGATATGGCCATTGAGCAACGTACTCCCCGCTTTGTGGATCATCGCGGAGTGCACTGCGCTGTGGGATTTCTGTTGAAAGAATCTGGCGATGACACCTGGCCTCAACAAATCAACCAACGCTTCGAATACGCCAAAGTGGCGCAGATAGACAGCTCAGATTTGGTGGATTGGGCCCAAGTGAACGGGTTGCAAATAAACGAATGTGCCATGATCCAACCCCAATACTTACCCCCCGTTAACGAACTGTGCCCCATTCTCATGTTGGCGAAAGACACTCCGTTAGAAGAAAAACTGGGGCTAGTAAGGGCCTTTCGCGATCAAAAACTGGCGAAAAGCCCCGGCGGGCGCTGGGCGGTGAAATACTATTATAAAAACGGGCCAGCAGTGGTTTCATTTTTAAATGCACAAAAGTGGAGCCAAACCCCCACCCGCAAGCTGCTGGCCATGATCATTGATGCACTGGAAAAACCATAGCTATTTCAGCTTTTTAATACCCAGGGTGTTCATAATCATTTTTTCATAAATGGGTTCACTCACTCCGGTCTTAACTTTGTGCATAAAGTATTTTTCGAATCCCACTTTTGCCAGGTGTACCCATTTCCCACCGCGGATCCAATTGACATTCCTGGGTGGAATTTGGGGCATAGCCACAAACGCTATACCGGTGTCACCCATGTCAGCGAGACAAACCGCATTCCAGGTGGCTTTTGCCGTTTCGGGTTCTTGATCCAAACGTGCTCGGATATTATGGGCCGTAGCAGTCACCATACTCTCAATCATAAAACCGGTTTTAGGCACTCCTGAGGGCACTGGTGTGGGTTTTTTGGGGGCAATCGCCACCGCCACACCGATACCCCAAATATTCCGATGGGTGGGGTTACATTGATGATCGTCAATGACAATAAATCCCCGTGGATTCACCAGACCTTCCACATCCCGCACCGCATTAATACCGGTGAAAGCCGGTAGCATCATGGAATAACCGAAGGGAACTTCGTGACGCTGTTTGTCCTGACCGGATTCATCGCATTCCATAACCGTCATTACGCCATCTTCCACCTTCTCCACTTTGGCGTTACAAATCCAATCAATATGACGGGACCGCAATTCCGATTCCAACAGGGACTTACTATCTCCCACCCCATCCAAACCCAGGTGGCCGATATAAGGCTCTGGGGTAACAAAGGTCATGGGTACCTGATCCCGAATTTTTCGATCCCGTAAATCCTTGTCCATGATGAAGGCAAATTCATAGGCGGGGCCGAAGCAGGATGCGCCTTGTACCGCACCCACCACAACCGGACCGGGCTTTTCCGCGAACTGCATCCAGCGATCTTTCGCTACTTCAGCATGATCTACATGGCAAATCGATTGGGTGAAGCCATCAGGGCCCAAGCCTTCAATTTCTTCAAAAGCCAATCGAGGGCCCGTGGCAATGATAAGGTGGTCGTAAGCTATGGTCTGACCATCAGCGAGCAAGAGCTGGTTTTCCTCCGGCTGAACCTTTTCAACCGTGCCCACCACCAACTTGATTCCGTGCTTGTGGAGAGGCTTGGCTAGGGGAATCACTATATCTTCTCGCTTGCGCCAGCCCACCGCGACCCAGGGGTTTGAGGGGACAAAATGAAAGTAGTCTTTGTCACTCACCACCGTAATGGTGTCTTCAGCCCGGGCCAACTCTTTCATTTCAAAAGCCATGGGCATTCCACCCAGCCCCGCCCCCATGATTACAATATTTGCCACGATCCATTCCTCTTTTTCAGATTATTGTTTTTCTAGGAACACGCCAAACTACTGCTCATAACAGACAATGCTGCCAACATCGACTATTCCCTATCCCAACGCTCATGAAACTATAAATTAGTTATAGCTAATTTAGCAATAATTAATTTACATTTCGAACTGTCGTTTTCAGCCATCCAGCTGACGCCATTAGCCGTATTGCCATTGCTGTCAGCAAACTAGAATTGTCTATTATCAAATGTGAGGACAGATACATGGCTGGAATCGATACTTTACTTAATGATGTGAAAGATACGCTAAATAGAGGCAAAACCATCGACGGTTATGACCACAAGGCGAAGAAGCGCTATCACGAACCCGCTCTGGACACCGATTCCGGAGAGTTTCACAAGGTGGTGGAAAGCCGCCGCTCTGTTAGAAAGTTCACTTCCAAGCCTATCCCAAGGCCGGTATTAGATGCCTGCCTGGATCTGGCTATGCAAGCCCCCAGCTCCTGCAACCTTCAGCCCTGGGAATTTCACGTGGTTCAATCCGCGGATAAAAAGCAGAAGCTGGTGGAGGCCTGTATGAGCCAAAACGCCGCCAAGACCGCTGCAGAACTAATTGTTGTGGTGGCCAGAACCAAGAACTGGGGCAAGGTGGCAAAACTAAATATTACGGACTGGCCCCAGAAAACCATGCCCAGACATTGGAAAAACTTCTACACAGGTGGTGTTCCACTGACCTACTGGCAAGGCCCATTCTATAGCGTGGGTCACGCAAAAAAGATGGCAACCCGGATAGCGGGCCTGTTTACGCCAGTACCCAGAGGCCCCTTTACCAAATCCGATATGCGAGTTTGGGCAGTAAAAAGTGTCGCTTTAGCCGCAGAAAATCTGATGCTGGCTCTGCGATCTTATGGCTTCGATTCCTGCCCCATGGAAGGCATGGATGAAAAGCGCGTGCGCAAGCTGTTGAAACTGCCCTCCGATGCGGAGGTGGTTATGGTGATCGGTGCTGGCGAACGCGCTGAGGATGGCGTGTATTTTCCCAAGGTGATGTTTGATCGGGAGAACTTTGTTCGTTATGTATAACGTACTATCTCGATGGCAGGAAGAGTCGGATGACTCTACCTGCCAGCCATAAAAGCAAGCGTAACGTGGGTCATATCCTCCACTCCCGGTTCTTCAATAGGAATATGCCCACATCCTTTAAGCACATGGAGCTGCTTTGACGTTTTAATTCTACTAAAAAAGAGTTCACTAAGATTCAACGGCGTCATACGATCCAGTTCTGGATGAATCAGCAACAGCGGGCAAAGCTGAAACGCTTCAGGCTCCACATCAGGCTTGGCATCTAAAATAGACAATAGAAATGCAAAAGGGACGCGACTTCCTCCCCCCTGTGGGTCTTGCTCTACCAATTTACTTAAGCCGGCCTCATTGGATATGAGGGTCATGCGGGAGAACCAGCGAATTGGCAACCTAACGTTCTTAAACGCCTGAGGCAGACAACGAATCAAAGGCAGGAAATAAGTCATCCAGGAAAATCGGGCAAATTGTTTCTTCACTGCTTCATAGCGGGTATCGCAAAGCGTGGATGTGATAAGCCCCACAACCGGAGAAGCAGGAAAGCGAAGGCTCTGTATCTTAGCCGCCACACAGTAGGCCAACATGCCGCCCAGACTCACTCCCACCAGGACACTGGGTTTGCCTGTTTGTTGATAGCGTTCAATAACGAAGTCCGCACAACACTCCACCCAACGCTCAAAATGTATATGCTCCGATTTCGCCTCGGTTAGACCATACCCCGGCAAATCCAAAGCGATAGTATCGTAACCTTGCTGATTAAACGCTTTGGCAATGGGCGCTAACAAACGGCCATGGCCTCCGGCTCCATGCAATAAAATCACTGCAGAATCTTTTTTGAGTTCGGGCAAGCCCTTCCCTATATCTAAATGCAGCTTGCTACCACGCCATGACCAATATTGCTCTTCCACAACATCAGCGTCTGATATGCGATAGGGTTTAGGAAAATATCGTTGGTACTTTTGCCAATAGTTATTTTGCTGGTAATCTCTCACGCTTACTCCTTGGTTAACCTTTAGAAACCATCTATGCAGACCTGAATAGGGTATGGGGTTCTATTGGTTCAAGAAACTCGCATACGAGCGCATTCACTCAAGCCATGACGCAAAACAAAAAAACCGATAAGAATCAGTATCATAAGCCCAAGCAAAAGCGATCTGAATTCACCTATCAAGCGATCCTTGAAGCAGCTACTCAGCTTTTTATTGAAAGTGGATTGGAGAAAACCACCACAAACAAGGTGGCAGCAAGAGCAGGTGTGAGCATCGGTAGCCTGTATCAGTATTTCCCCAACAAACACGCGCTGGTGACAGCACTGACGGAAGTGCATTTAGAACAGATGATGCAGTTGATTAGCACGCGGTTGGCACCTAACTTACATCGCCCCATAGAAGACGTTATAAAATCGGTGGTGACGCTGATGATTGAAGCTCATTCTATTGACCCAGGCCTCCATCGAGTCCTGATCGACGAATCCAACCATGGAGCGGTGAAAAAGCAACTGCAACAATTTGAGCAACGGCTGTCCCAGTTAATTAAAGCTTTTCTGGAGTTAAAGCGAGATCAACTTCGAACTCAAGATCTGTC
Organism: uncultured Ketobacter sp.; assembly: GCA_964016105.1. Lineage (GTDB taxonomy): Bacteria > Pseudomonadota > Gammaproteobacteria > Pseudomonadales > Ketobacteraceae > Ketobacter. The sequence goes on from CAXHEX010000026.1 coordinate 22,403, forward strand.
TATGGCCGCGTTCGTTATGATAAACACCATCGAAACACTCACCCACCGGGCGGTACTGAACAAAGGCGACAACCAGGATATTGCTTTACCACAGGATAAAGAACGACTGGTGGACCACACTTGTGATCTGGTAGTTGGCTATCTTGTAAGTAGTGAGCACAAAAGCACAGTCTAACGAGCTGTAGATGAAAGGTTATCACAGCTCGTTAGTTTTTAGTGCCAGTGGTCAATCTAACTGATCTTTATGCTTCTGCAAGAAAGGCTCAAGCTGATCAAACTGACCATTTTTAATTTTGTTTACCCAATCGGGGTTGGACAACAACGCACGACCAATAGCAATCAAATCAAATTCATCGTTTTCCATACGCTCAAGCAAATTATCAATACTGGCTACATTGGCCTCTTCACCCACAAATGAGGCCAGAAACTCACCATCCAAACTGACGCTGCCTACACTGATAGTGGGTTTACCGGTAATTTGCTTAGTCCAACCGGCCAAATTCAATGATGAACCATCAAACTCGGGCTCCCAAAAGCGGCGCTGGCTACAATGAAAAATATCCACGCCGGCATCGTTTAGAGGCGCTAAAAACTGGGCCAGCTCATCCGGCGTATTAACCAGTTTGGCTTCATACTGTTGCTGCTTCCATTGGGACCAACGGAATACCAGGGGAAAGTCGTCTCCACAGCGCTGACGAATGGCTTTTACTATCTCGACGGCAAACTCAGTGCGCGCCACAATATCACCACCGTATTTATCTTCCCTTACATTGGTGTCCTGCCAAAAAAACTGATCAATTAAATAGCCGTGGGCACCGTGCACTTCTACGCCATCAAATCCCAGCTCTTTGGCATCAAATGCCGCTTGGGCGTAGGCCGCCACGAGTTTTTCAATTTCATCTATAGTGAGGGGCTCAAAGACTTTTTTATCCTTGGCCACAAGGCCTGACGGAGAAGCCGAAGGCGCATCTGGAAACGGCCCTGTTCCTGGGCGCCGGGTAGCGCCCACGTGCCAAATTTGCGGCATCATTTTCCCGCCCGCTGCATGTACTGTATCGATAACGTTCTTCCACCCCGCTAAGGCCTTCTCGCCATAAAAAGACGGGTATTCAACGTTGCCGGTGGCAGAAGGATGGTTAATCAACGTTCCTTCGCTTATGATCAGGCCAACACCCCCTTCCACCCGCTTGCGATAATATTCAGCCACATTCTCACCGGGAACACCATCTGGACAAAAGCCCCGGGTCATGGGAGCCATAACCGTTCGGTTGGGTAACTGTAAGCTGCCGTATTGAAAGGGTTTAAATAAAACGTCGGAATTCATGCAAGCGCCTATCTTAGTGGTTAATACTTAGTGGTTAATACTGATTTTAAAGATAGACAAGTATACCCACCCCACAATGGTTGATAATCAGCGATATTGCCAAAATAGGTATGCGAAAATTGCAACAATGCATACAATTGAGGCTTTATCACCATAGCGAATAAGGGAACAACAATATGAAAACGCGTATCACTGAGCTATTTGGTATTGAACATCCAGTTCTTCAGGGTGGCATGCACTGGGTGGGCTTTGCTGAACTGGCAGCAGCCGTATCCAATGCCGGCGGCCTTGGCACCATTACTGGTCTAACCCAAAAATCCGCCGCTGATCTGGCCAACGAGATCGCAAAGTGCCGGGATATGACTGATAAGCCATTCGCTGTAAACCTAACCTTTTTACCCACGGTTTCCTCACCGGATTACCCCGGTTATATAGATGCCATAATCAAAGGCGGCGTTAAAATCGTAGAAACCGCTGGGCGCAGTCCACAAGAGTACATGCCCCAATTGAAAGATGCCGGCATCAAAGTCATACACAAATGCACATCGGTACGACACTCCCTAAAAGCACAATCCATAGGTTGCGATGCGGTGTCTGTTGACGGCTTTGAATGTGGTGGCCACCCGGGGGAAGACGATATTCCCAATATGATTTTATTACCCCGCGCGGCGGATGAATTGGAAATTCCATTTGTTGCATCGGGCGGGATGGCTGACGGCCGATCCTTGGTGGCCGCAATGGCAATGGGCGCCGAAGGCATGAATATGGGCACCCGATTTATCGCCACTAAAGAAGCCCCTGTTCACGACAACGTCAAGCAAGCCATCGTGGGAGCATCAGAACTGGACACTCGCCTTGTGATGCGCCCCCTCCGCAACACGGAACGGGTTTTAAATAATGCGGCGGTGGAACGGATTTTGGAAAAAGAAGAAAAGCTCGGCAAAGATATTAAGTTCGAGGATATCATTGATGAAGTGGCAGGCGTGTACCCTCGAATTTTACAGAACGGTGAAATGGAAATTGGCGCCTGGTCTTGCGGCATGGTGGCAGGTCTTATTAACGATATTCCAACCTGCCAGGAATTAATCGACAACATCATGTCACAGGCGGAAAGCATCATTCGGGAACGTTTGACCGGCAGTTTATAATAACTCTTACACTGTGGTTGATTAGCCCGTGAAGGCAATCAACCACAGATTACAGGCAAAGATTATTCTTCTTCAACTGTAAAATATTGGGCTACGAATTTAGTCAGCCCAATGGCAATGGCCGGTACACCAGACCCGGTAAATGCTTCACCCACAAAATACAAATCGTCCTGCCCCTGGTAACTGGGCCAGGTGGCTCGCCAAGTGAGTAAATCTTCAGGTGTTGGTGGGAAGAAGAAGCGCTTGTGATCTATCTGTTCATTTAAAGTAACACCATAGCCTGCTCCATACTGTTGTACAGCTGCAAAAGATTGCTCCGGTGTGATTTCTGCAGAAAGAGTATAGGTTGCTACGAACGCAACATCTTCCACATGACGCTTTTGCCAAAAGAAGGGTTTAACAGCAGACCCTACTTCCGGATCAATCAACTCGGTGCCACCTAACCCCAGGGCTTCCGGCCAAAATGCCGCTTGTTCAGGTAAGCCCGTGTTTTCATAGCCAGAGATTGTTGTAAGATAAACATCGTTGGGCGGCACTCTTACAATGGCTGTGCTCAACAGATCTTTGCGAGGGCCTTCTGGGAGGAAATTCATGGCTGCACGGGGTGTGGTTGCTACGATAACGCGATCGAACTGGTAGATGTTTTCATCTGTTTCAACCATCCAAACGTTGTCTTCACCCTCTGTGGTCATCGCCAAGGAGACCACAGGCTCAGAAAGCTTGACCTTAATACCCGCTCGCTTCACCAGCTCCTTCCAAAAGGTTTGATAGCCGTCTTTGAAGAACCACCAGCGTTGGGTTCCTTCACCATCATTAGCAGCCAACAGGGAGACAATGTTAGGTGGAGTACCTTCCGGTAAATCCTCAACTCCCACACCCAAATATTTCAATATGCGCGTAACTTCCACCGGAGTCCAATTTAATCCTCCAGCCAAAGCCGCGGACGCACTGGCATAAGAACTGGGGCCAGCACCAAGGGCATCGGCCGTGAAGACAATCAGACGAGTCAGTGCAGACAAGTCATTGCGGACACCCCATTCATGGATGGTCTCAGTGAGATTGTCTGCTTCCAGTATTCCACAAGTCACCGGATCGACCTGCTGGGCAATACATCCGGCATATTGCGTCATCACCGTGAGGCCACGAATCAATTGTTCAGCTAATACATCAGCCTCATATTCCTGAAGGTATTCATTTAGAGGTGTGAGCTGAAACGTCTCGGAATCGAGTGTGTCAAAGTCCACAGCCGGAATCAGTTCCTGTTGCGAGACGTCGATCATCTCCGCCAGCAGGGGCTGAATACCATCGCCGGCAATGCTACCACCAGGAACAAACATGGTAGACATATCGTATGCTTTGCCATCAACAAATACGGTGTGAGCCACTCCCCCAACAGAGTCTTCTTTTTCAAACACGGTTACTTGGCGGTAACCTTCTTTCTCAAGTAAATAGGCTGCTGTTAATCCAGAAGCGCCGCCACCAATGATGGCAATCTTCTCGTCATAAACATTTTTTTTACAGCCAAAGAGCAAGGTGGTTAAACAAATACACAATAAAAATTTGCTTCGTGGTCTTAATAACTTCATGGTTTCCTACCTATGGTTATTGCAGGTTTTACAGTTCGATCCTTAAAAAAACCTCAGACACCAGACAATTCATCCAAGGTGGCAGCCTGACAGCTGTCCCCCTTCGTCAAAAACACTCGATCAGTATTCCGAATACTTGAGCAAAACCCTGAACGTGAACAACATCATCCTGACGAATTCGTCATATAAGGTGAAGCTAAACTATGCAATTATTCCGCAGTGGTCAATAGTCATTGTCCTACAATTTGACCGCATCATCACTTATAGGTGTATTGGGACGCAGCTACAGTTCCAATCGATAAACCCAGGCATCCTCACGCTGCTCGCCGGCAGGGTAATAATTTTTTCTCACACCCACCTGAACAAAACCTTCATTTTCGTACAGAGCAATGGCCGCTGAATTGCTCGGGCGCACTTCCAGAAATGCCTGCTCCGCACCAAGATCTTTTGCCGCTTGCAAAGAGTGCCCTAACATTTGTTTGCCCCACCCCTTTCGCTGGGTCTCAGGGTCAACACAGATATTGAGAATATGGCACTCCTGCACCGCAACAAATGCCACACAATAGGATCGAACCTTTTCCCCCACCATACCCACATGGCAAAGATGACCATTACGCAAACTTTCCAGGAACATCCCTTCTGTCCATGGCCAGGGATAGGCCCGGATTTCAACGTCCATCACCTGAGGTAAATGCTTGGTTGTTAATAACTGAATTTCCATAGAAGCTGCGCCAAACAAGCTATGGAAGGAAGGCTTGAATTTGCTGCCAGCAGCGCCGTTTTAATGTCCAGTCCTGCATTTGGTTAAAGCTGGGGAGCACCAGCGTCATTCCTGTAAGGCCGTCTAATTGAACTGGAGCAAGGGTTTCTGCAACGGGATTCAACTCCGTTTGTTGCAGCAGGCTGGGGGCTTGGGGGCCCAAGAACAATGTCTTTGGCCATGGAGCGGAAGACGCGAAAAATCCCATCAACCCATCCCGGGCCGCAGAGCGATCTTTGGCGATGCGTGGGTTATTCACTATTGGCCACTGAAACGTTCGCGGTGCGTGATTGCTAAGCCAATCGCCGCAACCCAATAACTGCAACATATCCGATAACATTCGATGCTCCATGGCCGATAACCCGGGCGCATCGGGCAAAGCGAGCTCCACTACCACTCGAAACTGATCGGCCACATCAACAATGGCCAACGCAAAGCGCGTTTCTCGGGTCGAAGAAATCTTTCTTTCTGTTGGTGTTGACTGCCCTTCCTTCAGGCCCAGCTTAGTTAAATCCAATACCGGCGTAGCGTCAGTCTCGGTGGCCGCTTCAACTCTGCCTTGCTCAGTTTCTGAAGGCAGCTTGGGCTCCGGCTTCAATGGGTCTGGCTCTGCTGCTGGCTTTGGATTTACCCCTTTATCTAGATGGGTCGTCTCAAGCTCAGCCTCTTTTTTATCACTATCTACGGACGGCCAAATCTGCTCGGGCTGCAACAATGGCAAAGACGGTGCTCCATCCAATGGCTCTCGAGCAACAAATTGAGAAATACCAAGGGCATCAAGATAAGCGAGGCGTTCACTCTCTAACACGACGGGTTATACACCACTATTTTTTTGCGGGTGGGCTTTATCGCTGTTCACCGCTAAATAATTGAGGGCGTTGAGATACGCTTTTGCTGAAGCGGCCACAATATCAATGTCAGCACCATGGCCGTTAACTATGCGGCCTCCTTTCTCCAGGCGCACGGTCACTTCCCCTTGGGAATCTGTGCCGCTGGTAATGGCGCTAACATTATAAAGCTCCAAAGTGGATCCACTGTTCACCATTCTTTCAATGGCCTTGAAAGTGGCATCCACAGGACCAGCACCGGGTGCCTGCTCCCGTAACTCTTTACCGTCGACATTCAAGACCAAATCCGCCACCGGAGTCTCACCGGTTTGGGAGCTAACGTTAAGGGAGACAAAGGCATACTTCTCATTATCTTTTGCCTTTTGGGCATCGCTCACCAGAGCCTGGATATCTTCGTCGAATATTTCGTGTTTTTTGTCCGCCAGGTCTTTGAAGCGCTGAAACGCTTCGTTCACATCCTGCTCTGACTTTAAGTTAATGCCCAATTCATCCAGCCGGGCACGGAATGCGTTGCGACCGGAATGCTTACCCAACACCATACGGTTTGCGTTCCAACCCACATCTTCCGCTTTCATGATTTCGTAAGTTTCACGGAACTTAATCACACCATCCTGATGGATGCCGGACTCATGGGCAAAGGCATTGGCGCCCACAATGGCCTTATTGGGCTGAACCGGGAAGCCGGTGATGGACGAAACCAAACGGGATGCGGGCACAATTTCCTGGGTATTGATATCCGTGTGGACGTCAAAGTAATCCCCCCGGGTACGTACCGCCATGACAATTTCTTCCAGGGCCGCATTACCTGCCCTTTCCCCCAGGCCATTGATGGTACATTCCACCTGTCGCGCACCCTGGGTCACGGCGGATAGGGAGTTGGCTACCGCCAGCCCCAGATCATTATGGCAGTGCACAGAAAATATGGCTTTATCCGCATTGGGCACCCGCTGCATCAATTGACCAATCATCTCTCCATATTGATGGGGCATGGCATAGCCCACTGTGTCGGGAATATTGATTGTGCTAGCGCCGGCATCAATGGCGGCCTCAATCACCCGGCAGAGAAAGTCCAGATCGGATCGACCCGCGTCTTCACAGGAGAACTCCACATCGTCACATTGATTGCGCGCCCGCTTCACCGCTTTTACGGCTTGCTCCAGCACCTGATCAGGGCTCAAACGCAGCTTATATTCCATATGAATGGGCGACGTGGCAATAAAGGTGTGGATACGGCCAGCATTGGCATTCTTTAGGGCTTCTGCAGCCCGATCAATATCCGGGTCGACGGCACGGGCCAGAGAACAAACCCGGCTTTCCTTAATGGTTTCCGCAACCGCCTTGACGGCTTCAAAGTCACCCTGGCTGGCAATGGCAAATCCGGCCTCGATCACATCCACATGCATCCGCTCTAACGCTTTGGCTATGCGAATCTTCTCCTCCTGGGTCATGGACGCGCCAGGGCTTTGCTCGCCGTCTCTCAAGGTGGTATCAAAAATGATGAGTTTGTCTTTCGCGCTCATGGCCGCCTCACAGTCCAGGTATCGTGATCTCTATAATGGGCTCGATTTGGCTGAATCTCAACCATGCATAAGATCTAAAATTAGGGCAGGTATAGTAGCCAAGGCGGCTGAGGCAAGCAAACTTGGGCGCTGGCGACTCTAAAGACAGTCTCAAGATCTCAGATGTTGGCCTGGGTCAACCCGACATAGCACCCAAGAGGTAAACTATGTCGCTCTACATCGGTAGGAACTAAACATGGCAAACAGTCGGTTAATACGCCCTAGGTTGACCCGTTATCTAACCCAGCTATTAACTTCCAGCTCCATTGTTCTGATTAGCGCTGATGCAGGCACAGGTAAAACAACCATGATCACCCAATTCATGGAAGAGTCAAAAAGCTCAACCCAGCTACTCGCACTGACTCCAGCAACGGGAAACGCGACCTCCCTATTTCACGCACTAAATTCATGCTTTGGCACTAATCTGCCCGAATACGATAGCTATGAGGCGGTAGAGAGTTTTATCCAGAGATGGAGCAGCCGATTGGAGATCAATACAATAAGTCAGCAAATTATCGCCATTGACAATGTTCAGTACCTAGACACCACTGCAACAAAAGCCTTAGCGCTTTTGCTCTATGCTGCACCGTCACAACTATGCTTAATATGCATAAGTGATAACGCCTTTGCAGACCCTCTATATAAAGCTGGTCTTGATATACAAGCATCTTTGTTTGAACCTGCTAAATTAAATTTTACGTCGCTAGAAGTAAAGCAACTAAGTCAACTTAATTCATGGTCAATCAGCCCTGATTCGCGTTCAAGGGTCATTAGCCTAACCCAGGGCTGGCCTTTGGGAACGAGCCTTCTGCTAGAATACATTAACTCTTCCACTGGAGAACATGGGATCACTACACTTTTAAACCACAGAACAAAACTTCATTCCTGGTTTTCACTTTGCTGGCAACAATATTTTTCAGATACAGAATTACAATTATTAAAACAACTGGCAATAATGCCAATAGTGGATTACCCCACACTTCGCTACTTCCCGAACTACAAACGACTCCACAAGCTTGTTTCAGATCTGCCCTTACGTACAACTTTAGTCTCACAAAACAATCAAGGACAACTGATTCTTAACCCATGCTTACGAGAATACCTACTCAGCCTCTGGTACCCAGCAGAACTGCGAAAAGAATGTAAGCAACTACTACCAATTCTAGAGAGACAGAACCTATTTGAAGAAAGCATGAAGATATGCGTCATGAGCGAGAACTACCACGAGCTTATTAAACTAATCGATCAAATAGCTGACTCCTATGTGGCAAGTAACAAAGAAGAACTGCTGCAAAATTGGATAAAAAAACTGCCTTTGGATTACGACGTGTATCCAGCGATCCAAAAAGCAGAAGCTCTGACTCTCTTAGCAACTTCACCGATGAAAGCTGAGCGATTACTAAACCAAGCCTACCAGGGATATCTGAAAGAAGGAAAATTGGATTCCTGCGCCATAGTTTGGTCTTTAGCAATAAAAGCATTAATGGGAACTTGGCAGAGCACTCCGCTGGCAAACCGTTGGCTGGAACGACTGCACAATGATTTAGAGGGAGCGGATTTAAGCGGATACCCTTCAGCTGAGCTTTCACTACTAACCGGAACGATGGGTTTGTCTATTTATTTCTTACCATTTAGCTTTAACAGCGAAACCTGGTTCAGAAAGGCCATTGAACACACACTTGACCTGTCAACCCCCCATAACAAGGCACTGTTGTGCGAATACTGTTTTCACTACTTGATGTTTTTAACAGAGGATTTCAACCAAGCAACGACTCTTAATCATCGATATAGTGCTGCAGTAAATCAGACCAACACGAAACAGCTGATTGCCTTGATTACCCAAGCATTTCTTAATGCTCAAACCCAATTGAGGCTCGGTAATCTTGCATTATTTGAATTCCACATCTCTGAGCTTAAAAAGTTGCAAGAACGGTCACGATTTAAAATACTCGATTCCTACACGAATGCAGGCCCAATTTACGCTGCTCTGATCAGGGGAAAAACATCACTAGCACAATTACAACTCCAAGCAGCGCTAAAAGACACAGACTTGTCTATACCTATGAACTTTAGCCATATAAAACTATTGGAATCATGGTGCAATTTAGAAGCAAATCAACCCCAGCAGGCATTGGCCAACGTAAATCTTGCTTCGGCGGCGGCTGACCAACGGATACCGCCTTTTGCGCACATACATGTTCTCTTGATAGAAGCCTTGGTGCTTCACGAAACGGGAAACCCAACAGCGGCTACGGGATCTTTGATCCGGGCCGAAACAATTAACAGCGGAAAAAAAGGCGAACTCTTTATTCAAATATCATGGGTTAGAGCCTATTTCAATTTCAAACAAAGAAACTACGAGTCATGTCAAAATTACTTAAGGTACATTGCTAAAGCGACCCAAAGAAATGATATATGCTGTCATCTCACCTTCGTTAAACGATTGTACGAACCCGTATTGCGGTATTGGATAAACAAGAATTGGTACCGGGATTGCTGGCTTCGTTGGCTCGCTCCCCTAAGCTCCGAAATATCGCCTACTCCCTGGCTACCCGAAATGCAGCCCATCAAAGTGTATCTTTTTGACCGTTTTCGTATAGTTATAAATTCGGAGGAACTTACTTTCGGAAGGAAACAACCCAAGAAAGCGCTGACCTTATTAATAACTTTATTGTTGAATGGCGGTGAAGCCAATGAATCTGATCTCGCTTTCGAAATCTGGCCGGACTTAGATGGCGACCATGCAAGAGCTGCCTTAAAAACGACATTGCATCGACTTCGCAAACTTATGGGGTATCAATGTATAGAAGTAAGTGGCGGAAAGTTCCGAATCAACAATAGGTGGGTCTGGTGTGACTGGATTAGCTGGTTGAAAAACGACCATCCAGCCGCTTTCAACTCCAATTCTGAAATGGTGCTGTTACCTGCTGAGGAAGACACTTCCACCTTGCGGAACGCAAGGCGGAAACTCGAACAGCTAATGGCTTCAAACTGTGAATAAAAAGCAACCACTTTATAATCTATAGTTTGCTATTGATATTCACAGCGACGTGTGGTGCAAAGTTGAACAGCAACTGCCTTCTGTTTATAAGACTCACACCCTTTCAGGTGAAATCTTACAGGAAACCCCTTTTCAGCTGCCGTAAGCATGGTTGAATATGCTCTACTCATTGCCTTTTCATCCCCTAGGGATTGTTCACTAAAAGCAACGACATTGGACTTTCCACACTTTTCGGTGTTTGGCCCATCCCACCGGATCATCACATGGTTTTTATAAGATTCGATTATGTCGACTCTTCCATGACTCCAGGATTCAGCTGCCGCAACTCCACTTAACAACAAAGGTACAGCAGCTACCAATAATTTTATTTCAGCTTTCATATCAGATTCCTCTATCTAGATAAACAGTAAAACCGCCAAACAGGAGACTTTCGAAATCCCGGTGTTTGGCTGGCTTTAACTTTTTAGCAACACAGAGGTAACAGATAGGTAACGTTTTCAAACCCAAGTCTTTTTTTAACTAGGCGCCGCCGGGTTCACCAGTAAATTCAACCAAAATATCGGTGTCAGTCACGATAGTTTGACAGGCCAACCGATAAGTGGGTGGTAAATCACGCACGTAAGCCCGATCTTCTTCAGCTGCAGGTAACTTACCAATGGATTTCAAAACGCCGCGCTCTTTATCGGTAAGAGCCATGCCTTTCACCCGATCCCCATCCAGGTGAACGACCTTTACCAGGCAGGAGGCGCAACGACCATCTTGGCATTCAAACGGAATGGGGATGTTGTTTTCTTTAGCTACTCCCAACAAGGTGCTGCGTTTCCCCGCTACCGCTTCAACTTTGACATTTTTGTGCATTATGGGTGAGGTAAAATAAATAGTGGCCATGGTTACTCCTCTCTTCGGTCAACAATAAAAATTAAATGCATACTTCTTCTTCAAATAGCATTCCACCGCAGTGCCCCACGGCCCCTCCCAAGGAGGCAATCACAACTTACTTCGACCTGGATCAATAGAATTCAAGAAAAATACAATTCGAGGATTGATACTTGCAGAGCAGCTGGGTATTCCACAGCAAGCATCATTCTGGTTGGAATCTTTTTGGAAGCAGGTAAAAATGAACAACGAAGCGAGCACCTTAAAACAACAGCCACTATGGTTAACCGAAAGCCACAAACTGGTGGAGGGCTCACCACTGGTGCTTGAATGCGCCTACAACTCAAAAATCATCTCATTGATTTTAATAAGGTTTTCTGGATCCTGCTTTGCATATATTAATCAATGTGTGCACATGCCATTTCGGCTGGATTGTGAGAACAAACAGATATTTGACCACAGGAAAAACAAACTGAAATGCTCCATGCACGGCATTATTTATGACCTGGAAACGGGAGAATCCCTTAGCCCCACCATGTGCACTGGCGAAAAGCTAACGGCTGTGTCTGTTACGGAAAACGAAGCCGGGATATGGGTAAGCGATCCAGAACTGGAGTTAACTCCGACAAAGTAAACCTGAAATGAGCGCATTGTCGCAAACCCAACATCCCAAGCAGGCTGTTGAAAAACGTTTTCGAGGCAGCCAATGCAAGGCAAAAATTAGCGAAAAAGCGCAGTTTACATATAGTAAATGAGCAGAGTCGGCCCCATGAGTGTAACGAGTGCTTTGGGTCTTTTGAGTTGATTTTTAACGAAGTAGTGGCAACGCAGATAGTTTTTCAACAGCCTGCTAGCTTTCCAGGTTAGGGAGATTTCTAGTCATTTAACCTTGAAGCCGCCCATTCAGCAACCAGCTCAAGCACTCCTGAAGCATAAACTTTACGCCCCATCAGATTAATCAATGCCACTTCAGTCAATCCGGGCAGCTGGCGATTCAGGTAGTCAGAGTTAGTTAATCCATGGGTGGCGTCTTCAATAATTTTAACGGTGTAGTCTTTGTGTCCGCTGGCTGCGAAAAGAGCACGGTATTCACGGGCGTTTCGCTCTGCATCCACATTCAAGTCATGATCACCAAAAAGAGCCAGAACCGGGACTTTCAAGTCTCTCAATCCCGCTGAAGCATTGGATTGCCAATTTAACTGTATAAAATGGAAACGATCGGGTGTCAGCTTGCTGCCTTTCAAAACAGATTGTTCAGATTCGGCGTACCAGGACTCATAATCTTTATAGCTTGCTGAAGCCTGAAACAACTTTTTATTTAGCTGCTCTTCTTGTTGCAATTGTGCTGTGATCTGTTCCGACGGTACCCCTTCCTGGAGCAACCTTTGCTTGGTCAAATAATCACCTTGCTGTTGCCAGTCTATTGCGGTGGATATAAAAATCATACAGCACAAGGCAAATTTGTCCGCATTCACCAAAGGCATCACCCAACCAGCCTGACTAAACCCTATTAAACCGATCCGAGAGAGGGATAATTCTTGTTGCGAGCGTAAAAATGTTATCGCATCTTCAACCTCAGTAGCACGATCAATCATTGATTGCCGCTCCCAATTTCCGCTAGAGCCACCAACACCAGGCTTATCCCATACAAATGCGCCAACTCCCTTCTCTGCCAACGCCTCCCAGAAGGGGCGATAATAACCAAAAGCATCAAAGTTCAGCTCACCGTCACCATGTATGAAGATGAGTATCGGAACCTCGCCCGTGGTTTGTCGCGGGGTAACCAAAGTACCCCAGAGCTTATTACCACCTGATTGGAAGGCCATCCTTTGCAATTTGAATCCGGCACTATCAACCGCGCATCCCACGGAGAGAAAACTCATCAGCAACAACAAAAGCAGTATTCTTGTTAATGCCATCACTGGCCCCTGCACAGTCTCACCGAATCTCTCCACTAATCAAATGTATAAAAAACCCCAAGCGCTAAAAAATAAGGGTCTTCGCTCACCACCAGCGGACTTTCACTGATGTCATCATCCAGAACAGTAACGCCAAGAGAGTGGAACAGCAACCAGTGATTGTTCAACATATAAGTAACATCATAGCCAAGAGAGTAGTTTAGGGTAGCGTCAAGCTCATAAACGGGCCGAGACAAGCTGACATCCGCTGCGCTTACACCATAATAGTAGTTCGAACGCTCCTCATCAGAATAAGTAAAACTGATATTCGGAGTAAAGGTTATATCAGAGTAAGAAAATGAAAAGCCGTAGCCAGAGCGAACTCGTATGCCATCGTGCTCATCACTCATGGTTTTGCTCACGTGTACCTCCACGTCACCCCATGAGCCACCGAAATTTAACTTAATACCTGCATCCACAGTGGCGTCAAGCTCATCAAGTCCTCGCAACTGCGGCTCATCTTCCGGTTCCTTAAAACCTTCATCAACGTAAGCCAGTGTCAGAGCTGAACCCCAGTAGCTTTGGCCTATCTCGTCGCCAGCGAAGTAGAGTCCCACCTCTTCATCACTCCAGTAGAAGATATCACTCACTAATAAAATCAGTGGAAACACAACACCATCTTCGGCTTCCTGATATTCACTCTGAAAACCAGCCACACCCAAGCCGGCATAAAAACAAATATCCTTCTCGGCAAAGTCTGCTTTCCCCGAGAGGTAATTCTTACAGTTGTCCGCCCTGACATTATTTACCACTAGCAAACCAATCCATAAAATAATCAACGGGATCTTGTTTTTCATGGCGATATATCTCCTAAAACACAATTGATAATGAACATTAGTTAGAACACCGAAAACCAACCTGGGTTTTCCGGTGTCACCAATCCGATTTCTACGAGTTGCGGCGATTGCCGATGAAAGAACTGACAGGAATGGAAGTTTTCTGAATTTTTCAACAGGGTACAACTACCGGATCGGCCGTAAGGCTCAACCGGTTGCCCACGCCAGTTGACATTTAGCTTTCTGTCATTGTTTTGATCATGGTAAACACGAACAGCATAGACGCCCTCGGCCACATGGGGGAAAGTCCATTTGAGCTCACCCGGGCGGGCTGGCAACCTGACTGTTTGCAACGGTGGCATCGAGCCATTCCACTGCCGGGCAGATCCAGCCAGAGAAATTTCTATGACTCCGGCGCTATTAGCAATCCCATAAACAATCACATCAATAAAGGTCTCGAATTCAGACCCCACATAACAAGATTCACTGGATGGTGACGTGGTGAAATCAACTTGTGCATAACAAGCAGAAATACCGACCATACCAAATAAGGCTAGCAATCGCATGATTTACCCTTGCCGCTTAACGATTACCTGTATTATTTGTGGTTATTCCAGAAATTTCACGAGATCTCGTGTCATAGTTTGTCAGCGATACTCAGAGCGGCAGTACAATCTCCACCATAGTGCCACCAGAGCTGTTAGACAAAATGTGTAACTCACCATCGTGGAGGGCTACGATATGATTGACGATTGTGAGGCCCAGACCGACACCTCCGGTTTCCCTGCTGCGGCTGTCCTCAATGCGATAAAAAGGTTGGACAATGGCACTACGTTCACTCTCCGAAATACCTTCACCATCATCCACAACCTGAATGGAAACCTTATGCTCCCGAGGGCAAAGTCCATGTAGACCTATATAACCATTGCCATATTTCTGGGCGTTTCTCACTAGGTTTTCCAGAGCCCGCAACATACTTGCCCTACAGGCATTGAGATGCAATTCAGGGGGACACTTTATTTCAAAATGATCATTCGGAGATAGTGGTTTCAATTTTTTCGTGACTGTTTCAAACAGATCCAGAAGAGATATTGATTCCTTGTTTAAACTGGTCACATGAAAGCTGAACCTGGAATAATCAAGCAGTTCAGTCACCAGGGTTTCCATTTGTTCCACATCTTCAGTCATGGAATTAACATGCTGGCGTAACTTGATGGGATCATCAATGCGATCCGCCAAATCCAACGCAAAGCGTAACCGCGTAAGTGGCGTTCTAAACTCGTGGGAGACAGCTCCAGTCAATACCTCACGCTCGGACACCAGCTTGTGAATCTGGCCAGACATATGATTGATAGAAGTGGCCAACTTATCCAGCGGGGATGGGGCCGATTCGTCTGCATGGCGTAAAAATTCTCCGTTTCCAATCGCCCGACTAACGGATACTAATTTATTAATATGGGCAATGATAGGCCGAGCTAGCATCATTACAGCCAGCGCAAAGCCTACTAATACAAAAACCACCAGATTCGCTGCAAACGTGTTGTAGGCATGATTAAAATTCTTAGACGGTTTAAGTACCATTAATCTATCAGAGGCGGGTGTTGGATAATATACCCGCACCACATCCTCTAACAAGCCACTCTGCACTTTTACCACAACGCCTGTTTTACGTAATTGCTTTTCCTGTGGCTCAGAAAGGCTATCAGCATCAACCAGATCAATATGAAAAGGATACTCCTGCTGGATCTGTTGCAGTGCGTTGCTCCATTGATCCGGTTCAGTCTTCGCCAGTTCAGAATTCAAAATCCGGTGCACCGCTTTGGTCATGCGAATATAATCCTGGCCCACCGCCAGGTTATATTGATTCTCCATCACAACTACAGCCAAAACCAATGACACTAACAGCGTGATGGAAACACCAATATAAAAGCGTAGAAAGAACTTTAACACGGCACAATCCGCCCTGAATCAGCTTTCTTTGGGAAAAAGATAACCCCGCCCTCTCACTGTTCGGATATACTGAATGCCACCGGGATCTTTTCCATTGAGCTTGCGCCTTAGGGTGCTAACACGCTGATCCACAGAACGGTCGATCCCATTGTATTCAATGCCTCGCAGGGAATAAAAGAGGTCATCACGGGTAACTATTTTCCCCGCATTCTGTACCAGCTCCACCAGCAGATCAAACTCAGCATCGGTCAACTCAAGCGGGCACTCATTTTTCTTTACCTGGCGATCCATAAGATTTATGGTCAACTCATGAATAGTGATGATATAGGGATTCTTTGCTTGCCTGAAATTACGCCGTAATAATACGTTCATTCTAGCCAGAAGCACATGGGGCCGCAGGGGCTTAGTGAGATAGTCATCCACACCGTTTTTGAGCGCGGTCACTTCAGTGAAATCATCATCCTTGGCTGTGAGCATAAGAATCGGATTGGTGTACCGGGGGCGTAGCTGGCAACAAATATCAATACCATTAACTTCCGGTAGCATTAAGTCCAGAACCACGATATCTGGCTTGATCGCGAATATTTTTTCTACCGCATCCTTGCCAGAGTAAAGCGCAGTCATCTGAAAATTCTCAATTTCCAGCAACGTTCCGATCAGTGAGGCGAGGCGCTTATCATCTTCTACCAATACAACCTTGTTTCCCATCCGCATTACCTCCGTGCTCGCGTTGATACCAAACTCCCTATGAAACACAAGTGTATCAAGAGGACCTGATTACACACGCGGCAAGATACCATCAACCCTCGACGTCGGCTAGTGCACGGTCCGGTCTTTTATTTCGTACTATAGTCAAAACATAGTCAATGACCACCATGGAACCAGAAAATCTCTAGTCCCCATAACTAGAGTGTAGATTCTAGAACTTTATGATGGGCCTCGGATTTTGCGCTTGACTTAAAGCTCAACAGCAAGGGCACAATCACAAAGGTAATCAAAGTGGCAAATAATTCACCGAATGCGATGGAAACCGCCGCGGGGATTAAATACTGAGCCTGCTCCGATGTCTCCAACATGATTGGCATCAAACCGATCACGGTTGTAACCGTGGTGAGAAATATAGCCCGTACCCGACTAGCAGCTGCTTCGAGAACTGGGTGGTCGCTACCCTTCTCCACCAGCTGGTTATAACGGGTAGACAGTACCAAGCTGTCATTAACCACTACCCCAGCAAGGGCCAACATGCCAAAAAAAGACAGAACGCTCAGGGGAATATCCATAACCATATGACCAATCACGGCACCAACAAAGCCCAAGGGAATCACAGAAACAATGATCAAAGGCTGGGTATAGGATTTTAACGGTATCGCCAGGAGCGCGTAGATTAACACCACAGCCACCAATAGCGCCTTCCATAACTGACGGGACAATTTTCCTTCTTCCTCAATTTCGCCTACGGGTACAACACTGACACCTGGATAGGTGGATTTGAGTTCATGGATGACAGAAATTTGCAGCTGGCGAAAGACTTCCGGCGAAGCCACCACAGACTTGTCCACAAATGCCGATACCGTTGAGGCACGCATAAAATTCCGTCGCCAAACCCACTGCGGAACATAGTTCGACTCAATAGTTGCTACCGATGTCACGCTGACCCACTCGCCATTTGGCAACCGAATCTGGTTTTGCAGCAGATCAAACAAGCTTTGTCGAGCTTGATCGGGATAACGCAGGTAAACCTTGATTTCGTCCATGCCTCGTAAAAATCGCTGGATCTCAATACCGCCATAGGCATCCCCGATCTGGCTGGACAGGTGCTCAACATCCAGTCCCAGGGCTTCAGCTTCCGGCTTTAGGCGCAGGCGTAGCTCGGGCAGGCTGGATTGCATATCACTACGCACATCATACACCCCATTCATTTGTGACAATCTTGCTGTCAACAGGCTCACCGCATGTTTAAGCTCTGTTTCATCCCGGGAGTACACTTCCAGCTCAAATCCACCGCCAGTCTCTTCGGTTCCACTGAACTCTAATTTTTTAACGGCCTCCAGCTGCCCCACGTTTTCTCGCCAACGATCCATGATATCAAGGGTGGTAACCGGTCGGGTATCAGGTGCGCTGAGCTCCGCATAAATTTCGGTACTGTAGGTTCCCACCACCGCCATCATAATCTTATTGATTGGCGGCTCACTGAGGTCATGCTCAGTCATTAGGGACTCGTTAATCAAATGCCCATGATGGGCTATCAGGTGGGCGTTATTCACTGTCAAACTATAGGGAGCCCGACTATCGGTCTCCATGGTTACACTGATGATGTTTCCGGGTATGTCAGGAAAAAATACCGTACGCACAACTCCGATGGAGATCAGGCTCAAAAAGAATAGGCATACCGTGAAAAAGATAATCAGAACCTGCCAACGGAAACGCAGACAAAAACTCAGCAGTGGCAGATAGTGATGCTCCACCCACCAAGCTAACTTCTGATTCAACCAAGTCTGCAACCGGGTAATTGGCCCCGTCGAAGGTTGAATTCGGGTTTGAGCCAAATGACTCGGTAGAATAAATTTACTCTCAAACAAGGAAAACAACAGTGCGATGATCACCACTGTGGCGAAACTGCCAAACACCTTACCCAGAGAGTCCTGAAAAGTGGTGAGGGGATAAAACGCCGCCACCGTAGTTAGAACGCCAAAAACCGTAGCTACAGCCACTTTTTGTGCTCCGTTTTCTGTTCCAAGGATGGGATCAGGATTGTGGCGACGCTCTTCGTATACACTTTCTCCAACCACCACCGCATCATCTACCAGAATGCCCAATACGATTATCATGCCAAATGTTGTGATGTCGTTCAGGGAATAAGCGAAACCCATGGAGTGCATCACCGCCAGGGTTCCCGCAACACTGATGGGGATACCAAGGGCCACCCAGAAAGCAAGCTTGATATCCAGGAACAGCGTCAGAATGATAAAGACCAATAGCAACCCTTGCCAAGCGTTGGTGCCCAGCAACGACAGACGGTCCGAAACAAATTCACTTTGATTGGCCCAGACTTCTACCTTGATCGAGTCGCTGAGGATGTCGTTGGAACGGGCAATAACGTCTCTTACGGCCCGGTCCACATCAAGCAAATTACCTTTTGCACCAATGTTGATTTCAAAGCCGATGGCCGGCAATCCATTGAAGGTTACCAGTACATCATCATCAGCAAACCCATCATGGATGGTGGCGATGTCGGACAAGTAAACCACAGACCCGCTTTCATTTTGAAAAACCGGTAGCTCTCGAAAATCCAGCCAGTCCCGCGCCAGCCTATCTGCCCGCAGTTGAATTCTTCCTCCTTGGGTTTTCAGCTCTCCGGTTCGATATTCCAGCGTTTCTGTACCCAGTATCTGAGCCAGATCCGCGAGGGTGAGATCGTAGGTGCGAAGGGTTTCAGGATCCACTTCTATGGAAACTTCATAGGGGTGTTCTCCCCACTGTTCGATTTTGGGGATCTCTGAATGGGTTAACAACCGTTCTTTGATCACTTCAGCGGCTTTTTGAAGCTCTTTTTGCGGCACATCACCATACACCTGCACGATCATGGCAGGAAAATTAAACTCGGCCCGCTTCACCACCGGACGTTCGGAGGTCGCCGGCAATGTGGTGATGTTATCAATACGTTGTTTGACATCTTCTACCAATCTATCCAGTGAATAACTATCGATTTTTTTAATGTAAACGATTGCCTGTTCTTGCACCGATAGGCTGGAGATCTTTTCCACCCCGGGTAGCCCTTCCAATGCCTGCTCCAGGCTACGGGTAACAGACTGATCCACCTGCTCGGCACTGGCGCCAATCTGAATCACACTGACTTCTACCGTATCCGGTGGAATTTTAGGAAAGCCCTCTATGCGGATGCCCCACAAACTCAAAGCACCAGCAAACAAAATCAACATCATAACAATATTGGCGGCAACCGGATTACGGATAAACCAACCCATTAAGCTATGCAACATCAGCGTGCTCCCAATTTAATCACTGGGGGTTCGGTTCCGATGTCTGCATCCGGCTGATAGGAATTCGGTTTCACTAGTTGGCCAACAAAAAAGTTGGACTGTGGAAACACAACCACCCGGTAGCTGTCCTTTGGTGGTCCGGGTAAGCTCACTGTCAGCTGTTCTTCGCCAGAATCCAGCAGGTCAACCGGGTGCTTTTTGAGGCGGTCATCTGCGCCAACCAACCACAGATGAGAATCCCGTGTATAGGCCGATTCAGGTACTAACAACACGTTCTCCAACAACTTCCCAGGTAGCACCACTTGCATCAGCTGACCGGGTAACAGATCCCCCTGCCTGGCCCCTGTGGCGGTCAGGTAAATATTACGTAACTGGGTATTGGGATTGAGAAAATGCCCCCCAGAGCGGATGCGAGCTTCATAATTGTCGCCAGTGGCAAGGTCCTTCAGAAGCCCAGTACGCTCTGCCCAGTCTGGCGCGAGTAGAGACCATTGTTTCTGGTCCAGCTGGGCAACTACATCAAATGTATGAAGTGCCAGAATCTGGGCAATGGATTGCCCCGTAGACAAGGTTTCTCCAGGATTTACGTCACGGCGTACCACCACTCCGGTAAAGGGAGCCCGAATTTTGGTATAGCCTAACAACACTTTGGCATGCTGCACATTCGCCTCAGCCGCCGCCAGTTGCTCCTTTGCGGCCGCCAATTGGGGCTGACGCAGCACCAAAGGTGACGAGGGGGCCTGATTCAGGTTGGAGCGCTGCCAGTCCCGCTCCGCCTGGGCAGCTTGCCGCTCTTCAGTTAGCAGCTCAATACGAGCTTGGGCCAACTCAGACACTGCATTGGCCAATTCAGCCTTGTGGGCTGAATCATCAATGGAGAGCAAAAGGTCGCCTTTTTTAACCACATTTCCTGCCAGAAAATTGTCGTTGAGATAGGTCACTTGACCCTCTATCTGACTGGTCAACTCACTGCTGTATCGCGCCTCTAATTTGGCTAGAACTTTAACCGTTGCCCCCTGGGTACCCGGGGATATCTGATCCACACTGACCAGGGGTAACCCAGGGGTTACCGGCTCGGCGCTGGCCTGTAGCTGAGCCTGCTCCAGTTCGTCCAGCACCACTAAAGCGGTGAGTGCGATAAAGACCGTCAGTATGGTCATCAACGATCTTGGACCAAGTAATTTACTCATTTTCAACTCCTGAATTCGACACACTGACTCCAACTGCCAGCGCCAGCACTACCCGGTTATTAAGTAATTCAGCCCTGGTTTCAGTCAGGTTAACCTGTACCTCTAACGCCTGTTGCTGCACTGAAATAAGATCAAGTAAACTCACCAGGCCGCTGGCATAACGTTCCTGATAATCAGCGAATGCATTTGCTGCATTTTCGTAGGCCGATTGCAGATGCGATTGTTGTTGCAAAAGCTTTTTTTCCCTAACCAGTGCCACTTCCACCTCATACATGGCTTGACTAACGACCTGTTGATAAGCACTGACGGCTGCTTGTTTTTCCCAAGCGATTGCTTTCCTCAGGCTGATGGGGCCGCCCCCCACCAGATCACCCACAAACAGGTTTTGCGCCAGACCGCCGATTAGTGACCAATGGGTGGTACCGGTGTCAAACCTCTTGAACCCTGTGGCATTGCGGATAACATCACCGGACAAAGAAAAAGCAGGTAACAAGGCGCGGGTGGCTGATATCTGCAAATAGTGTTGACGCTTAATTTGTTCAAACGCAGATCGAATATCCGGTCGCGAAGCCAGTACCGCAGAAGGCACATTCAGCACCGGTTTTCGAATAGCAGGCGCATCACCCCTGTACCGCAACTTTCCAGCGGGATAGCGGCCAAGAGTGATTTCCAATTGACGCTGGACATCATCCAGCTCTATTTCCAAAACCTCCAGTTGCGCACGACTGGTGCTTGATGACAACCGAGCCAAAGACAAGTCCTGCAGCTGACCCAAGCCACTCTCATATCGGTCCTGAATCACCTGTTCCAGTTTGCTAAACAGCTGGACTCGCTCATTTTCGATGGCAATCTGTTCTTGCAGCGACCAAAGGCGCAGCCAGAGCCTGGTCACAAGGTTGGCAATGGAGTGTCGCGCCGCTTTGAAATCCCAATCCGCAGCTACCAGCTCGGCGGTTGCCGCATGCCGTTGGTTGCGTAACCGGCCCCAGAGATCAATCTCCCAGCTCAGTGCCAAACCCGCTTCATGGCTGTTGCCGGGCTTAATTGGAGTGGTCTCAAACCCCGTGGGCAGATCTTTGCTTCGGGCCTTACTCAGAGATGCTGTTACCTCAGGAAGGAAAGCCGCGTTCGCCTGCCCCAGCCCATAGCCCAGGGCAGCCACACGATGGCTGGTTTCCATCAGGTCTGGATTGCTGGCAAGGGCTTCTTCTATCAAGCGCTGAAGCTGAGGGGAATGAATCTGTTGAAATAGGGAACTTTGCGTCTCCCGAGCATGTTGTTCCCAGCTCTCTTCGGTAACCCAGCTGGTGGGCAAGCTGTGGGGAGTGAGGGCCTTTTGATCTGGAGCTGTTGTGTGGCTCGCGCAACCAACAAACGAAAACACCCATAGGCACAAGGAAACCCTCGACAGGCGATTCAGCAGACAAAAAATAATCAATCTTGATCCAGACAATCCAGCTTTCCGCCAGGGTAGCGCCACCAAAAACACCTCGTAGCCTTGGTTCATGAAATAGGCACAAAGCTGATCTAAGAACGAGCATTCGCGCACGATTTATGCCTGTTTACCGGCTTAAGCCATTTATTCTAATTGCTTGAACCAGGATTACAGTCAGCGAATGTCAGCGGAACCTAAAGCACTTTTGGTGTGTAGGTATTGTGTAGGTATGCAGGCATGTAACGGAACGCAAGCCAACGCTCAGGCTATTTCCGCGTGGGATTGAGGATCCGACACCTGATAATCCTCCAGCTTACCCTCGCTCAACCTAAGGACCCTGTCGGAAATATCAAAATATTTGTCATCATGAGTAACCACAATCACAATTTTTCGCTGACGCTTGAGGTTGGGAATAATGCTCTTGTAAAAAATGTCTTTGAAAGTAGGATCCTGATCTGCCGCCCATTCATCCAGCAGTACAATGGGCTTGTCTTCAAGATAAGCCTGCATCAATGCAACTCGCTTGCGCTGACCCTGGCTGAGATCCAGCTTGCTTAGCTGACTATCGGTGCAGCTCACAACACCGGCAAGCTTGAGTTGTTGCAACAGTTCATTTGCCTGGTTATCCTCGCAACGGTGGCCTTTTGCGTCGATTACGTCGCGAAACAGGCAAAAATCTGGGGTAATCATGGAAAAGTGGTTTCGAAAGGGTTCCCCCGAACTGTCGTCCTGGATGCGACCATCGAGACTAATTGTGCCGGCATCCTTTTCATAGAGCCCACACAATACTTTTAGCAATGTTGATTTGCCACTGCCGTTTCCCCCCAGAATGAGTGTCACTTCACCCGCTTTGAATTCGGCACTAATGGGTCCCAGATGGAAAGTTTCTGTTTGTTGCTCAGTTTCACGGGTATAAGTGTATTCCAAATTATCGAGTTTGAGGTGATGCACTGACGAAGTGGTATATTGTGGCAGTTCCAGCTCCGGCCCTTTCCAACCATCCACGGGTGCCAACTTTAAACTGTCAATTTTCTCGAATGCAACCTTGGCGTCCATCAGTTCATCAGCCTTCGTGGTGATGACTTCAATTGGCTCCAGTAGAAACAGAAGTGTCATAACGAAACCCAATATCACGTCAGTGGGCAAGTTAAGCCAGCGATCTACTATGAAGATAACACAACCCAACATGGCGAAAACGATGAGTTGTGCCCACTGGTCTACCACTGCCAGCACACTCAAGACTCTGCGAGTACGTTTGCGCATACCAGCTGCGGTGCCATAAATACTCTCGGCTAAAAAGTACTTACGATAGCTGTTCAAGGCGAGCTCTTTGGCCCCGCTGACCACACTTTGATAGTGAGACATCATGTCATCGGTGGCTTCCCTTATGCCCTTGCGATCCTTTTTGGTAAACAGAACAAGGCCTGTGACAGTAACAGCCCCAACTACAACAAATAACAGCACAATGCCCAGCAATTCTGTGGACAAATATGCCATATACCCAATACCAAATAGAATGATAGCGATATTTACAAAGACAATCGGCAGTGCATGAAAATAGTTAATTGCGGTAGATAAGTCTTCTGTGAGAGTTGCAATAACTTTAGGGATACCGATCTTTTCCAGCTGAGCCAGCGGTGTCGCAATCACCCGGCGGACCATCTTTATCTGCAGATCATATATCACATGGGCTAACAGTTTGGCCCGGAGCCACTCGTTGACAAGGCCAAGCACAAACAGAAGACCAATGGTAGTAAAGAAAAAAGTGGCGTCGTACTCAAGATTCTGTAAATCGTTACCAATGGCTTCACTGATAATAGCAATGACGCTGATACTGGCCATGCCCAAGAGCATACTCATTGGGATAGTGAAAATTATGTACCATTTGTACTTGATATAGAGATCTTTAAACATATGACTTTGCTACCTGGACTTTACTGTTAATTGTCAACGATATCGAAGGGCAAAGCTTCCACTTGATTAACATGGGTTCTGATGACAGACAGCTCCTGATTACCATGGTAATGGTTTAGAAAATTTGCCGTATTGAAGTCGAGCGACTTGAAATCATAATCAATACGCAATCTTCCGTTCTTGCGAATCAGCTTTTCTTTAAACACCAAGTCCATCACTGGCAGACTAACAACCACATCAGTGCCAAGCAGCTCCTGCATTACCCTAAAACAGTCGAAATAATTCATCTGAAGTGACACACAATGATTTAGTCCAACTGAGAAGTCATCGTAGGGGTTGTCTTTGGCTTTTGCGCGCAGTGACATATCATCAAAAATGATGTGGCGTAACCGTCCACCACTGCGAGCAAGATCTTCTGGTCTAACAAATGGCGAACAGGTCCCATACTCCATAAACTCCGGTAGCCATTGGGATTTTTTGAGGTCAATGGAGTCAGGCAAATCCAGTTCGACTTTGAGCTTTTGTTTATCCAGTGGGTAACCGGTTTCTGGCACAATAACGGCAATGACATCAGAGGTATCCCCGATCTGTAGATAAATCGCTTTGATTACTGCCAGTGGATTCCAGTCACCCAATAATCTTGCTTTCTCCAGGCAGGTGTTACTGCTCTGAGGCAATGTCACAATGCGAAAATCAACAGGCGTCTGTACGAGATATTGAAAAAGATACTGAAGCTCGCAGGGCTGAAAAAAAAGAGTTTCCATATCGCGGTATGCCACTTGTAACGATGTCGCCAAAGGCAGTTCGCCCAGCAAGAAGCTTGGATCCTGAAAATCGCCGTTAAAATGACGGCGCGGCATTGAATTGTCAGCGTAGTATACTGCCATATCCACGTCCTCGTTATGGATAGATTTAAAGAAACTCAAAGGTGTCCGCTTCCTTAAGAAAAGGAAACTGCTCCCTGACAGCATGGAGACCTGCTTTGTTCAAACGACAGGTGTAGCTTGATTCCTCATAACTACTGCTATACAAGGTATTTCCAAGCGGATCCACAACACAGGAATCTCCGCTGTATTTGATGTCGTTGCCATCGGTCCCTACGCGATTTAGCCCAAGAACGTAGCTTTGGTTTTCAATGGCTCGGGCTTGTAGCAGCGATTGCCAATGACTGCGACGTTTTTCTGGCCAGCTGGCAATAAAAAGCGCGGCGTCATAGCGTGTATTCAGGTTCCTACACCATGCTGGGAAGCGAAGGTCAAAACAGATAAAAGTAGCAATACGCCAACCCTTGACCTCTACCACTAGCTGCTCTGTGCCAGAGCTATAGTGATTATGTTCGCCGGCAAACGTGAAAAGGTGTTTTTTATCATAGGTAAACAATGACTCATCCGGTTTAGCCCAAACCAAACGATTAAAATATTGACCATCTTCCTCGATAACAATACTACCGACGATATCGGTGTTTTTTCTTACGGCTTTCTCACACAACCAACTAACAGTGGGGCCACCCATGGTTTGTGCATTTTTTTCTGGCTCCATGGTGAAACCGGTGGAGAACATTTCAGGTAAAACAACAAGATCAACCGGCTGCAGCGCATCAATTTTCTTATCAAAGCGATCGATATTGGCCCGATGGTCTTCCCAAATAACATCTTCCTGCATTAATGCAACTGTTAACTCATCCATTTTCATCATCCTGTTCGTATTCATTCTATTTGCTGGTGGGCTCACGCTTGAAAGCGGTTAACTGAATAACGTAGTCACCGTCACTGTCTTTACCGGTCTCTTTCAGCAGCCAAACTCCCGTTTCATCTTCCACAAGCCACTGCTCGCCAGACTTTTCCTTACTCTTGAATTGGATCCGATGGCTATTGAAATGATGATTCGCAATTTCTACCGGGTGCGTTCCCTGATTCGTATAGTTAACGGTTTTAACTTCAAAGTCATCTAAGTCAAGAACCTTTAACTCACTACTGGATTTGCCACTACGAAGGAAACGCCAGGGCGCATCCTCCGAAGTGGCATCGTAATCGCTAACGTCAAGCTGAATATTCAGATCATCGCCATCTCCTTTCGCGTCGATAGACAGCTTGCTATCCTGAACCACTGCGTTAATCTTTGATGGGTTGCCATTCTCCAAATACTTGCCACGATATTCAAACAGGCCCACTTGATTCAGCTTCATTGTTTCGCTGGAACTCAAGGAGTAATTGCTCCAGAAGCTCTCTACATGAATGGTCAAATCATCTTTGACCTCGACAATGTAGTCATCTGCCTCTCCACTGATTTGCCGAATACTGGCGATCTCACCAATTTTTTCTCCACCATTTTTTATCACATAGGTCGTTGATACCGTATGCATCACTGATGCGTTCTCACTATCTACTTTAATATTACTATCTGCAGTCACGATATCACCTTCCTTCCCGTAAACCGGCCCTACTAACAAGAAAAATGCAGTCAGGTACACTGTTACCCTGTTCATCCTCATCCCTCATTAAACGGTTTCTGCTACTTCAAAATCGTCATCATATAGGTGCTGCATATAAATCTTGTTCTCCATTTCTTTGGTGATCTCAGCCAGAGGTTGCTGTTGCAAAGGACTCTCAATCCAGCCCCTCTCGACAGCGTAATCTAGATAGGTTCGCATTAGCTCAATATTTGGTTTTGAACAAAAAATTCCCACCGGCTCGAGCAGTTCCTGAGCTTTGCGAGTATCATATTTGGCAAGCTCGGCTAGATCCTCATCCGCCATAATTCCCATTAAATCCGTAAATATCGACCGATAGGGCTTACCATCACGAATGATTCGCTCTTCATAAAGTGCCTCAAAGTAGTCATCGTCGCTCAATACCCTGACGATGTAGCCATAGGACTTAAGATGGGCAACGATATCATCGTAGGTGCCTGGACTGGGGTTGGTAAGGTGATAGGTGTGCCGATTGGTATGTTCAATATTCAAGGCAATATAGACACAGGCTTCGGCAACGTAGTCTACTGGACTAATATCAAAATCTTCTTCTGACGCAAAACTGTAGCCAGTTTCTACCAAAGCTTTAATCATCTCATAGTAGATACCTTTGACCTTGGTCTCGAAGAAGGGATAGGCTCCGGTTTTACTGTCGCCCCAAATATTTCCTGGACGTACAATAGCCCAGTTCAACCCTTTCTCTACTCCCGCTGTATGAATAAGTGACTCAGCATCAAATTTCGTTCGCTCATAATCCAGATCTTCAAAATTCTGACCGACATCGAGATCATCTTCCATCAGAGTGGTTTCGTGGAATAACTTATCCCCGATCATGCTGAAACTGGACACGTACAACAACGGCACATTGCTGTGTAGGCAAAAATCTACCACTCGCTGCGTGCCTTCCACGTTAACCGGGCTAAGCTTCGCATAAGATGCGATCAGGCTTACGTTGGCCGCACTATGAAAAACCAGTTGAATGGAATTTACCAGATCGTCGTAATCCCATTGTTCCAATCCGAAAAGTGGTTTGGTAATATCGCCAAGCACGGGAATTATGCGCCAGGTTTCATCACGCAGCTTGCCTTCAGAATCATAGACAAAGAGCAGTTTCTCAATATTTTCCAGCGCCTCTTCTTGGGTGTCAGCACCACGGCTGAGACAATAGACGCAGCTATTGGTCGTACTAAGTAACTCAAACAGTATTCTGGCACCCAGCACGCCGGTTGCGCCGGTTAACAATATATTTTCTACATTCGTCGTTTCATGATAATTCATCGCTTAACTCCCCTATGGGCTACAGTGCGCCTACTCGCATGCCGCCATCCATTTCAATCACTGTTCCGTTCAGATAGTTTGTTTTACAAGTCGCCAAAAAGGTAACTACCTCGGCAACATCATCGGGCGATCCAAGCCTGCCAATCGGTACGATAGATTTAATAATCTTATCTTCTTCCGGCGTGGGTACTTTGTCTTCGTCCACGAACTGACCGAACATGTTTGTCTTACATATTCCTGGCGCTATAGCTGTCACGCTGACATTCATAGGGCCAAGTTCCCGTGCCCAGGATTCAGATGCCTTTATCAAGCCAGCCTTCGAGGCTGCGTAAGCTGATGCTCCAGCAGCCCCCCAGATGCCCGCCACAGAGGCAATATTTATGATCCGCCCATAACGCATCTTCGCCATATAACGAGAAAAAATAGATGCGCAGTTAAAGCAACCCGTCAGATTGATATCAATAATTTTCTTAGCCGTGGCCAGGGTCTGGTCGTTGAGGCAAAAGTTTTTATCGATAATCCCGGCGTTATTCACCACCACGGTTATCTGGCTGGAAATAGCGGACTCGATTTGCTTGGCCACTGAGCGAATACTGTCAACGTCAGTGACGTCCATGGTCATACAGGTTAAATTGTCTGGAGCGCCCAGCCGACGGCTGAGCTCCTCCAGGGTATGCCCGTTAACGTCAGTGGCCACTACGTGGTAGCCCACATTCACAAAGCTCTCCGTAATAGCAGCACCAAAGCCTCCTGCAGCACCCGTCACAACAGCTACCTGAAGGCTCACGCCAGCTCTCCTTCTTTAAAGGTGATATCGATAATGCTTTTCGCATTTTCCATGGCCGTAAAAATACGATCATTAAAAAACTCAATATCGCCTTCGTTAATTAGAAGGTTTGGATAGAGTCGTGATAAAGGAGAAAATTGAAGTCCATAGCGCTTACAAATTTCGCGAATGATAATGTCGCAGAACTTAACTCTGTCGGTGTAGCCTTCAGATCGGTCAACTAGCTTGTCCTGGGAATGGTAGACCAGAGCCGTGGGCATACCTTGAACCACCATGGGGATACCAACCCGCTTGGAGGCAGTGGTAAAGATCTTACAGATCTCTGCCATGATGTTACCCATACGGTCGTAACAATCCGGATCATTTTCAATTATTTCGAAAGTAGCTTTGATTGCTGCCAACCCTAAGGGGTAGCCATTAAAGGTTCCCGCATGGATCACCTTACCTTTAGTATAAAGATTCATTATATCCTTATGGCCCGCAATAGCGGAGATAGGCATGGAGCCACCACCCAATGCTTTACCAAAAGTGGCCAGGTGCGGGGTGACCCCCAGAATTTTTTGTGCACCACCCAGGCCGAGACGAACCCCGGTGATGATTTCATCGAATATCAACACAATATTATGGCGTTCACATATTTCTTTGGCTTTTTCAAGATAGCCTGGGCGTGGCAGAATACCACCACCGTTCATGCAAATCGGTTCCATCAATACCGCAGCAATCTCACCCGCATGCTGGGTTACCACGGTTTCCAATGCGGCCACATCATTCCATGGCAACATGAACGACTGCTCTTCCAGGATGTTGTCAGCTCGCCCTTGTGTATCCAGCATATCGCCTTTGAAGCGCTCTGGAACAGGCCATGAAAGATCTTTTTTCTTGCGCCCGCCCATTACATTATCGGCATTACCATGATAATGGCCATGAAAGCGAATAAAACGATTCTTTCCAGTGTAGGCCCGTGCAAGCCTCAGGGCATTTTGTACTGCTTCAGTGCCACTTAATGCAAATCGAATCATTTCAGCACAAGGAATATGATTGGACATGATTG
Source organism: uncultured Ketobacter sp. (assembly GCA_964016105.1). GTDB lineage: Bacteria > Pseudomonadota > Gammaproteobacteria > Pseudomonadales > Ketobacteraceae > Ketobacter. The sequence goes on from CAXHEX010000026.1 coordinate 52,312, forward strand.
AACAAACATCGTACTCGAGATCACATGTATCGACTGATGTCACCTTTTCCATGTAGTTCAGCAACGCTTTGTTGTATTTCTCATTGTGATGCCCTACAAACAGTGCACCGAATTTGCAAAAGAAATCCAGATGTTCATTGCCATCTAAATCCCACACCCGAGAGTTACGACCTTTGTTGAACGGTACAACCAAAGCCCTTTCCGGGTCAGCAAAGTTATAGTGAGCGCCACCTGGTAATAGATCCCAGGTTTTTTTGTAGTACTCCTTTGATTGGGTAAGATTGAGTTTTTTTCCTGAATTATTGGGTATATCCATTTCCATCTTGGTGTTACCTCTTCCTGTAGGGGGAGTTGTATTGGTTAATGTTTCAGTGTTGCGGGAAATTGAACTGGAATTGTTCCATTGCAGAAATAGTTTCTGTATCTGGGTCTCGCACAGAGGACTAAACCCAGCAATATCATGGGGCACAACAACGCTCATATCGCGAAGACAATTGACTCGTGCCAGATAGGCAGCACCTATCATTATGTTATGGGCCAACAGGGCGACCGGACGGTTATCTTCCATGGCGGTTCCAGATAACCATTGATTACAGGCTCCCATGGACGGCCCACACCAAATCTGATAATCGAAATTGCGCTCATCGGTACCATCAATGGCCCACTTCGATGACTGGCCAAGATACCACTGAAAAACCAGGGCCATTTTCCGCTTGGGGTTTTTCTCGGCAGCCTGAATTTGATCAGGCATGTTTCGGCTGTTGAAGAAATCAACGGTCTCATCCCACACCTGAGATAACGGTTTTAAAAATATCTGAGTTTCCAGCGCTTTTACTTCGGTTTTCGGGATTTGCTCCAGAGAATCGTAAGATTTGTAAAGCGAATACAATTTTTGCGATCGGATTCCAAACATGGTGCTGGATTTCAACACCTGGACTTTCGCGCCCAGTTCAAACATATCGGCTGAGGGCGCTGATACCACATCAGCCACTTCCGCTTTCTTCAGCAGGTCTTTCGCAACTACAGACGTACCTGCTTCGTCACATGCCTGATTAATAGAACCCGTTACGATATAGGAAGCACCCATAGCGAAAGCCGCCAATGCGGCTTCCGGTGTACCTATACCCCCAGCTGCTCCCACACGGATCCGCTGAGCATATCCCTGTTCCTTCTGTATCTTGTCCCGAAGACGCAAAGTAGACGGCAAAATACAAGACAGCACACCATGATCCGTATGGCCGCCCGAATCCGATTCCATTGTAATATCATCGGCCATAGGTACTGTTTTAGCCATGTCTACTTGAGCTTGATCGATCAAGCCTTTTTTCATTAGCTTCTTCAGCAACTTTTCTGGAGCTGGTGACATAAACTGCCTGGCTACCTCAGGACGCGAGACCTTGGCAATAACCTTATTGTTCGCGGTGACCCTACCACTGGCATCCCGACTCAGCCCCATGACCCGATAATAAACAATGGCAGGAGACAGGTTGACATAAGCGGATGCCTCAACCACAGAAACACCGCGCTTGTTAAACTCGGTCACACACTGCATTTCCCAGTCAGGGTTTCCAGGGTTGTGCAACAGGTTCACTGCAAAAGGAGCGTCTGCCAGGGCTGACTTAATCTGATCAATCGCCTCACACACTCGGCTAACACTCAGCCCGCCGGCGCCAAATGCGCTCAAAATTCGCGACTTACCCAGTGCAATCACCATGTCTACCGAGTTGATGCCATTTGCCATAGCACCGGCGTAATAGGGGTAAGCTACTCCATAGGTATGACAAAACTCGGGATCCCCCAGATTTGACGGCAAACAAGGATTGATTACACCCACTACCTCGCCCATGCCGGTTTCGTCGGGTAAATCGTTTATACGCCCATCACTCCGTAACAGGATTCTTCCATCCCTTTGCACCACAAATACCAGTCGATCCAGATGCTCTAACAAATCCCTTGCCTGCTGTGTTGATTGAGACATATCACAGGGCAAACCGGACCATTGATATTGATGACCGCTACTTTCCCTGCGCTGTGGTTGCATCGTTAATTCCATAGTTTCTTTCTCCCCTAGGGCATTTCCTTAGTAACTTGCTAAATAACTGACAGATTTCCTTCACTCACAAAGCGAGCTCCCAGGTTGTCACAAATACCAATTACGTTATCGTGGTAAATTATTTCCGCGATACAAATCAGCGTAACTTCTTCAAGTTTGTGTGCCTTACTATCTGTCCCATATTTGGCATCGATTTGCTTAACGGTTAATCGGTACTGCAATTTCTCAGCGGCGCATTTCACTTCACCACGAAACTTGGCACTGTAGTGATGATTGTCTATCAACGTTGGTCGCAGGTGGGTCTGAGAATGAAGGCCCAAGTAATACAGGTAGAACTTCAATACCTGTTCACAGCCCTCCACAATAAAAGTACCGGGCAACACAGGGTCATTCTTAAAATGAGATTTGAATACCCAATGAGATGGATCAATATCGGTTTCACCGGTAATAGCACCTAGCTGCCACGGACCGCCTTTGGGGTCCACACTGATTATCCTGTCAAGCATTTTCGCTGCTGGCGCGTATAGTCCAGGTACCACAGTTTCTCCGTAGTCAGGTCCGAAACAAGCTGCAAGATTGCCACTTTGTACTGCCTCTACATCCTGTTCAGAGAATTTTGACTTGGTGCATGACAACAGAGGCGCGAAATCCGTTAGCTGTGGTTTCGCAGCACCGAATATCTTGTCGGTTTTTACGCCTTTTGACTTCTGGATTGAGTCCAAGGGAAAGAACCCGGAATTGGCGGTTAGCCTGAAGGCGTGTCGCTCGCCAACGAAACAGTCAAAGTCATAGGAGATCAACACATTCTTGCCGACGCGGATAAATGACTTGATATCCACTCGACCACGCAACGTTTCACCCGCTTTAGGCATTGCACTGAAGACATTTGTCTGACTGTCTATGGCGCGGTAACGCAACTCGCCTTTGAACATTTGATCACAACCAATCTTGGTAAAGGCAATGATCATGGCATGGGAAGATTCAAGTGATACAAAAGCCGGTACCAAGCCATGATAGACAAACCAGTCATCCGGTTGCAGATCATATTCCCATTCAATCACGCAAGGTTCTAACCTACCTTTTTCAGCCGTCAACCTGGTGACGCGAGATACAAACATATAAGGTGGTGAAGGCATACGAGTTCGAATGGCATAGGCATCTGCCTCAGCGTAACCCTGACCCAGTACATTGGCCACCTTACCGTCGGTCATTTCCGTGAGCTGCGCCTCATCAAAGATGGTCTCAGCTAAGCGTCGGCCAGTGGCAGGCAATATGGCTGGTCTTTGGCTTGCGGATATAGGAGCAACTTGCTGGGTGTTGGGGTTGCTCTTTTTAACTGAGTTAGACACAGGTGCTAGTGTTTCTGGTTTGACGTAGGCAACGGTCGCAGAACTGGTTGCAACCCGAGTGGCAACTTGCGGTACCATCTGATCGAGATGGCGAGTCATGTGTCGGTAGAACTGTTGCTCCGCACGCAGATAATACAAGTGTGTTCTGGCGTTGCGCGCCAACTGACGTTGCTGCATGGGCATTTGTTGCCAATCCGTTGCTGCAGTGCGAATGACGCCTCCAAGGGCAAATGCACCACTCTGGCCGTTTGCCGGTAGGGGAACAAGTCCGGAATCAACGCCAATTTCTGTCACCGTACTCATCTTAGGATCCGTTTTCCCACTTTGTTTCGACCCGCCATCCTGTGTGAACAGAGCCCGGTTATCCTCATTCACAATCATGTCAGGTATGCCCACCTCACCCCCTACGTATACGGTTTTTATCAGGGAGTTTTTACGCAGTTCGGTCTCATCAAATTCCACAAAACCTGTTTTTCGGTTTGAATCATCCGGTTCTTCCAAAATAAGATGGGCATAGGTTTGGTCCATGCCCAAACCGTTTATGGCGGCATAACGGCGCTGCTGATGGGCGGGAAGTTTCCATGGCTTGGTTTGCTGGAGTATACTAATACCATCCCATGTCAATGTGTGCTTTGCTTGTTGCCAGCCAGGTGTGCCAGGAAGGTAACGGTGATACAGACATAAAGCGGTTTTAATCAGGCTTGCCATTCCAGCGGCAGGACCAAGATGTCCGTAGCTGGATTTAACCGAACTTATCACCGTGTTCCCTTGAGCTTTACCATACACTTCAGCCAGACCACTGGCTTCTGCATGATCCTCTTCCATAAAGCCGCTTGCATGAGCCTCGACCAAACCAATTGATTGCGGCGACAAATCTGATTTTTGCAGGCATTGACTAGCCACCTTCGCAACCTCGGCGCCGCATGGCTCGGGTTTGAGATCGCGTTTCTCTGATTTTCTTGATTCGCGACCAAATTCAATTGCGCGTATGTTGGCGTAGATGCGCTTATCCATCCGCTTGGCAGTATCCTGTCGTTGCAGAACCACCACTCCGCCACCCTCACCCAGGTTCCAGCCGTTACTGTCCTTCTCAAAACTTAGCGAAGCTTTGCCCAAATTTACGGGGTGCTGGGTGTGAGTAAACAATACGTTTTCGAGACCACCACAGAAACTGCCGCTACCAACAATAACCGCTTCTACCTGATCCAAGGTCAACATAAATTCCGCCAGCTCCAGAGCTCGGAAAACAGAATTTTCCTGAGAGCAAACGGTAAAGGCTGGGCCATTCAAATGCAGATTAGCTGAGATCCGGCTTGCAACCACATTACCAATACCGCCAGTGATTCCCTCTGCATAGGGTTCCGGAAACAGGCTGTCTTTAACCACCGTTTCTAGCTTGCTGATTTGTTCGGGGCTCAAGTCAATACCGCTTTTGGCGAGGCTATCACGAACCTGCCAGGCCGCTTCATTACGGGCTTGATAACGATAGCAGGTATAATCGTTGTCACCCGCTACAATCACCGCAATATTGCGGCCCTGATCATCTACCGTATATCCAGCGTCGTGATAGGCCGTTGCTGCCAGTTGCATTAACGACATGTGTGACAACAAGTGAATGCCGGCCACATTCGGTGGAAGTTTGAAACGCTTGCAATCAAACTCAAACTTTTCAATGTAAGCGCCCTTTGGAATCGCACTGAGACCAAATTCTTGCAAGAGATCCGTACGGTCCTGCAGGCCAGACCAGCGAGTAGCCGGCAGATCACTGAATTTTTGCTGGCCTTCGTGAACAGCCGCGTTAAACTCACTGAGACGATATGTGTCGGCCATAGCAACGGCCATGCCAGTGATCGCCACGTTATGGGGATCCTTGATTATCTCCTGTTCGGGATGAGGAGCCACTTGCTCTGATTTAGCATCATATTCATGAAGCACCAGGTGACCATTTACCCCACCGAAACCGAAAGCATTAATACCGGCGCGTTTATTGAGGCCATGCTTTGGCCACGGAATAGCGTCCCTAACCACATCCTTGATGGTCAGTTCTCCCTGTTTAGTGGCGACCATCTGTTCCAGTTGAATGGTTCCCGGTATGGTGTCATTTTGCATGGCCAGTAACACTTTAAGCAGGCTAGCCATACCTGATGCCGTCAACATATGACCGATATTGCCTTTATTTGCTCCTAGCCTTGGGGTAACGGTTTTGTCTTCGCCAAAGAAGTAGTGCTCAATCGAGTTCAATTCAACCTGATCACCAACGGGCGTTCCAGTGGCGTGACATTCCAGATAATCAATCCCCGGATCCGATGCTCCGTAAGCACGATCCAAAGCCAGCACCTGGCCATTAAAATCAGGTACAAGAATGTGTTTTGCACCGGCATCATTTGACAAACCAATTGACTCGATCACTCCCAAAATTTGGCGGCCCTGGCTTACAGCATCTTTTAGGCGCATCAAAGTCACGATCCCTGCACCCTCCCCTGCTTTTAACCCATCCGAATGCCTGTCGAAGGGAATCGACTCATGGCCAATTTCTGGAAACGCCTGCAACACGTTGAAGCCATGATCAATATAGATATGGTCCGCATGACACACAGAGCCGGCCAGCATTACGTCCACCTTGTGGGAATTCAAATAGTCCGCTGCCACTTTGATAGCGTAAATTGCCGAAGAACAGGCTGCATCGAGGGTGAAACACGGACCATCCAAACCCAGCGCCTGTCCAGCCACCAACGCATTTTGACTTGCTGTCGATAAGTTCAGGGGAGATAGCGATTCGGTATTCCAATAGTTTTGAAAACGAAATGAATTATCGCCGATCAAATCCTGAATATAGGGTTCTAATACTTTGTGATAAAAGCTGTTGATAATCTGCTTGCCGGAATGGGTGGGCATACCAATGTTACCCAGTACCATGCCGGTTTTTTCCTGCCCTTGTTGAAAGCCAGCGTCCCGGAGTGCTTCGTGGGCAACGTACAGGGTCCACTGGAACAGCTTATCCAGTCGCTGCAACTGCTCCGCAGGGATTCGATAGCCAGCTGGGTCAAATTGAAACCCACGAACATGACCATTTTTGGTGTAGCATATTTTGTCAGGTGTGCCTTTTTTCGAGTCGAAATAAAGTTCCGGATCAATGCCGCCCAACTCGTCTTCTGACAGCGAACTAGAACTGTCCACCTTGTTCAACAATTTTTGCCAGTACTCATTTGGAGATTGAGCGCCGGGGAATAAACACCCCATACCCACGATTGCTATCGGTTCCATAATGCCCGCCAACTATTTTCTCGATTAATTACTAGGTATTCTGATGTGCCACCGCTGTGGCGCCGGCATCCGCCGGCGCCAGTTTGGGTCAGCTTTCCAGCTGCGCATGGGCATGGCCAACCAGCTTTTGCTTGAGGTTCCTTGATGTGGCAAATCTTACCCCTTGCATATCACATAGCAGATCACCATTGGTATTTGTCACCTCTATCTGGGTTACCAGCTCCGTTGAGGTCTGCTTGGTGATATGACACGTGACATAAACATCCTGATCAAAAGGTAACTCCCCGTACTGATCAATCCGAGTAACACCTGAGGGTAAACCTGCCAGCTCAGACATCATTGGTAACCATATGTAAGGAGCCTGGATACAAACATCCGCCACATAGGGGTTAAAGCCATTACAACGAAACTGGCGCTGGTTCACGTTTTCCGCAGAAAGGGAACAACGTATACTGATCTGCTCATCTGTGCAGGACAGTACCTGTGAAATTCCCTGAAACGACGGACCATGGAACAGCAAGCGTGGTTTTTCAGATTCGCCATACAGGGACCATTGATGCATCGATACACTCTGTTCGCATGGCAGAGGCAACTGTCTAACGGGATGTACAGTTTCCAGGTCCATAACGATGGAGCACCCGTAGCGATTCAAACGTGATCCGTTAGTGCCATTGAAAACCTGCACGGACACCACTTTTGCCTTCGGTCTATCTTCCACGACCTGCTCCGTGGGTGTCACCTCAACATTGAAATGCAGTGGTTCATCGTTTTCGAACACCACACCTTTCAACACTGCGAAGTCTTTGATGGTAATCGGGTGATAACCAGGTAACAGACACTGCGCCGCTTCAACCATCCAGTTGATCGCACAGGTTGCGGGCAACACCGGGCTACCATCTACCTGATGATCCCGTAGAAACGGGTTGTCCTGAATTGCAATTTGGCGACTGAAGATTCGTGGGGGCACCGTTTTTATGGCTTTAGGAGTTTGATAAATTGCACTACCTACAACCACCTGGGTATCCAGTGGATTGTAAAACTCGTTCGCAAAGAACTCGGCTCCCTCATCGGCGCCAATAATAGCGATACCACGGTCATGGTAAGCCTTCTTAAGCGTATCGTTCACCATGCCACTATCCCAGGGTCCCCAATTAATGGCTTTCACTAGAGCATCGGGATGAAATACATGACAAAGGTGAGCGAACTTGTTCAGCACTTCATTGGCCATGGAGTAATCCGTCTGGCCTGCATTGCCAAAGAACCCAGATACCGATGAAAAGACCACCACCTGCTTAAGTAAACCCACATCAAGCACCTGGACCAGGTTATCCAAGCCCTTTACCTTAGTGGCAAATACATTCTCAAAGTCTTCAACGGTTTTCTTTTCCACTTTTTTGTCAGCAAGATTCCCGGCGCCATGAACAATCGCTGTAATGGCACCGGTTTCCTTCTGAATTTTATCTAATTGCTTGGCAAGATCCTTTTTGTCCAGCACATCCACGCTGAGGTAATGTGCTTTGGAACCGGTCGCACTCAAACGTTCCAGTGCGCTATGAACTTCGCTTACCCGAATAACCGATGCCAGCAGGCCCTCCACTTTAACAGGTGTGACTTGCTCCCCTTCCGCCCTCATGTGGCGAATAGCGGCGGCCCGCAAGGCTTTCTCATCTCGGCTGTCTCCGGCCCAGGCAGGCAAGGGTTGATCAATATCGGTCCGGCCCAGCAGGATATAATTAGCGGGGTTCCTGGCAGCTAGTTTTATGATGCATTCAGCAGTAATACCTCGGGCACCCCCAGTGACTAATACCGTATCCTGTGGGGTCAATACCTTCTCATCGTTTTGCTCTACAGATTCTTCCGCCAATCCTAGACTACAGCGCTCATGGGACCCTTTGCGCCCTACTTCCAGCAAATCTGTACGTGGGTCATGCAGCTCTTCCATTATCCAGCGCACAGCATCCGCCACCGGCGCCTTTGGCCCAATATCGAGCGCGCGACAGAATACCCGATTCCATTCATGATGCAGGGACTTTGCAAGCCCTGATAAACCCGCATTAATGAGCGAGAAACCATTACTGCCCGCCGTTCCCAATTGCCCATCGAGCTGGCTTACCAGCATAAATACCGCATCGGCTTTTTCCGCTGCGGCATTTAATTCTTTGCTTAGAAGCTTGGCCAGTAGAAATTGAACCAGAGCCAAACTGTAGTCTTTCTTATTGAAACAGGCCTTAACAGACTTGTAGTCCGGTGAACCGCCCTGTAGAAACAGCATGCCTCCTATTGGGCCATCATTCAGCCTAATTTTATCCAGCGCCGCTGCCAGGCCTGACTCATCCCATTCAGTGACTTGGTAATTCGTAATAGCGTCATTATCTAAATTTTTTGGCACTTCCTTCAGGCTGACGAGCGCCACCTTATAGCCTTCATGTGCCAACGCGTCCACAAGGGGAACGGCCAGCCTCATGGTATCAGAAACGACCATTAAAACGTGACCTTCTGCCATCTCTAGCCGACGATGATCTGGCATACCTAATTCACTAATCACCGTTCGAAAGCGATGTATCGGCAAACGATCCAAGGTCGGCTTCATTAGTTTTGGCGTATCAACAACTCCTGACTTGGCATCCGCTTTTTTCGCTACAGCACGGGTTCCCGCTTCCTCACCAACACTAAGTGAGTCGGCGGGTTCAGACTTTGGGTTTTCCGATATATCCTCCAGATCATTGGTAGTGGTAACAAAGCCAATAGCACTCATCACAGCGGCTACACCTTCGTCTACCTCCACCGACTCTTCTTCAGCTCCTCGGCCCTCCGGTAGCGCCTCATTGGCGGATGAATTGGAATCGGCGTTGCCTTCACGGGCTGCATTTTCCAATTCTTCCAGGGATTTTCCTGACTCAAGTTGTTCGATGATTTCCTCTACAAAGTTCATCAGAAACGCCACCATCTTATTGATACTGCTGAACTGATCAACATCGAACGTTTCTAATTCTGAGTAATCTTCGGCATCGTAATCCATTTGCATGTCACCGGAGAACGATTCGAACATTGCGCCGATTATTTCAATACGCTTGATAGAATCAATCCCTAGATCTGCTTCAAGATCCATGTCAACGCCTATCATGTCCGCAGGATATCCTGTTTTATCACTAATAATCTTCACCAGCTCGTTGGTCATGCTTTCGGGATTCACTTCCCTGAGTTGACGTAGCGCCTCCTGATCTTTTTCTGACAGCCCCGTTTTTGCCTCTGTGGAGGTGTTAGAAACTTGTGGTTGTGACGGTGACTGTAGTGATTGTCCTGAAGTTTGCTGCTGTCCCACAGCGGCTATGGGGATCTCCGGCAGATTGGGTTGTGGGGCAGAAATTCCCTGGGTATTAGCCATTGATGCGGGCTGGGGTTGCGTCACGGGCGCTGGGTCCATGGGGGCGAGGGCCCTCTCCTGTGCGCTTTGCTGGATCGTGGCGGTATACCTGTCGCTCACATCCGACTTTCCTCCCATAAGTGCATACTGATTCAGAAAATATCTTTCGTGATTGGTGTGGTAGTGATCCTGATTACGATCCAACAGACGGAAGCTTTCACTCAGGCTATCGATCATGTTTTTGAAATTAGTGGTTTGATGATGTTTGTCGAAAAGCTGAAACTGTTGTTGCATCAAATTATTAAGAAACTGTATGTACTCTCTCTGATTGTCCTGGAACTGCTGATGCACCAGATTGACATTGTTCTGAGCCATCAACTGAGCATTTAAAAGTGATGCATTGGTTTTTGCTGTTTGCTGGTTGGGCTTTTGGTTGGGTTCCATCTCATAGCTCTCATCTTGTAGATAACTTTCGTGGGTTGCAGTAAACAGGTCAGATTCTGCAATTTCCGGGATTGGGTGCCACTCCGATGCACCATTTCCAGAAAGAGGTTTTGACGCCAACGAAGGCGCCGGCATTTGAACAGGTTCTTGTGACTCTGAATGATATTCAGGCAACGCTTCAGGATGCGTTTCGCTGTAGGACTGCAGCCGCTCATCTACAAAACGATCAACCAGTGAGGTATCCTTGCGCCTACCCCGTTCCCTGCGCTTCTGCCCCTGAGTCGAGAAGAAGAAGCCTCCATTCATATGGTAGGTGAGCGCGCCTTTCGGTTCGGGAAGGGGTTCGCGAAGCTTGTATTCATCAAGATGTTTAAGTGGGATACCTTCCACCAACAACTTAGCCTGTGCTCTACGGAACTGCACGCTGTCGTCCGCCTTTTCACCAGGATCAACGGAAAGAACGATATGTGGCTTGTCTGCGAGTATCTCTGCCACCAGTTTACCCAGTACCCCTTTTGGTCCGATCTCAATGAATCGGCGACCGCCCTCTCGATAGATAGACTCGACCATCCTTCTGAAGTGCACGGGATTAACCAGCTGGGATGCCAGTAGCTCGCGAATCTGATCAGGATCTTCTGGATATAAATCTCCCGTTACATTGCAGAACACCTTGCTAAGGGGCTTGCTGAACTCTACAGATTGCAAAGCCGCTTTGAATGGTTCCAGGGCATGCTCCACAAATCGAGTGTGAAAAGCCGCAGCCACAGGTAGTAGAGAGCACCTTTTGCCGCTGGATTTTAACGAAGCATACAGTCTATTAATCGACTCGGTGCCTCCACCCAACACGACTTGATTCTCGGCGTTATAGTTTGCGAAAAACACATCATCGTAGTGCTCAATTTCAGGGACAATTTCTGCTTCTGAGAGTGCTACCGCTAGCATGGCGCCAGGATCCTGTCCATGGGCAGGCATCATTTTCATTGCTTTCCCCCTGGCGATCGACAGATGACGAAGCGCTTCGCGATCGAATACGCCTGCCACATGCAATGCCACCAGCTCACCGTAACTGTGGCCCGCTGCAAAACTGGATGTCAGACCAGACTTTCTTAACAGATCCCAATAACCCACGCTGACAGCGCCTATACCTGGTTGGGCATTATCGGTACTACGCAGACTGGCAACCTGTTCCTGATGTTGCTCTGTAGAGTAGGCTGAAGGTGGATAGATAATATTAGATAAAGGAGTGAGGCCCTTCGTCAGACGGGTGCTGTCAAACTCTGCAACTGCTTGACGCATTTCTGGAAATTCATTCGCCATATTAATGGCCATGTTGGGATATTGTGATCCCTGTCCTGGGAATAGCGTGACGATATCGCTGAGGTCACTGCCCGCAAACGGTTTGTAAAAAATACCCAGCGGGTGCTCCCATGGTTCATCCAGTTGATTGTCAAATTGCTGTATGGCGGTTTCCAGTAAACTGATAACCTCACCCAGGTCACGGGCTACGAAAGCGATACGGGCACTATCTGGCGGTATGGCTCCATTCTTTTGTTGATCCAGGTGCCCATGAAAATGTTTTATCCCTTCTTCGGATTTAAAAGAATCCAAAGCACTTTTGCATTTGGCTAGTAAATCTATGGGGGTTTGCTCATGGAAACACACCACGTCGGCCACCCGGTTCAGCCGATAGGGAGCTTGCTGTTCAGCTTGGAATTCTTCCATAACCACATGGTAGTTCGTTCCACCAAACCCAAACGCACTGACAGCAGCCGTACGTGCGCCAGCGTCCTCGGTTTTGATCCAGGGACGAGCATGGGAATTCACGTAGAATGGTGAGTCATCCATGCCCAGCGCTTTGTTTGGTGTTTCAACGTTTATGGTGGGGGGCAATACTTTATGATGTAACCCCAATGCCACCTTGATCATTGAAGCGGCTCCTGCGGCACAACGAGTATGTCCAATCTGCGACTTCACACTGCCCATGGCGATGGAGCCATGCTCCAGGTTATGGTTGTTATAAACCGCTTTAAGGCTTTTGATCTCTGTTTGATCTCCCGACACGGTTCCCGTGCCATGGGCCTCAATCAGATCAATCGCTGCTGGAGTGATGCCGGCAGCGTCATAAGCTCTGTTTAAAGCCCGAACCTGCCCTTCGAAACGCGGCGCAAAAATACTTTTAGCACACCCGTCGCTGGAACCTGAGATGGATTTTAATACGGCGTAAACTCGATCATTATGACGTATGGCATCATCTAAACGCTTCAATACAAGAAAACCCACCCCATCGCCCAGCATCATACCATCTGATTTTTGATCAAAGGGACGCGAAGTATTAGATGGTGACAGCGCGGGAGTACGGCTAAAACATAAGAAAGAGAAAATTGAATTTTCCAGATTCACACCGCCAGTCAATACTGCATCGCAACTACCCTCTGCCAGCTCACCAACCGCCGCTTTCACTGCTGCAAGACTACTAGCGCAGGCAGCATCAACCATGTTTGAGGTACCACCCAGATCAAAATAGCTGCTGATCCGACCACAGGCCACATTCCCAAGGAAACCAGGGAAACTGTCTTCATTCCATTCTAAGTACTGATCCAGCAGTCGCTGAATCACATCGTTTACCACGTATTCAGGCAAACCAGCATTCGTCATGATTTCTTTCAGGTAGGGTGCCTGTTGACGCGCGGCCAGAGAAAAAGAGGTATTTCCGTTACCCGCTCCACCCAGGATAACTCCCACTTTCTCTCTATCGACCAGATTATTTTCATCACCAATAATACCAGCGTCTCTAAGTGCTTGCTTAGCAACATACAGGGAAAATAATTGCGCTGTACTAATGGAATCGAGCATATTAGGAGGCAGCTTGAATTCCACAGGATCGAAGTCAATAGGTGGAATCCAGCCACCTTTATATGCATAGGTTTTGTCTTTGTTCGAGGTATCGGGATCGTAGAAATCTTCCTTCTTCCAGTATCCATCCCAACCAAGATTGTCAGTAATCGAATCCTTCTTATTCTGTATATTATTCCAAAAATCGAACAGCGTTCTTGAATCAGGAAAATGACTTGCCATCCCAACAATGGCGATAGGTGTTGATCTACGTGACTTATTATCCATGACCACATTTATCCCAGGAGTTAGCAAAAAACAATAGAGCGATAAAAATGTCTTTCGCTCACTAATCGTTGTATAAGCAAATTACCATTCGCCAAATAAAAAAACATGACTACTGACATTTCCTGACAAATCAAATTAGTGGCAATTATTTTTTAATTAGGACACAGGAACGAACTAAAAAAACAAGAGGCGAGCATGTTAATTATCGACACTTAAAACGTGACTTTTTCACACACTTTAAATGCATATTAGTATTCAGAGATGACCAGCCTCTTCGCAAGAAATAACAATTAGCCAGATTAATATTGGAGGAATAGAGATGGAGAGATCAATTCGAAATGGAAGTAAGATTATCTGTAAAACTATTAACCATATAATATGAAAATGAAAAATATAAGAATCGTCATTCACACAAAAACTGACTTAGATTCCACATTCAACATAAAACCCGTCAGTCAAGCTTTAACCGACCATTCTCTGGGCGTGTATCGACTGCAGTTGTATTAGTTTTATTCAGCCTCCATACCGAACCCAGCACTAACCCGACACAACCAACCACAACGATCATAAACACGCTTAAGATTAATGAAACCCAATACCCAGGATCAAACAACCAAGAAAAGCCGAACAGAAAAACGGCTATGGATCCAGCAGACGCGTGCAACAAAAATATTGTGTCAGACAGAGATAGGTCATGGCGAGATTGCATATTCACCGATAGGTGCGTAACTATCTGCTTAATAAATTCCTGCCCCCCATAACAACACCAAACACTGATCACATATCCCGCGGAAACAATGGAAAATGCATAATCCGTCAATTTATTTTCCCCTAAAGTGAATACGCTTTCATCTATGGTCT
>CAXHEX010000027.1:0-66455 GCA_964016105.1 uncultured Ketobacter sp.
AGAGATCACACTCACCACGTCAACGCTTTTCTTAAACTTTTATTTCAAGCAGTTAACCGCTACTTGATTGTTACCCGCGCAAAGCGCTTTTTACCCGCCTGGCAAACATAGGTGGCACCCGCGGCCAGCCTTTGCTTGAGGTCTTTCACCGGCTCACCATCCACACGAACAGCACCCTGTTTCATCATATCCCGAGCCTGACCCGTAGTTTTGGTTAATCCCGCCTGCTGGATCACGTTGGGAACCGGCAAACCGTCCTCACCATCACAGCCAAGCTCCACTTCAGGCATATCCTCGGGCATATCACCCCATTTAAATTTGTTGCCCGCCCCCTTATTTGCGCTTTTTGCAGCTTCCTCCCCATGAAATCTTGCCACTATCTCTTCTGCCAAGCGGGTTTTTATTTCCCTGGGGTTTAAACCATCGGCAATTTGCTGCTTGTAACCTTCAATGACGTCCATACTTTCAAAACTGAGCAGCTCGAAGTAGCGCCACATTAGCTCATCGCTAATGGACATAATCTTGCCATACATTTCAGAAGGCGCATCACTCACGCCGATATAGTTCCCCAAGGACTTGGACATCTTTTGCACGCCATCCAATCCTTCAAGTATGGGCATCATTAGCACGGTCTGAGGTTTTTGCCCTTGGGCCTTCTGCAACTCCCGCCCCATCAGCAAATTGAATTTCTGATCGGTGCCACCCAGCTCCACATCCGCCTTCATCTCAACGGAATCCCAGCCCTGGATCAGGGGATACAAAAACTCATGTATGGCAATGGGCTGATTGGATTTAAAACGCTTGCTGAAGTCGTCACGCTCCAACATTCGCGCCACGGTGAGATTAGATGCCAACTGCACCATTCCCGCTGCACCCACCTTTTCCATCCAGCTGGAATTGAAAACCACCTCGGTTCGCTCGGGGTCCAGGATTTTGAACACCTGCTCCTCATATGATTTCGCGTTTTCGAGAACCTGATCGCGGTTCAGAGGCTTACGAGTTTGATTTTTGCCCGTGGGGTCCCCTATCAACCCTGTAAAGTCACCTATCAAAAACATGACGTGGTGCCCCAAATCCTGAAACTGTCTTAACTTGTTAATCAGGACCGTATGGCCTAAATGCAAATCAGGTGCAGTGGGGTCAAACCCCGCCTTGATTCGGAGGGGGCGCCCCTCTTTCAATTTTTCCCTTAATTCGTCTTCAAGCAGTATTTCTTCAGCACCCCGCTTGATTAGGGCCATGGCTTGGTCAACAGTATGAGACACGGCGTTACCTTAGCATTTTGTTTCTGGAAAATGGCGCCGGATTATAGCATGAACCGTCTATTTCCAAGGCTGAAATTCGGGGCTGAAATTTAGAGTCATTGAGCCCCCAAACAATGGCCATTTAGATCAAGCACAAAATTAGGATTGCCAATGTGATCAAACACCCATTTTCTATCATTAAATTATCGATAATGATCTTCATGCTCTATTCTAATAATGTACAATCTAGTTTTATGTATATCGAACCTACTTGAATTAGCATGACGCAGCATAAAAGAGACAAACAGCCCAAGCCGATGCGCTACCCACGCCTGCATATTTTTGCAGTGGCGGTTTGTTCTACCCTAATGGTATTAGCATTGACCTTGCTGCCCACCCCCGATGCCACTGCAACCAAGACACTGAAACTGGAACAACCAAGAATCGTTCAGGACGACCCCAGCTTCTTTGCTCCTTCAGAACAGGAAAATGCAAACCAACTAACAAAAGCTGAAGTTGAGCCGCAGCAGCCCACCCGAGCTTGGCAGGCCCAGGTAGTAAAAAAAGGCGATACGTTGAGCCACCTGTTCAAACGGATGGATTTATCAGCCAAAGACGTACACAAGGTGATGCAAGGCGATGGAGATGTTAAATCGCTCTTGAAAATACACCCAGAACAAACCCTCAACTTTCATATCGAAGATAATCAGTTAAAAGCGCTTCAGTACATCCAATCTCGCACTGAAACCCTGTTAGTGGAGCTCGATGGTGATAAATATGTGGCGAGCAAACAAACAAAAGAGCTGATTCCATACACATCCTACGCAGAGGGATCCATCGAATCCTCACTTTTTCTTGCCGCCAAAAAAGCCGGTCTATCAGAAAACCTGACCATGGAACTGGCAGGCATCTTCGGTTGGGATGTGGATTTTGCACTGGACATACGCTCAGGTGATTCCTTTAAAGTCATCTATCAGGAACTCCACCTTGATGGTGAAAAGATCAAGGACGGAGAGATATTAGCTGCGCAGTTTACCAACAAGGGTGAAACGTTCACCGCCATTCGTTACGAAACCAGTGACCGGGGCAGCAGCTACTTCACCCCCAAGGGAAACAGCATGCGTAAAGCTTTCCTGCGCAGCCCCATTCACTTCGCAAGAATAAGCTCCCATTTCAACTTGCGTCGCAAACACCCTGTGCTGCACACAATCCGAGCCCATAAAGGTACCGATTATGCTGCCTCCCGAGGCACTGCAATCAAAGCCACCGGAGACGGTAAAGTCGTATTTGCTGGGAGAAAAGGTGGCTACGGTAAGGTGGTCATTATTCAACATGGCCAAAGCTATAAAACGCTCTACGCCCACATGCACAACTATGGAAAAGGCATTCGATCAGGCAAACGAGTGAAGCAAGGTCAGGTTATCGGCTATGTGGGAAGCACTGGCTTGGCAACCGGCCCCCATCTTCACTATGAGTTCTACGTGAACGGCGCGGTTAGAAACCCGGTTACCGTTAAACTGCCCCACGCCAGACCCATTGCAAAACAAGATAAAGATGACTTTCTAGCCCTTGCTGAGCAAATGGAAAATCAACTGACCACCTATGGTGCTGCACTGAAAGGCGAAACTGTAGCGAGCAACCCCTAGTGCCGTCACATTATTATATTGGCCTGATGTCCGGCACCAGCGCCGATGGTGTTGATGCGGCCTTAGTGTGTTTTGAAGATCAGCCGCCAAGAGCCCATTTAGTGGCAACCCACTTCGAGCCCTACTCTCCCGACTTACGCACTGACTTATTTTCCCTATTCAAGCCGGATTCCAGCAAAAATTCTGATCAAATAGATAGACTGGGGCACCTGGACACTTTACTGGGCGAACTTATGGCCCAGGCTTGCCTCACCCTGCTGGGGAACGCAAAGTTAACTGCAAACCAAGTTATGGCAATTGGTAGCCATGGCCAAACCGTGCGCCACCGTCCGGACGGCCCCCATCCTTTCACATTACAAATTGGCAATCCGCACATCATAGCCAGCCAAACCCGCATCCAGGTTGTAGCGGACTTTAGACGCAGAGATATGATTCTAGGTGGGCAAGCTGCCCCCCTGGCCCCGGCCTTCCATCAGCATTTTCTTGCGGACAGAAGTGAGGATCGCGCCATTCTCAATATCGGCGGCATTGCCAACATCACCTATTTGGATAAAGAACAGCAGCATCTGGTCGCGTTTGATACTGGCCCGGGTAACGGATTACTGGATGCCTGGATTCTTGAAAGCAAAGGCGAGAGCTTCGATAAAAACGGCGACTGGGCCGCTTCCGGGCAACCCGAACCCCACTGGGTTTCCCACTGGTTACAGGACCCCTATTTCCTTAAAGCACCCCCGAAAAGCACGGGCAAAGAGTATTTTCACCTGGAATGGAGCCAATCAGATCACCCTGATTTACCACTACTATCACCTGCAGATCGCCAAGCGAGCCTGGCGAAACTCACGCTTCGCAGTGTAGAACTGGCGGTAAAAAACCACTGCGGCAACTTGGACAGAATGCTGGTTTGCGGTGGCGGCGTGCATAATGCACATTTGATGGCAGGCCTGGCCGATGCTCTGTTATGCCCCGTGGAAAGCACACAGCAGGTAGGAATAAACCCCGACTGGGTTGAAGCGATGGCATTCGCCTGGTTCGCCAAAAACCATTTGGAAGGTAACCTACTCAAGCTTGAGCCATTTACCGGCAGTAACCAACCGGTATTACTGGGCTCTCTGTTTCCCAGCGGCTGACGTTATTACACTGAAAAAGAGGAGCCGCAGCCGCAAGTGGTAGTCGCGTTGGGGTTATTGACCACAAACTGAGAGCCTTGAAGCCCTTCCTTGTAATCCACTTCCGACCCCGCTAAGTACTGAACACTCATGGGATCAACCAACAAAGTCACCCCATGGTTCTGCAACTGAGTGTCGTCTTCTTTGACCGCTTCTTCAAATTTAAACCCATAGGAAAACCCGGCACATCCACCACCCGTGATATAAACCCGCAGCTTCAGATCGCCATTACCTTCTTCTTCAATAAGGCTCTTCACTTTGCGGGCGGCGTTGTCAGTAAACACCATAACAGCTTCATCAGTCACGGCTTGGTCACTCCAAATAATCCCATCGTCGACGGAATTATGAAAAATCCGACTAATTTAGTCAAGAT
Organism: uncultured Ketobacter sp.; assembly: GCA_964016105.1. GTDB lineage: Bacteria > Pseudomonadota > Gammaproteobacteria > Pseudomonadales > Ketobacteraceae > Ketobacter. Next base: position 4,430 of record CAXHEX010000027.1, read on the forward strand.
TACCTGATTAAGCAGGGCTCTGCTTACTTGTGATCGAAGCCGGTTTCTCTTCCTTCTTGGTGGCCTTATCCAGAGGCAACTTCACATCCGCAGCCGCTGGCTGCTTCGGCTGACTGTGGACTAGAGCTCCGTTGACTTGGGCCCCCATAACCATTTCAATCAGGTGGTAATGGACGTTGCCATTAACCACGGCCTTCGCCGCCAACTCCACATGGGCAGTGGAATGCACATCACCGTTCACCTCACCGTTGATGACCACGTTGGGCACATGAATTTCACCTTGGATTTTTCCCGCCTCACTCAAACGTAGCAACGCCTCGCTGCCCACGTCGGCTCTGACATTACCTTTGATGGTACCTTCCACCAGAAGGCCACCCTCGAAAGAGACGTCACCACTCACCTCAGTGCCTTTGGCGATCATGGTGGTTTTACCCGCATGACGGTCGAAGTCCACCTTTTTGGCTTTATCTTTTCCCCACATTATTCACTACCTCTTGCACGTTCCAATCAAACCGCTTTTCAAGACGGGTTGCTTTCCGCCCTTTTGATTCAGCGATCACCTCCACTTGCTCCGGCAAAAAGTCTCCGGGAATGACGATCTCCCCTTTGACATCTTGAAAATAACGAAACTTAAACTTGGCTCCCTCTGATTCAATATCGCTGGAGATGGAACCAAATGGAAGACTCTGTTTCTTACCTTCTCGAATGCCGAGCAAGTTCAACTTTACCTTGCCACTGATGTGTGCGCTGTTATCTGCCACCTGTGTCAACACGAGCTTGAATTTGTATCGTCCCGGCTGATAAGTACCTGCGATTTCCATACGCTCCACTTTCAAACCCTTGTTGCCTTTTTGGGGCACCATAATACTTTTATAAAAACTGACCGCCTCTTCCAAATCTGAAACGCGATTCTGTAGCAGAATATTTTCTTGCCTCAAGCGCTCAGAAGCACGCCGCTCCACTTCACTGCCATGCTTGTGGATGGCAGCTTTGCCCTGTATGTCCACCAGCTGTTGCTGCAATTCATGCTGATTGTGCTTTAAATCTGTTCGCTCCTGGATGATGGCAATTTCATCCCTGATTCCCAAATAATAGCCCAGAACCAAACAACTCACCGCCACCACCATGAGAATGAGAAATCGCAGCAACCACTGCCAGCCAGTTAGCCCTGGCTTATTTGCCACCAGGATCATTTTTGGGTCGCTGCTACCTGAAGGATTAGTTACTGCCATGACTGTGTTTACCTAAGGCATCAAGGCAACCTGAGCCAGACCCTGGTCTTCTGGCAAGCCAAACATAATGTTCATATTCTGAACTGCTTGGCCTGCCGCCCCTTTGACCAAGTTATCAATAACGGACAGCACCACTATGGTGTCACCGCCCTGAGGTCGATGCACTGCAATTCGGCATTGGTTAGAACCCCTAACACTTCGGGTTTCCGGTAGGGATCCTGATGCCATCACATCAACGAACGGCTCATCTTGAAAACGCGACTCATACAACGCCTGCAGATCGGTATCGCTAGTGAGAGCCTGGGCATATAGCGTGGCGTGAATACCGCGAATCATTGGAGTGAGATGAGGTACGAAAGTTAAACCCACTTCGGAGGAGCTGGCCCCATTAAGTCCCTGCTTAATTTCCGGTAGGTGTCGATGTCCTGCAACGCCGTAGGCTTTAAAGGTTTCACTGGCTTCGCACAGCAAAGAGCCAAGCTTGGCTTCTCTGCCTGCACCACTTACTCCGGATTTGGCATCGGCAATTAAACTCTGGGGTTCAACTATCCCCGCTTCAATAAGAGGTAAAAACCCAAGCTGCACCGCTGTTGGATAGCAACCGGGATTTGCCACCAAATCTGCCTTTGCTATGGCGGAGCGATTCACCTCTGGCAAGCCATAAACCGCCTGAGCTAAAACGTCAGTACAGGCGTGGGGCATGCCATACCATTGTTGCCAGACCTGGGGATCCTTGAGACGAAAGTCAGCAGCCAGATCGATCACTTTCACCCCTGCCCGCAGTAATTGCGGTACCATTTTCATCGCTACGCCGTTAGGGGTGGCAAAATACACCAGGTCACACTCTGCTAGCCGATCAGGATCAGGCTCGGAAAACTGGAGATCCAAAAAGCCCCTTAGATTGGGATAGAGTGCGTGAACATCCTGGCCTGCTTCTGAACGGGACGTCACAGCACTCAGGGAAACCTGGGGATGCTGAACCAATAATCGAAGCAGCTCTACTCCGGTATATCCTGTTCCACCGACTATGCCTACTTTGATTTTTTCGCTCTGCTTCATGGATGTCTCTACTATTATCACGGCTACTTAAAGGTGCAATCATAATGCAGCTAGCACGCTATTAAAAATCCTAACTGCTTGTTTCAAAAAATTTTTTGCTCTGGATTAAAATATGCTTCAATGACACTAAGGTGACTGATAGGGCTAATGTTAGGGCTAATGCGTTGAAAACAAGTAAACTTGAAACCGCTTCAGTTAAGAATAGTGCAATGGTAAAGACAGCCTGTCTATGAAATTAGATTTTGATCGCATCCGTGAAAAACTGTCTGAAGTGGATGCGGTGGCGCTACTGACTATGCTGGGCGTGTTGGCTGGCCTGGTCTCGGGGCTGGTTATATTAGCGTTTCGGTTTGTGATTGAGGCCACCCTCAACCTTATTTTGCCAGATAACTCTGAGAATTTTGAGGGTCTGAGCATGATGATGCAGGGCGCTCTCCCCCTCACTGGGGCCGTTTTGCTGGGGGCTTTGTTTACTTATCTCAAACCGGAGCATCGTCGAGTTGGGGTGGGCCGGGTCATTGAACGATTCAACTTATACCAGGGTAACCTTTCTCTGCGGGGCTTAGTGGTTCAATTTGTAGGAGCCGCTGTGACCCTGGTTAGCGGTTTATCCATGGGAAGAGAAGGACCAGCAGTGCAGCTGGGGGCCGCCAGCAGTAGCCTACTTGCACAATGGGCCCGCCTACCCAACAACAGCGTTCGCATTCTCACCAGTTGCGGCTGTGCTGCTGCTATTTCGGCTTCTTTTAACACGCCCATCTCAGGGGTGATCTTCGCCATGGAAGTCATCATGATGGAATACAGCATTTCATCTTTCATACCTATTATATTGGCTTCCGTGGTGGGGGCCGCCCTGACTCGTGCCGTGTATGGCCACGAACCGGCATTTATTATCCCAGAAGTACAACTTGGCTCTCTAATAGAATTACCCTTCATCGTGGTTTTTGGAATTGCGGTGGGATTTATGGCTGCAGCTCTGATTTATTTATCAAAGTACAGCTATGAACGCACAGCGCAGTTGGACGTTGGCTTGCGCTTTTTTATTGCCGGTACAGTCACAGCAATATTGGGTCTCATTGCCCCTGAAATATTAGGAATCGGTTACGACTCCGTTAATACTGCGTTAATAGGTGGCTTTACAGTCACGTCTTTATTTTTAATTATGACTCTTAAACTGATTGCCACCAGCGCATGTGTGGGTTTGGGTTTACCCGGTGGCGTCATTGGCCCTTCTCTGGTTATTGGAGCCATGGCAGGCGGTGTTTTTGGTAGTCTGGGCGTGGCAATTCTTCCCAACGACTCCAATGTAACACTCTACGTTCTTCTGGGTATGGCCGGCATGATGGCCGCCACTTTGGCAGCACCTCTGGCTGCGCTGATGGCGCTACTGGAACTCACCTTCGAGGCCAACATTATATTTCCTGGTATGCTGGTGGTGGTGATTTCTTGTTTGGTAGCGAACCATCTGTTCAAGCAAAAGGGCATTTTCCAAACCATGCTTGACGCCCAAGGCGTTAAATTACGTTTGAGCCCGCTGGCAAGCCATCTTCACCGTGCTGGCGTGGCGACAGTAATGAAGCGAAAGTTTGGCAGGGTGAACCACGCAATATCCCTGGCTCAAGCCAAAGAAACCATGAGCGGACAACCAAACTGGTTATTGTTAGAAAAGGACGGTATACCCACTCACTATATGCCAGCAGCCGACTTGGCACTCCACCTGGAAGCCCTTGAAAAAGAACAGCCAGAGCCGAGTAAAGAAACCGATGAACCAGTGGACCACAAAGAACAAGACATTAATTTATTTGAAATTCCCGCTAACAGGGAAAACGTGACACCGGTTTTACTCAGTGCCACATTGCAGGAAGCGCTGGACACCATGGAACAACAGGGTGTGAATGCAGTGTACGTGCGACGCATGTCGGCACCGAATATTTACCGAGTATTTGGCTTTGTTAGAAAACAAGATATTGAGCATTTTTATCATCGATAGGAAATACTATGCTGTGGGTTAAAGCTTTTCATATTATCGCAGTAATCTGTTGGTTCGCTGCTTTGTTCTACCTGCCGAGGCTTTTTGTATACCATTGCCAAGCCCTCAAAGAAGGCGACAAAACGGGGGTTGAACGCTTCAAGATAATGGAGCGCAAACTCTACCGAGGCATAATGACACCATCCATGATAGCCTCTTTGTTTTTGGGGTTGTGGATGCTCATTGACCGCTGGGACAGCTATTTTAAAGCGGCCCAATGGATGCATATCAAGCTCACCCTGGTTATCCTACTGATTGCATACCACCATATATGTGGGCGCTATCTGAAGTTATTTGCACAGGATAAAAATACGAAATCAGAAACATTTTATCGTTTCTTTAATGAGGCACCGGTTTTTATACTTTTCGCGGTGGTTATTCTGGTTACCCTAAAGCAGCCCTATTAACATGACATCCCATATTTTGTTCGGTTCCAAAAAAGCTGAGTACTATTTTAAGGAAGGGTGCCACATAACCGAGCTTAGCAACTCCGAAGTAGACCCAGAAGTTTCCATTGCCCGCGCCCGCCTGGAGCCCGGAAAAGCCACCCGTTGGCATGCACTGAAGGATACCAAAGAGCGCTACCTCATTTTGCAGGGTACAGGCTTAGTGGAAGCGGGGGATTTAGCACCAACCCAAGTTAATCCGGGAGACAGTGTGATTATTGCTCCGGAAGATAAACAACGAATTAAAAATACAGGGGAAAGTGACCTGGTGTTTTTGGCCATCTGCAGCCCCAGGTTTGAGATGGGCAATTACGTCGACCTGGAAGATTGAAGCTCGACTAAATCAACTCCTCTATCAAACCATAAGCCCAATCTAGGGCCTTGGGATACTGATCGCCATTCAAAACAAACTCTTGTCCCCGAGCTGCCGCCATCAGCTCAGTCTTGCCACCGGTTTTGCGCCAGCGTTTGCGATCCTTATGATAGGTAAGCGGATCTTGACTCTTACCAGGATAAAAACAACCTGGAAGTTGCCATAGGGATACCCTATCAGCATCAGGAGCGGTCAATTGCAGCTGCGGATAAAACCTGGGAAAAACCCCTGCCCCAGGCATTTTGGTTTTATTGCCACCCATCTCAAGATTGCGCCTACCAACATAAAGATGGTTGTTTGTATCCTCCACTCTACCCCAGTGTGGGTGGTAGTGAGCCCATGAGTAGTTAAAGGGGTCCATCTCTGCCAACCTCAATTTTTTATCGACTTGCATCCACCCCCAGATGACATGTTTAGGGTTGGATTCTTTAGCCCATCGCCAAACACCATCTTGCAACTCCACAGTTCGGAACAGCCCAAAGAAAACAAACAGATCCCCCGGACCTACACCATTATTGCGTAAATGACTTTGGGCGGACCCAGTTTGACCAAACAACGGCTGCCAGCCCCGGGAGCGGGTAATGCTGGTCTTAATAAGGTCAGGATCCAGATGGGCATGATGATCAGCGGTTATTCGCTGTTTGGTGAGCGAAGCCACCAGATTCCCCATAGAACCACCAAAGTAACGAATATCGCCATAACGTATAACAGATTGGTCATCAGGAATGGGCAGAGACAACATTTGACCATCTGGAAAAATGGGGCTTGGCACACCTCCGGCGGAAGAATCAAACCCTTTTCGGCTGAGAATCAATTTCATAGTGTTGAAAACAAGAAAACAATAGCGCTTGCGGAATCAAGCTTCAGATCGTATAAATACCACACCACCGGGATCCAAATAAACACTCACACAGTTAAACCAGAATCAGCGGGTAATCTGCCTGTGCGCTAGATTACTAATCGAAGGGACGCGTTCAATGGCCGGAATAGAAGCCAATGTAGTCAGCATAGCAATCTCAATAGGATTACTGCTGTTGATGCAAGCAGGATTTCTCTGTTTGGAAACAGGGCTGGTAAGAAGCAAAAACAGCATAAATGTAGCGGCCAAAAATCTCACCGACCTTATCTTCGTAATTGCCATTTTCTGGATGTTCAGCTTCTCCATGATCTATGGCGAATCCATGTATGGTTTTATCGCGCTGCCCGCGCCTTTCGCGGACATCCAACCAGGAAAAGAATTCGTAGCCCTGTTTTTTCTATTCCAGGCCCTATTTTGTGCGACCGCCATCACCATTGTTTCTGGCTGTATAGCGGAACGCTGCCAGTTAAAGGGCTACATTGCCATATCCGTGATATCCAGTTTGTTTATCTACCCGTTTATCGCCCACTGGATTTGGGGTGGAATCACCACCGGTGGCCAACAAGGTTGGCTTAAACAACTGGGATTCTATGATTTCGCTGGATCAACGGTGGTTCATTCCGTTGGCGGCTGGGTTGCCCTATCGGCCTTACTTATTATAGGACCCAGAACAGGTATTAACGAAAATACTCGCCATCAATTCAAAGGCCAAAACCTGGCTCTAACTATCTTGGGGGTTTTCTTTTTATGGATCGGTTGGTTTGGTTTTAATGGGGGCAGCAACCTGGGGGAAACCAAGACTTTATTTGCCATATTTGTGAATACCGCTGTCGCTGGTGCTTTTGGCGGCATAGCAGCCACCTTCTACAGTTTATTCAGACACAATAATTTTGACGTATCTCTGATGGGTAATGGCGTGCTGAGCGGCCTGGTGGCGGTTACCGCCAGTTGCAGCGTGATCCCACCTGGCTTTGCAGCCATCCTGGGTATAATTTCCAGCGGACTAACGTGTGTCACCGTGGACTTTTTTATTAAAAAAAATCTGGACGATGTGGTGGGAGCAATTCCAGTACACCTGGTGGGAGGGTTGTGGGGAACAATTGCAGTGGCTTTGTTTGGTGACCTAAACCTGATGGGAACCGGGCTTAGCAGATCCCAACAAACTCTCACTCAGATTTTTGGCGCGGTAGTGGTTTTCGCCTGGGCATTTCCACTTTCCTATATTCTCATAAAATTAGTTAACAAATATTCTGTTTTAAGGGTATCGCCAGAAGACGAACTCATCGGACTCAATGTATCAGAGCATAATGCCAGAAACGAACTGCACGACTTGATCGTGGACATGGAGTGCCACATAAAAGAAGGCGACTACAAACGCCCAGTAAGATTTGGAGAACATTCTGAAGTTGGTGTTATAGCAGCGCAGTACAACCGGGTGGTGTCGCAAGTGGTAACAAGCCAGGAAAAACTAAAGAACACCATAAACCAACTACAAGAGACTCAACGCCTGTTACAAGAAGAAAAAGTAAAAGCTGAAGAAGCTAATATCAACAAAAGTGAATTTTTAGCCAATATGAGCCACGAGATTCGTACACCGCTAAATGGAATATACGGTGTGTGCCAATTGATATCCCACTCGGAGCTCAGCGAAGAACAAAGCGAATACTTTAAGATTATTAATCGTTCCACGGAGACCTTAGTTCATATAGTCAGCGACATTCTTGATTATTCTAAAATTGAAGCCGGTGAAATAAGCATTGAAAGTCATCGTTTTTCAGCAAACGATTTGTTTAACGATATCGATTCCATATTCATGGTGGAGGCAAAACGGAATCATATAGATTGGCAGGTTTCTGTGGCAGACGATTTTCCCGATTTTTTGATGGGCGACAATATCCGTTTGACTCAAATCCTGATAAATATGGTAGGCAACGCTTTTAAATTCACTGACCGGGGTAAGATCGAAGTAAAAGCGAGCTATGACAGACAAGAAAAAATACTGGCTTTTTCTATTTCCGATACTGGGATAGGCATTAGCCAAGAAGAAATAGCCACGATCTTTCACGCTTATCAACAGGCGAAGAATCAGGAACACGCTCACCACAAGGGAACAGGATTGGGCCTAAGCATTTGCCGTAAAATTGTTGAATTGATGGGGGGACAGATAACAGTTACCAGTCAACTAAATTCTGGAACTACGTTTGAAGTGACACTCCCCATGGACATGGCTGATGGTGAGCACGCAGATACTGATGCGAGCGGCTTAAACGCGGAAGAAAGCGTTTTAGAAAACACTAAACTCTCTGCACTTATTGTGGACGATAACAATGTTAATCTATTCATTTTACAAAAAATGTTAGAGTCCATTGACATGGAAGTGACCGTTGTAGGAGATGGTATGGAAGCCGTAAGCACAATATCCAATCATCCCGAGCGTTTTGATATTGTGTTCATGGACTGCGAGATGCCAATAATGGATGGTTTTCAAGCCACCAACAGGATTAGGGAAATCTACGCAACCACCCCCCGAAAAACCAGCCAACCCATTATTGTAGGCCTAAGCGCCCATGCGTTTTCGTCCTATCGCAATAAAGCACTGAGCGCAGGCATGGACGGCTACCTTACCAAGCCGGTCAATCTGGAGGATATAAAACAGTCCTTAAGTAGCCTTTACACTAAGCACTAATCCCTCACTTGCTTGGGCTGCTAACCAGCCCCTCTGTAAAGTACACAGTAACACCGCAAACACACCACAAAACTCGAACAAAACTTTCCACGATTACTTTAAGTTAATGACTACAATCCGCCCTAATTGAAGAATCCTTTGAACTGTCTAAATGGGGCTATTATGTCTTTACACCGTATACTTATCGTGGGAGGTGGCGCAGGCGGGCTTGAACTGGCAACGCTGCTTGGCAACAAAGTGGGCAAAAAGAAGCAAGCGCAAATAACCTTGGTGGATGCCAATATGACCCACCTATGGAAACCACGTTTGCACGAAGTGGCCGCCGGTGTCCTCAATGCCGATGTGGATGAACTCAACTATGTTGCCCACGGCAAGCGTCACCATTTTAATTTTGTCATGGGGCGTATGTCCGGTTTGGATCGCGCAAACAAGCAACTGATCCTTGCCCCCCATCGAGATAATGACGAAGAAATTCTTCCCGAACGCCGATTGCCCTATGACCAACTGGTAATCGCCATCGGTAGCAACACAAATGACTTCGGCACCAAAGGTGCGGCCGACCATTGTATTTTTCTCGACAGACGCAAAGCAGCAGAAGATTTCCATCGTAAGTTTCTTTATGAATTTCTTAAGGCCAGCCAGGACCAGTCTGCAAACCCAAAACACTGCAACATCGCCATCGTGGGCGCTGGAGCCACTGGCGTTGAACTGGCGGCCGAACTGAACCATTCCGCCACTGAACTGGTGGAATATGGCTTCGATCAAATAAAGCCTGAAGATCTGACCATTACCCTGATCGAAGCCTCCGACAGAGTGTTGCCGGTGCTATCGGAATCCGCATCTGCCGCCATTCTCAAACAACTGCAGCAACTCAATATACAAGTACTTACCAATGAGATGGTCACGGAGATTACCTCTGATGGCCTGCATATGAAAAGTGGCAAGTTTGTACCGGCCTATTTAAAAGTTTGGAGCGCCGGGGTTAAAGCGCCCGATTTTTTAAATGGTATTGGAGGTTTGGAAACAAATCGGATCAACCAGCTGGTAGTAAAGAACACACTGCAAACCACCTTAGACGAATCTATTTTTGCATTGGGTGACTGCGCCCAGTGTCCGCGCCAGGATGCCGATACTCCAGTACCTCCCCGAGCCCAATCCGCACATCAGCAAGCGGTGTTATTGGCAAAATCTCTACGGGGGAATCTACAGGGAAAAGCACTTGAGAGTTTCATCTACCAAGACAAGGGCTCATTGATTTCATTGAGTAAGAGAGGCAGCGTAGGCAACATCATGGGTAATTTAAGCAAAGACTTTACCTTTGAAGGAAAAATTGCCCGCTTCATGTACGTCACACTGTATCGAATGCATCAGTACACGCTTCACGGCCCATTCCGTACTTTACTCTTAATGGTTCGTGACCGCATCAACAGACGGGCAAGCCCTACACTTAAACTTCATTAAGCAGTTGAGATAGATAACGAGTAGCCGGTCCCGCAGCATCTTTGTCGCGATACACCAAATAAAGCTGCACAAAGCGAGACCGGCCCTGCTCTAGAGGAAGTGGTTTAATAACGCCGGTTTGCAGTTCTTCTGTAATCTGTAACTTAGGCACCCAGGCAAACCCCAATCCTTTTGCGATAGCTCGTATGGACGTGGTGATATGACTGACGGTCCAACGCTGCTCCGCTTCCAGCCAGGGCGCGTTTAAACTTCGTTGCTCGCCGGAATCACGAATCACCATTTGGCGGTGCTGTTTTAAATCATGCAAAGTCACATCACGCTGCAATTGATGAAGCGGATGGTCTGGGTTGGCGACACAAATCAATTCCACTGTCATGAGCGGCTCCCCCACAAAACCCTGGGGTACAGCATGACTCACCAGTACATCCACTTTGCCCGATAACATGAGTTCCATCCCCCCGGAAAGAACGGTTTCCATCAGCTCCACCCGAGTGTCAGGAAATCCAGCGGAAAACTGAGCCAGAAGGTCAAGCAATCTATCGTGGGGAAATAGCACATCCACCGCCACATTCACCTTCGCCTCCACTCCCTGCGCTAAATCCTGAGCTACCCGTTCAAGTAACACAGCATTTTCCAGCAAGGGTTTAGATCGCCTTAACAACACCTCTCCTGCTTTTGTCAGGTGGGAACGGCGTCCTTCCACTTTAAATACCTTAATACCCAAAACCTGCTCAAGCTTCTGGACCGAATAGCTCAAAGTAGACTGGGTTTTATTGAGCTTTTCCGCCGCCTGGGCATAACCACCAAATTCCACAACCCCGTGAAAAGCCCGCCACTGCTCTAAAGTCACCTTGGGTATGTCCATCTCACCACCTACATTTCGAAATATACGAACATTATATCCGTTATTTTCGTATTTTATTTCTAATATTTCGATTTATTATCAATTACACCCTCACAAGAAAGGAAAGGAGACCCACATGAACCTACTCCACATCAGCAGCAGTATTTTTGAAGACCAAGGAAAATCCAGCCAGATGGGACAATACTTCGAGGAGCTATGGCGCCAGCGATTCCCCAACGCTGAGCTGACAAAGCGTGACCTGGCAAAAGAACCAGTGCCACACCTCACTCAAACCACTTTTCAGTCAGCCCTCACTCCCGTTGGGGATCGAAACCCACAACAGCAAAATGCAGCGCAATTAGCAGATCAGTTAATTGAGGAGCTACAGGCAGCGGATGTGTTACTGCTGGGCGTACCCATGTACAACTTTGGCATTCCTTCCACACTGAAGGCCTGGATTGACCATATTGCCCGCGCGGGAACCACATTTAAATACACCGAAAATGGCCCAGTGGGCCTGCTTAAGAACAAAACCGCTGTGGTGATGGCCGCCCGCGGAGGCGTATACAAAGACACCCCCAACGACACCCAAACGCCCTACCTAAAAACGCTGCTGGGATTCGTGGGCATAGAAAAAGTGCATTTTATATACGCGGAAAAACTAAGTATGGGTGATGACGGCGGTGCATCCGTTATGGCTGAAGCCAAACAGCAAATCGAGAAACTGATTGCCCAGATAGAGAGGTGACCCATGACTGGAACTCATGTCTTAAAGCGAATACAAGCACAACCTGCCTCTGACGGTGCCGGAGTAAAAATAACACGAGTGAGCCCCACCGGGCACACTCTGTTTATTGATCCCTTTCTAATGCTGGACGAAATAAAATCCGATGAAGCCAGCGATTATATGGCCGGCTTTCCCCCGCACCCCCATCGCGGCTTCGAAACCATAACTTATCTGCGCCAGGGCAAACTGGATCACGAGGATCATATGGGGAACAAAGGATCCGTTGACAGCGGCGGAGCCCAATGGATGACGGCGGGAAAAGGCGTAATTCATTCAGAAATGCCACAACAGCAGGACGATGGGTTCCATGGCTTCCAACTCTGGCTAAACCTTCCCGCCAGCGAAAAAATGCGGACGCCAGAATACCGCGATATTGGTGCCGCTGAGATACCCCACCTGAACATCAACAGCCATCATGTTGTTATATTAGCAGGCCAACTGACTAACAAAGACAATCCTGTTCAGGGACCTATTGGCAATAGAGCCACCACGCCCTATCTATTGGATATTGAGTTTGGTGACCATACGGCACTAACACTCAACCTGCCAAAAGACCTGAATCTATTGCTTTATCCCTATGAGGGAGACGTGCAAGTTGGGAATGAAACACTTAGGCAAAATACCATGGGACAAATATATAACGACGGATCAATCGTTTTGCAGGCAAACAAAAATCATAAAGCACTGTTACTTGGGGGAACCCCCCTGCAAGAGCCGGTGGTACAACATGGTCCATTCGTGATGAACAGCCGGGAACAAATCGAACAGGCTATATTTGATTACCAGAGAGGCGAACTGGCGTAGTGGGCGTATTTATACCAGTCGTTGGCGCAAAAAAGCCACCATCTGGTCATAAGCCTGGCGAGTAGGATGGTTCGGCTGGTCCACAAAATCCAGCGTCAACACCGAATGAGATTTAATAGAAATCCTGTGGGGGTTGAACAGGGACGAGTCGATGTCAATACGTGTGAAATTTTCGCCCAACTGTTGCTGCAAGTAATCAAACCGAGCTGCTGGACAGGTAATGTCGTGGGTAAAACGCATGCCAAGCAATTGGACATCATCTTTCTTCGCTCGAGCAAAAGCAGATGCGAGGTCTTCCTCAGTGGCACCAACGGAAGACCGTGCTTTCCTACCCAGCATACCGTCAAGGCTGGCGGGTTGACAGGTAACCGGTGCAGCTACGGATTCATCCACCATTAAAGTTAAGGCAAAGCCTCCGGTAAAACACATGCCGATGGCCCCCACAGGCACATCATCACATTGTTTTTGAATCAATCGACACAGGGCTCTGAGCCAATCCGTAATGGCACTGGATTTACGATTAGCCAGGATAGAAAATTCACGGCTGACGCAGATTTTTAGCAAGTTTTTCACCGGCTCAAAGTCTGAATTGGGCTCACCAAACAGGATAGGCAAATACACGCTAAAGCCATCATTATTGAGACGCTTTGCCAACTCGATCGTGTGGGGGGTCATCCCCGGCAGCTCCTGAAGAATCACCACGCCAGGCTGATGCTGAGCACCCTTTTTAAGCACCCAATGGCTAATGCCATGGTGCTCGAAATTGAATTGATCAAATCCCGGTACCGTTTTCAAAATACGTCCCATTTACCCAATTACGGTTTTAATGGTGATGATGGTGGTGACCAGAGCCCCCACTGCCCCCGTTTCTGATTAGAAATTCTGTAGCGTGTATCAGGCCACTCTTCATCTTCAGTTGCACGGGTACTCTCGTTCCTTTTTCCAACGGCTTAACCAAACCAATAAACATCAGATGATTAGCCCCAGGCTTAAACACAGTACAACTTCCTGCCGCGACACTGACACTGGACACGGGCTTCATGGTATAGGCCCCGTCTTTCTCCACCACCGTGTGCAACTCCGCCACTTTAGCGATAGGACTGGAAGCCCCCACCAACTCCTGATCTTTATCACTGTGATTACAAAGCCGAAAATACCCGGCTGTATTTTCGCTCACGGGTGGAACCATTCGAACCCAGGCGCGCTTCACCTGCATACCGCTTCCGGCCAATGCCAGAGAGGGCACACACAAAGCCAACAACAACACAACTCTGGTGGTTTTCCGATTAATCATCTAAAAGACTCTCCACTCCATCTACGATTTTATCAATGCTGTCACTTTTGCTGTACAGCGCCCTGACCCGCCCTTTTTGATCCAGCAAATACACATAATCACTGTGGCTGTATAAGATGCCCGCTGCGGAATCCGATTGGCTTGGAATGGCTATGACACCATACTTTTTTGCCACCGCAGCCAACTGATCTTCCGAGCCAGTGAAACCGATAAAATCATCACCAAAATAATTCAGGTACTGGCCTAAACGGTCCAAGGTGTCTCGCTTAGGGTCAAAAGTCACAAATGCCGGCACCACGTCAGGCCGCTGTTTCCCCAGCTCCTTCATTACCACGGCCATCCGATTGAGTACCATAGGACAAATATCCGGACAGTGGGTATAGCCAAAATTCAACAACACCACCTTGCCGCGAAAATCCCCAACTCCGTCTATTCCCGCCTTGGTGGAGCTAAGCTCAAAGTCCCCACCTAAGCGCGTATTTATGGGCAATTCCGCCGCCCACACCGGAACAGCCAACAGAACCGTCAATGCCACCACTATCCTTAACACCGCTAAATACCTTTGCGTCATACAATTTCTGGGGAACAAATAGTACCCCATAAGGGGATTCACAGAAACTGTGAAAAACAGCGCGCTCCACTGTATAATGCGCCACCCAAAGCCAGCATTCACATCGACGACCCAACCAAAGCCATGCGAAAAAAACTCTTTATTGAAACCCACGGTTGCCAAATGAACGAGTATGACTCGAATCGCATGGCGGACCTATTGGGTGAAGCTCAGGAGCTTGAACTCACCGATGACGCCAGCGAAGCGGATGTCCTGCTCCTGAACACCTGCTCCATTCGGGAAAAAGCCCAGGAAAAGGTGTTTCATCAGTTGGGAAGATGGAAAAAACTCAAGGATAAGAATCCCAACTTACTGATTGGTGTCGGCGGCTGCGTTGCCAGCCAAGAAGGGGCTGCCATAAGAGACAGAGCCCCCCATGTTGACATGGTGTTTGGTCCACAAACGTTGCACCGCCTGCCTAACATGATCGACGTTGTGGATATTTCCCACGAAGCCGTGGTGGACGTGAGCTTTCCGGAAATTGAAAAGTTCGACAAGTTGCCTGAACCCAGCGTGGACGGTCCCAAAGCCTTTGTCTCCATCATGGAAGGCTGCAGTAAATACTGTACATTCTGCGTAGTTCCTTACACCCGCGGGGAAGAAATCAGCCGTCGTTACGAAGACGTTATTGAAGAAGTCAGCCATTTGGCCGCATTGGGAGTTAGGGAAATCAACTTCTTAGGCCAAAATGTGAATGCGTTCCAAGGTGAAAACGCCGATGGAGATTTGGTGGACTTGGCGGAACTGATCGAAGCCACGGCCCAGATTCCTGGCATTGGCCGAATTCGGTTCACCACCAGCCACCCAGTTGAATTCAGTGATTCACTGATTGAGGTCTACAAAACAGAGCCGAAATTGGTTAGCCACCTGCACCTGCCGGTTCAAAGTGGTTCAGACCGCATATTAAAAGCCATGAAACGGGGCCACAGTGCCGCAGAGTATTTGGATAAGATTCGCCGTATTAAGGCCGCTAGACCGGGCATTAGCCTGTCCTCCGACTTCATCATCGGCTTCCCGGATGAGCAGGAAGAGGATTTCAATGCCACCATGGAACTGATCGAAGAGATTGGTTTTGACCACAGTTTCAGCTTTATCTACAGCGCGAGGCCAGGTACACCGGCGTCGGAGTTTGACGACAATATTGTCCAGGAAGAAAAGAAACGCCGTCTCGCGCTTTTGCAGCACCGAATCAATCAAAATGCTCAACAAATCAGCCGCCAGATGGTGTCAAGCAAGCAAACCATTCTGGTTGATGGGATTTCAAAGAAAGACCCAGGGCAACTGCAAGGCCGCACAGAGAACAACCGGGTGGTTAATTTTCAGCACAGCGATGACGATCTGATTGGTCAATTTGTGGAGGTGGAAATAGAGTCCGCGTTGCCCAATTCTTTGCGGGGGCGCTATCTTCGAACACTTGGTTAAATAGAAAGGAAGAGCAGTCAGACAACACAACTCAGCTTTGTCTGACTGCTCTGTTCTAGTCCCACTTGGCTACAGCAAATAATGAAACCCTAGGATAGTTATTACCGCCCCGATTTGGGTAATAACTATCCCGTTGTGCCCCAACGGGTTTCTGCTGGCTTCCCCCCAGGAATTCTAGCGTCATATAGGACATGAACGCTTTATATAAAGCATCTATCATGCCAAAAATATAACTAACTGATTTAATTGAGAATAGCCGCACACCACTTAAGAGGACTGGCGCAAAGTGTAAATTGATTCGACAGGTAAATAGGCAATATCGAAGCCAATTCACTTTGATACGTAAAACTTTTCGACACAAAAACCACTGCATTCATGACGGAAGCGTCTTAAGGTAGATTGGGTCTTTTCCTCCTCTACGCTTCCGTATATTCTTATCTCCATATTATTAGAGAAGGGCGTATACCGCATCCACCTTGAACGAGACCGTTACCACTCACCAATTTACCCTCGAGCCTGCTGATTCTGCGCGTCTGGCCCAACTGTGTGGCCAGTTTGATGAGCACCTTAGACAAATCGAAGACAAGTTAGAGGTACAGATCACCAACAGAGGTAATCTGTTCCAGCTCACCGGTCAGCCAGACCAGGTCACATCCGCCAGCCAAGTACTCAAGCAGCTTTATAAGGATACTCGCACCAGCAAAGACCTTGGCCCAGATGAGGTTCATCTGATATTGAGGGAAAGCCTGATGCAAACGGCCACAGCATCTCCGGAGGACGAAACCGAAAAGGGCAGCTTCTCTATTCGAACCCGCAAGGGCACAATCAAGCCACGGGGCGACAATCAAAAAGCCTACGTTAGGCAAATTCAGCACAACGATATTAACTTTGGAATCGGCCCCGCAGGCACCGGCAAGACGTATCTGGCGGTGGCCTGTGCAGTGGAAGCCCTTGAAGCCGATCAGGTGCGCCGAATCCTGCTGGTAAGACCGGCGGTGGAAGCGGGAGAAAAGCTGGGTTTCCTGCCCGGTGATCTGGCGGAAAAAATCAATCCTTATTTGCGCCCCTTATATGATGCGCTTTATGAAATGCTCGGCTTTGAACGGGTCGCTAAACTCATCGACCGACAAGTAATTGAAGTTGCACCTTTGGCTTACATGCGCGGCCGTACCCTGAATAATGCCTTTATTATTCTGGATGAAAGTCAAAACACCACCAAAGAACAAATGAAAATGTTTCTGACGCGCATCGGGTTTGGGTCGAAAGCGGTTATTACCGGTGATTACACCCAAATAGACTTGCCAAGGGGCACACAAAGCGGCCTGAAACACGCCATGGAAGTGCTGCAAGATGTGAAGGGAATCGGGTTTTGCCATTTCAAATCAAAAGATGTGGTACGCCATACCCTTGTGCAACGTATTGTAGAAGCATACGATCAGTACGAAACCAGCCATGACCGTTGACCTGGATCTTGAGCTGCAGGTGGCCAGTGAAGCAAGCAACCTGCCGGAAAAAGACGACGTTGCTCTGTGGGCACATAAGGCGATTTCATCTAGCAAGCAAATGATGAATAGGGAATTGCCCATGGAACTGAGCGTTCGCATCGTTGATGAGGTGGAAAGTCGGGAACTGAATTCACGCTATCGGCAAATAGACAAACCAACCAATGTGCTGTCGTTTCCCTACGAGTCGCCAAAAGAAATCCCCATCAACCTGCTGGGCGATTTGGTGATATGCGCGCCGGTGGTGGTACGGGAAGCAAAACAACAATATAAAGCGACCCAGGCACACTGGGCGCACATGGTTATACATGGCGTACTTCATCTAATGGGCTACGACCATGAAGAAAACGAACAAGCATTAGAAATGGAAGCGTTAGAGGTGCAAATTCTGGAACAGTTGGGATTTGCAGACCCTTACGCAGATAACAACCCTGCACAGGAGACACATCCGTCATCATGAACGACGATCAGAGTCGTAACGGTTCATCAGCTAAGGGCTTTTTAAACAAAATAGCCAACTTTCTTTCTGGTGAACCACAGAATCAAGCCGAAGTTTTAGAGATACTGACCAATGCTCACCACCTGGGCCTGGTGGATGCAGAAGCCCTGGGGATCTTCCAAGGCGCACTGCAAGTATCTGACATGCAGGTAAGAGAGATCATGGTGCCCCGAACACAATGCGTGATTATCTCCGGTAGCGCCAAGCCTGAAGAATTTCTTTCCGCGATCATCAGCTCGGCCCATTCGCGCTTTCCCGTTTACGGTGAATCACAAGACGAAATAATTGGTATTCTACTGGCTAAAGATTTGCTGGACATCATGCACAAGGGGAAATTGGAGAAAGCTCAACTCAAAGACCTGATTAGACCCGCTGCCCTCATACCAGAAAGCAAGCGCTTAAATGTGTTATTAAAAGAGTTTCGCCAAACCCGCACTCATATGGCCATTGTGGTGAACGAATATGGAAAAATGTCCGGACTCGTCACCATCGAAGATGTGTTGGAACAAATCGTGGGTGAAATTGATGACGAACACGATTTTGAAGACGAGCACATGATTAAGCAGGCCAGCAGCAATGAATTTATGGTAAAAGCCGTTACACCCGTTGATGAATTCAACGAGCACTTTGAAACCTCGTTCAATGAAGATGAATACGACACCATAGGGGGAATCGTATTGAGCCACTTTGGCCACCTTCCTAAACGAGATGAAAGCGTCAACATAGGTAAATACCACTTTAAAGTGCTGAATGCCGACAATCGCGCCATTCGATTGCTAAAGGTTAGCCCTATACAACACTGATCCACAGATTGAACTACTATGAGCACTAAGACCTCCATTACCAGCGGGATGAAGGGGAACCTGTTGGTATTGTTTGCTGGGTTAATATTCCCCTTGGGTTTAGCGCCACTAAACATATGGCCTCTTATTCCCATTTCCCTGGCTCTGTTGGTTCTGCTCCTGGAACAACAATCCGCCGGCCGCAGTTTTTCCCGCGCATTTTTCTTTGGCCTGGGTATGAATGGGGTGGGGGTTTCCTGGGTGTATGTGAGCATCCATTTCCATGGTGACACTCCAGCCTGGCTAGCGGTAGTGGGTACCGCAGGATTTGTGGCTTTTCTAAGCTTGCTCTATGCCTTGCCATTCTGGCTCTACGGCCGCTTACATTGGTACCGCTACCCCATACTCACCTTCCCTGCACTTTGGGTGCTACTGGAATGGAGCAAGAGCTGGTTGCTTAGCGGATTTCCTTGGCTTTGGGCGGGATACGGATTGCTGGACTCTCCCGCATGGGGACTGGCACCGGTTTCAGGCAGCCTGGGCCTCAGTCTGTTGGCGGCACTTTCGGGAGTATTATTGGTTTGGATTTTCAGATCCGATAGCACACAAAGGGGGGCCAGTGCCGTGGCGTTAACGGCCCTTTGGGCCGCCTGTTGGGGATTGGGACAGTTGGAATGGACGCAACCGGAGCTGAAGAAAACCCGCAAGGTCGCTCTTATCCAGGGCAACATCCCCCAGGAGCAAAAATGGGACCCTTTGTTTCGCGATAAAATAATTAATACCTACACCACACTCACAGAACAGTCCTGGGACGCAGATTTGATTCTGTGGCCAGAAGCAGCTTATCCCGTATTTTATCACCAGGCCCTGGGCACCATAGCGGATTTGGATATTAGAGCATCGGAAAAAAACACCTCCGTAATCAGTGGCGTTGCTCGCTGGGAACCACTGGAAAACGGAGACGAGCATTATTACAACTCCATATTTGTGATTGGCGAAGGTGAAGGTGTTTACAACAAACAGAAACTGGTACCTTTTGGCGAATACGTACCCTTGGCCTCACTGATTCGCGGCCTCATACCTTTTTTCAACTTGCCCATGTCGGATTTTAATGAAGGCGCCTCGGATCAATCCCCTTTACGGGCCAACAATTTAAGTTTTGCCGCCTATATCTGCTATGAAATTGTCTATCCAGAATTGGTACGCACCCAAGCCAAGGACCGGGATTTTCTCATCACCATCAGCAACGATGCCTGGTTTGGTCACTCTTGGGGGCCCTTGCAGCACTTTCAGATGGCACGAATGCGCGCTCTTGAAACTGGCAAATACATTTTACGGGGCACCAACACGGGTATAACCGCCATCATCGACCATAAGGGCCATGTCCAATCCCAGCTACCCCAGTTTGAAAAAGGCGTCCTCAAGGGCATTGTTTACGGTACCACCGGTGAAACACCCTTCGTTAGCTACGGTCATTGGCCGTTGTTGGGTATTTGTGCTTTTATTTTTCTATTAGGTGCTGTGTTGTGCCAGAGAAACCAGCCACAGGAAGCGGATGTGAGACCGCTATACCATAACTGAAGACATAGGATATTTCTGTGACCGACCAATACATGCAGGCTGCAATAGAAGAGGCAAAAAAAGGGCTTGCCGCAGGCGGTATTCCCATTGGGTCTGTGTTGGTCATTGATGGCAAAATCGTCGGCCGAGGACACAACCAACGACAGCAAAAAGGCAGTGCCGTACTACACGCTGAAATGGATTGTTTGGAAAACGCCGGCAGACTCACGGCAGCAGACTATCGCAGGGCAACACTGTACTCTACTCTGTCTCCTTGTGATATGTGCAGTGGTGCCATACTTTTGTACCAGATCCCTAAAGTGGTGGTGGGGGAAAACAAAACGTTTACCGGCCCTGAGGCCTACGTTCGCTCCCGAGGGGTGGAGGTTAACGTTTTGAACAATACAGAATGCCAGCAATTGATGACCCAATTTATCACTAACAACCCAGAGCTTTGGAACGAGGATATTGGCGAATAACGTTCCCCAGGGTAATACCGGCCTACCTCCAGGGCAAATACAACAATCCACCGAGATGTGCTACCGAGCACTTGCCCGCCCCCTTCATATCGGTTAGTTTCTTAGCGCAGTTAAACCCTACAACCCATCCGAGCGACTCTACAAAAAGCTCGAACTGTTCTACACCAATGAGGAAGACGACCATGGCCTATGTCACCATAGATGGACAAAAATACGAAAAAGAATTGCTGGACTTGGCAAAGGAGCACACCACTGGACGAGGAGAAGGCAAAATTTCTAAAGACGAAGCTGCTGATCTGCTGAAATCCGCTGCCGATGGCACAAAAGTAACGGATACCGAGCTTGCCACATTGAAGTACATTCGCAGCAACTTCGAATTCACCGATGCAGCGGCTACCTTTTTTGATGGTGAGCTAGCTAAAATTTAAAAGGTGTTATTGGTATGGATATTACAGAAATTGCATCAAAACTATTTTTAGACAAGCTATCAGGACAACAAGGTAACGAACCTTCTGCTGACCTGGTGCAAAACGCTTTGAAAAACCTGCTGCCCACCGAAGGTGGCCAATTGGATATATCAAGCCTGGTAAACCAGTTTATGGGGCAAGGGGGTTTGGCTTCACTGGCTGCATCTTGGTTGGGTGATGGATCAAACCAATCTTTATCGATAGATAAGATATTTGATCTACTGGGCCAAGACAATGTGAACGAATTCGCTGGCAAGCTTGGACTTGAAAACAACACTGCGGCTTCCGCCCTATCGGACATGATCCCCGATTTGATCGACAAAGTAAGCTCTGGTGGCTCCCTAAATTCTGACATGGTGGGCTCATTGGTTTCTGGCATAGCCGGAAAGTTTTTCAAGTAAAGAGTACAACCAGTAAAGATCATCAGGCGGGCGCAGCCCGCCAATTTTCTGCCTAGACCAGCTAAGCGAGGATACAACAATGGAATCCAACTCTGATTCACTCACGCTGCTGGTGGGCGCCAGCGATGGCACCCAAGTCAGGCTACAACAATCCATGGCCAACCGGCACGGTTTGATCGCTGGGGCAACCGGAACAGGCAAAACAGTCACCCTTCAAGTTTTGGCCGAGGGATTTTCCAAACAGGGTGTTCCCACCTTTATGGCGGATGTAAAGGGCGACCTTTCTGGAATTGCGGCAGCGGGCAAGCCCCATAAAAAAATTCAAGAACGAATCGATATTATTGGTATATCCGACTATCAGCAAACCGCTTTTCCCACTGTGTTTTGGGATCTGTACGGTAAACAGGGCCACCCCGTAAGAACCACCCTGTCGGAATTCGGCCCCCTGCTTTTGGCCAGCTTTTTAGACCTGAACGACACCCAAACGGGGATACTTTACAGCGCCTTCAGGATTGCTGACGATCAAGGCATGCTGATGTTGGATCTTAAAGATCTCAAAGCCATGCTTAACTGGATGAAAGCAGAGCGCAAGCAACTGGAAGGAGAGTATGGTGGAATCAGCCCAGCCAGTGTAGCAGCCATACAGCGTAAGTTGCTGGCCTTTGAAGAACAGGATGGCGAAGCATTTTTTGGCGAACCCAGCATTAAACTGGAAGACCTGATCAAACTGGATTTTTCTGGCAATGGCGTGGTGAACATTCTTGACGCAACCCAGCTAATCCAGCAACCCCGACTGTACGCCATTTTTCTACTTTGGTTAGTATCGGAGCTGTTTGAAGAACTACCTGAAGTGGGTGACAGCCATAAGCCCAAAATGGTGTTTTTCTTCGATGAAGCCCATTTGCTGTTTGATAATGCACCGAAAGTGCTGGTGGAGAAAATTGAACAGGTGGTGCGACTAATACGTTCCAAAGGTGTGGGGATCTACTTTATAAGCCAAAGCCCGGCAGATATTCCTGACGCGGTACTGGGTCAATTGGGCAACCGTGTTCAGCATACTTTAAGGGCTTTTACGCCCAGGGATAAGAAAGCCGTAAAAGTCGCAGCCCAGACTTTTCGAGCCAACCCCAAGTTCGACACAGAAGAAGTGATCACCAACATGGGAGTGGGTGAAGCTTTGGTTTCGCTTCTAAACCCAGACGGTTCACCAGGGATAGTGGAACGTACGCTGATTTGCCCACCGGCATCACGGATGGGGCCCATTACGGACCAAGAACGCACCACCATTATGTCCCGCTCCCCCCACAAAGGCACTTACGATACCTCATTGGATAGAGAATCTGCCTATGAACTCCTCAAAAAACGATCTGAGGAGCGCGCAAAAGCGGCACAAGAAAGCCAACCCAAAAAAGTAAAAAAAGGGCGGCCCAGACAAACTGTATTGGAAGCCCTGGCAAAAAGCACTGCCCGTGCTGTTGGCAGCAGCCTTGGCCGCCAGATTGCCAGAGGCATTTTAGGGTCCTTGCTAGGCAAGAAATAGGCAGCCAACCGCTGATCACTTATTGACCAAACACAATACTAAAGTCGGGCTTTTGCAAACCATACTGGCGTGTTTTAGCCCGCAATTTGTCATTCCCCAACCAACTGGAGTATCATACCTCCCAAATTCGCAACACCGTTTGCCTTGCAAGGAAAATAACAACACAGCGTTTAATTGTGCTAACGCTTGGCAATTCTGAGAAAGTAAATCTAACGGGGCTCAGCTATCGCTATCCACCCACCAGCACAGTGCAAATCTGTCGGTTTATTTGGATATCAAATACACGCAGTGAGCCCTGCCTTACTGGTAGCTTTTATGGTTGCCATCATCTTCATATCGAACGCCTGGGGCTCGCCGCAAGAGGATTTCGCATTAACCTCTTCCAGTGACTTATCTACTGAAGGCTATATGACATTCTCCTGGAGTTCGTCCGACGCTGGCAGCCCAGATCACCCGTCTCCACTGCTGCAAGTGGCGACCAACCCACAATTCGAACCTGTTGTTCGCCAGTTTCCACTCCACCCATTAAATCTTGAAAAAGCACAGATTCATGTGAGCGGTTTTCACGACGGTGCCTACTACGCTCGTATAGGTGAGACAAATAACACGGCTTTATCCAATGTGATTCAATTCCAGGTAAAACACCGCAATCTTTCTGCCGCTTTTTTCATTTTCAGCATCGGCCTTTTGCTCTTTATAGGTATGTGCATATCACTGCTTCGATTTAGTCAAAGGGATATCTAAGCAATGGCTGATGGTAAGATTTCCAGCGAGTTAGCACTGGTCATTCTGGTCCTGTTCGGCGCAGCTTGGATTGCCTTCGGTTGGTGGTTGGGGCGGCGCAATAAAACCATCGATGACTACATGCTGGCGGGTCGCAATGTGGGGCTGGCACTGGCATCGGCCACCGCCATGGCCACCTGGATTACCAGCAACACCACCTTGGTTGCGCCCCAGTTGACCTATCAATTCGGTGTCTGGGGCATGGTGGGCTATTCCATGGCAGCGCTGGGTCTCATCTTCTTCGCTCCCATGGCCGCCCGTATCAAAGCGCTTATGCCCAACGGCTATACCTGTGGCGACTTTATCCGTATTCGCTATGGCAAAGGGGCCTGGTACGTATTTTTAGTGGTTTCGTTTTTTTATGCCATGGGTTGGCTGGTGAGCCTGGGTATGGCCGGCGGTATTTTGCTGGAGTCGTTGAGTGGGTTGGCTTATCACGTAGGCATGTCGGCGATACTTTTTATCTGTGTGGCTTACACCTTGCTGGGTGGATTGCGAGCGGTGATTGCCACAGACTTTATTCAAACCCTCATCATATTAATCGGTGTGCTTATCATCGGTTACGTCTGCATTGACTCCATCGGCATCGAGCCTATCTATCAATCGGTAGCAGAACAGCAACCCCAATTACTTAACCTGTTATTCCCCGCGGCCATTATGTTCCTATTCAACAATATATTTTTTGGCATAGGGGAAATATTTCATTCCAATGTGTGGTGGTCTCGTGCCTTCGCCTTCAAACAGGGTATTGGTAAAAGAGCCTATCTGATCGCGGGCCTTCTTTGGCTGCCCATTCCCATAGTCACAGGATTTATCGCATTGGCTGCACCGGCATTGAATATTTATCCCCCCAGCCCGGATATGGTAGGCCCCATGGTGGCCGCCAACCTTTTGGGTAACCTGGGTGCAATTTTTGTATTCGTCGTGGTTTTTTCTGCCCTGGCCTCAAGTCTGGATTCGCTTTTAGCGGCCACCAGCGATCTTTTGACCGAAGATGTTTATCGAAAAATGCTGTTTCCCCAGAGCAGCAATCAACACTTACAGGCTGTCAGCAAACTGGTGGTGCTGGGGATGGGCTTGATTACCTGGTTTTTATGCTTGCCCCGGGTAGCAACATTGGGTGAGCTATTGAACTTCACCGGTGCTTTTGTTGCCAGCACCATTTGGCCCATACTATTGGGTCTATACCGGCCCAAATTAGAAGGCAATTACGCGGCCGCCGCCATGGCATTGGGCACGGCTGCGGGCCTTATGGCGTATTTCCAAATTGGCTTCTATGTTGCTGCGCTTATTTCCTGCCTGGTTTCATGTGGGATATGTTGCGTAGGCCTATACCGGTCCCAAACACAATTTGAGTGGACGCAATTCCAAAAGGTAGAGCATTAAATGATAGGGATAACAGGGTTTGAGGTACTCATACTGGGCGCCATGGCGGTTGCTTCGTTGGCGCCTCTAATTTTGATCGGGCTATTTGTCCGCGATTGGAAAAGGGGTGATTTATGGTAACCGAGTCCGACAAAGGCAAAAGAGAGTTTGATCGCAAGGCACCAGATGTCTATGGAGATGCTCATCCCAAAGCATTGCTGAAAGCCATTCAAGAAGATGGCGACCATCTAAAGTTGCTAACCTCTCGTCACGTGATCTCCATCGATCAATTTGACCGGGATATTCTACTGCAACTGTTTCGTCTTGCTGCCAAGTATGAGAGTAACCCCAACCGTTTCAGTACACCGTTGCAGGGCAAGATACTCATCAGTGCGTTCTATGAGCCCAGCACCCGAACCCGGCTTTCATTTGAAAGTGCATGGCATCGCCTGGGCGGAGATATCATGTCCATTACTGATCGTTCCACTACGGGTATAGCAAAAGGTGAAAGCCTGGAAGACGTGGGGGAAATGTTCAACAACTACGGCGATTGCGTGGTGCTCAGAGACACCAATGAAGCCTCGGTGACGGAAATGACGCGGAGGCTGCGTATTCCCATTATTAACGCCGGCAATGGTCTTGATGAACATCCCACCCAAGCGTTGGCCGATCTATACGCCATTTTTAAATGGCGTACCAACCTGCTGAGCCGAGACGAAACTGAAATCAAGCCCATTTCTCTATGCCTGGTTGGCGTCCCCAATAAAATGCGAACCGTGCGCAGCTTACTTAAATTGCTGGCCATGTTTCCCGAGATCACCAAAAAAATCATCATTGTGCACGATAACAGTGAAGACGAGGTATTCGACCCAGGCCAACTGGAAGCATTGGAAGCGGCTGGCCTGAATATCGTGTTGGACACCCGTCTTGACGCCAATCTGCCCGAGGCCGACGTGGTGTACATCAATGCGATAGCCTGGACTGGAGATGATTTCGAATCCTATGGTAAGCGCTTTGCCATCAATGCCGATTCGCCCCTAAAAGAGGGAGCCATTATTTTGCACCCCCTGGCCCGCGGTGAAGAACTTTCCACCTCACTCGATGAAACACCCTACAACTGGTATTTTTCCCAGGCCCGTGGCGCGGTGTTCCTGCGAATGGCATTACTAACCTGTTTGTGCGAACGCGCAGAACGGGTTTTAGACGTAGTTTAAAAGCAAGGAGATATTATGTGCGGCATAGCCGGTGTTTATCACCGCAACGCAAATCAACCGATCGATTCCCAAACCCTGGTAAACATGGCTGCTATTCAGTACCACCGGGGACCGGACAACTTCGGCTACATTAATCCGGATGGTCTTGGTTTGGGCATGAGCCATGCCCGTCTTTCCATTGTGGACCTTAATGAAGAGCGTGGCCGCCAGCCTCTGTCATCGTCGGACAACAACTATCATCTGGTACACAATGGCGAGTTTTACGATTTCCAACGCACTCGCGCCAGCCTGGTGGCCACAGGAGCACAGTTTCGCAGCAAGAGCGATTCTGAAATTATTTTGCATCTTTACCCACGCTATGGTCTGGAAAAAACCCTGGACTTTTTACGGGGGGAATTTGCTTTTGCTTTTTATGATCGCACAGATGATTGCCTGTACCTGGTGCGGGACCGTTTTGGTATAAAGCCTCTGTATTGGAGCGAAACCGAAGACGGCGTGGTATTTGGATCTGAGCTGAAAGTGCTGTTTGCCCACCCCAGCGTAAAGCGAGAAATGACCGCACAGGGTGCCTATCACCAGCTGATTCAGGTTATGGTCCCAGGCACCACGGCTTTCAAGGGCGTGCATCAGGTTCCACCAGGGCACTTTATAAAGATCAAGCGCAACGAAGGCAAACTCAGCATTCACCAGCACAAATACTGGGATATCAACTTCCCGGTGGCGGGTGAATACATCAATCACCACGATGAGCATCACTATATTGATGGCGTGCGCGATCATCTTTTGGAAGCCGTGCAATTGCGGTTACAAGCGGATGTACCCGTAGGTTGCTATCTATCCGGTGGCATCGATTCCTGTTCCATCCTGGGCCTGTCTGCGGCCGTGCGGCAGGATCCGGTGAAGGCATTTACCATTGGGTTTGATGATTCTGAGTACGATGAAACCCCCATCGCCACGGAAATGGCGCAGAAGACTGGGGCCGAACAAATCGTTCTCACCTTATCCGCCGAGCAGCTCTACGAAAACTTTGAGCGCACCATCTGGCATACGGAACGCACCATCTACAACACCTTAGCTGTAGCCAAGTTGTTAATGAGCCAGACCGTAAAGCAGAATAAATACAAGGTGGTCTTAACCGGTGAAGGTTCTGATGAGTTATTCGCAGGGTATCCGGCTTTTCGACAGGATATGTTCCTCTATGGCTTGAATGACTTGCCCGCCTCCCTGCGCAAAGAATGGCAGGCCAGCCTGGAAGAAAACAACAGTCTGTTCCGCGGCGCCATGTTACCCAGGGAAGCCTTTTCATCGGCGGCCATGAACGAGAGCATCGGCTTTACGCCCACTTGCTTACAAAGCTGGTTGCATTGCGATGAATTGGCCGTACCACTGCTAAACTCCGAATGGCGTGGCGAACTGAAAGGCTACGACGCCGGTGCAGCCATTGCGCAAACCTTCGATCAACAACAACTGGACGGACGCCACCCCCTGGATAAAGCCCAGTACGTTTGGATAAAAACCATGTTGGAAGGTCAGATCCTCACCTGGGGCGGCGACCGGGTGGATATGGCCAATTCCATGGAAGCACGTCCCGCCTTCCTTGACCACCATCTGGCCAAGTTCGCCACCAGCGTTCCGCCCCAGCTTCGCATCAAAGGCACCGTGGAAAAATACGTGTTGCGAGAAGCCATGAAAGGGCTGCTACCGGAAACGCTCTATAAGCGGCAAAAATTCGCGTTTATGGCACCACCGGCCCACACCGACGAGAAGAAGAGGCAATCTCTATTGGCGTTGGTAAATCAATACGCCAGCAAAGACAAGATCGATAATGCCGGAATGCTGGACAGTCAAGCGGTGGAGCAGCTGCTTAAGCAACACGCAGACCCCAATACAGGTCACGATGCCAACGTGCAACTGGATGCGGTTATCAACCACGTTCTGGGCCTGCAAATTATGCATGAAAAGTTCATAGCTCAGGATATCCCTAAGTTGGCAGCCGCCAGAGCCCAGGAACTTGGATGGAAAGCATGAGCCAAGCAAAAGTAGATATACAGCGCATTGAGGACGATATCTATCGTATTGCCAAGTTTGGCTCTAGAGAAGGCAATCGCGGGGTTTACCGCCCCGGGTTTGGCGAAGCGGATTGGGAAGCACGCCAATGGCTGAAGAGCTACTTCACTGAACACGGCTTGGAAGCCCGCATCGATGGCGCTGGCAATGTGTGCGGTCGAATCGGCCCAACTGACAAGCCTGCGCTGGTTATCGCCTCCCACCTGGACTCAGTGCCAGCCGGTGGCATCTTTGATGGTGTACTGGGGGTGGTTGCCGGACTTGAGTGCATACGCGTCATCCAAGAAAACGGCATTAATCTGAATTACCCCATCGAACTGATTGCCACCAGCGAGGAGGAAGGTCGTTTCGGGGGTATGTTTGGGGCCCAAGCCTTAACGGGTAACTTGACACTGGATTGGATAGAACAGGCTCGTACTCCCGCCGGCGAGAAGCTCACAAACGCCATGGCCCAATGCGGATTGGACTATCACCAGGCTTTGAATGTAGCCAGACCTGCAGATTCGGTTAAGGCATTTATCGAACTGCACATAGAGCAAGGCCCCATACTGGAATCCATCCACAAAACCATTGGCGTGGTGGAAGGCATATCAGGCGTTTTCAAGTGGTTTATCAAGCTGGTTGGCAAAGCCGGTCATGCGGGCACAGCACCTATGCATTTACGCAGTGATGCCTTCATGGGCATGGCGGACTTTGCCCATGAAATTAAACGCATCATCGCCGAAAACGGCACGGACAAGTCCCGACTGACCATAGGTTATGTTGATCTCAAGCCCGGCTATGCCCATACGGTGCCAGGGGATGTGGAGTTCACTCTGGTGGGCCGAGACATGTCAGAAGAGACTATGCACGACTTGGCCGATGCCTGTCGAAGAGCCCTATCCGCAATCGCCCGCGCCCATGGTTTGATGTTTGAATACCAGCAAATGAGCTGGCTCTCACCCAACAGCATGTCCAGCGAAGTGATGGCAATAATTGAAAAGGAAACCCAAACCCTGGGTTACAGTTACGAAATTATGCCTAGCGGCGCTGGCCATGATGCCCAGTTTTTTGCCAGCATGACGCCCACCGGGATGATCTTCATTCCCAGTGTGGCGGGTGTTAGCCACGCCCCGGACGAATGGTCCCATTGGTCTGATGTTGAAAAAGGTTGTAATGTTTTGCTACAGAGTGCACTCACTTTAACCGAATCCAAATAGGCTATTTACACCCGATCCACTACCAACTAGGCTAGATAGGAAAATTTTCTTAAGGAAAACAGCAACTAGAAATTACTCCCGCACCGATGTGGGTAAGCCACCCCCCGTTGCATTTTATAACATTGTAAAAAATGGCTACTTTTGCTCTTACCCACCCCAGCACTATTCGTTCAGTGGTCTAAACTTGAACAGATATGGTAATCCTGTTTACGTTTGGCTAAGGGCAATGACATTTAAAAATAAAGCGATCAACGTTCTAACCAGCAGCATCCTCCTGCTGGCTGCTCAACAAGCTTCTGCAGACAGCTATGACCGCGCTGTGAATCTGTATTTGAAAGGCTTCGACATGTGCTCAAGTGCTCGCCAAGCCTTATCCAATAATCGTTTGTCAACCGCCAAGGGGGACTTCAAGCGCTACGTCAGCATTCGTGACCAGGCCGCCTCCATTGATGCATCCATTCTCAATAGCGACAAGCGCGGCATGGACAGCAATTTGAAGTATTGCAAACGCGTGGGAACCGACATTGAATTGGCTGAAGGCACACCGTTGCTGGAACAAGCGCTCGCCATATGCGATCAAGCCCACGACGCGCTCAAGGATGGTAAACCCGAGCACGCAAGTCAAATGTTGGAACAATACATTCAACAGAAAGATCACGCACTTTCTGTTGCCCCAGCTTTATTGGGGGTCTTCAGTTTAAAAAATTATATGCGTCGCTGCGACCGACTGGATCGGAAGATCGCCCGTATTAGTGACCAGAAAGCGAAAGTAGCCGAGCTATTGGATTCCGCCCGGGAAGAAAGCAAAACCTATACTCAAGCCTGTAATTCGGCCATAAAAGAATTTGCATCGGCACCCGTTGAATCAAAGAAATTCGATGGAGCTCGTAAAACCATTGCCAAGCTGAGCAACTACAGCGCCAGCAGCCAAGAGTATTACACTCGCTACAAGAGTGAGGTGGGGGCCGCAGAGAAAGATGCTCAAGTTGATAGCAATTTAAAGAAAGGGAATCAATGTCTTACTCAGTTTAAAAAACAACTGCAGAGAGATGAAAGTGCGTTTAATAAAGCAATTGCTGAGTTAACCCAGAAGCGTAATCGACTGGTGCAAGCCAATAGCAACTGCAGCGGAATATCCTCACTGGCCAAACAAGGCCCAAGCCAACAACGATACGAGTACGCAAAAAAGCAGTATGAAACGGCACGACGAGCACGCAACAGTGTGCAAAGCGAGCTATCCAGCAATGCATTTTACAATGCCAATAACGACGGCGCTGAAGCTGGAAAGCTCAATCAGGCCATGCTGGAACTCAATCGGTGTCTGAACACGGCAAAGCCAGAAGTTGCTGGCCTAAAACCGGCACCCAAGCCCGTGGTTAAAGCGCCAGTGGCCGTGCCAGTGAAGCCAGCCGTGGCGGTTGCCAGTGCGGCGTCAAATGCCGCAGTTACTACCACCAGTACCGCACCCCTAGCCCTGGCCAAATCGCCAGCAAATGAGCTGCCTAAGCCTAGCAAGGTGGCACCCACCCCACGAACAAAGCCCGTTGCCGTCGCTAAAGTCGCTGCACCCAGTAACAGTGTGTCTGCCACCATTGAAGTGAACGGCATCACCCCTGACTTTGGTCTGATGTATTGGAACGATGGCGGAGCCCCCCAAGCCACCGACAGGGTTGAAATCTATCCCACAGGCTTCAACAAAAAACTGGTACATCTGCCAGAGAATGGCAAGATACGTTTTCGTAATTCGGACTTTTCTTCACATGAGTTGAATGCGCAACATCAATTAACTGAATTTGACCAAACCATCGGTCGCCTGGGCCCAAAACAAATGCGGTCATTCAAGATCAAGGCGCCCAATAACACCTTGATTACGTTGCGCAGCAATAAAGACAGAGTGGTACCAACCCACCTGTTGCGAGCCACCAGTTCCGATCTGATGGAATTTGAATTCTCAGAAAACGATTCAACCAACTTACGTTTGCAGAACCCTAAAAAATCCAAACGGGGCTACCTGCTTATACCTGACTTCGACCCCCTGCAATTTGAAGTGAGCAGTGGTGAGGAAAAAACCTATACATTGAGTCGCAATAAAAACCCCATGGGTAAGGTTGTTCTAAAAGGCATGTAATTAAAAAAACCTGGCCTTAGGCTCTATTGACTTTGGTCAGGCTTGCTTTGAAATGGCGAGGATCAATACCCAATTTCTTCATTTTAGAAGCCAAGGTGGTAGGCCTTATTCCCAACAATTCAGCGGCACCTCCACTACCAGACACTTTGCCACCACACTCCTGCAAAGCCTTACGAATGTTACTGGCTTCCGTGTGTTTCAGCTCTGATACGGTCAGCACTTTTTCAATAGTGTTGTGCACCAGCTTGGGCGGAGGCGAATGGGAGTTTTTAAATTGTTCATCCAAGCCATCAAAGCGCAGGGCTCCGCCTTGAGCTAAAATAACCTGACGTTCCAGCACATTCTCAAGCTCTCTAATATTACCGGGCCAATTGTAGTTTTGTAGTTTCTGCAATTCAGACAGGGGGATCTTCAATCCCGTTTTGTTTGCTCGTTGAGAAAACTTTTTCAGGAAGTGCTGAGTCAGCAGAGGAATATCTTCTTGTCTTTGCCTTAGTGGTATTGAATGAATGGGAAACACATTAAGACGGAAATAAAGGTCTTCTCTAAACTGACCTGCCTGCATCAAGCTAACCAAATCCCGATTAGTAGCGGCAATAATTCGCACATTAACACGTCGAGTTTTACTGTCCCCCACCCGCTCCAGTTGCTGTTCCTGCAACACCCGTAATAATTTGCCTTGCAGATCCAGTGGAATCTCCCCCACTTCATCTAAAAACAGGGTACCACCATCGGCAAGCTCAAATCGTCCAGGCCGATCCGAGCTTGCACCCGTGAACGCGCCTTTAACATGGCCAAAAAACTCACTCTCAAATAGATCCTTGGGTATGGCTGCACAATTAACCCGAATTAAGGAACGCTCAGATCGATGGCTCATGTCGTGAATCGCCCTTGCCACCAGTTCTTTGCCGGTGCCAGATTCGCCATCAATAAGTACAGTGGAGTCCGTGGGTGCCACCAGCTCTATTTGCTGGATTAAATTCTGAATTGCCGGGCTGCGGCCGATAATTTGGTGGTGATTAAATTCCGAATTGATCTCTTCCTGCAGATAGGCATTTTCCAGCTCCAACCGGTGCTGTAGTTGTTTAACTTCAGACAATGCCTCAAGCAACCGCTTTTTATCTTCTTTCTTTTGTGAAATATCCCGGAATATGACCACAGCACCTACGATAACACCGTTATCCCGAATGGGGGTACTGGTGTACTCCACGTTAATGGGTCGGCCACTCTTGGCCCAAAAAATATCATCTTCCACCCGATGCACTGTACCATCTTTAAAAGCGGCGAATATGGGGCAGTCTTCCACACAGAAGTGGCCGCCGTCGGCGTGGGTATGGTGCACCATACTGTGCATGTTTCTCCAGGCCAATTCATCGGCACTATAGCCAAGAATGCGTTGGGCCGCAGGATTCACGAACGTGGTAATGCCATTGGCATCCACCCCGTAGATACCCTCACCTGCTGCCTCCAGTAATAACTGGTTACCGCGCTCAAACTCGTGAAACACCTTGGAAACTCGATTCCAATGACCCACTCCGGATCGATAAAACTGATTCACATCGGATCGTTCCCGTAATCGCTCTAGCTCCTCTACCTCTTGCAAACTGAGATAGAGCTTTTGATCATCTCCTGCGATGGCACAGCGCCCGCTCACTTCAAATCGACGCTCCTCTGATCCCAGACTCAAAATTAAATGGTCGCACCACCCACGTCCCTGCTCCAACAATTCCTGGGTGAAACTAATCAAAGCGGGAAAACAAGGTGCGAAGAGCTGGCTGGCACGCAACTGAGTCAGTTCCTGAACATCTCGGCGTAGCAGGCGACAAGCTTCTTGATTGACTATCACCACATGGTCAGTGAATGGATCAACCACCAGCTGCGCTGTGGCGGAGAAATTAAACAGATCGTTGTTATTCATAATATGAGCGGCTTAAAAAAGTCATTTCCAGAAAAGCGAAACAAATTCCAAGCCAATTACGATATTTCGTAAAAATAAAAACGTAACTTCGTAAATTACGAAATTTCGTAGCTACTAAACCCGCAAATGCGTATCCACTTTCCCTTTATAATTCAGATGATTACAGAGTTTACCCACACTTGGCGCAGGATTTGCCACAGGTAGCAGGCAGGATGAGTAACTTGTGTAACAACGAATAGGTCCAAAGCGATTCAATCCACCGAGAACGCACCAAGATTGAGCGCTTACCGTTTTTAAAAACACTTTTTTATGTTGCAGTGCCAGGGGAATCTTTAATGACCAATAAGAGCTTAGGTAATCCGTTCGACGCTAATTCATCTCTCACCCACACCAACGACTGCCACTGTGAATTGTGCTCTGCTGAGCGAAACAGCGCACTCTCGTTGGACGATAAACAACGACAAATCATTCTGGAACGCCAGATTGAAGCTCAAGCTACTGAAACCGCTCAAGCCCATAAGGTTAAGCACAATGAGCACAAACATCAGAATAATGACCCTCAGTTCGACAGTTCTGAAGAGATGTTCGATCGCGCCATAGAGAATGCCATCGTGCGGGGTGTTTTTGGCCACCACGATGCTAGCCGTCGACGCTTTATTCAACTGGTGGGTGGCGGTACCCTGGCATCCATTCTGGGCACCATGATACCCATGGATAAGGTGAAGGCCGCGGCGAAAGAATCCATGGGACCGTTGGAAAAATCCAAGTTGAAAGTGGGGTTCGTTCCCATCACCTGCGCCACCCCCATCATTATGGCGCAGCCCATGGGTTTCTACGCCAAAT
This sequence comes from uncultured Ketobacter sp., assembly GCA_964016105.1. Lineage (GTDB taxonomy): Bacteria > Pseudomonadota > Gammaproteobacteria > Pseudomonadales > Ketobacteraceae > Ketobacter. The sequence continues at coordinate 39,083 of CAXHEX010000027.1, forward strand.
ACGGCCTGGATGTGGACGTCATTAAAACCGCGGGCTGGGCGGTGGCTCGAGACAAATCCCTAAACGGTGAGTACGACGCCTCCCACATGCTGACCCCCATGCCCTTGGCCATGACCATGGGAGCAGGCTCCACCGCCACCCCTTACATTATGCCTGCGGTGGAAAACATCAATGGTCAAGCCATCGTGTTGCATAACAAGCACAAAGACAAGCGTGATCCCAAACAGTGGCAAGGTTTTAAATTTGGCGTGCCGTTCGATTACTCCATGCATAACTTTTTGCTGCGCTACTACGTGGCCGAGCACGGCATAGACCCCGATCAGGACATCCAGATCCGAGTGGTGCCACCGCCGGAAATGGTGGCCAATCTACGGGCAGGAAATCTGGATGGGTATCTGTCACCGGATCCCTTTAACCAGCGCGCCGTATACGAAAAAGTGGGCTTTCTTCATACCCTCACCAAAGATATTTGGGAAGGTCATCCCTGCTGTGCTTTTGCCTGCAGTCAAAAATTTGCGACGGAAATGCCCAATACCTATGCAGCACTATTTAAGTCCATCGTGGACGCCACTCACTTCTCTGCAAAAGCAGAGAACCGAGCGGAAATTGCTAAAGCCATCTCACCCAAGAATTATCTCAACCAACCGGAAATCGTTGTCAATCAGGTGCTCACCGGGCGTTACGTGGATGGACTGGAGAAGAAAGTATTCGATGTGCCCGACCGTATCGATTTCGATCCATTCCCCTGGCATTCCATGGCGGTATGGATACTCACTCAAATGAAACGCTGGGGCTATGTGAAGGGTGATATCGATTACAAAGCCATAGCGGAGCAAGTGTACGTGGCAGCGGAAACCGGAAAAGTCATGAAAGACTTGGGCTACGAGCCACCTAGGAAAACCTATGAGAACTACACCATCATGGGTAAGACCTTTGACTACACCAAACCAGAGGAATACATCAACAGCTTTGCCATTAAACGTACTTAACAGGGTTTTGTCCTATGGCCTCATTAAATGTTCGAGCCGCGTTAGTATCCCTAATTCTACTGGCTGTCTCATTGGGAGTTTGGGAAGCGCTAAACCAACCACCAGAAGCATCGGAAGCCCTTTCTGAATTCGAGCTTCTAATGGGAGGAGCAGACGACGAAGCCAGGGTGCCTCCGCCATCCCAGGTACTGGAACACGCCTGGACCGAGCTGAGCAATCCGTTCTACGATGCAGGGCCCAATGACAAGGGGATAGGCATACAACTGGCCTATTCCCTCTACCGAGTGTTGACCGGCTATTTCGCCGCGGCTTTAGTGGCCATACCGCTGGGTTTTGTGATTGGTATGTCTCCGTTAATGTATAAAGCCTTAAATCCGTTTATTCAGGTGCTACGGCCTATTTCACCCCTGGCCTGGATGCCTCTGGCGCTGTTCATTATTAAAGACTCAGAGCAATCCGCCGTATTCGTTATTTTTATTTGTTCTATCTGGCCCATGTTAATCAACACCGCATTTGGCGTAGCCAATGTGCGTACGGACTGGGTTCGAGTAGCCAAGACCCACGAGCTGAGTCAGATTAAAACCGCCTTTCAGGTCATTTTACCTGCCGCGGCTCCCACCATCCTAACGGGCATGCGTATTTCTATCGGTATCGCCTGGCTGGTAATAGTGGCAGCGGAGATGTTGGTGGGAGGAACCGGCATTGGCTACTACGTTTGGAATGAATGGAACAATCTGGATCTGAACAGCGTTATTTTCTCCATTCTGATGATTGGCCTGGTGGGTATGGTTCTGGATGTGGCCCTGGGCGCAGTGGCAAAACTTGTGGCATATGAGGAGTAGTTATGAACAGTCAATTTGTCCGCGTCGAAGGCCTATCTAAGAAGTTTCCATCCAAAGACGAAGAGCTGGTGGTGTTCGAAGACGTCAATATCGATATCGAGCAAAACGAGTTCGTCTGTATTATCGGCCATTCCGGCTGCGGAAAGTCCACCATTCTTAATGTGCTTGCGGGATTGGATTCCGCATCGGAAGGGGCCGTCATTATGGACGGGCAAGAAGTGGTGGGGCCGAGCCTGGATCGAGGGGTGGTATTTCAAAACTATAGCTTACTTCCCTGGCTAAGCGCACTGCAAAACGTCAGCTTTGGCGTAAAGGCTCGCTGGCCATCCTGGAAGAAAGATCAAGTGGAAAGCCACAGCAAAAAATATTTGGAAATGGTGGGACTCACCGGCAGCATGCATCGCAAACCGTCTCAACTGTCTGGGGGGATGCGGCAACGGGTCAGTATCGCAAGAGCGTTTGCCACCAGCCCAAAACTGTTGCTGTTGGATGAGCCCTTCGGTGCATTGGATGCCCTCACCCGTGGCGTCATTCAAGATGAATTAATTAAGATCTGGTCTGAAACCCATCAAACCGTTTTCATGATCACACACGATGTGGATGAGGCCATATTGCTGGCAGATAGAATTCTGCTTATGACCAATGGGCCAAAAGCCAAGGTAGCGGAGTCCGTTGCCATTAACATTCCCAGGCCAAGAAATCGCGCCGACATTATCGACGACCCGAACTACTACAAAATTCGAAACTACCTGGTGAATTTCCTGGTGACCCGTTCCGGTCAAGCTCAATTAAAGCAGGTGAACAAAGGCAATCAACCCACCTCGGTGGATCCCACTGCGAAAGAATTTACTGTGGATTCGAACCAAAGCAACCAACCAAACCCTCAAAAAACAGGCGCTCAAACAACAAACGTTGAAACAAATAGTCATCAAACATCAGTTAAAACCGCAATGTAGTATACCAACCACTTACTAGGAGTAAGCTATGGACAAACTCACCATGACAGAAACCATCATCGCCACCAAACTGGAAAAGGGACTCAGTTGGGAAACCATGGGAAAAGAGCTGGAAATGTCGCCGGTGTGGCTCGCTTCAGCATGCCTTGGCATGAACAGCGCGCCCCCGGAAAAAGCCAGCGCCATTGTCAAATATCTGGAACTGGGCGATGAAGTTGCCACTGCTTTAGAGGCATTCCCCACCAAAATATGGGATCAAGCTGTACCCACAGATCCGCTTATCTACCGCCTGTACGAAGTAGTAGGCGTCTATGGCGAAACCTTGAAACAAGTGATTCAAGAAAAGTTTGGCGACGGCATCATGAGCGCCATCGATTTCTCCATGGAAGTGGATAAGATTGAAGACCCCAAGGGAGACAGGGTATTGCTCACCTTAAACGGTAAATTTCTACCCTACAAAAGCTGGTAGTAACACAGGCGTTGGGATAACCATTCGGTTGTCCCAACACATACAATTTTGCTGATACAAGTAGCCCCAACACATGAATTCACAATCCCGCCCACCTTTTCCACCATTCAGCTATGAAGATGCCATCACCAAGGTGCGCAAAGCCGAGAATGCCTGGAATGGTAAAAATGCCGAAGCGGTAGCCCTTGCCTATACAGAGAACTCCGCTTGGCGAAATCGAAACCAGTTTATAACTGGCCGCCAACAAATTATCGAATTTCTAACACTAAAATGGCAGACCGAGCTGGATTACAAACTGGTTAAAGAAATATGGGCCCACAGCGACAATCGTATTGCTGTGCGTTTTGCATACGAGTGGCATGACCGTGATGGAAACTGGTTTCGCTCCTATGGCAATGAAAACTGGCAATTTGATTCTGCCGGCCTAATGGAATTCCGTCACGCCAGTATCAATGATTTAGCTATTGAAGAACAACACAGGAAATTCACATGGCAGGGCGATATCCGGCCAGAGGATTTTCCGGGGCTTACGGAGCTAGGCTTATAAATGCTAACCTTGAATGATTATTCAGGGGGCCTCTCATGTATCAATCTGTTATTACTTTCTGGTTTGAGGAAATCGAACCGTCCCAATGGTTCGCAAAGGACAGCCAATTTGATCAACACATAGCTGAACGATTTGGAAGCCTGTACCAACAAGCAGTTCAATGCGAATTATTCCAGTGGCGGAACGAGGCCAAAGGCCGGTTGGCGGAAATCATTATTCTTGATCAATTTTCTCGCAACATTTTCCGAGATAGCAGCAGGGCTTTCGCCCACGACTCTATGGCACTGGCATTGGCCCAAGAAGCCGTATCACTTCAGATCGACCAGGCACTGACTGACAAAGAAAAAAGTTTTCTGTACATGCCTTATATGCACAGTGAGTCAAAGGCTATCCATCAAGTTGCCGAACGCCTGTTTGCTCAACCAGGTTTGGAATCTAACTATCGGTTTGAATTAAAACACAAAGAAATAATCGATCAATTTGGGCGATACCCCCATAGAAACGCTTTGCTGGGCAGGGAGTCAACCGCAGCAGAAATAGAGTTTCTCGCTGGGCCAGGGTCATCGTTCTAATTTTAGCGACTGCTGGGGTTACTGGGACCAAAACATTTCAAAGCCCAAATGACCTGACCATTGATCTTCTGTAAGGTACTGTATTCGATTAAGCTGGCGCCCATAGGTGCTCTTAAGATACACATCTATACCTGGACGATCACCCAAACTCCTTCTTGCATGCCAGGAAACCCGCGCATCACCAAAGTAGGTTCGTTTATTCAGCTCACGCAGATCCAACTGAACCTGTTCCAAATACTGATAGCCGTAGTTGTATCGCATCAACACGCTCAAGGTTTCCGGCATCATTTGGATATTTGCCTCGAGGCCGTAGTTCTGGCTCTCAAAAGTGCTGTCATCCTCAAGCTCGTTACGTTGAAACCACTGTGCGTTGACATTAAATGCCAGCCGTTTTGAAGGTAGCCATCCCAGGCGAAATGTGGCCGCCTGTTGCAACTGGTCTGACGGCTTTGAAACATTCTGATCCAAATAGCTTAACTGCTGAACTTCAAGATCCTTATCCGTAAGTTGATAGTCCACACTCCAATTCCAGCGATCATGGGAGAACACCATCTTTACCCCCATTTCGTCGGCTTCATCATAGATTTCATAACCGCGATCAAACACCAATTGATCTTGTTCTTTGGTTCCCACCCGGTAGTATCGAGCCGTGAGCAAAGGAGTGCCCAGGCTGTTCCAGAGAAAATCTGCGTGCAAAAGGTCGCTCAATTTATAATTGAAACGCACGCCGGAACGCTCAATTACAGGGGCCAGGGTAATGGGTTCCAACTCGTCGTTGTCCGATTCCTGACGCCACTCTAACTCCATTCCCAAGCCGAGGGCGGCGGTTTCAAAATGCACCCTGGCAAGATCCCTCCCAGGAGACAAACTGCCATTGCCTGGGCTATAAAAATGTCGCCCCACGGATCGGTAGCTAAACTGCCCAGCCCAGTAATCCATCCATCCAGCACTAAAAACACCATCCGATGACAGCCTTAACTGGGCTTGCAGAGCCTGCCCATGCCACGCTTCGGCATTAGGGTCATATTGATTGTCGCTGTACTCTGATCGAGCGTATTCCAAATGGGATGTGACGCTCTCACCCAACCAGCGCCCAATCACCACCGCATTCCAACTCTTGGCCCCATATCCCTCCGAATCGATATCGGTCAACAGGGGTTCGCGCTTTTCGCTTTCACCAATATAGCCGGCACTCAGCTGCCACCCCCCAAACAGGTTATAACTCATCAAAGCGCCGTAGTTGGATTCACCAGATTGTTGCGAGAACACGCCGCCTCTGTAGTTGGTGCTGGGTTCCGATTGATAACTAAATAGATTAACTCGATAACCACTAACGGGATCCACAATTTCGGTGGCAGACCCGGCTCGGGTATAGTTCTGAAACAATAGATCCTGACGACCGATAGCCAGAGGCTTTACCTGCCACTGGGCGGGAACCACCTGTCCTGGAAGCTCCGGAGCAGCCCAGGACGATTCATTTTGAGAGTGTGAGGGCGAGACTGAGGGTGCGGTAAAGGTTTCTTGGGAGGAAAGGCTGGCCGCCACAGAACTAGCCTGTGTGCCTGAAATTAGAATGAAAAGAGCTTTTACTGCCCCACCACGCCAACTGCTGTACAACTTTCAACCCCAATCGCTAATTAAACGGTATCCCTCGGTGGATTATCTAATGAGAATAGGTCAGGTTCAAAAAATGAGAAAGCTGGATCCGCCATAACCACAACAATGTCACAAACCTGAAGCAAACTCATTCAATCCCGGCCATCTATATAGAGATCCATACGGACTAATTTGGTTCTATGATATTGACTATCTGTCAAAAAAAATTTCAGATAAGGGCACCGCGACCAACAATCAATCAATTACTCACCTTCGTCCCCCCCTTACATGGCCCATTTGGCTCATTACGCCGCAACAGAACAACCACTATCTGTAGGGCCGCGGGTGAGGTATCCTTGTGGGCTTCTTTAAAACCACCTTTATTGTAGAACTTGTCTAGAGATTTTTCGATGGAAGAACAGTACCACCCCCGGGAAATTGAAACTCAAGCCCAGACTTACTGGGAACAAAACCGAAGTTTCGAAGTAACCGAACAAAAAGACAAAGAGCCTTACTACTGCCTGTCCATGTTCCCCTACCCCAGCGGCCGCCTGCATATGGGACATGTGCGCAATTACACCATCGGCGACGTGGTAAGCCGCTTTCAGCGAATGCTGGGCAAAAATGTGATGCAGCCCATGGGTTGGGACGCATTTGGGCTTCCCGCAGAAAATGCCGCCATAAAAAACAAGGTGGCGCCAGCAAAGTGGACCTACGAAAACATCGAATACATGAAGGGTCAACTTAAGCGCTTGGGGTTTGGCTACGACTGGACCCGTGAATTAGCCACCTGTAGCCCCGAGTACTATCGTTGGGAGCAGTGGTTCTTCACCCAACTCTACAACAAAGGCCTGGTTTACAAAAAAATGGCCACCGTAAATTGGGATCCGGTGGACCAAACCGTGTTAGCCAATGAGCAGGTCATCGAGGGTCGCGGCTGGCGCTCAGGTGCCCCGGTGGAACGCAAAGAGATTCCCCAATGGTTTGTGAAAATCACCGACTACGCCGAAGAATTGCTGGCGGACCTGGATAAGCTGGAACATTGGCCTGAACAGGTTAAAACCATGCAGCGCAACTGGATTGGGCGATCTGAGGGCGTAGAACTGCAGTTCGAGCTGGAACAAAACCAGGCACTGGAAGTCTACACCACTCGCCCAGACACCTTGATGGGAGTCAGCTATGTGGCGGTTGCAGCTCAGCACCCGCTGGCTGCCAAAGCAGCGCAAAACAACCAGGAAGTGGCGACATTTATTGAAGAGTGCAGCCACAACAAGGTGGCGGAAGCGGATATGGCCACCATGGAAAAGAAAGGCGTATTCACAGGCTTTTACGCTCAACATCCGGTATCTGGCACACAAGTACCGGTTTGGGTGGCCAACTTTGTGTTGATGGATTACGGTTCCGGAGCCGTTATGGCGGTGCCGGCCCACGACCAAAGAGACTATGAATTTGCACAAAAGTACCAGTTGCCCATTCAGCAGGTTATTGAGCCCTATGACGAAAACAGCGAAATCGATCTGGCTCAAAGCGCCTACACAGAAAAAGGCAAACTGATTAACTCAGGACAGTTCGACGGGCTTAGCTCTGACCAGGCCTTCAAGGCCATTGCCCAGTGGCTACAGGAAAATAACAAAGGCAAAATCAAGGTCAATTATCGCTTGCGGGATTGGGGCGTTTCCAGACAACGCTATTGGGGCACCCCCATTCCCATGATTAACCTGGAATCGGGAGAAGCGGTTCCCACCCCGGCAGAGCAGCTGCCGGTTAGGCTGCCGGAAGATGTGGAAATGGATGGGGTACAATCCCCCATTAAAGCCGATGCCAACTGGCGCAAAACAGAATTTAACGGACAACAAGCCGAAAAAGAGACCGATACCTTCGATACCTTTATGGAATCGTCCTGGTATTACGCCCGTTATTGCAGCCCCAACGATACCAACCAAATGCTGGATCCCGCAAAAGCCAACTATTGGTTGCCGGTAAATCAGTATGTGGGGGGAATTGAGCACGCCATTTTGCATCTGCTGTATTCCCGCTTTTTCCACAAATTGTTGAGGGATTTTGGCCTGGTAAATTGCGATGAGCCGTTCGAGCGCTTGCTATGCCAGGGCATGGTGTTAGCTGACTGTTTTTACCGCGAAGATGAAAAAGGCGGAAAAAACTGGTTCCCCCCCACGGAGGCTGTGGACAAGGGCAACAATCAATTTGTACACACCGAAGATGGGTTGCCGCTGATACACGACGGCATGAGCAAGATGTCGAAATCCAAAAATAACGGCATCGACCCCCAGGTAATTATCGATAAGTACGGTGCCGACACCGTACGTTTGTTTATGATGTTCGCCGCGCCACCGGAACAGTCTCTAGAATGGTCCGACAGCGGCGTGGAAGGCGCTAACAAGTTTCTACGCAAGATTTGGCGCATGGTTCACGGCCATCTACAAAATGGACGGGTTCCTGCCTTAAACAAGGAAAGCTTGAACGAACAACAAAAAGACTTGCGTCGTAAGCTGCACCAGACCATCGCCAAGGTACGTGACGACTACGAACGTCGACTCACCTTCAACACGGCCATAGCTGCGGTTATGGAGTTGAGTAATCATATGGCCAAGCTGGATAACGACGGTGACCAGAGCCTGGCGGTGATGCAAGAAGCCATAGAAGCCTGCGTACTGATGCTGGCGCCCATCACCCCCCATATTTGCCACCACCTCTGGTCTACTCTGGGCAAACAAGGGCTGGTGATTGATGCCCATTGGCCTGCGGTGGACGAATCTGCCCTTAAGCAGGACAGTATCGAAATGGTGGTGCAGGTGAACGGCAAGGTAAGGGCAAAGCTTCAGGTTGCCACTGATGCCAGCCAGGACGCCATAAAGGCCATGGCGTTAGAGCATGAGAGCGTGATTAAATTCACCGAGGGTAAGAATATTGCCAAGGTGATTGTGGTTCCCGGTAAGCTGGTCAGTGTGGTGGCAAAGTAAAATGCTTCGCAACGGCCTGCTCATTGCTCTGGTTTTCCTGTTAACTGCCTGTGGCTTTCAACTTCGCGGCACAGAAAACGCAATCCATCATTCCTTTACCGAAGTAACGGTGGTGAACAGCACTGCTGACAAAAGGTTTCAGCAAATACTGGAAGAGGCACTTAAAAATGCCGGGGTTCTGGTGGCTGAGGATAGCGACACAAAGCTGGAGCTCCTTTCCAGCACACCGCGACGTCGTACTGCGTCCTTTTCCAGTCGAGCCAAAAGTGCTGAATTCGAGCTGCTCAAAGAAGTGAGTTTTCGTTTTAGCCATCAAGAGGACGTGGTCATTGAAACCACCCAATTGCAAGCTCGACGTTCCTACCTATACCGTGAAACCGCAGCGGTGGGGAAAGCGGAGGAGGAAATTCTGCTAAGAAAAGAAATGGACGAAGACCTGGCGCAGCGCATCTTGCTGTATCTACAGCGCTCAGTGGCTGAGAGTTCCAAACCATGAAGCTGAGGCCAAACCAGCTCAAGGAGCACTTCAAAAAGGGGGATTTATTGCCCCTATATATTGTAAGCGGAGATGAAGCCCTCCTGATGCAGGAAACCTGCGCCCACATTCGCAGCCACTGTCGCCAGCAGGGATTCAGTGAGCGCGAGCTGTTCAATGTGGAGCCGGGCTTTGACTGGAACAATCTGCTGCAAGCGGGCAACAGCATGTCCCTTTTTGGGGATAAGAAAATTCTGGAAGTGCGCCACGACAAACCCAAAATTGATGACAAAGGGAAAAAAGCACTGCAGCAATACTGCGCGGATCTCAATCCCGATAACGTGATGTTACTCATCCTTCCCAAGCAGGATAAAAAGTCGCTGTCCGCGAAGTGGTTTCAAACAGTTGAATCTGTATCCGCACTTATCCAAGTATGGCCGATAGATGTCAATCAGCTGCCCCAATGGCTGCATCAACGTATGCACAATGCCGGACTGGAGCCCTCTCGTGAGGCAGTGGAATTATTGTCAGAAAAAGTGGAAGGCAATTTACTGGCCGCGGCCCAAGAAGTGGAAAAGCTGCTGTTGGTAAAGGGCAAAGGTCCCCTTGGTGTGGCAGACATCGAAGAATCCGTTGCTGACCACGCCCGTTACAACCTGTATGAACTGGTGGACGAAGCACTGAAAGGTAACCAGGCCCATGCGGTTAAAATGCTGAATCAATTACAAGCCAGTGGTACTGAACCTGCTGCCCTGTCATGGGCTTTTAGTAAAGAAATCCGAGCTCTGGCAGGCATGTCCAGTCTGATCGAAAATGGCATGTCCGCCAGCAAAGTGATGCAGGATTACCGAGTCTGGAGTACCCGCAAGCAAGTGATACAAAGCGCATTACAGCGCCTGCAAAGTAAAACCTTCAAACATTGCCTGCTGGAAATTGCCCGCATCGACCGCGCCATAAAGGGCATGGCGCAAGGCAATCCCTGGGTGGGTTTTACCAACGTGATACTTTGGCTGTCTGGCAAGGTTCGACCTGGCTCCATGGCACTGGATTAGTCATTACAACACAGCGGGCTAAAAGCTAGAGAGGGTCATATTCAATCGCTATAATGCACGCACCGAACACCTTAGGCGGAATCGCTGCATGCACAAAAAATTATTTTTCATTCTATTCACACTAGTGGCTTCCGGTTGCAGCAGTTTGGCAGTTTACAATTGGGATGCTCTGTTTGGCACTGCAGATCCTACTCGATTTAATTCACCCCCAAGCGGAGGTAGTGTCAGTTTCCAGCAACAGGTGAAACCCATCCTGGATAAACGCTGCGTGGTTTGCCACGCCTGCTATGACGCCCCCTGTCAGTTAAAGCTGGGTTCCTACGAAGGCATCACCCGGGGTGCAAACAGCAACTACATCTACAATAGCTCCCGGTTGCTGGCGGAAACCACTACCCGCCTCCATATGGATGCCGAGCTTACCAGTGAATGGCGCAACTTGGATTTCTTTCCCGTGCTGAATGAACGGGACAACACTCCCGGTGCCAATATCGCCGGCAGCGTGTTGGCGCAAATGTTAATTCAAAAGCAGCAACACCCGCTGCCCAAAAAAGACAAGCTACCGCAAAGTTTCGACTTTAAATTACATCGGGACCAACAATGTACCGATATAGAAAGCTTCGCCCACTATAAAAGGGACTACCCCCTCTGGGGCATGCCCTACGGCTTACCCGCGTTGTCAAACCAGCAGCACGACACTTTAATCAAGTGGGTTGAAGAAGGCGCTCCCGTTACAGAACAAAAACCATTGGATAAAAAGTGGCAAGCCTATATCAACCAATGGGAGAGCTTTTTTAACCAGGATTCCCTCAAGGCCCAGCTCATGAGCCGTTATATGTATGAGCACCTGTTTCCCGCACATTTGTACTTCGAGGACAACGATCAACCTGTGTTCTTCGAAATAGTGCGCTCCGCTACCCCTCCGGGACAAAAGATACAGATTATTGCCACCCGACGCCCCTATGACGATCCCAAAGTGGAACGGGTTTACTATCGCATTCGCCCAATCAAAGACACCATCGTATTAAAAACCCATATGCCCTACCTGTTAAGTCAGTCTCGCATGGCCAAGTGGCATACCTGGTTTTTGAATGACGATTACCAAGTGGACCATCTCCCCAGCTATGAGGTAAAAAAGGCTTCCAATCCGTTTCTTACTTTCGCCCAAATACCCAGCTACGCAAGATACCGCTTTATGCTGGAAGAAGCCCAATACACCATCATGGGGTTTATAAAAAGCCCGGTGTGTCGCGGCCATGTGGCTTTAAACGTGATAAATGACCATTTCTGGGTCACCTTTACCCACCCCAAGTTGCGGGCACATCCCGCAGTTGAAACCTTATTACAAACACAGATCCACAATTTGGATTTGCCCGCTGAAGCCAGCAGCAGCGCCGGTCTGCTCAATTGGATTAACTACGCCCGCCAAGAAAAACGCTACGCCGAAGCTAAAGCCCAAACCATGAATGAACAAGTGAACAAGAACGCAGAAGTGACCCTGGATATGCTCTGGGATGGAGATGGCGAGAATGATAACGCGGCCTTGACCATTTTTCGCCACTACGACAGCGCGACGGTGATCAAAGGGCTCCATGGCAACGCCCCACAAACCGCCTGGGTTGTTACTTACCCACTTCTGGAACGCATCCACTACCTATTGGTGGCGGGTTTCGACGTGTTTGGCAATGTGGGCCACCAGCTCAATACCCGAATTTATATGGACTTTCTGCGCATGGAAGGAGAATTCAATTTCCTAGCCCTTCTGCCAAAAGACCATCGCGAACAAGTCAGAAGCCAGTGGTACCAAGGCTCACCGGATAGAGTAAAAGAATACGTTTATGAAGCCGCAAAAAACTACCAGGGTGAGACTTCAATTGTATTCAACAGCAACAATCCGCTAACAGAACTCTACCAAATGCTACAAGCAAAACTCGCCCCGGTGTTAAATCGCGAGTACCATATCAGCCATGGATTTAACGACGCAGCAACCCTAAATCAGCTGGATAGGCTATCTAAAATCAGGGGGTTAGCAGCGTCACTCATGCCACAAACCAGTCTCTTGGAACTGGTGGACAGCAACAACGACGAATCAGAGTATTACTCCATAAACAGCAACAGCGCCTACACTAATATTTCGTACCTGTTTGGTGAGGCAAACCGGAGACAACCCCACAATGATAGTCTGACGGTTTCCTATGGCGTTCTAGGCGCTTATCCCAATAGCTTTCTTAGGGTGGATAAAGCAGAACTGGCGCAATTCGTTGATAAGGTAAGTGCGCTACAATCACAAGAGGATTACATTGAGTTGCTGAATAAATGGGCAATACGTCGCAGCTCTGACGAGTTTTGGTCATTCAGTGACCGAGCACATGCTGACTTTCAATCCAAGCAACCCGTTCGCTTCGGGCTACTGGATTACAATCGACTCGATAACCAATAGTTAAACAATCTGAAAAGGAAACCTAAATGACTGAGCAAAAAGCCACTAATGTTCATTGGCACCATGGTGATATCACCAAAGAAGACCGCAGCAAGCTAACCAAGCAACAGGGTTTAACCCTATGGTTCACAGGCCTTTCAGGCAGCGGTAAGAGCACTGTAGCAGTGGCATTGGAAAAGGCACTATACCAACGGGGGCACCTTAGCTACCGCCTGGACGGTGACAATATCCGTTTGGGGATCAATAAAAACTTAGGCTTCTCAGCAGAAGATCGTACAGAAAACATTCGTAGAATCGGGGAAATTGCCAAGCTGTTTGCCGATACCGGCGTTATTGCCCTCAGCAGCTTTATCAGCCCCTACTGCTCAGACCGGGATCAGGTACGCAAAACCCATGAAGAAGGCAACATGCCGTTCATTGAGGTATATATTGACTGCCCATTGGAAGAAGCTGAAAAACGCGACCCCAAAGGCCTGTACAAGAAAGCACGCGCGGGTGAAATCAAAAACTTCACTGGCATCGACGACCCCTACGAGGCCCCCAAAAGCCCAGAGATACACTTGAAGACCGCCGAAATGAGCCTGGATGATGAAGTGGAAGCAATAATCGCTTATCTGGAAGAAAAGAACTACCTATTCAAAGACTGATCAGCCCTCTTTTGTAGATAGACCAGGGCCGGTTTGTGTCATGTAACCCAACCCGGCCCAACCAAAGTATCCCCTTGATATTATTGAGTGCGAGTTGAACCCGGCTCTTTTATAAAAGCCACTTTGGCATTGGCGTGGCTCGCCAATGATGTATTGCGTAAGTTCTTTATGGTATTGAAGGGCATTTCATAGGTGAACATTTCCAGCAACCAGCCCTGGGCATTACCACCGGGATCGAAAGCAGATTCATAGGCCACTTCCACCATACCATCTTTTCGTGGGGTTAAAACCCAAGCAGCTTCAAAGTTATTGGTGCGTATCATGCTACGCTTCTCATTCACGTACTGTGACTCTGCCATGATCTTCTTAGTCACCACCAGGGTTTCGGGGTCTTGTTCCCAACGAGAATAGAGCACACTGTCGCGATCTTTTTCAGGCCAGGGCGAATCTATGACGGTGTAAGTGATGCTTTCTTTTTCACTGATGTCTTTGAGCTTCTCAACTTTACCAATTTTGTCCATCCACTCTGGGAATGCACTTGAATCGGACAAGAATGAAACCAGGCTGGACAGGCTGGCTTGCACCTGGGTAACCACCTTAACGTGCTTAACTTCTGTTTCTGCCACTGTTTTGGTGTAGAGCTGAATGCCGTCTTCATCCTGATCCAATAACCAGTCACCTGCCACTGCAAAGCTGGATACGGCTAGCAGACTGGAAGCGGCAACGGCACACAATAGTTTCCTGGGCTTAAACGACATAATTCCCCCTTGGTTTTTATTATTTTTGACAAGCATTTTGATTATAGTATCAGTTAGATTACGCAAGGGAACTACAGAACACAATAGGAATTTATAACGGCAATTGTTAACAACCAGGGAGTCATTGGCTCCATTTTTGTCTACCTTTCCGCCATAGATCTTACCAATCTCGGCGAACCACGTTAACAGCGTGCACAATTTCGTATTCTTGCTATGAAATCATGCCGTTACTCACCTGATCACCAATGCTAATTTGAATTAGCATTTACTTATGGTCAGGGAGGCCAAAAATGTCTGCTAAATCAAAGTTCATTGTATGTGCATTGTTTACGACCGTGTGTGGATCAGCACTGGCTACAGAGCGAAAAGGAATTGATAAGTCATTTCTATCCGAGATCCAAAGAATGACCGTTCAGCCCACTCCAGGGTATTTGCCTGCTGGCTGTATCAAGGGTACTAAAAATCCGAAATGTTTTGGCGCTGCTACGAGACCTGTCAATGGGCGTTCGAGCTTATCTGCATCTGATGATCTGGCAATCAACGCGCCCAATGTGTTGGTTACCATGTATGTGAAAGAAATTTCCAATGCAGCGGTTTCCAATGGCGGATTTGATCCAGAAGATCCGAAAGACGTAGGAAACAAATGGATTCGTTGGGACACAGCCAGCCCTGAAGCGGATGTACAGAGTGAATATGGTTCAGAACTGGTGATTCCCAATCCAGGGATCACTAACGATTACACCACCTTCTATAACCCGGTATATGGCATTGGTATATACCAAGCATTGATATATGGGGCCTGCGATTCATTAAGCTCATTCGATCTAACCCATACTGTTAGGATTAGTGACCACCTGGATGATGCTGATTGGGGTTTCTATGAGGCAACTGATACAGACACTATTGTTAGTACCGGATTCTATAATATGAGCTACTCAGTAGTGGCTACTGAAGACGAAGATGGAGATAAAACCCCAGACCAGACAGGCGGTGAAAATAATGGCGGTGTTTCCAACATTCATATAACGGGAACCGTAAATGTAACCTGTACCGCTGCAAGTTCTTTATAGATCTGCTAACAAAAAGGGAGCCATTGGCTCCCTTTTTGTCTACTACTCTAAGGCTGTTAGACCATTATTCGCTGGCCTCGCCCTCCGCTGGGGCTTCCCCTCCAGAGGCAGCCACTTCTTTCATGCTCAACTTGATGCGACCACGGTTGTCCACATCCAGTACTTTCACTTGAACTTCCTGACCTTCTTTGAGGTAGTCGCTCACTTGATTTACCCGCTCTTCAGCAATCTGAGAGATGTGCACCAGACCATCGGTGCCGGGCAAAATGTTCACAAAAGCACCAAAGTCGACGATTTTGTTCACCTTGCCGGTATAGATCTTACCAATCTCGGCTTCAGCGGTGATTCCCTCAACCATGGAAAAGGCTTTTTCTGCCGCCGCCTGGTTTTCACCATAGATGCGAACCTGACCGTCATCGCTAATATCGATTTCAGCTCCGGACTCTTCACAGATCTGGCGGATAGTGGCACCACCTTTTCCAATTACGTCACGGATCTTGTCCGGGTGAATCTTGATGGTGAGATACACCGGAGCGTCTTCTGACAATGTACCACGAGTCTGGCTAATGACCTTGTTCATCTCTTGCAATATATGCAAACGGCCTTCTCTTGCCTGGCTTAAGGCTTTTTCCATGATCTCTTCGGTGATACCGGTGATCTTAATGTCCATTTGCAACGCAGTGATACCCTCAGCGCTTCCGGCCACTTTGAAGTCCATATCACCCAAGTGATCTTCATCACCCAGAATGTCAGACAAGATGGCAAAGCGATCGCCCTCCTTCACCAATCCCATTGCAATACCGGCAACAGGGGCTTTAAGAGGAACGCCGGCATCCATAAGAGCCAGACTGGAGCCACATACCGATGCCATGGAAGAAGAACCATTGGATTCAGTAATTTCCGAAACCACGCGGATGGCATAAGGGAAATCATCGGTGTTGGGCAACATGGCTTGGATACCACGACGGGCCAAACGGCCATGGCCAATTTCACGACGCTTGGGTGCCAATTGGAAACTGATTTCACCCACGCAGAATGGAGGGAAGTTATAGTGCAACATGAAAGGATCGGTTTTCATGCCTTCCAATGAATCAATGTTTTGTGAATCTCTCAAGCTGCCTAAGGTGGCAGTAACAATGGCTTGGGTTTCACCACGGGTGAACAGTGCCGATCCATGAGTTCGGGGTAACACGCCCGCTTCAACGCTAATGGGACGTACTTTATTCTGTTCACGGCCATCGATTCGGGGTTTACCCGCAAGCACGTTTTCACGCACGGTGACGTATTCGAGGTGATGGAAAACGTCTTTTACTTCCGCTTGCGCCGGTGCAGCTTCATCGTCCTCTTTACACAGCTCAGCAATCACTTCGCTGCGAATCTCATCTACCTTGGCATAACGCTCTTTCTTATCGTGAATCTGGTAAGCTTGAACCAGCTTGTCAGCCGCTAGCGATTTGATGGACTCTTCCAGGGATACGTTTTTCTCTGGAGCTTGCCAATTCCAAGAAGGCGTTGCTACTTCAGCAGCGAATTCTTTGATGGCGGTAATAGCGGCCTGCATTTCCATATGTCCATACAATACCCCACCCAGCATTTGATCTTCCGTCAGCTCTTTAGCTTCAGATTCAACCATCAATACGGCTTCGTCTGTGCCAGCCACTACCAGATCAAGATCGGTGTTTTCCAATTGCTTATAGGTGGGATTAAGCACATACATGCCATCGATATAACCTACTCGAGCAGCACCAATGGGGCCCAAGAAAGGAACACCTGCTGTGGCCAAGGCCGCAGAAGTACCAATTAACGCCGCAATATCCGTGTCACGTTTTTTATCCGTGGACATCACCGTAGCAATTACCTGTACTTCATTGGTAAAGCCGTCTGGAAACAGGGGACGGATTGGACGATCGATTAAACGGGACGTTAGCGTTTCTTTTTCAGAGGGACGGCCTTCACGCTTCAAAAAGCCACCGGGAATTCGGCCAGCAGCGTAAGTCTTTTCTTGATAATTTACAGTTAAGGGGAAAAAATCGGTGCCGGGGTTAGCTTCCTTACGGGCCACCACGGTTACCAATACGGAACAGGACTCGGTTGTGACAACCACTGCACTGGTAGCCTGTCGGGCGACTTTACCGGTTTCTAATACAAACGTTTCATCGCCAAATTGAAATTCTTTTTTTACCACTTTAAACATTATTCACCTTCCATTTCGAGACTCCGACACAACTCGTTTACCAATTCATCTTTAATCTGAAGCCGGAGTTTTACCAATATTCACCCGAACCATTACGGGCTCTTAACCTACTTTTTATGCCAGTACTTATTTGCCAATACGGTTTTACAAGTACCTTAAACAAACACGGCACTTACCCTGATAAGTAAGTGCCGTGCCTTTTAACTACAACGTCGTTGAGCAATATTGCATTAACGACGCAGTCCAAGCTTGCCGATCAAAGCAGTATAACGGTCCAAATCTTTACGCTTAAGGTAGTCCAGCAATTTACGACGCTGGTTAACCATACGAATCAATCCACGACGGGAGTGGTGATCTTTATTATGGCTTTTGAAATGACCCTGTAACTGGTTGATCTGAGTAGTTAGCAACGCAACCTGTACTTCTGGGGAACCGGTGTCACCGGCGGCCCGTTGATGTTCTGCTACTACTGCTGCTTTCTGTTCTGCACTTAATGACATTCTATTCTCCAAATATGCCTTTTAAACGATGCCGAATGAACCACGCATATTTACAGTTCAAACGGCTACTTATAACTAACCCATTTAACCCATTGGCTGTTAAACCGGATTAGGTTAGTTTTTTATCAGACGTCTAGGTGCGATCTTTCCATCTTCATCAATCTCACCAACGCCAATAAACTCATTTTCTGCCCCCAAAAGTTTCACCCAGCCTTCCAAGGGAGAACCGGACACCTGAACGGGATTACCGTTACGCACGTAGAAAGCCGTAGCTTCCGTTAACTTCACTTCTGGCCAATGATCAACCGAGCTACCAAGGGGCAGCAGGTACTCATCCAAAGCGCTGTGACCACCATTATCGATAGCCTGGGACAAAGTCTCTACCGTGACTGCGGCGTCCAGACCATAGGGCCCTGCCTGGATGCGGCGCAATTCTACCACATGGGCCAGGTTACCCATAGCGGAAGCAATATCTTCCACCAGATTTCGTACATAGGTCCCTTTACTGCACCCCACATACAGGCTGAAATGACCGCTGTCGAAGTCTAGCAAGTCTAGCTGATGAATTCGAACCTTGCGGGCTTTACGCTCAACTTCTACGCCTTCTCGAGCCAGCTTATACAGTGGCTGGCCTTTGTGCTTGAGCGCCGAATACATGGACGGCACCTGCTCAATTTCACCTTTAAACTGCTCCAACACCGCTTCCAGTGCTTCTCGGTTCAACGAATCCGTAGAGCAGGTTTCCACCACTTCACCGTCCGCGTCAGAGGTGTTTGTGCGCTCGCCCCACTTCGCCTTTACCTGATAGGCTTTATCAGCATCCAGCAAGTACTGTGAAAACTTGGTGGCCTCACCGAAACACAGGGGTAACACCCCCGTTGCCAGGGGGTCTAAACTGCCGGTATGACCCGCCTTGGCAGCACCGTACATGCGTTTCACCCGCTGCAGTATTTCATTTGAAGTGCAACCCTGGGGTTTATCCAGCACCAAAACCCCATCGATTTGGCGACCTCTACTTCGACGTTTTCCCACCACTAATCCTCGTCTTTATCCGCCTGACGAGTACGGTCCTGCGCTATGGCAGTGTCGATCAGTTTCGACATTCGAGGGCCGTCCACAATGGTGTGATCGTAGTGAAAACGCAGCTTGGGGATGGTCCGCAGCTGGATGTTTTTAGCCAACATGCTGCGTAAAAAGCCGCCCGCATGCTCAAGCACCTCGAGCCCTGCCTCCACGTCACCCTCTTCATCAACGGCCATAAAGGTAACGTAAACGTCGGCAAAGGCCAGATCTTTGCTCACATTGACGCTGTTAATGGTGACCATTCCCACACGCGGGTCTTTTATTTCCCGCTGCAACAGCAAGGCCAGATCCCGCTGGATCTGGTCCGCAATGCGATCGGTGCGGTTGTAGCCACGGCTGCTATGACGCAATTTCTGTCACTCCCATTAAATGGTTCGAGCCACTTTCTTAACATTGAAGACTTCGATCTTGTCGCCTTCTTTAACGTCGTTATAGCTTTTAACCGCGATACCACATTCGATACCAGCGTTGACTTCATTCACGTCATCTTTAAAGCGTCGCAGGGATTCCAATTCGCCTTGGAACACCACGATGTCGTCCCGCAACACACGGATAGGTTTGTTGCGGTAAATAGTACCTTCCACTACCTTACAACCCGCTACGGCACCAAACTTGGAAGAACGGAACACATCGCGCACCTCTGCCACACCCACGATTTCTTCCCGTAGCTCCGGCTCAAGCAATCCGGACATGGCATTACGAACGTCTTCGATAATGTCGTAAATCACACTGTAATAGCGAAGTTCGATATTTTCTTCCTGGCATAATTTGCGTGCAGAACCATCGGCTCGCACGTTAAAGCCAACAATAACTGCATTGGAAGTTAAGGCCAGGTTAACGTCTGATTCGTTAATACCACCCACACCGGAGGAGACAATATTCACTTTTACCTCATCCGTGGATAGATCAGTCAAAGACGTTTGCAGCGCCTCAAGGGAACCTCGAACATCGGTTTTCAGTACGATGTTCACATAGGCACTTTCTCCACTGCCCATGTTCTCGAACAGATTTTCCAGCTTCGCCGCCTGCTGACGGGCCAATCGACTGTGACGCAGCTTCTTCTGACGGAAGTCAGCCACTTCTCGAGCCTTACGCTCATCGGGCACAATCTGAAACTCTTCACCGGCATCGGGGGCCCCGGCCAAGCCCAGTATTTCTACGGGGATAGAAGGCCCTGCGGATTCGATGGGCTGACCATTTTCGTCCAGCATGGCACGTACACGACCGTAGTGCTCACCCGCCAACACCATATCACCCTGGTTGAGGACTCCGGCTTGTACCAGCAAGCTGGCCACAACTCCACGACCTTTGTCCACTCGGGATTCAATGACAATACCTTTTGCCGCACCCTCGGCCACCGCTTTCAACTCCAGCAATTCCGCCTGCAACAGAACAGCATCAAGTAGCTCATCAATACCCTGACCCGTGTGGGCAGACACATTAACGAACTGGGTATCACCACCCCACTCTTCGGAAATAACTTCCTTGGTGGACAGGTCGGATTTCACTTTCTCTGGATCCGCATCCTCTTTATCGATCTTGTTAACCGCCACAATCAGAGGCACGCCCGCCGCTCGCGAGTGATCAATAGCTTCTGCGGTCTGGGGCATCATGCCGTCGTCTGCAGCCACCACCAATATAACAATGTCGGTGCAAGAAGCACCGCGGGCTCGCATCTGGGTGAAAGCGGCGTGGCCAGGTGTATCCAGGAACGTGATCATGCCATGGCCGGTTTCAACGTGATAAGCACCGATGTGCTGGGTAATTCCACCGGCTTCTCCGGCCGCCACTCGGGTGCGACGGATATAATCCAGCAAGGAGGTTTTACCATGGTCAACGTGACCCATGATGGTAACCACTGGCGCCCTGGAGGCCAGCTCACCTTCGGTTTGGGTGTCTTCCAAGTGCTCAATCAACGAATCTTCCACCGCTTGATCACTCACTAATTTAATCTTGTGACCAAATTCTTCCACGATCAGCTGGGCAGTATCACGATCAATCGATTGGTTCATGGTAGCCATCACACCGAGGCCAAACAGGGATTTGACCACGGCAGCGCCTTTCACCGACATTTGCTGAGCCAAATCCGAAACCGTGATGTTTTCACCAACGGATACTTCCCTTACCACAGGCCCAGTGGGATTCTGGAATCCGTGTTGATTGGCGCGGGTGCCTGATAATTTGGGCACAATTTTGCGCTCGGGAATTTTGTCTTTGCCCTTTTTCTTGGGCGTTTTTTTGGCCCGTTTAACCTGACGCGCCTCGCGATCCAGGCTTTCCTCAAAAGCGCGTTTTACAATGGCATCTTTTTCCTCTTCCAACACCATCTCATCGGCTTTTTCAGTGGCTTCATCACCCCGCGCCTCAATTTCCTGGGCTAAGCGGCGTGCTTCTTCCAAGGTGTGCTCACGGGCCTCTTCTTCTGCTTTTTTACGGGCTTCTTCCCTGCGCTTGGCGTCTTCAGCACGACGAGCTTCGTCGGCAGCCATTTCTTCAGGAGTTTTTTCCGGCTCTTTCTTAACGGGCTCTTTCTTCGCTGCTTCTTTTTTAGCAGCGTCCTTTTTACCGCTGTCTTTTTTGGCAGACGTAGCCGCTTCTTTGGCAGCCGCTTCTTTTTTGGCTTGTTCCAGCGCTTTCTCTTCTTCTGCTTTTCGAGCTGCCTCTTGCTCCGCTATCTTAGCGGCTTCTTCCGCAGCCAGGCGCTCTTGCTCCGCTATCTTGGCGGCTTCTTCGGCAGCCCTTGCCTCTTCTGCAGCAGCGGCTGCTTTTGCTTCTTCCGCTTCCACATCAGAACGCTTAACGTAGGTGCGCTTTTTACGCACTTCTACGTTCACTGTTTTGCTACGCCCCTGAGATCCACTTACCTTGAGAGTGCTAACACTTTTTCGCTTAAGGGTGATTTTTTTGGGCCCAGCTTCTTTGCCACCATGGGATCGCTTCAAGTGCGCCAACAGCTGCTCTTTTTCATTATCAGAAACAGCTTGCTCCGCATCTTTGTGAGCCAACCCCGCGTCTTTCATTTGCTGCAACAAAGTCTCTACGGGTATACCCACGACATCGGCTAGCTGTTCGACGGTCACTTCTGCCATATCAGCGTTTCTCACTCCTGTTATTCGTGCCAGTTTTCATGCATGTTCGAGCTTATTCCTGATCCTCGAACCAAGGGGCACGTGCAGTCATTATCAATTGCGCAGCACGGTCTTCATCGATATTTTCAATATCCAACAAATCATCGACCGCTTGTTCAGCAAGATCATCCATAGTGATGATGCCAACTTTTGCTAGCGCATAGGCGGTGGTTTTATCCATACCGTCCATATTCAACAGGTCTTCTGCAGGTGCCTGCTCACCTTCTAATTTCTCTTCAGAGACCAAAGCCTTGGTCAACAACGCATCCTTCGCTCGACGTCGCAGTTCATCCACCACATCTTCATCAAAGCCTTCGATTGCCATCATTTCTTCTTTAGGAACATAGGCAACTTCTTCCAAGCTGGTGAAACCTTCTTCAACCAGCACAGCAGCGACGTCTTCGTCCACATCCAAATCATTCATGAAGCGTTCAACCAGCTCACCGGCTTCTTCTTCCTGCTTGTTTTGGGCCTGTTCAACGGTCATAACGTTGAGGTCCCAACCAGACAACTCTCCGGCCAGCCGTATGTTTTGCCCACCTTTGCCAATGGCTTGGGCCAACTGTTCTTCATCTACGGCAATATCCATGGCGTGGCGATCTTCATCTACCACAATGGATATAACATCAGCGGGGGACATGGCATTGATAACAAATTGGGCCACGTTGTCATCCCACAGTACAATGTCAATTCGCTCGCCACCCAATTCGTTTGATACCGCTTGTACCCGCGCTCCACGCATACCTACACAGGCGCCCACAGGGTCAACTCGCTGATCGTGGGTTTTCACAGCAATCTTGGCGCGAGAACCAGGGTCACGGGCCGCACCTTTGATTTCAATAAGATCTTCGCCGATTTCGGGTACTTCAATTTTGAACAGTTCAATCAGCATTTCTGGTCGAGTCCGGCTCACAAACAACTGCGGTCCGCGATTTTCCGTATTCACACCCCGTAGTACAGCACGCACCCGGTCGCTCACCCGGAAGGTTTCCCGGGGGATCATATCTTCACGGGACAAAAGAGCCTCTGCATTGTTGCCCAGGTCCAAGATGACACTGTCCCGGGTCACTTTCTTAACTGTACCGTTTACCAGTTCACCAATACGATCAACAAAGGCTTCTATAACCTGCTGGCGCTCAGCTTCACGCACCTTTTGTACGATCACCTGCTTGGCAGTCTGAGCCGCAATTCGGCCAAACTCAATGGACTCAATGGGCTCTTCCCAGGTATCACCAATGTTGAGTTTTTTATCAATGTCGTGGGCTTCATCCAAGGTCAGATGACGGCCGGGAAACTCGAAATCCTCATCCAGAACCACATGCCACAGACGATAACTATCATAATCTCCAGTAGCTCGATCAATGGTTACCTTGATATCCACATCATCGGACGGAAAACGCTTTTTTGTAGCCGTAGCCAATGCCAATTCCACAGCACCAAAAATAACGTCTTTATCTACGCCTTTTTCGTTTGAAACGGTATCCGCTACCAAAAGTATTTCTTTACTCATTTCACTGCCTCACCCTGAGACTCTGCTTACAGAAAGCCTGCTATTAGCATTTAGTCAAAAATTGGGACCAGGTTTGCTTTATCTACTTGGTTCATCGAAACGGTTAGTTGTTGATTTTCCACTTCAAAGGTTAGCTGATCGTTTTCTGCCACCAACAACTTACCTGTAAAATTTCTTTTTCCATCCACGGCCATTTGCAAACGGACTTTGATGGGCTCACCAACATAGCTACGAAACTGTTCGAAGCTAAACAAGGGACGATCCATTCCTGGAGAAGATACCTCCAGATTGTATTCGCCACTTATGGGATCCTCTACATCAAGAATGCCGCTCACCTGATGGGACGCTGCTTCACAATCGTCGATGGTGACGCCATTTTGCGAATCGATATATACACGCAATATGGAGTGTCGGCCCTGAGAGAGAAATTCAATCCCCCACAGCTCCATGCCCACGGCCTGAACCGCCGGTTCTAACATCTGCTTGAGTTGTTCGTTTCGCTTAGATGACACTCAGTCTTTGCCTTGCTGCAATTCAGCCAATCAGAAACAAAAAATGGGCACCACGGCCCACCACTTAGCCAGCACCAACTGATCTTGGGCCAACTCCTCTCCTAACAAAAAGCCCCTAAAATTAGGGGCTTCGAGAATTCTTACTCAACTACAAGCTGGGTACTCGACCGAATCAAACCCGGGAGCGCCTCATTCTGGTGGCGGATTATAACAATCTTAGTGCGCAGACTTCAACTCTGTCCGCAGACCCACTGAGCGAGACTCGACGGTGTCGTGACCGTTGAATGTTCGCTAGGCCCACCCGCAATTTGGCGAAATAACAACCAAGGGGCCTCTCCAGGAAAGGGCGCACACAATACCAGGGAACCGCACGCCTGGCAACCACTTAACGAGATTAAACGGGAATAGACAGATCCGACCCTCTCGTCACCACAAAAGGCTTACGTGCTGCCCATGAAGATGAGCCTTATCTTTTATACGCAAAGTAGCTTCTGAGCATAACAGGGTTTAATGAGATAATGGCTAGAATTTTGGGAGTTGTTACTTGGGAGGATGCGCTTATCAGGAGCAGCTGATAAACAACTTACCCATGGGGCCGAAGCCCACATAGATAAAATTGGTAGCGGGGGCTGGTTGCCAACGCTGTCTAAGCTGTTGGTCAATGCCCTTGATATTGCCTCTAAGCCACCACATATCAGCGCGTTACTATCTAGCTTAGAGGGAGCCCACGCTTCACAGGGCGCGGAGTATAACGGCGAAAGCCCCATTTTGACAAGTGGAGGGGCTTAAAATGGTCGATAAAACGCCCAAAACCAAGTATCCCCCTCCATTTTCCATGAGATTTACCGAGGAAGAGCGCAAGGCGCTGGAGATGGCTGCGGCAGGCAGACCGCTCGCAGCCTACATTCGCTGGCTGATCTTCAAAGAAGATATGCCCGAAATGCCCAAAAAGCGCACTCGTGGCGAAACCGCCGATATTGATCAAAAGGCCATCGCTAAGCTCATTGGGGCGCTCGGCCAATCCCGTATTAGTGCCAATATTAACCAGCTCGCCAAGGCGGCTAATTCTGGTTCTCTACCCGTCAATCATGACGTTGTGGAATCGCTCAATGAGTCTGTTACGGCCATTCAGTGGATGCGTGACACCCTGATTAAAGCATTGGGGCTCAAGCCCCAAAGCCAGCCAGATACGGAGGATGAAGATGATCCTCAAGGGTAATCAACGTGCTGGCGGTCGCCAAATGGCGCTTCACCTGCTCAACGGGGAGCAAAATGAGCACGTCAATGTGTATGAGGTGAGCGGCTTTATGGCGCAAGATGTTCTCGGCGCATTGAATGAAGCCTATGCGCTATCCAAGGGAACCAAGTGTAAGCAATTCATGTATTCCCTGAGCCTGAACCCGCCTCAGGATGAAAAAGTCGATATTGAGACCTTTGAAAAAACGCTGGAGCGCGTGGAGCAGAAGCTGGGGCTGGAAGGTCAGCCCCGCGTGGTGGTCTTCCATGAAAAGGAAGGCCGCCGCCATGCGCACTGCGTTTGGAGCCGCATCAATACGGACGAGATGAAGGCGGTCAATATCTCGCACTCAAAACTAAAGCTCAATGATCTTTCAAAATCACTGTATCTCGAACATGGCTGGAAGCTGCCTGAAGGCTTCAAAGACAAAACCAAGAAAAACCCACTGAACTTCACCCGCGCCGAATGGCAGCAAGCGCAGCGCGTTGGCCGTAAAGCCTCGGATATCAAAAGTGAGCTTCAGGAGTGCTGGGCAGTATCCGACACCAAAACCAGTTTCGAGCATGCGCTTCGTGAAAAAGGCTACTTTTTAGCCAAAGGCGATAAACGCGGTTTTGTGGCGTTGGATGTATATGGCGAAGTGTATTCACTCACGCGCCAGCTTGGGCAAAAAGCTAAAGCCCTAGAAGCGCGCCTTGGCAACGCTAAGGGCTTGCCATCAGTGCAAGAAGTGAAAAACGGCATACAAGGCCAACTTTCAAAACTGTTTGATTCTTACAAAGACGAATTGCGCAACGTACACAATGAAAAGCTCAAACCTCTGCTAGCAGATAAGGCCAAGCTAACCAATGAACACCGCTCGGTACGCGCCAGCCTTAAGGAATATCAGCAAAAACGCTGGCAAGCTGAAGAGCTGAAGCGATCTGCCAGAATCCGCAAAGGCTTTAAAGGCATTTGGGACAAGCTCAATGGCCGCTATTGGAAAACCCGAAAACGTAATGAACAAGAAGCGTGGCAGGCACATTTGCGTGATCGTAAACAGCAGGAGGAACTGATTCAAAAGCAGTTAACCGAGCGCCAGAACTTACAAACGCAAATCCAACTGCTTCGCGACATCCAAGAAAAAGAGCGCCAAGCGCTGGTGCGAGACCTTTCTCATGTTGCCGAACATGAGGAAAAATCCAAACACGCTCAACGCTCGAAAACTCATACGCACAGCAAAAGCACTCAAAACACCAATGCAGCAAATCGTCACAACAGACGTGATGACGATAAAGGCATGGATTTTGAGCCTGAGATATAAGAAAGGACAATGGCATGGCTTGTGATAAATGCGAACATTGCGGAAACCGCTACCACTGGAGCCATGCCTTTTCAAAATTTGGCTACGATGACGGCGACGGAAAAATTGAAACGCCTGAAATTGCTGAACTTCTTGAAAGCGAAGGTTATAAAGTGTGTTACGGGCGCTGGCTTGCGCACAACACGCTTATTTTTTCTATCAAAAAAGACGGCATGGAATTCATGCCGCGCAATAATTCTGCAATTCGGATCGGCTATGACGATCCGACGATTTATTTGCCTGAAGATATTCAGGCCATATTAAACAGCAAAATGCCATTCACTGGCGTTTTTCCTTATTAGCGCGGGCAAAATTATGAGCTATCAATTTAAAACGGCGGATATCATTAAAGAATCTGAGCGCCTTATGAGTTTGAGTGAGGAATCAGGGCTTCTGGGCTGTCAAATGGCGCAAGCTTTAAGTGTAGTAATCCAGACTTGATCTGACAGTTACCGGTTTTTCAGAAGGTGTCTGTC
>CAXHEX010000028.1:0-64371 GCA_964016105.1 uncultured Ketobacter sp.
GGACTGCAACAGGCCATTTAAACTGGCTTCCAGTACGCAACGATCGTGAAACAGGCCCAACAATTCCGCCAGCGCCTTTAACGAATCCACCAGCTCATCGATGGAATCGTTTTTGTTCACAAACAGATTAATCTGATAAAGGTAATACTTCACCCACTTACGACAATGGTGATAGCACTCATCCTGATCCAGGGTTTCAGCTTCAAACGCCAGCTTACGGGCCTGTTGATAGCTGAACTCAAGACCCAGCGCAAAATCGGTGTTGGCTTTGGGGCGAATCTTCTTCTGCCAACTGTCCATTAATTTGCTAAAAGCCTGTTGCAAGTCAAACTCGCTGTGCGGGGAAACCTGTTGAATCTTTGCGTTGGCATCGGCGTAATGGGCCAGTAACGGAGCCACGTCTTCACCCTGTTCAGCACAGTACATTTCAGCGAGCTGAACCAAGGTTTGGTGCATGACCTGGGCATCCCTGGCACCGGAATATTGGTCAGCAATCCGTTTGGTTTTTTTCTCTACGGCTTTAATGGCATTCTTGCCGCAGTGTGGCCGATACATTTGAATGAGCGCGCGCAGTTTTTTGGTACAAACGCGAACTTCATGGACTTGCTCGGGAGTAAGTGCAGCGGGACCATCCATTACAGCCAGGTTGCGATCAACCAGCTTTTTTGCGGTTTGATAAACGGGATCCTGCCGTTTCGAATCTTTGTTCATGGCCGGATTGTATCGCAAACAAGCCATGAACATAGGATAGATGTGTTACGTTTTTTTTACGAAATGCCGTACTTTTCCCGGTACGCTTTCACCTTGGGTAAATGCTCAGATAACGACTGAGCTGTGGTGCCCTGGGTTTCCATATACTGGATAAGCTGATTTAAATTAATAATACTCACCACCGGAATGGCGAAATCCCGCTCCACTTCCTGGATGGCGGACAGTTCACCCTTACCCAACTCCTGGCGATCCAAAGCCACCACCACGCCAGCAGGTTGAGCATCGGTGTTGGCAATAAGACCCATCACTTCGCGGATAGCGGTGCCGGCAGTAATCACATCATCAATAATTAGCACTCGCCCTTGTAACGGGGCACCCACAAGATTACCGCCCTCGCCATGATCTTTGGCTTCTTTACGGTTGAAGCACCAGGGAGTATCCAGTTGGTGCTGATCCGCCAGGGCCACCGCCGCCGCAGACGCTATGGGAATCCCTTTATAGGCCGGGCCAAAAAGCACGTCAAAACCCACCCCGGAATCCATAATGGCTGCCGCGTAAAAACGGCCCAGCTTGGCCAGGGCCAGGCCCGTATTGAATAAACCGGCGTTAAAAAAGTAGGGGCTGGTGCGTCCAGACTTAAGGGTGAATTCACCAAAACGCAGCACATTCAATTGCAAAGCAAATTCAATAAAGTCCCGCTGGTAGGGTTTCAGTTGACCATCATTAGAAGAACCGCTCACGTTATCACCATCCAAGCGCTTTTTGTTGAATCTGAAATAATTCCTTCACACCCTTTTCCGCCAAATCCATCATGGCGTCCATTTCTTCTCGCTTGAAAGGTTCGCCTTCTGCTGTTCCCTGAACTTCTACCAAGCCACCGTGCTGGGTCATCACCACATTCATATCGGTTTCGGCATTGGAATCTTCCGGGTAATCCAAATCCAACACCGGCGTGCCTTTATATACGCCCACCGACACCGAAGCCACCAAGCGTTTTAAGGGGTCTTGCTTCACTTTTCCGGAGTTTAATAAAAAGGTAAGGGCATCAACCAAGGCAACACAGGCACCGGTTATGGATGCGGTTCGGGTTCCACCATCGGCCTGGATCACATCACAGTCCACGTAAATGGTATTCTCTCCCAGCAGCTTCAGATCCACCGCTGCCCGCAACGAACGGGCTATCAAGCGCTGGATTTCCAAGGTGCGCCCACCCTGCTTACCCCGGGCCGCTTCCCGGCTATTACGAGTACCGGTGGCCCGTGGCAGCATGCCGTATTCCGCTGTAACCCAGCCCTGGCCCTGACCTTTAAGGAATCGGGGCACGCCATCTTCCACGCTGGCGGTGCAGATAACCTTGGTGTTGCCAAACCGAACCAGCACCGAGCCCTCCGCATGGCAGGTATAATCTCGAATGATTTCCACTTCTCGCATCTGATCGGGCTGGCGTCCACTGGGTCGCATCATTGGCTCCTTTTTGTTCAAGTAAATAGGTATCAGTAGGGGCGCACAGTATACTCAATTGTGGCCACGACTTTTACAACATTTATGGGCCTGTTCCAAAACCGAAAGTCAGTTAGAATGACTGTCTGCTGATAGACCACCACCCCCAACAGGAGCACATTATGACCCGCAGCATGACCGCCTTCAGTCGCAAGGAACACAAAGCCACCTGGGGAACTCTATCCTGGGAGTTGCGATCGGTGAATCATCGCTACCTGGAAATATCACCTAGACTGCCAGACACCCTGCGGGACCTGGAAAACCCAGCTCGAGAAAAACTACGCAAAGCCCTCAACCGCGGCAAAGTGGAATGCACCCTCAAGATCAAAGCGGAAGACAGCGCCCCCGCCAGCCTGGAAATCAACGACAATTTTGTCAAGCAGCTATTGGAGGCAGCCCACAAAATCAGCAGCCTCACTGGCGATAACAGCCCCATTTCCACCGCCACCCTGCTGCATTGGCCTGGCGTGGTACAAACCCCGGAAACCGACCAATCGGAAATTCAAAAAGCGGCCATGGCCCTGCTGGACGAAACCTTAAAAGACTTTATTGCTCACAGGGAAAGAGAAGGCAAAGAGCTACAGGCCATGATCGAAGACCGGCTCACTAAAATTGAACAACAGGTGTTGGTGGTAAGGGAACATCTTCCCGCTATTTTGGCCGCCCAAAAAGAAAAGCTACTGGCACGGCTTGAAGAAATCTGCAGCAATGTGGATCAAGAACGGCTGGAGCAAGAGATCGTCTATCTGGCACAAAAAACCGATGTGGAAGAAGAACTGGACCGACTGGAAACCCATGTTAAAGAAGTGAGCCGCAATATGAAACAGGGCGGAGCCATCGGTCGCAAGCTGGATTTTTTGATGCAAGAACTCAATCGCGAAGCGAACACCCTGGGATCGAAATCCATAAATACGGTTACCACCCAAGCGGCAGTGGAATTGAAGGTGTTAATCGAGCAGATGCGGGAGCAGATCCAGAATATCGAGTAGTTTTTTGGATCCAATGCCGAATGTGGTCTTTATTTACAGGTTATTTTTAACAAGCTGTTAAGCGTTAAACGCCGATTGTTTCATGGCTAGCTCGGCGCGGCTGATCCCTAGCCGCTTAGCAACGGTTTGCCATTGCTTAACCGCAATTAACACTTCATCGTAAATTTGCGTGGCTTGGGTTTGAGATAATCGGAAGAAGTCTATTACGTCAAAGGCTAATTGGTAGTCCAAAGCGTTGTCTGCATCCGTAATATTCAAATGCAGACCGTGCTTACCAACTATCGGGTTTAAGTCATAAGCTGGTGATAACTTCCAACCATTCTTTGTTAATAAAAACCCATGGTTACGCAGGTGATCATCCGTGTTGGACACCGCAACATTAAATACGATACGACGCCATAGCTGTGCTAAATCAGCTTCGGTTTGCGCACCAGAATTGGAAATAAATTCAGCAATCTCTAAGTAGCTGGCACCTTGAGATTGTTCACCATCATAGTATTGAAGCTGTGTCATGGCCGATGAAAAATGCAGCCGCTGATCTCCGTCGCGATCGAACCGTTTTGTTAAAAAGGTGTGATGCTGAGAGGAAAACAGCCTAATCTCACTTGGAAACATGTCAACACCTGCCGCCAAAGCCAATTCATAACAAACCATCTCCCAGGCCCCCACGTCATGGGAATCATTTAGGTTGGGAAACTTGGCAATCCACAAGTGGCCTTGTTCATCTGTCACACAAGCCTTGGGCCTTGCACCACCTAATGATGAGCCTGGAGAAATCAGCATCTTCAACCAGCGGTAATACTCGTCACTGTCGATGTTATCGTCTTTTTCAATCTGCATTGCAGCGTGCTCTAACTCTCGCAGAGAAGCCATTGGCGGTGCAGAAAATTCGGCATTGTCATCTAAGAAAGCATCCGAGCCTTCTCGCTTAAATCGAATACCACCCATTCGGTAAGAATCATGTACGCCCAACAGGTAATCCAACTCGTTTAATCCACTTGCTTCTCGAATCCCCTTGCGAGCTTCAATTGCCGCACGTCGCTGCATTAGAACACGCCCCCATCTATCAGGCGATGAATCGAGAAATGCACGGAAGTTTTTATCGGCTTCATCATTGTAGAGTTCACCGGAGTGAAGCGTCAGGATTGGGTCAATTTGCAAGCGATAAGCCGAGGTTAAAAATGCTTTATCGTAGGCAAAACTAAACACACCACCCCGGCTTGAATCGCTGTAAGAAAGCTGCCCTATTAGCAAAGGCGCTTCAATTGGCTGCCAGTGGGCATAGACTTCGACGATTTCACGGCTCATCATGAACCTTCCAGCAATTTTATATTTTGCAGCTTGATACCAACTTCATCATGAGCGGCCATCTCTGCAAAATTACTCTCCATGCCAAGTACGGCCATTACTTTTAAGTAAGTGCCTATGGCAACGCCCGGATCACCGGCGAAGACTTTGTTCACGGTTTTATGATCAAAGCCAGTGCGCTCACACAGCAACTTTTTTGTAAAACCACGTCGCTTCATCGCTAACAACAAGTCCTCACCAAAACGGGTCAGGATTTTACGCTGCTTTGGAAACAACACATTGTGTAAATCACGCTTAGCCATATCATCAACCAAAGGGACTATATTCCCACTATTCGAGCATTAATGGGAATATAGTCCAACTTTAAATCCAAAGCAACTCTACCACCCAAAATTAGGGACTATATTCCTATTTTATTCAGAATAACTGGATTAATATCCCATATTTGAGCAAAGCTACTTCATAAGCAACCATCTGTAGGGCCAGAAAATGCCTTGCAAAACGGCTATGTCTTAACCCTAACAGCAGCGTAAAACGGCACTGTTTTTCCATTGCTAACCACTAAGATTTAGTAAAAGCCATAGGCAAGTGGTGAGCAGTTTGGGGGGCAAACAGGCTTGTTGCTCCAGTTCACATCTTAATTTATTTGTTTTGTTAATTTCATCGAACAAATTTACAATCTAATTTTATTTGTTAATATGTCGACGGCCCTAGCTGGGCTGTACCAAGCATGCTGTTTTTAGGCTGATCGCAAACTAATAATAACTGGGGTAAGGCCTTGCGAAGCGCCAATCGAGTCTAGCTTTCCGATTATTTACTTAAGTTGAGAAAAGGCGAAAACAAGCCTGAGACGTTAATTTTGTATTGACCAGAAAAGGAATTTCAACAATGAAATCTACTGCGCTAGTTCGAACCTGCTTTGTTAGTGCTGCATTGATTGGAACCGTTTTTGCCACCCAAAAACTACAACAACTACCCAATAACCATGGCCACGACAGGTCCGCCAGCAAATCAATGGCGACTAAAGAAGCTTCCGAGTCAGGTTCTGCCACCGATCTCAGCTATTCCGACCCCAGGCCATCGACGCTTACCACGTCTCCCAACATCACCAAAAAGCTGTATGCACATTTATTAGACAAACAAGAATCCCATACCCAGACGTTTAAACCCGCCACACCGATGAGTCTGGTAAACGTTTCAACCGGTCAGTCCACGAACGCTTCCCCAGGGTCCAACCCTGGCATGATCCCAGGGGACGAACTTTTCAAGGGCACAAGAGCTGAAGGAACTAATGGATCCTATCTGAAATCATCCACCCGTCAGACTGACTTCCACTAT
This sequence comes from uncultured Ketobacter sp., assembly GCA_964016105.1. Taxonomy (GTDB): domain Bacteria; phylum Pseudomonadota; class Gammaproteobacteria; order Pseudomonadales; family Ketobacteraceae; genus Ketobacter. The sequence continues at coordinate 5,847 of CAXHEX010000028.1, forward strand.
CCCTTAGTGCGAATAGACCAGCGCATTACTAAAGATGCCAATACCAACCAAGAGGTTTTGGTTGAGACCAAACAATTGGTGGCTGATCACTTGGTTGTGCTGCTCAATGATTTATCAGACGAAGCCTTTGTCACGCAACAATTAAAAGCAGCTGGCTTTGGCATCAGGCGAAAAGCCGGTTACTCAGGGGCTATCCTGGCCTCATTTCCCGTTACCCATGCGTTCTCTCTGGAAGATGCACTGAAAGATGCGGAAAGCATCCAGAGCCTGGCAACGGTAGAACCAGACTACATCGTTAACGCTGCAGAAACACCCAATGATGAGCTTTACTACCAACAGAAAAATGCCTTGAATCAGGGCTACGGAGATACAGGCCTTACTGCAGAGCGGGCCTGGAATATCAGAAAAAATGCCAACAATGTGGTGGTGGCCATAGTGGATTCCGGGGTGGATTTTGAACACCCTGATCTCACAGCCAACATGTGGAGCAACCCAAAAGAGACCGCTAACGGCATCGACGATGACGGCAATGGCTATGTGGATGACATATACGGTATTAATGTGATCGATCCTGACCTGCCACCGCTAGATGACCGCTTCCACGGCACCCATGTTGCTGGCACCATTGGCGCAGTGGGCAATAACGGTATAGGCATTACCGGGGTAGCCTGGTCAACCCAACTGATGGCATGTAAGTTTCTGGACGCATCAGGAAATGGAGCCACGTCCGGAGCAGCAGAGTGCATTGCCTATGCAACGGCCATGGGTGCCGACGTAATAAACGCCAGCTACACCAGCAACATGACTAACTCAGCGGAATCCAACGCCATAGCCAAAGGAAGAAACAAAAATGTGGTGGTGGTTGCGGCAGCGGGTAACAACAACACCAACATTGATGACGCACCACAGTACCCCGCCTCCTATGACTATGACAACATTGTATCCGTGGGTGCTTCTGATCTGTTCTTAGAGAAAATCACGTTCAGTAATTACGGGCAAGAAAGTGTGGATATCGCTGCTGTGGGCTCCAGAATTTTCAGCACCTTTCCCAGCATCGAAACTGAAGCCATGACTGACCGAAATCTGTCGCCCTACTACGGCTTTTTGTACGGCACCTCCATGGCTGCGCCTCAGGTTGCTGGCGCCATCGCCATCCTCAAAGCAGAATTCCCAGGGGAAACCTATCTTGAGACCATTGATCGCCTTTTAAACAACAGCGATACCATGACTTCCTGGGAAGGCCTGTCCACCACAGGTGGCGTGGTCAACTTATTTCAAGCCATTGATAGCGTAGTGGAGCAACCCTCCCCATCGGAAGTTTGTTCAGCAACGGCGTCCGATAACGACGGCAACTTACCCATCAATGCGGTGGATGGAAAGATGGGCACACGCTGGTCCGCCCTGGGCAGAGATGTGATGCTGGATTTGGAGCTCTGCGCCACCACGTCCATATCGAACATAAAAATCGCCTGGTACAAGGGCGATGTACGCAAAGCTAAATTTTCCATACAGGTGAGCGGCGATGGCACCAACTGGACCACAGTTAAAAGCGGCCAGGCCAGCGGCACAACAAGCCAATTCGAAAGCTACCCAATCAACAGCGACGGCGTCAACTACGTTAGAATCATAGGCAAAGGCAACAACAGAAACAGCCGTAACAGCATCAAAGAAATCAAGTTTGAAGGAGAAGAGTCAGAATGGGTATCCACCCCAGACCCTGACCCCGAAACAGACCCAGACCCCAACACAGGTGGTGGTCTATCCACCGACCAACATGCAATTTGCGACGCAGATGCATCCACTCAAAACGAGTTTGTTCCAGCCAACGCAATAGACGGCGATCTCAACACGCGCTGGTCAGGCCGCGGGGTCAGGGTTCCCATCATCTTAACCCTTTGCGAGCCCACCGCCATTTCAGAAGTTCAAATCGCCTGGTTTGAAGGTGATCAGCGCACAGCCAACTTTGATATTCAAATTCGAAACGAAAACCAGAAATGGAAAACCGTAACCCAAGGCCCCAGCAGCGGCACCACATCAGACTTTGAATCATATGAAGTCAATACGGCCGTTGTTTCGGAGTTCCGACTAATCGGCCGTGCAAACAGCGAAAACAACTGGAACAGCATCAATGAAATAAGAGTGCTGGGGAGTAACTAGAAGCGCTTCGCAGTTGCCAAAGCGCTTCTCTTATTGGGGATGCGCTTGGCAACCACTACTGCTCGCAAGACGGCAGAGACTTCATAGGCTGGACGTCACCACCTTCCAGCACATAGTAAAGCTGGTTATCTCGGTAGGCGGTATGGACGGTGAATTTTACACTTCCGCGAACGGCAGCCTTAGGCACCGCTTTCGGGTCAGCATCAAAGTAATATGACTTGCCGCTGTCAGACACCTCTAGACAATTGTACTTCCACGCGAAGGTTACTTTATCGTTGGCACTCACAGTCCAATTGGCGTTGCTCTGATCATGTCCAATCATTTTGATCGTATTTCCGGTTTCGTTGTTTACCAAGCCGTCCCAGTGAATGGTACAACCCTGTACCGCCACTGCAGCGGCAGCAATTGCTGCCAACTTGAAGGAACTGCGAAGGGAACCCGATTTATTATTGATCACTATTTTCTCTCCTTGGAGTATTTTGGTCTTATCATAGAATCGCACCGATATTTGGATGCCTGAACCTTATACCACATTTCCCATTAGCATAACGCAGCTCAATTTCTTGCTTTTGCTTGTCTCCCTATTCTACCATCGGCAAACGGCTGCACTCACAGCGCAACGGTGAGCCCCATAAACAAAGCCCTACATTTTGTACACAAATAAAACACAAATGACGAGGCGATTTTCGTATCATGGAATTAATCATAATCAGCGCTGCTAGCTGCTGAATTTAGTCAGGATATCAAGCATGCTTAACAAACTAACGGTACTTTTGCTTCTGACCACCTTGGTGGCTGCCTGTGGCAAAGTACCCATTGAACGCGTTGATCCCGCCACCGCACAGGTGCTTCCGGAAGAACCCGTTACCCCTGAACCGGAACCTGAACCGGAACCAGAGGGTCCAGACCAGGAGACCATTGACCGGCTCACGAGCCAAATAGACGTGTTCATCGCCGATGTTGAGGCCGAACTCACCCCCTCAGCTGACCCCAACCTCAGCGGCATCTGGCTCAGCGTATGGGCAAATGCGGGTAACGAATCCGGAACCATTAACGGCCAGAACTATGAAGACACCTTTGAAGGCTTTGGTTTTGATGTGATTTTCATAAGCGACGATGGCGCAGGAACACTGATCGCAGAGGATTATTACAACCAAGACACTGTGGAGATCAACTATGACCAAAACGATAACCTGAGCGTTTTAGGCGAAAACGCCAGTGGCGATGTTATAGACTCCAACCATTTCAGCTTTGACCCCATCGACTTTGAGGAATCCGGAACCGACCAAGCCACCGGGGACAGCTACACCGCCACGGGCACCTATATCAACAAGTTTATTAAGCTCAGCAACAACTTTGCCGATACCATCGGCCTTCTCACCGCCACCTCCACTTCCGGGAGTGCAGACTTCAACATCCAATTCTCCTCTTATTGGGAGTACGCTTACACCAATGCAAACGGCACTGACCGATTCTTCGCCTTCATTGATGAGGATTTCGACCTGGTTGAAGTCCATAGCGACGAAGAAGATGTCAGCATTTCCCGCACAGGAGAAAATATCACCGTGGTGGCAGGAGACGACGACCCCAACCAGGTATTCATCTTCGACTTTTCGTTTAATTAACCCCCTGCCTTTTCTTATAAAATTATCTGGCTCGCCCCTAGCTACTCGCTAGGGGACACCCACAGAGAACTCCATCCTTTCTACACCGCCGCTGACTATCTGTAGCCACAAATACAGAGCGCTAAGCCCAAATCCACCTAGCAAAATTTTCTTTTTATTTGTCGATCAATTTTACATTGCCTGATTATAAAATAACCGCTTTTTATGGCATCTCATTGAAAAAAAAGGATTTTTGAAACTTGGCACGAGATCTGCTTTATATACATCACTGGATTAAGTGGATACCAAAAAGATCCTCAGCAATCCAACACTTTTATTAAACACCTATTACCACCATGTGGAGAGACAAGAATGAAAAAGACTATCGCAGCAGTTGGACTGGCCGTATCAATGAGTTTTGTAGCCGCACCCGCCCAAGCAGGTGGCTTGTTTGACTTTTTTAGCTTCAAATCACACAACAAGTACACTCAAACCAGTGGCCATCACAAAGGCAGCGGCTACAAAGGTGGCAAGCACAAGAGCCAGGGCATCCACCAGTTTAAGCGCAAAGAAAAGTGCAAACCCAAAAGTGCCGTGCCTGAGATCGACGTGGCAGGTGCCGGTATAGCCTTAGCCTTGTTGGGTGGTGTGGTATCCATCTCTCGTGAGCGCAGAAAGCAGTCGTAAGTTCATTAGCTGAGCTTTTTGAAACCCCCATAGCGATATGCTCCGGGGGTTTTTTTATGGGATTTTTCTACCTATTCCCTAGCAAAGTTTTCTTTTTATTTGTCGATCTATTTTACATTATCTGGTTATAAAATAATCATTTTATAACCTATCTCATTGAATAACATAGACTTTTAGAATCTGGCACGACACCTGCTTTATATACATCACTGGATTAAGCGGATACCCAAAAAGATCCTCAGCAATCCAAAACTTTTTATTTAACACCTATTACCACCATGTGGAGAGACAAGAATGAAAAAGACTATCGCAGCAGTTGGACTGGCCGTATCAATGAGTTTTGTAGCCGCACCCGCCCAAGCAGGTGGCTTGTTTGACTTTTTTAGCTTCAAATCACACAACAAGTACACTCAAACCAGTGGCCATCACAAAAGCAACGGCTACAAAGGTGGCAAGCACAAGAGCCAGGGCATCCACCAGTTCAAGCGCAAAGAAAAGTGCAAACCCAAAAGCGCCGTGCCTGAGATCGACGTGGCAGGTGCCGGTATAGCCTTAGCCCTGTTGGGTGGCGTTGTGTCCATCTCTCGTGAGCGCAGAAAGCAGTCATAAATCATGACTTGAGCTCTTCGGAACCCCCTTAGCCTTAAGCTTTGGGGGTTTTTTTATGGCTGTGGTTATAACGACTTGTTCTGATAAGGCTTCTTCTTGGCTGATACACGTCAAAGCGGATTTCTCCAACTACGCCATACTTAACCACTCACACATGGAGCCAATTCTGAGGTTTAGCAGTGGAAAGCAATCCAACCCCCGCACCTTCCGCCAATTCCAACATCGACCAAATGGCCGCCGAGATTAAAAAGGTAGGCAAGTCCCGCTCTCAAAAGAAAGTGCTCACTAAAGAAGATATCTTTCGCCACGGATATTATCCCTACTCTAAGAAAATGACCCGCAGAGAATACGAGTCAAAAAAACAAGAACTGCAGGTGGAGCTACTAAAATTTCAGAGCTGGGTGAAGGCCACTGGACAAAAAGTAGTAATCCTATTTGAAGGTCGGGACGCTGCAGGCAAGGGCGGCACCATTAAACGGATCATGGAACACATGAACCCCAGGGGTGCTCGCGTGGTGGCCCTTGAAAAGCCATCAGAGCAGGAAGCTGGCCAATGGTATTTCCAACGCTACGTCAAACATTTGCCCACCGCCGGTGAGGTAGTACTGTTCGACCGCTCCTGGTACAACCGGGCTGGCGTTGAGCGGGTAATGGGCTTTTGCCAGGAGCAACAGTACCTGGAATTCATGCGGCAAACACCGGAGCTTGAGCGAATGCTGGTACGCAGTGGTATTTTGCTATTTAAATTCTGGTTCTCAGTGAGCCAGGAAGAACAGTTCCGCCGCTTTCAGGAGCGCCGCAAAGACCCGTTGAAACAGTGGAAGCTGAGCCCTATTGATTTAGCCTCCCTGGATAAATGGGAGGACTACACCAAGGCCAAAGAAGCCATGTTTTTTTACACCGATACCGCTGATGCACCCTGGACAGTAATCAAGTCAGACGACAAGAAACGTGCGCGAATCAATGCCATGCGCTACCTGCTCAGCAAAGCGGATTATCCCAATAAAGACACCAGCATCGCAGTGCCGCCGGACCCCTTGATTGTGGGCACCGCTGCAGATATGCATGAAAAAGATGAGCAGGTGTTAAGAAAAGACGAGAGCACACCAAAAGGAGACACTTAAATGTCAAAAAGCCAAACCGAACATGCGCAAAAAGTGGTGGCCAGTTTTAAGGAAAAACTCAGCAAAAGCGGGGTTGAGCACGTGGGCCAAAAGCACTTTGACGAACTACAGCTTCTCATAGAATCGGCCATTGATAGTGCCGTATTTTTGGAACTAGAAAACGTAGTGGACAAACTGGAAACACTCACCCACGACGTACGCCGATCGGCGGAAAACTTCGATTAATCACTTCTGTCTACACCATGGGCTCTGATTTTACAGAGCCCTTGTATCACACCACTATCGAAAAATGTCACTCTAAACACTACACTATTCACTAATTGACTTTCGCAACCCCAAAGGCCATCCATGCAAGGCACATTATTTGTCGTCTCCGCCCCCTCTGGAGCAGGAAAAACCAGCCTGGTACAGGCGTTAGTGGAATCCACCCCCAGTTTGCACGCTTCCGTGTCCCATACCACCCGCCCCCAAAGGCCAGGGGAAGAGAACGGCGTGAACTACCACTTCGTCAGCAAAGAGCAGTTCACAGAGATGCTGGGGCAAGGGGATTTTCTGGAAAACGCTGAAGTTTTTGGCAATCTCTATGGCACCAGCAAAGGCAGTGTCGACCAGCAACTGAGATCGGGTAAAGACGTTATACTGGAAATAGATTGGCAAGGGGCTCAGCAGATCCGCCGACAAATGCCTGATGCCGTGAGCATTTTTATTCTACCCCCGTCCAAGCACATCCTACAGCAGCGCCTGGAAGGCAGGGGCCAGGATTCAGCGGACGTTATCAAAAGCCGCATGGACCAGGCCACAGAACAGATTTCTCATCATGTGGAATTTGATTATCTGATCATCAATGACGATTTTGACACGGCTCTGGACGAACTTAAGGCCCTGGTAAAATGCCAACGGCTCAATACCACAAAGCAATGCGAGCGCTTTCAGGAGCTGCTCACGAATCTCTTGTCTTAGCCAGGCATTTGAGTACAATATCCGGCTTGCCCGAAATATACTGAGGTAAATTGACACAATGGCACGAGTAACCGTACAAGATTGTCTGGAAAAAGTAGACAACCGATTCTCATTGGTCTTGGTGGCCAGCAAACGCGCCCGTCAGCTCGCCACTGGCGGCAAAGACCCCTACGTAGAATGGGAAAACGACAAGCCTACCGTGGTAGCGCTACGTGAAGTGGCCGAAGGCTATGTTGACCAGTCCATTCTTTCACGCAAAGCTGAGCCGAAAGAATATCGGGATAACTCTTCTTTCCACAGCGCTTTTAACAACGCGCCACTGGAAGATTAAACAACCCCATTTGGACTGTTCTATTTAGCGCCCATTCCCTTTACACTTAAATGTTTATGGAGGGATTGGGCCATTGCAAACCGTTGAATCACTTGTAGAAAAACTTGACTACCTTCCCAATGAACAGCGGGATGTGATTCGCCACGCCTACGATTTTGCAGAGTCTGCCCACGAAGGCCAATATCGGCGCAGTGGCGACCCCTACATCGTGCACCCTCTGGCGGTAAGCAAAATCCTGGCTGACATGCACATGGACTCCCAAAGCGTTCAAGCCGCCCTGCTTCACGATGTTATTGAAGATACCCACGTTTCAAAAGAAGCCCTGACAGAAGCCTTTGGCGATGTGGTGGCAGAACTGGTGGATGGGGTTTCAAAAATCGGTGCCATCAAATTCGAGTCCAAAGCCGAAGCCCAGGCCGAAAACTTCCGCAAAATGATGCTGGCCATGACCAAGGATATTCGCGTCATTTTGGTAAAGCTGGCGGACCGGCTACACAATATGCGCACCTTGGGCGTGTTACACCCCACCAAACGCCGCAGAATTGCTCTTGAAACCCTGGAAATCTATGCCCCCATTGCCAATCGTCTGGGCATGAACAATATTCGGGTTGAATTGGAAGATCTCTGTTTCACCCACATGTATCCCATGCGCTCCGCCCGCATCAAGCGCGCCACCAAGGCGTCACGCGGCCACCGCAAAGAACTGGTGGCCAACATCCAAGAGTCCATTGTCAACCGGCTGGAACGGGATGGCCTCACTGGGAGGGTGGTAGGCCGGGAAAAGCATCTCTACAGCATTTACAGCAAAATGAAGACCCAGCGTAAACCCTTTCACGAGATTATGGATGTGTATGGGTTCCGCATTATCGTTGACTCTGTGGACATGTGTTATCGGGTGCTGGGTGCGATCCATAACCTTTACAAACCCATTCCCGGCCGCTTTAAGGATTACATCGCCATTCCCAAAGGCAATGGCTATCAATCGTTACATACCACGCTAATCGGCATGAACGGCGTTCCCATTGAGCTGCAGATTCGCACCGAGGAAATGGACGCCATGGCCAACAACGGCATCGCCGCCCATTGGCTCTACAAGAATGACGACCCTGCCAACGGCGGCGGAATGCAGAGCCGAGCCAAAGAATGGCTAAAAGGCCTGCTTGAAATGCAGCAGCAAGCGGGTAACTCCATCGATTTTCTGGAAACCGTTAAAATCGATTTGTTCCCGGACGAGGTGTACGTTTTCACGCCCAAGGGCGACATTCTGGAACTACCCACCGGGGCGACGCCGGTGGATTTTGCCTACGCCGTACACACCGGGGTGGGTAACAGTTGTGTTGCCGCCCGGGTGGACCATCGGCTGGTGCCTTTGAGCACGCCAATACAGAGCGGCCAAACCATCAAGATCATTACCGCCCCGGGGGCTTGCCCTAACCCGGCCTGGCTCAGCTTTGTTACCACGGCCAAAGCCAGAGCCAATATTCGACATTATCTAAAACATCAAAGACGCTCGGAATCAGTAGAGTTAGGTCGACGCCTATTGGACAAAGCCCTGAATGGATTTGATTTGGCCCTGGACGCCATGCCCCAGGAACGCATAAATCAAGCCTTGAAAGAAGCGGGTTTCGACAGCCTGGAAGATATGCTGGAAGATATTGGCCTGGGTAATCAAATGTCCCAGATCGCCGCACGACGCATGTTACCTGGGGCCGATCAAGGGCCTCTGAGAGAAAGCGATAAGCCGAAACCATTGGTTATTCGCGGCACCGAAGGCATGGTGATCGCCCTGGCCAAATGCTGCCGCCCCATACCCGGCGATTCCGTTATGGGCCACCTGAGTTCCGGCCGCGGCATTGTGATTCACCGCGATACTTGCCGTAATATTGCAACGGAGCTGAAAGAAAATCCGGAGAAGATTTTGTCGGTGGAATGGGCCACGGATTACAAAGGGGAGTACTCGGTTGATCTGCGTGTGCAAATGGAAAGCGAACGGGGTGCGCTGGCGGTTCTGGCGTCTTTAATTTCCGAAGCCGATGCCAATATTGAAACGATTAACTTAAAAGAAAAAGATGCGCATTTGTCCGTGGTCACCATGCGAATATCCATTCGCGACCGGGTCCACTTGGCTAAGACCATGCGCCGCATTCGAACCTTAAAAGTGGTTCACAGAATTACCCGAATTCGAAACTAACCCATCAGGATTTATCATGAGCAAGCGTGAAATCATATCCACGGACAAGGCGCCCCAAGCCATTGGTACTTATTCCCAGGCGGTCAAGTGCGGCAACACGGTGTACTTGTCAGGTCAAATTCCTTTAGAACCAGCCACCATGGAGCTAGTTGATGGTGATATGGAGGCCAACATCGTTCGGGTTTTTGAAAACCTTAAAGCGGTGGCGGAAGCCGCTGGCGGTTCGTTGCAGGATATTGCCAAGCTGAATATTTTCTTGATCGATTTGGGTCACTTTGCGTTGGTGAATGAGATCATGGCGCGCTATTTTGAACAGCCTTATCCAGCTCGGGCTGCGGTGGCGGTGGCGGCTTTGCCTAAGGGGGCACAGGTGGAGATGGATGGGGTTATGGAGCTTTAGATTTGGTATATGGGTGGGAGTCGCGTAATTTAGCATCGAGCGATGCTTGGGAGTGAGGCAGAGCCGGTATTCTCGCTGCTTGGCCTTCGGCTTCCCTGTGCTTCTCGAATTGAGCGGCGGTGGGGCAACTCGCGCTACGCGCTCAGACACTCCCCACCTTTTTCCGCTCAATTCTGCGATGCTCGGCGGCGCAAAGAGAATACCGACTCTGCCTCACTCCCAAGCTAACCAGCATCGCACTTACGCCCAGTAGAATTGAGTTATTTGAATTCTTGGTTTTACAATCAATCACACATTTTTTAATTAGCAGACAAAATCATGTCAAAAAAAGCGCCTCTTATTTTGGTCGATGGATCTTCTTATCTTTACCGTGCTTTTCACGCACTACCGCCCCTTACCAATTCTAAGGGTCAGCCCACCGGCGCAATTAAGGGTGTGCTGAATATGTTGATTCGGTTACGGAAAGATTACGACAGCGAGCACGTGGCGGTGATCTTCGACGCCAAGGGTAAAACCTTCCGTGATGAGTTGTATTCGGAGTACAAGGCCAATCGCCCGCCTATGCCTGATGATTTACGTAGCCAGATAGAGCCGCTGCATAATGCCATTCGTGCCATGGGTTTGCCGTTGTTGATTGTGGATGGTGTTGAAGCCGATGATGTGATTGGTACTTTGTGCAAACAAGCCACTGAGCAAGGGATGGATACTGTGGTGTCCACTGGCGATAAAGATATGGCTCAGTTGGTTAATGAGCATGTGACACTGATCAATACCATGAATGATTCGAAGATGGATCGCGACGGCGTGATCGAAAAGTTTGGCATTCCACCGGAAGCCATCATTGATTATTTGAGCCTGGTGGGAGACAGCGTAGACAATATTCCAGGGGTACCAAAGTGCGGCCCGAAAACTGCGGTGAAATGGTTAACCGAATACGAAACTCTGGAAAATTTAATGGAGAATGCTGACAAGATTAAGGGCAAGGTGGGCGACAACCTTAGGGCCAGCTTGGAGCAGTTACCCTTATCAAAAACCCTCGCCACCATAAAACTGGACGTGGAATTAGAGCAAGAACCCCATAGCTTAAAAGCAGGATTGCCGGACAATCAGGCACTACTAGATTTGTACACGGAGTTGGAATTTAAGAGTTGGATCGCAGAGTTATCTGGGGAAGTGGACGACAGTGGCGAGCCTTTAGCCGACAATAAAGTGGAAACCCATTACCAATGCATTGCAGATGAAGAAACCTTTAATCAATGGCTTAAATTATTGCAAACCAGCGAAGCCTTTGCCTTTGATACGGAAACCACCAGTTTGAACTACATGCAGGCGGAGCTGGTGGGTGTTTCTTTTTCTGTGGAAGCCGGCAAAGCAGCTTATGTGCCCGTGGCCCACGATTATCCTGGCGCCCCGGACCAACTGGACAGGCAGTGGGTATTGGATCAGTTGAAACCGGTTCTGGAAGCGGAAACCCCTAAAAAAATAGGCCAAAACTTAAAATACGACAAAAGCGTATTGGCCCGTTATGGTGTGGAGCTTAAAGGCATTGGTTACGACACCATGCTGGAATCCTACGTCACAGATTCCACGGCAACACGACATGATATGGATAGCCTGGCGCTAAAATATTTGGGCCACAAAAATATTTCTTTTGAAGAGATTGCCGGCAAAGGCGCTAAGCAATTAACTTTCAATCAAATTGAATTGGAAAAGGCCTCCGACTATGCGGCGGAAGATGCCGATATCACTCTGCGCTTACATCAAACTTTATTTCCAAAGCTGGAGCAGGAATCAAGTTTGCTTTCCGTGTTCAACGATATCGAAATGCCGTTGGTGTCCATACTGTCTAAAATTGAACGCACCGGTGCACTGGTGGACGCAGACATGCTGCGGCTACACAGCCAACAACTGGCTAAACGTATGCTGGAATTGGAAACAGAAGCCCACGAATTGGCAGGACAGGCATTTAATTTGGGCTCACCGAAACAACTTGGGGAAATCCTGTTTGAAAAACTGGGGCTGCCGGTAATTCAAAAAACCCCCAAAGGCGCTCCATCCACAGCAGAACCGGTTCTGCAGGAACTGGCATTGGATTACCCCTTACCTAAAGTGCTGATGGAATACCGCGGCCTAAGCAAACTGAAGTCTACCTATACGGATAAACTGCCGGAGCTGATCGACAGTCATACGGGGCGAATTCATACATCTTACCATCAGGCGGTGGCAGCAACAGGCCGTCTTTCTTCATCAGATCCCAATTTACAAAACATTCCCATTCGAAACGAAGAAGGCCGCCGCATACGTCAAGCCTTTATTCCACGTTCTGGATGTAAATTATTGGCAGCGGATTATTCCCAGATCGAGCTACGGATAATGGCACACTTGTCCAATGATGAAAGTTTACTGACGGCGTTTAATCAGGGCCTGGATATTCACAAAGCCACCGCAGCAGAAGTAGAAGGCGTGGACATTGAAGAGGTAACCGGCGAGCAACGACGCAACGCCAAAGCAGTGAACTTTGGTTTGATCTATGGCATGTCTGCGTTCGGTCTGGCCAAACAATTGGGCATTGGGCGCAATGAGGCACAGGAGTACATCAATCTATATTTCGAACGCTATCCAGGTGTGCAGAAATACATGGACGGCATTCGGGAACAGGCGAAAACAAATGGCTACGTGGAAACCTTATTTGGCCGCAGGCTTTATCTGCCTGAAATCAATTCGCGCAATGTACCCCGGCGCCAGGGAGCAGAACGCACCGCCATCAACGCGCCCATGCAAGGCAGCGCCGCTGACATTATCAAAAAGGCCATGATTAATGTGGACCAATGGATTACATCAGAAAAATTGGAGACCCGCATTATCATGCAGGTACATGATGAATTAGTGTTCGAAGTTCCTGATCAAGAGTTGGACTTGATCACAAATTCTGTGACAAATCTCATGCAAAACGCCGCAGAGTTGAAAGTTCCCTTGCTTGTGGACATTGGAGTGGGTGATAATTGGGATCAGGCTCATTAGCTTAGGCGAGTACCCCCAATGCTCATCTAAGGACCCCCTGATGAGTCCGATAACTATAAAAACGAAACCGGGTGCGCTACCTGAACCAAGTAGTCAATTTTTTTGAAATTATTTTTAAAAAAATTGAACTATCCTGGAGCTACCAAGTCCTAATACTTGAAGCTAAGGCAGCAAACCCTAGTCGAGTCCCTCGGCTACAGCAACCGGCTTTCCCCCAAGAGCCGGACCCCTAGGCCGGTAGTTTGCCCCAAGACTACCGGCTTTTTTTATTCCTCAAATCCAAACCAATCCGCCAACACGTCTCTGCCATTCTCAACGCCGGTTTTATTAAGCGATGAAAACAACTGCACAGTAACCTCACCACCCTGCTGTTTAACCTGCTTACGTACCGCCAGCAGTGCATTATTGGCGGGCCCTCGCTTCAATTTGTCCGCCTTGCTCAACAGGATGTGAACGGGCATTTGGTAATGTCTGGCCCAATCCAACATCATGAGGTCGAACTCTTTCAGCGGATGACGCACATCCATCACCAAAAACAGACCAATCAGGCACTCCCGTTTTTCAATATATTCCCCCATATTGGCCTGCCATTCCCGCTTCAATTTTTCTGGCACCTTAGCGTATCCGTACCCAGGCAAATCAACCAGGCAGTAATCTTCGTTAACACGAAAGAAGTTAATCAGTTGGGTACGCCCCGGTGTCTTACTGGTACGGGCAAGCCCCCCATGATCCACCAGGGAATTTAGGGCACTGGATTTTCCGGAGTTGGAACGTCCGGCAAACGCAATCTCTTTGCCTCTTTCAGAGGGGCACTGATCCAGTTTTGCGGCACTGATTTCAAATTTAGCCTGCCGCAACAGGCTGGTGAATGGTTTCATGGGTGACCTGTAAGCCGTTGTAAAGCGGGCATTCTCGCCAATATTCCCCACCAGTGTAAAGGCCATTACCGCTTCCCTTCGGTTTGTTATATAATCCCCGGGATTTTTACAGTCGTGAAAGAGAGAGGGGTTCCGCTGCAGCGGGAACCTGGCCAAAAAGTACACCGCTACCGGCGGTACAAGGGTATAAAGAGGTTCTTCATGAAGAAATTAATGCTCGCTTCTGCAGTAATGGCATTGGGTTTGTCCGTAAACGTTCAAGCCGAAGCACCAGCAAAATACAACATGTTTTGTGTGGCCTGCCACGGCACTGGCGCCGCTGGAGCCCCGAAAACCGGCGACAAAGCCGCCTGGGAACCCCGCCTGGCTGCGGGCATTGACGCCATGGTTGCAAGCGCCAAAAAAGGTAAAAATGCGATGCCTCCCATGGGTTTGTGCAACGATTGCAGCGATGACGAATTCAAAGCAATCATTGAGTTTATGGCCAAATAATTGGCCATCTCTTCAACAAATATCAGTAAACAACTGAAAAGATTGCAATTTATTAACTAGGGTCAGTAACTATGAAATTGGTAGCAAAAGCGCTGATAGGTGCCGTTTTGTGTGGTTTGGCAATAAATGGGGTACATGCGGCTAGCGGTCATGAGGCAAGTAATTCCGAAGCGGCCGGTGATGCAGAAGCAGGCAAAAAGAAATCCGTAACCTGCGGAGCCTGTCATGGTGCCGATGGCAACAGCATGGTGCCGAACTTTCCAAAGCTAGCAGGCCAGGCAGCCAGCTACACCTTTAAACAGTTAAAGGACATGAAGTCCGGGGCCCGCAATGTGCCAGAGATGGCGGCCATCGTGGCCCCATTGAGCGATCAGGATATGATGGATTTAGCGGCTTACTTTGCTGAACAGACCATAAAGCCTGGGGCTGCCAACCCGGATTTGGTTGAGCTTGGGCAAAAGCTGTATCGTGCAGGTGATGCCGAAAAAGGCGTAACTGCCTGTGCCGGTTGCCATGGGGCCGAGGGTAAGGGCATGCCAGAAGCGGGATTCCCCGCCTTGGCTGGACAACACAGCGCCTACCTGGAATCACAGTTGAAAGCCTTCAGAGCGGCTGGCCGCGAAGACCATGATGGCAAGCGCAGAGACAACGATGGCGAAGGCAAGATGATGCGCGCCACCGCTGCTCGCCTCAGCGATGATGATATTAAGGCATTATCCAGCTACATTAGCGGAATGTATTGAGCAACGGATAAGCTCTGAGGAAGGCAGCTAAGGCTGCCTTTTTTTATGCTGGTCAGTTTGCCGCCAACCCTATTCAGCTGGCATTCATTTGGAACCAGACACAATATTCACAGTCGAATCACTGGGAAATCACAATAAGTTCAGGAAAAGCATATGAATAAGCAGCCCATATTGACCGCCCTACTGGCCTCGGTACTTTTTGTTTTTAGTGGCCTGGTTCAGGCAGCCACCTACAAAGAAGGGGTAGATTACGAACTGGTCGCGCAACCGGGCAAGGTAGAGGTGCCGGGAAAAATCGAAGTGCGGGAGTTTTTTTGGTACGGCTGTCCCCATTGCTACAGCTTGGAAGCGGCGGTTTCCAGCTGGAAGCCTAGCCTAAATGACGACGTGAACTTTATAATGACCCCCGCGGCCATGAATAAAAGCTGGGTCAATCACGCCCATGCTTTTTATGTAGCCCAAGCTCTGGGAAAGCTGGATGAAATCTCTCCAGAATTATTTAAAGCCATTCATGTTAAAAAGCAAAAAGTAAGTTCGCAAAAAGACCTGGCTGAATTCTTCACTCAATTCGGCGTTGACGAAGGCAAATTCAATAAACTGTTCAAGTCATTTTCCGTCTCCACCAAAGTACGCCAGGCCAGAACTCTGTCTTCAAATTATCGCCTGCGCGGGGTTCCTGCTCTGGTGGTTAATGGCAAGTATCTGGTGAAAACCAAGTCCGGCACCAGCTACCAAGAGCTACTTAAGGTGGTTGACTACCTGGTTGAGAAAGAGCGATTAGCGTCCAAGGTGGCTTTGCACCCATAACAGCCCTATGAGCACTGGCGGGCCAAGGCCCGCCTTTAATATGGCAAAAAATTCACAGAAAATAGCCAATAAAAACGCTAATATCTTTTAAATGAGCTCCGGACTTTTATAACACACCCCAACCCAATCGATTCGAGTACTGCGGTGAACTTCGAGATCAACCCAACATCCCGATCCAGCTTTGACCCAGGGGACCACCCCAGCACACTGCGACTACTGAGTTACAACATCCAGGCCGCCATAGGCACCAGCTCCTTCCACCACTACCTTACCCGTAGTTGGCGTCACGTGATTCCCGGTTCCGGCGGGTTACAAAGACTGGATCGCATCGGCCAGGTACTTACCCACTACGATTTGATTTCGCTACAGGAAGTGGATGGCGGCAGCCTCCGCAGCGGCTTTATAAACCAAGTGGCCTATTTAGCCAAAACAGGCCAATTTGAGTACTGGTATCAACAGGTTAATCGCAACCTTGGACGCTTTGGCCAATTCAGTAACGGTGTGCTTTCGCGCTTTGTGCCCTACGAAATTGAGGACCATAAGTTGCCGGGGCTGAAGGGGCGTGGTGCCATCGTTGCCAAATACGGTTCAGAGCAGCACACCCTGGTTTTGGTGGGATTACACCTGGCCCTGAGCGAGCGCGGCCGATTCCGCCAACTGAATTATGTGAAAGAAGTGATTCAGCACCATGAACACGTGATCGTGATGGGGGATATGAACTGCCGGAGCGATCAGATAATAGATACGCCTTTGAGGGACACCCACCTCACCCAGGTCAACGGAGACCATCATACTTACCCCAGCTGGAATCCAACCCGCAATATAGACCACATCCTGGTCTCCCCCAGTTTAAAAATCAACCACGTCAAAGTATTGGATTACGATTACTCTGACCATCGCCCCATCGCCATGGAAGTATCTTTGCCAAAACCGTTGGCACAGGCCATGGCAGACAGCGCCATGGCCATAAACACACACTCTTAGCAGGGTTTGGTGGTCCAGGTTAAATTTTATTAAGTAGAGCCTGTGTTTTCCCACAACTTTTCTATACTTCTTTATACCGTTTCTGAATTTGGATAGGCGTTCATTATTTATGTCCAACAGCACAGCTCCCGACTGGAAAGAAAAATACCTTTCTGCCCTGGAAGAGTTCGAGCTTCAACAGAAAGAAGACCAAGCTCGCCTGGATCTCCTGCGTAAGGGCCTGGTGCGAGTCAGTTTGGCCGCCGAAGGCTTGGATAATGCTCTGGACCAGCAGCTAGACGAAATGCGCTCTGTTCTACGTACCAGCCAGGACATTCAAAGCCTAGAACCCCTAATCACCAAATTGGAGAAAACTGTTGTGGCCATGGAAGGCCAGCGCGGTAGCTCCAATGCCAGTACAAACCCGGAAGGCAATCAGTTAATCGATCGACTCAGCAATACGCTCTGTAATTTATTGTCCCAACTGGATGTACCCCCCAACTACACTGTGCGCAAAGACAATCTAGTGGAGCAGATCCGGTCACCGTTCGAGTTCCACAAAGTACCGGATTTTCTGGATGAAACCGCCCAACTGGTGGCCTCCACTCGCATGGTGGCGCAAAAGGAATTCGAAGGCTTTTTGGTGGCGCTGCATCAACGCCTAAACGATATTCAGGACTTTCTTAGCACCGCTCGCCAAGGAGAAGAAGACGCTAAAAAGAACCAGGAAAAGCTGGATCAGGATGTGCGTGCCGAATTGGATAGTATGCGCAGCAACATGGTGGGCAATAACGATATCGTCAAAATGAAAGAAGATATCGAAAACATGGTAAACCGCATCGTTACCACCGTTGACGCCTTTCACAATGATGAAAAAGTGCGCCGTGGTGACGTATATCAGCGCATCGAGGCTCTTTCCATGCGCATGGAATCGATGGAATCGGAAGCCTCCGAACTGAAAAGCAGCATGGAAGCACAGCGTCTGGAAGCACTGCGCGATGCCCTCACAGAGTTACCCAATCGCGCTGCCTATGACGATCAGATCGAAGCGGAGTTTTCTCGCTGGCGCCGACATGACCGCCCCCTTTCAATCTCAATTATAGATATCGATCACTTTAAGAAGATCAACGATACCCTGGGCCATCTTAGGGGGGACAAAGTTCTTAAACTGGTGGCCAGGGAGATCTCAAGGCGCGTTCGCAGTGAAGATTTTGTTGCCCGCTACGGTGGAGAAGAGTTCGTTGTCATCATGCCTGATACCGATGGCGACAACGCGTTTACCGCCATGGAAAAAGTACGCTCCGCCATTGAACACTGCCCGTTTAATTTTAACAATCAGCGCATCCCCATCACCGCCTCGTTTGGCATATCCAGTTTCTCAGAAGGGGATGAAATAGAAGCTTGTTTTGAGCGCGCTGACAGGGCCCTGTATCAATCAAAACGCAATGGTCGCAATCGAATCGAAGCTGGCTAGAGCTTGGACTAATTAACTAACTCAGCGATTCGAGCCAGCAGTTTTTCTTCATCCAAGGGTTTGGTAATCAAATCGGTAACGCCGGAAGCACGAATATCTTCATCCTCACCTTTAATGGCGTGAGCCGTAAGGGCGATGATGGGTAAATCGGCGAATCGTTCCTGGGCGCGCAACCGGCGTGTTACTTCTTTCCCGTCCATACCGGGAAGCGAGATATCCATTAAAATAATATCAAACGATTCCTGTTCCACTCGCTTCAGGCAGTCTTCTCCATTACCCACACCGATCACCTGATAGTTCTCATCTTCCAATATCCAAGTGACTAACTTCATATTGTCAGGATTATCTTCCACCACCAGTACTTTGCCTGTCATGAATACACCCTATTCCAGTTTGATCCCCGCCCTGTAAGTGTAGCTTTTTTTACGCCGATGGTAAGGGGCTCTAGGTCATACCCAGCCAAACCTGCTTAGCCCAATGCCATATGGATGGCCAAATTTCTTCCTCAAACTCGCCTTGCCGCCAAAACCTCACTTCACCATACTCATCAATGCAATAATAGGCTCCTTGATGGGCACAGATAGCAATGTATTCCCGTTCTACACCATCGTGCCAGGCTTGCGCGGCTACTTCCGGCAGATAGGTGTGGGAGCTGGGGTCGGTAACCGTTACCGGCTCAATACTGCCGTACACCACATCACTCACCTCAAGCAAAAACACTTTTAAATCTTCGGGCAAATGAATCAATATTTGTTCCTGCACTTCCACCAGTTGATCCATCTCCGGCAACGTCAGTGGCACCGGAGTTTCTTCGCCCTGTTCCCGCAGCATTTCAATCACATCTTCCACTGGCTATACCTCACCATACTGACTGGCATTTCCCAGCCAGCGCTTAACGAGCCTCTCACCGCGCTGGGGATCCTTTTCCAGCAAAACACCAGCAAGTTGTTTGCTGTCCTCAAGTAAATCTCCGTCCCGCATCAGATCAGCAATACGAAAACTCATTTCACCTGTTTGCCGGGTTCCCAACACCTCTCCCGGGCCCCTCAATTCAAGATCCCGTTCGGCGATAACAAACCCATCATTGGTTTCACGCATAATCTCTAACCGTTGCCTGCCCTGTTTTGAAAGGGGTTGCGCATACAACAACACGCAAAAACTCTGGGTGGAACCACGGCCCACCCTACCCCGTAACTGATGCAATTGGGCCAAACCCAGCCGCTCGGGATTCTCAATTATCATAACACTGGCGTTGGGCACGTCCACGCCCACTTCGATCACCGTGGTAGCCACCAGCACCTGGAGTTCAGCTTGCTTGAACTGATCCATAACCTGGGCTTTTTCTGCTGCCTTTAACCGACCGTGGACCAACCCGATTTTGAGCTCGGGTAAAAAAGCCTGTAATTGCTGGGCCGTATCTTCCGCTGCCTGACACTGCAATACTTCTGATTCGTCAATCAAAGTACAGACCCAATACACCTGACGACCTTCGCAACAGGCACTGCGTACCCTGGCAACCACTTCGTGACGACGCTGACTTTCAATCACCACTGTTTGAACCGGAGTACGGCCCGGAGGCAGCTCATCCAACACCGATGTATCGAGGTCGGCATAGGCACTCATGGCCAAGGTTCGCGGTATGGGCGTGGCCGTCATGATCAGTTGATGGGGCACAATGCCACTGGCTTCGGCTTTTTGTTTTAAGGCCAAACGTTGATGCACACCAAAACGATGCTGTTCATCAATAATGACTAGGGCCAACTGACGGTAATTTACTTGTTCCTGGAACAGAGCGTGGGTCCCCACCACCATGGCCGCAGTGCCGGACTCTATCAACGCCATTTGTTGATCACGCTTTTTACCTTTGAGTTTCCCTGATAGCCAAGCAACCCGTATTCCAAGGGGCTCAAACCAATTGACAAAGCCATGGTAATGTTGCTCCGCCAGAATTTCCGTGGGCGCCATCAAGGCCACCTGATAACCATTATCCATGGCCAGAGCGGCGGCCCGGGCAGCCACCAAAGTTTTGCCCGCTCCCACATCACCTTGCACTAACCGCAGCATGGGTTGCGACTGCTGCAAGTCAGCGCACAACTCTTGATGTACCCGCTGTTGCGCCCCAGTGGGTTCGAAGCCAACACCCTGCAACAGCCGCTGCTCAAGTTGAGAATTTATCGTTAGGGGTAATGCCGTTTGGGATTTAGCCCGTTGTCTTAACTTTAACAGGCTGAGGTGGTGGGCGGTCAGCTCTTCCAACGCCAAACGCTGTTGTGCCCGATGGGAACCATCCAACAATGCCTGCACCGGTGCATCCGGAGGGGGACGATGCACATAGCTCAAGGCTTCAGTCAAGGTGGGCCAGTGGCTGTTGTGCATCACCTGTTGCGGCAGCAACTCCGCAATGGGCTGGGCTTTACCCAACAATCTCAACACCTGATCGGTGAGCTTGCGCAAGGTGGGCTGCTGAATGCCTTCGGTGGCGGGATACACGGCGGTAAGTACCGCATCAACGGGAGCGTCGGGGTTTTCCAAAATACGATATTCAGGGTGGGCGATTTCCTTTCCCAGTCCGGTTACCCGCACTTCACCATAACAGCGCACCACCGCTCCCGCTTGAAAATGATTTTTTTGGCTGTTGGAAAAATGAAAAAATCGCAGATGAATTTGCCCGGTGCCATCTTCAATTCGGCAAATTAAACTGCGGCGTTTGCGAATCACTACATCCGCCATCAACACTCGCCCCTGGATCAACACCTCACTGCCGTCTCTAGTGGCACCGATGGGCACCAATCGGGTTCGGTCCTGGTAACGCAAGGGCAAATGAAAAAGTACATCCTGCAAGGTATAAATACCCAGGCGCGCCAATTTTTGCGCCTGGGCCGCACCCACGCCTTTCAGTTCAGTTACTGGAGTGGAAGCAAAGAAGTCCGCTTTTGCCCCTATCCCGACCGCATCCATAATGCCAACTAGATTTTTGCCGCCCCCTCCAGGGGGCAACTGGTCACGGCCTGAACCAACGCATCAATGGCCTTGGGCCGGGAAAATCGCTTACGCCATACCAACGACACTCTTCTGTAAGGTGTTTTCCCAGCAAACGGTCGCTCCACCAAAGTATCACTGTCATAAATACGCAGACTGGAAGATGAGCTGGGTAAAATAGTGAGCCCCAAACCCGATGCCACCATATGCCGTAACGTCTCTAAAGAAGTACCCTGGGGTAACTGGGTGTCATCCTGATGTTTCATGATTCCTGGACAGGCATTTAAAACCTGGTCGCGGAAGCAATGACCTTCTCCCAGCAACAAAATATTTTCTTTCTCAAGCTGCTTACGGGTAATTTTCTCCTGTTTAGCCAGATTGTGCTCCGCAGGTATCAACACCTCAAACGGCTCATCATATAAATCCTGAATTTCCACATCGGGCTCATCAAAAGGCAGGGATATGATAATGGCATCCACTTCACCATTGCGCAGCTTTTGCCGCAGCACGCCGGTGTAGTTCTCTTCCAGAATCAGCGGCATCTCCGGCGCAATAGGTTTAATATTTCGAATTAAATGGGGAAATAAATAAGGACCCACGGTAAATATAGCCCCAACTCGCAGCGGCAGGTTGGTTTGGCTTTTGCCTTCTTGAGCCAACTGTTTTACCAGCTCTGCCTCTTCCAGCACTTTTCGAGCCTGGGCTACGATACGTTCGCCGGCCATAGTAACCCGCACATCGGATCGATTACGCTCAAAGATCGAGATGTCCAGCTCATCTTCTAGTTTCTTAATGGCCACGCTCAAAGTGGGCTGGCTCACAAAGCAGCGCTCAGCCGCCCGACGGAAGTGCCGCTCCTGGGCCAAAGTCACAATGTACTTCAATTCGGTAAGTGTCATGGAAGTGTATAGTCCTGGTTTGACAACGCTACTGCACACGATAGCATAGACTGATTGAACACTAAACTAGTTAACAGTTTAACTATCAATTTGATCAGCAATTTACCTTCAATTTGATCCGCAAACTGACACGCAAATTGAACAGGGAATCAGAGACCTGAATATGGCAAACATTTTACTGGCAGGCTGTGGTGCCATCGCCACCCAACTTGGAATACAGTTACAACAACAAGGTCATTCCCTATGGGGGATGAAGCGGTCAAAAACGGATCTGCCATTCCCGTTAATCCAGGCTGACTTCAGCAAGCCTCTCCCTTCTGGTTTGCTGCCCCCTTGCCTGGATTATGTGGTTCATACTGCCACCCCCGGAGAACGCTCAGACCATGGTTATAAAACCGCTTACTGCGATGGCGTCAGCAACCTGCTGGCCGCCCTGGATTCAACCACGATCAGGCGATTTTTTTTCGTGTCCAGCACCGCGGTTTATCACCAGAACGATGGCAGCTGGGTGGATGAAACAAGCCCTTGCAACCCCAAAAGATTTAACGGCACCCGGCTTTTACAAGCGGAACAAATACTGCAAGATTCCGCCTTCAAAGGCACCAGCCTGCGATTTGCCGGCATCTACGGCAGAGGACGCAACTATCTGATCAACAGGGTCAAATCCGGTTCGGAGATTCAGTTAGAACCACCCAAATACACCAATCGCATCCATCAAGATGATTGCGTCGGCATGCTCGCTTTTCTAATAGCTCAGGATTTGTCTGAACGCCATTTGGATGATTGTTACGTTGGGGTGGATGATAACCCTGCCAGCGAAGCCGAAGTGCATCAATGGCTGGCAAAACAGCTAAATGCACCAGACCCGGCTGTAAAAAAAACCACGAAAAGTCCGCAGCAAAACAAGCGTTGCAGTAATCAACGAATTAGATCCTTAGGTTATCAATTTAACTATTCTGGATATGAGCAGGGCTATGCCGTGGAACTGAGCAAGGGTGAGTGAGATATGGGTGAGATATGGGTGACAGACGAGTGAGAGGGGTGAGCGATAAGTGAGATGAATGAGAGATGAAAGGAATGGGCTTGGTAGTATTTAGCGATCTCTATAAGGAGAAGCAGCCTCGCAGATTTACGGCACTACTCACCGTCATACTGACCCTGGCCTTGGCAGCCTGTGATAAACAACCCGCCCTTGAAAGGGAACTCGAAACCTACAACACCCGCCTGGCGAATGTGTTAGAAACCGAATTACCAAAATTTCCTAAGAGCCATTCCCATACACTGAAATTGACTCCGTTAGCTCTGGCGCCCTCAGAAATCACCTTACTTGAATTCTTGAGGTTATTCGGCTGCGAATTGCAACACACCATCGGCAAAAGCAATAGCCAAATGGGTAAGCTCGCACCCGCTTCTCAACAATTAATTACCGCATTGTATTTTCAACATCACGTCACCAACTGCTTGGCTGTATTGCAGCAACGAGGGGAAGATAAGCTCAGGGAAAAGCTCCTCCGTGCGGCGAAACAAAAACAAGCGCAGCTACCCAAGATGATCTACAACGCAACCTTGGCAGCGCCAGAATTCTCTGAGTTGTGGCGCCCACAATATGCACCAGACTATCCTGAAAATATTGGGCCGGATGTGATTGAAGCGTTAGACCATCTGTACTCTTTCATTAGAGCTTGGCTCGATGGCGACTATCTACGGGGAATTAACCAACTTGAATCTACCTTGGGAATTATTCGAACCACCGATGCGGGCACTCTGCGTCACAGCCTTGCCGTTAACAGCGCCTATCTTTCTGTGGCCAACACCATGATCGAGCAAAGAATCGTTAGCCACCCCCTCTGTCCTCTCAAAAAACCCAATCAACAATCACAAATTCTGGAAAACGTGGTGCTCAAGTTTTTCATCCAATCTGTTCAACGACGTCATGCTCGATTAAATCATCGTTTCTATGAACTCATGCCTGCCATAACCCGAATCGAAACCCTACTGGAACACCGGCTAAATAAAAGTGATCTGGCGCCTTTTCAACGCTGGAAACAAATACGGGACAAAGAAATGACATCGAACCTGGACATCACCAAGCGCCACGTTGCTACCATAAAAAAAATTTTGGCAACCTGCGGGTCCAGTTTTGGCAGTTAATTCAATAGCTTAGAGCGTCTCGACCAACGTCTAATAGTAAACCAACCAACGCTAGTTTAAAAAAAGGGGGTAAAACAACAACTACGTATACATTCCGGAGGGTTTGCTTATGGCTTTTAAAAGTCAAGAAGACGCCAAGGCCTACTGGGCCGCCAACGTAAAACTGATGTTATCTCTGTTGGTGGTTTGGTTTGTGGTGTCATTTGGGTGCGGTATTTTGCTGGTGGATGTTCTCAACGAGATTCGTCTAGGCGGCTATAAATTGGGATTCTGGTTTGCACAACAGGGCTCCATCTATACCTTTGTTGTACTGATCTTCGTTTACGCCAAGAAAATGGGCGATCTGGATCGTAAATTCGGCGTAGAAGAGAAGTAGGAGCCCAAAATGGAACTGCAAACGTTAACTTACATTGTTGTGGGCTTTACTTTTGCCCTCTATATCGGTATCGCCATCTGGGCAAGAGCCGGTAGCACTAAAGAATTCTACGTGGCCGGTGGCGGTGTACATCCCGTTGCCAACGGTATGGCCACGGCGGCAGACTGGATGTCAGCGGCTTCCTTTATTTCCATGGCGGGCATGATCGCCTTTTTGGGTTACGGTGGATCCGTTTTCCTAATGGGCTGGACCGGCGGCTTTGTGCTGTTGGCCATGCTATTAGCGCCCTACCTGCGTAAGTTCGGCAAATTCACTGTGCCAGAATTTATAGGCGATCGTTACTATTCCCGCGCTGCCAGAATTGTGGCGGTGGTTTGTCTGATCATTGCGTCGGTAACCTACGTAATCGGACAGATGAAGGGTATCGGTGTGGCGTTCTCCCGCTTCCTGGAAGTGGACTACGGCACCGGCCTGCTATCGGGCATGGGCATCGTATTTGTTTACGCCGTAATGGGTGGAATGAAAGGCATCACCTACACTCAGATCGCACAATACTGTGTTCTGATCTTTGCCTACACCATTCCCGCTATTTTTATTTCGTTAAACCTGACTGGCAACCCATTGCCACAACTGGGCCTGGGCTCCAGCATGGTGGACTCCGGAACATTTCTGTTAGACCGACTGGACCAGGTGGTGACGGAGCTGGGGTTCCATGAATACACAACCCAAGCCAGACTGAGTCAATTAAACATGTTTGTTTACACCATGTCTCTGATGATCGGTACTGCAGGCTTGCCCCACGTAATCATCCGTTTCTTCACTGTGCCTAAAGTGGCCGACGCGCGAACCTCTGCGGGTTGGGCTCTGGTGTTTATCGCTATTCTTTACACCACAGCTCCTGCGGTTGCAGCCATGGCTCGCCTTAACTTGATGAACACCATCGAACCAACCAAGGGTGAATACTTAACGTATGACGAGCGCCCACAGTGGTTCAAGAACTGGGAAACCACCGGCTTACTGGAGTTTGAAGATAAGAACGGCGACGGCAAGATTCAGTACAGCGCCAATGCGGATACCAATGAAATGGTAAAAGTGGATCGGGATATCATGGTATTGGCCAACCCCGAGATCGCACGCTTACCTAACTGGGTAATCGCACTGGTGGCCGCCGGAGGCCTAGCAGCGGCGCTGTCCACGGCCGCGGGATTATTGCTGGCCATTGCTTCCGCAATATCCCATGACTTATTGAAAGGGGTATTGATGCCCGACATCGATGAGAAACAAGAGCTGATGGCCAGTCGACTGGCCATGGCAGGGGCCATTGGTGTCGCGGGGTACCTCGGGTTTAACCCGCCGGACTTTGCCGCAGGAACGGTGGCACTGGCGTTTGGTCTGGCGGCGTCATCCATATTCCCGGCCTTGATGATGGGTATTTTTAACAAGCGCATCAACAAAGAAGGGGCCATAGCCGGTATGGTTGCAGGTATCACCGTAACATTGCTCTATGTGTTCCAGCACAAAGGCATCATGTTCATAGCAGACACCGCCTTCCTGGGTAGCCTGGAGCCCAACTGGTTCTTGGGTATTGAGCCCAACGCCTTTGGCGCCATCGGTGCAGTGGTTAACTTTGTGGTGGCCTTCCTGGTATCCAAAGTCACAGCCGAACCACCTCAGGAAGTACAAGACCTGGTAGAAAACATCCGCATGCCCGCCGGGGCAGGGGATGCACAGTCTCACTAGTTACTCCTTGACTGTAGGGCGGCTCCGTGGAGCCGCCTTTTTTTTCTCTGCGGTTTTTAATTACAATGCCGTTTCCCTTTGTAACCGATTCACTAAGAGCTTGAGCCCCTACTATGTTTAAAAACAAACACGTGATTATGGCCCTGATTGTGGCGCCCATTTTGGCTGTGATCGCCTATTTTGCTGTTGATTCACTGGTGGCTGAAAAGCCCAAGGCAGCCCAGGCAGGCGAATCCTACAGCCTGGCGGCACTCCCCAACTGCCGTTACCCCAGTGGTCATTGCAGCCTGAAAAACGCTGACTTTAAGTTGGATCTAAAGTTGGAAAATACCGGCGTCAACGTCTTTTCCCTAACCATAGAATCGGAGCATCCCTTGCAAGGGGCAAAAGTAGCGTTAGTGCAAAGGGCAAATGAAACCGGCGTCCCCGTAGCCATGACACCGGATATTGGTGCCAAAAATTGGCACGCAAAACTGGAAGGGGAATTGGCACCAGAGAGCAAACTGCAGCTGGTGGTGAGCGCCAGTGACGCTCTTTACTATGGAGAAACGGAACTGGCATTTATCCAGTATGAGACCACCTTTGGTGAAGACTTTCGCCACAAGTAAATGGGGTTAGTCAAATGGGGTTAGTCAGAGCCACTTTAATCCTTTAAGCGATAACCGGTTTTGAAAATCCACCACACCACAGCCATGCACAACAATAAAAACAGGAAGGTCATACCCAAACTGATGCCCACATTCACATCAGCAACCCCATAAAAGCTCCAGCGAAACCCACTGATCAAGTACACCACGGGATTAAAAAGAGTCACGGTTTGCCAGAACGGGGGTAACATATTTATGGAATAAAAGCTTCCCCCCAGGAACGCCAGCGGGGTAATAATCATCAAGGGAATAATCTGTAATTTCTCAAAACCGTCCGCCCAGATACCAATAATAAAGCCAAACAAACTGAAGGTAACCGAAGTTAAAATCAAAAACGCCAACATCCAAACCGGATGTTGAATTTCATAATCCACAAAAAAACGCGCGGTGATTAAAATCAGCACCCCCACCAACACAGACTTAGTGGCCGCCGCCCCCACGTAACCACACACAATCTCCACAAAAGACACGGGTGCCGACAGCACCTCATAGATGGTGCCAGAAAAGCGGGGAAAATAAATACCGAACGACGCGTTGGAAATACTCTGGGTCAGCAACGTCATCATAATCAAACCGGGAATGATAAACGCCCCATAGGGAATGCCATCAATGGCCACCATTTTTGAGCCAATGGCGGTACCAAATACCACAAAGTACAAAGAGGTGGACAGCACAGGAGAAGCCACACTCTGCATCAAGGTACGCCAGGCTCTTGCCATTTCAAAGCCATAGATGGCTCTAACCGCATATAAATTCATACTTTGTCCCTCACCAGGTTCACAAAGATATCCTCCAGGGAACTTTGACTGGAATTCAAATCCGTATATTCGATTCCCAGCTGTTCCAGCTTACGCAATAAATCCGCTATGCCAGTGTGTTCGCTTTTCACATCAAAACTGTACACCAGGGTAGTGCCGTCTTCAGATAGCGTTAATTCAGGGCAATGCAATTCCGTGGGCAGCTGCGATAAACTTTGCTTTAAGGTTAAGCTCAGTTGTTTGGTGCCCATCTTTTGCATCAACGTTTTTTTCTCTTCCACCAGAATGATTTTACCTTTGGAAATCACTCCCACCCGATCCGCCATTTCTTCGGCTTCTTCAATGTAGTGGGTGGTAAGAATAATAGTAACGCCGGTGGCGCGAAGCTCCCGCACCATATTCCACATATCCTTGCGTAATTCCACGTCCACACCAGCTGTGGGTTCATCCAAAAATAATATGCTGGGTTCATGGGAAAGCGCCTTTGCTATTAACACCCGGCGCTTCATACCCCCGGACAATTCCATAATCCGATTTTTGCGTTTATCCCATAGAGACAAATCCTTGAGGATCTTTTCCAGGTAGGCATCGTTACGTGGCTTACCGAATAAACCGCGGCTAAAACGCACCGTGGCCCACACACTTTCAAAGGCATCCGTAGACAATTCCTGGGGCACCAATCCAATCTTTGATCGAGCAGCCCGGTAATCCTTGACCACATCGCTGCCATCTGCCACCACGGCGCCATCAGATGGGGTTACAATGCCGCAAATGATACTGATTAAAGTGGTTTTACCGGCACCATTGGGGCCAAGCAAGGCGAATATTTCACCTTTATGAATCTCTAAATTGACGCCATCCAGAGCGCGAAAGCCACCCTCATAGACTTTGGAAACGTTATTCACTGAAATAACCGGCTGCACAGGTAAATCCTTTGAAATCACTTGGGAGCACCGAGCCTAACAAACTCACAGTTTGGGGCATAGGGTCGGGAGCGACATTCAACCAAGGTCGAATGCTTTTGCTTCCCCGGCGGAGCTATGATATTGCTGTGTTGTTAGGTGGAATTATGGACGACTATGGAAAACGATCCCAATCAACCGGAAATCAAAGCGGTTGCCGATTTCTTATCAGGCTGCCTTCCCTTTGACATTCTCACAGAAAGCCTACTGCAACAAACCGCTCGCCAAATTAAAATCAGCTACCACCGTCAGGGCAGCACTATCACCCCCCAGGAAGATGATAATGCCCTGAGAATTGTACGCAGTGGCGCTGTTGAAATCCGCTCCAGCAGCGATCAATTGATGGATCGCCTGGGTGAAGGAGAGTCCTTTAATATTCACGGCTTGGCCATGGGCAATGAAGGGGTCAAAGCCACGGTGATCGAAGACAGTCTTATTTATAATCTGCCTCGCACCCACTACGAAAACCTGCGTTCTCAAAATCGGGATTTCGATCGCCATTTTCACAGCCAGCGCAGCCGACGGCTGCGTCGGGCCGCCCGCTACCAGCCCAACACCAACATGATGATGATGCCCATCACCAGCCTGGTGTCACGCAACCCGCTTACCATAGACCCGGATCTGGATCTGCAGCAAACAGCCCTGGCCATGGCTCAACGCAGGGTGTCATCGGCGCTGATGGTCAATCAGGAAGGAAATTTATTGGGCATTATCACCGACCGGGATCTACGCAGCCGCGCCATGGCCAAGGGCCTGGCTCTCAACACCCCGGCCCGGGAAATCATGACCACCCAGATAGAAACCATTGATATAGGCAGCAGCCTGTTCGATGCCATTCTTTCCATGACGCAAAATGGTGTGCACCATTTACCGGTGACGGATCAAAATAAACTGGCGGGTATCATCACCTCCTCGGACTTGATGCTGGCACGGCGGGACGATCCGGTCTATCTGGTACAACACTTGTCACGCCAAACCACCAGCAAAGAGATGCGCAGCGTCATTGACAGCCTGCCCAACCTGTTGGTGGAAGTCACAAAGGGCGGCATGCGTGCCCATCAAATCAGCCGTGTACTCACCGCCATCAGCGATACCGTTACCCAGCGCTTAATCAAACTGGCCATGGAAAAATTGGGCCCTGCCCCGGTGGCCTTTTGTTGGTTGGGGTTTGGCTCCCAGGCCCGCGGTGAACAGCTTATTGGTGCCGACCAAGATAACGGCCTGCTGATCCACGATTCCGTAACCGAACAACAAATGCCCTGGTTTGAACAATTGGCTCACTTTGTCTGTGATGGTTTGGACGCCTGTGGCTACCCTTACTGCAACGGCAAAGTTATGGCCACCACCGATGAATGGCGCCAACCCCTGCAAGGCTGGAAAAAAACCGTAGAAAGCTGGACCCAAAGCCCCACCCCGGACGCCGTCATGCGAGTGTCCATATTTTTTGACTTGCGCTCCATCTATGGTGACCAGGAACTGTGCCAGCAATTACAAAGAACCATGCTCGCCTGCGCCCAAAACAACTCCATTTTTCTGGCGGCACTGGCGGAGAACGTATTATCCCAAACCCCGCCCCTGGGCATCTTTCGACGTTTTCTGGTGGAGCGTAACGGGGAGCATCAAGATACCTTTGACATTAAAAAGCGCGGCGTCATGCCCATTGTGGATCTGGTGCGCATCCATGCCCTGGCCAATGGTGTCAGCGCGGTGAGCACCCAGGAGCGACTTAAGGAATTAATCAGCAACAAAGCCATCACCATTGGCGATGGTCGCAATCTGGAAGACGCCTACAACACCATCCAACAGCTCAGGGTGGAAAGCCAGGGCCAGCTGGTGGAACAGGGCAAGACCGCCAGCAACCATATGAACCCGAAAAATCTCACTGAACTGCAGCGTAAACATCTGAAAGACGCCTTTACGGTGGTGAACGATTCCCAGGAAGCGTTGCGCAATCGGTTTCGACCGGGGCTCTAGGCCATGGGATTGGGCTTGCAACTGCAAAGGCGCTGGTGGCGCACCCGCTCCACCCACCCTGCCCTGACCCGGCTGTTATCGGAACCCATTCAGAATAGGCCCTTTGCCGAAACCCGCTACGTGGCCATCGACCTTGAAACCACGGCACTGGAACCGGACCAGGGTGAAATTGCCAGCATTGGTTGGGTTACTATCGAAAACGCCCAAGTGCAGCTTGACCAAGCTGGATACTACCCCATCAGCCTTAACAACGATGTGGGGCAAAGTGCCATCTATCACCAACTTACGGATACGGAATTGGCCAATGGTTACCCTCTGGAGCAGGCGCTCAACCAATTGATGAACGCACTCAGCAACAGCGTTCTGTTGTTTCACAATGCAAGCCTGGATATGGGCTTTATTAACTACTATCTACGTCGCCACTGGGGCGCACCCTTGCTCATGCCGGTGGAAGACACCCTTCTAAGGGAGAAGAACAAACTGGAGCGCAGCCACACCCCCATCAAGACCGGTGACCTGCGCCTGTTTCAATGCCGAAAGCGTTACGGCCTGCCAGACGTGGAGTTGCACGATGCATTTGGTGATGCCCTGGCCACGGCGGAACTTTGGCTGGCCATCAACAGCTCATAGGCTAAACCCAGTTCGCAATTGCAAACCTTGGCGTTCCCCTTTTTTGAGCCCTTTCACCACCAACCGGTACGAGTTGTCAATCATACGCTCAATCTCACCATTGGGTAATGAGCCATCTAACACCACCGTATTCCAATGCTTTTTGTTCATATGGTAACCAGGCATTACTGCGTCAAACACATCCCTTAGCTGTGTGGCCTCCACGGGATCGCATTTAAGATTGATTCGGCCTCGCTGTTGTTTGTTACCGGACCCTTCATACCACACCAAAGCGAACATTTTTCCCAGAATTTTATATACCGCAGCATCAGGCCCAAAGGGAAAGTCCTCCATGGCTTCTGGTTTGCTCAACAAATAGCGCTTTAGCTTTTTCTGATCCATAATGGCGCCCCCTGATCAGCAGAAGCAATTTACCCACTGCTGAGGTTATACTGTTAGTGTTATACAGGAACCCAACCACCATGGACAACAATGAATTACTGCGCCACATACGCAAAGTATTGGCACTAAACGAAAACGGCATGGCAGAAATATTTCGTATCAACTGCCCTGATATGAACGCAAGCCAAGTGAGAAACTTTTTACGTCAATCAAACGAAGCGGATTTTTGTGCTTGTGCGGATTCCAATATCAATCAATTTCTGGACGCATTGATTGAGCACAACAGGGGCAGCAACCAAAACCCCACCACCTACCTCAACTCCGCCCCAAGCAATAACACTATCTTGAAAAAGCTGCGGATCGCATTCAATTTAAAAGATCCTGATATGGTGCAGATTTTTGAAGCCAGCGCCACTGAGGTCAGCAAGCAGGAACTGAAATCCCTGTTTCGAAACCCTGACCATAAAAACTTTAAAGCCTGCGATGATGCACTTCTGCGTAATTTTCTTAAGGGTCTGGCTAAGCACAGCCGCCCATCAAAACCCAATTAACAAAAACAGCGAACCCGTTTGAACTTTCTTGGATTATTTTTTTCGGACAAGCTGACCCCAAACACCTCATAATAAGCGCGATATAGGTGCGACACATCATGAAACCCTGCGGTTTGTGCCGCTTCAGTAACCGACGAGCCATTGGTAATCTGTTCAAGGGCACGCCACAGGGCCGTTTGTCGGGAATATTGAGAAACGGTACAGCCGGTAACCTCTTTAAATAAATGTCGAAACCGATCACTGGATAAATTCGCTGCTTTGGATAAAGTAGCCAGATTGATTTCTGATAACGGCAAGGCTTCAATCATCTGCAAGGTTGTTACAACCCGATGATCTAACTCCAGTGGAGCGATACGAGTCCCGGTCACTGAAACCACTAAACGCTGAATGGTTTGAAAAACTTCGTCACAGCTAAGATGTCCGCTCTGACCCCGTGGAAACGAATCCCTGAAGGGCGCCAAATGAAGCCCCTCACAGACTACACGGTCACGACCGTCCAGGTAGCTCTGTAACGCCACATATTCTTCGGTCCCTGCCACTACGTCCAGCATCACCACATTATTATTCTGGGCTTGAACTTCACAAAGACCGGCATCTGGTGACAACAAAACCGCTGAGTAAGCTTGCCGGCTGCCATCTCTAAACCCAAGAGTCACTGGATCATCAAGACCAATTACCAAACGAATAGATGGGCGTTGAAATGTTTTATCATTCGCAGCAATCACCACACTAAAAGCCAATAGCATAATACTGCGTTGGCGATAGTAAACTGTGCCCACATTATTACGCTGAGCATCAACCATAGAGGATTCTTGATTTGTCATTGAACTTAATACTGATTTTTAAAATGGCCCTACCATACTAAAGTTTAAAGATAATGCGAATGGTTAAATCAGATAATTTAATGTAAATATATGCCAGTCATTGGCAGCATAGCTAGATTACTTACTGGCATGCAATTAAGAATGAATTTGGTATAGCCGAAAAATACAATAAAATAAAAAGCACCAAGGATCTCCTCAGGAGAAACCAATATGTTTTCAGTTTGGACACTGGCAGGTTTTGCTCTGGCTTACACCGGCCTGCTCTTTTTTATCGCTTGGCTGGGTGACCGCAAACACATCCAAACCCGTTCTATTTTAAGAGGGCCGTGGCTGTACAGCTTAACCTTGGCTGTGTACTGCACGTCATGGACTTTTTTTGGGGCAGTGGGACAGGCGGTCAACAACGGTTGGGATTTCCTCCCCATTTACCTAGGCCCCGCCCTGGTTTTTTTATTTGCTTCACCTTTGATATTTAAAATCATCGCCATTAGCAAACAGCAAGGCATAACGTCCATCGCTGATTTTATTGCCACGCGATATGGAAAATCCCAACCCCTGGCAATTCTCGTCACCCTGGTGGCCATCGCGGGCATCCTGCCTTACATCACATTACAACTGAAGGCGGTAACCATGGCCTTCGACAGTCTTGCGTATCAAAGCGATCAAGCCTGGAAAGTGGATACCGCCCTCATTGTAGCGTTGCTTATGGCTTTGTTTTCCATTCTGTTTGGCACCCGTCATATAGATGCCAGTGAACATCAAAACGGATTAATGTTAGCCATTGGTTTTGAGAGCTTAATAAAACTGTTTGCCTTCCTCGCCATGGGTGTGTTCGTCATGTATTCACTATTTGGCGGACTGGGGCAAATGCTGGAAAAAACCCAAAGCAACCCGGAGGTTATAGCCCGCTTTGGTAAAGATTTTTTCGATCAAGGCTTTTTTATCCAAACCTTGCTCGCCATGATGGCGATTATTTGTTTACCGAGACAATTTCACACCACCGTTGTGGAAAATCAGCGCAGCTCCGACTTTGCTACTGCCCGCTGGTTATTTCCCATGTACCTGGCTTTATTCTCAATATTGGTGGTGCCCATTGCCATGGCGGGCATAATCTATCTGCCGGAACAGATGCATGATGCTGACAGGTACATTCTCACCTTACCTATTCATTTCCAGCAACCGGAGCTGGCACTACTTGTTTTCCTGGGGGGGGTATCCGCCGCCACCGGTATGGTAATCGTATCCAGCGTCGCCCTTAGCATCATGGTGTGTAATGAATTAGTGATACCGATTTATCTCAATCGCGCCAAACGATCTGGGGAATTGGATAATGAAATTACGCCCTTGGTAAGGCGTATACGGCAATTTTCAATTTTATCTATCCTCTTATTCGCTTATTTCCTTAACGATGGCTTTGCCCACTTCGAAGCCCTGGCGAGCATAGGGCTGCTGTCATTTGCAGCGGTTTGTCAGTTCGCGCCAGTGCTGTTGGGTGGCCTGTATTGGAAAAAAGGCCATAGAAGAGGTGCCGCTTGGGGCATCATTAGCGGCTT
Source organism: uncultured Ketobacter sp. (assembly GCA_964016105.1). Classification (GTDB taxonomy): domain Bacteria; phylum Pseudomonadota; class Gammaproteobacteria; order Pseudomonadales; family Ketobacteraceae; genus Ketobacter. Next base: position 40,713 of record CAXHEX010000028.1, read on the forward strand.
CGCTCTATGGTGCTACTGCTTACTTCTTCCCCTGGTACTGCCTGAAGCCATTGTGGCGCATTTGCAGACCCACGGGCTTTTTGGATTTGGTTTAGTGCGCCCCTACGCGCTTTTTGGACTGGAGGGCTTAGACCCACTTACCCACGGTGTATTTTGGAGCTTGCTGGTAAATACACTGTGTTACGTTTACTGCTCAAAAATAGCGAAGGACCAACCCATCGACCGCAACCAGGCAATTCTGTTTGTGGATGTTCCCACCCACTATGAAAGCCTGATCAGTCGCTACCAATCCGCCAACATTCAAGTTAAAGACTTAAAAAATGTCTCCATAAGTTGTCTCGGCCCCGAAAATACGGAAACGGCTTTTGCCCAGTATGCTCGCCGCCACACCATAGAACTGCAAGACGATGCACCCGCTACCATTGATCTCTACCGCTTTACGGAAAAAATGCTGGCTCGAATGATGGGTTCAAGCTCCGCTCGCATTCTATTGGGCTCCATGTTGAGCCGACAGAGCGACGATTCTGCGTCGGCAGTTGCCATGATGGACGAGGCGGCTGAACTGATTCAATTTAACCATCAGCTGCTGCAAACCACCATTGAGACCATTTCCCATGGCATCTGCGTGGTGGATAAACATTTGAATATCGTTGCCTGGAACCGTACCTATCTTAAATTATTTGATTACCCCGATCAGCTGGTACAACTGGGCAGACCCATCGCCGATGTGTATCGCTACAATGCTGAGCGCGGTTATTTTGGCGATGGTTCCGAAGCGGATATCAAGCGCCGACTGTCACTACTAAAACAGGGTGGCCCCCACCGCTTTGAACGACAGCTACCCAACGGGATCCATGTGGAAGTTCGCGGCAACCCCATGCCCGGTGGCGGATTTGTGAGTACCTACCTGGATATTACCGAAAGCAAAATGGACGAGCGCGCCTTGCGGGAGATGAACGAAAGTCTGGAAATGATGGTAGCCGATCGAACTAGCGAGTTATCCCAGCTTAACCAGGCATTGCTCACAGCCAACGAAGGTAAAACCCGCTTTTTGGCGGCCGCAGGCCACGATTTAATGCAACCATTGAACGCAGCTCATCTGTTCACATCGTCTCTACAACAAAAATTACACTCAAAACAGGATCAAGATTCCGATTGCAACGCGGACGAGCTGGAAATATTGGATCATATTGATAATTCTCTGCACGTTGCCGAACACCTTATCAATACACTGCTGGACATCAGCCGTTTGGATACCGGCACCATTACCCCGGAGTTAAGCCAATTTAATATCCATAACCTGTTGGAAAGCCTGGCCAGTGAATTTAAAGTGATTGCCCAAGATAACCAATTAAAACTACGCTGGGTTGATTGTCATCAGTGGGTATACAGTGACGATAAGCTGCTGCGCCGCATCATTCAAAACCTGCTGCTCAACGCCATTCGTTATACCCACAACGGTAAAATTCTGCTGGGCTGTAGACGTTACCGTAATTACCTGGTGATTCAGGTGTGGGACACCGGCGTGGGTATTCCAGATGATCAACTTGAACTGATCTTCAAAGAATTCCACCGTATAAAACATAAAGATGCCCAGGGTAATCTGGATAACAAGGGCCTGGGCCTGGGCTTGGCCATAGCCCAACGAATTGGCCTACTGCTTCACCATAAAATCGAAGTGAAATCCTGGGTTGGCAAAGGTACGGTTTTTTCCGTGCAGGTTCCCCTCTCGACCCAACCAGCTAACCGCCCCCCAAAACCCAGCCCCGCACCCCAATTATTGGCGCTGGATGGTTTGGAGGTGTTCTGCATCGATAACGAACCCATGATCCTGGGGGGCATAGAAACTCTACTCAACCAATGGCATATCCATATTGTGACCGCGTCATCCCAAGAAACCGCGCTCAAGGTTGCACAGCAGTTGGAAAAAGCTCCGGACATACTACTGGTGGATTATCAGCTGGATAATGAAGTGGGCTTCGATGTGATTTCAGCCCTGGATGAGGTGTGGGAGGATGTGGTTCCAGTGATACTCATGACAGCGGACCACGCAGAAGACGTAAAACAACGGGCGGCCCAGTGCGGTTATTACTTCCTACAGAAACCCATCACCCCAGAATCTTTGCGCAAAGCCCTGCAATCAGTGCATTTTGTTAGCGATTGACCCCACATCCAGGTTCTGCAGCCGAATCACCGCTTGGGTTCGGTTGCGCACCCCCAGCTTGCGGAAAATAGCGGTCATATGGGCCTTAATGGTAGCCTCCGACACCCCCAGCTCATAGGCAATTTGCTTATTTAATTGACCTTCTGCCAACATGCCCAACACCCGAAACTGTTGCGGAGTGAGAGAGGCGATGCTACGGGCCAAATCGTGATCTTGATCATTCAGCAGCGGGTCCTGCTGGGGAAGGATATTAGGGGGCAACCAACGCCCACCCTGACTCACCTGTTCAATGGCTTCCACCATCACATCCATGGAACTGGATTTAGGAATAAACCCATTGGCCCCATATTCCATGGCCTTATAGATCACATTGGATTCTTCTGTGGCAGACACCACCACCAAGGGAATACTGCGGTAACGATCCCGCATATAAATCAAACCGGACAGTCCATGGGCACCGGGCATATTTAAGTCCAGCAGGATCAACTCAAACTGATCGCCCTTTTCCGTGAGCTTTTCCAGCTGATCCACACTCTCCGCTTCCATCACCTTGGCGTTGGGGAAAGCCTGTTCCACCGCCTGTTTCAACGCCATGCGGAACAAGGGATGATCATCTGCCACTAGTATCTTACCCGTCTGCAAAGCTGCTCCTTTGTTGCTGGTTGTTATGTGCTTTTCCCGTGACCGTTCCATATCCACCTGAACAACACCGAATGAAGGATTGGTTCATTCTGGAACCCAATCTGGGGCGCAGGAATTAGACTTTGGTCGAGTGTTAGACCATTGGCTAATAGGGAATTACAAAAAATTATTACAGTCTGTATACCACCAAACTAAACCCTAGCAGGTGACTTAATGAAAACAACAATATTAGCCTCCTCTTTGGTCAGCGCAAGCCTGTTGGCTCCCGCTGCCTTAGCTGCCCCAGTTGATCAGCGGATTGACAAACTAGAACAAGAGATTGCTGCTCTGAAACAGCAACAATCGAAGGCCAGTTCTGGTAATACCAATATTACCATGGGTGGCTATATCAAGCTTGATGCCATTGTTTCCGATTACAGTGACGGGAGCCAAGCCAGCATTAGCGCTGGCGAGGACTTCTATATTCCATCAACTATACCTACTGGGGGAGAAGGCGGTGATATTCACACCCATCTCCACGCTAAAGAATCGCGCCTTTGGCTAAAATCAGAAACCCAAACTGATTCCGGTGTAATTAAAACTCATTTGGAAATGGATTTTATACTGAGTACAGCGCACGGTGATGAGCGGATCAGTAACTCTTACTCCCCTCGCCTGCGTCATGCTTACTTCAGCTGGAACAATTGGTTGTTGGGGCAAACCTGGTCCACCTTCTTCAATGTGGGCGCCCTTCCGGAACTGTTGGACTTTGTGGGCCCTGCAGCCACCATCTTTATAAGGCAGGCTCAAGTACGCTACACCAATGGACCGTTGCAAATCGCCGTGGAAAACCCGTCAACCACCTTATACGGCGGTGCAGAAAATCCCTACGATGATAATCAAATTCCGGATCTAATCGGTCGCTATAATTTTGACGTTGGTTCCGCCAAACTTAGCGTAGCGGGTATGATTAGGGAATTGGCTTACTACGATAACGCTAACAGCAACGAAAGCAAAATGGGCTACGCCGTAAGCTTATCTGGAAAAATTCCTTTCGGTAACGGAGACGATCTGCGCTTTATGGTGAACGCCGGCGATGCCTTGGGCCGCTATATGGGGTTAAATTCTTTCCGCTCTGGCGTGATTGATGCCAATGGCGATATCGAGCTGATTGATCAAGTGGGCTTCTTCGCCGCTTACCGGCATCTGTGGAATTCTCAATGGCGATCTAACTTCTCTATCTCTGCCAGTGAAGCGGATAACCCCACGGAAGCGGGAACCGGAGTTGCAGAAAGCTACCAAAGCGTTCACGCCAACCTGATCTACAAACCCACTTCGGCTTTGGATTTTGGTGCTGAAATTCTGCACGCCACCAAAGAACTGGAAAGCGGTGCTGATGGTTCTATGAATCGTCTGCAATTCTCAGCCAAATACGTTTACTAAACCAGACCGAAGCACTAAAAACGGGGCCTTTAAAAGCCCCGTTTTTTCAAAATCACCCCACCCCTGCAGACAGAGACTTGTCTTCACACAGCACACGCAACTCATCCATAAACACCGCGCAAGCCTTACTAAGGGCAATTTGTTTTTGTTCTTCCAATACATCCCGAAGGATTTGGTGGGTGGTTAGTGGATTGGCCAGCACCACACGAAAAACCACAGTGCGACTGCGATTGTACGCTTGCGGGGTCAAGGTGGTTCGAGAAACAAAGGATTTACCGCTGGCCCTTTGCCGCTTCTGAATACGTTTGGTGAGCTTATTCATCACTTGTTGAATTTGCTCAATTTCTTCTGCTGTTGCGGTTTTGATTTTTGCAGAAACAAAATCGGGTAGGTAGCGGTAGGTTAATATGTTCAGCTCGGGTTCACTGATTAATTCAAACAATGGATCCTGCTCAATAAATCCGGCGAAGGCTTTTGCTTTTTCAATGCCCTGGTCAATCAGAATTTCGTAACCACTGCGGCCAATAATTTTTAGACCCGAATGCAACAGCATGGCAATACCAGGCCGAGATCCTTCCAGGGTATAACTACCCAAATCCTTGGAGCCTTTACGGATGATATAATCCGCATGGTGCTCAATGGACGATACCAACGCAGGGTCTTTAAATAACACCATGCCTGCCCCCATGGGCACATACATTTGTTTGTGCGCATCCACGGTGACCGAATCCGCGCGCCTGATACCATTCAGAATGTGGGCATATTTTTTAGAAAACAGGGTGGGACCACCCCAGGCCGCGTCCACGTGAAAATGACACTGAATCTCTTCAGCTATATCCGCCATTTGGTCTAAGGGATCCACGCTACCGGTTTCGGAAGTACCGGCCACTCCAATCATGGCGATGATGGCAATCTTGTCTTTACGCAGGATTTGGATCTGCTTTTTCAGTTCAGCAATATCCAATCGATTCTGTTCATCGGCTTTCACCGCCACCAGAAAATCCCGGCCTATTCCCAGCACATCCGCAGCCTTACCCAGAGAATAGTGCCCACGCTCGGAAACCAACACCGCAGCACTGTTATAGCCATAATGCTTGAGTGCCCCAAATACCCCCACTCGCTGTATTCCAGGGAAGTTTTTGGTTTTATTGAACAGGTGATTACGGGCAATCCACAGGGCAGTGATATTGGCAATGGTGCCACCGGAGCACACTGATCCCAGGGAGTGGCCGGGCTCGTGCATCCAGCGAGAATAAAACCCATCATCTTTGTCGTACACCAAGCGGTGCATCATGCCCAGCACTTGCCGTTCCATGGGGGTAAAGGCTTTAGATGTCTCGATTTTCACCAGATTCTGATTTAACGCCATCATGATGCGGGACAACGGCAGCATAAAGTAGGGCAACGCCGAGGTCATGTGGCCAATAAAGCGGGGAGACGCGGTGTGTACCGACTGTGCCACCACTTTGTCCATCAAAAAGTCGGCTTGATCGGATACGAAGATGGGTTGCTCAGGAATAACGGAATCGGCGAAGTCTTTTTCTAACTCGCTTAGATCCTTTTCCACAGCAACAATGTGTTCTTGCAGAAAACCAGCCAGATTTTGGGATAACTTTTGATCTATGTTGCCCAGCGTCGATCCAGGTGCCTCGGGTACCGTAAAGATTCGGTACATGGCGTCCATACTGGCTTCAGCAAATCGCTGCTTGTTCGTCATAGGCGGACCTTTGTTGTAACCCCTCACAACTTAAATATAAGGGTGTGCTCTCCCCTTAACAAAGGGGCGGTATTTTAACCACAAAGTCACTGTTCACGATACATTTTATGTAAATTAGGGCTAGCGTCTATTTAGCTACTACTAACTAATTGATTTAGCAGCAGAAACGTAAAAACAACCTGGTAGGGTCTGGTGTGTCAGACTAGATTGCCTACACATTGCCACCAATTACGCTGTTTTTTAGCCACGGACTCGCAACAATAGCAACTTTTACTGGAAAGTTCGTGCCCCAGGCGCTTTATTTGTGCCCCCCTTGCACTATACACTTTCCTTTCTCTATGACCAGTTTGAGTTGTTTATGAAAAAGTTGTTTTTTGTTTTCTGTTTCGCCGCTGTCACCACCTTACCCACCCTGTCCCAGGCCCGTGTCGAGCCGCGGGAAGGCGAAGAACCCATTGCCCCTGAGCGGCAGGTCACTATTGTGAACGACGACGACAAGGTTATGCATATCCATCAGGTTAATGGCAAGGTCTACGGCATCAAAGTTGTACCCAAAAACGGCAAGCCTTATAACTTAATTGACCCCAATGGCGAGGGTAATTTTATTCGCAATTCAGCAGATAAAATCCTGGTGCCTGAGTGGGTTCTACTGCGTTGGTAAAAGCCAGCTCATTTAGCTGGCTTGTTTCTGCAATTCAAACGCTTCTCTACCACTTAAGAAGTAGTGCTCCACCAACGAATTATTGATGGCATTGAGCTCAATCTGAATCACATCAATAAAGTCGTGGAGCATCTGCTGATCGTAGGTATGGAGCTGAGCTGCTTTTAACAATTCTTCCAGCTTATTAACCCTCTCCATGGTGCCTTCACCATCCGGTAAGCCTTTAAGACTCTGTCGAATCTGTTGAACACAGAATAATATGGCCCGAGGAAAGCGCTGGGATTGAAACAGAAACTTAACCACATCGCTGCGCCGTACCCGAGCCTGCATGGCTTGCCGATACATTTGATAGGCCGTGAGGGATTTCAATACACTCATCCATTGAATATTCTCAAAAGGCCGATGCCCCTCCACCCCAGGATCTCCAACCAGGAGGCTGGCGGACCTCACATCAATAATTCGGGAAGTCATATCGGCTCTTTCAAGATTACGCCCCAGGCGCACAAACACATATCCATCGTCACGACTGAGGGTGCCCGACAGCAACCCCACAATGGTTTGATTACGTAAGATAATCTCGTTCAAATAGCTGAATCGGCCCCGTTTCGACATGGCTATATTGAGTTGATCTTTGGCGTAAAGATTTAATGAGTTAATTTGCTCCCACGCTTCCCGTGGAATCACATCCCGGATGGTACGGGCGTTTTCTCGCGCCCATTTCAATGAATTTAGAATGGACACAGGGCTGTCTGCATCTTGGATCAGATACTTCATCACCGAACGTTCTTCAAAATTCGTATAGTTTTCTTCGAACACTTTCCGTGTTCCGGTGATATCAATTAACGGCTCCCATCCCACAGCCGTTTTCTTGGGAATATCCAGGATAAGATTGGCATTGACGTTAATCAACCGAGCCATGTTTTCTGCCCGCTCTAAGTATCGGGCCATCCAGTATAAGGTTTCCGCCACTCGTGCCAGCATCAGGAATCCTCCTCTACAATCCAGGTATCTTTGCTGCCACCACCCTGTGACGAGTTCACCACCAGAGAACCCTTTCTTAACGCCACCCGTGTTAATCCACCCATAGTCACCGATATATCGTTACCGCTAAGAATAAAGGGCCTCAGATCCACGTGCCGGGGTTCAACGTGGTGATCAATAAATGTGGGTACCGTTGACAAAGCCAATGTGGGCTGAGCTATGTAATTTCGCGGATCGTTCTTAATCAATTTTGCAAATTTTTCCTGTTCTTTTTTGGTGGACATGGGCCCAATCAACATGCCATAACCGCCGGACTCATTGGCGGGTTTAACCACCAGATCCTTAATATTGGCCAACACGTAATCCTGCTCTTCCTGATACATGCATCGATAGGTGGGCACATTGGGTAACAGCTGTTCTTCGTTTAGATAGTATTTAATGATCTCCGGAACAAAGGCGTACACCACCTTATCATCGGCCACACCGGCTCCGGGGGCATTGGCTAAAGCTACGTTGCCTTTTTTCCAGGCTCGCATCAGCCCAGGCACACCCAACATGGAATCGGGATTAAACGCTTCAGGATCCAAAAACAAATCATCAATACGACGATAAATCACGTCCACTCTTTGCAAGCCATCCACGGTTCGCATGTAAACACAATCATCATCATTGACCACAAGATCCCGGCCCTCCACCAATTCGCAACCCATCTGCTGGGCTAAATAGGAATGCTCGAAATAAGCGGAGTTGAATATACCGGGGGTAAGCACCACAATTTCAGGGTAGTCCGCAGGCCGGGGTGAAAGCGATGCCAACATATCAAACAGCTGGGAGCAATAATCATCCACCGGTTGAATATTCATGTTCTCAAACAGCTCGGGGAACACTCGCTTCATAACGGAACGGTTTTCCAACATATAGGAAACACCGGACGGAACCCGCAAATTATCCTCCAGCACGTACATGGTGCCGTCGCCTCCCCGCACAAGATCAGAACCGCAGATATGGGCCCATTGCTTCAGTGGAGGGGATACACCCATACATTCTTTGCGGAAGTTAACGGAATTTGCCAGCAGCTCTGCGGGGAACACCTTGTCCTTTATGATTTTTTGATCGTGATAAATATCATCAATAAACAGATTCAGAGCATGAACCCGTTGCTTCAGGCCTTTTTCAATGACGTCCCACTCCGACTTGGGGATCATTCTGGGCAATATATCAAACGGCCAGGAACGGTCAATGGAGCCCTCCTCCTCCGTATAGACGGTGAAGGTGATGCCCATTTCTTTGATAGACAAAGCCGCTATAGCCTTACGGGTTTCCAGCTCGTCTTCGCTGTGGGTGTTTAAGTAATCCACCAGAAAACGTGAGTAGGAACGTGCCTCACCATCGGAGGTGATCAACTCATCAAAAAATTTTCCGGTATCGTAATCTTTCCAGTTAACCGACATAGTTCTCGCTTTTACCGGTTGTTGTTAACACCGGTATTGATTGATGGATGATGAGGCCATTGCTAAACGGCCTGATATATACAAAGTTAAGATTCTTCTATCCGGACCACGTCCACGAATACCCCCAGTTCATGCTCGTCGCCACCGTAGATAACGCCTTTGAGGGGAGTAACATCTGCAAAATCTCTGCCAAAGGCCAGGGTTATATACTGATCAGAAGGCATCTGATTGTTAGTGGGGTCGAACTGCAACCATCCGTCCTCCAGCATGTATACGGAAAACCAGGCATGGGAGGCATCAGCCCCTTCCAGTTTCTTTTCTCCAGGGGGTGGCAAGGTCTCTAAATAGCCACTAACGTAGGCTGCAGGAAGGCCCACGGAGCGGATGCAGGCGATACCCAGGTGAGCGAAGTCCTGGCACACACCCCGACGATGCTCCATTACGGCCTTCAGTGGCGTGCTGATGGTAGTGGAAGCGGGGTCATATTTAAACTCCGTGTAAATGCGCGACATTAGGTCACGAACCGCTTCCATAATGGGGCGACCGCTCGTAAAAGATGCAGCAGCATATTCCCTGACCTCATCAATGATTGGGATCAGAGGTGAGGGCAAGATGTATTCCCGTAGGATTATATGCTCGGGATTAGTGGACTCCTGCATACGATCCCGCACCTGTTCCCACGGTGTATCACCAGTGAATAACGACTGCTGGGAATGATCAAGCACCTGAACTTCGCTATGGACCGTGACCGACAGTTCTTTATGAGGTTGTAAAATATCAAAGCTTGTGACCTGGTTCCCATAGTAGTCAAACCGCTTATCCAGGGAGTCCGGCACGGGATGAATGACAAAGCGGTTCCGAGCACAGGTTTGGTGCATAGTATTCAACGGAGACATCCGCGCTTCATTGAAACACATGCTTACGGGGCTGCTGTACTGATAACGGGTGGTGTGTTTTATTCGGTATCTCATGCGGGCAACTCCAACTGCAGCATGGGTGCCAGCTGTCGCGCGTTTTGGGTATGGCTAAAGTAGCGCTGATGCAGCAACTCTGAAGCTTTCTCCAAGCGCCGCTCCACGTTATCCAGCAACTTAGCCAGAGATTTTCGGGTTCCCTGGTTATCGCTGACACTGGCAAGCTTTTCCACTTCCGCCAATTTGATTTCTGTACTTGTCTGCAACACCAACCGCAGCTCTCGGGTGAGCTGATGGGAGTTAGCCACCTTGCTATTGGGCAGTTGATGCAGCAATGACAGGATTTCTTCCACCTGATAGGCCAGGGATCGCGGATGACGAGTGTCCAGCAGCATTAAATCCAGCACCGTAAACATATGTTGAACCGATCGATAGCGGCGACGATGGGTGATCAGGCTCTCATGATTGACCAAAGCGGCCTCCAGCATCAGGTGCTCGGGCACCTCACCGCTGCTTTCCACAAAACAGGTGCGAATAAAGGTCACCAGCTGCAGGGCCCGCTCCATGCGCCGCCCCATACTCATCAAAAACCAGCCATGATCGTGGGGCATACTCTCCTGCACCTGCCCTGAAAACGACATTAGCGTTACCAGCAAATTATCCAGTTCTGTCTGCATGGTGGAAAATTGGTTTTTCCCCGCCGTTAAAGACTGAATGCTTTCATCAATATCATCCACCACGCGCCAAGTATCCACCGACCACAGATCACGGACGTTATAGGCACTTTGCAATAATGAACCCAAGGTGCCCACCAGGCCACTGCGATGTTCGGGGTTCAATACCAGATCCATTATGTGAGGATGGGGTGCAGCCAGTTTTTTACTGGCCTCTTCACCCGTAAAGCCGGGATAGATAAAAGTAAAGTGCGTTAGCGCTCTTAACAGATGCTCCAATACCACCAGATCCGTTTCATCCTGGTAGTCGTCATAGTCTGCCAATTTGCTCAACACGGTGCGAACCAAACGCACCAGGCCTTCGGACCGTTCAGAGTAACGCCCCACCCAGAACAGGTTCTCTCCTGATCGCGACGGCAGCACCCCTTCACCCACATACAAACTGTCCATCTGGCGAATGGTTGGCCACAAACTGGCCTGATGCACCGGCTTGTCCGCCAGAATCCAGGTATCTTTGGACAGCCCGCCGGTTTGATTGGAAATAAACAGGTTATCTTCATCTCTGGCAACCCGGGTCAGTCCACCGGGCATTACGTCGTAATCCCCCTGGTGGGCCGTTAAAAACGTGCGTAAAAGCACTCTTCTGGGAACGATTTGTTTCGACCGCAACGATGGCGCGGTGGAACAGCTCAACACCTGTTGGCCCACATACAAATGGGGCATACTGAGAATACGCTTGCGCAGATCTTCCTTCTCTTTTCCACTGAGCTGACTGCAAAATATGGAGGGGAAACGGCGATCAATGGGTTTGATCACCAACTCTTCCATATTCTCCAAAACGTATTTTCGTTCCTTTTCCTGGCCGCACCACCAGGTAGCAGCCGATGGCAACAAAATATCTTCCCCCAGCCACTGCTTGGCAATGTTGGGGAGGAATGGCATCAAGGCCGGACTCTCTAGAATGCTTGAGCCTAACGGGTTGGCAATGATCACGTTACCGAGGCGCGCCGCCTGCAACAGACCGGGAACGCCCAGATGGGAGTCTTCCCGCAGCTCAAGGGGGTCACAGAACCAGTCATCCACCCGTCGCACAATGATGTCCACCTGCTTTAAGCCTTCCAGGGACTTCATCCACACCTTTCCTTCCCGGACGGTGAGGTCATCCCCCTGCACCAGGCTGTAACCCAGATAGGCGGCCAGATAGGCGTGTTCGAAATAGGTTTCGTTGTGGGGCCCAGGGGTAAGAATCACCACCCGGGGTTCTTCCGTACGCTGAGCGGTGAGGCCCGCCAGCATGCTACGCAAATGACGGAAGAAAATGGACAAGCGATGAACCTGGGTGCGCCGGAATTCTTCCCCCATGACCCGGGTCATGGCCATTCGGGTTTCCAGGGCGTAGCCGGCACCGGAAGGTGCCTGGCTGCGATCGCCAATGACCCACATGCGACCATCGGGACCACGAGCCAAATCCGCTGCGTACAACAAAAGATGGGGAATATCCGGTATCTGCACCTGATCACAGGAACGCAGAAAACCCTGATGGGCATAGATCAACTCAGCGGGAATCAAACCATCCTTTATAAGGCGACGGCCCCCGTAGATATCTTTTAGCACCAGATTAAGCAAGCGTGCCCGCTGCTTGAGACCCACGCTGATGGCATTCCAGTCCGCGTTATTTATCACGAGCGGTACCGGGTCCAATTGCCAGGTGCGCTGCTGGCCCTTGGGGTCATTATAAATATGGTAAGTGACCCCGTTCTCCCTCAACAAGCGCCGGGTTTCAGCACCGCGCTTATGCATCTCCGGGCCACCCAGCTCCACCAAGTCACCCATCAACCGACGCCAATGGGGATTGACCTGGCCTTTTTCGGACCACATCTCATCGTAGCCCATTCCGGCCTGGGGGTATTCACTCAGTGCCTGATCAACGTTGGGCATAGCTATATTGGCTGCGCCTTGGGTCTGATTTTGGGCTTGGCTCTGGCCACCACCCGACGCGGTGGCCAAAGCCTGAGACTGCTGGCTTTGTTGGTTTATTTCTGTTTTTTGTTCCATACACACCGCATTGGCGCCTGCTTAATTTACGCCACATAGTATACCTATTCAGAGTCAGGACAAAGTACGCAAAGGCCGCCTTAGATCCAAAGTATAGGGGTACTCTCTGTTGTTTTCTTCTTGCGGCGGAATCATGGGCCCTGGCGGATTACCATGGGGATAAAAGCGGTCCTCGCTATTAAGGAAAGGCCGTAATTCCGGCTGAACCTGCAACGGCCCTGCAGTGTGACCGTGAGACCAGAACCGACTGATACGCCGACCTTCCGCTTCGTAGGAATTCACCGGGAAGGTATCATAACTGCGGCCACCGGCGTGGTGCACATGATAAGTACATCCGCCAATGGAGCGGCCGTTAAAGGTATCGATAATGTCGAACACCAGCGGTGAATGCACTCCGATATTGGGGTGCAATGCTGAAGGCGGCTGCCAGGCACGGTAACGCACCCCCGCCACATATTCGCCATGGGTGCCGGTGTTTTTCAATGGAACCTGACGACCATTACAGGACAACACATAACGGCCATCACTGGGCCCGGACACCCGCACCTGCATGCGCTCTACGGAAGAATCCACAAATCGGGAAGTCCCCGCCCGGGTCACTTCCTCTCCCATTACATGCCAGGGTTCAATGGCGGTTTGCAGGGTCAATTCAATATCACGAATATTCACCCGCCCGTAATGGGGGAAACGGAATTCCAGGAACGGCTCTAACCATTCCAGCTGGAACGGATAGCCTTCAAGCTGCATGTATTCGCAGACATCCCGCAAGTCTTCCCACACATAATGGGGCAACATAAAACGATCGTGAAGTTCCGTACCCCATCGTACCAAGCGATGCTCGTAGGGCTTTTTCCAGAACATGGCCACCAGGGTTCGCAACAGCAGCATTTGCACCAGACTCATACGGGCATGGGGCGGCATCTCGAAGGCGCGAAACTCCAACAGACCCAAACGCCCGGTGGCGGAATCCGGTGAATACAATTTATCGATACTGAATTCCGATCGATGGGTGTTTCCAGAAATATCGATCAGCAAGTTTCGCAACAATCTATCCACTAACCAGGGGCTGGCCACATCCCCTTTTGGCATTTGCGAAAAGGCAATTTCCAGTTCATATAAACTTTCATTGCGACCTTCATCTACCCTGGGTGCCTGACTGGTTGGGCCAATAAACAAACCAGAAAACAAATAGGATAAGCCGGGGTGATGCTGCCAGAAGGTGATCAAACTGCGCAACACATCAGGCCGTCGCAACATGGGGGAATTGGCGGGTGTCTCGCCACCCAAGGTTACGTGGTTACCACCACCGGTTCCCGTGTGACGACCGTCCACCATAAATTTCTCAGTACCCAGCCGACAATTACGCGCCAGCTCGTAAAGATCCGTGGTGCTCTTTTGCAATTCTTTCCAGGTTTTACAGGGCGCCACATTCACTTCGATTACACCCGGGTCCGGCGTCACCATGAATTTTTCGATGCGGGTATCCCGCGGTGGCTCATAGCCTTCCAGCACCACCGGAATTTTCAGCTTATCCGCCGTGGTTTCGATGGCATTAATTAAATCAATAAAATGTTCAGCGTAGGTAATGGGCGGCAGGAATAAATAGAGGCAACCATTGCGTACTTCCGCACACAAAGCCGTTTGAATGAAAGATTCCCTTTCATTTAACGGCTTTTTACTCTTTGCTTCGATGGGCTCCAAGCTTGGTGGGTAATAGGGCAACGCCGGCGCTTCTTCGAACAAACTCATGGGCTGATGCTGTTCGCGTTTTTCCAATGGCAACCAGTGAATCACTTCCAGCGGCAAACGCATACCCAGCGCAGAATCCCCCGGCACCAAATGCAAATGGCCGCGACGGAACGTCCAGTTACAACTGTGCCAACAATTCTGGCCCCAATCCCAACTGAGCGGCAAAACATAACCCACCGGGTTATCCAGGCCCCGCTGTAAATGACCCAACAAACGTTTGCGTTCTGCGTCCAGTTTTAAATCTTTATTAAGAGGATCAAAATCGTTGGGCAAGTTGCCCTCTTGCCAGAGGTAATAGACCGCGTCTTCATAGGCGGGCTGACAGAAGGCATCAGGCAAACCCAGCTCTTCACATAGCTGTACCATAAAATCATTGGCCTGCTTTACACCAAAACCGTAGTCTTGATTAGGGTCCGCCAATAGTTTTGGATTATGCCAAAGTGCCTGGCCGTCTTTACGCCAGTAACAGGCGTACTGCCATCGTGGCAAAGGTTCTCCGGGATACCATTTGCCTTGACCGTAATGCTTCACCGCCCCTTTGGCATAATGCTCCTGCATGGCCAAGAACAGATTGTGAGCCAAGCGCCTTTTTTCCGGGCTGTCCGCAGTGAAATTCCATTCCGCCCCTTCCATATCATCCACGGATACAAAAGTGGGTTCACCGCCCATGGTGAGGCGCACATCATTGGCTTCCAGATCTTCGTCAACCCGGTCTCCAAGGGCCACAATATTCTGCCACTGATCTTCCGTGTAGGGTTTGGTGACTCGAGGATCTTCCAACACCCGATCCACCCGGTTTTCAAACTCGAATTCCACTTCACATTTGGAAGTGGCGCCAGTAACCGGCGCGGCACTCACCGGGTCAGGGGTACAAGCCAATGGAATATGCCCCTCCCCTGCCAGCAAACCCGATGTGGGATCCAAACCGATCCAGCCAGCACCGGGTATATACACCTCAGCCCAGGCGTGCAGATCAGTGAAATCTTTTTCCGGGCCGGAAGGCCCATCCAGGGATTTAACATCGGGAGCCAATTGCACTAAGTAACCGGAAACAAAGCGGGCAGCTAAGCCCAGGTGCCGTAGAATTTGCACCAACAAGAAAGCGGAATCGCGACAGGACCCTACTTTTTTCTCCAATGATTCCTCGCAGGTTTGCACACCGGGCTCCATGCGAATGGAGTAATTGATGTCGTCATACAGACGCTTATTCAACGCTACGATAAAATCGTTGATCTGGGTTTCGGAACGATCAACCCCCTCTAGCCACTCCATCAAGAGTGGGCCTTTTTCTTTGATTTCCAGATAGGGAATCAATTCTTTTGTGAGCTGCTCTTCGTATTTAAACGGGTAATTCTCAGCGTATTCTTCCACAAAGAAGTCGAATGGGTTAATCACCTTCATATTGGCGATCACTTCCACATCAACTTGCAGCTCCTTTGCCGGCCCCTGGAAAACCACTCGAGCCAGGTAATTGCCAAACGGGTCCTGCTGCCAGTTTATAAAGTGATTGTCTGGCTTGATATTGAAGGAGTAACCCTCGATTGGGGTGCGACTATGAACCGCCGGGCGTAAACGAAAGACGTGGGGAAACAAGGTGACGTCGCGGTCAAATATGTAACGAGTGTGATGGCGAATGGCAACACGAATGGACATAACTACCCTTTAATTAATTTGAAATTGTGGCTCGGCTGAATACGGTAGCGGATCTTTACGAACCCACCATGACAGCAACGGGAGCATTTGGCCTTGGAAGTACAAAAACATGCGCAAGTTCTGTGCCACGGCAATGGCCCGATATTCTGCTGCCAATCATGCGCCAAATCGACCCCTTAGGGAAAAACAATTTTAAAATCAGCACCAAAAACATTCGAGAACGCCGCGCAGCGACCCAGCGCAGCCCAAAAAGAAAGCTTCACAAACGCTAATCATTCGCATTATTATTATATTTTATAAAATATTGAGGCTGATTCGATGTTGTTATCTCACCAGAAAACGGGAAAGTTGTGGCTTGCATTAGCCTTAAGTTGTTTATTGGCCGTGCCATTACTGGCTAGGGCAGGGGAGGAAGTGGTGGTTTATTCTTCCCGGGGAGAAGCGCTAATCAAACCCTTATTCGACCTCTATACCCAACAAACCGGGGTGAAAGTGGTTTTCCTGACGGATAATGCTGGACCGCTAATTGCCCGCCTACAAGCCGAAGGCGCAAGAACACCCGCCGATATGTTGATCACCGTAGACGCGGGCAACCTCTGGCATGCCGCAGACAAAGGTTTACTTCGCCCCATCAAATCCCGAGTACTGGAATCCGTGGTACCGAAACAGTATCAAGACAGTGAAAACCGATGGTTTGGTCTGTCAACTCGCGCCCGTACCATCGTCTATTCCAAGCCCAGGGTGCCCGTTGAAAGTTTGAAAAGCTACCAAGAACTGGCGGGAGCCCAATGGAAAGGAAGGCTCTGCCTGCGCACCGCCAAGAAGGTTTATAACCAATCTCTGGTGGCCGCCATGATTGCCCACCAGGGGGTGGACAGCACCACTGAGATGGTTTCTGGCTGGGTAAACAACCTTGCCACTGAGGTGTTCGCCAACGATACCGCCGTGATTGAGGCTATCGTCGCCGGTCAGTGCGACGTGGGCATAGTAAACACTTACTATTTTGGCCGACTACAAAAGCAGAATCCTGACATTCCTGTGGCACTGTTCTGGCCAAATCAGGATTCCACAGGGGTTCACGTGAATATTTCCGGTGCGGGCATTACCACCCACGCTAAACGCCCGCGGGCCGCACAACAACTTCTGGAATGGCTGGCTAAACGCTCTGCCCAGGAAGCCTTTGCAGGTATCAACATGGAATACCCGGTGAACGATGCTACCCGTCTGGACCCACTGGTGAAGTCCTGGGGCAAATTCAAAGCTGACAAACTGAGATTAGAAGCCATCGGCCCACTGCAAAGTGAAGCCATCAAACTGATGGATCGGGCTGGCTACCGCTAAGGCTCAGCCCAGTTTGTAGTCAATTTGTAACTTATTCTCAATTAGTGTTGAGAATTATAATCATTTAGATATAGTTTTACGGAACTTTATTCGAGCCAGGTTGTATCGCCATGAATATATCCCTTCCCTACCTTCAGCAGGGTGGTTTTGTTGTCGCCATACTGCTGAGTTTTTCCATTGTTGCGTTGGCCATTATTCTGCTCAAGCTATGGCAGTTCATGGCAATCAGGCTGTGTTCAGACAAGCATACGCAACCGCTGTTCAGCCATCTGGAAAACCAGGCCTGGGGTCAGGCACTGGAACAGGCTCAAAACTTACACTGCCAGAGGGGCCTGTTGATTCAGTCCATTCTGCAACTCCACAACGCCGGCCAACTCAGCTTAGATGAACTCAAAACTGAAGCCATCCGCAAAGCCCGCAAAAGCATTGCCCCCTTAGGCAAACAGTTAAGAACACTGGAGGTTATTGCCACCATCGCGCCACTACTGGGCCTGTTTGGCACCGTGCTAGGCATGATTGAAGCGTTTAAAGCCATGGAGGCCGCAGGATCACAAGTGGATCCGGCGGTACTGTCCGGCGGTATTTGGCAAGCCCTTTTAACAACCGCTGCGGGCCTCGCCGTAGCCATACCGGTTTCCATGGTGCACAGCTGGTTTGAGCGAAAACTGGAAGTACGAGCCTCGATACTGGAAGACGATATCGATCGCATCAACACCTTGCTAGCGAACTCAAAGCCTGTATCCAATGCACCTCGAGCGAAGGCGGCTTGAGATGAGTTCCACCGCATTGGGTTACAGAGCAAGGCGCAAAAACATTAGCCTCACCGCATTGATTGACGTGGTGTTTATCCTGCTGATGTTTTTTATGCTCACCTCCAGCTTTAACCGCTGGCGCGCCATGGATTTTATTGCGCCAGTTGCCGGCTCTGATACTAAGCCATCAACACCTAATCTGATTGAGCTTGATGCCAGCGGCAGACTTCGCCTACTTAACGGGGAATTTTCCATTACTCATTTCGATCAATTGCAGACTGAGCACATTGAATACTTTCAAAAGCACCCCAGCTCTGTGCTGCTTACGGCGAGCGACGTCACCCTGCAACAAATTATCGCCACCATGGAAGCGCTCAAGACAATTGGAGTGGAATCGCTCAATCTCGGTGGGATAGTGGATACCAACCTGGTGCCTCATGGAGAGAAGTTTTAGCATGTCCATCCTGGTGCCAAGCAAGAAGTCTTCATCGCTAGATGACAAATTGATACCGCTGATCAATATCATTTTTTTACTGCTTATTTTCTTTATGATCGCCGGGCAGATTTCCCAGCCGGAAAACCCCGCTATCTCTGTCCCCTATTCCGACAGCGAAAAACCACTCTCCGCCACAACAGCGTTGCTTGAACTGGAAGAGGGTGGCGCCCTAAAACGGAATGGAGAAAACATGAGTCTGGAGCAGCTGACTCATGATCTAGAGCGGGGCAGTTTAACCTCTCCTATCAAACTTAAAGCCGATAAACAGGTGCTGGCTGCTGAGCTTGATAAGGTGCTTGCTGAATTAAAGCGTCATGGTATTAGCACCGTTACCCTTTATAGCCAAAACCGGGAATAGAGAGCCATGAACCGTAGCCAATGGTGTATCGCCTTCGCTGTTTCCCTACTGGTACATGGGGGCGTTCTAATTACCTTTGAGGACGAATCAGAAGCCGGTACCGGAGCCAATCACGCCATGGGTGAAAAAGGGCTTGAAGTGGGTTTGGGAAAAATCGGCGCCTATAAAGATCAGCTGCAACAACTGGCCGCAGCAAAATCGAAACCGGAACCAGAGCCCATACAGGAACCCGTCCGGGAACCCGTCCGGGAGCCCGTTCGTAAACCCATCCCAGATCTAAAGACAGCACAAAAGCCCAAACCCAATAAAAAAGTTGAACCCAGTAAAACTGCCCCTGCAAAAACGAACATAGACATTCAGACAGCTAAGATTCAACCCAAGCAAAACCCAACCAGCGTTGTTGTGGCCAGTGCCCCAGACATACAGAAAAAAGACACACAGGAAGCAATCACGAACGAAAAAAGCCTAAAAAAACAAGTTACCGAACAAGAGAACAAAGAAAATTCAGAAGATTTAGGAGAAGCAAAAACATCACAACAAAAAATGGAAAAAGGAAGTGGAAACAACCGAGCACAGTCTGGGGGAAAAAAAGGACAGGGAAAGAGTTTTACCCGCGAACTTATGGCTTGGCTGAACCAACACAAAATCTACCCTGCGGATCTTAAAAAAGCAAAAAAGCAGGGCACAGTTGTAGTGAAATTTACCATTGCCAAAGACGGCCAACTTTCCAATGCCAGCATTCAGAAAAGTTCCGGTATCACCCGGCTGGATGATGCGGCTCTTGAAATGCTTGGCAAAGCGAATCCCGTGCCACCCATTCCAGACGCGTTAAATAAACAACGCTTGGTAATAGCACTTCCGGTTCGCTACAGCCTTGAAACCAAATAAACACTAGGAGTATTCAATGAAAAATCCCCATTCAAAAAAACCAACCAGCCTGCGTTCCGGTCAAGCTGCCCAACTATCCACTTTGGCCCTCGGTGTTTCGGCCCTACTGCTCAGCCCCAGTGTTGCGGCGGAAGAAGAGGTAATGGAACTGGACACCCTTGAGATTGAAGACCGAACCATTGACACTAACCCCTACGCAGAAAAAGGCGCTCCCTACAAAGCCAAATACTCCGGTGATCAACGCCGTAGTCGACCTATTGCCGAAACTCCACAAACCATGACGGTGCTCACAGGCACACAGATTGAAGATTCCGGTCGCACGGATTTAAAAGAAATTCTACAAGGTCAGCCCGGCATTACCCTGGGTACAGGTGAAAATGGTAACGCATTCGGTGACCGCTATGTTATCCGTGGCCATGAGGCTCGAAGCGACGTTTTTGTTGACGGCCTGAGAGATCCTGGTATGACCACTCGGGAAAGCTTTGCCACTGAACAGCTGGAAGTAACCAAAGGCCCCAGTTCAACCTTTGCAGGCCGGGGCTCAACCGGAGGTGCTGTAAACAGCGTCACCAAACAAGCCAGCACGGAATACAATTTTACCGATCTACAGCTGGGAATTGGCACCGACAAATTCCATCGAGCCACTGTGGATACTAATCAGGTACTGACCGATACCGTAGCAGTTCGAGCCAACCTGCTGCACGCTTATGAAGAGATCCCCGACCGAGGGCCCACTGACCGTGAACGGTTGGGTGCGGCCTTATCCGCCTCCTTTGATGTGAGCGACAAACTGAAATTGGTGGCAGATTACTACCATCTTCAAGCGGATGATCTTCCTGATTTGGGTACTTATATCATCAGTGGAGGTGGCGATCCTGTAGATGACATTCCGGTTTATGCTCAGGAACAAGACTTTTTGGAATCTACCGTAGACACATTCACACTGCGTGCTGCTTATGAGTTCAGTGATTCTTTTCGAGTACAAAATGCGTTTCGTTATGGCACCACTGACAACGGCTATGTGGTTACCGGCGCCCGAGGCACCACTCGCGATGCAACCGACACCCTGGCCCCTGGGGTGGATACCATCAGGCTAAGTACCCACCAAGGATGGCAAGACGTTGAATACTTTGTAGATCAACTCAACTTTTATTTTGACACAGAAGACAGCGCCGGACTGCTGCACAAGTTCATGTTTGGCCTTGAATATTCAGACCTTCAAGTGGTAAATGGCGTTTATAGTGTCACTAACACCAACGCCACCAACTGCGTCACTCCTGGCCGTGGCGGTGCCGCCGACAATTACTGCCTGCTGGATGCAAATGGAGAAGTTGTTGCTAATGCAAACACCCTTTTGGGCCGCAGCATCACTCGAGGCAATCAAGATTCCGACTACAACGTGGAAACCATTTCACTATCCCTTATGGACACCATCGAAGTAACAGAAAAAGTGGACGTATTCCTGGGTCTGCGTTACGACGATTTTGACTACAGCAATGAGGTTTATTCCGGTCGCACAGATACCACAACGTTCTACAGCTACTCCGATGGCATCTGGAATGGACACTTAGGCGTTGTTTACGATATCAACCCACAAGGTAACGTTTACTTTACCTGGAGTACCTCTAGCAACATTAACGGCGGTGAATCCGATGTGGGTGGCAGTTGCGGCTACGGTGGTTTATGTGGCTCGCCAGAACAAGTCACTGAAAACAAGCCTGAAAATACAGTAAATCTGGAGCTGGGTAGCAAATGGAATTTGTTCAATCAAAAATTGTTAGCCACTATTGCCCTATTCCAAATCACCAAGAAAGATGTAATGGAAAGCATAGGGGATGACGACTATGCTACCATCGGCACCATTAACACGGGCAAAAACCGAGTTAAAGGCATCGAAATTGGCCTAACGGGTAATATCACTGAAAAACTCAGTACACAGTTTGGACTGGCCATTATGGACGCAGAGGTACTGGAATCCCACAACGAGGACAACATCGGCAAAACCTTGAGTAACTTCGCCGATGACAGCGCTTATTTGCAATTGAAGTATCAGCTCACTGACCGCTTCGCCTTTGGTAGCACCGTTACCTATTCCAGTGAAATGTATGCGGGTCAACCGGATACCGCGGCCGGTTTCAACACTTCCATCAATGACTACTCCTACACTGTGCCCAGCTATACCACACTGGATCTGTTTGCCAGCTACGACTTCACTGATCAACTGTCTACTCGATTCAATCTGCTTAATGCAACCGATGAAGACTTTTACTTAGCGGCTTATCGTAGTGGTGCATTTACTTATATTGGTGACGCCAGACGCGCCACGTTGAGCTTGACCTATCAAATGTAAGACAATGGGTTAAGTTCTCTGCAAGGCAGGGTTTTCGTTTGAAAGCCCTGCCTACTCTTAAGGGTAAACATTCCCATGAAAGAATCTACACTGCCTTCATCCCGTGCCAAACTGGATTCCATTCCACAACAGATTACCTGCGTACAGGATTATTCAGAATTGGCGAAGCAATATATCGATCACCCTAGCTACGAGTACATCAGCGCTGGCAGTGGCAACGAACAAACCCTGCAAGCCAATCACACAGCATTCAACCACATTGCTATCTACAACCGACTGTTGGTTGATTGCAGCCAAGGCAACACCAAGGGCCAGATTCTAGGCACGCCCATTGCGCATCCCATTTTGCTGGCGCCAGTGGCGTTTCAAAAGCTGGTCCACCCCCAAGGTGAACTGGAAACCGTTCGCGCTGCCGAAGCCACACAAACCCCCATGATTGTGAGCACCTTATCTTCTACTAGTCTGGAACAGATCGCGCAACAGGCGCCGGCGCAGCTTTGGTTCCAACTCTACTTTCAGCCCCAGCGCGCTCATACCCTTGATCTGGTGCGCCGGGCTGAAGCCGCCGGTTATCGTACACTGGTGGTCACCTTGGATGCATCCATTCAAGCCAGCAATCGTCGCGCCCAGAAGGCAGGCTTTGTTTTTCCTGAACAAGTGAGCCCACAAAACCTGGTTCATTACCCCGTGCCGGTGCAAAAACAATTGCAACCCGACAGCAGTATTATTTTTCAAGGTATGATGGGCGATGCGCCTAACTGGCAAGACCTGGCCTGGTTACGACAACAGACTCAATTGCCGATTTTGGTTAAAGGGGTGCTGCATCCTCAGGACGCGCTACAGCTCATGGAAATGGGCATTAACGGAGTCGTGGTTTCCAACCATGGCGGCCGGGCGCTGGATGGTGTCCCCGCAGCACTACAGGCCTTGCCCGCCATTCGCGAAGCTTTAGGGCAGAGTGCCACTATTCTTATGGACGGCGGCATTCAATCGGGCTACCACGTATTTAAAGCCTTAGCTTGCGGAGCAGACGCAGTCCTGTTGGGCCGCCCCCAACTTTATTCCCTTGCGGTGGCCGGAGCATTAGGTGTGGCCCATATGATTCGACTGCTCACGGAAGAATTACAACTTTGCATGGCATTGGCGGGGTGCCCAACTCTGGATCACATCGATCAAAATTGCATTTTCAGCTCAAAACCTGGAGGCGAATAAATCATGTTGCTCGTTATTGAACAGCTTTTTTCAACCAAGGAAGCCGCCGAAATCTTAAATCAATTGAATAAAGCCCAGTGGGAAGAAGGTGTACTGAGTGCGGGGACCATTGCCGGCAAAGTAAAAAGCAATTTACAACTGCCCCAAGATTCCCCCCTATGCAAAGAACTAGGAAATCT
>CAXHEX010000029.1:0-56353 GCA_964016105.1 uncultured Ketobacter sp.
CTCAACCTGAGCCAGAACCTCAACCTGAGCCAGAACCTCAACCTGAGCCAGAACCCCAGCCTGAGCCGGAACCCCAGCCAGAGCCGGAACCCCAGCCAGAGCCAGAACCTCAGCCTGAGCCAGAACCTCAGCCTGAGCCAGAACCTCAGCCTGAGCCAGAACCTCAGCCTGAGCCAGAACCTCAACCTGAGCCGGAGCCAGAACTGGGCCCAGAGTCATTCAACTCCAGCGTCCGGTTGTATTTTGACACCACCTCACAGGGTGCCGATGTGAGGAACCCGGTATTTGATGTACCCGTATTGTTGTATATCACCGATCCAGGGGTTCTTAATTCCGTTCAGCCTGGAGCTCCTGATATTCGTTTCACTGATGAAGATTCCGCCACATTACTTGCCTATGAAGTGGTAAGTTGGGACACGGAGGAAAACAGGGCGGAAGTTTGGGTTCGAATTCCCCAGGTAGATGGCGACAGCGATCAGGATTTCATTACGTTTTGGTATGACGACCAAGAAGATGGTTCTGTGGATTTTGGTGATAGCCCTGGAGAAGTATGGCGAGATTACGCCGCGGTTTGGCATTTTGAAGAAAGCGGCATTGCCCTGGACTCCACCGCAAATAATAACCACGGCCAAATGATTGGTTCTGTGGGTGAAAGAGATGGCTTGGTGGGGTCGGGAGCTTGGTTTAGGCGCAACGCAGCTTATGAAGTACCCTACAACTCCACACTGGATGAAACTGGCCAATCATTCTCGGTAGAAACATGGTATCGCAGCAACACCTGCGCATTCGGTATCATTACCAGCAAGCCGTCACTCAACCTAGTGAGCCGAGATGCTGGTTCCTCTTCATGGTCACTGAGTTCGGGTCGTTACTTATCCAGTCTGCTTATTTTGGGTTCTAAGGTTGAGCGGGCCAGCTTCCGCCAGAGAAACGAGCGTTACAGTTCTCACCATATGGCTGGAGGTTATGACAGAGCGGATTTGAACAGTACCTGTGAAGAGCATGTGGTGGTTACCTATGATCCAAACTCAGGTAGTAAAATATATATAAACGGGACTTTGCGGGAAGAGAGCGACCGGCGTTTATTTACGGAGCAAGGGCAACCCATCATAATTGGGGGCCACGACACCTACTACGAGTTGTTGATGGATGAAACGCGTATTGCTTCGCAACAACTGAGCGCGGATAAAATAAAACTGCAGTTTTATTCTTTGTCCCAGCCCAATCGATTTATACAGCCACGTTGATCGCTATTCGATTAACATAGAAATTGCTGCCAGGGCCTCCGGGTCCTGTTCTTTAATTTTGTTAGCAATGCGGTGCTGAAAAAAGTACTTAAATTCACTGTGATCCTGGGCCGAGTAGAGGCAGGGGTCACCTGGTAATACTGGTGTGGATTTAACTTTATCTTCGTCCACCAGCATGGCGTGAACGGTTCCGTCTGCCATTAAGCGCCAACTCAATACTTCGATTAGAACAAAGGACCGAAAGCCATTTTCTGTTAGTACCGCGTGGGTGCCGATGGCATCGGGAATTTCTTGGATAATGTCTTCAGTGGGTGTTCGTTCCGCGTGGTAGAATTTTTCGGCAAATTCCAGTTCGATGGTTTTGTGGCGGGGTGGAGTATAGAAAATGTCGTTGGTTCCTGGGTCTCGGTAACCTTCCCAGCGACCATTGAGTGGGTCGTCGATTTCTGTACAGGGTACTACTTCGTTTAGCCAGGGTACCATTCCCACCACTTCGCCGGATTCTTTTAGAGCCCAGCACACCACCTTCAAAGAATACAAACGATCGGTGGACGAATCGTTTGTGTACAACATCTCCAATCCATCCAGTTCTGGTGCGATGCGAACGATGCGATCTTCAACATCGTCCAGTGGTCGTCCTGAAAACAAATCAATAACGTTACTGTGGCGTTCCGGTGCCTGTGGCTTCATTCGATTACCCTCGTTGAACTGAGCCGGGCATTCCCATGGGGGAGTTGCGCAGCCAAGATCCTTATGGACTTTCTTATTATTGCCTTAGCACAAGTATAGATGATGAAAAGTAGACAGCTAGTATTGGGCCAATCTAATTAGGTTTGAGGCTTTTCACCCTTAGCCAAACCCGCCAGCACAGCAAGATGGCTGCCGCAGTCAGACCTGCCACCAAACCATACCAAAAGCCGTGGGCCCCCTGAGCAGGGGTTAACCAAGAGGTGAGTCCAAGGGTGTACCCCAGGGGTAGGCCAACGCACCAATAGGCGATCACAGTGATATACATAGGAATAGTAGTGTCTTTCATGCCCCTCAACACACCGTTGGCACCCACTTGCAGACCATCTGACAGCTGAAATACTGCGGCGAACAACAAAAGCTCACTGGCCAGTGCAATTACTGCCATGTCCTGGGTGTAGAGTGAGGCAATGGGCTGTCTTAACGTGGCGATCACACTGCTGTTAACCAACGCCATTACCACAACAATGAACAGCCCACAGATTACGCTGGTCTGTAGTGCCAGTTTTTTTTCACGGGCCTCAGATATTCCCATACTGTTGCCCACGCGAATGGTGAGTGCCAAGGATAAACTGAGCGGAACCATAAATGTCATGGAAGCGGCACTTAAGGCGATTTGATGACCGGCTACCACTTCGGCGCTGATTCCCGCAATCAGCAGAGCCACCACCGCAAACAAGCTCACTTCGGCAAAAATGGCGAGCCCAATGGGCAACCCCACTTTAACGATATCCACCATGGTTTTTAGGTTAGGTCTGGTTAAACGTTGAAAAAGTTGGCTTTGTAGTGCGCCGTCCTGGAACCAGCAGTAACCCGCCATAAGAATCAGCATAAGCCACATGACGATACTGGTAGCCCAGCCGCAACCCACTCCCCCTAGGGCTGGGAGGCCAAGTTTGCCGTAGATCAAGGCGTAATTCACCGGGATATTCACCGCCAGACCCACCACGCTCACCACCATTACCGGACGTGTTCTCGACAGACCCTCGGTAAAGAAACGCAGCGACAGGAACAGGGTGATAGCGGGGAAACCCCATGACAGACCCTTGAGATAGGCCACAATAAGAGGTTTGACCTGGTTATCCACTTGCATCATGTCCAGTAGCGGCTCCACGTTGCGCATGGCCAAAAATCCGCAGCACCCCAACGGTAAGGCAAGCCACAGGCCCTGCTGCACCAGCGGACCCACTTCTTTAAGACGATGGCCCCCATGGAGTTGTGATACAAATGGGGACAATCCCAGCATGACGCCCACAAAAAACAAGTAGATGGGCACCCAAATAGAAGACCCCACCGCCACTGCAGCAAGATCAACTGATCCCACATGGCCAGACATGATGGTGTCCACAAACCCGTTTCCGGTTTGGGCCAGTTGGCTCACCAGGATGGGTAAAGCCAGGGTCACGATTCGTTTACTCTCAAGCCAAAAAGCCGAATGGTTGGCAGGTTTCATATTAAAATGGCACTAGTGAGTCAAAAGGCGAAGTAGTCTATCATGGCACCCGCTATAGGAAATGTGATAATCCAAGAATGAGCCAGCCTTCCCACCGCTATCAAGATTTAATCAGCCTGTTTAATCAATGTTTTGAGCAGGAATTCAAAACCCGCTTGGTAAAGGGGGGTGATGAACCCATCTACTTGCCGACAACAGCAGAGAGACCCTTTAATGAACTGCACTTTGCCCATGGCTTTTTCGCCAGTGCGCTGCACGAATGCGCTCATTGGTTGATTGCAGGTGAGGAACGCAGAAAGCGGGTGGACTTCGGTTACTGGTACAGGCCCGATGGCCGTTCGGCTAAAGAACAGGCTTTATTTGAAAAGGTAGAAATAAAACCCCAGGCGCTGGAATGGATATTGGCCCAGGCGGCGGGTTTTCCCTTCCGTGTGAGTGCAGACAATCTATCCGGTGAGCCCCAGGATAGTGGGCCATTTAAACGCGCAATCTGGACACAGGTTAAGCATTATATAGCACAGGGAATTCCCCCCCGAGCCACCCGGTTTCGTGAGGCTCTCTGTGGGTTTTACGAAATTGATCCCCAACTGAATCTGCAATTGTTTGATTTTGATTCACTTTAAGGTTGTGTAAATTGTCTTTGCATTTGGCCTGGTTCCTCTCTGGGCTAGCCAAGGTTATGCTGGCATAATGGTCGCCCCCAAAATTGGCTTAACCTGAGATCGAGGAACATAACGTTGAGTAACCCAGCGCAACCCACTAGCAAGCCCCAAAATCCCAATTTTTCATCGGGCCCCTGCGCCAAACGGCCAGGTTATTCGGTAAACAATTTAGAGGTAAGTTGTTTGGGGCGATCCCATCGATCCAGCCTAGGTAAGCAACAATTGAAAAGTGCCTGTTTGGACACCGCGCGAATATTGGGATTGCCCGAAGGCTACAAAGTGGGGGTGGTTCCCGCATCTGACACTGGCGCGGTTGAGATGGCCCTCTGGTCCTTATTGGGGGCTCGAGGAGTGGACGTTCTGCAGTGGGAGTCATTTGGTAAAGGCTGGGTAACGGATATCACCAAACAGCTTAAGTTGGACAATGTCCGTGAGTTTGACGCGGACTACGGCCAGATCCCCGATTTGACTCAGGTGGATTTTAACAACGATGTGGTGTTTACCTGGAATGGAACCACCTCCGGAGTAAAAGTACCGAATGGCGATTGGATCGCTGACGATCGTGCTGGTCTGACCATTTGTGATGCCACTTCAGCCGTGTTTGCCATGGAGCTACCCTGGCACAAGCTCGATGTGGTTACTTTCTCTTGGCAGAAAGTATTGGGGGGAGAAGGTGCCCACGGTATGTTGATTCTCAGCCCAAGAGCAGTGCAGCGTCTGGAGAGTTACTCTCCACCTTGGCCGTTGCCGAAAATCTTTCGACTCACCAAGGGTGGGAAGTTAATTGATGGCATCTTTACCGGCGCCACCATTAATACGCCCTCCATGTTGTGCGTGGCCGACTATCTTGACGCGCTCAATTGGGTGGAAAGTCTTGGCGGGGTGAGTGCTGCTATCCGCAAATCCCAAAACAATCTGCATGTGTTGAGTTCGTTTGTGGCTCAGCATGATTGGATTCAATTTCTGGCGCAGGACCCAGCCACCCAGTCCAATACCAGTGTTTGTCTAACATTGGATGCGCAAGAGTCGCAAATAAAACAGATGGTGAAACTATTGGATGAAGCCGGTGTGGCCTATGACATTGGAGCCTATCGTGATGCGCCTGCGGGACTGAGGATATGGTGTGGCGCTACGGTGGAAGCTGCCGACTTGGAAGCTCTGTGCCCGTGGTTGGAATGGGCTTATCAGCAAGCAACACAATAATACCAAAGGATTTTTAGCATGTTTAAAATAAAAACCTACAATGCAATTTCTGTTAAAGGCCTGGATCGTTTTAGTCGCGAAAAATATGAAGTGGCCAGCGAACTGAGTCAGCCTGATGGCTATATTCTTCGCAGTCACAAACTTCACGGTGAAGAGATTCCCCATTCCGTTAAGGCGGTGGCTCGTGCTGGAGCGGGCGTGAACAATATCCCCGTTGACGAGTACACCAAAAATGGCGTTGTGGTGTTTAACACGCCCGGTGCTAATGCCAATGCGGTTAAAGAGTTGGTGCTGGCGGGTTTATTAATGAGCTCGCGGGGTATTTTGCCCGGCATAAACTATGTATCCACTTTGGGAGACATGGATGATGCCGCCGCCATGGGCAAACTGTTAGAGGCGGAGAAGAAACGCTTTGCCGGCAATGAACTGTACGGAAAAACCTTGGGTGTGGTAGGCCTGGGAGCGATTGGATCCATGGTGGCGGAGATGGCCCTGGCTCTGGGTATGGATGTGGTGGGGTATGACCCGGCACTTTCCGTTGAGGCGGCTTGGCGTTTGCCCAGTCAGGTGGAACGCAAAGAAAACCTGCAATCCCTGCTTAGTCACTCCGATTATATCACTATTCACGTTCCTGCTTTGCCCGCCACTCAGCATATGATCAATGGGGATGCGTTGAAGTCAGTGAAAACCGGGGCCAAATTGTTGAACTTCGCCCGCGATGCTATTGTGGATGCCCAGGCTGTGGTGGAAAGTCTCGACAACAAACAGCTTGGTCAATACATATGTGATTTCCCAGAGCCCTGTTTGATCGGCCGGGAAGACGTGATCGCCATGCCCCACATTGGCGCAAGTACCGCTGAAGCGGAAGAAAATTGTGCCGTCATGGCGGCAAATCAGCTGATGGACTATCTGGAGAACGGCAACATTAAGAACTCCGTTAACTTTCCCCAGGTCTTTATGGCCAGGGTGAGCGGTTATCGCATTACCTTCACTAATGACAACGTGTCTGGTGTGCTTGGCCATGTTCTCAGTGTGCTGGCGGATTCCGATGTTAATGTCATCGATATGATGAACAAAAGCCGGGGTGATGTGGCTTATAACATTATCGATGTGGAACAGCAGCCCTCTGAGGTGGTTTTGGCTGCCATAAAAGAAGTGGAACACGTTATATCCGTACGCCTGTTGAGCTGATTAATCGCTTACCAGACTCATCATATATTGAACCGCGTGGCGAATGTCCTGATCGCTAAGGTCAGGATTGCCTCCTCGGGGCGGCATCATTTCATAGGCAAAGCCATTGATGGCGTGATCCACCAAAGTATCCTCTCCCTGGGGTAAACGCTTAGCCCACATCTTTTTATTACCCAGTATAGGGGCGCCGTTCAGGCCTTGCCCATGGCAGGCGATGCAGGTGGTTTCCACGGTCTGTTTACCTTGCATCAAGCCCTCTGAGAGGGGCTCTTCGCTGGCTTTGTTCTGGGCCTCACTGCTTCCATCGTTGTTTGAACAGCCCCCTAGTGCGAGCATGAATATCAGGGCGGCCGATGGGATAGATGGGTGTTTATTCAAAACTGTGCCTCAATAGCGTGTTAAACTTAAAGAACTCCTGCGGTGACCGCAGCATTTCCCGAGCAATAACCATACCATTGGGTTTGTTGGTTAAACTAAAAATAATAATGCGCACATTTACTGGGTTTTAGTATGGCTTTTGATGCACAAATACAGATGATCGTAAGCACCTTCAAACTGTCTCAAACGTTGGATGTAGATCCGGAAACCGGCCGAGTCACAATGCGTTACTGTGTTAAATGCAAGGGTGGTGCGCGGTCTCCGCAATTGCATCAAACTCAAGCGGTGGTCACCATCGATGAAGTGACAAAACTCACTGAAAATAATCTTGGCTCGGCTAAAACAGATAATGGAATCTTGTTGGTGGAGGCAGTGGCTCCCCGCGAGTATTTTAATGGGTTAATTAGTCTATTCCCCTATTGTTTACCCGAAGAGGGGGGATACCTGTCGTTTGATTTTTTGTTGCACGAGCCCAATGACGATGGGCGTCTTATTGTGCTTACGTCAGAATACAAAATGGTTAAGACCTTATCCGATAACCCTGACTTAATTCAAAGGTCATGAATGTCTCGTTATCGTCCTCCTTCAAAGCCGTCGTCACCCTATATCACCGCAGAAGGCCGCGACCGGTTGGAAACCGAGTTACGCTATCTACATGACAAAAAACGCCCTGAAGTCACTCGGGCTTTGGCGGAAGCTGCCGCGGAAGGTGACCGATCGGAAAATGCGGAATATATTTATCGCAAGAAACAGCTGCGGGAGATCGACAGCCGTATACGCTACCTGGTGAAACGTTTGGAAGTGGTTAAAGCCGTGGATAGCAAACCTTCGGACCAAAGTCGGGTGTATTTTGGCGCTTGGGTAGAATTGGAAAATATTGATACAGGGCAGGTTGAATGCTATCGGTTGGTGGGGGCCGATGAATTGGATTTGGACAACGGCTGGATCAGCATCGATTCCCCCATGGCAAGGGCATTGCTGAAGAAACAAGAAGGTGATGAAGTGGTGGTTAGTCGCCCCAAGGGGGCTGCTACTTTTGACATACTGCGTGTGGGCTATGAACCTTTTGTTAAAGACTAGGAGTGAACCATGAAAACGGTATTGATAACCGGTGCCAATCGAGGCATTGGTTTGGAGTTTACTAAACAATACTTGGAGAAAGGCCGTCGCGTGTTTGCATGTGCTCGGAACCTGGAACAAGCGGAGCAGCTTCAGCAATTGAAAACGGCAGCTCAAGATCAGCTCACGTTAGTGCAATTGGATGTGACGGATGCCCAATCCCGCACTCAGTTATCGAAAACCCTGGGCGACCAACAATTGCATTTGCTAATTAACAATGCAGGCTACTATGGTCAAAGCAATCGCTTGGGACAGTTGGATGAAGAGGACTGGGAGCGAATATTTAGAATCAACGTGATGGCGCCTATCAAACTGGTGGAAATCCTGCGTTCCAATCTGGCGGAGGCAGGTGCTGCCAGCGTGGCCATTCTGAGCAGCAAAATGGGGTCGATGAAAGACAATACTTCCGGTGGCAGCTATTTGTATCGCTCGTCAAAAGCCGCACTGAATGCTGCGGGCAAATCCCTGGCCCTGGACCTGGCAGAAGAAAACACCAAAGTTGTTCTTTTGCATCCAGGATGGGTGAAGACTGACATGGGTGGGCCCAATGCGCTTATTGATACCACTACTTCGGTACAGGGTATGCGTAAGGTTATTGAAGGGCTCACCATGGAACAAACTGGCAATTTTTTCGCCTATGACGGCACAGTAGTACCCTGGTGAAATCGTTCTCAAAAACTTGGGCGGGGTCGGGGTCATGTTCTGTGTTATTCGGTGTCATCTTCTGTTTCCTACCCATGTTGTGTTACGGACAATGGCACCAACGGGAAGAGCCTATCATGGGCACCCGCGTCTATGTACAGTTGTGGCACCAGGATGCCCAGCGGGCCGAAGTCTTATTAAACAGGGTCATGGAGGAAATGGAGCGAATTAACCAGTTGATGAGCCCCTACATCGAAACATCGGCGATTTCTCGTTTGAATCGAGATGGGGCCAGTAGGCCCGTGGCAGTGGGTTCTGAACTGTTTAAGCTGGTACAGCGCTCCCTGTATTACAGTGAGCGGACCAATGGGGCGTTTGATATTACCTTCGCATCCCTGGGCAATCAGTTTGACTATCGGAAACGGGTAAAACCCAGTGAACAGACCAGGCGAGATACTTTGCCTCTGATTGACTACCACGGCCTTCGATTAGATGAAAAAGAGATGAGCATCGGATTTGCCAAGCCGGGCATGAGAGTGGACCTGGGCGGAATCGCCAAAGGCTATGTGGTGGATAACTGCATTGAATTGCTGCGCAAACACGGAATAAACCATGCCATTGTTACGGCCGGTGGCGATAGCCGTTTAATTGGTGATCGCAGGGGGCGTCCCTGGATGCTGGGTATTCGTCATCCCCGGGGAGACAAACATGTAATCACGCTGCCACTGGAATCCATCGCCATTTCTACTTCTGGAGACTATGAGCGTTATTTTGTGGAGGATGGCGTTCGTTACCACCATATTATCGATCCCGCGAAAGGTAAGTCAGCCAGAGAAGTGATCAGTACCACCGTTCTTGCTGATAGGTCAATTGATGCGGATGCATTGTCCACTTCGGTGTTTGTATTGGGGGTAAATAAGGGACTGGAGCTCATCAACTCCATGGAGGGTATATCGGCCATAATTATCGATAAGCGGGGCAAAGTACATTATTCTGACGATTTGTCGGATCCGGCCATGCAAAAGCCCTGAGACCGTGGTATAAAAAGTGCTAACAAGAATAAAAACACTGACACTCAACCGTGGTTTCGCTCATGAATTCGTCTCTAATAGTTTCGGAACCCTTATACCCAGGCCGACATACGCCTAACTTCGTGTTTGTCGCTGATCAGATGCAGCAGCGCATTCTGTGTTCGAACATTGCCAACCCCCAGACATTGCTGCAACAAGATAATTTAGAGATCGACCACTATCAGGTTTATTTAAATAGTCCGATGGCTTCTGAAGTCAGCTTTCGCAATATTAAAGAAGATTTGATGGACACCATTCTCAAGGCGCCCAATGGCCAGAAGGGTCAACTGTTTCGGTTTCGGGATGATATGGGTTTTTGGCGCTTTGGCTACCTGGAGCCTGTGGTTTTACACGGTGGTAAAAGTGCCGAAAATACCTATTTTTGTGGTGTGATATCCTTGTTGCAGAACCCCGCTTCCCATGGGGATCTTGATCAGCCCATGTTGTCGCGTCTGGTCTGGGTTACAGACAGCGATCTTAAGTTAACGCAAGTGGGTTCAGAGTGTCGCACTCTGGGGTTTGATGTGGCCACTCTTTTAGCCGGTGGCGAGCTTCGTTTTCTAACAGAAGAAACCGCCAGTTTTTTACAGTCTGTATGTGAAGATTTATTCCAAAGTGAACATCCTGAAACTCGAGTGATTCGTCAGGCCGTACGAGCCTTAGATGGTAGCGCCGTGTCTGCCACCATCCAATTTTCGATTCTTTATAACGAGTCTGGCAATATAGTCGGTACCTTGGGTATTGCCGATTTTTACCCTAGCCGAGAACTGTTGGACAGTGAACGTCAATTATTTTCCGCCATGTTTGAATCCATCAGTGAAGGCATATTTATTACTGATCGTAACGGATTTATTCTGCGGGCCAATCCGGCTTTTTATCAGGTGACGGGCTATCAACCCAGTCAAATATTGGGAATTCACTGCAGCTATCTCTGGAAGAATCTTTACGGGCCAGAGTACTTCCGAAAAATTCGGCATTGTATGCAGCGGGATCTGAGCTGGAAAGAAGAGTGTCGATACATTCGTAGTGACGGTAACGTCAGGCCCGCAATCCTCAGTTTCAGTCAAACCCGCAATGCACGAAATGAAGTGCAAAACTATGTGGGCATGCTGATGGATATTTCTGATAAAAAGAGAGATGAGCAGCGCATCTATCGATTAGCCCATTATGATTCTCTCACGGGTGTGGCCAACCGATTATTGTTCAGAGAACGTTTAAAAGATGCGGTGGATTCAGCAAGCCCGGCCAGTAGTCTGGCTGTTCTGTTTTTGGATCTTGATCGATTTAAGCCAGTCAACGATTCCCTGGGGCACGGAGCAGGAGATCAACTCCTAAAAGGTGTGGCAAGACGCCTTCTTTATTGTTTGGGAGAGGGGGATACCGTAGCCAGAATGGGAGGCGATGAGTTCGCTATTCTTGTGTGTAATGTATCGGATGTACAACAAGAAGAAGTCGCCATAAAAACCGCATCTAAAGTGTTAGCCCAATTCTTCTCGCCCTTTTTGATCGATGGTCGCGAGGTATACACTTCCGCTAGCATTGGCATCAGTTTGTACCCCCATCATGGACACGATTCTGAAGTGTTGTTGCGTAGCGCTGATACCGCTATGTACGATGCCAAGCGATCCGGTAAAAATAATTACAAGTTTTATGATGAACAAATGAATAAGCGGGCCATGGATCGATTGATCATGGAAAATGCCATGCGCAAAGCGCTTATTAAAGAGGATTTCGATCTCTACTTTCAACCCCAGTACAGCGTGAATGACGGCACTATGACCGGGGTGGAGGTTTTACTGCGCTGGGATCACCCTGTGTTTGGCACCGTGCGACCTCTGGAATTTATCGACTTGGCGGAAAAAACGGATTTGATTATTCCTCTTGGTGAGTGGGTATTCCATAAGACCTGCGAAAAGCTGGCAAAATGGCATAGCAGGGGCGTTTCAGTGGGTCGAGTTGCGGTGAATGTTTCCGCTAATCAGTTCAAGCGGGATGATTTTGCCGATTGGGTTTTGTTCCATGTGCAACGTTACGGGATAAATCCCAACTTGTTGGAAATAGAGATAACTGAAAGTGCCCTGATGGAAGACGTAGACCATAGCCTGCATATGCTTAACACACTGCGTCAGGCTAACATTCGTATTGCCGTAGATGATTTTGGCACCGGTTACTCGTCGCTAAATTATCTGCGTAGATTCCCCATTAGCACACTAAAGATAGACAGAGTATTTATTGAAGACATCGTAGACGATCCCTCTACGTTGGAGTTAGCGCAAACGGTTATTGCGATAGCCAAGAGCTTAAAGCTGGGCGTAATAGCTGAAGGCGTTGAAAATCTGGAGCAATATCGCTTGCTTAGCGAACAGGGCTGTGATGAAGTACAAGGGTACTATCTCTGCAAAGCCCTTTCAGAGTCTTCATTGTTGAAGAAGCTAACCAGCGAAATGACTTCAGACGCTATCCCAGATTGACCATGTTTTTAGATAATAATCCAAATAACCCTAAAGGCGATTCGCCTTCGACTCCATCGCACCCGTTACTGGATTGGCGACCGGTTCTGTTCACGGTGTTCTTATTTGTTTTGTATTATTTTATAACAGCGCAACAAACTCCCGGACCAATAGAGTTGCCCTATTCAGATTTTAAGCGACAGCTCTACAGTGATGAAATTGCCACACTTCAGATGAGAGGTCAGCAGCTGTTCGGCCGCTACCGTACCACTTCCAAGACCGCGGGATTCGATTTTAAAACTCAAATACCTTCCATAGGTGATCCTGGCTTATTGTCAGAGATAGAATCTAAAAACATTCAGCTGGTGGTGAAGAGTGAAGAGATGCCCACATGGGCCCGGATTCTTATCAGTCTCATACCCTGGATACTGATATTCGGTTTTTTTGCCTACAGCTCTCGTGCTATGCAAGGTCGAATGGGTAGCGGCCCAGGTGGTGTCTTTGGTTTTTCTCGTTCTAAGGCCAAGCTTTACCAAAATCTGGGTAACAGCTTGAATTTTGATGAGGTAGCAGGTCTGGAAGCGGCCAAGGAGGAACTCAGGGAAATTATTGAATATTTAAAAAGTCCCGAAAAGTTTCGTTTGTTGGGGGCGGAACTACCAAAAGGGGTGTTATTGATGGGGCCTCCCGGTACGGGCAAAACTTTATTGGCCAAGGCCACTGCTGCGGAGGCGGAAGTACCCTTTTTTAGTATTAGTGGTTCAGAGTTTGTGGAAATGTTTGTGGGTGTGGGCGCCGGTAGAGTTCGGGATATGTTTCAACAGGCAAGGGAAATCGCCCCAGCCTTGGTATTTATCGATGAAATTGATTCAGTAGGGCGGGTTCGTGGCACTGGGGTTGGCGGTGGCAACGACGAAAGGGAGCAAACGCTCAATCAGATATTGGCGGAAATGGATGGTTTTGCCAGCGATGATCCAGTGGTTATATTAGCCGCTACCAATCGGCCCGATGTGCTTGACCCAGCCTTGCTTCGGCCAGGGCGTTTTGATCGTAAAATCACTTTGGAGCTTCCTCAAAAAAAGGCGCGTCATGAGATACTCCAGGTTCATTGTCGGCACAAACCTTTAGCTTCTGATGTTGATTTGGAGCAGCTATCCAGCAGAACTATCGGCTTTTCAGGCGCTGAACTTGAAAACCTGGTAAACGAGGCAGCTTTGCATGCAGCCAGTAAAAATAAGGGTGAAATTCAGCAGGCGGACTTTGAATTCGCCCATGACAAAATTCTATTGGGATCTGAAAGGCAAGAGATACTCAATGAACATGATAAACGACGCATCGCCTATCATGAAGCTGGCCATGCACTGATGTCGATTTATCTTAAATATGCTGACCCCATAAGCAAAATTACCATTATTCCCCGGGGAAGGGCGCTAGGGGCTACGGAGACCATGCCCACGGAAGACCGAGTTAATTACACCGAAGATATGCTAAACGATCGGCTCGGGGTATTGTTGGGGGGGCGATGTTCGGAAAAGTTGGTGTTTAATAATGTCAGTTCCGGTGCTGCTGATGACCTCAAACAATGTACTCAGCTTGCCAGGAGAATGGTCACCCAATGGGGCATGAGTGAGACTCTGGGTCCCATTCATTTTCCTCAACAGGAACAACATCCGTTTCTTGGTATGGAAATGTCCCTGCCTAAAAATTTCAGTGATCAAACTGCCCATGCCATCGATAAAGAAGTGGAAAAACTGGTGAAATCTACAGAGCTAAGTACACTGTCCCTTCTGCAAGAGCATCGTCATCAATTGGATAAGTTGGCTACGGAGCTTGTGGATCACGAAACTCTTAGCGCTGCGCAGGTGAATGACCTGCTTGAATTGATTTGAGGTCAAGTCCCTTTGTCTGAGCTTTTTTTCCTGATGGTGCTGTTTGTGGCTGTGGCGCTTTGGTGGAAACTATCATCCACCCGCGAGCATGCCTTAACTGCGGCCAAGCGACACTGCGCTGAAGTGGGCGTTCAATTTCTTGATGGCAGCGTTATGTCAAATGGTATTCGTATCTCACGAAACGCTTCCGGAAATCTGACTTTGGTGCAAAAGTTTCGCTTCGAATTTTCCACCAGTGGTGATCAACGCTATTGGGGCTTCACGGAAATGATGGGTAGAAGGGTAGTTAAAATGGAGTTGGAAGCCCATCGTGTATAGTTTCAGTTCAGGGCCTTTACACTATACTTTTAGTTACCCTGGCGCTGGCAATAATACTGTTATCCTTTAATACTTGGACTTCCAAGAACGCAATGCGCTTGCCTAAGCGAATTACCTTGGATTGAAACAATAGGCTATCCCCCAGGGTGGCGGGTCTGATCACTGACACGTGAATATCGTGGGTGACCGCGTCTTGTTTTGGATCAAGCATACTCAGCAGCCCTGCGTAGGCACATACGTCCGCCAGAAGGTAAACAATCCCACCATGCAGGAAACCATTTGGATTGACCGCCGACTCGTTTACGGTGATGGGCAGTTCCCCAATGCCTTCACTTGAGCTGATCTGCTTTACCCCCAGTTGCTGGTGAAGGGGGAGGTTTATCACTTTTTCTAAACGTTGGTTCATGGTTAATAGATCTCGTCTTTTGTCAAAATAGGTTCATTAGACATAGATACAATCATTACTTAATCTTGGTATTTTGTCATATGTTCCGGTAATTGATGTCATGGTTCGGTACTTCTTTTTGGTGTATTTCATGGGTTTGTCAGCATGCAGTCTGATAGAGCCCACTGGCAATGAGTCCATTGGCTCGGAGCAAAAGGCAGCGGTGCGTTTTTTGTCTCCAGTGTTCCCGTTGCTGGATTGCGAGCACGTGGGTGAAATTGAAACCGGTGAAGTGGATGAGCATTTTTCCCAAATGTACTTTTTTGTCGATCGTGACATGTCCCGATCGGTAACGGAAGCAGAGTTTTTGCGATCTATGCCCAGGCCTGACCCAGAAAAAGACCGACAGATTTTTAAATTAATGGATACCAACCTGGACACTTTGGTCACTCCAATGGAGTTTCGTCGTTATTCCTATAAAGCCATTAAACAAGCGGATGCCGACAATAGCGGAAGCGTTTCAAGGCGAGAAGTTGGCCTTAAGCCACTAAAATAAGGCGATTTTATACGTTATGAGCAAAATCCATATTCAAAACCTGTTTCCCGTGCCTGTTATGCGGATCGAGGGTTTTCTTGATAACAACACCCTTAAGGATTTGTTAAGTACCATGGACACGGCTCCGCAACAGACAAACGCCCAGACTGATTTGCTATCCCATACTCAGGTGATTGACCCAAAAAACAATCCCTCTTATCAAACCATTGGCGAAATGGCGGCAGACTCTATTCGGGATTTTGGCTTTTTATTGTTTGGTGAAAACCTCAATTGGACCATAAAAGAAATGTGGATGAATCGGCTTAGCCCTGGCGGCCATCAAGTGATGCATTCCCATGCCAACAGTTTTATATCTGGTGTGGTTTATCTTACTGAGTCCCATGGGTCCGCCAAGACTGTTTTTCACAATACCATGGGTGCCCGCCAGTTTGTGTTTTCCAATAACCACGCAGAATCTGCCAGCACACCCTATAACAGCGACCGCTGGGCGGCCACGGATATGGATAAGGGTGACTTGTTGTTGTTTCCCAGTTATATGCTCCATGCCGTGCCGCGAAATGAAGGTAAGGAACGGATAACCGTTGCTTTTAACGCCCTGCCAGAAAAATTAACCAGCTGGGATTACGATATCCATTTCTCCAGCAGTCAATAAACGAATTTGATTAGAGGTTGCCGCCAAACAGGCGTTTTTTCATTATGGATGCCTGGGGCTGCTGGGGGCTTACGGCTTGAAGTTGAGATAACAGGTTGTAAGCTTCGTAGGGATTTACCTGACTCATGGCTTGAGCACCCATGAGTAGAGTACGGTAGGCCGGTTCAAAATCCGGGCTGGTTTCTACAATAGACAACAGCTCTTGTCTGCTGGTTGCTATGATCTGTGAAATACCCTGGCCCTGTGAAAATTCCATGCCTGTTTCAATAAAACGGTTGCGCCCCTGCCAATAGCGTTCCAGTCGCTGGCCAAATTTGGCGTGATCTTTTGCCATCAATTGCTCTGGTTGTGTGTTAATGGTGTTGAGCAATGTGTTCAAACGAGCACTGGGATCTTGCTGTTGCTGATAGACAAAATCAGGAGCTGAGTAAATTACCACGGGGTTATTATCGGTATTTAGCGGACCCTCGCCTGCAAATTTTGCCAGTGCATCGCCCGCACCGATAAAGCCACCTAATAAAGCAAAATCCGAGTTGAGGCGCGCCTGTATAAGTTGTTGCTGCAGTTGCCTGTTATGAATTCTCTCCAGTAACCAGTTTGGGTGAAATGATTTGTTGTTGTTGAAACCGGCTAAACAAAGAATGGGCTGTTGCAAACTCAAATGTCCCAGATGCAGCTGAGCATCAGGGAAAACTGCAAGAAACGATCGCATAATGGTTTTTAACGTGGGTATATCCAGTTGAAACAGGGGTAACCATTGACAGAACACGCCATCTTCAGTCAAGCGCTGCTTTACGGCTTGGAAGTGTTCCACCGTGTAGAGTGATCCGGCACCGTCCCTGGAGGGGTGGAATATTTCAGCGATGATCACGTCGTAGTGATTCGGGTCGCTTAGGACATATCGTCGCGCGTCGGCGGCGATTACTTGAGGTTTGCTGTTCCACCTGTGGGGCTCCACCCCAAATTGATCCATCACACCTATAGCTTCTGGAATCAGCTCCACCGCTACGGTGTTTAGGCCTGGGTAATATTGTGCGGCATCAAAGCTAATACCGGTGCCCAAGCCCAGGTACAGCGCAGTTTGCGGGTGGCCGTGGAGTAACATGGGTATGTGGGTTTGACGGTGGTCTGAGAATCTGGATGCGGTGCCACCCATGGTAAAATGATTGTTTACTTTCAGGTGGTGGTGGCCGGAACCATCTTCGATCACGGCAACAGCGGCCATAACGCCGTCTTCATACTGTACCACCTCGCTGCCGTCGCTCAACGTCACAAATCTCAGTGGGCCTGGTATAAGCAGTAGGGCGCCTATCATAAGGCAAGGAACCGTGACTGCGGACCAGGTTACGACTCTGTTTTCTGAGGCAGTGTAGGATGTCCGTAAGATCAACAGGTTCAATAGCCAATATCCCGCAGCTGTTGCGGCCATGGCGAGCTTGGCACCCAGCGTCGGCAGGATGACTAGGCCAAACAGTATGGGCGCAATGGCGCTTCCCAGGGTGTTGCACCCCAAAGCCAAACCCAGGCCTGAGCCCGGAATGGCTTTTTGGCTCAAGTGGCAGAACAGGGCGCCCATGCAAAAAGTGGGAAGCGTCAGTACTACGCTGGCGATCATGAGTTCCGCCGCTATTGAAAACAGTTTCCCTTTAGGCATTTCATTAATCAACCAGGGATAGATACTATCCGCCGCCCACAGCGCGAAGGTACCTACCAGGCAGCAAATGGAAGTGGTGGCCAATAACAGCTGTAAACCGGGTTGCCAATGATCCTGAGTTTTCCTGAGTGCCCAAAATCGCTGATAGGCGCCTGCTCCCATGGCCGTTCCCAATAAAAAGACAGCTAACACGGCGGCAAAGCTGTATACCGTATTTTCCATGATTTGACTGAGTATCCGCACCACTAAGATTTCGTAGCCAATACCTAAAAAGCCGGAGCAGAACAGCAATGCCAACAGACCATTGTCCCGGCGGCCTGGGGCCGTGAATGGCTCTGGTTCTTTGTCAGGGATAGCTTTTGAACCTAAAAACAGCATCAGCATTCCGGCACCACAAATTACATTTAATGTGGCCAGGAAAAACTGGCTGTTGAGAATGCCAAACTGAGGAATAAGCAGAAAAGTGGCTAACAAGGTTCCCGCCACCGCTCCCAATGTATTCTGAGCGTAAAGTCCGGCCACTCTTTTAGGCTGTTGCCATAGCTTAAATAAAGTTTGTTCCAGTAGAGGTAGGGTGGCACCCATGGCCAACGTAGCGGGGAGTAGCAACAACAACGAAGCCGCAAAGGCGATACTCCAGTGCTCTAGGGCAGAGGGCTCTATACCAATCAGTTTGGGTAACCAGCGATTGTAAACGGGAATCAGTTGGGTCAGTA
This sequence comes from uncultured Ketobacter sp., assembly GCA_964016105.1. Taxonomy (GTDB): domain Bacteria; phylum Pseudomonadota; class Gammaproteobacteria; order Pseudomonadales; family Ketobacteraceae; genus Ketobacter. Next base: position 18,333 of record CAXHEX010000029.1, read on the forward strand.
GAATGGCCCAAATAGCAATTACTGCTTCAGCAACGGCGTAGCCAACATGGGGTTTTCGGCTGTTTCTAATCCAGCGGTTCAGAACCAGGCTGCCAAGGGCAAGGCCAAAAAAAAATGCCGCCACTACTGCCATCACAGCGATAAACTCATGGCCCAGGGATACGCTAAGCATCCGAGTCCACAGCAACTGATAGCCCAAACCGGCCACCCCGGAAAGGGCTACCAGTCCATAGAATAGAGTTGCTCTAAAAGAGAGTCTCATGCGGTGGCAGGGGCAAGCATGCTATAGCCAAAATACAGCACGCCGATGGCGGTCACCCAGCTACCCAAAGCCCGTATGGCAATGATTCCCCAGCGCTGACCCTGGACCAACCACTGGCTGGCAGCAGCGGTTAAGGTAACCAAAACGTAGGCAGCAAATAGAACTCCAGCTACGTACAGAGCTAAGTCTTGGCCTTCGAGTTCAAGCAAGCCATTGGCGTAGCCGTGGCACAAACCCACAAGTACAACAAGCACATTAAATGTTTGTTTGGGTAATTTGGACGCCAAAACCACAAGTATCCCCAGCAGTAAAGTGGATACCCTATTCAGCCATTCAATCATTTCTAGCTGTGGCAGGCCACTACCCAACATCACTCCCGCTGCTACCGCCAAGGGAAACAGTAGCGGCGCTTTGCGGGCGGATTCTGTTGGTTGCAGCCCGCACATCAGACCCAAAGCCAGCCAAGGCAATAGGTGGCTAAACGTGATTACCGGGTGTAGCAAGCCAGAGTAAAACTCACCAAATCGAGTTGAAACCAGATGTGCCTGTGCAATTTGGGGCACAAATAATAGCAGAGTAAATAGAAAGCCGCTGCTGATGTTATTTTTCATGGTTAACCTACAAGGCCCACGCTGGAGACGGAAAAAAACGCACCACACAGAGCGATGGCTCCGCCCATGATTTGAACGGCTTTGGTGCCAACGGGCCAGCGGGTCAGTAGTCCCAGCAAAATGCCCAGTAAATGAAGCAAACCGGTACTCACCACGAACCCAACTCCGTAGGCCAGTGCATTAGCCGCTTGAGGTAGTTCGGTTCCGTGGGCGTGGCCGTGGAACAGGGCGAAAAACGCTACGATAAAGGCGGCCACCCAAAACGCTGGCTTAACCCTAAAAGCCACCATGATACCCAGCAATAACGCGGATAAGCCGATGCCTAACTCAATGGCCGGTAATGGCACTCCAGCCACTCCCAGCAGCCCACCCACGGCCATGGCTAATGGAAACGCAATGGGTAGCAACCAGATTGCAGAGTTACCCAGCTGAGCGCCCCATAAACCCACTGCCACCATGGCCAAGAGATGGTCCGGGCCCAGCACAGGGTGCAAGAGTCCACTCACAAGGCCGCCACTGATTCCCGCCTCAGTGTGAGCCCAAGCTGGGCCGGCTGTCACAGCAACCAGTGCTGAGAGTAGAAATACAAGTTGATAGTGTAACGGAGAGAGTGATTTCATAAGTATGCCTCTTAACTGATAAATATCATTTGCATTCGGGTAATAAACCAAAAGCAACCAATGGTACCAATGCCATAGATAGCAACACCTTCGGTCCAGCGCGGAAAGTTAGATTGCAGCCTGCGGTGGCCCCAAAGTAGCGCTAATACCAAAGCCACAAAGGCGATTTGCCCTAGTTCCACCCCCACATTGAAAAATAACAAAGCAGCGGCAAGATTTTCTTTCGGCAGACCAATATCCGTAAGCGCACCTGCGAATCCGAAACCGTGCAAGAGACCAAAACCGAAGGCGATTAACCATGGCATTCGAGCACTGAGGCTGGGTTGACCTCGTTTCATTTTCAGTACTTCCACCGCAATGATGGCGATACTCAGCGCAATGGCTGCGTTTACTGGTTTCTCAGGCACACCCAACCAACCGAGTGTGACTGCGGCCAGAGTAATACTGTGGGCTACAGTGAAAGAGGTGATGGTTTTAAACAACATCATAGGTCCGCTTACCAGCCACATAAGACCCAGTACAAACAGAAGGTGGTCCACCCCCAGCATGATGTGTTCGAAACCCAGGGGCACGTAAGAGCTGATTACCTGATCTGTGCTCAAGGCTGCGTTGGAGCCAAGATGAATTTTGGGGTTGGCACCGGTGAGAGTGTAGGTTTGTGGCTCTTTTTCCACGTAATGCAGTTGCACCACCGCGGCAGAATAACGTTGACCCAATTGTAGTAATTCCATATCGCCCGTGAGTCCTGGCTCTGAACACTGCAGTCGGGGGTATTCCAATGTGCACTGGCTAGGGAAAACCACCGTGGGTGGAGACTGATTGGTGGACGACGAAAAGGTCCACTCCACGTGATAAAGCCCAGTTTGTCTTTCACTAATAGTGAGCAGGGCAATGGGGGTTTCGTGGGCTTGAGATACCGGTGCTAACAAACACCACAATAGGGCACCCAGTAGCACTTTAAGCATTTTCGAAGCCATTAGTTCAATTGACCCCGCTTGTATTAGATTGATGCAGGGCACTGCTGAGCCGAACCTTATTTGAATCTAGCCTGGCGGCCATTTTCGGACTGAGTTCGAGCTTTATGGAGTATTTGTCTGCGATCGCTTTAGTTTGATCAGCCAGTTGAATGTCGTTGCGAAACTTTTTCCAGTCCCGGATCACCTGGCTTCTATTGTCATCCAATGTGGTTTCCTGGCCAGGGTGTATGTGGATGATCCTTGCGAGATGAACTCCCATGCTGCTTTGCAGTGGGACCCACCTGTTGGTTGGGGCCTGTATCAGCTGTTGTGCACCCGCTGTAGTAAACATGTGTTCAAGATTCGTTAATGGCCGCTTAGAGTATTCTCTAAATTTGCTTTGGTACCGTTCTGGAGTACCCTGGTCAGCCAATTTATCAGCGAGTGACTTGCCTTCGCCTAAACCTGTTCCACTGGGTAATAAAAATTGCTCGAAGTCATAACGCTCCGGTGTTTGATAGTTTTCTTGATTAAATTTGAAAAAGCCACTGAGCTCATCTTCACTGGGGGAGTCAACCATAACCCGGTTAAAGAGCACGTTTCGCATTTTAAGCACCAGGCGACTGCGGATCATATCGTCACCGGCATCCATCCCCATTAAGCGAGCCTCGCGATACAGAATCTCGTTTTGCGACCACTTGACCACAATATTATTGATTTCGTCTGCCGATGGGTCTCTTCCTTGGCCCTCTCGAAAGATATCAATCAGCTCCTGCAGGCGAGTGTCGTCTATAACGATACGGCGGGGGTCTTCTTTATTTCCGAGTACATAGCTATCCGCCGCAAAAATAAACAGGGCAATAATTAAGAATTGAATTAGCGGCTCATTTATCAAACGAGCAAAAAACGAGGTGGCCATAGTGATGAGTTCTAGTGTGGACTATTAATTTTAAAGTGATCAATCACCGCGAAGACACATTAATAAAGAGGGAATGCTACAGAAATATGAATGTGAGATGTCAGTTGGTAATTTTTGCGCTGACCAAATCAAATGGGCCCGTAATATGACAAATTTGCTTCATTCGTAAAACGGTTAAAATTCAACAAAATATAATCTAACTGAAACCTGCCACTGATAAAAATCCATGGTCTGTCTTTTTAAGGCAGGTAATTGATTTTAATTACAATCCTTAGCAAGTAATCCAATACTCAATGAACCTGGGGGTTCTTCCATGAGCAAGAATGTAATGTCTGCGGCCCTGGCTGCCGCTGTGGTCGCTTCGGCAGGCAACGTGACTGCCGGCGAATATATGTCGGGTGATTTCCACAACCACACCACCTGTTCCGATGGTTCTACATCCGTTAAAACCTTAACCCGTAAGTCACTTGAATACCTGGATTGGTTTATTCATGTTGGCCATAGTGGTCGTGGTACACGGGACTGTCGTGTTAGTGACTTCTTGTACTTGAACAGAGACAGTGAGTACAACCGAGGCCTTTGGGTAAATACGTTGCCCGGCGGTGCTGCAGATATCAAGGGTGATGTTAACTATCAAACTGTTCGCTCCGGTGCCGATGTGCAGGCCATGTGGCGTTGGCAGAGCCTGCAGGAATTCAACCTTGGCGGTATCGTTGAGGAACGTGAACTGCCTGACAACGAAGGTAAAACAGCATTTCTGGGGCTAGAGTGGGTTGTACCTGGTCACGAGCACTCCAGTAACTCCATTGCCACCGGGCAATACGGTGAAGAGCCTAACGCCGATGCTTTGGCGCAATTCGAATACTGCTTTGCTCGCAACTCCGACGATACCAGCCAGGGTGGCGGTCAGGGTTGGACCTGTGAATTGAGCGAGCACGCCAATGAAAAGCTGAAAGTCCTGTTTGCCGGTCGACCAGAAGAAGGCGTGGCGGATTACAACTCAACTTTGATTGATGGCATAAATATCGAAGATGAAGGTGATCACGTTAAGTCCACAGCCGGTATTTTGTGGATGGAAGAAAACTTTCCTAACGAATCATTTGCCGTACAAGCCCACGTAGAACGTCAAGGTGCATTTATTACTGAAGATGACGAAGGTTACAACGTTGAGCATATGCGTGATTGGAACACCGTAGCGCCTAATGTTGCCTTTGGTTTTGAAACCCAGCCTGGGCACCAGGCGCAATACGATCGTGGAAGTTATCACGCTGGTCGCCCAACATCGGGACTTTACACCTTCGGTGGTACCGGTTGTTATGGTGCAGCTGAAGCAGCGATGCCGGGTATGGACTTCGATGGAACACCTTTGACCGTTGCGGATTTCGAAGAAGGTGGCGCCTACGATATGATTGATGACAACCAAGACCCAGCCAAAGTGACATTGTGTCGCCCCGGTGTTCGCACCATGTGGGATGCCATGCTTAGCGAAGGCCGCCGTTTCTGGTTCTTCGCAAGTTCCGACTGGCACAGTCGAGGCAGCTTTGGTCCCCTGGATTTTGAGTCAACCAATGACTTCTGGCCCGGTGAATACCAAGAGAACTTTGTTTGGGTAGAAGATGAGTATTCTGAAAACCCATCCCAGGCTATTATAGATGGCTTACGCAGTGGTAATTCCTTCACCGTACAGGGACAGTTGATCACCGGTGATTTGACCTTTGTTGCGTGCCCCGCCAAGAGACCGGCCCATTGTGCCACCATGGGTGAAACCCTGTATGTGAAAAAAGGCGAGCGAGTTAACGTTGTGTTGCAGGTTACTGACCCAAGAGGAAAGAACAACAGTAAGTACGGCTTTGATAACCCCTCACTTTTACAGATTGGGCATAAAGTTCCTGTGAACGAACCACAATTGGCGCAAGTGGATTTCATCATGGGTGAAGTTAATGAGCTGATTGAGCCAACGGACCCAGAGTACTTTAACCCGTTAGCGCCCGACACCACAGAGATCGTTCGGTCTTGGTCTCAATTCAAGAGCCAACATCCCAAGTACAATTTCTTTAAGAGAGATGCTAAGGAAGTTATGCGCTATAGCTTCAAAGCCACTGCTGATTCCTACGTACGGGCACGGGGATCCAATATTCCGGCGGGTACACCTTATGAGCGAGATGCTTATGGTAACCCTCTAATGGATAAGCTCACCGACAACATTCTCTGCGAAGATTCAGCATGTCCTCCTCACGTGGAAGGGGTACTGACTGCAGACGTTGAAGCCTGGGCTGACATTTGGTTCCACACAAACCCGATCTTCATCGAAGTAAAGTAGCGTGTTAAACGGTTGCTAAAAGAAGTAAGTAGGGCCCAGTGGGGCCCTATTTTCGTTTTACCATTTGTAGTGCACGTGATAACTGACTACGCTGGTTTGCCCAGGCTTCAAAGGTACTTCAAACTCTATGGTTTGGCTGTCAGTTTTTTTAAAGCTATGGGACTTTTGTTCAATGTTCCAATTCACCCAGCGGTAAAGATGTTCCACCACTTTTACCGTAACGGGTTTTTTCTTCTGGTTCTTAAGTGTAATTTCAAAGGATTCCCTTGCCCATTTATCCTGTTGATTCACGGAATAATTAACCCGTTTACGTTCCCCTTTAATATCAAACGCATTGCCCGTATACAGTGAAATCGTTTCATTTTTGGGGCTGTGATTTATATTGTTTTCTCCCAAAAACTCTAACTGACCATCGTCGTCCTGTTGATAAAAGCGTACTCGGCCTTTTGGTAGTGCAATACCTAAATTATTGGCTTTGCTGTTTTCAAATTCACGCATTATCCACACTTCGGAGTTGCTTTCGGTGCCGTACCCCGGATCATTTCGTATGCGGTCCAGATTATTGCCATAGTAACGATTGATTTTAGCGCCATCATACACGTATAAAGTTTTAGCCGTCACGTGGTTGGCATCCACGAAACCGATTTGCTTTGATTCACCATCATCCAGATCAACTGGATTGGCGATACTGTAAAGGTGATATTCATCGAAATCTTTTTCTGTCACCTGAGGGCTCATGCTATCGGCCGCAGATGCTCTCATCATTTGCCTTTCCATTAGTTTCGGTTCAGTTACCTTGTGAATGTCTCCTGCCATTAACTTGATTTTTGCATCTTCGAATGGCATTCCGGATGCATTGTTGAAAGTGACCCAACCGTTGATCTGAACCTGTTCAGTTTTGTCATTGGCAATTACGTTATAGTCCGCTTTCCAGCTCAATCCCCTAGTCAGGTAAGCCAGTTGCAAATCCGCTTCTCCAGTTTTGGACGAGAGAAGCTGCCAATCGAGAGTGGGCTTTAACAGGGTGTCATTTTTGAGGGGTGGAAATAGGGGGCGACCGGGTAGACCAAACCGGGTTTTGCCTTCCATTTCAACAATGGGTGTATTGTTGTAACCGCTGCCGGCACCACTTCGTACTATTTTGCCCTGTACTATCTGAGTGGTCTGGTTTCGGTGGATTTCAAAATCAATAATGTGACCCTCAAAATGTTGCAAAAGCAGGGCTTCATTAATGGGTTTAGACAAGTAGTTTTGCTGCAATATTTGGATTTGCCATTTTTTATTTTGTGGCCGCAGCACCACGGAATCCGGTTCCAACTGTTGGCTTATGTTGTGGTATTGGACCTGATTAATCCCCTTTTTCAACGGCATCTGCAAAGTATCTCTTACCACCGCAAAATTGTCATTGTAAATGGTGAGGGACGGCGACGCGGCTACCCAAACGGGAAAAACATAGGCCACAGCAATAACAAGGGCCTTTTTAACGGGGTGTTTTATCAACATAAGCATTCTCCGGGAACTCTCTTATTGAGAGTGTCGTGGCCGCTCTTAGTTCCCATTGATATTGGTATGGGCATGGGTATTGGCATTGGTACTGTTTATTGAGTACCGGAATGGCCAAAGCCGCCTTCACCGCGATCGCTATCACGGAAATCAGTAACCACATCAAATTCCACCTGGACCACAGGCAGTACCACTAATTGAGCAATACGATCTCCAGGTTCGATCTCAAAGGCCTTGTTGCTTCTATTCCAGCATGAGATATACAGTTGTCCCTGGTAGTCGGAATCGATCAACCCCACCAGGTTCCCAAGTACGATGCCGTTTTTATGGCCTAACCCGGAGCGAGGCAAAATGGTGGCAGCCAGGTTGGGGTCAGCAATGTGGATGGCTATACCAGTAGGAATAAGCTCTGTTTGATTGGGTTCCAGAGTCAGTGTGGATTCCACACAGGCGCGCAGATCGACTCCAGCCGAACCTTCGGTTGCATAACTCGGTAGCGGAATTTGGTTACCAATACGAGGGTCCAGTATTTTTACTTCAATCTTTTTCATTGGATGTTCTCTGAGATGATGGTTATGAGTGGCTTATTCTATTGCTCATAGGGATTGGTGTTTGAACAAGGCCATTGGTTGAGTTGGTGATTATTGGATTGTGGATTGGTTCGTGTCCAGCAAAGCGGAAAGGGTGGTTAGTAGTTGTTTCCAGCGATCGCTGAGATCCCCGTTTTCCACCAGTGATTGTTTAAGATCCGCAGCCAATGGTAAAAACATAATGAGGTAATTCATTAACTGTTCTGTGGTCAGTTTTTTTGGTTGAATTTTTTCAGCCAGATTGCCATTCATGCTTAGCGCACGCTCAAACAGACCAATCAGAACGTCTTTATTTTCGCCGCTTGGAGAGCCGGTCTCCAGCACGGTTACGGTATTTGCTTGCCAAAGGCCACTGTTGGATTGATCGATTTGAGTCAGATTTCGTCGTTCTTTGCCTTCGATGGTAATGGCCAGTAGACCATTGTCACGTTGGTCAAAATCCACAATCTGAGCCAATGTACCTTGGTTGTAGAAGGGCAATGTATCCTGTTCTTCAGTTTGATTGGGCCGTATGACTTCCTGACGCTCGGAGCCTGGTTTAAGCAGGGTGACCACGAAGCCGGTGTTGGTGCGCATGCAATGGGAAACCATATCAAGGTAGCGTTTTTCAAAAATCTGCAACGGCATTATGCAGCCGGGCATAAGCGGTACATTGAGAGGAAACACTGGCAAGTGCTCGGTACTCATTTTGTTATCCTTTTGGTCTTCCTTATGATGATTAGCAGAGATACTGTTCCTTATTCAGCGGGCGTATGTCAAGCCATTACTGGATCGGCTTTTTATTGTATAAAGAACTATCAATATTGTGGGGGTTGTACGGATAGTGCTGCTGTGGCATGGGCCAATGCGGTACCTAATCAGGTTCTGAGTCTATTGGGTTACTATACTGTTAGTATATCCATTTGAACCCAAACTGGATGAAGAGGGCAGTACTATGTGTGGACGATTTAATATTATTGATGACCCGGCCATACACGGGCTATTGCGTTATTTGGGGCTGGATTTTCACCTGCCCGCAAGGGTGAATATCGCGCCCACAGAGTCTGTACCCACTATAATCAAAGGTGCTCAGAACAAAGAAATCCACGAAATGCGCTGGTGGTTAACGCCCTCGTGGGCGCCCGAAGTGTCCACCAAATTTTCCATGTTCAATGCTCGCAGTGAAACACTGTCCACCAGCAAGGCGTTCAAAGGGCCGTTTCGACAGCGACGGGCTGTTATTCCTGCTTCTTCCTTTATCGAATGGAACAAAAATGAGAGCCCCAAACAGCCTTATCTGGTTCAGCCTGAAGAGGGTGCTTTTGCTTTTGCAGCACTATGGGATTTATGGCAAGGGTCTGACAGCTATTTGCAGAGCTGTACCATTATTACCACCCAGGCCGTTGAACCCATTAAATGGTTGCACCACAGGATGCCAGTTATGTTGCGTCAGGAGCAGATAGATTGGTGGTTGAATCCTGATACACCGCTGCAGGAATTAGAGCCGGTGTTCCAACAGGGGATAGGGCAATCCCTGGAAACCAGAGCGTTGACCAGTCAGGTTAACAATGCGCGTAATAAAGATCCAAAGTTGCTGTTGCCACAAAAAGAATTTGAGCCCACACATCAACCTGGGGAGACGGGCGATCTGTTCCACTGACGATCAGTTTTTGAAGATCTTTCGAATCACATCACCCAGATGACGACTGGCTTCTTCCTGGTTTTCGGTGGTTTCTGAATCTAATGCTTCTTCGGGTTCTGGTTCCTTGCCCAGCTCGAAGGTGACACTTTCTGCTTGTTTCTGTTGGCGTTTGCGTTCCTGCATATAGCCTTTATCTTGCAGACGAGCAATTGCGAACAAGGTTTTGGCACGCATATGGTCCAGTTGTTTTTGTTTTTGGTCGATGATGCCAACGGCTACACTTTGCAAATGACCTCGTTGGTTGCGGAGTGCGCCAGCAATCTCGTCCTGCAATGCATCTACTTGTTCTTTAATCTGCAGGATACGCTGTTCAAATCCGGTGAAGCGGGATAAACGTACCTCTCTGGCATCCGCCACTCGAACAATTGATTGTTCAAGTTCAGTCAACAGGTTTTCAATGGTGGCCTGGTCTTTACTGGCCTGCCAGCGGCGATCCACCACAGTGGCGTTTAGATCCCATTCCAGTAGTCCTTTGAGCAGTCTCAGTTTTGACCACTCTTCGTAATACAGGTCTTCGTCATTTAGCTGTGTGAGAGTGGTTTCTATGAAATCCAAGCGCGCTTTTTGGGTAAGCTGTTCCGCACTGGCTAACCCCATGAGATCGTCGTTACGAATAATCTCCGCTAACCGGTTTTTGAATTCATCCAGCTTTACTTTGGAATAGGCATAAAAGTTTTGCGATTGTTGAACCGCTTTCTGTGATTGCGGCGCAAGCTCATCAAGCCGTTCTACATTTGTATCGATCATTTGGTTGAGACTGGGCAGTTGCCTCTCCCAATGGATTAATACCATGTACAGCCTTTGAAGTTCGCGGTAATCACGGTATAAACGCTGGAACTCATTACTGGCAAAATAGAGGTATAGGTGAGGGGTGGCGTCGTCTTCCACAGGGAGTTGAAAATCACGGGCCGATGTCATCACCGATTGGGCCGATAGATCAACGGGGCTGATTTTTTCCATCCAGCCTGGTTTCATAATATTGGATTTTATGTCTTCAAGATTTCGGCGCTGAACCCGAAGGGTTTTGTAGGCGGCGTTGTAACCATCCAATGCATCCTGGAGAGCGTCCAGTTTCTCGTACACATAGGGTACGTTCAATATGCTTTCTTGTACCGAAGGGCTCGATAATGGCCGCTCATTAAGCTCCATCCACGGAGTCAGGGCCTGTTTCAACTGGCCGGAATAGAAATGGGCCCACCCCAGTGCCAGCAAGCCTCGGTTGGCAACGGGGCCATGGAGCCGGATTAAGCGAAGCACTTCGATTGCCTTGGTGTATTCTTCATCTTGAAGATAAAAAATACCCAGGGCCAAAGCAGCCTGGTCACGCAGAGTCTTATCCAGTTCCGTGGTAGCTGGCTGATCGATTATGTACTGATAGTGCAAAGAAGCCTGCTCTTCATTCCACAGTTGGGCGAAAGCAGAGCCGAGGTTAAAGCGGATAAACAGACTTAGATCTTCTTCAGACTGGAGAAACTTAGCGGCGTTTTGGGCCTGATCCAGTTGGGTGAGCTGTATATGGCTCAGTACTTGGAGCAGCACGTGTTCGGTTTTTCTGCTCTCTAGGGGTTCTATAATTTTGGTTTGCAACGTATCCAGTGCCCGCTGATACAAGCCTTTCTTATAGAAGATTCGGGCCATTTGGTACCAAGCTTCGTCTGCGGCTTCATTGGATGTGTAGGTTTCCAGGAGTTGATTGAAAATAGCCTCTCCTGCATCCAGCATACCGTAGGACACGTAAAGGGAGCCCAGTACCAGCTCGGCATGCTCTTTGTTGCCATCCAGCATGCCCTTTTCTTTGGCCATAAGAATTTTGGTAATTGCAGAGAAATAATGCTGTTGATAGAAATCAAACAACAAATCTCCGTAGGCCAAATCTTCAATGCTGTGGGGCATATCAATGGGCTTGGGCGCCGACGCTGAAACTGTGCGAGCTTGACCGCTTTGATCTGAGCCGAACCAATCCATTGGGTTCCAGCTAAACTCAAAGCCATGGGCACCGGTGCTGACCACGCCCAGTAGGCTAGTGGCCAGCAGTTGAGCGCTTATCCATTTGCTACAGCTGCGTCTCTTGTTGGACAAAGTAAAATTCAATGCCGTGATCCTCGGTATCACTCCCATTGCTTCAATCTGAAGCCGGGCTGTTTACGAAGATCATCCCCCTCGATTTTCAATTCGATGTATTTCGTGCCACTGGATTTTTCAAAATCCAGGCTAACAGCACGTTTGTAATCTCGGCCACCGGGCCCAACTCCCGTTACCACAGCCACTAACTCGTGTTCGCCCACGGGGAGATTGCCGGTGAAAAGCCGCTGTACGGCTCCGCGATTCATGGCATTAATCTCACGCTCGGTGTAAAGATGGTTGCTGATGGGTGAATTGTTGATTTTCAGGCTCACACCGTCCAGCTGGAAGTACTCAAGTGCATCATAGGAAACAAAGACGTTAACTTGGGTGCTACTTGGAAACAACAGATCTTCTTCCAGGATGAAGAGGTCTCGGTTGACCTGTAAGATTTTCTCTTTCAGGGTCTGCATTTCCTGTTGCAGGGTCTCCGGGTCTTTGTTTTCAGCCACAGAGTCGGCACTGTCTGGATCTTCGCCACCATAGAGTATTTGATTTAGATCCACGAACTCTTCTTCCTCCTGGGGAATCTCAGGTTGGGAAGTGGGTTCTGAAGCAACTTCAACCGGGTCGATGTCTTCATCATCTATAATTTCATCAATTTCGATGTATTCCAGGGAACCGTCATTATCGATGTCGATGACTTCGTCTAACTCCTCAGCAGCAGCTGGAAAGCTGATACTACCCATCAAGAGCAGTGTAGAGGTGAATGTGATTAAGCTATGTTTAAAAGTGGTCATATCACGTCACTCGCTTGGTGTTTATTCCAACACCAGTTGCTGCAAAATTTCGTCATATTTTGCTATATCTGTGGGCTCAAAACCGTCTTGGTAGTGGCGAATGACGCCGTCTCTGTCGACGATGATGGAGGCGGGCAAATCATCAATGTCATAGTTTTCGCTCACTAAAAACTCGTGGTCATATAACACGGTGAAGTTCAGCCCCTTGTGTTCCACATAGTGTTTGGCATCTTCCATTTTTTTATCAAGGCTTACGCCCCAGACCTTCACACCATAGGGTTCATACTTGCGCTGCAATGCGTTCAGACTATTTAGCTGAACAGGACATGAGCGACACCAGCTTGCCCAGAATACAACGACCATTACGTATCCTTTTTGCTCAGAGAGCCTCAGGTTGTAAGTGCCATTGGACTTCAGGGTGAAATTGGGGGCCGTATCTCCCACTTTTGGTTTAGCAGCCATGGCTGGAAAACTAAAAGCCAGAGAAATCAGGCAACCCACAAACAAATGCCGCATTAACATGTCCTTAACCCGCTACGATGGGATGAACGATATGGGATAAGTATCTCTCCATACGTCCACCGGCATGGCGCCAAAATTGATGCGTTTAACTTTAAGCACAATTTTCCGCTCCAGGCTCGCATCACCCAATTCGCTACTGACTACTTCACATTTGGTGACGGTTCCGTTTGGCTGGATTTCCAGCCGTAACACCACTGTCCCTTCCAAGGCCGGATTATTGCGCAGGGCCCTGCGGTAGAGCGAGTAAATACTGCCCTTGTGGCGATCAAACACCAACTGTATATCTTCGGTGGAACGACGGGCTTTGCCACCGCTAGCTTTACGCTTCGCCTGTTCTGCCACAGGGTTCACTATGGAGCTCTCCACTTGAGTGGATTTCACTCCAGCCAAGCTTCCTGATCCACCACCACCAGAACTGGCAGTGCTGGTGGAAACACCACCGCTACCACCGGCAGCCATGGAGCCCACAAGATTTCGTTCGGTGCGAGCTTCCTGGGCACCGGAGCCAAGTTGTTTTTGCTCTGTTTGGAGATCGGCTAAATCATCCATATCCCGCAGGTCTGACAAGTCATCAAATACTGCGATGGCTGCTTTTGCCTGTTCCTTTGCCGTTGGTTTTGGCTCTTCCTTCTTGGGTTCTTCCTTTTTAGGCTCTTCTTTCTTGGGTTCTTCTTTTTTAGGTTCTTCCTTGGGCTCTTCCTCTTTAGGCTCTTCCTTGGGTGGAGGAGGGGGAGGCGGTGGTGGCTTTTGTTTTTCCATCACCAACTTCGCTAACCTTGGTGGTATTTGTTCCACCTGTTCCCGCTGTTTCTCGGGCACCGGAATGCTGGGTAAGATTAATGAAACCACAACAAAAACCACCAGGAATACAAAAAAGACCCGTCTGAAAAGTTTTTCTTCTTCCGCGCCACGGTCCCAGGGTAAGGATTCATTGGAGTAGTACAACTGTTTGCTCATGATGACGTATCCTCCACTTTCTTGAGGACAGCCAACGAGATATTGGAATACTCATTGTTGCTGCAGGTCATCATGATTTTGCGTAGTAACGCGTAGGGAATTGCCTTATCGCCCATTATGGTGACATCCCGTTCCGCCACACCCAGCTCGTTCACCACCAAAGCAGGGGTTTTACTGGCTTGGTAGCGCAACTCTTGCTGTAGCGATGGAATGTTGTCTCCTTTTAACGACAGCACCAAGGGTACTTCTGCCACAACTCGACCATTAACCAAAACCGTCTGATCATTAACCATGATGGTCAAGGTTTCCTTGGGAACCTGTTCAGCAATGGATTCAGGCAGTTTTATTGATTTTTGATTAGGCAGTTGCTGTGTATTTGACGAGTTCACCAAAAGAAAGAACACAAGTATGGTGAAGATGTCCATCAGGGATACGAGGTTAACGCCCGGTAAGAACTGTCGTTTGTGACGACGGTCCATTCGTTTTGCCCTTTGCGATAGTTTCATGCGGAACCTCCCTGGGCATTAGAGGTATCCGGCGGCGCATCACCAATGGCGATGTCCGGAAACAGCTCGGCTTTAATCTCTGTACCATTCACCATCTGGTTGGTCAGTCTCACCTTATCCATGGTGGTTACCAGCTCTTCGTAAGGCGTATTGGCTTCCAATAACAGAGTAATTTCGGTAATGGTGGGGAAGCGTTGCTTCACCGCCTTTAAGGTTTTAACCATAGCGTCGTAATCATGCTCATTGCCTAATTTCGGAATGATCTTTAGGGGGCCGGTCTGACGGTCAACCACCTCTAATCGGTCCTGATAGATAAGCACTTCCAGCACTATGGGCTTTTTGTCTTCTTCTTGTTGCTGATTTGGCGTGGTGGGCGGCAAATTCAGCTCCAATACAGACAATTGCGAAAACACCGCAGTGATCAGCAGAAAAGGCACCAATACAACCATCAAGTTCATGAAGGCTGTTATATTGATGTCTGCTTCAGTCTGGTGTTTCCGTCGCCAGCGTTTGTTCATGACAGCTCCCGCTCAAACGTATTCAAAGATTCTCTTAGCCATTCTCTTGTGATTTGCTCTGGCTTTGAGCTTGACGGAATACGTTGAGGAACTTCACGGATGCCATTTCCATGCTGTCGATTAGCGCGTTGGTTTTATTCTGTAAATAGGTGAAAGCCAGCAGTAGGGGAATCGCCGCCATCAGGCCGAATGCCGTGGTGTTCATGGCTACGGATATACTGGCTGACAGCAGGTCTGCTTTCTGAGATGGATCTGCGCTGGCCACCGCGGTAAATGCGTTAATCAAACCCATAATAGTTCCCAGTAGACCCAGCAGGGTGGCAATGTTAGCAAAGGTGGCAATATAGTTAGTACGACGCTCTAAGTGGGGGATGGTTTCCATTAAGCCTTCCTCCATGGCCATTTCCACTTCTTCATGGCGCGCTGCGAAGGAGCTTCGGTTCAATCCATATACCAGGATGCGGGCAACAGCACTTCCGGATTTTTTGGCTTCATCCATAGCGGACTTAAATTTGCCCTGGGTGAGCAAGGGAAAAAGCTTTTTCCAGGTCATCTGATTTCGTGTTTGAGTTAGATTCAAATAGATGAATCGCTCCAGTGTAATGGCCAGACCCGCCAGGAATACCGCCAGGATTATGTACATGAAGGGACCGCCTTCCTGGAAGAATTGAGCTGCGGTAGTAAGAAAGCCAACGCTTTGTTCAGCAGTATTGGTTGTGTCAGACATTTTGGTCTCCTGGATCACCAAATTTTTGTATACGTGGTTCTGGTTACATGTAGTATTTTGTTTGCATCGGGATTAATTCTAGTGGAGTTAATACCAATGTACTTAGGTTTATCACTTCAAATATTGATGCGAATATTTAAATCCTTACGGGTCAACCGTTTGAGGCGCCGAGTGGTGCAGCAGATTAAAATATTCCATCTGGCGGCGCAACTCATCTTGGTCGACGGGTTTCAACGAGTCATTCAACAGCTGTGAATCCAGGCTGGGCTCCGCATCCCATGGGTCTACGCTGAGTTCTCGCGCTTGCCATGGCGACACGTTCAAGACATTGGGAGCCTCTTTGGTGCCGATGATAGTGGTACCTTCTTCCAGGGCGAGTGCCGTGGTGGCGGTGCTTGCGGTTAGAGCGACCATGAATATTTGTGACAGCATCCGTGTTGTGAACTTCATTTTGCCCTCCTTTCCAACTCTTTGATCCAACCAGCTACTTTTTTATCGGGCTCGGGTATCAGGGTTTGATAAATTTGAAACTGAGCCAATGCCAATTTTGGGTCGTGTAAATAAAGATCTGCTAACACCGCCAGATTGTAATGGGCATTGGGGTAATATTCGTCGATTCGTATCGCAGTTTCGTAACTTACTTGTGCTTGTTTAAACTTGCCTAATTCGCGGCTTACCACTCCCAACTGGTTGAGCAGATAAGGGTTTTTGGCATGGGTGAGGAGCGCGTTTTGGAGCATGTCGTAGGCTTCATCCAACTTGTTCTGCTTTCTCAGTATTATGGCTTGGTTAACAATTGGACCAGCCAGAGTGGGGTATTGCTGGGACAGTTGCTGGAATTGAGTATAGGCAGACTCCAGATTACCTTTTTTTAGCTCCACCAGGGCAACTTCAAATTGGGGTTTTGCCGCCTCCGCTTCCTGGCTATGGGCAGCATTCCTGGGTTTAAGTGCTGTTTGCTGTCGTTGTTGCTGTAAGCGCTGCAGAACTTGGGCGGAATCTTCATCTTTCACGGTTTTATCGAAGTCAGATGCAGCTTCATCCGGGGCAATTTTTTGCTCGGAAGGTTGTTCCTCTTTTGAGCCGATTCCCAGATCCTCATTGACAGAATCAGGTACTTCAAAATCATCGCCATCAGCGCTTGGGCCGATTCCCAGTAAGGAGCAGCCGCTGAGGTTGATGCCTGCAACAAACAATAGGGAAAGCCAGAGTCTAGTAGATAACATCAACATACTCCTCGGCTTGTTCAGTCTTGTTGTAGCGGCCGGGTGACAGCTTGCTCAGAGCGTCAAAGCTATCCTCGATCCACTCATCCCAGGCACCGTCAGCGGTGCGCTCGGTGTTGGTTTGGAAAATGGCGATGGCTTTATCTTCCAAGGGCAGAGCCTGGTCTTCCAGCAAGATTTCATATTCTTCCAATGCCAGTTCATCGAGGCCCTTGGGCCGTTGACTGTCCATAATGCTGCGGGCGAATTGGCGGTATATCTCACCCAGCTTGTAGTTTGCGGCGGTGGTGAATTCGAGGATGCCGTATTTTGCGGTCTGTGTGTAGGCATTGCGCGCTGTTTGCATGGCGGCTTTCTTTTTCCGCAGTGAGCGTTTCAGCGGTTGGGTCAAAGCAATGGACTTGAACTTGGTTAACAGCGCATCGGCACCGTGGAACGACCCGTAAGCCGCCAGATACTGAGTGCGGTCAGACTGGTCTGTGCCTGCATTTTCATGGGTCTCAACCAGTTTGTTGAGCCAAAAATAGCGTTTTTCTATATCTCCGGTTTCCTCATAAAGGGTTGCCAACTTGAATTGGGTTTCCATTAAAGGTGCCACCGGTGGTTTATAATCCCATACGTACTTTTTATAGAGCGCTATAGCGTTGGTTTTGTCACCCGCTTTTTCGTTCATTTCCGCTGCCTGCAGGATGGCTTCGCGAGCCAATTCGGGATTTTCTTTCCTGTTGGTGGTGGCAATGGATACCAGCTCTCCGGCCGCCTTGCCCAAGTTCCCGGTTTGTTCGTAGGCCATGCTCAGTTTGGCGGCAATACCCGCAGTGAGTGGGTGCTTGGGGTTGGTCTTCCTGAATTTCTCCAGCACATCAATGGCTCTGTCGTAGTCCTTCATTTTTAGGAACAAATTAGCAGCGTCATATTCTGCATTGGCTCGCACAGATGCCTTGGGTACCACCATGGCCACCCTCAAATACTCTCCCGCAGCTTGAGCCAGCTTGCCTTCTGCCTCCAAAGCTTCGCCTTGCTTATAGATGACGGTGGCCAAACGTTCCTCAAATTCCTTACGTTGTTTCTTGTCCAGTGAATTCAGGGCTAGCACCTTGTTAAGTGCCTGTTCGGCTTGAGGCCAATCTTTCTTGTCGTAGATACCGTTGGCGTAGGTGATCATGGCTTTCTCCCGCAGCGCTTGGGGAGCGGGGGGGACTAGTTCAATTATGAGTTGAGCGGTGACCATGGCAGCGTCAATGTCTTTAAGGAAGAGTTGATCTTCAATGACATTATCCAGTACCTGCGGTGTGTTCTCGTTGGCAGGGAAGGTTTTCGCGAAGCGCAAAGAGCTGCTGGCTCGTTTTGCGATCCAGCCACGTTTGGTGGGGTCGTCTTGCGAAATTGAATTGAGGTGTTCCTGATGGGCCAGCAGGCCGAAATAAGCGGCTTTTTCCACTTGGTCGTGGGCAGGATAGTCGTAGGCGGTGCGTTCGAACTCTTCGATGGCAGGGCGAAAATCTTTGGCCGCAAACAGGGTTTCGGCCAACAGCATATTCATTGTGGGTGCGTTTTCGTCCTTGGGGAAGGTGGCGAGAAATTCCCTGTACCAGCGGGCTGCGTTGCCATAGTCCTTAGGTAGGTTGGAGGCTTGAGCGGTTGCGTGATAGTGCTGCGCCAATTCAACCAAATGCTGTTTTAACTCTGGGGTGTATTGCTGCCGAGTTTCTGGAGTGGAGCGAGCCCAAAAGGCGCTGTATACGCCGAATTGATCCACGAATTTTTCTTTGTTGGGTAGCACCAGGCTTGGGAATCCACCCTTTTGATAGGTGTCTATTACTTTGGATGACATGGACGGGGCCATGGCATGGAGCGGGTGTTTCTCTGCGAACATCACATAGGTGTCTGCGGCGTCACGATAGCGTTCTTGTAACAGATAAAGCTCTGCTAACGAAGAATAAACCTCGTGCTCGTAGATGCGTGGACCGTTATCCCGAAAGTACTGGTAGACGCTGTCTGCACCCTCCAGATTGGAGAATGACATGCTGAGTACCCGCAGGGTGTCATCCAACGTTTTACGCTGGGTCTTTGATACTTCCGGCAGCACCACCGCTTCTATTTTGGCTATGGTGCGATCCTGGTTTTCTTTTTTGATCTCTTCTTCGGATTTCGGTGGTGGTGGTGGCATGTAGATATCAAGCAACGCCACAAAATCATTGGCGGCTAGATCGTAGTCGCCAAGCTTATATAGGCTCCAGCCATGTTTATAAAGGGAATGCTCGTAATAGTCGCTATTGTCGCCGGCTTTCAGAATCACATCATAAGCGGCCGCGGCTTCTTCATAACGTCCCAGTAAGAACAGTTGCTCACCGCGTCGGAACTGGGCCTCCACTGTGAATTCGCTGTCTGGAAATTTGGTCACCAGATTATCCAGAGTGCTGAGCGCCTTGTCTGGTTCCCCATTCAGATCATAGGCCTTCGCCAGCAGGTAGTATTCTTCTGACAGGTCAGTGCCCGGAGCAGCCCCAAGTATAAGGGCTTCGTACATGGCAACCGCTTTGGAGTATTGTAAGGTTTCTCCACTGTAGGGAGTGTTGGAATCAACTTGTGGATCTTCGTCCAGTGAGTCAATCAAACGGTCTTCAGTGGCCACCATGGTGAGGTCGGCCATGCGGCGAAGTGCCGCCGCCCGCTCAGCTTGAGTGGAAAACAGCGCCACCGCCTCATCATAGGTTTGCAACACTTTTTCGGCCGCAATAGGGGACAGTTCTTGGGGCGTGACATGAATCTCACGAGATTTAAGGTCCCCGAGGGTCAGCTCGCGTTCGCTATCTGCAGCACCATTAATGGGTTGATCTGCGCACCCACTGCTTAGCAACAACATCGCACAGGCGGATAGGGCACATGTAACCGCAGTAAATTTAGTTATTGTGGTTGATTGGCTCACTCGTGAAAATCCATCACTTCTTTTGATTGTTTCGCGAAGCGATTAAAGCTCGATTGGCGATAGGGCAATTATTTAAATAATAGAACACAATATAATAGACTAAACGCACGTTAAATATGGACTTATTGTGGCTTCTTTTACTTTGATTGGCAAAGCCTCATGGTGGTTCACTTTTAATTTTGTGCGCCTGTTATCCAAATTTCACAGTGCTGACCACAGAATAAGCTCTGGCGTACAAACTTAAGTGTAACACCCCAGTTATCAATTAGTTAGCTTTTTTGAACCGCAAAATGGTGGATTGCCCCAGTGCCGCAACCTTCTCGACTTTTCCTGTTGGACGCCAGTATCTATGTGTTTAGAGCCTGGTTTGGTTACCCAGATCGCTATTTTGACCAACAAGGCCGACCATTGAACGCGGTGTATGGCTACCTTCGCACCTTACTGTCGAACCTTGACAAGGCCCAGCCCCGGTATATGGTGGCGGCATTTGATGAAAGTTTGTTTAGTGGTTTCCGTCATCGCTTGTACCCTGCCTACAAAGCAAACAGGGCATTGCCAGATGAAGGGCTGGCTTATCAACTGGCTCTGTGCAAACTTCTAACTGAAAAAATGGGCATCAAAACCTTGGGTTCAGAAGATTTTGAAGCAGATGATCTGCTGGCTTGGGCGGCCCAAACAGGTGTTCAAGAAGGTTTACCAGTCACGGTGGTCACCCGGGATAAGGATCTGGCGCAATTAATTGGTGAGGATGATCAGTTGTGGGATTGGGCCGAAGGCAGCGTCAAGGATCACGCGCAATTAATCTCCCACTGGCAAGTTCCATTAAATAGCATACCGGATCTTCTGGCCTTGGCTGGGGATGCTGTGGATAACATTCCAGGCATCCGAGGGGTGGGAGTAAAGACCGCAACCCAATTGATCGCTCATTTTGATTGCCTGGAAAACCTTTACGGACGTTTGAATGAAATTGCATCATTGCCGGTACGGGGTGCCAAGCGCATTCAGTCTGCTTTAGAGGGCAGTGAATCCGACGCATTTTTGTACCGAGAGCTGGTGCGTCTGCACTGGCCTGAAACCCCTTTGGACCTGGAACAAATGGAGGTTGAATCGATGGATCGTGAATTCCTTGGGCCCCTGTTCCATGAGTTGGGCTTGGGTCAGGCCTTTCACCACTTGTTGGAGCAATTTTAATGAAATTGAGCGATCTAACATCGGCTGTGGCGGAATGTTTAGTGGGGCACATGGGCAGTCAATACGGAAGTTGCGGCCTTTCTGCCCATGGCGCTGGTTGTATAAACGAAACCTATAAAGCCCATGGCCCTGGCCTCGATTCAGTCTTCATTAAGACCGGACCGAAGTCTGCACTTCCTCTCTATGAGCAGGAAATAGTCGGCCTGGAGACCCTGGCCCATTGCCATAGCTTTCGAATTCCCCAACCCTATTTTTGTGTTGAAGTGGATGGTACGGCTATATTGGCCATGGAGTTTATCGAGCTGGCGCCAGTTCGAAGCACCAACGGGGCAGCGTTCGGAGAGGCTCTGGCGGAGCTCCATTCCATAGAGCAGACCCAATATGGGCTGGATGCTGACAATTATATAGGCCGTACGCCTCAGATAAATCAGTGGCGCGAAAATTGGGGGGATTTCTTCGCTGAATACCGGCTGTTTCCTCAAATTCGCTTGGCTCAATCAAAAGGCATTCGTAGTCAATTGGCTGCAAAATTAGAGAAGTTGGCGTCGGGTCTTGCCGAATATTTTGGCCACTACCAGCCCACAGCCAGCTTACTTCACGGTGATTTGTGGACCGGTAATACGGCAGTGGATGGGGAGGGAAAGCCATGTCTGTTTGATCCCGCTATTTACTTTGGTGATCGCGAAACCGACCTGGCCATGAGTCGAATGTTTGGCGCGCTTCCCGATTCTGTATACCGGTCTTATCATGCCTGTTTGCCGGTCCGTGAAGGTCACTGGGTACGCCAGCGGGTTTATGATCTCTATCATTGGCTCAATCATGTAAACTTATTTGGTGTGACCTATTTAGGCCAAGTGGAACAGGCGGTGGATTATGTGCTGCCTCTGATGGAGAAACCCTGTTGAAAATTGTGGTGGATGAAAATATTCCCATGGCAGAGCGTTGCTTCAGCGCCTTTGGTGAGGTGGTTGCACTGCCGGGAAGAGAGATTCAGCGCTCCCATTTAGAGGATGCTGATGCCCTGGTGGTGCGCTCCATCACCCCTGTGAACGAGGCCCTGTTAGAAGGTACGGCCATCAAGTTTGTGGGTACCGCTACCATTGGCGTGGACCATATAGACCAAAACTACCTGAAGCAAAATAACATCGGCTTTGCCAGTGCGCCGGGCTGTAATAGCCGTTCCGTGGCCGAGTTTGTGATGAGCGCTCTGTTGGAGCTACCCCGGATTCGTGACTTTTGTTTGCAAGACAAGACAATAGGAATCATAGGACTGGGAAATGCGGGCAGTAGCCTCAAAGATTTGTGCGAGGCCATAGGCCTGCAGGTGTTGGCCTGTGATCCACCCAAACAAAGGCAAGGTATGGAAGGTCTGGTGACTGCCGATGAGGCATGGCAGGCGGACATTGTTTCACTACACGTGCCTTACACAACAGAAGGGGTAGATGCCACACACCATTTAGCCCATAAAACCCGGCTACAAAACATGGTCCCTAATGCTGTGTTGCTCAATACGTCCCGCGGACCTGTAGTAAATAATTGGGAATTGAGCCAGGTATTGAACGATCGCTACGATTTGTCGGTGGTGCTGGATGTGTGGGAAGGTGAACCTTTTGTGAACTTGGAGCTGGCTGCCCAGGTGGATATCGCCACTCCCCATATTGCAGGGTATTCCTACGACGGCAAGGTTCGTGGTACCTGGATGATTTATTCGGCATTGTGCGAATTTTTTGGTACACCTGATTGCCCAGATAAACCCGAAAAAGAAAGCCAGCTTATTGGCTCCGAACTGGCCATTTCCCTGGATTTTGGCCTGCAACAGATTCAAGAGCCCAAAACCGCCCGGGATGTGTTGTGGCGGGTTTACGATATACGGGAAGACGATGTGGGGCTAAGAACCAGCCTAAAACTACCCCGCGCCCAAAGAGCCCAAGGATTCGATGCTTTGCGCAAACATTACCGGGTCCGGCGTGAATATCACACTGTGACTCTGCGGGGCAGCCAGTTACTGCGTGGGCAAATAGGGGAGCAGCAATTTCTCTACTTACAGGCTTTGGGATTCAATTTTGAATAGAATCAAGTTGGGTCTTATTGTCAATCCCGTTGCCGGCATTGGTGGTGCGGTGGCTCTGAAGGGCAGCGATGGATCGCAAATACAGGAGCAGGCCTTGGAGCGGGGCGGTGTGCCGCGCGCCCTACAGAGAGTTCAGCTGTGTTTGCAGTTATTACAACCCTACAGTGAACAAATTGACTGGTATTGTTGGGCCGGGGATATGGGGGAAACCAGCCTTGTGGAAGCGGGTTACCCGCACCAGGTTATAGGCTCCACTTTTCTAGGGGTAACTCGTCAAAGTCAGCCCAGTTCTTCGCAAGATACCCAACAGGCAGCCCAGCAGTTGAAAACGGCGGGTGTGGATCTGATTTTGTTCGCCGGTGGTGACGGTACCGCCCGCGATATGGTGGCGGCCGTGGGTACTTCAATACCCGTGTTGGGAATCCCTGCGGGTGTTAAGATCCACTCCGGCGTTTATGCGGTACACGCCAAAGGCGCCGGGGAAATTATTATAAAAATGTTAAAAGGCGATCTTGTGAGCCTGCAGGAAACAGAAGTGCGTGATATCGATGAAGATGCGTTCCGCCAAGGTGTAGTGCGTGCCCGTCGTTATGGTGAGCTTTTGGTGCCGGCAGAAGAGCGCTATCTGCAACATGTAAAATGCGGCGGCAAGGAAGTGGAAGAACTGGTTCTACAGGATGTGGCGCACTTTCTTATTGAGCAATTTCAGCCCCAGGAGCTCATTATCTTGGGCCCTGGCACTACCACCAAAGCCATTGCCGATGCCATGGGGTTACCCAAGACCCTGCTAGGGATAGACCTGATCCTCAATGACGAAATAGTACAGAGCGATGCCACGGAAAGCCAGATTCTAGAAGCAATTAAGGGCCACCCCGCTAAGATCGTGGTAACGCTGATTGGTGGTCAAGGGCATATATTCGGTCGTGGAAATCACCAGATTAGTCCAGCGGTGATCTCCCGGGTGGGCAGAGAAAATATCACCATTGTAGCCACCAAAACCAAACTCAAAGAATTGCAGGGGAGACCCCTACTAGTGGATACGTGGGATGCTGAGGTGAACCAGTTATTGGCAGGTTATTTGCCCATAGTGACGGGCTATGAGGATGTGGTGCTGTACCCTGTTGAAGGGTAACCAAAGCCCGCAGATTGCGGGCTTTGATAGGTGTTGATAGGAGCTGCCTGAGGTCACTTCCCTTTACGCATTTTGCAAAGCTTCTATGCGGCTGTCCAACGGTGGATGGGAAGAAAACAAGGCAGCCATTTTACCGTTACGTATACCGAACGCCACCATGCTATCGGGCAGTTCGTTGGGCATTTCAGTTTCAGCCTTCAAACGCTGTAATGCTCGGATCATGCCACTACGACTAGCCAGTTCTGCCCCAGCAGCGTCTGCCCGATATTCTCTCCAGCGAGAGAACCGCATAACGATGATGCTGGCCAGGATACCAAATATCATGTCGAACACGAACACAACCGCCATGTGGGCAAACATGCCAAGACCGCCTTCGCCCTCGTCGTTACGCAGGAACTGATCGATTACAAACGCTGCAATCCGAGCGAAGAACATAACAAAAGTGTTCACTACGCCTTGGATTAAGGTCAATGTCACCATATCGCCGTTAGCCACGTGACCAATCTCGTGGGCCAGAACTGCCCGAGCTTCTTCTTCGTCGAAACGATGCAACAGGCCTTCACTCACTGCCACAAGCGCATTGTTCTTATTCCAGCCGGTGGCAAACGCGTTGGACGCCGCTGAAGGAAAAATGGCCACTTCTGGCATACCGATTCCGGCTTTTTTGGAAAGCTGGCTAACTGTATCCAACAGCCATTTTTCTGTATTGTTGCGGGGCTGTGTGATTACCTGGGCTCGAGACCCCCACTTAGCCATGGGCTTAGATAAAAGCAAAGACACAAAAGAGCCGGCAAAGCCGAACACAGCACAAAATATAAGCAGAGATTGCAGATTAAGATTGGTTCCGCCTTGTTGCAGGTAGCCTGGCACCCCTAATAGGCTTAGGGTAATGCTTGCCACCGCAATGACAGCCAAGTTAGTACCAAGAAACAACAATATTCGTAACATGATGGATTTTATCCTCTCAAATTAAAATCTTGACCAATTAGATGGAGTCCAATTAGGCAATTTCAAGTGTCTGATGTGTAACAAAATTGTTACGCATCAAGTCGCTGAAGCCTGGTTGGGCTAGCCACCGTTCAAAACACAGAAATTTTGACAACTGGCCACCCAAAAGTTTCCAATAATTTTAGCAGGGTCAGTCTGTCACCAAATCGTTAAAGTTAAAAGACGCGAATTATGTGGTCTTTATTCGCATGCACAAGATGGTAAACTGCGCGGCATTCGTTATTAACCTCGACTGATCATCATCTATCCCAGCAACGAAACAATCTGCGGATAGAACGCTATTTGGAGACGGCCTGTACCATGGATTTCAATCTTGTAATGCCCACCACTCTTGATTCACTGCATCTGCTCCTGGGTGTAAATTGTCTGGTTCTGTTGATCTTTGCCATTGTTTTGGGCTTCCGTAAGAAGGCAGTATCTCCAGAGCCCGTAGAAAGTCCTGAGCCCATAAGCGAAGTAGAGCCCGATAAAAAAGCGTCTAAAGACTCGCCCACGTTGATGGCATCCAAACCCGATTCAGCCATGCAGGTTCTTGGTTTGCTGCAGCAGGAAGCGCGTTTTGTGGATTTTCTTAACGAAGACCTGACCGGTTTCAGTGACCAGGAAATTGGAGCAGTGGCCAGGGTGGTTCACGAAGGTGGAAAGAAGATGCTAGACCAGTATTTTGCCCTTGAGCCAGTGCGTTCGGAAGAGGAGGAGTCACGGGTTACCTTGCAACCGGGTTTTAATTCTTCGGAAAACCGTATCACCGGAAACGTGGTGGGTAATCCACCGTTTAATGGGGTGCTGGTCCATCGGGGGTGGAAAGTGGTTAAAGTGGATTTGCCTAAGATAGCAGATGGTCACGATACCCGTGTAATTGCTCCCGCTGAGGTGGAGTTATGAGCGAGACCAGCCGTTTTTGTGTGGGTATCGATCTGGGGACCACTAACTGTGTTATGTCGTTCCTTGATTTGAGTGATGATAGTGGTGCCGTGCACAGCGTATTTGACGTGCCCCAACTTACGCAGCCGGGTAACTATGAAAGCCACAACCAACTGCCTTCGTTTCTTTATCAATCCCATGAGGCGGAAGTGTCTGCTCAAGAGTTGGAGCTACCCTGGGGGGCCAGCAGCCACTCCATAGCCGGCTATGCCGCCCGCAATATGGGTGCCAAAACACCTCTTCGTTTGGTGTCCAGCGCTAAAAGCTGGCTGTGCCATGCTGGGGTGGACCGACGTTCCAATTTTCTACCTTTGGAAGCTCCAGACGAGGTGGAGAAAGTCTCGCCCATAGCTGCCACCGTGGCTTATCTAAGTCATTTAAAGTCTGCGTGGGATCACGCCCATCCAGACGCTCCGTTGGAGCAGCAGGATGTGGTGATCACCGTACCGGCTTCGTTCGACCCCGCCGCCCGTGACCTTACGGCAGAAGCGGCAAAATCGCTGAACCTGCAGCAACTGACTTTGCTGGAAGAGCCTTTGGCAGCGGTGTACAGCTGGGTAAAAAACTGCGATGACCAATGGCGAAGTCAGGTGTCCGTGGGGGACATCATTTTAGTGGTGGATATTGGCGGAGGTACCACGGATTTATCGTTAGTGGCTGTGACCGAAGAAGAAGGCAATCTCACCTTGAACCGGATAGCCGTTGGCGATCACATTCTATTGGGTGGCGATAATATGGACTTGGCATTGGCCTACCGAGTCAAAGCCAAGCTGGAGCAGGAAGGCAAAAGTATTCAGCAATGGCAGATTCAGGCCCTCACCCATGGCTGCCGCGATGCCAAAGAGACTTTATTGGCCGACAACGACACTCACTCTGTACCTATAGTGGTTCCCAGTAGGGGTTCCAAGCTACTGGGTAGCACCTTGCGTACTGAGTTGACTCGGGATGAAGTGGAACAAACCCTGGTTGATGGCTTCTTTCCCAAGGTGGATATTCAAGAGCATCCCCGGCAAATGCCCAGGGGCGCGCTTACCCAGATGGGGTTGCCCTATGCCCAGGATGCCGGTGTCACTCGGCATTTGGCCGCCTTCCTCTCCCGTCAAGCGGGTGCCAATCCGGATCCGCTGGCAACTTCACCCAATTTTATCAAGCCCACCGCGGTGCTATTGAACGGCGGCGTATTGAAGGCACCCAAATTGATTGATCGTTTGTTGTCGGTATTGAATGGTTGGTTGAATGATGCAGGCCAAGATTCGGTGACCCTACTGTCGGGAGGCGATCTGGATTTAGGCGTGGCGAAAGGCGCAGCCTATTACGGCTATGTGAGAAAAGGACATGGAGTACGGGTCCGTGGCGGCTTGGCCAGTGCGTACTATGTTGGTATCGAAAGTTCCATGCCGGCAGTACCTGGCATGCCTGCGCCCATTCAGGCTTTGTGCGTAGCACCCTTTGGCATGGAAGAAGGAACGGAAACCGTACCATCACCCAGAAAGTTTGGGCTGGTGGTGGGCGAGCCTGTGCAGTTTCACTTTTTTGGCTCAACGGTGCGTCGTGATGATGAAGTGGGCGCGCTATTGGATAGCTGGGCAGATCAAGAATTGGAAGAGCTACCATTCATACAGGCTAATTTATCCCTAGATGGGCGCAATGCCGGCGAAGTGGTGCCAGTGCAACTGTGTGCCAAGGTCACTGAGCTGGGTACTTTGTGCCTGGAGGCCATCGCATGCGACAATCAACAGCGATGGCAAGTGGAGTTTGAGGTGCGGGATTAATTTCCATCATGAGTGAGCAGGCAACGCCACGCTATCTGGTTGGCATAGATTTGGGTACCACCCATACCGTAGTCAGTTACGCTGATATGAATGAGGGTGCCGCCCAGGCCGAACCTAAATTATTCGAAATAGAACAGCTCATTGCCCCTGGAGAGGTGGCAAAACGCCCTCTGTTACCTTCGTTCCGTTACCACCCCGCCGAAGGCGAAATTTCTTCCGATCAAACGGTACTGCCCTGGCCGCAGCAGACGTTGCCAGGAGATCATACACCCTATGTGGTAGGTGAGCTGGCCCGCACTCTGGGCAGCAAGGTGGAAGGCAGGCTGATTGCCAGCGCAAAAAGCTGGTTGTCCCATAGTAATGTGGATCGCAGCGCCGATATTCTTCCTTGGGCGGGTGCCGACGATGTGGCCAAAGTGTCTCCCGTTATCGCCAGTGCCTCTTACCTTCAGCATGTTAAGTGCGCCTGGAATCATGCGCACCCACAAGATCTTCTTGAACACCAGGCGTTGGTCATTACTGTGCCCGCGTCTTTTGATGAGGCCGCCCGATCTCTCACACTACAGGCGGCGGAAATAGCGGGTCTTGGTTCAGTTACCCTGTTGGAGGAGCCACAAGCCGTTTGCTATCACTGGTATTTCAACCACGCCAGTGCAACGGAAGACCTGCAACAGATGAAGTTGTTGTTTGTGGTTGACGTGGGCGGTGGCACCACGGATTTGAGTTTGATTCAAATTGAATCCAAAGATGATGGTATCCAGCTGAAACGGATAGCGGTGGGGGATCATCTGATGCTGGGTGGTGATAATGTGGATTTGGCCATGGCCCACACGGCAGAGCAGCGCATTACCCAGGGAGCAAAAAAGCTGTCCGCCGCCAGCCTGAGCCAGCTTATACAACAGAGCCGGGCCGCCAAAGAATTGCTACTGGGTGAAGCAGCCCCAGACACCGCCAAAGTGACCTTAATGGGGGGTGGAGCCCGCTTAATAGGTGGTGCACGCAGCGCAGAGTTCAGTCAGAAAGAAGTTCAGGATTTAGCCCTGGATGGTTTCTTTCCCTTAAGTGATTTTCAACAGTTACCCAGCAAGCGCACAGGCGCTGTGGTTGAGTTCGGGTTGCCATATGCGCCAGACCCAGCGGTGAGCAAGTATCTGGCCCAGTTCCTACAGCAACATCAGGTCAGTTGTCGCTCAGCTTTGGGCGTGGCCGAAAATGAGTTGGCCATTCCCGATTGTGTTTTGTTTAACGGCGGCGTGTTCAACAGTTCCAAGCTGGTGAATCGAGCTTTGCAGTTGTTGGAAAATTGGCGCGGATCTTCAATTCGAAATTTGTCCAATGAAAATCCAGATACGGCGGTAGCCTTTGGTGCAGTGGCGTTTGCTCTGTCCCGACATAATAAAACCATGCGCATCGGTGGCGGAGCTGCCCGTTCTTATTTTTTAAAGCTGGACGACCAAAGCGGTGATTCACTGGGTATTTGTATATTGCCAAGGGGCAGTGAAGAAGGCCAGGCAGTGGCATTAGAACAACAGCGCTTCTTACTGCAACTAAATAAACCCGTGCAATTCTCTTTGGTGGCTTACGGCGGGGATGAGCAGATCGCCCCTGGGCAAACCATGAAAATAGATACTGATGATAGTCGCTTTGTGTTGCTGCCACCGTTGATTGCGGCGTTAGATGAACAGGACGGCGCCGACGAAGTTGAGGTGCAACTGATAACCAGTTTGACGGAAGTGGGTACTCTGGATATCCAATGCCAGTCTGTGCAGAATCAGCGCCGTTGGAAGGTGGAATTCCAACTGCGAAAGCAGCTTCAACAGCAACATAGTGTTAGGGCGGAGGGCTTGCCTGCCAAGTTTGGTCAGGCCATAGAAGCCCTGGAACAGGTTTACGGTACCAGCGACAAGAATCCCAACCCCAAGGCAATTAAACAATTGCGCCAGAATCTGGAAAAATTACTTGGGCCGAGAAGCGAATGGGATACGGTACTATCCCGAGCGCTGTTTGATGCCCTGTGGGAACGTAGAAAGCGTCGTCGGCGATCTCAAGCCCATGAGCGATTGTGGTTTAACCTAGCTGGCTTCTGTATTCGCCCTGGGTTTGGTGATCCAGCCGATGACTGGCGGCTGGAGCAGGCCTGGAACCTGTTTCAACAGGGGTTGCAGTTCGATAAGGACAGTCAGTCCTGGGCAGAGTGGTGGACGTTCTGGCGTCGTGCAGCGGGGGGATTGGATACCAGCGCCCAGCGCAAAATCTATCAGCAAATAGCAAAGTTTATTAACCCCACCGCCCTACGTAATCTAAAATTAAAAGCGGAAGTAAAAAACAGATCCTATGAGGATATGGTTCGTTTGGCCGGGTCCCTGGAGAATCTACCCAAGGAAACCAAGCTGGAGCTGGGTGGCTGGCTTAGCAAAAGGCTGGCAAAATCCAGTGAAACCCAAACCAGTTGGTGGGCTCTGGGTAGGGTGGCCAGCCGCGAATTGTTCCATGGCGGTGCCCAAGGGGTACTGAGCCCCAAAGAGATTCAGGCATGGATTAAGCTGGCGCTGACGAAAGACTGGAAGAAGCTGCCTGACGCGGCCTTTGCCACGGTAATGATGGCGAGGGTTACCAATGATCGCGCCAGGGATCTGGATCCGGAAGAGCGCCAGAAAATAGTAGACAAACTGGAAGCCGCAAAAGCGCCTGAGTTATGGAAAAAACTGGTAATGGAGTACCAGGAGCTGGATGAAAAAGAAAGTAAAAGGATGTTTGGTGAAGCGCTTCCTTCTGGCTTGCGACTACTGGAAAAACAGTGAAATTTTAAGCGAAAGTCCCTATTTAAGGGGGGTGGCTGAACATTATGATAGAGGACAAAGACGCTAAATCAACATACTCCAGTAATGTAACGGTCGCTCCAAAGCTTGTGCAAGAGCATCAGGGCGAGGTTATTATCGCCACGGTGCCGGACCATGATCCGGTTCGGGACATTGGTGCATTCCATCGTTTCCACTTTCGTTTAACTTTGCTCTACGGTAGCGCGGTAATCCTTACCTTCGCTGTATTGGTTTATGTTTTTTACGCGCTTTGGACCCAATCTGAAATAGAGTCGCTGCAACAGCGCTTAATGACCCTCAGTAATAGTCTGGCGGCCACAATCGATGCGGACAAGATTGCCTCATACGATTTGAAAAATACGCAAATGTCTCCGTTACACCAAGAGCTATACGCCAACTTTAAGTCTGTGGCAGAACGGGATAGCGACATTGATTCAATTTATATCCTGCGCCCCAGCACGGTGCCCACGGATTTGTACTTTTTTGTGGACTACGCCAAGGGTGAAATGATGGGCGAGCCCGGCCAGTATTATTCGGCGGTAGACACACCCATTTTACTCAACGGTTTTGTCAAACCTTCGGTGGAAAACGAGCCCTATCGAGATGAGTTTGGCTTAACGCTTTCTGCCTACGCCCCCCTGGTTACCAAAGCGGGCCAACACATCGGCTTGGTTGGGGTTGATGTACAGGCTGAGCGTCTGACCATGGTAGAAAACAGAGTGCTTTGGGCTTCAGTGGTGATCTTTTTTGCTTCTATTTGTGTGATCGCCTTGGTGTCGTGGATTGTGTCCCGCAGTATCCGGGAGCCTTTGGTCAGTCTTATCAGCGGTGCCGGGGCAGTGGCACAGGGCAATTTGGCTGTGCGCTTGCAGATGCAAAGGGAAGATGAATTCGGCCTGTTAGGCAAGCATTTTGATCAAATGGCGGAGGATTTGCAGGAACGGGAGACCCTTCGAGACCTGTTTGGCCGCTATCTGAGTGAGGGCGTTGCCAAATCCGTCCTTGCTCAGGATGAGCAATTGAATCTGGGCGGTCAGGAAGTGGTGGTGACGGTGTTGTTCTGCGATCTAAAAGACTACACCACCATAAGCGAGCGACTTTCCCCTTTACAGATGGTGTCCATGTTGAACGAATACCTGGGGGTGATGAACAGCATCATTGATCAACACCATGGCTGTGTGATTGAGTTTCTGGGCGACGGAATATTAGCTGTGTTTGGTGCTCCCCAAGCGTTCCCGGATCACGCGGAAAAAGCAGTTCGCTGTGCCATGGCCATGCGCGATGCATTGGACTCTCTCAATAGCCAATGGCGTAATGACGGGTTGGCATCCCGCTGGAACAAATTAGGTGTGGAGAATATCGAGTTTCGAATTGGCTTACATACCGGCACCGTGGTGGCGGGAAACCTGGGCTCGAAAACTCGCATGAAGTACGCTGTGATTGGTGATACGGTGAATGTGGCGTCTCGACTTGAGCACCTCAATAAGGAATTTAATACCACCATTTTGCTGAGCGATGATGTTAAATCCAGGCTGCCCAACGACTTGGTTGCCCTAGCCAAGCACGTTGGAACTGTACCCTTGAAAGGTCGAACAGAAGAAGTTATTGCCCACAGTCTGTAAGCATATTGTTAGTACTTGGAATCCGGTTTATGAACAAAATAGGCGTGATCAGATTCTAAAAGCTCACCCAGGTCCACGGTTTGCTCTTCCTTTTTTCCCCAGATGCATCGATAAATGCCGTAATAATCCAGATCCAGAATCGGGTGCGCCTGGCAGATTTTTAGTATGCCCAGATACGGATCTTTGTAGGCTGAGGTTTGCCAGTAGAGTTTGTTTACCGCCAGGTTAAATTCCAATGTGGGTTTTCCCGGGGCAACCCCTTGTTTTAGTAGGCGGCGGCAGTCTCTAAAGTTTTCAGCGGCGGGCAGCAAATATTCCAGTGCCCAAGGCGCGAACATCCATCCACAGCCCGCCCAGCGCGTGTTTGGTTGCTGTTGCAGAAAAACCTGTTTAGCTCGCAACAAGTCTCGATTATAGGCTGATGGGGCATTGCTAAATCCATATAGGGAGTAGAGGTAGAGTTTCAGATGCATGGGTGCTATCAAGATAAGCATTGCTACCACGGCAAAAAGCCACCGTTGCATTCTGCTGTTGGAAATCAAGTACAGCAGCAAAAACAAGCCCACCATCATGGCGAGCATGGCGTGTTTTGCCCGCCATGCGTAACTGATAAAAATAAACCAGAGCAAGTTGGCCAACAGAACCAGGCACAGCACGGTTATTAATTGGTTTCTGCGTGACGTACTGTTCCATCGTCGAAAGCTCAGTGCGCTCCAGGCAGCCAACACCAGTAAGCCAACGCTGGCAAAAGGAATATGATAGCGGCTGTAAAAATGTTGATTTAAAACCCCGAGATTACGGGACAAATTCTGCCACAGAGTTACAACGGGGTTTTCACTTTTTGATAGTTCGTATATTCCACTTCCCTGGCGAGAAAAGAAGGTGTGCTCGTACTGTTTGATCTCCAGTTGCTGTGCTTGCGGCAATTGCGCGATCTTCCACTCCGCGATCAATTTCCATGGCAAGGCCATCATCACTATTGGCAGTAAAATAATGAGAAGCAAACGCAAGTTAAGCGAGCGCTCCATAGCTCCTCTTACCAGCCAATGTAGCAATAGGCCCATCAATAGGAAACCCGCCGTTGCCTTGGCCAAAATGGCCATTCCGGCCAAGCAACCGGCGAGTAGAGCGTACCTGAATCTACTGGTGTTTGTTTCGGCTAGGTTGGATTCCACATAGGCAAGACAGGTGCCTATGGCCAACAGGCAAACGGTCATATCCGCAGTAAAGGCCAGCCACCAACTGTGTTCAATCAATGAGTAGACAGCCAGTAAAGATAGGCTGCAAATATAATAATGCTGAGCTGTAGCAAAAAATCTACGATACAGAAAAAGTATCAGTAAGAAGATGAGTAGATTTAATAAAGCGGCCGTAAAAGCCGGTACCCAAATTTCGTTTCCCACCAGTTTGATAATAAGGGCTGCGGGCAGAATCAGGGTGGGGCCAGTGGTAACGTCTGGATTTAATGGAAATTGATTCTCATAGCTGGTGGCCCAACCGTAGCCTTGCGCCAGGTTTTTTGCCACCGTGGCATGATAGGCAGCGTCGAACCCCAGCTCCATATGAAATGATTTTAATAACAGGGCTGCATTAAAAACCGTAAGGAAGAAAAAAAAACTAATACGAAGCAGCGCTGGCGCATTGGTCATAATGGATTCAGCTGATAACGGCTGGTGCTTGTAATTCCGGAATGCCCCGAGACCAATTGTAGATATGGGAACCGGATATAAAGGTATTGTCTATTTCAGTGTTCGGCATCACTTCAAGCGTGTTTACGTTCACTTTAACCAGCTTTGGATTGGCACCGTAGCTAACTATAAACGCTTTCTTGTCCAGAGTCAGGTTGACGCCACGGGGGTAGGGCAGAGTCAGCCTTTTGCGTAAACTGCGATCTTGAATAGACCAGAAGGTCACCATACCGCCATCTGGGTGAGTTACGGCTGCGATTCCTGCATCATTGGCGATCACCACACTCAGTGCTTCCCCCACCATACTATGGGTGACCTTTTGAGGTTGTGACAAGGATTCCATGGTTCCGCCACTGGGGCGAATGCTCACTCCCCCTAACTGGGATTTGTCGAGGCCTGCTCGGGGCGCGGAGACCACCACCAGGGACCCGTCTTCGGCAATGGATAGGTGGCCAGTGTTGAGGCGATCATTGGTTAAGGGCACCCGTTCCAGTAATTTGTGGCTAGCCGTGTCGATATAGGTCACGCAGGGTGCATCTTCACCCAACTTACCACCCCCGTTGGTCACCACCATCACCCGGCCCCCGTCAATCAATTTGCATTCATGGGGCTCTTTACCGTAACTGGGAAACTCACCCAAAAATTCCAGTGTGTCTGCGTCCCTCACGGCGATAATGCCGTCGTATGAGTGGAGGTAGGCCTCCGTACAATACAGCGTCTTGCCGTCGGCGGAATAGGCTCCGTGGCCGTAAAAATGTCGCGATTTATCCGTGCTGATGGGGCGAGTGACCGCCTGTTTCTTAAGATCCAGCTCACAGGCATAGGGACCTTTTTTCTGGAATATGGCAATGCGTTCCGGGGAGTGGGGATGTTGGTGAATACCATGGGAGAGAAAATCCATGGCCACCCTGGCAACAGAGCCGGTAGTCATGTTCACCGTTGAAAAGGCGTACTGTACTGGGCCGTTGGCTTCCAGCTGGTAACGGCCACCGCCCAGGATGAGATCGTGACTTTGATTCAGGCTGACACTTTTGCCACAACCGGTCAGCATACCAGGGCAGGTAAAGGTCAAAGCGGACATTTGCAGAAAACGGCGGCGCGAAATCATGGGCAAAAACCGGTTAGGAAAATAGAAAGATTAGTCGTGGTAGTGGTCTTCTTCAAGTGCCAAGGCCACCCTGGTAAAAATAACCTGCTAGATAGCATCTGTAAGATAACAACATTCATAGGTCTAGCAGTCTGTGGATATTGAAACCTCCAACTTTTGTTTGTGGAATATCGTGCTTATACTGAATATGAGTTGCCAGAAAACAATGGGTTAAGAGAGTAGGTCTTTGATGTTGTGAAGGGATCAATTCACTAAGCTGTTAGCCAAAAAGAAGGATTTAGGAAATTTGAAATGTAGAATCGTTTTATTGGTGCTATGCATACTCTTAAACGCCTGTGCATCCAAAAAGGTCTATTGGCTGCATGATGTTCATGGAAGAGTAGAGTCAAATAACCCAGTGCTTAGTTCAGATAGAGCTCAATGTGATGAAGTAGTCTATGGCCAAGGTCTTGAAGTAAATGGCGAGATCTATATTGGTCGTGACGCGATTATTAAGGCGGTTGTGAGAGATGTTGTTGCGGATATGAAATATAAAAAGAAAAATGAAAAGAAAGAACAAAAGGATCATTGGCCGCGATTCGAAGAATTACAAAAAGAGGGTTCCATGTGTCTCCGTGACAAAGGCTGGACTCGTGATAAAAATTCTTAACACATTGTTTTCTCAATGTTGGATGAAAACTTCGCGTGTGGATCAAAAAGTCAGCTGTAATTGGTGTGTAAACTCGTTTTCATTATTCCACAAATCACATCAATCATTCCCGTCTTATGAACTCAAAACTTAAGTTCTCACCACAAAATTTGCACGGTGGATGGAGTTACCATTTTTGAATTTGGTTTTCATGTGCATTCCGATTTCAGATTAAAAGGTTCAATAAACTGTGTAAACGAAAAGCAAAGACTTCGTCAGTTTTATCAATTTGATATATTAAGTGTTATACATCCGAATGGAATAAAGAAATATGAAATACCGAAAGACCACTATTGCATTGTTATTAACTATTTCAACTCAAGCCGCTGCAGAAGTAAGAGAGTTTAAAGAGCCTAGGTTAGAGGGGTTAAGAATGGATAGATGTCTGACATGGGGGGAGGGGTGTGGCGAGCCTGCCGCCTATAAATGGTGCTTAGAGAAAGGCTTTTCTAAAGCTATTTACTGGGAGGTTGAAAATGGTATTGGCCATAAACAACCTACGAAAATGCTAAAAAGCAAAGAAATCTGTAATCAGTCGGTTTGTGATGCAATGAAACTTATAGTGTGCTTTAAAAATGTATAATTTCTCACTAGGAGTCAGAATGAAGTACCTCGTATCAATTATTATTTTTGCGATTTGTATGTCAGCACGAGCCGCTGACTCTCTTTCGGATAAAGAAGCGGCTCAGACCCTTGCAGAATCCGTAATGGAAGGTGTTAGCAAGGATAAATTCAAAGAAGGGCTATCGAAATTGAGGCCTTACACTGTTGTCCCAGTAGCTGAATTTGATGTCCAGATGGGGAAAATGGACATGCAAATACCTGCTATTGCTCAAAGGTTTGGTAGATCTATTGGTTATGACTTTGTAGAAGAAGAACAACTTGGCGAGTCTCTAATACAATACGTTTATCTCCAGAAATTTGAAAAGCATGTTATGGTGTGGCGCTTCATATTCTACAAACCAAAAGATAAATGGCTTTTAAACACTTGGTACTTTAATGACCAAGTGGAACCGCTGTTTAAGTACTAGTTTTAGCTAGGCTAGGCAATTCGCCCTTGCTTTCGGCGTTTACCGTGACAGAACCGATTTTGACATTACGTAAGCTTTCAGAAGGGGTAAAGCTTAAGAATTTGGTTTCGAGATTAGAAAAAAAGGATGGTGATAACAGGGTACATTCTACTCAAGTCCGCGTTGCAATTGGGCCTGAGCACTTTTCACTATCTAGTTGGCATAGATGTTCTGACGTTATAGGCTGCTGTCGGTATGCTCTTACTCTTGATGAATCAACACCTGGGTGTAAGTAGTAGTTTGGGTTAGCTTTAGATAGAGAATAAGTTTCAAAACGGAACTAAGCGTTACCTGTGGCGTTGATCGGCAATACAATATCCATAGAAGCGCCACCAACAGGCTTACTTTAAGTGCTATTGGACGAAATCCGTCGCGCCAGTCGTTATCCTCGCCTAAAGCTGTGCTGCAGCCTGCTAAGGTTGGAACAATGATTAATAACCTGCAACGAGCACTGGTATTGGAGACGTTGATGTTAGACAAAGAGTGCTCTGATCCCAATGATGCTTTCCTACTCCCCATGGTAGTGCAAAGCGATGCGGACTACTTGGTGACAGGCGATAAGCGCGCAGGATTGTTGCAGCGTGGGCATATTGACTGAACCCGAATTGTCACTCCTGCCACGTTCTGTTCAGAAGTCCTTTAATATGAGAATGTTTGTTTCCGTTTATAGAAGAGCTGGCTTCAATTTTTGATCGTTTAAGCTGGGAGGGGGCATTAAACGGGAAATGCGAATAGAAATGATTTTCCCCAAAAGCAGTCATTGAACCCAACCAGGAAGAATAACCTAATATTGAGCCATTATTTTGGTCAGTTTTTACTGAGGATTTCTTTTAGTTGCGAGATGTATTGTTCGTCATCTTTCGCTAAGACGCCCTTTTTTTGCATCCATAGCAATTGGTCGAGTGCTTTTTGGTAATGGGTGTTGGCTAAGCCGGCATCTTTTTTCTCGATATAGACACTGGCGAGTTTCCAGTAACTCACAAAGAGATCGCGCTGAAATTGGGTGTTGTCAGGGTCAAGGGCCACCAGTTTTTGGCGTGCGTCTAATCCGGCTTAATAGTGCTCCTGGGCCTGTTGGGTATTGCCCAGCTGAAGGGTGAGGTTGCCGAGTTTTTCGAAGGAGACAGAGAGGTCGCGCTGAAATTCAGTGTTGTCAGAGTCGAGGGCCACCAGTTTTTGGCTTGCGTCCAATAAGGCTTGATAGTGCTCCTGGGCCTGTT
>CAXHEX010000030.1:0-55258 GCA_964016105.1 uncultured Ketobacter sp.
ACCTATCGCAACTGACTTTGAGCTCAAAGAAATTATGGGCTATTTCAACAGCCTGTTAGGTAGATAATTCTAATTTTCGAAGCTATCTTGCCTGACAATATGAGAATCCCTAATGAGAACCCACAGGAGTCCAAGCGCCATGAATATAGATGACACCGGCCGCTATGCACTAAAACAAATTGATACGCTGGGATACTATTTAAGCAGATATGGCATCAGTGACCAGGTAAATCGTCACAATCTTATCGCTCTGGCACTGACAGAGAAAAACCGGATTATGGCAGAAGCTTCCAGAATGGAACTGAAAGCACGGATTCAAAAGCATAAAGTTGAGCTGCTTGCTCAAAAGTTAGACAAAAAAGCGGATCACTACATCGCCATGACACCAAAACCACTGGCCAAGCGCCTAAGCAGAGCCAAAGCCCTACTGGCTTAGGCTATGTTGTCCACTGGCCCTGGCCATCCTGGCTATGATCGTTTCCACATTATGGTGGACTCCAGAGCTGAGAGAAATCATGTCGCTAAGGGATATGGTGTCCATCATTTTTGCTATTAGATGATTTAACGTCGGCATATGGGATTCCACCTCACAATCTCCAGAAAGCTCGCAGCCACCGTCATCATCACAGCATTCAGTGATGGCCAGCGGCCCCTCAACTGCAATCACCACCTGGGCTATGGAAATGGTCTCAGGCAGACGAGCAAGCTGGTACCCACCTTTCGCTCCCCGCTCGGAGCGCACAAGGCCTGCAGCCACCAACATTCGCATAAGCTTACGCACAGTGGACAAACCCAACTGAGTGGCTGACGCCAACTCTTCCATGCGAAAAAGACGGGTTGGCGATTTGGCAAGGGAGCTCATAATCACTAGAGAATAATCGGTCATTTTGCCTATACGCAGCATAGCGCAGACACCTTGTAATCGGAGAAAGCCTGGTTAAGTTTGCCAAAGAATACCAAATTGGTATTGATTTTAATAGCCGACTATTTTACTCTGCTTTACCGTAGAGAGTTCAATAAGCACCAACGCCACATACTGACCGGTAGCCAGCTTGCCCAAGCCTCGGCGAAAGTCGGTTACACGTAGAGACAGCAAACCATGAGTAATGGCAACGAAATCGACGCCCTGATCGGTCGAGAGTACGAGGCTGGTTTTGTCACCAATGTTGAAGCGGAAACACTGCCTCCCGGCTTAGACGAATCAGTGATTCGTATCATCTCCGGGAAGAAAAACGAGCCCGAATGGATGCTGGAATGGCGCCTGGAAGCCTTCCGTAAGTGGCAAGCCATGGAGCCCCCCCAATGGGCACACGTTGAGCACCCACCCATCGACTTCAACGCCATCAGCTACTATTCGTCACCCAAATCAAAGAAAGACGGCCCCAAAAGTCTGGACGAAGTGGATCCGGAAATTTTGGAAACCTTCGAAAAGCTGGGAATCCCGTTACATGAACGGGCAAAGCTTGCTGGCGTGGCGGTGGATGCCGTTTTTGATAGCGTCTCCATCGGAACCACTTTCAAAGATGACCTGGCCAAAGCGGGCGTCATCTTCTGCTCCATATCTGAAGCCGTACACGAATACCCTGAATTGATCCAAAAATACCTAGGCAGCGTGGTTCCCCAACAGGACAACTTCTACGCAGCACTCAACTCTGCGGTGTTCAGCGATGGGTCCTTTGTTTATATACCCAAGAACACCCGCTGCCCCATGGAGCTTTCCACCTACTTCAGAATCAACGAGCTCAATACCGGACAGTTCGAGCGCACCCTGATCATTGCCGATGAAGGTAGCCATGTTTCCTACCTGGAAGGTTGTACCGCCCCCATGCGGGATGAAAACCAACTTCACGCGGCAGTGGTAGAACTGGTGGCACTGGGAGATGCCGAGATCAAATATTCCACTGTACAAAACTGGTACCCTGGGGATAAAGACGGCAAGGGTGGCATCTACAATTTTGTCACCAAGCGCGGTGTCTGCGATGGCCCCAACGCCAAAATCTCCTGGACCCAAGTGGAAACCGGATCAGCAATCACCTGGAAGTACCCCAGCGTGATTTTGCGCGGCGACAATAGCATTGGTGAGTTTTATTCCGTAGCTCTCACCAACGGGCGCCAGCAAGCCGATACGGGAACCAAAATGATCCATCTTGGCAGAAACACCAAGAGCACCATCGTGTCGAAAGGCATCTCAGCCGGCAACAGCCAAAATGCGTACAGGGGCTTAGTAAGAATCTCACCAAAAGCAGAAGGTGCCAGAAATTACACCCAGTGTGATTCTCTGCTTATTGGCGACCAATGTGGAGCACATACCTTTCCCTATATCGAAAACAAAAACCCCAACAGCATTCTTGAACATGAGGCCACCACATCAAAAGTCAGTGACGACCAAATGTTCTTGTGCCGGCAACGGGGAATCGACGAGGAAAAAGCGGTATCCATGATCGTCAACGGTTTCTGTAAAGAAGTGTTTAAAGAGTTGCCCATGGAATTCGCAGTGGAAGCAGGCAAGCTACTGGAAGTCAGCCTGGAAGGGGCTGTTGGTTAAGTCATCTATTTGAATTATTGAGTATGTCATGTCACAACCCATTTTAATTGTTAAGGATCTTGTTGCCGAAGTGGATGGTAAAACCATTTTGAATGGAATTAGCCTGGAAGTTAAGCCGGGTGAAGTTCATGCCATCATGGGGCCAAACGGATCCGGTAAAAGCACCCTGGCTAACGTACTGTCGGGGCGGGATGGTTATACCGTAAAAAGCGGCGAAGTTAGCTTCAAAGGCCAAAATCTATTGGATCTGGATCCAGAAGTGCGCGCCAGAGAAGGCGTGTTCCTGGCATTTCAGTACCCAGTGGAAATACCCGGCGTCAGCAACATGCAATTTCTAAAGGCCTCAGTGGATGCCGTACGCCAACACCGCGGCCAGGAAGAGCTCGATGCACCGGGATTTATGAAATTGGCGCGAGAAAAATGCAAGAGCCTAAATTTAAAACCTGAATTCCTGAAACGCGGGGTGAATGAGGGCTTCTCCGGAGGCGAGAAAAAGCGCAATGAGATTTTGCAAATGGCGCTGCTTGAGCCTAGTTTGGCACTGCTGGATGAAACCGATTCCGGACTGGACATCGATGCGCTCCAGGTAGCAGCAGAAGGGGTTAATGCACTGCGTGACCATGAGCGCAGCTTTATTCTGGTAACCCACTACCAGCGCTTGCTCAATTATATCGTGCCGGATTATGTGCACGTTCTTGCTGGTGGAAAGATTGTGAAGTCCGGCGGTCGCGAGCTTGCACTTGAGTTGGAAGATAAAGGTTACAGCTGGATACAATAGCGGTAGACAAACATGATCTCAGTAGAAGAATTAAAGCAGCAACTGGAGTCCACCCTGAATCAGGAGACCCTGGCCTGGTTGAATGTATCCGACGACGCCAGAGCGTTATTTCAAAAAGGGAGCCTTCCCACAAGAAAAACGGAACAATGGAAATACTCCCCTCTCACGCCTTTACTCAAGCAATCCTATTTTGAAACCCAAGAGTTAGGGAGCCCCGGGGATGCCAATGGGTTATCCACCAGTGCAGACGCTATTCAAAACACGCAACGGCTGGTGTTCGTAGATGGTCAATTTAATCGGGAACTTTCCGACTATAAAGGACTTGAACAGCAGGGACTGGTGAGCCTGTTTAGCGAATGCAATGAGCAGCAACAGCAACTGGTAAAGCAGCATCTGGGCCGGGTTTGCCCTTTGGATCAGCATATTTTTGCCAGTGCCAACTACGCCGCACTAAACGAGGGTGTACTAATACATGTTCCGGCTAACCAGGTGGTGGAAACCCCCATATGCCTGGTCTATTTGACCACACCCAGTGAGACCCCGAGACACCACAACACCCGCATCCTGGTGGTAGCGGAAACCAGCAGCCAGTTAAGCCTCATCGAACAGTATTCAAGCAGCGGCCAGCAGGCCCACCATTTTCACAATCACCTGTGTGAAGTGGTTCTATCCGCCAATGCTAAATTACTTCACCTGCGAGCACAGGTTGAAGACGAACAGATCTGCCTGGTTAACGGTTTGCATGTGGAGCAAGCCCAGGACAGCCACTACGAACAGCATGCTATTGCCTTTGGTAGCCAGTTGAAGCGCAACGATGTGATAGTGACATTTAAAGGCAACAACGCCTACAGCAAGCTTAACGGCGTATTCTTGACCAAGCACCAACAACACCTGGATAACCACCTGGTTCTTGAGCACGCAGCCCCCCATTGCAATAGTGACACCACTTACAAAGGTTTTATAACCGACAAGAGCAAAGCGGTGTTTGATGGTCGAATTCACATTCACCCCCACGCTCAAAAGACCGAAGCGCACCTAAACAATAAAAACCTGTTGTTATCCAACCAGGCTGAACTCAACACTAAGCCGGAGCTGGAAATCTACGCAGACGATGTGAAATGCTCCCACGGCGCCAGTATTGGTCAGCTTGATGCCAACTCGTTGTTTTATTTCCAGTCCAGGGGTATCGACAAGGCCAGCGCAGAAGCCATGCTCTGCTTGGGCTTTGTCAACGAAATGGTGGAGCTGTTTCCCAATCCTGCCATGCGTAGCTTCATAACCGAGAACCTAGGCAGATTCTTTAACGACGTAGACAAACTTAAAAGCCTTTGGTCATTGGAAAGTTGATATGACGGACACCCCATCTAGAATTTTTGACATCGATGCCATTCGCCAGGATTTCCCTATCCTCAAGCAGCAGGTTAAAGGTAAACCATTGGTTTATCTAGATAACGCGGCCACCACACAAAAACCAAAAGTGGTAATGGAAGCGCTTACGGATTATTACAGCGACACTAATTCCAACGTACATCGTGGCGCCCATACCCTCAGTGATCAGGCAACCCGACTGTTTGAAAATGCCAGAATCACAGTACAATCATTTTTAAATGCAGCCAGTGAAAAAGAAATAATTTGGACCCGCGGCACCACCGAGAGCATTAATCTGGTGGCCCACAGTTTTGGCCGGGAACAATTAAAAGCAGGCGACGAAATACTGATTTCTGCAATGGAACACCATTCCAATATCGTTCCCTGGCAAATCCTCTGCCAGCAGACCGGAGCCACACTGAAAGTCATACCCGTAACCCCGGAAGCGGAGTTGGACATGGCGGCCTTTGAGACTCTACTTAGCGAAAAAACCAAACTGGTTTCAGTGGTACATGTATCCAACGCCCTGGGAACCATTAACCCGGTCAAGCAGATAGTCGAAGCAGCACATAACGTAGGTGCCAAAGTTTTGCTGGACGGCGCCCAAGCCACTCCCCACTGGAGTATTGATGTTCAAGACTTGAACTGCGATTTCTACGCTTTTTCTGGCCACAAGGTATTCGGGCCCACAGGCATCGGTGTTCTCTACGGAAAACAAGAGCTTCTAGACAGCATGGCGCCCTACCAATCCGGCGGGGAAATGATCCAACAGGTTTCATTTTCGGGAACCAGTTACAATCAGCTTCCCTACAAATTTGAGGCGGGCACTCCCAATATTGCGGGAGCTATCGGCTTGGCCGCAGCCATAGACTACTTAAATCAGTTTGACCGTTCGCAACTTGCCCGACACGAAAGTAATTTACTACTGAAAACCCTGGAACTGGCCAGTGAAGTGAGCTGTTTGCAGCTAATCGGCCGAGCGAAACAAAAAGCCGGTGTGTTTTCTTTCCTGCTTGAAGGTGCCCATCCCCATGATCTAGGCACACTGCTTGATCAACAAGGGGTTGCAGTGAGAACAGGACACCACTGCGCCATGCCCATCATGGATCAGTTCGGTGTTCCCGGTACCGTAAGAGCCTCATTTGCTTTTTACAATACAGAACAAGAAGTTGAACGATTTTTCCAGGCTTTGGAGAAAGCCAGGTCATTTTTGGTCTAAATGGTAGCGCTGAAAAACCCATGTGAGTACTCGATGAGGACACTATGACAGTTCAAACTTTTCG
Organism: uncultured Ketobacter sp.; assembly: GCA_964016105.1. Classification (GTDB taxonomy): domain Bacteria; phylum Pseudomonadota; class Gammaproteobacteria; order Pseudomonadales; family Ketobacteraceae; genus Ketobacter. Next base: position 5,975 of record CAXHEX010000030.1, read on the forward strand.
CCCAGAAGACGCCATACGGTTGACCCCTCCGGCCATTAAACATATGGAATCCGAGATCGCCAGATCCGATGCCGCCAGCGCGGTGCGAATATCGGTTAAACCCAGCGGGTGCTCAGGCTACATGTACGACATGGAGCTGGTTTCAGAGCCACAGCCAAACGATATCAGGTTGTCGCCATCCAGCCATCTCACGGTGTATCTGGACAAAGACAGTCTGCCGGTTTTACAGGGTACCGAACTGGATTACGTCAAACAGGGATTAAACTCCTTATTGCAATTCCGTAATCCCAACGCCACTGCAGAATGCGGATGCGGCGAAAGCTTTTCGGTGAATAAATAATGTCAGCCAGCCAAGAACAACGAATGGTTGCGGTGGTAAAGGACTGCCCAGCCCGCGCGGTTCCTTCTGGCACACCCATAACATTGCCCAAAAATGCCTTTGTTACCATCACCCAAGCCCGGGGCGGTAATTACACCGTGAGTTATCAGGGCAACCTGGCAAGGGTGGATGGTACCGATGCAGAAGCCCTTGGATTAGAAGTGGAAAAACTTGATTTTGGCCAAGTTGAACCAGGGGCCCCACTGAAAGAGCATGTCTGGGAGACTCTACGAACAATCTATGACCCCGAGATTCCCGTCAATATTGTGGACCTGGGTTTGGTGTACGCGGTATCTATTGACGAACAGGATTCAGGCCATCACCAGATCACGGTCACCATGACATTAACCTCCCCAACCTGCGGTATGGGTCAAGTTCTAGCGGATGATGTACGTTATCGGTTGGCGAAAGTTCCAAACGTCTCCGGTGTAAAAGTCGATATCGTATTTGACCCACCCTGGAGCAGAGACATGATAACCGAAGAAGCCCAGCTGGAGTTGGGCATTTTTTAGCAAGATAAGGCATAAAAATGAGTGAATCTGTATTCGGCAGCGAAATTACATCACAAGACGTTCTGGAGGATTTGGAGTTTTTTGATGATTGGGAAGATCGCTATCGTTACATTATCGATCTTGGCAAGAAGCTTCCCGCCATGGAGCCCGCATTAAAAATCGAATCTAATTTGGTTAAAGGTTGCCAGAGCCAGGTCTGGATCAGCCATAGTTACAATCCAGAGCAACAAAACCTCTGTTTTAGTGTTGATAGCGATGCCCATATCGTTCGGGGCTTAGCGGCTATGGTCATGGCCGCATTTAATTATAAGACCCCGCAACAAATCCTCGACTTTGATATCCAAGACTACTTTGGCAAAACCCAACTGATCCAGCACTTGAGCCCAACCCGTGGTAACGGCCTACAGTCCATGGTCAACACCATTAAGGCATCAGCGTCCCAACACCTATAAACTCGCCAATAGTTCCATGCCCTGAAATGCATCGCATCGGGGCATAAAATTTGACAATCTTCACCCTCTTCAATCCCTAACGTCGTATTTTTGGCAGTTCAACTCCAATCTGTTACTAAACCACCACAAAATCTATCATTCTTGGGCCACCGCCACCCGGTCAAGGATATTTATTGATCTATACTCACTCTAATCTCCACCATTAAATCGCCTGAGGTTCTGTGCAATCACCCTGGCGTTCAGTTTGAAACGGTAGTCAGGCTTGTTATTACGAAACGCTGCGATAGACGCCCTATTGTCAAACAACCTAAAAGCGGTTGTTGTGGCGCTGTTGATTGTCCTTTCCCCCTTTGTGGGGGCCGCTGAGACTATTTTACTGGACACCTACTCAGGCGAAATCGTATTGGGACAAACCCAAATTCAATATTTGGAAGACGCTGAAGACACCCTGACAATTGAACATCTGAGGGGCAATCACAAGACTCGATTTTCACCATCAACACAAGATGTGCTGAATTTTGGCCATACGGATTCGTCCATATGGGTTCATTTTGCATTTACTGACCGACAAACGCTGGAACAATACCAAACCTGGATTTTACATTCGAGCTTTCCCCTATTAGCTAGGTTCGATCTCTATGTATTTCAGGACAACGAGCTTAAACACACCTATAACCTGGGATATACCAAAGACATGGTGCAAAGAATATTGCCGCACCGCTTTTTTGCACAACCACTTCGGATCAATAGCAATAGCCACTATGACATTTACGTTAACGTCAAGCGCTCTGGCGGGACAGTTCAAGTACCTTTAACACTATCCAAACCTACCCACTTCATTTACAAAGAAATGACCAGCAACTATGTGTTTGGTATTTTCTTTGGAATCATGATCGCCATGGCGATATACAATCTTTTTCTTTTTTTCTCCGTGGGAAGTCTTGCGTACTTCTATTATCTTATTTATATCGTTGCTTCTCTCTTTACCTACCTTTCAATCACAGGATATGGTTATCTCTACCTATGGGGACAGGCTCCTGCGGTAAACGAATACATAACACAGATCACCACCACCATAACCGTTATCAGTGGAATATTGTTTTTTCGTAACTTTGTAGAAATAAACAAATATTTTCCTGCTGCTAACCATTACCTGAACGTCATGTTGAGTATTGGGGTGGGCCTACTGCTCGTGAAAGCCTTCACAGATTATTTCCTCAGCCTGCACATATCAATCTATTTGGCCGTAATCACTGCATTAGCACCGTTCTTAACCTATAAATGTTGGCGCAATGGGTCTCGGCCTGCAGGTTATTTTCTCATTGCCTGGATAGCTTTGATTATTGGTGTGCTGTTATTTGTAATGAATTTGCTGGGATTCTTACCCACAAACAGCTTTACTAACAACGCTATTTTAATAGGCTGCGCCGCGGAAATGTTATTACTTTCTTTAGGTCTGGCGGACCGCATCAACATGGAACGCAAGGAGCGCTATGCTGCATTGGAGCAACAGCACAAGGCCGTGATCCGGCTAAAGGAAGCTGAAGATCGGCTTATGCATCGGGCATTACACACCCGCACCACTGGCCTCCCCAACCGAACTTTCTTGCGCAGCACCCTAGACAGCCTGTTATTAGAAAAGCGTGAACCTGCATTCTATCTGTGCCTCATAAATCTGAACAATTTCCATGAATTTAATAAAACCCTCGGCCACTCCAATGGCGATGCCATTTTGTATTTAGTAACCGAACGGATTAAAAAATTGTGTAAATCGCTGGATGGTATTTTACCCATTGAACAGCTGGAAACCGGGAACCAGTGGGTGGCCAACGTAGAGGGCGTCACATTTGCGCTGATCATCAAACAACACTCCACCAGCAACATCCAACAACAGTGCAACCAACTTATCACCGGCATAGAAAGACCGTTTTCCTATCAGGGACTAACCCTGAATGTGGACGTGACAGCAGGAGTCGCCCTCTATCCCCAACATGGAGAGACCAGCGAAAACCTGTTACGCAACGCCCAAATTGCTCTGGAAGCCGCCAGCGGAAACAACGATAACTACTCTCTATATAGCGGCGAAATAGACCCCTACAATGCGCGCCGAATTACCCTGCTGTCGGAATTGCGTAATGCCATCGAAAACGACGCGCTACAACTGTATTTCCAACCGCAAATTAGTCTGGAGACACAACAGGTGGCAGGAGTCGAAGTTTTAATCCGCTGGATTCATCCGGAATTCGGGTTTATTCCACCGGACGAATTTATCCCAATTGCGGAACGTACCGGAGTCATTCACCCCCTTACACTCTGGATATGCCGCAATGCTTTTAAGTTCAAGAAGCAGCTGCAAGATCAAGGCTACAACATTAATTTATCCATCAACATATCAGCTCGCAACCTTCAAGACCCAGGCTTTTGTCAACAAATTAACAAGATAGCTAAGGAGTGCAACACCACACTGAACAATGTCATTATGGAGATCACTGAAACAGCCATTATGAAAGATCCTGACTTTGCGTTAAAAGTCATGAGTGATCTCAATAAGCTTGGAATCAGGTTATCTATTGATGATTTCGGTACCGGATATTCATCACTATCCTATCTCAAAAAGTTGCCTGTGAATGAAATCAAAATCGATCGAAGCTTTGTAATGGAAATGGCCAACAATAACGACGACCAGGTCATCGTCCACACCACTCTCACCATGGGCCACAATTTAAGTCTGGATGTGGTAGCAGAAGGGATTGAAGATGCCGGCACCATGGAAAAACTCAGGCAAATGGGATGCGATCTGGCCCAAGGATATCACATTGCTCGCCCCATGCCTGGAGCGGACTTTTTAATTTGGTTGAACCAGAACCACTATAATCAAAACGGCAACATAGCCAATAAAGCCTGAGGACTGACACCCACTTCAGTTATAACCTCATTCAAACGCCCGTTGGCTAAATTGACATCCACTTGCCCGTTCTTTGCCAATGTCTATTGACATAGCCTGGGGCAGAATCCTTGCCATATTCTCATTATCGATGGTTTGAAACGGGATAATCTGCGATGCCTCAATATAAAGCGCCACTCACTGACATGCAGTTCATCATGAATGATGTGTTGGACTACCCCAGCCATTACAGCAAAATGCCCTGTGCCGAAATGGCAACACCCGATATGGTGGATGCCATACTGTCGGAATGCGCTAAATTTTGCGAGCAGGTTTTGTCTCCTTTAAATCAAAGCGGAGACCAGGAAGGCTGCAAATTTGAAGACGGCAAAGTAACTACCCCCAAGGGCTTCAAAGAAGCTTATGACCAATACTGTCAGGGAGGGTGGCAAAGTCTATCCCACCCGGAAGAATATGGCGGTCAGGGCCTCCCACTCTCCATGAGCATCATGAAATCCGAAATGATTGGAACGGCAAACTGGTCCTGGGGTATGTACCCAGGTCTGAGTTTGGGCGCCATGAATACTATCTTCCTCCACGGAACCGAGGAACAGAAACTACAATTTCTGCCAAAAATGTGTGAAGGCACCTGGTCGGGCACCATGTGCTTAACCGAACCACAATGCGGTACTGATCTTGGTCAGCTTAAAACCAAAGCCGTACCCAACGATGACGGCAGCTATGCCATAACAGGCACTAAAATTTTTATTTCATCCGGGGATCATGATCTTACGGACAACATTATACATATTGTGTTGGCAAGGCTACCGGACGCTCCCGAAGGAACAAAAGGTATTTCGCTGTTTATCGTTCCTAAATTTTTATGCGACCAGGATGGTAATGTTGGAGACTTCAACAACGTCGTGTGTGGTTCACTGGAACACAAAATGGGAATTCGAGCCTCCGCAACCTGCGTGATGAATTTCGAAGCCGCAGAGGGATATCTCATTGGGCCTGCCAACAAAGGGCTCCAATGCATGTTCACTTTTATGAACTCTGCTCGGGTGGGCACATCCCTCCAAGGCCTCGGTGCGGCTGAGCTTTCCTATCAAGGCGCTTTACCCTACGCCAAAGAGCGCTTGTCCATGCGCGCACTGGGGGGCACCCAAGAACCAGATAAAGTAGCCGACCCCATCATCTGCCACGGCGACGTACGGCGCATGCTACTCACTCAGAAAGCCTTTGCCGAAGGCGGTCGAGCCATGGTGTATTACGCAGCAAGACTCGCAGACCACCTAATGTTTGGTGAAACAGAAGAAATAAGAGAAGAAGCCGACGATCAAATGGGCTTTCTAACCCCCATACTCAAAGCCTTTCTAACGGAAACAGGCCTTGAGTGTGCCAACCTCGGAATGCAGGTATATGGTGGCCACGGCTACATTAAAGAATGGGGCATGGAGCAAATTGTGCGAGACGCTCGCATTTCCACGTTATACGAAGGCACCACGGGCATTCAGGCACTAGATTTATTAGGTAGAAAAGTTCTATTAGGCAAAATGAAAACCCTGAAGACCTTCACCTTCGAGGTATTGAAGTTTTGTAAAGACAATGGCCTTATTTCATCTAACCCTCACAAAAAGGAAATGAACAAATTTATTTGGCCTCTTCTCAAATACACCACCAACTGGCAGCAGTACAGCGTTCGCCTTGCCATGCGCGCCCGTAAAAATTTCGACGTAGTTAGCACTTCCTCCTACGACTACCTTATGTATTCCGGCTATGTGAGCATGGCCTACTTCTGGGCGCTAATGGCACAAGCCGCCCATAGAAAATTGGCAGAAGGCGACACTAATAGGGATTTTTACACCGCGAAGATTCAAACCGCTGAATTTTACTTTGATCGCATACTACCAAGGGCTAAAGCCCATGCCGAATGTATGATGTCTTCAGTGGGGCCAGTTATGAAAATGGATCAAGATCATTTTTCATTTCTGGACTAATTCAACCAAAGGCAATGTTTTGTCGATTTAACCCAACTCGCACTGGGTTACCCTTTAGCCCTTCTCCCGAAGGGCTTTTTTTCTCTACTTCCGATTACAAAATTTTACAGCCGCGCTCTACCGCTGTCCTCTTATTACAATTAATTTAATCAAGAAAAACTTATAAATGAGTAGCACTGGATTACGTCACTACATCTGAGAACCGCTTTCTCGGCAGGGCGTACTATAATTATAACTATGAGTATATCCATGACCTCCGACAGCGCATTATCGAAGTTTTCAGAGCTGAGCCCTGAGCAACGACAGTTGCTATTTGAAAAAATCCGACAAAAGAAGCTAGCTGAAGCTCGCCGCCTGAATCTTTCTGGCAATAAAGAAGATGCCGACATTTTCAAGGCATCCCCCCACCAACGGACCCTATTCAGTCAACTGCCTTCACCACATATAAGGAACCGTCTGTTACAGATTGATTTGACGGCCAGCGTCAGTCTAAGCCAATTAAGTGAGGCACTAAACCAACTGATTAAGGCTCACCCCATACTGGATTGCCGTTTGAACTCTAACGCCTTGGGTTTTCTCCAGGCTGAGCCGGGGCCACTTGCAGCCACTTCGCAGCTCTGCACGCAAGAAAACGACGATAGCCATTGGCAAAAATTACTGGAAGAGCTAGTTAACACCCCTAGCTCTGACCGTTGTTTTCACGCTCATTTAGTGGAGAAAGATGGTAGTAAGCAAACACTATTTCTTATTACTCATCCACTGCTATTGGATGCCTATTCAATTCTTAGAATAGCAAGTCAATTGCTATCCCTGCTCAACAGCAGCCAAGATCCTCAGACCTCGCCTAAAGAAACCAGCCATCAGCAATTTCACTTTGCGACTTGGTCGCAGCAAATGCTGGATAAGAAATTTCTCCGCAACGAATGGAACAGGGTTACCCCCAAACAAACTCCCGGAGCATCGGTCAAGCTACATCAGAATGAACTGAACAATGTCAGCCATTGGCTATCCAACGATTTCATACAAGAGTTCGCTCCTGCCGGCACCAGCACAAAGCAATGGCTATTGGAGGCACTGGAACAGTGCCTAAGCGAATTCTTTAGCTTTAACCATTACAGTTACTGGTTTTCTGACCCACAACTGAAAGATTCCGAATTCGAAAATCTGGCGGGCTTCTTTCCTTACTACGTGCCAGTGGAGCGAGCCAACGAATCTAAGCCAATCAACAACCCGGCACAACGCTATTCGCAACTGCACACCCGCTACTCCTCTGTGTCCGAACAACTGGCAAACCACATATGCCTGGGGTCAGCGAGCTCGGCACCACTGGTGCACTATCACTGGCTCGATGTGGAACACGGCGATAATTCTTCTTTGCAGATCGAGGCCGTCAGGCATCACAATTCCAGCCTGATTTTGAGCAACGCAGAAATTCACATTACAGAATTGGTTAACGGGGTAACCATTGATATCCACTATTCTCGTGAATGTTTTGAGAAAAAACAGGTTGAATACCTGTTGTCCCAATTCATGTCGAAGCTGAAGCAACAGAGCACAGAAAGTGGTTCCCAAAAGCCCAGCCTGAATCAGCAATTGGAAAACCTATGGAAAGAGCTGTTGCAAATCGAAACACTGAATCCGAATCAAAACTTTTTTGAGTTAGGCGGACACAGTTTGCAAGTAACAGAAATGAAATTCCGCATAAAGCAGCTACTTAAGATTGATATCCCAATTTCAGTTTTGTACGAATTACCCACCATCGAGAAGCTAAGCAACTACATTGTGGCAACTCACAGCCATCAACTGGTTGAAGGGCTTGTGGAATTTGAGTCCGAATTTGAAGAAGAAGGCACGCTTTAGATCAACAAGCGCTAATCAGAACTACACCAAAGCCGGTGAAGTGGCTTCCTCTTCCAGGGAAGATGCCCCGGCCGCCGTGGGTGCAACATCTAAGTACTTGGCGTACTTCATCCAAAAGGCCATATCCAGCCGACTGTAGTCGGGTTTATCACAACCTAAACCATTGGCCAGGTAAAAAACCGTGGTCAATACAAGCTGGGTATTATCTTCAAAACGAATATCACCCAAAGGCGTGTTGTCCATCAAATCGATTGAAGCACTGCCTGCAATGGTTGACATAAAACAATGGCTTAGCTGAAACCGCAACTGTTTCTCGTCTTTCTCAGGCTGCAACTTGTGCATGACGTCGTACATTCGCCCTACAGGAGCCGAAAGATAGCGATTGTAGAGTTGCTTCAAATCTTCATCCGCCTCCAGCATCAATCGAGCGCACAACTTAACGGCATATCGACCCCATTCAGGGGCGGAGTACAGCACCCAAAATGGAAGCTGGATGGCCATCAGCACATCTTCCACTGACAACTTGCCTTCGTCAGAGCGCTGATCCAGGTCGGCGAAAATCTCTTTATGAACAGGATCGACTAATTGGTCGATCTTATCCATGATCGCCTCGATGATCCCCATTTTACTGCCAAAATGATAGTGAACTGCCGATGAATTCTTTGTGCCTGCAGCATTGTTTATGTTGCGCATGGAAACACCGCTAAAACCGTGTTCGGCAAACAACTTAATGGCTACTTGTATTAGCTTCTCTCGCGTATCTTGCTTGGTACCAGGGATCAAAACTGCCTCTACCTCATTTGCGAAAATGAACTGGAAGGAATAATTTTTTTTCAGTGTACATATGATAACGCGTAAGGGGCCAAAAACCTAAACAATGATTTTAATTTACCAATCAACTTGGCAAAAATGCTCACAAAAGCACAATTCACGGGCGATTCAGTCAACTTAAATTGTCAGACTGACGAACAAGACAGTTAGTTGCATTGAATCAAAACCGTTTAGTCAACACTCATGATATGATTGCACCAATGAATTTAAATCAAGAACAACTCCGTGCAGCCCAGTACAACGGTCCAGCCAAACATGTGTTGGTGCTGGCCGGTGCAGGTACTGGCAAAACTCGAACCATCATTGCACGCATTCTGTATTTGCTTAAGCAGGGCGTGCCGGCCCAAAGAATGCTCATGCTCACCTTTACCCGTCGCTCTGCCAAAGAGATGTTGATGCGGTTGAATAATGAAGCGGGAAAAGTGGCAGACAACATCACGGCGGGTACTTTCCACCACTTCTGCCTGCAAATTATGCGCAGAATTCCAAAATCATTTTCAGTGGAAGACCGAGCGGTAATTGACCGAGACGACGCTCAAAGCTTGCTGCAATTGATTCGCGGAGAAAAACTAAAAAAAGGGGAAAAGCGGGATTTTCCCAAAGCGGCCAGCCTACTGAATACCTTTTCTTATGCCAAGAACTGCTGCCTGGATCTGGAGCAGTACCTTCACCAATTTACCGATTACGACGCCACCACTATTGAGCGTTGTTTAGAAATTTCTAATACATACGAACAACGCAAACACCAGAGAAAATATCTGGATTACGATGATATTTTGCATCTTTTTGTTCAGGGAATTGAATCCAACGAGAAGCTCAGAAATAAAATTGGAACTTTATTCCAACATATATTGGTGGACGAGATGCAGGACACCAATCCGCTGCAATGGCGTATTCTCCATGCTTTATCAGCGGGTCAGTTATTCTGTGTGGGTGACGACGCCCAATCCATTTACGCTTTCCGAGGGGCGGACTTCTCCAACGTCCATAAGTTTGAACAACGCCTGGATAATGCAATCACTTTAAAGTTGGTGGAAAACTATCGCAGCACCCAAGAAATCCTTGATATTGCCAATTGGTTGCTGGAACAATCGCCTTTGCAATACAACAAACACCTGCACGCAAACCGGGGTCGGGGACTGACCCCTAAATTGCTGGACTTCGAAAGTAAATTCGATGAAGCCCAATGGATAGCCGAAGACCTGCAAAACCGTCACGAGTCCGGCAGCCCATGGCAAGATCACATGGTGTTGGCGCGATCGGCCTGGAGCGCCAAAACGCTGGAAGGTGCCCTCATTGATCGCCAAGTACCCTACCGTTTTGTGGGCGGTACCAGCTTACTGGAAGCCGCTCATGTAAAAGATATTTTAGCCCTGTGCCGTGCTTCTTTGAGCGCCTACGACGAATTGGCCTGGATCCGCTACCTGAAATCCTGGCCTCGAATTGGTGATGCAACAGCAGCCAAGCTAGTCCAACAATTGATACAACTGGACCCCGCCGACAACCCGGCAGATCTGCTCGCAACCGCAATGCCCACCAGAAACGATGTGCGCCAGGGAATTACTCTGATTCAGCAATACCGTGGCGAACCCACAATGGCGATTAAAGCGGGTACGGAACATCTTTCAAAAGTACTGCAGCAGCGCTATGACCGCTGGGACAGCCGAGCGGCAGACCTAAGACTACTGGCAGACCTGGCCAGTCGCTATAAAGATCTGATGGGATTTGTGGAAGCCTATACATTGGACCCTGTCACCAACAGCGAGGCAGAAAAAAACGAACAAGATGAATGCGTAACCCTAATCACCGTCCACAGCGCAAAGGGCACCGAAGCTCCCGTTTGTTACTGCCTTGGAGTACAGCCTGGACTATACCCCCACCTACGCAGCCTGGGCGACAAAGAAGCAGAAGAAGAGGAACGCCGAGTGCTTTACGTCGCCCTCACCCGGGCCCAAAATGAATTGCTCATTACACGCAGCGGAGATGATAACCGCACGCTTTTTCACGCAGGCTCTTTTGCCCACGGTACAGATAACGGTTACTTCCTGGAATATCTACCCCAGCAATTGGTAGAGCATCAACACTATGGTTATGAGCATGGCCGATCAGATGGCTCAGTTTTGGATGAGCTATTGGATTTCGAGTAAAAAAGTAGGGAGCCGGAGATAGGCTCCCAAAGACCGGGGGAAGATCCCCCTAAAACAAACAGTTAGAAGCGGTAATGTCTATCATAGTGCTTGGCTGAATGACTCCTGTAACGTGCCTTTGGCTTGGAATCAAAGTGGGATTGGCTGTACTTAACCCGATGGTTTCCATAAACTCGACTGGGTGGATTATGCACCACATAGTGTTCAACTCTAGTTGACCTGCCCTTATGGCAGCGCTTGTTGTGGATATGTCTATGGCTGTGCCTGTAATTACGGCTAAGAGCGCGGTCATGCTCACGGTGATGCTTCACCGAGTAGGCAGCTAACCCTCCCACAGCGATACCCACTAGAATCGCAGCTTCGTCATCACTTAAAGCCATAGCTTTCGTTGTGGGCAATGTTGCCAGCGCGGCCACAGCACAACACATGGCCAGAACTTTTCGAGTTAATTTCATAATCGCGTTCTCCTATGATTGAACGTTCCTTTACCCTACGCTGCCCTAACTGAACCTTAACTGAACACAATGGACCCTGGAGTTCAGGATCGATTCAGCTCACCTAGGCTTCAATATCTCATCATCAAAAAGGAGATGAGACATGCCTAAACTCGCTTTTATCATCGTTGTCGTACTGCTATCTATTCTGGCCACCCACAGCCATGGTCAAGCTGAAACCATACAGCTTGAAACTAAAACCAAAGGCAAGCTGATAAACAATACCCAGCGAGAGCAAAACCCCACCATGAGGGCTGCTCACTTCCAGAACGACCTATCAAACGGCGCAATTGAACTCTACGGCCTGAGCTTTAACTTCAGCGAAGATCAAGACGGAGACGGTTACTTTCATAAATTTTCCCTCAGTTTTGACTTAGACACGAGTCAAGGACCGAGCCAAATCTACGTGGTTGGCAGCTTGATCGGCTTGGAACAAAAACCTCTTTTCACAACTGAACCCTACTGGATCTATGGCCAAACGGGAGAAGACACGTACCAGACAACCGTACTATTGAGCGAGGGATATCCCAATGCAGAGTACGATTTGTCTCTTGCGGTGTACGCAGCTGATTCTAATCAACTCTTAGCACAATTCAGCCAGGATAATAGCCCCCGATTTTCACCACTTTTTTTAGAAGATGCCCGTGCAGATCATATTGAAAGCCACGGGGTTAGAATCTACCAACTGGGCTACAGTCTGAGTGAAGACTGGGACAACGATGGGTTTTACACACGTCTTGATGTAGACGTGGATGTGGATGCCCCCAACCAAAGCCGCTGGATTTACCTGGAATTTATTCTTGTGGATTACTCAGGCTATGGGGAGCTACTCAGTAGCAGCCCGATATTTCAAATCCACCATCTCGACTCATCCGACCAATACCAAACGCGCATTTCATTGGAAAGCGGATATTCTCCACAGGACTATCAATTAGTGGCAAAGGTATACGACGCCAACACCCATCAACTCTTGCTGGAAAGTCAGGTACCACATTCAAACGGCATCCCTTTGGAAAGTTTTGAGTGGGATGACACCTGGCACCATGAATCAAACATTGTGGTAGAAGAAGAATACTTCTACGCAGAATATGGTGCTGGTGGCAGTATGGGATTACTGTTTGGTTTTATGCTCTTGCCTTTTTTATACCGTGTCGTCATGGGCAAGACGTATTCTTAATTGTTTTTGGCTGTTTTTTGCTGCTTTATTCATTTTAACTGCATAACCCACGCTGAATTTAGCGTGGGTCATTCCTGACTGATTTTTTCATCGTAATTCCTTCGCGAACGCTTGATCTCGGCATGGTGTGATTCTGCCCATGAAACCAACTGATATAAAGGCTTAACCAAATCTCGGCCCATTTCTGTTAGATCATATTCCACTTTTACCGGCACTTCGGGATAGACCGTTCTCGTTACGTATCCCTCGCGCTCAAGGTCGCGGAGGGTTTGAGTGAGCATACGCTGCGAGATACCCACCACTCTTGATTTTAGTGAGTTAAATCGATCGGCACCCTCCACAAGTGCAAACAGTATCAACACAGACCATTTGTCTCCTATCTGTGCTACCACGTTACGAATAGGACAGTCTTCGGTGTTGTGAAATACGCGCTTACCTTTTTTCTCTTTATCTTTTCTTCTCGCAGCCATGCCATACCTCTCTTGTCTGCATCGATTCATAGGTTACCAGAATGTGCCCAGGTGACATCTTAGTGCCTTATTGTTATGCAGGTTACTATTATATACCATAAAGCTCAAGTCACACTTCTATCAACCAACAACACTCAGAGGTAAATACCATGTGGAAAATCACTGCATTAATACTGGTGCTTATAGCAAGTAAAACGGCCACTGCCGAAAATCTGGCAATAAACCTGGACGCATTACAAAAAGATAGCTGGACAGAGGAAGAAAAGGCTAACGTTACCTTGATTACTGACTTTGTTCAGAATCTGATGAATGACCATAATTTTGACTACATACTTGAACGCTATAACGATAGCTCGTATGTTCAACACAACCGTAATTTACCCGAAAAAATCACCGGTCTGGTACGTTTTTTACAAGAGTTTGTTGAGGACTATCCCGACTACACCTATGACGTTAAACACATCTATGCTGACGGCGATTACGTTATCTTTCACTCACATGCCACTCTGAAAAAAAGTGACAGGGGCAACGATAGCAAGGGTATGAATATTGTCGATACCTGGCGCCTTGAGAATGGCAGCATTGTAGAGCACTGGGATTCAATACAAGCACTTGATGGTTTTATGCGATTATATTCGCTCATTAGCGGTGGACGAATAAAGAATGATAATGGGGTTTTTTAGAAAGAGAGCAACTATTCATTAGGCGGAGAACCCTATATGCATCCACTGGAAGGGATCACCCCATGGACACTAGACTTCGAGGGCCGCGTAGTTAGCACAAACTACAAAGCACAGCTCTGTAGGGATCATTAGTTTCAATCCCAGGCCAAGATTTGGCACAATAGCCCGGGTAATGGGTGCTGAGGAATACCTTGCTAGAATGCGAATTGACAAATATATAAGTAACAATACCAGCCTTTCAAGAAAGCAGACAAAACAAGCGCTGAAGGCTGGTGATGTTTTAGTAAATGATGTCATGGTGACTGACCCTAAATATGTGGTACAAGAATCAGATAGGGTTCGTTTAAGTGGCATGGTGATTGTCCCCTCTGGCCCCCGTTACTTTATGCTAAACAAGCCGCCAGGCTATGTTTGTGCCAATCGCGACAGTCAGCACCCCACCGTCATGTCGTTGCTGTTGGAAGACGAACCTGAAAATATGCACGTGGCCGGCCGGCTGGATGTGGATACTACTGGCTTGGTGCTGATTACCGATGATGGGCAATGGAGCCATCGCATTACGGCTCCCAAACTCAAATTAAATAAACATTACCGGGTTTGGTTAGACCAACCCATGGATGAAAGTGTAGAAACGGTTTTCAGGGAAGGTATTCTGCTAAAAAATGAGTTGAAACGCACCCGTCCCGCTGAGCTCATTCGACGCAGTGAGACAGAAGCAGACCTCACTATCAGAGAAGGCAAATATCATCAGGTGAAACGCATGTTTGCAGCAGTGGGCAACCATGTTCAGCAATTACACCGCTATCGAATTGGAGACATTGTGTTAGACCCCACCCTTCAACCGGGGGATTACCGGCCTCTAAATGCAACCGAAATTAACAGCGTGGGTGACCAATAATGGAACCCGCTCTGGAATTACTTTGTGACAACTTAAAATCTCTGTCAGGTGACATTCTGTTAGTTGCCGATGAACAACTGGACAGCAATCATTTGTTGGGCTTGAAAACCCTACCTAATCTTTCCTTGCTCAGCAACCGATACGACGTGGTGGCGGCCGCCAAAGCAAATAACATAGAAAGCTATTTCAATGACATGGACCTAAAATCCTGCGGCAAAAGGTTTGATGTCATCGCTTATCGGATATCAAAAGAAAAAGCGGTGGTTCATCACTTGATAAACCAGACACCCTATCACTTAAAGCCAGGCGGTCAGTTGATGCTGTGTGGCTATAAAAGTGAAGGAATCAAAACCTATATATCCAAAACCGAAGCCTACTTGGGCTGCAAAACGGCCTTGACCAAAGGGCCGAGGCAGTTAAAACTGGCACACTTCAGCCCACAAGCCGTGAACGATCCGCTAGACGATAAGGACTATCGAAAAACCATCAACATCACTCCTGACCATACCACTCTGCTAAGTAAACCAGGGCAGTTTGGCTGGAATAAAATCGACCAAGGCAGTGCGTTACTAATTGAACAATTTAAGCAGTTTCTTAACACCACCACAGAAGCACCGAATAGTCTGCTGGATTTGGGCTGCGGCTACGGTTATCTATCTATCCAGGCCGCAAACTTGGGAATAGAAAGTATTACCGCCACTGACAACAATGCCGCTGCGGTTGAAAGCTGCCGTAAGAATTTTCAAACTCACAATGTCAATGGCGACGTAGTGGCCGATGACTGCGCCAGTAGCATCGAAGGTCAGTTCGATGTAGTGCTATGCAACCCACCTTTTCACAAAGGGTTTGATACCACCAGCGATCTTACAGAGAAATTTATAAAGAGTGCAAAAGCCCACCTAAAAAAGACGGGCACAGCTTTCTTTGTGGTGAACCAATTTATCCCTCTAGAGCAAGTGGCCGCCACCCTGTTCAATTCGGTGGAAACGGTGTTTAACGACAACCACTTCAAAGTGATTAAGCTATCTTCTTAATGGCATAGCGCAAGCGGCAGGATTTTTTTTCTGGGTTTAATTTGGGTATCTGCTTCAAATTTTGGCGTAAGTGTTTGGTTTCAGTCTCAATACCCAAAAAACCCACCACCGCATTATGGCAGGTGGGTGTGGCGAACTGGTACACGGAAGCAAACCGCTGCTGAAGCCAGGGCTCAATGAAGTAAGCGGAATCCCGCCACTCACGGTAATTGACAAAATTCATTACCAATAAACCGCGATCCGTCAAGTGACTGGTGAGCATATCAAACCAGCTGGCATCCGCTTCTATGGCCCGCTGAGGTTCACCCGCCTGTTCAAAATACAAATCATCAATGATCAAATCGAACGGTTCACCATCGTAATCGGCAATCCACTCTATGGCATTTGCCTTAATCAGTTCAAGATTGGGATAGTTGAGGCCAAAATAGCGTTTTGCCACTTGCAAGTGAACAGCGCTGAGCTCCACACCCACAATCTGCTGAGGCTGAGCAAACCGATTCAACATATGAATGACGGCGCCTCCGCCCACCCCCAATACCAGAACCCGTTGCAAATTGCCGCTGCCGTAGAACTGCGAAGGTAAAAACAATAGATCCCAAACGCTACCGGTTAACACATGATTGGGGTTGTACTGGCTATGGAAGACGCCATCGGTGTATAGTCTCCGGCTCGCCCCAGCGCTGCGTACCTGGTAGGAGCGCCCCTGTTTTTTTGTTTCAAATAGAATGGCCAAAATAAGGGTGCCCCCTGGTATGCTATTGGGTTACCTAAAAGAGCGCCAGATTATAGGTGAAATATGCCAGTACCAACATCATTTGAAGGCTCATTAACCCTTCCTGTGGTTGCCGCACCCATGTTCCTGGTGTCGGGACCTAGTCTACTCATTGAAAACTGTAAAGCCGGTATAGTAGGCACCTTCCCCGCACTCAACCAACGCAGTTCCGAAGGCTTCGCCCAGTGGTTACAACAGATAGACGATGCACTCACAGAACACGAGGAGACCAGCGGTAAGAAACCCGCGCCTTACGGAGTGAACTTGATCGTGCATAAAACCAACCCGCGTCTGCAGGCGGATCTGGATATCTGCGTTAAGCACAAGGTTCCCCTGGTGATCACGTCGTTGGGTGCCGTATCGGAGCTGGTGGATGCGGTTCACAGCTATGGTGGCGTGGTCTTTCACGATGTCACCAACCGCAAACACGGAGAAAACGCCGCCAAAGCGGGCGTTGACGGGCTGATCGCCGTGAGCGCAGGGGCCGGAGGCCATGCGGGCACCGTTAATCCTTTCGCCCTAGTTCAGGAACTACGCAGCTTTTTCGACAAAACTCTACTACTGGCGGGTTGCATCAACAGCGGAAGCGACATCGCCACTGCGTTACAAATGGGAGCCGATCTTGCCTATATAGGGACCCGCTTTATTAACACCGAAGAAAGCCAGGCAGATCAAGCCTACAAGCAAATGGTGATGGATTGTGGTAGCAAGGACATTATCCACACTCCCGCAGTTTCTGGTGTACCCGCGAGCTTTTTACGGCCCAGCATGGAGCAAGCGGGCTACGATATGGAGAAAATTCTCAACCCCGGGGAAATTGACTATGGCACCAAGCTCAAACCCATGGAAGAAGAAGCCAAAGCCTGGAAAAATGTTTGGTCTGCCGGTCAAGGCTGTGCGGGTATTAACGATGTGATACCCACCGCTGAGTTGGTGGCAAGAATGAAAACCGAGTTCACTTCAGCCATTCAGCAGCAGGCGACGCTACTTACGAAATATGCCTAAATTTGGGGATAGCTTTAAGACCAACTGAATAGCAATATGATTGAGTTGGTCTTAAGGCATATATTAAAAACAATTACTGTACATAAAGCTGCTGATACTGATCTCGCAGCTCACGCTTAAGTAACTTTCCGGTGGGAGTATGGGGCAGCTCATCCACGAACAGCACTTCATCCGGCATCCACCATTTCACAATTTTGTCTTGCAAATATTCCAGCACCGCTTCCTTGGTGAGATTAGCATCGGCTTCCGCTACCACTAACAGAAGGGGCCGCTCATCCCACTTGGGATGGGGAATTCCCACCACTGCACATTCGGCAATCCCGTCCAAGCCGATGGCCACGTTTTCCACATCGATTGAGCTGATCCACTCCCCACCTGATTTAATAACGTCCTTGGCACGATCCACGATATTCATATAACCCTGAGCATCAATAGTGGCCACATCACCCGTATCAAACCAACCATCACTCCAATCGGAATTATCGTCGTGTTTGTAATAGGATTTGGCTACCCAGGGGCCTCGCACCTGCAGCCGACCAAACTGCTTTCCGTCATGGGGAAGTTCTGCGCCGTCTGCTCCCACAATGCGGATCTCGATTCCATAGATGGGCCGACCTTGTTTGGTTTGCAATTGATAACGCTCTTCCTGGGGCAGACCCGCCATATAGCGGTTCATGCTGTTCACTGTACCCATGGGTGACAGCTCCGTCATTCCCCAAGCGTGAATCACAAAAGCGTCGTGCTTTTCCTGAAATGCTTTGATCATGGATAAAGGTGCCGCGGACCCACCGATGACCACTTCCTTCACCGATGACAAGGTTAATTTCTGTTGCTCACAATATTGCAATAAACCCAGCCAGACCGTGGGCACACCCAGTAATAAGTCCACAGCTTCGCCATCAATCAACTCGAATAATGAAGCGCCGTCCATACCCGCCCCTGGCAGTACTAATTTAGCGCCACCGGCGGTGGCTCCGTAGGGCACACCCCAGGCATTCACATGAAACATGGGCACCACAGGTAACACAGTGGATTGGTTACTGATACCCAAGCCATCATTGCTCAAGGAAGCCAACGCATGGATTACAGTGGAACGATGACTGTAAAGCACTCCTTTAGGGTTACCGGTAGTGCCAGAGGTATAACACAGGGTGGCCGCTAGGTTTTCATCAAACTCGGGCCATTCATAATTATCATCCTGGGCCGCCAGCAGTTCTTCGTAACACAGCAAATCCAGCGAGGACTGAGGCATATTGTCTTTATCCACCATCAGCACAATGTGCTTCAGCAAGGGCAACTTATCGCGAATGGCTTCGATAATGGGTACAAACTGAATATCGAGAAACAACACCTCATCTTCAGCATGATTCAAAATATAAATAATCTGTTCTGGGAATAGACGCGGGTTTACCGTATGCAATACGGCTCCGCTTCCGGACACACCAAAATACAATTCAAAATGCCGATGACTGTTCCAGGCCAGAGTGGCTACCCGGTCCTGTTGCTTTACACCCAGCTCGGACAATACCTTCGCCGCTTGACGCGCACGTTTACCGGCATCGGCGTAGGTGTATTTAAAGATTCCCCCTTCGGGCTTTCGGCTGACAATTTCAGCGTTTTGATGGACTTTTTCAGCGTGCTGTAAAATTGAAGCAATGGACATTTGCGTATCCATCATTAAACCGTGCATGGCTGTCTCCTTATTATAATAATTTGGTTTTTATAATAATTTAGTTTGGAAGTTGACCGGGGAATCTCTATTCCTGTTATTTACTCACGAGCTTGAATGAAGTAGTGACCACTCTTTGATAGTTCACGGGTAATAGTCTTTGCATCATATCCAAGACTCTGGCATCAGGGCCAATCAAAACCCGTCTTTTATTTGACTTGACCCCGGCTAGTATAGTTTTAGCAGCCTGTTCCGAAGAAGTGATGAACAGCGACTCGAATTTGTCACGAACTTTCTCTGCACCAGCATCGCCAGAAAAGGAATCCATGCTTTCGGTCATACGAGCATTACGGGCGATGTTGGTTTTTATGCCACCGGGGTGGACACAAGTGGCGGATACACCACAATCTTCAATATCCAATTCCTGGCGCAGGGATTCGGTAAAACCTCTCACTGCAAATTTAGACATGTTATAGCCGCTCTGGGTGGGCTGGGCAAACAGGCCGAATACGCTGGAGATGTTGACCACGTGACCGGACTCACCCGCTCGTTTGATGTGGGGCAAGAAAGCTTTGGTACCATGCACCACGCCCCACATGTTAATACCCAGTATCCACTCGTAATCCTCGTAAGAGGTTTCTTCCACGGTGCCACCCAAGGCTACTCCCGCATTATTGAACACCAAGTTAACTTTGCCGTGGTCTTGTACTACTTTATCCGCCCAAGCGTGAACCGCGTCCCGATCAGCCACATTGATCACGTCGGTGGTCACTTGCACCCCCATTCCCATGACCATATCTGCGGTGGCAGACAAACCTTCCGCATCCACATCGCTTAGAGCCAGATGGCAATGTCGCTTGGCCAAATCCAGTGCCAACGCACGCCCTATTCCCGATGCAGCACCCGTTACCGCTGCCACTTTGTTATCGAATGATTTCATGCTGACGCCTCCACTTCCCAAGACTCGTTGTAATTGTAAGGCCAGCGCACAATGGCTGCCAGCTCCGGTAAATCTGCTCAGTGCCAAGCGCTGGCACAGGAGTATACGA
Organism: uncultured Ketobacter sp.; assembly: GCA_964016105.1. Taxonomy (GTDB): domain Bacteria; phylum Pseudomonadota; class Gammaproteobacteria; order Pseudomonadales; family Ketobacteraceae; genus Ketobacter. The sequence continues at coordinate 26,291 of CAXHEX010000030.1, forward strand.
CTGTATACCCAGGCAAAAGTATACAGTTGTATACCTCAATAGCAAGACCTTGTAACATAGGGCCAGGTCTACTGAACCCTGTTTACTGAGCCCTGATTACTAAACCCAGTTCACTGCACATTGTTCACCACACACTGTTAGATGTTAGATTATGGTTTCCCTATGAGCCTCTCAAAAACCGCCGTAAAGGGTAAAAGACTGTTGATTGACGCCGCACTGCGCCTCACAGCGGCCACCCGCAGCCTGACCGCCATCAGCCTCCGGGAGCTGGCACGGGAAGCTGGACTCAACCCTAACACCTTTTATCGGCACTTTAAGGACTTTGACGACCTGGGGCTGGCCATTATCGAAGGCATCAGCGCTGATATTCGTAAACCTTTGAGGGATTTGCGTCGGCAAGCCGCAGAGACCACCCCTACCCATCCTGACTCAGACCCCTGGCAGCTTAATCCACGCTTACAAATGAAGCTGGCGAGAAGGGTTACTCGCATCACGGTGAAGTTGTTCTTTGACTACGTGGCCTCCAACCCCAACGCCTTTATTCTTGGAGTTCGCGAACTGCATGGCTCATCCCCTGCCATTCGTGGCGCCCTGGAACAGGTGATGCGTGAATTCAGTGAAGACATTGCCGAAGACATTGTCACCTTAAACCTGCTCCCCAGGATTGCAGATGACGCCTTGGGGGAATTATCAGAAGCCATTTGCCGTGACATGTTTCAGCTCTCGATGGACTGCATAGAACAGCCCGAGGAACGGGCAAGCTTATGCGCCAAGGCGGAACGGCTTATCACTGCAATGGCCATAGGCCAAGCGATGCTGCAAGGCCACGGCCCCTTGCTTACTGAAGCCATGGCCAAAAGCTAAAACCTTAGTGCGTGCCCTGCATAATCACATGGGACACCAATTCCGGGTGGTCCCACATAGGAACGTGACCACAGCGGGGCAATCGTAACCAGTGGGTATGGGCGGGCACTCGATTTTTGTCCCGGGTTCCCACAGGAAACACCATATCAAAATCACCAAAGGCCACGGTACAAGGCACCTCTATGCGGTGAGCTTGGTCGAAAGGGGGACGAAACGCATTGAATATGGGCTCGAAGTGATGTGAATCCGCGAACATGCGAGCTGAGTGAATGGCATCTTTTGCCGGGATTTTCCAGCCACGGGCGGCAACGGCTCCCGCCATAATAACGGTTCTGCCCACCCGGGTGCGCAATAACCCCTCGGTAACGCCGGGCATCATCTGGTAACCCTTGCGCATGGCCGTAAACAGGTATTCAAGATGCGCCGGCCCCGTTTCCCGCCACAGACCGGCGGGCGAGATACAGACAATTGAGCGAGCCAAACCTTCCGCCGCAGCGTCCAGCGCAATGCGCCCACCGAGGGAATTGCCCACGATATCAACCGGCTCATCAATACCCATTTTTCTTAGGCTTTCTCCCAGACTGGCCACCATGGCCAGGGAGTTCGGCTCCACATTTTCCAATCCGGGGGTACCCCCAAATCCGGGGATATCAAAAGCAATCACTCTTCGCTGCACAGCCAGACGATCCATAACCGGCTGCCACGCATCACCGCTCATACCAATGCCATGGAGTAACACCAGGGGCCGACCATGTCCTTTCTCAATATGATGCCAAATCATAGGTTCTCGCTCTAAATATTTTTTATATACAGAAAATTTGCCAGAGGCTAGCATGTGACTTTTAGGTCAACGTTGGCTAAAAAGCGGGGGCTTTATGTCGGCCCTGCCAACAATTTGAACAACTATGGACAGGCAAGGACAGGGAATCGTGCCTAATTCGCAAACCCCAAAAGCAGAAAAGGAAACTGCCTTTATCAAAATAAACATTGCTATACTCGAGATAACTAAGCTACTTCTGTTTATCTATGCAGTCATTCAATAGCCAACTCCACATATACGATGAGCAGCTGAAACGGGGCTTTATGTCGCTTCGATTCGCGCAGCCATTGGAGCGAGAGTTTCGCAACTTCCTGGATTCTCGCAATGTTGTGAAACAACGGGGCGCACTCATTGTGGGTATCCTACTCCTGCTCTGCTTCGCCCCATTGGATCTGCGCTTCCTGGATGAAGAAGCCAGCCGGTTTTACATTATGACCAGACTGTATGTATCCGTACCCCTGCTTTCGGTTGCACTGGTGATTAACTTTTACTTTCAGAGACGATTTCAGAAGTACTTTGCCCTATTCAGTTTCTTGATTATTGCGTTCATTGGCCTAACCGCCATAGGAACCATCATTTACGCTCAGAACGACAACCAGTATTTACCCCACGAAGGTATCATGCTGGTCATTATGGTGGCCTTTTTTTTGGGGGGCATGCGCTTTCGTCAAGCCATCGCCTGCGCCACCTTAATTGGCCTAACCTATCTAATTTTGTGTGAGCTGTATCTTCTACCAGACCCCTACCGTTTTCATCGCTACTTACTGATGTTCGCGACATCTTTAATTGGTGGGGTGGGAGCCTACACGCTTGAATACCAACAACGTATCAGCTTTTTACAACGGGGCGCTTTACGCAACCTGGCAAAAACAGATCCGCTGACCGGCTTGTATAATCGTGGTGCAATCAACAAAACTTTAGACGACTTGCTAGGCTATGCTTACCGGGAAAAAAAAGCAGTTACGTTGCTGCTTCTGGATGTTGATTACTTCAAAAACTTTAATGACTTGTATGGCCATCTGGAAGGCGATAAATGCTTGAAAGAAGTTGCGGACTCCCTCTCCTCCCATTGCAAACGCCCTCTGGATTTTGCCGGCCGCTATGGCGGAGAAGAATTCTTGATTCTGTGGTTTGATACCAACGCGGACGAAGTAAGCTCGCTAGCAGAACGGGTCAGAGACCACATTAGAGCCCTCAGAATCCCCCATCAAGGCTCTGAAGTTTCAGAATTACTCACCATCTCTGCCGGAGTCATACACGGCACACCCCATCAAAAAGGCATGTCAGAGAAGTTCATCCAACAGGCCGACCAATGCCTGTATCGCGCGAAGGCTAGCGGGCGCAACCGAATTCTAATCCAGGATTTGGGGGATGAAAATAATATTGCCTACAGCATCAAGTAGTTTTTTATAAGCTGTGTCAATTTGTTAAATAATGCAAAGCTGTGAATTTGTTCCGATCCAGGGTCTAAACTGATAATTACAAATCAGCCCCTTTGCAGTATTTAAGGTAATTAGTTGAGACAGTTTTTTTTATACCTCGTAGTTCTAGCTAGCGCTTTTATTAGCTCCTACAGCCTGGCAGTTGAGCCCGTTAAACTTAACCAACAACCCCACCCGGTTGACCTGGCGGCCCACCTCGAATACCTGGTGGACGAGAGCAACACCCTGTCCTTCAATGAAGTACGAAACGATTCAAACTTAATCTGGCATGTGAAACCCGCGGACAAGGATGAATTGAGTTTTGGGTACACTAACAGCGCCTATTGGATGCGCTTCGACTTATACAACGAAACCAATACCGCGATCCAAACCAACATCCAATTGGCCTATCCCGTTTTGGACTACATCGATATATTCGAACTAACACCCAATGCGGAAACAAAGCTCTATGAGTTAGGCGACAAACGCCCGTTTTCAGATCGTTTCGTCCAACACCGGAATTTCGTGCTACCAGTACAGCTGCCCGCGAAAAGCTTGCATAGCTACTATGTGAGGGTAGAAACCTCTAGCGCCATGCAGTTACCTATTTCCTTATGGAGTGATCACAGTTTACTGCAAGCCAGCCAGGCCGAGATGCTGGGCCTCGGTATCTATTTTGGCACCATGGTAGTGATGGTTCTCTACAATTTATTCGTCTACTTCTCGGTGCGAGAGAAAAACTATCTGTACTACGTGTTCTACGTGGCCAGTGTCGCGTTGTTTTTTTCCAGTTTAAGTGGAATCTCTTTTCAATATTTGTGGCCCAACAGCACCCGCTGGAACGACCAAAGTATCGCGTTTTTTCTGGCTTGCATCGTACTCTTTGCCGCCATTTTTACCATAAGCTTTCTGCGAGTGGAGGAGAGTTTCCCACGACTTAAATTAGCAGCAAGAGCCGTGGTGGTGATCAGCGCCCTGTTGGTCATGGTATCTCCATTTGCTCCTTACCAAATTACTATTTCAGCGGTTATCCTATGGGCCATATTTGGCATCCACGCCGCCCTGGCCATGGGCATGTTCCGCTGGTTAAGCGGCGACAGTTCCGCTAAATACTACTTCCTATCCTGGATGACATTCCTCATAGGTGGCGTGATTCTGGCACTGAACAAGTTCGATTTTATTGCTCGCAATTTTTACACTGAGCACGCCGTTCAATTGGGATCCGCTTTCGAAGTTATTCTCTTGTCCTTTGCCTTGGCGGACCGGCTCAATGTGGAGAAAAAACGGCGCTACCAAGCCCAGGCAAGCGCACTGGAAAACGAAAGAATTGCCCATCAGGCCCGCACCGAAGCGTTACAACAGGAACAGAAAGCACGCCAAGCCCAAGAGGATGCACTGGTCCACGAGCGAGAAGCAAGGCGAGCTCAAGCCTCCGCCCTGGAGATCCAAAGAAAAGCCAACGAAACATTGGAGGACAAAGTAAAGCAGCGTACCCACGAGCTTGAGCGGGCCAATCAACGCCTGGAGGAGCTTACCTATACCGACGGCCTCACAGGTATTCGTAATCGGCGCTTTCTGAACAAGGCCTTGGGCCGGGAACTCTCCAGGGGATGTCGAGAGCAATCTCCATTGACCGCTATTTTGATAGACATCGACCATTTCAAACAATTCAACGATAGCCACGGCCATTTGGCCGGTGACGATTGCCTGCGAGAAGTGGCCATCGCAATCTGCGCTTGCGCAAAAAGAGAAGAAGACGTGGTAACCCGATACGGGGGCGAGGAATTCTGCGTATTATTGCCCAACACAGATGCAGAGAGCGCGTTGAATATTGCCGAATGCATTCGCAAAGCCATCAGTGAGATCGACTTTAAAATCAATGAAAGATCCGTAGGAGTCACCGCCAGCCTGGGCGTGGCTTGCTGCATTCCCACAATGGACCTGCAGCCAGAAAAATTTCTTACGGCGGCTGATGAAGCTTTGTACCGGTCCAAATCTGCAGGCCGTAATCAAACCCACGCTTCTCTAAATCCATCCCTGGATCACATGGACCTGAAACAAAACAGAGGATAAGCTCAGCCCCTTTACATTCCCCATAAAATGAATCATGATTCATTTTATGGCCTATCGCGCAACAGAACATACAAAAAATAAACAGGCAGAAACCCGATCAAGATTGCTCCAGGGAGCAAAGACCCTTGTTTCAGAGAATGGGTTTCGAGGCCTGTCCATCGCCAATGCGGCAAAATCAGCGGGCATTGCCACGGGTACCGTATACCGTTATTTCCCTTCCAAAACCGAGCTCTGTATCGCCGTTTTCCAATGGGCCACAGACAGAGAAATAGAAGCCGTTCTGGAAGCCACGCGCTCCCGGCAAGGGGCTCGAGCCCAGCTAAGAGCCGGGCTGGAAACCTTTATTGATCGCGCCCTGCAAAGCCCCAGGCTGGCCTATGCCCTAATCGCTGAACCAGTTGACCCTCAACTGGAACAGAGCCGGTTACAGTATCGTCATCGCTGGGCACAACATTTTTCACAAATCATCGAAACCGGTATTGCCAGCGGCGAGTTCCGCAATCAACCGGCCCTTGTTTCTGCCGCTGCGCTAGTGGGGGCTATGGCTGAAACCATTGTTTTCTCTCTCGCCACAGAGAACCAGGCCACAATTGCTCAAGGCAAGCCCCTTATCAATTGCCAAACCCGCGCCGCCATTATTGAATTCGGCCTCAACGGCGTGCGAACAACGGAGGTAATCCAAAATGACTCACGCTAACAACCTGAACCCATTGGCAGAAACCCATCTGGTGGAAAATCAGCCCCGGCCGCTTGAAAACTACAACGCTTATCTTTCTGATGTGGCTTTAAGGCAAACCCTTGATCAATATGCAGCGGAGCTGTGTTCCGATCACCAAGAGAACAATGACCAAAAAGAATTGACTGCATTCGGTCAAATGACCGGATCTGCCGCGATGATACAACAGGGATTTCAGGCCAATAAACATCGTCCTGAGTTTCGCACCCATAACCGCCACGGTCAGCGGGTGGATGAGATAGAGTTTCACCCTGCCTATCATCAACTGATGGACTGCGCCATCAGCCACGGCATTCACAGCATCCCCTGGACCGCATCCCGCCCCACCAAAAACCTGTATCGAGCCGCCCTATTTTACCTGCAATCCCAGGTGGAAGCGGGCCATGGCTGCCCCATTACCATGACCTTCGCGGCAATACCCACCATTCGCAAACAAGCGAATTTGGCACAAATTTGGGAACCTCTTATCACCAGTCGCCATTACGATCCCCGCAACGTTCCACACCATGACAAAAAAGGGGTTACCATCGGCATGGCCATGACCGAGAAACAGGGTGGATCAGATGTTCGCGCCAACACAACTCGAGCCTATCCGGTGGGTCAAAGGGGTGGCGGTGAAATCTACGAACTTGTGGGACATAAATATTTTGTGTCCGCCCCCATGTGTGATGGATTTCTAATGCTGGCCAAGGCCGAAGGCGGTATATCTTGCTTTCTAGTACCCCGCTGGCGGCCCGATGGCAGCAAAAACCCGCTACAGATACAGCAGTTAAAAAACAAAATGGGCAACGTATCCAACGCCTCATCAGAAACCGAGCTTCGGGGCGCCATGGGCTGGCTTATCGGTGACGAAGGTCGCGGAATCGCCAATATTTTGGAAATGGTGTCGTTAACACGGTTTGACTGCATGATCGGTTCATCCGCGGGTATGCGCCAGGCCGTGGCCCAAATAACCCATCATTGCAACCACCGTTCTGCCTTCGGTAAAAAACTGGTGGACCAGCCTTTGATGCAAAATGTATTGGCAGATCTCTGCCTGGAGAGTGAAGCCGCGATGGCCCTGACCATGCGCATGGCAAGAGCACAGGATCAACCGAATAACGAGCAAGAGCAATTGCTGATGCGAATGGGCACAGCGGTAGGAAAATACTGGATATGCAAACGCACACCGGGGCACGCCTACGAAGCCATGGAGTGCATTGGCGGCAGCGCGGTTATGGAAGAAAGTATAATGCCGAGGCTGTACAGAGAAGCCCCTGTCAACGCCATTTGGGAAGGTAGCGGCAATGTGCAATGTCTGGATATGCTGCGCGCCATGTCACGAAACCCAGGCAGTCTTGAAGCGCTATTGGCTGAATGTGAATTAGCTCAGGGAACCAACGCCCGTTTTGATAAATTCCTGGCCAACACCAAAGACAATTTTCTAGATTTAACCCATGCTGAATATCGTGCCCGCAGCCTAGTGGAACAGCTGGCCATTTCGCTGCAGGCAAGCCTGTTATTGCGCGGCCCAAACCCAGCCATAGGTGATGCTTTTTGTGCCGCTCGAATGGACACCCAGGGCAACCATCTTTATGGCAATTTACCATTGGGTGTGGATTGTGGCGCTATTATTAACCGAGCCCAACCTCACTTGGAGTAGCTCATGCCCTCATTAACCGCGGAACAAGTACAAAAATATCTGGTGGAGATATTTCCTGGTTTTGACGCCACCATCGAAACCGTTAACAACCAAGGTGCCACCGTTTCAATGGCCACTGGAGAAAGCCACCTGCGGCCTGGGGGCACGGTTTCCGGACCCACCATGATGGGTCTGGCGGACGCAGCCATGTATGTGGCTATTTTAGGCAAACTTGGCAAAGTGGCCTTAGCAGTTACCACCAATCTAAATATTAATTTCTATCGCAAGCCCAAGCCGGGAATATTAAGAGCAGAAGCCCGCATTCTAAAAATGGGACAACGCCTCGCAGTGGGTGATGTCTTGCTCTTTAGCGACGGTTCAGAGGAATCCGTAGCCCATGTATCCATCACCTATTCCATTCCCCCCACTGACAGCAACTTACTGTAAAACTGGAAAATTATCCTTTATGGCCTTTACTTACATTGGCGATTCGATCAATATCGGATCGCTGATGTTTACGGTGCAGTTCCGGTCGGATTCCTAAACAGACCACAAATGACAACATTGGAGATCAATGGATATGAAAAAGCTTTTAATCGGCGCTTTACTTTTAGGTTCAACATCCGTGGCTATGGCAGAAGCTCCTGGTGGCCCCAATTGCGGTTGGGGCAATATGCTTTTTGAAGGTCAAAGCGGTTTTGGCCCTCACTTCATGGCATCCTGGACCAACGGAACTTCGGGTAATGCCACTTTCGGTATGACCTCAGGAACCAACGGCTGCTCATCTGAAGGCACACTGACCTATGGCGGCGACGCAATGGTTGGCTTCTCTAAGATGATGGACGAGTTTGTTGCCGATGCAGCGAAAGGTCAGGGTGAAGCGCTGAATGCAGTGGCAGTATCCATGGGTATTGAGCCCCAGGATCGTGAGCATTTCGCAAGCGCCGTACACAACAACTTCTCAAACATTTTTGAAACTGCAGAAAGCACCGCTGAAAGTGTTTTCAACAATATCATCAGCGTGATGAAGGCGGACCAGCGCCTTTCCAAATACGTATCATAAGGTCTCCCGACTTTATTTCCGGGGGCATATCTTGCCCCCGGAACACCTCTAACAAAACTCGATTTCCATACAATTCAAGATGAAGCTGTTAACCCCTAGCGCAGCCCTTGTTTTGCTGCTGAGTCTGTTGCCGCCCAGCCAAAGCCAAGCCACCGCCCAGATTCCGGAATCTGAAAGCATTAAACAGATATCCCAATCAGCAGAGTGGCACCGACTGCTGCACTATGAGCCAACCCGAGCTACGAGCCGCTTTGAAAGCCAAGTGGATGATGCCAGTTTCTTCTTATCCGAAGATGGTAAACAGGACCCTGAAGCAGAACTTCACGCAACCTTGTTAGCGCTCAATGCCCCACTGGAAAACGCCGACATCCACGCGTTGTGCCGCTATCCAGCGCGCTGGCAATATTTAAGCAAACAGCTCAGCCTTCCCACACCAGCTTTGACCTTGGAACAATGCCCCGAGCTGAGCCAGTGGATGAACACCATAAAGCCGCACAGTATAACTCTGGTGTTTGCGTCCTCTTACTTAAATAGCCCATCCTCCATGTTTGGTCACACTTTTCTGAGGGCAGACCCAAGAAACGTAGAGCAAGGCTCAACATGGTTATCTTACGCCATTAACTTTGGCGCGGAGCTTAACTCTGAAGATAACTCTATTCTCTATGCCTACAAAGGCCTGTTTGGTGGCTATCCCGGCTTTTTTAGCGTAATTCGCTATTACGAGAAAATAAAAGAATATAGCCGCATCGAAAATCGAGATCTTTGGGAGTACAAACTTAACCTTACTCCTCATGAGACTCTCACTATGATGTATCACCTTTGGGAACTTAGAGATGTAAATTTTGACTACTACTTTTTCGATGAGAATTGCTCGTATCGTCTTTTAGAGCTACTGGAAGTAGCAAGACCAGGTGTTTCATTGCGGCAATCATTCTCCCACCGAGCAATACCAGTGGACACTGTACGATCGGTAATAGATCAAGGTCTTCTGGAAAGCGTGCATTATCGCCCCTCAGTGGCAACAGCCCTTGAACATAAAGTTCAACAACTCACCGAAGATCAGCAATTATTGGCTTGGCGACTGGCCCGAGGTCAAATAAAACTAAACCATGAACACCTGATAAAGCTGGACACTCCCACCCAAGCCGCAATCATTTCACTGGCTTACGATTACCTACGCTACCTGGAGCTGGAAAACCCAAGATCTGAGCGCAAAGCGGAATACAGCTTGCTACTACTGAAAGCACTGAGTCGACTTCCGGTTTCGGAATCCAAACCCAACACACCCATCCACAGACCAGACCAAGGCCACAAGACTCTGCTGGTTGGAAGTACTGCGGGTACCCATGACAGCGCCAACGTCTTCGATTTACGACTGCGCTTAAGCTATCACGACTTAACAGATAATCCCACTGGCTACCTACCAGGAGCCGCCATCAATATTGGTGAGATTAAACTCCGGAAAAAAGATGAAAAGGACTTAAAAATAGAACGCTTCAGCTTAGTTGACATTTATTCACTCTCCCCCCGGTCACTATTCTTGAAACCCATCACATGGCGAGTGCAAACGGGCCTGGAACGAGTCTACAGCCAAAAAGAAGACCGTCTAGTACCCCAAATCAATGGTGGAGCAGGTGTCAGTTACGAGTTAGTCAATCGGTTTCTGTTTTACACTTTGGCTCAAGCCAGAGCTGAATATAACCCTCTACTGACTCATAACTGGGCCGCCGGAGTGGGCATTGCAGTTGGAGGCCTATTACACCTTCCATTCGCCACTCTAAATTTGGAATCGACCTACTATCATTTTAGCAGTGGCGATCCCCGCTACCGCCACCAGCTAACCCAGAACATACCCCTGGGCCGTAACAATGCGGTAAGATTAGAAGCGAGCCACGAAAAACAAATAGGAACCCATATTGACCAATTCAATCTTGAGTTTCGTCACTACTTCTAGAGTCGTATTTTATTCGATCATCACATTGATTGGGGTGTTCTGCTTGAGTAGTTGCAGCCGCTTTTTTTTCTACCCCATGAAAGAGATCGTGCAAACTCCAGATAAAGGAGGCTTAACCTATAGAGATATCTCGGTAACAACACGAGATAATCTTCGCATACACGGCTGGCTGTTAGAGGCGGAGAAACCAAAAGGCATCGTCTTCTTTCTTCATGGCAATGCGGAAAACATCAGCACCCACATCGGAAGTGTGTATTGGCTGCCAGAACATGGCTACGATGTCCTGCTAATGGACTATAGAGGCTACGGACTATCAGAAGGAAAGCCCGATTTTCCTGATGTTTATCTTGATGTGGAAGCCATGCACCTGTGGCTAAACAACTACGCCGGCGAGAAGAATCTACCGATTTACATTCTGGGTCAAAGCCTGGGCGCAGCAATCAGCACTTATTATTTTAGTCAAATCCCATACAAACAGCGTCACTTCGACGCCGTAATTCTGGATTCTGTTTTTACCGGTCACAAAGATATTGCTAGACACACTCTGCAAAAAAATGTCATTACCTGGCCATTCCAGTTTGTCGTTCCCTGGTTCCTACCAGGGCAATACAATCCTATTGACCACGTGGCCAATTTCAGCCCCACCCCGCTACTGATTTTTCACAGCGAAAGCGACAAGGTACTTCCTATAGAAGGGGGGAAAGCGGTATACGAACAAGCCGGCGAGCCAAAGTACTGGGTGACCACAAAAGGCCCCCATATTGCGACCTTTAACTTTCCCAGCAACCAAGCCCTGCTACTGCGTTTTTTGAATGACGCCGGCGCCAATCCAACTGTAGGTTCCGAGGCCACTAGCCACGCACAAAAGGATTTGTCTTCTTCTCAAAGCCAAAAGTAGACATGGGCCCATGACCCGGGATGAATTCCACATCATCCCCCAGTACAAACAGTTTTTCTTTGATGGAACGAATTAACGTAGGGTGATCCCCACCGGGAAAATCGGTGCGGCCTATGGATCCATTAAAAAGCACATCACCAACAATGGCCAACTTACTCACAGGTTCAAAAAAAACCATATGCCCTGGAGTATGACCTGGACAATGCAGCGCACTTAACGTCAGGTTACCCACCTGTACCGACTCACCATCGCTGAGCCAATGATTGGGCTCAAATACTTTAGCCCCCTTGAACCCAAACATGGAGCCCTGCTCCGCCAGACCCTGAATCCAGTAATCGTCGCCCTGATGGGGGCCAATGATGGTCAAATCGCGGGATTCTGCCAAATCCGCAGTGCCTCCCGCATGATCAATATGAGCATGAGTTAAGAGGATTTTATCGAGCTTGACGCCTTCTTGCTCTACCGCAGCGTAGATTCGTTCAAGATCCCCACCGGGGTCCACAACCGCGCCTTTCATGGTTTCGTCACACCAGATTAACGAACAATTCTGTTCAAATTGCGTCACAGGGATGATTCGATATTTCAACATGATTCACTCTCACTTCGATGGGTCTGGTATGATACCAGTTTTCCACAGGGGTGTTCTGTTAGCACCGTGTTAAAGAATAAAACATTACTATCTGACCTTCTACTGCTGCTGGTTACCTTGCTAGCTGCACTAGGCTGGGTGTTTTCCAAGGAAGCTCTGCAAGGCATTGCTCCATTGGCGTTTCTTGGGGTGCGCTTTCTACTGGCAGGCATGCTCCTGGCTATTCTCTGTATTCCCCAATTCAAATTGCTGACATCCCAGGATTGGAAATTGGCCCTGGCCATGGGTGGTCTGTTTTCCGTTGCTCTTATGATTTGGGTGCAGGGACTGTTTGTGAGCAACCATGTGGGAGAAGGCGCCTTCATCACTAGCCTTGGGGTGGTGCTGGTTCCGGTGGTGGGCAAGTGGGTCTTTAAGGAGCCTCTGCCTATGACTACCTGGATTGCTTTACCAGTGGCTATCATAGGCTTGGCATGCTTATCCCTGAATGGCGGTTTTCAATTCGAAAACGGACAAATTCTTTTCACTGTGGCTGCCGTCATGTTTGCACTGCATTTTAATCTGAACACACTGGCCGTAGCTAAGATACCGGCCTTTGCGCTGACCTCCATTCAACTGTTGAGTGCCGGCGCCGGCGCCATCTTGGTTTCGTTCGCGCTTGAATCCTGGCCTTTGGATATCAGCCCCATCACCTGGGGCTGGATACTGGCCAGCGTGATCTTAGCCAGCGCTGCTCGTTTCGTCATACAGACCTACGCCCAATCCATGGCCAGCGCCAGTCACGCTGCAGTGATACTGATTTTAGAACCCTTGTGGGTGTGTTTCATCACCGCTTTTTGGTTTGACGAATCCATGACTCTAATGCAATTCTCGGGTTGTGCTCTAATTTTCCTGGCCTTACTCATTAACCGCTGGCGAATGGTGAGACAACTCATCAAATCCATCCTATATGGCAACCCTGAAGCCTCAAACAAGCCCTAAAACACCCAATAGATAAAGGGAACATCATGACAGAAGATAAGCTTATTGATATAGAGACCCGTTTGGCTTACCAAGACGATGCCATTCAGGCACTGAGCGACGTTGTCTACCAACAACAAAAACAACTGGACAGTATGGAAAAACAACTGCAGCTGATGCTGGGAAAATTACAGGACCTGGGCCAAAACCAAGCAACTAAAATTGATCACGAGCGCCCACCCCACTACTGATTTTCACCCACCATCACCACCTGATTACGGCCCCTTCGTTTAGCCGTGTACATGGCCTGGTCCGCTCGCCGCAAAAGCTCGTCCACGTGCATATGAATATTGCCGTCATTGCAAACCAGACCGAAACTGCCGGTAAGATTAAAGCGCTTACCATCATTCAAAACCACTTCTTGACGCTCCAGCACCTGACGGCAGCGCTCCGCCAACAGTCTTGCGCCTTCAGCAGTGGTTCCAGGCAAAATAATTAAAAACTCCTCGCCTCCGTACCGCCCCACTCGATCGTTCTGACGCAAGCAACTCTGAAGCGCGTCAGCGGCGGCTATAAGCGCAACATCTCCCGCCTCGTGACCCAGCTTATCGTTAATTTCCTTAAAATTATCCAAATCCACCATCAGGATGGATAGCACAGGCCCCTTTTTTCGGCTTCTATCTTGCTCGTGTTCCAGGTGAGTTAAAATACTGCGACGATTAAACAAACCCGTGAGAGGATCAGTAATACTAAGATGACGTACTTGCTCCTCACGATCACGCCAGCGCCACAACACCAGGTATGAAATGGCTATCAAAAACAACATTTGTGGCAGGGTAAACACATACATCTGGGACACCATAAACAGGGAAGTTCGGCTCTCCGTAAAGACGGCATCGCTGTAAATGGGTGCGTAAGACCACCACTGCAGGCCGGCCCCCAAACTCAGCAGCAACTGCAAAACAATGGCAAAGGCCAATGACACCACCACGGCCCGCCTGTTAAAAAATATGAATCCTACTATGGGAGCACCCAACATCACGGCCCCAACGGGCAGAGATAATGTGCCAACCTGATAGCTGAAGTAGCTCAGGGAAATAGAAAAATAGATGGTGGCAACATACTCGAAGATAACATGGTCACCCCAAACCCGGTGAATCAATGGCATCACCACAAACATCAGTAGAGACGCCACCGCAAAGCCGTAATAATAGGGCAATTGTTCTGCCAAATGATCCAGATCCAACCATTTGCTGGGTGGCTCCACACCAAGATGGTACTCTGCGAATAGGCCGTAATGCATAAACATCAGAAACGTGGCCGCACCCAAAAGCATGGCTTTCGCACAGGAAGTCCACTCTAATGGATTTCCAATCTCTCTATTAATCGAACGCAAAAGGCGCGCGCCTTGTTCCTTCACTGCCCCGGCCCCCAATGCCTCGCACTAAAAAAACGCTTTAACACAACTTTACAATCTATAGAAAAATGCAGACTTTTTCTAGGGCAATGATCTTACAACCAACGTCGAACTTTATTTCTGTATACATCAAACTCTAACCCAAATAGGCGTTCCAATGCCCGCTCCTCCGGCTTAATTTGAAACTGGTTCATGTAAAATACAAACAATGCCACCCCTGCAATTGCAAACGGTGCAGCTAAATAGAATAGCCACGCCACCAATATGGCGGCAAAACCCACGTACATGGGATTACGGGAAATTCGATAAATTCCTGAGCTGACCAGAGCAGATGCGGACTCTGGCTTCAGCGGGTTTACTGTGGTCTTAGCTTTACGAAAAGAAAGCACACCGCCAACACAAAAAACAACGGCCACGGCCAGTGCAACAGCCACCAGGAACAAGCGTATTTTATAATCTAGAGGCCAAATATAGGTGATTTGGGCCAATCCCCACATTAAGCAGGCCATGCCTATCGCCACAACAGGTGGGGGAATCCGGTTTTCCAGTGCTTTCATAAACAACCTCAGGTACTCACTTTTCCCCTAAGCGCCTTAACTTTTCCACGCTTCACCTTGCTGTCCACACGACGACGCTGGGATGCTTTTGTGGCTTTTGTGGGTTTACGCTTAGGTGGAAGCACCGCAATGGATTGCACCAGCTGCTGCAGGCGCTCTATGGCATCCTCTCTATTTTTTTCCTGGGTACGATGGCGCTGGGCCTTAATTACAATCACACCCTGCTGATTTATGCGGCGGTCTTTTAAAGCCAGTAATCGCTGTTTATACAGGGGCGGAAGGGACGAACGGCCCACATCAAAACGCAAATGAATGGCACTGGAAACTTTATTTACATTTTGGCCACCGGCCCCTTGGGACCGAATGGCACTAAATTCAATTTCCTCTTCTGGAATACGCATGGTAGATGCTCCAAATGACGGAGCATCTATTTTACCCCTATGACTGCGCTGTCACCAGCGAGTCTGCTTCCGGCGCTTTTTCTTTACCGAAAGGCTTCAACCAAATAACCAACAGCGGAGTCACAAAAATATCCGCTAACAAGGCGAGAATAATGGACAGGGAGATCAAAATGCCAAACCAGACTTGAGCCGTCATCAAAGAAAACAGCATGGCACTAAAACCTAAAACCAAAGTGACCGACGTGATTACAAGCGCCTTACCTACCTCGTGGATTGTGGCTTTGTAAGCTTCTTTATAATTGCCCAGACGCTCAAACTCCAGTTTGAATCGAGTCATCATATGGATAGTGTCATCCACGGCAATACCAATGGCGATGGGCGCAATGAAGAGTTTGGAATAATCCAAATAAACCCCCATCCAGCCCATGATGCCCCCCACAATGAGTATGGGAAAAATATTTGGCACCATGCTCACCAAGCCCAGCTTCAGGGAACCAAAAATAAACGAAATCAAGATAGTGATAACCACCACCGCGATACTCAAACCCTTCATTTGGCTATCGCTGATGTAGTTAATCAATTTCAACCACAGAGCCCCAATACCCGTAGCAGACTTCTCACTAAGGGCGATGGGATTTTCATCGAGGTATTGCTGTATTTCCTGATCAAAGTCAGCCAACACGCTGGAGTTGGTTAGCTGCACCCGCATTTGCAACAGAGCCTGAGAGTAGTCCTCCGTAACATAGGAAAACAGGTCCTCTCCACCCGACAATTCATACACCAGCAAATACTGTGAGATCAACTCTCGGTTATCTGGAATACGATAGTACGCTGGGTCCTCACCATGAAAGCTTTGGTTGAGATCCTTAATCAAGTCCACCAGTGAAGTGGTTTTGCGGATCAGGGGCTGATGGCTATTAATTTCATTTTGAACTCGCTCCAACTCCTTAAGAAAAGCGGGCTCTTTCACGCTGCCAGGGGTTTTCGCATCAAACAGGTAGGCAAACGAGCTCATACCTCCCATGGTATTATCAATATATTGAGTATCTAACTTCACCTGAACCCGATCAGAAAAATCCAATAAGTAATTGGAATCAATCTTAATAAAGCTTAAGCCAGCAACCGAAACAACCAGCAAAACCCCAAAGCCTGCTACTAACGATTTAGGGTATTTTAAGCTAAATGCCGTACTGGCTCGAAGTACACGATCCAAAACGCTTAGTTTCGAAGACTTTATTTCTTCCCCCTGTGGGACTTTCATGAAAGCCAGGAAAAAAGTCAGCAAAGTGATTGAGAGAAAAAACGCAAACAACACCCCCACTGACATATAAATCGCCATGTGGGAAATGGTTTTTATGGGGGCGCTGCTCATGGAAGCGAAACCCGCAGCGGTAGTCAAACTGGTGAGTAAGCAGGGTGTGCCCACCAAATACAGGGTGTTATACAACGCTTTTTCCCGATCGGGATTTCGGCGTAACTGGGATTTAAATTCGGAGATAATGTGCACAGAGTGAGCCACACCAATGGCCAACAACAGAGTGGGTGCCATGGCAAACATCATATCCATATTCCACCCCATGACCACCAGAAACGCCACCACCATCAAAGTGGCCAAAACCACTACGCTCATGGGCCCCACGACACCGATGATTTTACCCCTAAAGAAGATGGCCAAAATGATCATAATGATCACCATGGTGGTACCACCCAATTGGAGAATCTCGTTGTCTACAATGGTGTTGTAGCTAGTGTTAAGCGGCACATCGCCCGATACGTAAAATGGGATATCAGCAAACTCCGGCTGCTCTAGTAGCTCGGTCAACGCCCTTCCAGACACCTGGGGGTACATGTTTTCCAACCCATCACCACCGTCCGGGTCATAGCGGATCAAGTCCGCAGGGTCGGTACTGGAAAGGGTCATCTCAACCAAAATCGCGCCGTACTTTAGGTCCTCATCAAACAGATTACTCACATAGATGGACTTTTTCTTAAAGCGTTCCGCAAAGTCATTCAGCTGCTCTTGAGTCAGGGGCAACTCTTCTTCAATTCGCCTGATGATCAGCTCGTCTTCCTCGCCTATCATCAGCTCCGCATTGGTAATGCTGCGCACCTGGTCCACAAACGGCACTTTTTCGGGAATCTGCTCGCTGAGACTATGAATCTTCTCAATTAGCTCGCGGTTGAACACACCACCGGGATAAGAAGAAGCGTCATACATAATGTACGCAATCTCATCGGAACCAAAGTTCTCACGATAGACCTTATAGGCATTATAGGTTTCATCGGAGGCATCAAAAAAAGACTCAAAGCTATTGTCCATTCGTATGGAGCTGGCCAGGTATGCGGAACCACCCAACACAACCAGACACAAGAGCATAACCAGCCACTTAAATCGATAAGACCACAGAGCCAGAGCGGCAAAAGCCCGATTGGTAGTAGAGAAACTTTGCTTAGAGGAATTCGACATGTTGTTATTATTTTCCTTAACAGGATGAGGTAAAGCCCAGCGGCCCTGCCCAGCTGCCAATACTAACTGAAGGTAAGGTTGACGCGAATATTTTTATAGCAAACCAACTTAGGCTTTTTACTCACGAGTAGAATAATATAACAAGCTTAACGCTTCCTCACAATGCCTGACACTTCTATAAGCGCGAACTCAATCGCTTACTGAGAATGGGGTGAAATTGGTATCCGTATCGTAGAAATCCTCACCTTCTTTGCGTTTTAACCAACCCACAACCAAATAGGTTACCGGGGTCATAATCACCTCGACCGTGATCTTAAAAAACCCATTAAAGAGAATCACATAAAACAGCGTACTGTTTTCCCAAATTCCGTAAAAGGCAATGGGATAAAAAATCACGCTATCGATGGCTTGACCACAAACGGTGGAGCCAATGGTGCGGCTCCATAGATGCTTACCTTTGGTGATCAATTTCATTTTTGCCATAACAAAGGCATTAACAAAATCACCCACCCAAAAGGCAGCAATGGACGCAATGACAATTCGCCAACTGTTGCCAAATACCGTTTCCAGAGAAGACTGCAAAGCCACGTTAAAGGGCTCTGAACCGGAAACCGGTAAATTGATAATCACCGCACTCATAATGGAAGCAAAGATCAAGGCAAAAAAGCCCGCCCAAATCACTTTACGCGCACGGGCATAGCCATACACTTCGGTTAACACATCGCCAAAGATATAACTGATGGGGAAGAAAATATTGCCAGCACCGAATACCAACACGCCACCAATAAGGGGTAACCAGCTAAAGTCGATCTCACTGACTTTAGCTGGCCCAATAAAATTCGAACACAGCAAGACCGTGACAAAGCCCGCCATAAGATAATCATAGTAGTGGTAGTGGCGATGACGATCGTGGGAAACGGAAGGCGTTGGTTTGGGTTGACTCACGTGGTCTCCAATTCGCTTAACATTCGCAACGTAAAATTTTTTAAAAGCAACACTTTACTATCAAACCCAATTGACTCAAATCAAATATTCACTTTTACCATTGGCACTATACTGAATCTTCTTTCAATGCCAGCGGTGATGCAGATGAATCAGACACAGAAAAGCTCGAAGCCAATATGGTGGAACAGGCATTATATTGCCTAATGGACTGGTATCAATCGCCTAATGCCGTTGAGATCCTACTGCAGGGGTCGGTTCCCCATCACATGGAAACCCTGAATATTCCGGCAGACATATACAACGGTTTACTACAGTCCACTGCTCGTGTGGTTTCTGACACTATCCCCTCTGAAAACCGACTTGAAATAGAGGTTTGGAATGAAGCCCGCAACCGATTACAAGATGTGATTTCCGAATCCAGCCAATACGCTTACAGCACACCAGAGCAGACATAAACGCCAGCTCACAGGACGGCGGTTTCCTAAGATAACAGTTTCGTGATAAAACTCTGGCCGACTTTTGTAAAGAAGGCCCATGCGTCATGCCGGTTTCATATATCGAACAGGATACCCCTCATTTTTGCCCTTTTCAAAAACTAATGATCGCCAACCGTGGCGAAATTGCTGTACGTGTCGCCCGCAGCGCTAGCGATCTGGGCATCAAGACGGTGGCTATTTTCAGCGAAGACGATAAGCACAGCGGTCATCTGCACGGCTGCCACCAACAGCTGCCTTTACAGGGCATCGGTGCCACAGCCTACCTAGACATAAAACAAATCCTGCAGCTTGCAAAAGAAAATGAATGCGACGCCATTCACCCCGGCTACGGATTTTTAAGCGAAAACCCGGAGTTTGCCCGCGCCTGTCAGCAAGCAGGCATTACTTTCGTTGGCCCCAGCGCGGACACCATAGCGCTGCTGGGGGATAAAACCCAGGCCCGTAATCTGGCCAAAAGCTGCGGGGTTCCAGTGAGCGAAGGGACCAACGCTGCCACCAGCCTGCAGCAGGCTAAAGAATTTTTTACAGCACTTCCCACTGGCTCCGGCTTGATGATCAAAGCGTTAGCGGGAGGCGGTGGAAAAGGTATGCGCGTCGCACTCTCAGTGGAAGAATTAGAATCGGCCTACCAGCGCTGCCAAACAGAAGCGCAAAGGGCATTTGGAAACGGCGATCTTTATGTGGAGCAATTTATTCCTCAGGCACGACACATTGAAGTTCAAATTGTGGGCGATGGGCATCAGGTTAGTCACTTGTGGGAGCGAGAATGCACACTGCAAAGACAGCATCAAAAGCTGGTGGAGTATGCCCCCTGCCCTAGCCTGACACCAGGGCAGCGGGATAAAGTGCTGGCCGCCGCCACTAAAATGGCAAGCGCCTGCCAGTATAAAAATTTGGGCACGTTTGAATTCTTACTGGACCTGAACCATCCGAACCAAGAAGATGCCCTGGTGTTTCTGGAAGCCAACCCCAGACTACAGGTGGAACATACCGTCACCGAGGCCATACTGGGATTGGATCTGGTGCAAGCCCAACTGCACCTTGCTGCGGGAGCCAGTTTGGAATCCCTGGGGCTTAATCAGAAGGACATTCCCAAACCGAAAGGTTTCGCTGCCCAACTACGGATCAATATGGAGACCTTGGATTCCCAAGGCAAACCGCTGCCGACTTCTGGCACCCTCACGGAATTTAAGCCGGCAATAGGCCCGGGCATTCGTCTGGATACGTTTGCATACCAGGGTTACAGCAACGTAACTCAGTTTGATTCTCTGCTGGCTAAGCTAATCATTCACTCTCCTTCACCTAATTTCTCCGCGTTACTGTCACGGGCAAGCAGAGCTTTAAATGAATTTACTATGGAAGGTATCGCCACCAACAAAGCATTACTTCAGGCTCTATTACAGCACCCCCATGTCATCGACAATCAAGTCAGTACCCGGTTTATCGAACAACACATTCAAGAACTACAACCTGAATCGGACGCCATGGATACGGAACAGGATTGCAGTGCAGACAACGGCGCTTTCATAGTGAAAGCCCCCTTGCAAGGGGTAGTTTCCCAGATTCTGGTGATATCAGGAGATCATATAGCGACAGGGTCTGAACTGGCTTTGATTGAAGCCATGAAACTGGAACACGAAATTCGCGCACCGAAACAGAGTGTTGTTGCTGAGGTTTTAGTACAACCAGGAGATACCGTTTCCCTGGGTCAGGACCTTATGATGTTAATGCCGGGCGAACAAGAAACGGAAGTGGCCAGCGGTGCTGGCACCATTGATCTCGATAACATCCGCCCTGACCTGCAGCAGGCACAAGAACTGATGACCGCCACCTTGGATCAACAGCGCCCCCATGCCGTAGAGCGCCGCCGCAACCGAGGCCAACGCAGCGCCCGGGAAAATCTGACTCATCTGTGTGACGAAAACAGCTTTTCTGAATACGGCCAATTGACCGTAGCCTATCTCCACGCCCGCAAAAGCGATGAAGAACTTCGCCAACAAACACCGGCAGACGGTTTTGTGATGGGTATGGCCACCATTAACGCTCACCTATTCGGAGAGGAGAATACCACCGTGGCGGTGGGCAGTTACGATGCCACCGTAATGGCAGGGACTCAAGGCCACAAAAACCATCAAAAAACCGATCGCCTGTTTGACCTGGCGCGGGATCATAAAATTCCGCTAGTGATTTTTGCAGAAGGTGGCGGCGGTCGTCCCAGGGAAGATCCAGTCACCATCGCCGCACTGGAAAACCAAAACTTTTTTAAACTGGCACAGTTGAGTGGGAAAGTACCGGTTATAGGCATCGTATCGGGCCGCTGCTTTGCGGGCAATGCGGTGTTATTGGGCATGAGCGATGTGATTATTGCCACTCAAAATAGCAACATCGGCATGGCGGGTCCCGCTCTGATTGAAGCAGGTGGATTGGGATCATTCACCCCAGAACAGGTAGGCCCCATTTCAGTTCAGCAGAGTAACGGCGTAGTGGATATCGCCGTTAGCGACGAACAGGAAGCGGTGGAAAAAGCTAAGCAGTATCTTAGTTATTTTCAGGGGGCTACAGAAGATTGGAGCACCGAAGACCAGCGCAAACTACGCCACGCGGTGCCGGAAAACCGACTGCGGGCTTATGATGTTCGCAACCTAATTCAGCAACTGGCGGATTCCGAATCCGTACTGGAACTACGCGGGGCTTTTGGCCAAGCCTATGTAACCGCACTGATTCGGATTGAAGGTAAACCCCTAGGGGTCATTGCTAATAATCCGAAATTCAATTCCGGCGCCATTGATTCTGATAGCGCCGACAAAGCATCGCGCTTTATGCGCCTGTGTGACGCCCACGGCTTACCCATTCTCACACTGGTAGACACACCGGGGATAATGGTGGGGCCGGAAGCGGAAACCACAGCGCTGGTTCGTCACTCTTCACGGATGTTTATCACCGCCGCTTCGTTACAGGTTCCTCTATTCGCCATCGTGCTACGCAAAGCCTATGGCTTGGGTGCCATGGCGGCCGCCGGTGGGCACTTCAAATCTCCCTTCTTCACCATCGCTTGGCCAACGGGGGAATTAGGTGGTATGGGTTTGGAAGGCGGAGTTCGTTTAGCCTATAAAAAAGAAATGGAAGCCATCTCGGACCCCGAAGAACGACAGCGCTTTTTTGAGGAACGGGTGGCATCCCGCTACCGAAAAGGAAAAGCCACCTATCTAGCCAGTTATTTCGAACTGGATGCAGTGATTGATCCCGCTGATAGTCGACAATGGATTAGCCGCGGCTTAAAAGCCACCAAAGGTAGCTATAAGGCGGGTAACGGGCGATTTATTGATACCTGGTAACGGAAAAACGCAGGTGTCTTTGCGCTCAATCAATGCTTGGAAACAAAAGCGCTTTAGACTAAAGCGCTTCCAACCTGTTCTGAGCACGGGATCACCATGTTGTATGCATCTCCGTTTCGCATCTTTTTTATCTCCTCCGCCCTATGGGCGGTGCTGAGTATTCCCCTATGGATACTCATCATCAATGGCAAGCTCCCCTTTGGTGCACTCTGGCATCCCCAACTCTGGCACCCTCGCAGTTTATTATTTGGCGTACTTAACCCGGCCATAGCGGGCTTTCTGCTCACTGCGGTTTGTGTCTGGACCCAGACTGAGCGCTTGCATGGCGGGCCACTGATTCTTCTTTGGTTAGTCTGGTTTATCGGGAGATTGTTGGGCACCTTTGATCTGGGTCTTTCGGATAGTTTTATTATAACGGTAGACAATCTGTTTCTACTGCTGGTAATTGTGGACGCGAGCAAGCGTGTATGGCAAAAACGACAAACTCGCCAGCTGGCTATTATGGTTCCATTAGCTTTGTTGTGGCTCTATCAGATTTATTTTGAGATAAGCGGCCACATGAATGCATTTAAGAGCTGCCTGATCATTACCGCTGCACTAATGCTGGCGGTTGGAGCCCGCATCGTACCGGCTTTCACCGGCAACTGGTTAAGACATAAGAGACAGTTAGATTTGGAATTAGGTAGCCCACAACCAGTGCAATGGGCCCTGGGAATAGCGCTACTTGGCCTAGTGATGCTATTTAGCCTGGACAATACCCAAGGCGTGGCAACAATAGCCATCGTGGCGGCGGCTCTAAGCCTAATTTTAATTTTACCTTGGCGCTTTTGGTTGGTGCTCTCTGAACCCCTGCTTTGGATTCTGCACTTATCACTGCTTTGGTTACCCGTCAGCTTTGTCTTACTAGCGGGGCATCACCTGTTCCACTGGCCAGCTACCGCCTGGCAACATGTATTAGGAATGGGTGCCATGGGTGGCTTGATTATGGGTGTCATAACACGGGTGTCTCTAGGCCACAGCGGCCGTGATTTACAGCTACCGAAGGGTATCACCAGTGCTTACCTGCTGATCCAACTATCAGTGATTAGCCGCTTACTGGTACTGTTTCAATGGTTGCCCTGGAAAATGGGCGTCATATTCAGTGGCAGCTGCTGGGTATTGGCGTTTGCTTTGTTTGTTTGGAGTTACGCAGGCATTTTGTGGCAGCCGCGCCCGGATGGGCGGGCTGGGTAATTATTTTAGAGTGAGTTTTAACATTAAAAACAAAATGTTAAGAATGAAAAGGGACCTATAAAGATCTAGCCATATAAAGGGGCTGTTCGCATTAGCCATCGATTGGCTGTTTGGCAATGTGAATACTACCAGGGTTTTTGATACGAAGGTTGGGAGGTAGTTTTCTGGCGGTGTTTAATTAACTTAGTGGAGGGGGACCTAACAGCATGAGTGCTTCGCAGCGCATTCAGCATGCTTGCGGATTATTAGGGGCATTTATATCTGTTTTGTGGCAACCCAAAAAGACTATTTTGGGACCACATTCATAAAGTCAGGGGTGATATAAATACATAGTTATTAGATAATGATGGGTAGCTAGTTATTTAGTAGAAAATCGTGAATCTGCATGGCCCTCGTCTTCATGGCCTGACAGCAGAAAATTTATTATTTTATTTACAAAAATAATAAATTTAGCAGTATTTCTAATTGTGCAGAAAACAAGTCGCAAGCAGAACCAAGTTAATTCAATTAGTTTTCTGTATGGTTTTTTCTAAGCATAAAAATTGAATATAGTATTTATGCCCGATACATTTTATTAGCAACGAGTTTGCACCCCATTCGCATTGGAACATAATTGTGTCAACAGAGAAGCAAGATGCAGTATACAAAACAAGAAATAAGATCAAGGGTAATCGAAGCTTTAAATGATGTATTACCTAACAATTTACCTGAGAACGCTTCAGACTCAATTAATATTTATGATGACCTTTATCTAGATTCAATGGATCTAATCTCGGTCTTCATGATCCTGGAAACTGAATGCGGGGTTAATCTTGAAGAACATTTAGTAGAGCGTAGACAAACTCATATTCAGACCAACTCCGATAGCCCTTTAGCACGAATAGTACTCCTGAAAGACATCATTGATCTATTTTATGAATTCCAATAACAGAGTTTTTATCACCGGATTAGGCTCGATTTCAACATATGGTGTTGGTGTAGACGCACTATGGAAAGCTGCCAACACGGGCACCTCAATGTATAAAAAAATACCAGAGAGTTGGCTAAATTCTTCCGCCTTTAATGGTGACATATACCTTAACCTAGAGGAAATCGACTACACTAAATTTGGTATTTCTAGAGCTGAGCAATTACTCTATGATCCATCTCTGCTTAATTTATTCATAGCAATTAGCGAATCTATCAAAAGCGCAAACATTAAAATCGACTTGTTTAATGAAAAAAAGAATCTATTTCAACTTCTAGATTTTGACCCCTATAAACTAGGCGTTTTTATTGGTTCAGGCAACGGCGGTATAAAATCACTTTTAAACAATTATCGATTCCTGTTATTAAACAAATACATAAAAGAAACAGAAAACCAATCGCTAAAAAAGCTCGTCAAGCTTCCCCCCTTTATAAACAAATTTGTAGCCGCTCAGCAAATGCCCAATGCGGTTTCGGATGGCGTTGGAATAAAATTTTGCGTAAAAGGCGAAGTCAATTCAACATACTATGCCTGCGCCTCATCGACAATAGCCCTGGGAAACGCATTTAACAGCATAAGAAACGGCTCTTTAGATTGCGCAATTGCAGGCGGGACTGAGTATGCCTCAGATCATTTGGGGGTATTCTTCAAAAGTTTTGATTTAGCTGGAGTAATCGCAAAAGAAGTTGAAGGAACATATAGAGGACCTTTCGATATTCGTTCAAACGGTTTTTTGTTCAGCGAAGGAGGATCTGGCTCTCTCATCCTTGAGTCAGAGCAATCAATGAACAAACGCGGCGTAGAACCCTATGCAGAAATAACCGGCTATGCTCGCACATTCGATGCTCACAATATAATGTCCCCACCTGAGCACGGCGATGAATTAAAACGTCTTTATCACCGACTTTTGAAAGAAGCAAAGCTCAAACCTGAAGACGTTGATTATATTAACGCTCATGGCACAGGAACCAAAAACGACATAATAGAAGTGAACGTATTGAATCAAATCTTTCCCAGGAAGCCTGTGGTAACCTCCAGCAAAGGCGTAATTGGACACACCTTAGGCGCATCTGGAAGCTTAGAAACAATCATCACCGCTCTATCGATCAAAAATAATGTAATCCCACCTAGCGGATCACTATATGAACCCATAACATCCTTAAATTTAGCCACAAAAAGTATAGACACCACAATTCAAAACTCGATAGTTGCATCCTCATCATTCGGAGGTCATAACGCGGCACTGATGCTGTCAGCTGTTTAAAATTATCACAAAGTAGATGTAGAGCCTTTGACAGCCATGTATATTGCCGCTATGTCAGACTCAAGCGAAAACATATTTGCTAGTTCTAAGTCGCTATCCTCCAGCAGCCTAGCTCCATCAATAATACTGCGCGGCACAAATCGCCAGTCAGCAAACAGCTCATAAAACCAATCGTTGTATTGAATAGAATTTTTGATGCAATAGACAAAATTACCTGAATCTGTAAGATTTCGAGCAAATTGACGAAAGCAATTGACGACAACCTTATCACTCAAATAATCAAACAGACCAAAGCAATAGATTAAATTAAACTTCTTATCCATTTCCACCCTATGAAAATCATTATTAACCAATGAAATTCTGACATCAGGGGTTACCTTTAATAATTCTGTTTCTGCGAAGTCGAGCGCTTGGCTATCTCGATCAATGAGCGTGACATCTAATTTTTGCAACAGATGTACAGGCAATTCTCTCAACTCACGAGCTCCACCGGAACCAATCGACAGCAGGTTAAACCTTTCTCCCTTACAACGGGAAATCAGATCGTGAATCAAAAAAACTAAGGCATTTTTTCTAGCCCTAACGGCGCGAGGTAGGTTTAAGCTTAATGCCCACTCATCTAAAGCAACACCTAAATTTGAAGAAGTTTTCCGGTGAGGAAGATAATCGTAAATATATTCCATGATCATAAAGTCCCCCGGATAACCGTAAGGCTTCCTCAACGCATGATCTAATATCCCACTGGTAACATATAGACTTGAACAGATTTCACGTACTGCATGAGCGATCTCTTTCCTATCACCAGGGCGATCTAATATATAATCCACAATGTCTTTAACTTCAATTCCACCAACAATACTACTTAAAACTCCTTCAAGGTACGCGGAATTAGTGCAGCTATAAATTCGACCCTCAAAACTTTTATACTTTCTGCTAAAGCAATCGACCAGTCGAGCACCTTCATCCATATTTGCAAACTACTGTAGGTTGATTATCATGGGCCGATCATATTGAGTGCTTTTTCCGTGAAGTATTTTCCTGATTTTCTTTAAGGTACTAAACGGAACGTCAAGCACTGCCATATTCGCCATCCAAGGAGCAACCTTTCCATTGGGATCAGTCAATCCTAGATATTCAACCTCAACTAATTTTTCATCAAGTTTTGTAAACTTCCAATGACCATTGAACCCCCCTCGAACGTAGCCCGGCACATGATCAATCATGTGCCCTCGGTCTTCTAAATCGACCATAACAACATTGTCATCGACCTTTCTAAAACGCTGCAAAAGAACTAGGTCTCTGTCGGAAATAAAAACGAACGGAGCTTTGTTCTTCATGTGAATTACACGGGAAAAATCATCGGGCTCATCAATAACTTTTGGCTCTTTACAAGTGTCAAGCCACTGTTCCATCACTGACATTTCTCTCATCAAATTGACTAAAGCTGGAATCGTAGTATTTAGCCTAGAGACAGCCTTGAAAGAATGTAGATTCGTGCCACCAGTATCACTAACATAAACCTGAATGTCAGATCGATCTCGCTTTAAACGCCAGTCCAGCTTCTCTGCGACAGCAGAGGATGTATACGACATAAGCAGCACTACCCCCAAACACAAATTCATTATGAAACGCATAACAAAACCTATTAGACTTGCTTTTATAGAAACATAAGCACCAGCGCTCATGTAACATGCGAAGGGATATTTCACTGATTGAATTGCGTTAACTCCCTTTACGCATTATTAGAATGCCACCAATAGAAAAGAATTAGAACTTAATGGTAGACTGACCCAAAAATATACAATATTTGCTTGACCAGGGAAAGTGGGCAAATGAATAAACCAACCATAAACATTTATCAACAAGAGAGGCAGTTGCTTGAAGATTTCCTCTGCAGCCCAGAAGATCATTTATGCCTGATTTTGGGTACCAGGGGACAAGGCAAATCAACACTGTTCTCCCGAACGATAGATAATCTTCATCGCTTTCTAGTAGTTAATTCATCGCTTGATGAGGAGAACAGCACACTAATAAACACCCTTGTTTGCAACTTGACGAATCATATATTAAGCAGCCAAGAAATCACAGGATACAGATGGAACCACCTGCTTAGCACGAGCACCATTCCGATAGAACCCCTAATCCAACTTGATGACAGACTGGGAAATTTGATTGAGCCGAGGCAAAGGCCGCTGGACGAAAGCTCTAACTTAAAAACAGTATTTAAACGCGCAACCAAGGAGTTATTTCTACTATCAAGTCAAAATTTACCATTTCCGATCATCTGGAAAGTAGATTCTACTGAATGCGCATCGCCCTCAGACCTAGCTATAATCAAAGAAATCATAGAAGACCCAAGAAACAGCGGTATTAAAACAATCATATCGATTAATACCGATGACGTAGAAGCAAACCGAATAATTCAAGAATTTGTATCAATACAACACAAAGCGATTCACCTAAACCCCTTAACAACAAAACAATGCCGATCCTTCTTGTCAGAACTTTATCCGAATTGTAACGACGTGATTTTGGAAAAGATGGCAGTAGAATCCAATGGCAACATTTTTGATTTAATTACTTACGCAATGGAAAGCAACCTGGGTCCTAAACTCTGGTATAGCAGCAATTCATTCATAGAGGATATAGTAACATCAATACCAAATGGCAGAAGCATAGCAACAATCGCATCTTTAATCGGCAAGAGATTCGATGCTTCTGATCTTATCGCTGTTCACCAGTCCAGCAGAACAGAAATAGATGAAGGCTTAGCGGAGCTTGAAAGATACAACATTCTAGCCAAAGACAGACAGGTTTATTCATGGGTATCATCTAGCAGGCTGTTGAAATAGCCCATAATTTCTTTGAGCTCAAAGTCAGTTGCGA
>CAXHEX010000031.1:0-54337 GCA_964016105.1 uncultured Ketobacter sp.
AGATGATCAAGATATGGCAATGGCACGCTCTCGAAGAACTCGAACACAAGGCTGTGGCCTACGACGTATACGAACTGATTGGCAATAGCCATGGTGAGCGTATTGCAGCTGCCGCCGCCTCAGTGGTGGTGCTGATACCAATGATGGGTGTCACCTGGGCGTGGATGTTGGCCAAGGACGGAAAACTTGGAGACGTGAAAGACAATGCCGAAGGATTGAAGATGATGTTTGGTCGCAATGGGTTTGTCTCGCGAATCCTTCCTCGCATGCCAGAATTCATTGGTCGGCGCTTCCACCCTGACGATCATGATACCAAAGCGTTAGAAGAGGCTTGGAGGGAGCGCCTCTTTGGTGAGGGTGGACAGCTATTTGAGGCATACAAGAACCGGGCTGCTTGAAGCCCCCTGGTTAACTTCCTTTAGCATTATACAGCAGACGATGCGAACCTGACGAACGGCATCTGCAACTTAGATGCCGTTACTTTCTTTATCACGATTCGCGAGTTATCATCCATGGATAAACCGTTCATCGATACTTTTATTGGCATGTTCCCCGATGTGCTTTTCCAAAAGCTACTTGGTATTGAATTTGTCGAAGTCGCCAAAGACAGAGCTGCTCTAAGTCCAGTAAAAACCTTCCGGAGTGGGTTACCGCTCCGGGCTATTAAAACTATTAGAAACCCAAGACTTCCGGATGAGGCTGTGAACAATATGAACAAACTGTTTAAATCTCTTTTAACCCCAATCGCCGCCGGCGCAATGGCGCTGACCACTACAGCGTTTTCTGCAGACCTGCCCAAACGAACGCTGTGCGTATGGGATATCGTGGGTAGATCAGGCCCCGTTGCCAGCCAGATGGAAGATTACCGCCTGCAAGCCATCAAATGGGGCCTCGACCTGGAGATGAAGGTGTACACAGACGAAAAAATTGCCGCAGAAGACCTGAAATCAGGTGCCTGTGATGCCGCTGCTATCACTGGTCTGCGTGCCCGTGAGTTTAGCAGTTTCACCGGTACCCTGGACTCCATTGGTGCCATTCCCGATGAAGACCTCATGAAAGTGGTTCTGCAATATCTTGCAGATCCCAAACTGGCCAAGCTGATGATTTCCGGTGAATACGAAATTGCCGGCATTTTGCCTGGTGGTGCCGTTTACCTGTTCACTAATGACCGTACCATTGACACCGTGGCTGAATTGGCGGGCAAGAAATTTGCTGCCATGGATTTCGACAAGGCTCAGGCCATCGTGATTGAGTCTGTTGGTGCCTCCCCCGTGTCAGTATCCCTGACCAACTTCGGTTCCATGTTCAACAACGGTAGTGTGGACATCATCGGCGCCCCTGCCATTGCCTATAATGCACTGGAACTCTACAAGGGCCTGGGTGATAAAGGCGCTGTGGTGAACTTTGACATTATCCAGCTGACCGCTCAAATTGTTGCCCGCCACAATCGCTTCCCTGAAGGATTCGGCCAAAGCTCCCGTGGTTATGTCTGGAGCCAGTACGGCAAGGCAATGGATGTGGTGAACGCTGCGGAAAAAAGCATCAACCCCAGCTACTGGCTGGATCTTCCTGATAAAGACAAGGAAGGTTATATGGAAATGTTCCGCCAGTCCCGCCTAACCCTGCGCGACCAAGGGATATATGATGGGAAAATGCTGTCATTCCTGAGTAAAATGCGTTGCAAGAAAGATCCAGCACTGGCAGAATGTACTGCTGAAGATCGCGAATAACCGGTTCCAGTATACAAAAAGAAGCAGGCTTGACTAACCGTCAGCCTGCTTCTTTTTTGCCCTGTTAACGAGCAGGCACAGGATACAACGCTAGATTGTGTAAAAGTTCGGGAATTCATTGTGTGATCTATGGCACACAATGCCTGACACTCTTATGATTTATAATCTGGGCCTTTATTTTTCGACGTTATTTGTAGTGCTTGTACTGCTGTGATTTAACTTTCTGACTGTTGAGGGATTAGGCTGTTTTCCCTATATTAGCCCCCCTACTATTGCAGTCTGACAAACCAGCACAGCAAAAATCACAACAAGTGTTTAATCACAAAAATTAGATTTGGTGGGAAATGAACATTAACTTTCTGGGACGAAATCCACGTGAGTGGCTGTCCTCATTACCGGTTTTTATCATTCTTCTCGGGGTACTCGTACTCAGCATTGGAGAAAACCTGAATTCGCAATTGAACAAACTGGGTAATCATATCTGGCCCGACTATCACATCCTCCGACTGGACGTTCCCGTCCCCTCCTGCGACCCCAATATCGATATCGAATCTGAAGTCCAAAAAATCGTCGCCCAGAAAAAGCAGGAAGCCGCTGATGACCCGTTTGGCGGTATGTTCGGATCTGAAGAAGTAAACGAGGGAGCCATCCGGGAATCCCTCGGCAAGCAGGCTGAATTGTGCCGCATGAAGCATGAAGCCGCGCAAAAGACCATCGAGCAGAAAACACCCAATGTAGAGCGATTTGTTGCGGTGGATATGGCGCTCTCTGCCTTGTCTCAATTCCGCCGCGACAATAACCAGATTTTCCTCGCCATTGTGTTCTTTGTCTGTGCCCTCACCGCTGCCCTGACCCATCACCACATCGGTCTGCGGCCCATGCAGACAGTGATGGACTATCGTTTCGGAATTACAGCACAGCTGATAGCCCATGTTTCTCTGACCTACTCCTCATACAGTTATCTCAACAATGGCTGGGCATCCGGCACGCTGATCCAAAATGAACACATTCGCTGGTTCTATCTGTTTGGTTTCGGTGCCCTGGCACTGGTTTCGCTGTTCCAGCTTTTCACCATTCCGAAGACGGCCAAACCCGGGGGCAGCATCGGCAAAGCCCTGCTTTCGGTCCCGTTGTTCGCCTATATGGCCATCAGCTCTGCCCGTTTCTTCATTTTTGAAACCGGAAACCCGCAGGGCATGGTGCTGTTCGTCGACAAAATTATGGATCAGGCCTCCCTGTTCCTGAACATCGGACTTTATATCTGGGTGGGCATGCTGCTGAAACAAACCTACCTGGGTGAATACATATTCCGCATCTTCAAACCCTGGAAGCTGCCGCCGGAACTGCTGGCATTCGTGGCTGTTGTGATTATGGCGGTACCCACAGCCTACACCGGTGCCTCCGGTATTATCATCATCGCCATGGGTGCAGTGGTGTACGCTGAACTGCGGCGGGTTGGCGCCCGTCGCAATCTGGCCCTGGCTGCCACCGCCATGAGCGGTAGCCTGGGTGTAGTACTGCGCCCCTGTCTGCTGGTGCTCCTGATCGCCATGCTCAATAAAGAAGTCACCACCGACATGATGTACGGCTGGGGCGTAAAGGTGTTCATGCTCACCTCGTTCCTGTTCTTCCTGGTGTCGCTGATCGCAAAACAGGGGCCCATGAAAATTGCCCCGATTTCGGAAGCCCTGCCCCCCAGTCTGCGTGCATTCCAGCCGCTGGTTCCTTACGTTTTGATTTTCGTGGTTACCGCAGCCGCCTACGCCTTCCTGCTGGATGCCCACCTGGACGAACACACCGCGCCGGTGGTTCTGCCCATGATCATCCTGCTGTTGCTGGTGTATGAATTTGTCGTCAAAAACACCAAAAAACTGCTGCCCTGGCTGCTCTTGTTAGTGATACCCACAGCGACCTTCATGTACCAGCAGGATGGACTGATGATGGCCGCGATCCTGCCCCTGCTGCTTCTGCTGGTCCTAGTGCTGGAATCCAAGGTCAAACATGCACCGGATGAAGACAAACATGAAACCTATGAAGGTGAAGAGCGTGCCACCTCACTGGAAAACTCAGTACGTCGCGCCACAACTGATACCACGGTCCATATCGGTGCCTTGCTTTCCATTATGGCGTTAAGCCTGACCGTAGGTGGTGTAATCGAGGATTCCGGTATTTTCGAGGAAGTCGCCGCACAGAGTGATTTCTTCGGCAATATCTGGACGGCCATGATTGCCCTTGTCATTGTCCTGGTCATCATCGGGATGATTATGGATCCCTTTGGCGCCATCGTACTGGTATCCGGCACTGTGGCTCAGGCGGCCTACAGCCAGGGTATCGATCCCCTGCATTTCTGGATGATCACCCTGGTGGCCTTTGAGCTGGGTTACCTTAGCCCGCCGGTGGCCGTGAACCACCTGTTGACGCGGCAAGTGGTGGGCGAAGAGGAAATAGAGAAAGCCAAAGAGGATACCCGCGGCAAGAGTTTCTGGATTCGCCACGAACGTTATGTGCTGCCGCTAACCGTGATGGGTATAGCCCTGGTACTGGTGGCATTCGGCCCCCTGGTATACCAACAGTATTTCTGACAACTGATATGGGGGCTAAAGCATCCTTCATCGCCAACGCCAGCCCCATTTCCCAAACGTTACGATTAATATTGCCGGATTGATCTTTGAGGCTGCGACGCAGTTCGCGGGGAATGAAGGCTATCGATGCCGTTTCCGGCAGCTTCTTTAGATCGCCGATTAGATCGGTTTGAGCTGGAACGACAGGCGCAAACGCTGGATGTTCTCGGTGAGGTAACCCGCGCCTTCATTCAACTGCTGAGCACTCAGGAAGAATTTAAGTTGTCTTCTGAAGCAGTCGCGCTCTCAAAAGGGCTGTATAAAACTGTTCAGGAACGGGCAAAACGAGGCGCGGCATCCGATGCCGAAGTGATGCGGGCGAAAGCCATGTTCACCCAATCTCAGATCCGACAAGAGAGTATTAGCCAAAAGCTCGAACGTCAAAAAGTCTCGCTGGCCAGATACTGGGGCGGTACGACGTTATCGTACTCAGAATTGAAGGGTAATTTGTTCGCCTTTGGTTCCCCGCTGAACTTTGCTGACCTGTATAACAAGGTGAAGACATCTCCTGCTATCACCGTTTTTGCCAGCGAAATGCGTTTGAAAGAAGCGGAGGTTCGTTTGGCGCAAACCCAAAACCAGGCGGTCCAGAACAACTGAGCCACGTAAGGGCTCGCTATTCCGGGATACCTTGTGGGCTGAATTTCGTATTTACCCTTCGCAACAGTCACTGGTTAAGGCAGGGCAAACAGCGCATATTGTGGCCAACGATGTAGAGTTGGGTGTGCAGAAAGAACCTTATACGCCAGAACCAAGAAACCTAACTATTGTAGGATTTAGGCACCTTCTACAAGGTTGCCCGATCCGGTTGACCCTTACTGAAAAGCTTCAGCGTAAATCAATATCTAGCATAGTGGGGTACTAGGGATTTTCCCTCGTAAACGGACAAAAGCCTCTGGAGCCTCCGCCATTCCTGGCCTCCCGGATGGGGTTACTTCTCATTTTCTTACCGTTTTGGCGTATTTTGGCTAAAATCGCTGGCTTTGAGAATTTATCATGGCCAACGAAAAACGTATCAAAATCCTGACCGAGGCGGAGATAGCTGAGCTGTTCAGCCCCCCCATTCTAAGTTCGAATGATCAACGTTTCTTCTTCAATCTCAATGACGCTGAATTAGCAGAGTGCAACAGAATCCGTGAGCGCGATCACAGGTGCATGTTTGTTGTACTGTTGGGGTACTTCAAAGTGAAGCCCATCATATTGAGTCCCGGCTACCATCAAATTAAGCAGGACCTCAAGTATGTGTGTTCCGAGGTCTTTCCCGGCCCTGGTCTCCGACCCTTCAATCTTACTCAGAAGGCCCGTGTTCGGATTTACCAACGCATCTTCAAATTGACGGGCCATCAGCGTTGGCTCAACAAAAGTCATAGTTCGGTGTTGATAAAGGATCTAAATGAGCATGCACGGGCATGGGGTCAACCTAGATCCCTATTCGACAGGGCTATAGAATGCTTATCAGCACAAAAAATCGCCATCCCAAGGTACACTGTTCTGCAGGACTTGATCAGCGAAGTTGTGGGCGTCACAAACGATCAGTTTGTCCGTAAGCTTGAGGAACTCATATCTGCGGACTTGGCAGTGATGCTATCTGAACTTGTCATTGGAAATAACTCCTTAACCTTGCGACAGTTGCGTCAATCGGCCAGAAACTTCACAGGGACTGAACTGGAGAAAGAGCTTACCGTGCATTCCTATATCCAGTCATGGATGCCGGAAGTTAATGAGGTGTTGAGCGTGTTATCTCTGTCCTCGAAGAATCAGCAGCACTTTGCTGAGCGGGTGGATTACTACGGTGCCAAGCTGAAGCACCAGTCTATTGGCAATCAACGCCTTTATCTGTTGTGTTATTTGCAAACCCGCCGGGTGCAGGCACTGGAACGCATTGCCGATGGTTTTGTTCATCATGTTCGACAGATAAAACAAAAAGCCAAGGCATATGCGCAGGACGCGGTTTATCAAGACTGGCAAAAAGCCGCTAAAAATGTCAGCAAGGCGGCGGAAGTTCTGCACCTGTTCATTGATGAGAGCATCGATCAACAGCAACCCTTTGGAGCGGTAAAGCAGCAGGCGTTGAAGCTGCTTGCGGCTAAAGAGCTGGAATCCGTCTGCCTGTTCCTGAATGAGCAAAAGCGTTCCGTTGAGGAAGCTATGTGGCAGTATTATGATCAGAGAGATAGCTTGAGGGAAGGGTTGCTTCGGCAGCTGTTTCTTTGCCTGCGCTTTGAAGGCAGTGAAGGTACTCAACGCCTAGCAGCAGTACTGGATCACGCTCGACTCGACTTATCAGATCTAGGAGTCATCTCAAAGGCAAATATAGACCGCCGTCTACCTCCCAAAAAACAGTTGCCGCTCTTGCAGGACCAGGATGGGGTACTAGGGATTTTCCCTCGTAAACGGACAAAAGCCTCTGGAGCCCCTGCCATTCCTGGGCTCCCAGGGGGTATTACTTTACCGAACCAGTAAATATCCCTCAATTGAGCGCATCAGTTCCTCCAGATCCGGTAGTTTTTTACTTAATTCGAAGGTATAGATACCCTTTAAGTTGATGTTATACCAAGCCACTGGGGAGGCCTGTTTGACGACCTGTACCCGTTTGTTGTCGCCGTGATATTCGAAGCTCGTGAGCAGCTGGCTGAGTATGCTGGAGTTAAAGTAGATGATGGCGTTGGTGACCAAGCGGGCGCACTCGTTCCATAGCTGAATCTCTTCATCAGAACTCCCACGGAACTGATCCCCATTCAGGTGTTCTGGTCAACTAAAACCGGACACTTTTCTCTAATGCACGGTAGCATCAAACACTAACGCGCTTCGCTTGTTAGGCACTGATTTTCAGGCGAGGCAAGCTCGCACAAAAATCAGTACCTTCTTGGCAAACTTTTTCAAAACCAAAGGGTGATAAATCGCCATTAGCCGAATGTAAACGTTCCATATTGTAATAGCGCATATAAGCGGTCACATCTCGCTTCATACCATCACGAGTGGGCTGCGGTATTTTCAGTATCCAGTCGTGTTTTAAGCTCCCGAAAAAGCGTTCTACAACGGCATTGTCCCAACAGGCACCGACATCACCCATGCTGGCTCTCATGCCATAACTTTCCAATAAGGCTCGGTAGCGTTTGCTGGTGTATTGCGAGCCTCGGTCACTGTGAAAAACCAGACCTTTGGGTGGCTGCCTTAAGTTGTACGCCTTTATCAACGCCCGACTCACCAAACTGGTGGTCATCCTTCTGTCTATGTGCCAGCCTACGATTCGGCGAGAATACAAGTCCATGACAACTGCCAAATACATCCAGCCTTCACCGGTTCTCAGGTAGGTCACATCGCCAGCCCAAACCTGGTTTGGGCCCACAGGA
The DNA here is from genome assembly GCA_964016105.1 of uncultured Ketobacter sp. Taxonomy (GTDB): domain Bacteria; phylum Pseudomonadota; class Gammaproteobacteria; order Pseudomonadales; family Ketobacteraceae; genus Ketobacter. The sequence goes on from CAXHEX010000031.1 coordinate 7,705, forward strand.
TTAAAGTTTTGATTTAACAGGTTATCTGCAACCGCATCATTGAACTGGCGTTTTGTTGTCACCTTGTAAGCAACGCGTTGCCTGACTTCCAGGCCGAGATTTTTCATCAACTTTCGTACCCGATAACGACCAATTTGAATGCCTTCTTCACGTAGTTTCTTCATCATCTCCCGGCTGCCAAGGCTGTCTCGACTTTGCTTGAACAATGCTTTCATGCGTCGAAAAAGGCGCGAATCTTCGGCCTCTAGCTTCGGCCCTGGGCGACTTGTCCAGCTGTAATAGGCCGAGCAGCTCACTTGCATAACACGACACAGCATCACAACCGTAAATCGGGGCGACTGATCCTGAATGAATTCGAACTTCACTTCATTTCTTTCGCAAAGAAGGCACTTGTAGATTCAATTGATCAGTGCAACACCTCTATTTAGACTCAAGATTGACTCGAGGTAAAACACATGAACAAAAAATTCACTCAAGATGAGAAAGATTGGATATTTGACTCTTGGAAGCAGGGGCTAGGATTCTCAGATATAGCAAAAATCATTGATTCCAAGCCTGGAACGATATTTACCATATTGCGTGATTCTGGCGGTATCAAGCCAAAACCGAGGAAGCCGTCGCCAAGTCATTTAACCCTATCGGAGCGCGAGGAGATTCGTGCCGGCCTCTCTGCCAAGAAGAGCATTCGCGCGATTGCGGCAGAGCTTGATCGCTCGCCATCCACTATCTCGCGGGAGATCCTAAGAAACAGAGGTAGGCGCTACTATAAGGCAGTTGATGCTAACAACCGCGCCAAGAGAGAAGCGAAAAGGCCCAAACGATGCCGATTGGAGGAGAACGCTGAGCTCAGATCCATGGTTTTGAATAGACTTGAGGCAAAGTGGTCTCCGGAGCAGATATCTGGCTGGTTGAAAATGGAGATGAACCACCGATCTGATCTTCAAATTTCCGCAGAGACAATATACAAAACAATATATTATCGCGCGCGATCCGCTCTGCATCATTCTTTAGCGCAACATCTACGCAGATCTCATAGCCTTAGACACAGCAAAAAGCATACAAGAAAAGGCGAAAGAGGTACAATCAACATTGTTAACGGCCTCTCGATCCACGAACGAAGCGAAGATGCCGATAAAAGAAAAAATCTCGGCCACTGGGAAGGTGACCTCGTTTCTGGTTCCGGAAACTCTCATATCGCAACACTAGTTGATCGAAAATCGCGTTACACCGTCATTCTAAAGTTAGCTGGTAAGGATGCTGACTCAGTAAACCAGGCGTTGATTAAGGCATTTAGCCGCTTTCCTCACAAAATGCGGAAATCATTAACTTGGGATAGAGGTATGGAACTAGCGAAACATGCGTCTTTCACTAAGGCAACGGGAGTACCTGTTTACTTTTGTGATCCACAAAGTCCGTGGCAGCGTGGTACCAATGAAAACACAAACAGCTTGTTACGGCAGTATTTTCCGAAAAAGACTTGTTTGCGGAAGCATACTCAGAAACGCCTCAATCAGGTTGCGAATGAGCTTAATGCCAGACCTCGGAAGACTCTAGATTTCAACACGCCAAAGTGCATAATTGATCGAGGTGTTGCGCTGACCAGTTGAATCTACACTTGCCTTTTTTAAAATTTCTTTCTCCAGCTTCAATTCACGGACTTCTTTGCGTAGCCGTTTCAGCTCATCTCGCTCGTCTTCTGCCAGCCCGGTACCGGACTTTTCAGCTTCCAGTGCCTCCTTCCACTTGTACAGAAGGCTGGTTGTGATCCCAACGGCTGCGGCCGCCTTGGCAGCGCTGTAGCCCTGCTCGGTTACCAGTGCGACAGCCTCTTCTTTAAACTCTTTGGGGTACTGCTTTCTTGATCGTTTCGTATTCATTTTGGACACCTTGATAATTAGTGGTATTGTCTCTTATCAATGTGTCCGGTGCCATTAGACCACTACACTCAAAGATGCTCATGAGGAAAGTAGAGATGCTTATCAAAGCAACGATAGAGAGGCTGGAAATGACTATAGCCGTTAATTAAATGCAAGGTTGTCTTGCCGATCAAGTCTGAGCTACTACAAGTGAACTAGGGCGGTAACCTGCGAACCTTTGATCTACTAACGCTCGGCTTTTTATTATTCAATTTGAATAGATCATTCTCTAACTTGATTTTCCTTATGGTTACATAAGATTGATTATTTTCAGCTACGTAACCTTGTGATTTAAAATATTTGAAAAGAAGTATAAGCGAAAGTAGATAAAACATAGCATAGACAAGAGTATAAGATTCTCCAATCGAGCTAAGAATAACAACGGGAAAGCTCACGACATAAAAAAAACTAAATAGTACTAATAAACCGAATCTAATTATATCTTTTCTAAATTCTTCTTTAAGTTTTCTAAAAATAATAAGTCATTTCCCCATAAAAGTTTTTGCAGCTCGAAACGATCACTTCCGACAATAGGGCGATCAGCACGAACAGTCATGATGTCACCATGCTCTGCTGTTATTTCTGGATCATAATGAGATATAACTTTAATTTTAATCGGGCTTCTTAAATCCTTAACGCTAGAGCCATTGTAGGCATAATTAAATAAAGGGGTTCGTGGGGATACGTATTCCTTTTCCGCAGTGTAAACCTCATTCAGCTGGAAGCTTTCAGCCATAAGCTCTTGAGGGGCGGTTATGGTGAAAAAATTGTCTTCAGTAATCTGCCAACCCATCAATGGTTGCTGGTCAAAGGGTAGGAACTTATAAGGGTCTTGTGGAAGAACCGACAAATTTGCCAAGTTTGCTCGTTTAGGGGCTGGCAACGATTTCTGCATTTGCAGCCAGACGATCAAAACACATCCATTAAATCGTTATAGCGAACTTTGAAGCTGTTTAAACTGCCCTTGGATCACTGCTTTTTCCTGAAGAATCACCTTATTCTCATCGGTCAGAAATGCCACTTTATCCTGGGCGGTTTTCAGTTCGGCTTTGGTGGTCTCCAGTGCGTGGGATAACACGGCCACTTGCTTATCGACATCTGCTTTCTGAGTGGTGAGCGCGGCCATGTTTTCCGACAATTGCTCATTTTTATGCTGGTATTCCCGGCACCTTGTCACGGCTTCTTCATACTCGTGTTCCAGGTTCTGGATATCTTCCATCTTTGCGTTCAAGTCGCTATTTAGCGCCGCATTGGCCCGTTTTAATTCATCGGCATTTCGTTGTAACTGCGCGTTGATGTCGAATAGCTCGGACGCTCTCGACTCAGTCTGTGCGAGCCGGTGTTGCAGATCCTGAATCTGATCATTTAACCCCTGGTTAACTATACGGAACTGTTCGCGCTCCTGCTGGCGGTCTTCGGCAGTGCGCTGCTGGTAATGTTCGAAATGATCGCGAATATCCCGGTTTTCTTGCCTGAGTTCACTGACACTCTCCTTCAAGTCGTTGGCTCGCGTAAGAGCTTCGTCCCGCTGAGACTCGGCCTTTGCCAGCCTGACGCGTGCGTCTTCCAGGGACTTGTCTTGCAGGCTTTTTTCCTCGGTAATTCGTGCTATCTGGTTCTCAAGGTCCCGTTGTCGGGCAGTAAGTTGCGCGATGGTGTTGTTGGCATAGGTCAACTCTGTGCGGAGTTCTTCCTTTAAGGACCAGCGGGGGCATTTGAACGAAAACCTACGGTTTTGAATCCTGTGGCACCCTCGTAACCGTAGGTTTCCGTTTGATAGCCGTTAATCCCTGTATTTGAGGTTCGGCTGCATTCGGCCGGTAAAAGCGTTGAATTTAGCCACTACGCCTGTAACCTATTGAATTAAAAAGTAATCATGACAATTCATCTGGCGGGCATTTGTGGAGCTGGGTTGCCTATTTTCTTGGGTTCCTCCTTAAAACGGACCCTGTGGAAGAATCGACAAATTTGGCAAGTTTGGTTGTTCACAACGATTACACCATTCATTAAATCGCCAGAAAGACGATATATATACACCTACAGTGAACCCTGGAGCTGTTTAAACTGCCCTTGGATCACTGCCTTTTCCTGAAGAATGACCTTATTCTCGTCGGTCAGAAACGCCGCTTTATCCTGGGTGGTTTTCAATTCGGTTTTTGTGGTCTCCAGTGCTTGGGATAAGACGGCCACTTGCTTTTCGACATCAGCTTTCTGAGTGGTGAGCACGGCCATGTTTTCCGCCAATTGATCATTTTTATGCTGGTATTCCCGGCACCTTGTCACGATTTCTTCAAGCTCGTGTTTGAGGTTCTGGATATCTTCTATCTTTCCCTTCAGGTCGCTATTTAGCGCCGCATTGGCCTGATTTAATTCATCCGCATGTCGTTGTAACTGCGCATTGGTGTCAATCAGCTCTGACGCTCTCGACTCAGCCTGGGCGAGCCGGTGTTGCAGATCCTGGATCTGATCCTTCAGCCCCTGGTTAACTGAACGGAATTGTTCGCGCTCTTGCTGGCGGTCTTCGGCAGTGCGCTGCTGGTAATGTTCAAAATGATCGCGGATATCCCGGCTTTCTTGCTTGAGCTCACTGACACTCTCCTTCAAGTCGTTGGCTCGCGTAAGAGCTTCGTCCCGCCGAGACTCGGCCTTTGCCAGGCTGACACGTGCGTCTTCCAGGGACTTGTCTTGCAGGCTTTTTTCCTCGGTAATTCGTGCTATCTGGTTATCAAGGTCCCGTTGTCGGGCAGTAAGTTGCGTGATGGTGTTGTTGGCATGGGTCAACTCTTTGCGGAGTTCTTCCTTTAAAGTCTCGAATTCCTGGCGAGCCTGTTCGATACGGTGGTCCGCCATCTGTTGTACCCGCTCGTGGAGGGACTTTACCACCTCGATGAGGTCGTTCGGCAGTCCACTGACATCGGCCGCCTCCCCATTGTCTGACCGCCAACGCTTGAGCAATGGCGCGATGGTGCTTTTGCTGCCGGTGCCCAGATGCTCGCGCACCCTATCCACCGTGGGTTCCTGGCCATGTGTTTTAATGACTTCAGCTGCTTTAGCGATATCGTGATAAGTGACTCCGGCACGGGCCATGGTGATTCCTCTCGGATTATTTAGTAACATAATACATAACACGTAATATAACATTATATTTGTTTGTTTCAAGATCGCTTGAATTCAAGATACTAACCACCGATAATCAACCTTATCGTCGCTTATAATAGTTGACTGAAATTCTTGCCCTTGTGATGGCGGTACATAGCCGTCTTTTGAGCGACTACGACAGGAGTCCTAACCATGAACAACAAACCGCCCAAATTGGCCACTGACCTATCGTTACGTAATGACGAGCCGGCTCAAATTGCCCGCCAGGGCCCCGAAACGCTGCGTCATTACCTCCAGGCAGCCACCTCCGATAACACCCGCAAGGCGTATCGGTCGGCCATCCGACAGTTTGAAAAATGGGGTGGGCGTCTGCCGACGGATCGGGATACGGTGGTTCGCTACCTGTTAGCCCGTGCCGAATCGCTCAACTCTCGAACCCTGGATCTCCATTTAACGGCCATCGGGCAGTGGCACCACTACCAGGGCATCATTGACCCCGTGAAAGATCCCTTGGTTCGAAAGACAATGGAAGGCATCCGGCGCACCCATGGCCAGCCCAAACGCAAAGCCAAGGCACTGCGCCTGGAGCACATTGCTCAGATGGTGAATCACCTGCGGCACCTGCCCGACAGCAAAAAGAAGCAGCGGGACATTGCATTGCTGTTAACTGGCTTTTTTGGGGCCTTTCGCCGCAGCGAAATGGTTGCCATTCAAGTGAGCGACCTGATGTGGGAGCCGGAGGGTCTGATTATCCGGTTACCTCGCTCCAAAACGGATCAGCAAGCTACCGGCTTGGTGCGCGCCCTGCCATTTGGTGAAAATCCGGTCTGTTGTCCAGCCAGGGCAATAAAGCAATGGACGGATATCGCTGATATAGCGACTGGTCCGGTGTTTCGCCCCGTCAATCGCTGGGATCAGATACAAACGAAACAGCTCAATCCAGGGGCCATTAATGATTTGCTGAAAACGTTGGGCGAACAATGCCAGTTTGATTTTGTGCCAGATCTTAGCAGCCACAGTTTCCGCCGTGGCTTATCCACCTCGGCGGCACGGGAAAGAGTCGATTTTGAGCTGATCAAGAAACAAGGTGGTTGGAAAAATGATGCCACGGTTTGGGAATATATTGAGGAAGGCCAACAGCTTTCGAACAATGCTTCGTTGGTATTGATGGAAAAGCTGGACGTTCTGATTGGTAAGAATGGATAAATAGATCTGTATGATAAGTGCTTGACCTGGAGTCAACTCCAGGTAGTAGGATGATCCATAAATTGCTGTCATCTGAGGAAATGTTGGTGAAAATGAAAGCACAGGTCCTGCTAAGTGGCATCGTCTTGATTATGGTCATCGTCTTGCCGGAGTGCGTATCCGCACATGACCCCGTTTTCGGGTTGGGACCTCACACTTTATATAAAGGTGGAGTTGAGCTTCATGCCGGGGGGCATAACGAAAAATCTGGCAACGCGTCTGAGAAAGAGGCTGAGCTTCAGTTTAAATACGGATTGACTGGCGATTGGGTGATTGGCGTCGGAGTGCCCTATGAGTTCGGGGACGATGAAGGCTCACATCGCGGTTCAACCAGCCTGTCCACTAAGTATCGTTTTTGGCGCCAGGACGGCTTTGCGGTACAGGAATCAATGGCGCTGATGGGGAAAGTGATATTCGGTGATGTAGAGAATCATGGCGATGTCGAACGGGACGGTAACGATTATTTACTGGGTATCGCCTACGGATACGAAGGGCGAAAATGGTACCGCTGGGTGTCCGTCCGCCATCGGTTCAATGCACCAACTACAACTGGGCTAACGCGCCCGGATGCCAGGTTAGTGGATATTGTTGGAGGCATTCGATTTTCACCTACGGAATACTATGAGCCGGATTGGGTATGGATGCTGGAACTGAATGGTGAGTTGATCGAAAACATCTCACGAGGCGTGGGAAGTGCGGAAAGGCGCGTGGGTGGGAACCAATGGTTTCTGTCGCCCGGTTTGATGTGGACCTATCGGAATTTTGCTTTAAAAGCAGGCGTACAACTGCCCGTTATCGATGATCTGTCGGCCGATCAGGTTCAAGACGATTATCGTGCCAAAGTTGAACTGGAATGGCACCTGTAAAGAGACAGCAGTTTTAGGAGTTTAACCATGAGAAGGTGTTTAATTATTTCAGCATTAATGATGCTTTCATTTATGGCGCAGGCAGCTGACAGACGCTATGAGCTGCATGTTGATGGCATGGCCTGTCCGTATTGTGCCTACGGGATCGAAAAGAAAATCAAAGCGCTCAATGGGGTGAATCCTTCCAGTGTCGAAATCAAATTGAACCATGGGTTAGTGATCTTTGAAGCTGACACGCAGGAACCCATGGATCAAGCATCTTTTAAAACCTTAATCAATGACGCTGGGTTTACCTTGCGCCAATTTCAGGTGCAACCCGTAAATCCCGGAAATGAGTGATTTCACGGTTATATGTTGATGAACACAGAACAGATGAAAACCGATACGTCCCTTTTCAGTGGCCTGGGGCTCGCGCTTATCGGTACCACCTGTTGCGCGCTACCCATTGTACTAGTCGCGCTTGGGCTGGGAAGCGCTGTGGCTTCGATGGTTGCCGTGATGCCCTGGTTGACGACATTGTCACAGTATAAAGTCGTCACGTTTTCGTTAACCGCTGCCGTATTGTTTTACAGCTACTGGCGGTTGCACCGGATCAAAGTCTGCTCTCTGGCGGATAAACGCCGCTTACGATGGCAAAAGACCGTTTTGTGGGTTAGCTCGGTGATTCTATTAGTTTCCATTTTTGCAGCTTATGCATTGCTGCCACTCACCCTGTGGCTGGAGGGGCTGTAATTGAATTCAGAAACTGAAAGTGGATCGGTGTTAGTGGAAGTGTTGACGGCTTCCGGATGCGGACGTTGTCAGAAAATCAAAGTTCTGGCAAAGGCGGTGATCGCTGAATTGTACGACGACCGAGTGCACTATCGAGAGATCAATGTCGTGGATGAGATCGATTATGCGGTCAGCCTCGGTGTAATGAGCACGCCAGCCATTGCACTGAATAGTGAGCTGGTGTTTGCGGCACCGCCATCAAAGGCAAAGCTACAACAGGCCATTCTCGCTCGATTGGGAAAGCCTTTAACCGACAAAGGTAAAGCGCGCTGATGGATACCGCGGCCTGGATGCAAATGGGCGGCATTGCCGGTCTGGGTGCCGCCTTATTGGCGGGTTTTCTGTTCAGCTTTACGCCGGTGGCTTTCGCCTCTATTCCTGTGGTACTGGCCTACGTCACTCGTGCGCGCGCTTTTCGCGAGGCGGTGAGTTATGGTCTGGCTTTTGCCGCCGGACTTATACTCACTCATGTGGTGTTAGGTATCGGTGCAGCGCTGGGTGGTGCCTGGGCGCAATCGCTCCTCAGTCGGCAATGGGGTGTCATTCTCGGGCCTGTTTTGATCCTGCTCGGTTTGCTCTGGACGGGCTGGCTGAAAATTCCATTACCCTGGTTGCCATTGCGGGGAAAACGAGCGGCGACGCTCTGGGGAGCCTTCTTACTGGGTATGCCGTTTACGGTCGGGATCTGTCCGGTCTGTTCTCCGGGGTTATGGATCGGACTGGGTGTCAGCGCCTCTATCGGATCGGTCATTTATGGTGGTTTGTTAATGTTGGCGTTTGCTCTCGGGCGGGTGATCCCGCTTGCCGTGGGCGCTGTCAGCATCGGCTGGCTGGAAAACCTTAAAATGCTCGAGCGTCGGCGTCGAGGCTTTGAAATGACCGGCGGTATCGTCTGGTGATTGGGGTCTACCTTCTCAATGAAAGTTATTTACTATGAAAAGGCCGCTCATGGCTGTTTCAGGCTTTAAATCATGATACGAATCGGTGAAGTGGAGGCGCTACTTTCAATCAGTGCGGATACTCTGCGTTATTATGAAAAAATCAAACTGGTGCCCAAAGTACATCGCAATGATGCTGGAGTCCGGCTGTATTCCAATAAAGATCTCTCACGACTGCGCTTTATCAAGCGGGCACAAAAGATGGGATTCAGTCTGGATGAAATCAAGCAGCTACTCCAGTTTCGGGAAAACCCGCAAAACGCCAAGCCCAAAGTCCGGGAACTGGCACATCACAAGCTGGAAGACATTCAACATCACCTGGAGGAGTTGACCACACTGCGGGACGAATTGCGGCTACTTACCAATCTTTGCACTGAAAGTATTTCAGGTTGCCCGATCCTAGAGGAACTTGATGATGAACAAGACTCATAAAACGTGGCAATAATCTTTCCAAACCAAAGGCCCTGGTCTGGTCGCGTCTCTATGTCGGCGGGCATCGGTGCATTCGTCGGAATTTCAGGCGACAATAAGCCCCACAAGCATTGGGCGCATCAATTGGTTGTTGCGCTTAATGGGGAAGTCGAAGTAGTTGCCGGTGGTACGCGCTATCGAGATACTGGTTTATGGATTCCAGCAGGAGAACTTCATCAACTTGGGCATGCTGAGGTGGTGAGTCTGTATGTTGATCCCACTCGTCAGATCTGTTCTACACTGTTCGCTTCATTCCCGTATAGCGGAAAATCAGTGAGTCCCATAGGCAAGAATATGGCCACTGAGCTGGTACAATGCGTGTCAAAAACCGACAACCTTCAATCCGCAATGCAGACATTTCAGGCGATCTATCATAAGCATCAAAAGCAAGATACAGACATCCGGCTCAATCGCATCCTATCCAGATTGAAGAAAGACGTCACCAGCGGAACCAATACACCGCTAAGTCAATTAGCAGAATTGGTTTGTCTGTCGCCAAGCCGCTTTTCTCATTGGTTTGCCGAGCAAACCGGTCTGCCTTTGCGTAGCTATAAAAAGTGGTTAAAGCTGTTGGTTGGTTTTGAGCTTTCCCGTCAAATGCCATTGGCGGATGCAGCAACCACAGCTGGATTTTCCGATCAAGCCCATTTCTGTCGCACTATCACGCAAGCCTTTGGTGTCAGCTCGACCACCATCATTAAACTGCTATCCGAAGAATAGCTGTTTCGTTCAAGGCTTATTTCAAGAGCGATGACAAAATAAAAGCCTTATCGACGTGACACATGAGATCTTAGACCGATGCAAAGAGTGCTTGAGTTAATGGTACGCTCCCTTTACTTGCCTCTATTTCTTTTGGTTGGCAACGGCGTGGCTGTATTCTGGATCAGCGAAGGACATCAAAAAATCTGGCTGATCGGCTGGATGTGTTTGTTTATCGGGCTTTCATTCCTGGTCGAGAAGTTAGTTCCCTACGATGTGGTATTCAATCATCCGGTGGGAGATAAAGCCAGGGATATTTGTCATGCAATCGTCAACGAGTCGTTAACTGTGGTGGGGCTCTGGGTCTTGCCGGTGATCAGTGGATCATTAACCGTGATATCCTTTTGGCCGAATGATTGGCCTTTGGCATTACAACTCATCCTGGCCATATTCATTGCTGATGTCGGAATTTCACTGGCACACTATGCCAGTCACCGAATGCGCTTATTGTGGAAATTACACGCAGTACACCATAGCGTTAAGCGGATGTATGGGTTTAATGGCTTGATGAAGCACCCACTGCATCAGCTCTTCGAAACGACCGCAGGCGTGACACCGCTACTCCTGATTGGGGCACCATCCGAGGTCATGGCACTGCTCGCCGTTGCCGTTGTCTTGCAACTGCTGCTGCAACATTCCAATGTAGCCTACTGCGTGGGTCCCCTGAGGTTCATACTGGCTATTAATGAGGTACATCGATTCCACCATTTGAACACCGCTGAAGAAGGCGATGTCAATTTTGGGCTCTTTACAACCTTAACCGATCACCTCTTAGGGACCTGGCACTACGAGAATCGGCGGATAGGATCAAAAGACCTAGGGATTTCTACGAAGCCAGATTACCCGGTTAACTATTTACCCCAACTCTTGGAGCCGTTTCGATTTAAGTAATAAAGCCAACATCCTAACGTCTCTGATAGTACGTGATTTAAGCATAGACTCCCGTGCTAATCCTTACCGACAACAACTCGGGGCAACCTGATAGTGAAAGTCGTTACCCCGTGGACAGAAGAAACATCAATCTGACCTCCGTGTGCTTCCACTATGGACTTTACAATTGCCAACCCTAATCCAGCGCCTTCGCTCTGACGCTGGCGTGACGGATCAACCCGGTAAAACCGGTCAAATAACCGCGGTAGATGTACTGCCGGAATCTCAGGGCCTGGGTTTTTTACTATCAGTCTCACCTGTGCATTGGTCTCGGATACCTTCACGGTGACAGCCTCCCCTGTAGGCGTAAAGCGAATTGCATTTGAGAGGAGATTCGACAGAACTCTTCGTAACATCGGACGATCAGCAATGATCGCACCGCTGTTACCCTCGACCTGCAATCGAACTCCCCTTTCATCAGCCAGCGCTTGAAAAAATTCAAATGTAGCCCTGACCTCCTTTAGTAAATCCAATGACTCCCAAGCTGGATCCAGTAGTCCATTTTCGTTTTGGGCCAGCCACAACATATCGTTAACCATCTTGGTGAGTCGTTCCTGTTCTTCAAGATTGGAGTATAGTAACTCCCTGTACTCTTCAAGGCTCCTTGATTTACTAAGCACAACCTGGGTTTGAGTAATCAGGTTGGTAAGGGGTGTGCGTAATTCGTGCGCAATATCAGCCGAAAAGTGTGACAGTTTATCAAAGCTTTCCTCAAGCCGACTGATCATGAGGTTAAATGACTCGACCAGCGTGACCAATTCCGCTGGTACCGTTTCTGTATCCAATCTCACATCTAAACGATCAGCCTGAATATCCCGCATGGCCTCACTTAAAACACGCAGTGGGGCATGGCCTTGGTGGACTCCGAACCAGGCCGCCAGTAGAGTTACCACCCCTGCCAGGACCATAATGAGCCAGAGTGTTTTGCCAAAGCTCACCAGAAAGTGAATATGAAAGTCCATGTCGATAGCAGCGACAATCCGATAACGAGCATCACCAATATGAACACGTGATATTGCACCGCGGTAGATCTTATCCTCTATTTCCCATTGGTATAAGTTGCCAGCATGAATGCGGCTTAACGATGCCAACGTGGGCAAATGTGAAGGTGACTCAAAATCCCTGGAACCAAATATTAACTGATGGTTTTCATCCCAAACCTGAAAATACACACCATGATGCCCCGAAACAGCCTTATCGAGAGTACTTTCCGGTGTAACGCCTTGTTTACTGGCTGTTTCAAGCGCCTCCTCCACCGCATGGGTAATTACCACCAACTCATCTGCATCCTGTTCCTCAAAGTGACGCTCTACCGCGTTTTGCACCAGGTAGCCAATCAACAGCAGACTAAAGGTAATGGCAATGGTGACGAACAGCATCACGCGATTGTTGAGTGAAAGTGGGCGACGATTCGCCTGGCTAACGTTCGCCATCATCGTCCTCGATATCCAGTTTGTACCCCATGCCTCTCACCGTGTGGATAAGCTTTGGCTCAAAGTCATCATCGATCTTGGCTCGAAGGCGACGAATCGCCACATCGATGACATTAGTGTCGGAATCAAAGTTCATATCCCACACCTGAGATGCTATCAAAGATCGGGGCAATACCTCGCCCTGGCGGCGAGCCAGCAACTCCAGCAGGCAAAACTCCTTGTGGCTCAGATTGATTTTCCGTCCGGCGCGGATTGCTCGATGGCGCGGTAGGTCAAGCGTTAAATCCGCCACCTGGATCTGATCTGTTAGCACCGGCGCTGTACGCCTGCGTAGCAGGGTACGAACCCGGGCCAGTAGCTCAGCGAAGGCAAAGGGTTTCACCAGATAGTCATCAGCGCCCATTTCCAGGCCTTTCACTCTGTCATCCACACTGTCGCGAGCGGTCAGGAATAGTACAGGCGTCTGCCGCCCTGCTTCACGGATCGACTCTACAATACGCCAGCCATCAACATCCGGCAGCATGACATCCAACACCAGTAGATCAAATGTTTCCGTCATGGCTAGATGGTGTCCATCCAGCCCATTGCGTGCCAACGTAACCATAAAGCCCGCCTCGGACAGGCCCTGCTGTAGATAATCCCCAGTCTTGATTTCGTCTTCGACCACCAATAACCGCATCGTTGTCCTACTCCGTCGTTTCAGAATGGGTTTGGAAACAGCCTATACCTAGCTAACCCACAGTAAGATGACGCCTAGATTACAACATTGTCATTTTGGAGTCATGCGGGGGTCAGGCATCACTGGCTAGTATGCGGAGTCAAGATATGGAACAACCAATACTTCCCTAACTAGAGATTGATCAATGACTTCATGGCTTCACCAACCCAAACAGTCCTGGCCGCTCAGTCGCCGCCGATTTGTGCAGGGCCTGGCAGCCGGTGGCGTACTGGCCGCTACGCCGTCCTGGTTGCAGGCTGCTGTAAAAAGCACGACTACTCTCGGCTCAGCGCCCGTGCTTAGCGGTCGGGAAATCGAGCTGCTCGTCGCCGAAACGCCGGTCAATTTTACCGGTGTCTCGCGCATGGCCACTACCATTAACGGTTCCATCCCGGCACCGACCTTGCGTTTGCGCGAGGGCGATGAGGTGACGATCCGGGTAACCAACCGATTGTCGGTACCCACCTCCATTCATTGGCACGGCATCCTCTTGCCCTATCAGATGGATGGTGTACCGGGCATCAGTTTCAAAGGCATCGCGCCGGGAGAAACTTTCACCTATCGCTTTCGGCTTCGTCAAAGTGGTACCTACTGGTACCACAGTCACTCCGGTTTTCAGGAAATGACCGGCATGTATGGCGCTCTGATCATTGAACCACGAGCAGGCGAGAGACACCGCACCGACCGGGATTATGTGGTCCAGCTTTCTGACTGGACCGACGAAGATCCCATGCGTGCCTTCAGTAAGCTGAAAGTGCAGAGCGATATCTATAACTTCAGCCAGCCGACGTTCTTTGATTTTACTCGTGATGTCGCGAGCATGGGATTGCAAGGTGCACTGGAAAAACGCCAGATGTGGAACCAGATGCGTATGAACCCCACCGATCTTGCCGATCTGTCGGCAGCGACCATGACTTTTCTGATGAATGGCGCCACACCCGCCGGCAATTGGACGGGGGTTTTTAACGGCGGTGACCGGGTACGGTTGCGATTTATCAATGCCGCCAGTAACAGTTTTTACGATGTGCGCATTCCCGGCTTGAAAATGACCATTATCCAGGCAGATGGACAGGATGTTGAGCCGGTAACCATCGATGAGTTTCGTTTTGGCCCGGGGGAAACCTACGATGTGTTGGTGGAACCTGAAAACGACGCTTACACCATCTTTGCGCAAAGCATGGATCGCAGTGGCTACGCACGAGGCACACTGGCCACACGCCAGGGTTTATCGGCGCCCATTCCACAGCTTGATCCGGTAGAGTGGCTGACCATGGCCGATATGATGGGTGCTATGAATCACCAGGGAATGAGCCACAAGGGCATGGATCACAGTGCGATGGGCATGGGCAGCATGGACATGGGTGGTATGGATCACGCTAAGATACACGGCGGTATGGCGATGGATCACAGTCAGCACAGCGGCCACAAGATGCAGGGTATGGATCAGGCCGCACAAAGCCAGCTCGCCAAGCCCTCAGCGACCGTGCGCCACGCTCGGACAGAGTACGGTCCATCCGTGGATATGCGCGTCGATATGCCCCGTAGCAACCTGGATGATCCCGGCATCGGCCTACGTGACTTAAGCGAAAAAGGGCTGCGACCACAGGGCCATCGCGTATTAACTCTGGCAGATTTGAAATCCATTGACGGCGTTCTGGATGACCATCGCGAGCCGGTGAAAGAACTGGAACTCCACCTTACCGGCAATATGGAACGCTACAGTTGGTCATTTGACGGGCTCGAATTTGGCAAAAGTACACCAGTATCGTTGCGCCATAATGAACGTGTCAGAATCATCCTGCAAAACGACACCATGATGACCCACCCCATGCATTTGCACGGTATGTGGAGTGAACTGGAAACCGATCAGGGCGAGCTTCGCGTGCGTCGTCATACTATACCGGTGCAACCAGCCCAACGAATAAGTTACTTAACCACACCGCATGACCTGGGCCGCTGGGCCTGGCATTGCCACCTATTGTTTCATATGGATGCGGGCATGTTCCGCGAGGTGGTGGTGTCATGAGAATGAAGACTATGAACTGGTTAGCTGCGGTGGTGGTATCTGCCAACAGCTTGCAGGCGAATGACGCCTTGGCACAGATGGATCATGGCGAGATGAATGCACAAGGTGGCAGCGCGCCCGCCGATGCGCGCGATCCGCATGCCTACTCGGATGGTTTCAGCTTGACCTCCGGCCCCTACGCTCAATCAGGGCCGCGACAACTGAAGCTGGCCGATGAACATAGCTTTTGGGCTGTGCTGGGCGACCGTTTCGAATACCAGGAAGACAGTGAAAACACGGTTTACGACCTCCAGGCTTGGTACGGCACCACCTACGATCGGCTAGTCATCAAGGCGGAAGGTGATTTTGCAGATGGCATCCTGGAGGAAAGCTCCACTGATCTGCTTTGGGGTCATGCACTGAACGCCTATTTTGATACCCAACCTGGCGTGCGGCTTGACCAATATGACGAAGGTAAAGATCGTCAATGGCTGGCGCTGGGTCTACAAGGGCTTGCCCCCTATTGGTTTGAACTGGATGTTACCGCCTATGTGGGCGACAACGGCCGGACTGCACTGGCCGCTGAAGCTGAATATGAATTATTGCTGACACAACGCCTGATTTTACAACCCCGCGCCGAGCTGAACCTGTACGGAAAAGACGACCCGGAAAATGGTCTCGGCTCCGGCCTGTCGGATCTCGCGTTGGGTGTGCGTCTGCGTTATGAGTTCAGCCGTCAATTTGCCCCCTACATTGGCGTGGAATGGACTGGCACTTTCGGCGATACGGCTGACTACCGGCGCGCCGCAGGCGAAAACGACTCTGACACCCAGATCGTTGCAGGCCTCAGGTTCTGGTTTTAATGAATAATACCGGATTGATCAATTTGACTTTAAATCCCACGAGGAAACTATCAATGAAACGTAAACTTCTGTTCCCCATTTTGTTACTGGCAGCCCTGGGCGTCGCTTTTTCGGCCCAAGCTCATGATCCCAAAGAGCATATGAAAGACGCAGAAAACCCAAATTGCGCCGCAATGAAAGATATGGATCACAGCAAGATGGATATGAACGATCCTGTCATGCAAGCCATGATGAAGCAGTGCATGAAGGAGATGCATCACGGGGAAGGTGACCATTCAAAGGGCCACAAAGACGCCAATAAAGATGACCATACGAAAGATTCAGAAGAGCAACACTCTGAACATCAGCATTAACGGATAAACAAAAGGAATATCCTATGCCAACGCCCACAGCATTTATCAAGAGCCTGCTCATTGCCACGATTATTGGCCTGGTGGGCGCTGGTTTATTTATCTATTCTGGACTTTATCCTATCGGTGCCGACGTACCCCATAACAAACTCACTTATTGGCTACTGGAAACCCTGCGGGAAGAGTCTATCGCCCGCGCTGCCCGTGATATTCCAATACCGCCAAACCTGGATTCGCCGGAACGCTTACTGGCTGGCGGCGCAGATTATAACGACATGTGTGCCGGCTGCCACCTGAAGCCCGGCAAAACCGAAAGCGATTTTTCAATCGGATTATACCCTTCACCGCCAAACCTGGCGGTAACCGCGGATGCCCATGGTCACGACCACGGCGACCATTCAGAGTCCAATGAGCCCGGGTTACAACGTCAGTTCTGGATTATCAAACACGGTATCAAAGCATCGGGCATGCCGGCCTGGGGGTCGACTCACAGCGACGAGCGGATTTGGAATATGGTGGCGTTTCTGCAACGCCTGCCAACACTCTCAGAAGCGCAATACCAGATATTGACTGCCCGAGGTGCGCCTGAAGAACATTGATGTTAGATGTGAAGTTGGCTCTGAGAAACTTGATGGCCAGCGACTACCCGCACATCAAGGAAAAAATGAGCAAGTATAAATATGATTACTTGGAAAGCGTGGACGACACCATCGCACAGCTGAGAAACACCTTAGAACAGGCCGAAGTGCTGCTCGACTGAGAACAAGGCGCGCATTACTCAACGTATTTTTCCGGGTTTTCAACAAATCGCTCACGACACCTACGGGAGCAAAACGCATAGCGTGTCTTTTGATAATCCACAAAATGTAATGCGCGCCACTCGTCAACCCGCAT
Source organism: uncultured Ketobacter sp. (assembly GCA_964016105.1). Lineage (GTDB taxonomy): Bacteria > Pseudomonadota > Gammaproteobacteria > Pseudomonadales > Ketobacteraceae > Ketobacter. The sequence continues at coordinate 24,963 of CAXHEX010000031.1, forward strand.
ACCGCAAACCGGGTCTCTTATCCACTGATGGGATTCCGCCTTGCGGTCGATGATTTTACCGTCTTCAAGCCATAATATCCGATCTGCAATGTCTTCGACTCTCGGATCATGAGTTACGATCAGCACAGCAACGCCCTGGTCACGAGCGATATCGTGCAACAGCATCATGACTTCCTGGCCGGATTGGGAATCCAGGTTGCCCGTAGGCTCGTCGGCTAAGATCACCTTGGGTTGATTGATGAGTGCACGCGCGATGGCGACCCGTTGTTTTTCTCCCCCTGAGAGTGTTTTGGGTAACGCGTTGCGGCGATGCTGTAGCCCTAATGTTTTAATCAGATTGTCGCAACGCTGCCTCACGGTGTCCTTTTTCTCATTAAGCAGTGACGCTGGAAATAAAATATTCTCTTCGACTGTCAATGCGTCCAGCAAATTAAAGGACTGAAAGATAAAGCCGATGGTTTTGGCCCGAATATCCGGTAACTGCGATGGATTCAACTGCGTGATATCAACGCCATCAATGAGCACTTCTCCTTTATCGGCACTCAGCAAGCCGCCAAGCATTGACAGAAAGGTTGTTTTACCCGAGCCGGACGGACCCATAATCAGCAATATTTCACCCATGTTAATCTGGAGTGAAATATGATCGACAGCGCTCACTTTGGCAGCGCCAACCCCAAAGGACTTGGAAATACTCCGCGTTTCTAAAATTGTGCTCATTGATTACCCATTTTTGTAGGCCATGGCTGGATCCAGACGAACCAATTTAATCGCCGGGTAGACTGAACCGATAATGGCGATGAATAGTGCAAATGGCGTAGGTTTCAGTATTAGCGACGGTGTCAGCGCCACGGTGATCTGTGGTGCCAGCAGAGGCATGGCAACGCTCAGCAACACCAATAAAATGATCGCTAACACATAAGCCAGCAAAGTGACGGATATTGACTGCAACAAAACCACTATAACCAACTGATAATCCTTACCACCCACTGCTTTAATGATGGCTAGCTCTTTGCGTTTTTTAATGGCCAATGAATAACAGGCGTAGCCAATGATCAGCGCCGCCAGCGTGCTACAAATCAGCGTCATGATCAGGATGGTTTCTGCACCCATCTGGGTTGCCATTTCATAGTCATTGGCAATGAATTCCGCTTGCGTGACTACATTGACATTGTCTATCTCAGCCAGGATCTTTTGCTGAAGTGCTTTGATATCGACATTTTGCTTGGCATCTACCAGGTAGTAGGAAAGTGTACCATCCGATGACAAAGAATCTTGCAATCTATCCTTGAGCACGAAGAAAACCGGGTTTGCGGAGGAGTAGGTACCCTTGGAAAAGCCCACTACCCGATAGTCTTTATCCACTATCCGAACCGTATCACCTTGCCCTAGCCCAAAGACAGATCTCAATGTGTCGGGAACAATAATTTCTTCCGGGTTTTGAAGGTGTCTTCCCTCACTCAACGCCCAGGGCCCGGCCCGATCCTGACCATCCGATAACCCCACCACAAAGCCAAACAGCTTGTTATCCTGCACCTGTATTACGGTATTGAGATACAAAAAACCCGTTACCTGCTCAACCTCGGGCAACTTAGCAATCGCCTCCCCTTTCCAGTCCCAAACAAAAGACGATGCCATGTGCATATTAGATACGCCATCCTGCATAACCCAAAGATCAGGATTCATTCTTTTGGGGTACGCGACAATTTGCTGAGTTTCACCCTGCCATACCGCGGCAAAAAACAAGGCCAGTAAAAATGAAAACGCAATGCCAGCCATGCTGGCCATTGTTGCAGCCTTTTGCATAACCAGTGTTTTGTATCCCCATCGCAGTAACATTTTCATCTTTCAGGATGCCCTGTGAAGCGCAGTTATCGGGTCAGACTTACGAATAAGCCCATAGGGGGCTACGGCGCCCAGCAGGGCAAAGAGCCCGGCGATAAAGGCTACCTTAATCAGCACCTGTGGATGAAATACGGCAAAATAATAAACAGGTCGCGCTGATTCGATTAGATGCCCGATAAAGTCGGCAAGCAATAATCCAAGCGCAGAAGATAACACCAGTAATATACTGGATAAAAACAAGGTGAAGCCAAACAGGTGGCGGGGCTTAAAGCCTAAGGCCAACATGACCGCAAAATCCCTTTGTTGACGGTGGACGGCAGAAAACATCAACAGGCTAATCAACAAAGAACCTAACAAAAAACCCACGCTCACCAACAAACCAAGTATGGGTTTATAAAATCCCTGGCCCAGTTTTACGTCATTTTTTGCCATTTCCGAAAGAGTGAACAGGTCAACTGAGGGTTCGCTCGCCTCTATTGCCCGACGAACCGTTGGTAGTGGTGCTTGATTATCCGTTTCAATCAATAAAAAGCTGACCAGCGGAAAAGTGCTCAAGTCCGATGCAATGTCAGAATCCAGGAAAAAATCGATCAATCCGTCATAGTTAATGAACGCAAAGGGTGTCATGAACGCTGCTTCACTGGTTATCCCGGATATGCTGAACGCAAAATTTGCAACAATGAACTCATCGCCGATGTGTAAGTCGTATTTCTTGGCCAAGGAGCGATCGATAACAATACCCCGACCCCGGTTTTTTACTTCGCCTGCCAATAAGTTTGATGGGCCACCAGTTGAATCAAACACAATAAGGTAAATCGGAGTTTGCATGCCTTTATGCCGATAGATCACCGGCAGCGTGGTTAATGGGTGTGCTGCCTTAACGCCGGGAACCGCTTCGATCTGCTCCCTCGCCAACTGAGGAATCACTGAGCGAGTGGCCATGAAATTGTTTACTTTTGCCTGCACAGCAATCAGGTCTGAGCCACGATTAGTAGATGCAAGTTTGAGCTGTTCATATTGCCCCTGCTCAAATCCTTGCAGCACCACAATCACTGCAATCGAGGCAGAAAGCGCCAACAGCGTAATAATAGTGTTGGCTTTGTCATGGAGTAGTTGTTTGATAACAAATTTGAGCATCGGATGCCTACATGACGCGTAACTGTAATAGTAACCGGGCTCTCAGTAATCACCGAGCCGGTTAGACGCATGAGTCATGCGCATCATCTCATGCTCTTCCAGTGTCTTTAATGTTTCCAGTAACTCCATAGCTGAGGGTATATCTGCCCGCGAAGCAAGGTGCCGGTATAGTTCGATCACCTGTTGGTGCTGGTCTGACACCACCTCCATGATTTTAGTGGCATCCAGTTCAGCGAATGGCATATCGCAGTGGACATGCTGCGTAATCGGGTGCCTGTTGACAAATTCATAGCACCAGGTATTCAGTGCATGCTCATTCCCCGACGTCTCAAAGCCACTAACAACCTTGCTCAGCAGTTTTTCATGCTCAGACAAATAATCCAGCATTATCCGGGCTCGCTCATCGATATTTTTATCTGCGCAGTGAGATAAGCAATCACTGAGGCGCTGATGAAATTGCTGAGTCCAATGGAGCACATCTTTCAGGGTTTCAATTTTCATGGTGATGTCCTGTTAATCTGGTCAGTTTTTACGTTTATTGCTGGTTGGAGGCGATTGGTGACAGCTCCAGGGTTCATGGCCGGCATTGTCCTTTACATTGTCATCAACGAACCGGTAGTAGCCTGTTTTAAAGCGTGTCCACCAGTCATGACTGATTTCCACACCGTGTTTTTTCAGGACATCTTCAATGCCATCCAGGCAAAGCCGCGATGCGTCGTAAGCGATGTTGAGGATGTGAGACTTGTCGTCAAATGAAATATCATCCAATCCATAAAGCTCGTCGATTTCGGCAATGGCATCGAGCAAACAGATGCCGTCCGCCCGTTCAAGTTTTAAATGACGAACCACAAGGTTGACTTCAGAAACCCCTAAACGATGTTCTTTTTTATCGGACATATTCAATGCTCCCTAACCGTGTAAACCATTACGAATGATGATGCTCATGGGTGTGTCCCTCATGCAGTGCCTGCCTTCGTGTAGCCGATCGCAAGAACAACACCTCACCCAGGGCAATCAGCGCCATCGTGACTAGCGCCACGACTAAAACAAAGGGATCTGAATTAAACTTCACCCAGCAAAACCCGAACAGCGCAACTAGATCCAACACAATAGCGACAATTGGAACCCAGCCTTTAGCATTAATATCGGCTTTCAGATAGCGAAACACGCCCCAATGAATCGCAATATCCATCACGAGGTAAAAGACTATCCCCAATGCAGCGATACGGGAAAGATCAAAGAAAGCGGTCAGGATAAGTCCAAGAACGACTGTGTAAACCAGTGTGTGTTTTTGAATGCTTCCCGGCATACCAAAATGCCGATGCGGAACCAGCTTCATTTCCGTTAGCATCGCCAGCATACGGGAAACGGCAAAGATACTGGCAAGGATACCGCCGGCGGTTGCCGTTATGGCAATGGCAACCGTGAACCATACACCGTATTCACCTAGCGCCGGTCTGGCCGCAGCCGCCAGCGAGTAATCACGGGTCTCTATAATTTCAGCCAGGGAAAGATTGCTGGCAACCGCAAAACCAACCAACGTGTAGATCAGCACGCAGGCCGCGATGGAAATAACAATGGCGCGGCCCACATTTTTATGAGGATCAATGACTTCCGATCCGCTGTTGGTAATGGTGGTAAAGCCTTTAAAAGCCAGGATCCCTAAAGCTGTTGCGCCTAGGAAATTACCTACCGTACCAGTTTCTCCCACACGGTTGAAATCAACCGCCAGGCTATCCGCCAGCCAGACGCCCACCACGCCAAAAATCAAAATTCCACCGATTTTCAGGATGCCAATCAACCCGGCAACCCCCTGGATGAGTCGGTTCCCCAACAAATTAACGATAAAAGCGCTGATAATCAATGCAACGCCGAGTATGGGTACCATTCGGCCGGACTCATCACCACCGAACAATTGCATGGTGTACGAGCCAAAGGTCCGAGCCAGAAAGCTTTGCGCAATGACCATTGAAAAATACATTAACAGCGCATTAAAGGCTGTGGGTAACCGATCCCCATAGGCTTTATGGAGATACATGCCGATACCACCGGCTGAGGAGTAGGCGTTGGAAATCTTGATATAGGAATAGGCACTGAATGAAACGATCACGGCCGCCGCAAGAAACGCCAGTGGAAACAGCACACCGGTCATTTCGGCCATCTGGCCGGTTAGGGCAAATATACCGGCGCCGATCATAACGCCGGTGCCGAGCATCACGGTGCCGGCCAGCGTTAAACTGCCTTCATCATATTGTGTGGTGCGGTCCTGATCTTTCATTCAGTCTCCTTAATTGGGTGATCGATTTCGATGATTCGGGAGATCAACCTCCGCTATTTCTTATGTCGGTGGCGCGGTGCTTTTGTACTCTCGGACTCATGCTCCATCATCTGTCCCATCATCATCTGCATCATGTCCATGCGTTGCTCCATTGTGGACATACGTTTCATCATGCATTTTTCATCCATTTTTCCAGCCATGCATTCTTCTTTGTGCTTGCCCATGTTCATATCTTTGCTCATACCCTGATTCATCATGTGCATGCCCTTTTGCATTTCCTCCATGTGCTCCTGCATGAGTTTTTTTCGCTTATCAGGATCGTCTTCGTTTTTTATTTTCTTCATCGTTTCTCGCATCGATTGCATATGCTTGTGCATCGCCATCATCTGATCGTGACTCATCATGTTCATCATCATATTGCCCTGCATGTTCTGGCCTTTCCCGTGTTGTTGATCCTGATCGGCAATTGCGGGGGTAGTTATCAGAGCTGATATTGCTAACGCAGTAATCAACTTATTCATGGTTTTCTCCTTACACTGATTTAGTTTCTTCATGATTGAATTTTGGAAACCAGGCAGGCGTGATTTCCATATAGTGACGATATTCATCGCCAAATTCTTTTAGAGCCATCTGCTCTTCCCGTTTTGCCAGGCGCACATAGACAATCACGAGAATGGGAAACATCACTACCGTTGGAATGGTGGGCCATTGCAGTAAAAATCCAAACATAATGAGAATAAACGCGACATATTGCGGATGCCGGCAACGGGCATACCATCCGGTTGTCGCCAGTGATCGCGTTTGTTGTGCTTTGTGCAATACACTCCATGCGGAAGCCAGCAAAAAGAAGCCCATCACAATGAATACATTGCTGGCGATATGGAGTGGGTCAAAATGCGGATCGCCTTCAAACCCCATGAGTGTATGTAGCAGGTGGCCATTCTCATGGGAGAAGAAGTCAATACTTGGGTATTTTTCGGCGAGCCAGCCGGACAAAAAATAGATGGTTAGCGGAAAACCGTACATTTCCGTAAACAAAGCAATCACAAAGGCGGAAAAAGCGCCCAGGCTGCGCCAATCTGTTTTCGTTTGCGGTTTGGTAAAGCTGAACGCAAAAAAAATGAATATAGCCGAATTAATAATGACTAATGTCCAGAGCCCATAAGCGGAATCACCGTGCATGTAAGTTCTCCCTTAATATCGTTATTCTAATGGTGGTGGCGGTGTTGGCTTTCTTTGCGGCCATCTTCCAGGCCACGCTGATAGGCATCTTTCTCAGATTCATCACCATGACCAGCATGATCGCCGTGTCCTCCGTGCCCGCCATGCCCACCGTGCATAAAGACATGCATTAATGGACACAGCAACAGAATCAGGAAGGGTAAGAATTGGAAAAGATGCTCGCGGTGCTCCATCAGCAGAAAATAGCTCACGGCACCGATAAGCCCCAAAGCCGCCAGTCCTTTGGGTGTTAACCAGAATGATGTTTTTTGCGTTGCCATATCACACCTCACGGATGAAATTGAAAATCGCTGTCTGTCGCACTGCGTTTATCATGAATCCAAAGCAAGTCATTCACCGGAACAATACAAACCAATCCTTCACTATCGGCATTGACGTGCGCCGCTTCCACAATCAGCTGGGCGATATCTTTGGCCTGCTCTGATCTGGCGTAGATCTCCATTTGAATATGCTTAATCAAATGATTCTCGTTGAAGCTGTCGAAGTATTCGCCACGGCCGCGGACCGGATGCAGGGTGAAACCCTTAACACCGCGCCTAATGAGTGCACCTTCTACGTCCTTCAATCGAAATTCGTCAAAAATGGCGGTCACTTTTTGAATATTCATGCTGCTTTCAATCCTTACTTTCTACGTTGAAAATTCTCTAATTGACAGTGAGATGACCGCGATACATCTGCATCTGACAATGAAAGGCGTACTCTCCTGCTTTCAATGCAGGTAGTTGTATGGACTTCAGTTTATTGAGGGGCAAGGTGTCACTGATTTGCAATTCAGGAATCAGCAACGTTTCTGAGCAGGGTGATTCATCTTTGCGTATGAATTTAAGCTCAACCGGCTCGCCCGCAGGCACTTTGATTCGAGAGGGTGAATAGGTGCCATTTTCCACAGTAATCACCAGATCGTTTTCCCCCAGCTCAGCTTCTTTCGGCTTGTAAAGCCAGAACCACCACACTATCAGAGCGATTAACGCCAATCCGGCTATATTGATCAGTAACATGTCGTCTTTCTCCTGGTGTTGAACTTAGTGTTCCTGCGCTTTAAACAAACGCAGTCGATTGGCGTTGGTCACGACAGTGAGTGATGAAAACGCCATCGCGGCCCCGGCAATCACCGGGTTCAACAACAAGCCCAAGAATGGGTACAGCACGCCAGCGGCAAAAGGTATGCCGGCGACGTTGTAAATAAAGGCGCCGAATAAATTCTGTTTGATATTGCGCAAGGTCGCTTTACTCACTGCAATGGCATCGGCCAAACCATGTAACGAACCCCGCATCAGGGTGATGTCGGCACTTTCAATGGCCACATCGGTACCTGTGCCAATGGCGAAGCCGACATTGGCGATGGCCAGGGCTGGCGCGTCGTTGATGCCGTCCCCGGTCATGCCCACCACTTCGCCTTCCATCTGCAGTTCCTGCACTTTTTTGGATTTTTCTTCCGGCAGCACTTCGGCAAAAAATTCCTTGATACCGGCTTTTTCCGCTACCGCTTTGGCTGTGGCGCGGTTATCGCCGGTGAGCATCACCACCCGGATGCCGTTATGTTGCAGGCGCTTGATGGCCGCGATGGAGTCTTCCTTAATCGGATCGGCTACTGCGATAATCGCTGCAAGCTTATTATCAACGGCGAAATACATCGGTGTTTTAGCATCAAAGGCCAGCGCCTGAGCCTTTTCAACAAAATCACCCAGTTCGATAGTGCGCTCGCGCATGAGCTTTTCATTGCCGAACAACAGTGTTTTTCCGTCCACCTCCGCCTGCACACCGTGGCCGGCAATGGCGTTAAAATTGGAGACCTTGCCCATTTCGATTCCTCTTTCCTGAGCACTTTCAACAATAGCCATGGCCAAAGGATGCTCGGAGCCGGATTCAAGCGTTGCTGCCAATCGCAACACCGCCTGCTCGTCATATTCACCTGCCACCAACACATCGGTAACCTTCGGCGCACCCAGGGTGATGGTGCCGGTTTTATCCAGAATCATCGCCGATATCTTCGACGCAGTTTGCAAGGCCTCGCCGTTACGAATCAGCACGCCCGACTCCGCGGCCTTGCCCACGCCCACCATCACTGACATCGGTGTTGCCAGACCTAGCGCACAGGGACAGGCGATAATCAATACGGTGGTCGCCGACACAATCGCAAAAGCTACCGCCGGTTCCGGCCCAAAATTCAACCAAGTCAAAGCGCTCGCTACGGCGATAATCATGACCACCGGAACAAAATACGCTGAGATGACATCAGCCAAACGACCAATGGGCGGCTTGGAGTTTTGTGCGCGCTTGACCATATTGATGATTTGCGCCAGCGCCGTGTCTTTGCCGACACGAGTGGCCTTAAACAGAATGGAGCCGGTTTTATTGATGGTGCCCGCCGCAACCGTATCGCCCACGGCTTTTTCAACGGGCATGGGCTCACCCGTCAACATAGACTCGTCAATGGCGGTATGACCTTCGATGACCTCACCATCAACGGGAATTTTTTCACCGGGACGCACACGTACCACGTCGTCCATGAGCACCTGTTCGATAGCGACATCCAGCTCCTTCTCGTCGCGAATGACTCTTGCCGTTTTGGCCTGTAGGCCGATAAGCCGCTTGATGGCTTCCGACGTACGCCCGCGGGCTTTTAGTTCCAATGCAAGACCAAGGTCGATCAAACCGATAATCATCGCGGTGGCCTCAAAATAGACATGGCGTGCCATTTCAGGGACAGCGTGCGGAACGAACACGACAACCATGGAGTATACCCATGCGGTTCCGGTACCCAATGCAATCAGGGTATCCATATTGGCTGAATGATTTTTAAAGGACTGCCAGGCTCCCACAAAAAAATGCTTTCCGGAAAACACCATGACGCCAAGGGTCAGTAGCCCAACGACCAGCCACGCAAGGCGCTCTCCGGTTGTGCTTACCGTCATCTCACCGACAGCAACGCTGTAGACCATCAAGGGCACACCCAGTGACAATGCGATGGTCATCTCACGCATTAGCCGTTTGTAGTAAGCCCAATCTGCTTGTTCTTTTTCTACCAGCGCATCATCTTCGCTCTCAGCAGCCGTGATCTTGGCGTTATAGCCCGCTTTCTCCACCGCCTTTACTAAAGTCTCTGCTTGAGCTGTTCCGGCCACGCTTACCGTGCGCTGAGCGAAATTCATCTCTGCGGATTCCACACCGGGAACGGCCTTTAATGCCGATTCGATTTTACTGACACAACTGGCGCAACCGGCACCTTCAATGATAAGTTCCTGCAGACCTTCGTTTTCAGCCTGATCGTGAGGGTGCGTCTCATGTGCATCATGATCATGAGACGGAGTTGTCGTCCCGCCTTCGTGGCAAGAAGCGACGCCAGATTCCGTGTTTGTTGAACTCATACTCTACTCCCCGCTTGGTCAATGACAGTTAATGGATGACTGCCGAGGGAAACCCCTCGCGTTCCAACGCTGCAATAAGATCATCTTCCTCAACCACGCCAACGACTGACGCGATGATTCGCATTGGACCCTTGGTGTGTATTCATGCTCATTCCTCCAAAGTGAATTCTTCAATTAAATGGCAAAGCATATGCCCCGTCGGGGCTTTATCCGGCTTCTGATTCCACTCCAACACAGCCCGTTGCATGCGCTCCTTTAGTTTCAAAGTCTCGGCGAGCCTCTCCTCGGTTTCATGCAAGCGCTGGTCAATCAGGCGGCGCACAGTCGGGCAAGGTGTTTTTTTCTTGTCCGCATGGCTGAGAATTTCCTGAATATCCTCGACCGAAAATCCCAACTGCCGGGCGCTTAACACAAACCGCAAACGCTTAACATCGTTATCGCTGTATTCCCGATAACCATTGGCCTTGCTTTTGGTGGGGTTCAGAACCTTGATCCGGGTATAAAACCGTACAGTATCAGGCGTAATCCCCAACAATCTGGCAACCTCGATGACTTTCATGCCACCCTCCTCTTGATCCAGTCATGCCATCCTAAGCTTCCGCCGGGATCAGGCCCTTGATCAGAGTCAATCACCGGTTATAAACCCAGGTGATACACTTGGGTTTATAACCGCGCACTAAAGGAGGTTATACACCTGTGTCATGAACACAGGTCAAGCATTTTTAGCGTGCGGATTCATGCCATCTATTAGCTATGTTAATGAGAAGAGACTGACACTTAGATGACCCCAGCATTACATGCCTGTAATGCTGGGGAAGGTTATTTGATCCAGATCAACTCCACTGAACTCTGGCTAGACTTTATTATGGCTTTCTCCAAAGAAGGTAAACGGCTGGCAGCACGAGTAAAGTCAGAATGACCGCACTCAGCATCCCACCGACCATAGGCGCCGCAATCCGGCTCATGACTTCCGAGCCGGCCCCTGTGCCGTACATAATCGGCAACAGCCCCACGATAATGGCAGCAGCCGTCATCATTACCGGGCGTACCCGCAAGCCGGCTCCGTGCAATACCGCGTGACGCAGGGTTTCCAGGCGGGGTTCCACGCCCTTGTGCTCACACTCCTGCAGCATATGGCGATAAGCCTGGTTGAGGTACACCAGCATGATGACGCCGATTTCTACAGCCACACCCGCCAGCGCAATAAAGCCTACCCCGACCGCGACTGAAAAGTTGTATCCCAGCAGGTACATCAGCCAGATCGAACCCACCATGGCTAAGGGCAAGGTGCCCATGATGATGGCCACTTCAGCAAAACTGCGGAAGTTGAAGTAGAGCAATACGATAATGATGGCCAGGGTCAGAGGCACCACATAAGTCAGTTTCGCTTTGGCACGCAACATGTATTCGTACTGGCCTGACCAATTCAAGGAATAGCCTGCCGGTAAATCCACCTGATCGGCCACCACGGCCATGGCCTCTTTGACGTAGCTGCCGATATCTACCCCGTCAATGTCGACAAAGGTCCAGCCGTTCAGGCGCGCGTTTTCACTTTTGATGGCGGGCGGACCATCTTCCACATAGACGTTTGCCACGTCAGCCAAGGCGATGCGCTGGCCACTGCCGGTCACAATCGGTAGTAAGGCAAGTTGCTCGGGGGAATTGCGAAGATCCTGTGGGTAACGCAGATTCACCGGGTAGCGTTCAAGCCCCTCAATGGTTTGAGTGACATTCATTCCTCCGATCGCCGTGGCCACCACCTGTTGTACATCGGCAATATTCAAACCGTAACGCGCGGCTTTTTCCCGCTGGATATCCACCTTGATATACCGCCCACCGGCTACCCGTTCGGAATAAACCGATGCCGTACCTGGCACATCTTTTAAGACTTGCTCCAAACGCTTGCCAATCTTTTCAATTTCTTTCAGGTCAGGGCCGGCCACTTTAATGCCCACTGGGGTTTTGATGCCGGTGGCCAGCATGTCAATACGGGTTTTAATGGGCATTACCCAGGCATTCGTCAATCCGGGAAATTTCACCAGCGCATCCAACTCTTTTTTGAGCTTGTCGGTAGTCATGCCTTCACGCCATTCTTCTCTAGGTTTAAGCTGGATAAAGGTTTCGATCATCGTCAAGGGTGCGGGATCGGTGGCGGTTTCCGCCCGGCCGATTTTGCCGAACACGCTTTTCACTTCCGGCACGGTGGCAATCAGCTTGTCGGTCTGCTGCAGAATCTCACGCGCCTTACCGATGGAGAGTCCCGGATAGGTGGTGGGCATATACATCAGGTCACCCTCATCCAGTGGCGGGATGAACTCGCTGCCAATTTTGTTCACTGGCCAAAACCCAACCACGGTGATGATTAGCGCCAATACGAGCGTCGATTTGGGGTAACGAAGTACGGTTTTCAATACGGGCATATATCCCGCAATCAGCGCCCGATTCAGCGGGTTTTTGTGTTCAGGCAACACCTTACCGCGGATGAAATACCCCATCAGTACCGGGACCAGGGTAATTGCCAGCGCGGCACTGGCCGCCATGGCGTAGGTCTTGGTGAATGCCAGAGGCGAAAACATACGGCCTTCCTGGGCTTCCAGGGTAAACACCGGCACGAAACTGACGGTGATGATCAGCAGGCTGAAAAACAGGGCCGGCCCCACTTCCGCCGCGGATTCTGCGACAATTTGCCAACGATTCTCTTTCGTTAACGGTGTTCGCTCCATGTGTTTATGCATGTTTTCGATCATCACTATGGCGCCGTCGATCATGGCGCCGATGGCAATGGCGATCCCACCTAATGACATAATGTTGGCATTGAGACCCTGCGCATGCATGACGATAAAAGCTGCTAAAATACCCACCGGTAGACTAATGATAGCCACCAAACTGGAACGGATATGAAACAGGAACACCATGCACACCAGGGCCACAACGATGAACTCCTCCAGCAACTTATGCCAGAGGTTGTCGACGGCGCGTTCAATCAGACCGGAACGGTCGTAAACCGTAACGATTTCCACACCTTCGGGAAGACCCGCCTTCAGGGTTTCCAGTTTGGCTTTAACACCGTCAATGGTTTTCTGGGCATTTTCGCCAAAGCGCATCACCACGATGCCACCGACGGCTTCGCCTTCGCCATTCAGCTCGGCAATACCCCGACGCATCTGCGGGCCTACGCTGATATCCGCCACATCTTTTAGCAGCAGTGGCGTGCCCTTTACATCAAGACCCAGTGGAATATCGGCCAGGTCCTCGCGCCCCTGGATATAACCGCTGGCACGCACCATATATTCGGCTTCGGCCATTTCCACCACCGAGGCACCCACTTCCTGATTACCGCGTTGGATCGCCATCTGGATATGGGACAGCGGGATATTAAAGGCCCGCAATTTATCCGGGTATACCTTGACCTGATACTGCTTCACCATGCCGCCCAGTGCGGCGACTTCCGACACGCCCGGAACCGTTTGCAGCTCGTATTTCAGGAACCAGTCCTGCAGGCTGCGCAATTGGCTGATATCGTGTTTGCCGGTGCGGTCCACCAGCGCGTACAGGTAGACCCAGCCCACGCCAGTTGCGTCCGGCCCCAGTTGTGGACGGGCATTGGGTGGCAGGGTGGGCGCCACCTGCGACAGGTACTCCAACACCCGCGAGCGCGCCCAATAGGCATCGGTATCCTCGTCAAAAATGACGTAAACATAAGAGTCACCGAAGAAGGAATAACCACGTACGGTGACTGCACCCGGCACCGAGAGCATGGCAGTGGTCAGGGGATAAGTGACCTGATCTTCCACCACCTGCGGTGCCTGGCCGGGGTAGCTGGTTTTGATGATCACCTGCACGTCGGACAGATCGGGGATCGCGTCCACCGGCGTGTTTTTCAGCGACCAACCGCCAATCCCCACCAGTATCAGAGTGGCCAACAATACAAAGAAACGATTCTGGACAGACCAGCGGATAATGCCTTCGATCATAGCTTACCCTCCCCGTCGTGCTGACTGTGGTCCATATTCATCTGACTATGATCCACATTCATCGAATCATGGTCTGTCTCCATCGAATCGTTACCCATCTCCATGCCATCATGAGTCATGGATTGATGTTGGCCGTGATCCATTTCCATATCGTTGTGACTCATCGGCTGATCACCATCGGCCATCGGCATGTCATCAGTAACGGTGTCGGGTCGATGGATCTGGCTGATCACATAGTTGTTGTCGCCCTCTCTTGTAACCTCTACATGCAGCGTCATGCCTGGCTCAAGCCCTTCGAGATCTACCTCGTTCGCAGCGGTAAAATCCATGGTCATGGCGGGCCATTGCCAGTCATCGATGGCATCATGCGCCAGCGTCAGCATCCGGTGCTCGGCCATCAGGCTTTTAATACGTGCGCCGACCCAGACCGATGTGGGTGCCGCAGTCTCAGCCTTATCATCCGAACCATGATCCATGCGCCGAAAGTCCGAGGTTTTGCTGGACTCGGAATCAATCAGAAATTGTGCTGACGTCACAATGCGGTCGCCCTCATCAAGCCCCGACAGGATTTCCGCGTGATCATCAGTGATATGCCCAACCCGCACAGCAACGGATTTAAATCGGCCTTCACCCTTGGCCAGCACAACACGGGATTGACTACCGGTACGAATCAAAGCCTCCCGCGGAATTAACAAGGTGTTATCCATGGGCTCCGCATCAATGCGCATCTGCGCAAACATACCCGGTTTCAGAAAGCCGTCGGGATTGTCAAAATGCACTCTTACCTGAGCCGTGCGAGTCGTGGTGTTAAGGCTCGGGTAGACATAGTCGACCTGGCCCTGCCACTCACGCCCCGGTAAATAACCCAACTGCATATGCACTCGATCACCCATCTGCACCAGGGAAGCTTGTCGCTCAAAGACTTCACCAATCACCCAGATATGCTCCAACTGACCGATCGCCATGATTTCCATGCCGGGTTTTACAAACATGCCTTCGCGCGCCATGAGGTTGTCCAGCACGCCCGATTGCGGTGCTGTGATGGTGATGGTCTGGCTCACCTTGCCGGATTTTGTCAGTCGGTTGATTTCTGATTCCGGCACCTGCAGGGATGCAAGACGCTCCTTAGCGGCTTCAATCAGCGTGGCGTTATTGCGCTTTAGTGCCAAGAGTAATTCCTCCTGCGCATTAACCAGGGTCGGTGAGTAAAGCGCATAGAGAGGCGTCCCCTGCTGCACTGGATCACCAGAGGCTTTGACGTAGAGTTTTTCGATCCAACCCTCCACCCGTGGGTGAATATCTATCAAACGATCTTCGTCGTACTGCACATAACCCACGGTATTGACCGACACGTCCATCTGGCCGCGGGTAACGGGTGCCGTGCGTACGCCAAGGTTATTGACCACATCCGGCGAAATGGAGACGGTGCCAATCTCTTGATCACCGCCAGCTTCTTCGTACACCGGAATCAGGTCCATCCCCATGGGGGATTTACCTGGTTTATCACGCTTGTAATTGGGGTCCATCGGCGCGACCCAGTAGAGCGGTTCCTTTTTGGCTGTCGCCTTACCACCCTCTCCCGCGTCTTGCATGCGCCACAAGGCTGAATAGTAGGCCAGGGTTGCCGTCGCAATCAGCAACGCAACGGTAATGAAAAATGATTTACTCAATTGAATCTTCATGGGGTTATTCCTTCCGTGCGGTTGCCGCTTGTTGCAGGGGACTGCTTTGCGGTAAGAGATAATTCAGTTCAGCAATGGTTTGTAGCCGGCCGACCTTGATCGCCAGGAAATCGATCTTGGCGTTTAGCTCGGCGATGCGGGCACGCACCGCTTCGGCAAAGTCACCATCGTCGTTGTTATAAGCCGTCAGGGCAGCCTCGGCCTGCTCTGCCATTTGCGGCAGTAGCTGCTGGTCGTAGAGTGTGCGGCGCTCATTCAGGCGCTGGATTTGCACAATGGCCGTGTCCAGCTCCGCCATTAGCTTTCGCGCCATCAGTAGCTTGTCTGATCGCAGTGCCTCGGCTCGGGAGGTGGCGGCGCTAACATCTTTATCCTGCCGATTGCCCGTGAAAATCGGCAGATCAAACGTGACCCCGACCGAGAACAGATCGGCGCGATCCCGGCCCGTGGGATCATCGTCCCGGTAGCCGTACTGGGCGGTAAGGCCCCACTCGGGCTTGTACTTTTGCTGGGCCAACTTAACCCCGGTCTGCATGGCCTCGATACGCTGGTCAAAGGCCAATAACAGGGGATGCCGATTGATCTGTTCATAGAGCCAGCGATCATTTCTAGGCTTACTCATGACTAAAGTTGGCTCCTCACCCAATTTGCTGGATAAGGTTTGCGCCAACGGCAGACTGGCTTGACCACCAATCCACTCGGAGAGTCGCTGCTGGGCGGATTCCAGTTGTTGTCGCAGCATCGTCAATCGATCATCCAGCCGGGTGAGTTCCAGTTGTGCCCGGATAATATCCTGCTGGCGGGCGCGTCCCAGCGCGGAGGAATAACTGGCTTTGGTTGCATCCACCAGATGTTCAAACAGCACGCGATCCTGTTCAATCAAACGGATACTTTCCTGTGCCCGGTAGGCTTCCAGCCATAACTGAGTAACCGTCGCTGTCACCCTGTCCTGGCGATCCTGTCTGAGCAAGGGCTCCTGGGCCGCCAACTCCTGCTTTTGGCGGCTGGTTAACGCCAGACTATCGCCGCGCGGAAACATCTGACTAACCCCCACAATCAGCTGTGTCATCCCTTCCTGATTGATATCGAAGCTATCGGTCGGGAAGTTGGCGGCCATCAGACTGACTTTGGGATCGGGCAGGGTTGAGGCGGAAATGGATTCGCTGGTCAGCGCACCTTCCCGGTAGCGGCTGCCGTTCAGCCAGGGGTCGGAAGCAATTGCCTGCGCAATCGCCGCTTCCAAGGTCAAGGTACCAGCCTGGTATTGATCCAACTGTGTTTGGGAAAATTGTTCCTGGGCAACTTTTTCCTCGGCAAAAGCAGGCGCTCCCACCAGCAAGAACAACACTAAAACGTGCGATTGAATGTTCATGGTGATACGTCCTATTGCTGATCGCGGCTATTCACTGAAGCAAACACTTCAGTCGAGCCGTCCTTTTTAAGCAGCCACACCTGGTAAGGCATAAACCTGTCGCCCATTTCCATCCCGGGGCTGCCCGCTGGCATGCCAGGCACGCTCAGGCCGATAGCACCTGCCGGTGGATTTTCCAGAAACCGCTGGACGAAACGCGCGGGGATATGACCTTCGAAGATATAGCCGTCACTCGTCACTGCCGTGTGGCAGGACTGGTATTCGGGGGCAATGCCATGGTCGTCTTTAACGCGATTCAAATCTGCCGGGTGGTGAATTTTGGCCTCAAAGCCGGCGTCTTCCATGTGCTGGACCCATTGCTGGCAGCACTGACAGGTGCGACTTTTATAAACATCCAGTGTGGCAATTGATGCGGTTTTAGCGGCATGTTCTTCGCCTTCCGAACAAGCGGCGAGGAACAACAGAGAAACAATCAGCGCAATATGGCGCAGATAATCAGGTAAAGGTTTCATGGTAACTCCCAATCATGAGACGCGATGAGCGCATCAATGGCGATCACGCGTTTTAAACAAATCTTTTGGGAGTTTTGTCGACTCCCGCTTAAAAAGTAGTCAGAGGCCCGAATTTCAGGCGTACCAACCCTGTGTCAGCGGGAAATGGGGGGACGGAATAGCGAGGAACCTTCCTGAGTAAGGAAGGAAACCGAATATTCCGTATTGAGCGTTTGAGAAAATTGAACGGAAAACGAAGACAGTGTACTTACCACCGCCACACTTGCAGAAATACAATCCATCTGAGAGCAATCATCCTGACTGCAACAGCCTTTGGCCTTGGCATTATCGACCGCAGTGTGGTTCATATGCGCCATATCCTTTGTTTCTGCCATTACAGGAGCAGTGGAATGTTGAGCCATCTGTTCGCAGGGCAATTTCACAACGGCAAACGACTGGCTGGTAAGAGCCAGTAATGCGAAGATTGCCATGGAAAGCCCGAATTTGTTCAATTGCATACTGTTTTAAACAACACTTTCTATAACAGACAAGTCTATTTATATTCAGACAAGTCTATATATTTCGTCTGAATGTTAACCCTTCGTTCCACTTCATGCGTTGAGGTGGATCAAAAAGCGTTATATTTCGCTACAGGCTAACTTGAAAATCAAATTCTAACCATAAAAAATATTTTCTCGTAGATGGTAAAACAAAAACCTGTCAGCCACATGACAGCTTAATTACAAAGCTGTCATCCACGGCTGCTTGAGTTATGGCGTGGTTAAGCCCAAAGGGCTCCCAGCGGTACGGCATAGAGTTTGTCGCCAAAGACCGTAGTATGATCACCGTCATAGAGCAGAATACCGATCTTGAAACGATCACCGGCCACGGATTGAAACCGTTTCAGCCCGGTGAAATCCTTGGCACTTAAGGTCGCCGCCGCCTTGACCTCGATGGCGAAGCAGTCGCCCATGGCATTTTCGATGATCACATCTACCTCCACTTTGTCCTTATCCCGGTAGTGGTAAAAGCTCAGCGGTTCGTCCACCCAAACCGCTTGCTTGCGCAATTCGTTATACACGAAGGATTCCAACAGCAGGCCAAAATCCCCCGGTTGTTTGAGAGAGGGACGGCCGTCCCTCCGGAAGATCTGATCATTCGGTTGCCTCGCTCCAAGACCGATCAACAATCAACGGGGTTGGTTCGTGCTTTACCTTTGGGGGCTGAAAGTTGTTGTCCGGCTACAGCGATCGAAGCATGGATGAAAGTAGCTGGTATCAATGATGGCCCCCTCTTCAGGCCCATCAACGCTGTTGGTCAGCCAGCCACCGATAAATTCAATGATTGTGAAGCGCAGGTTCAGGAAAAATGCCCAGCCAATTCGCTGTGAACTGCTGGAATGGTCATGATCATGCATACATCCTCCGGCAAGCTGCTTCGCTGTTCTGGGCAGCGAAGCAAGTTGTAGGTCAATCCGGTCTGCGATCCGCAGCATCGCGTCGGTGCACCCAGTGATAAAGCACTGGTAGCACCAGCAGGGTCAGTAGGGTTGATGAAATAATGCCGCCGATCACCACCGTTGCCAGCGGACGTTGCACCTCGGCACCGGTGCCTGTGTTCAGCGCCATGGGCACAAAGCCGAGGCTGGCCACCAGTGCGGTCATTAGCACAGGACGCAAGCGGGTGAGTGCACCCTCCGTTACGGCCAATACGAGGTCACCCTTGTCGCGCCATACATCCCGAATGAAGGCGACCATCACCAGGCCATTCAGTACTGCGACGCCAGACAGTGCGATAAAACCGATTCCCGCAGAGATCGACAACGGCATACCTCGCCAATAGAGCGACAGCACACCGCCGGTCAGTGCCAACGGTACGCCACTGAAAATGACCAACGCGTCCTTCAGCGAGGCAAAGGCCATCACCAGAATGCCCAGAATTAGCAGCAAGGTAATGGGCACCACGATAGCAAGGCGTTGGCTGGCCGATTCCAACTGCTCAAAGGTTCCCCCGTAATCCAGCCAATAACCGGCGGGCAACTTAACCTGCTCGGCGATCTGCGCCTTGACGTCCTCAACAAAACTGCCCAGATCCCGCCCACGAACATTGGCCGTCACTACCACCCGGCGCTTGCCGTTTTCACGGCTGATCTGTGCCGGTGCGGGTGAAATGTCCAGCTCCGCCACTTCTTCAAGCGGGACGTACTCTCCGTTGGGCAAAGGCACCGGCAAAAAAGCCAGTTTTTCAAGGTCGCGACGCAATGTTTCAGGTAACCGCACAATCAATTCAAAGCGACGATCGCCTTCGTAGAGAATGCCTGCGGACTCACCGCCAATTGCCGCTGATACCCAATCCTGTAGCTCAACGACGTTCAGCCCGTAGCGGCCCAGCGCGGTGCGATCGGGTATGACCGAGAGTGTCGGCAAACCGGTCACCTGTTCCACGCGGGCGTCGGCGGCACCCGGCACTTTGTTAACCACCTGAAGAATTTGGTTGGCGGTCAGCACCAATTGATCCAGATCATCGCCAAAGACCTTGATGCCCAGATCGGCACGCACGCCGGAGATCAATTCGTTGAAGCGCATCTGGATCGGTTGGGTAAACTCGTAATTGTTGCCGGGCAATTCCTCCAGGGATTCCTCCATTTCCCTGACCAGATCTGCTTTGGTTTTGGTCGGGTCAGGCCATTCGCTGCGCGACTTAAGAATCACGAAATTATCGGCCACGTTGGGCGGCATGGGGTCAGTGGCCACTTCGGCGGTACCGATACGGGCAAACACCTTGTTCACTTCGGGGAACGACTTGATGCGTTGCTCCAGTATCCCCTGCATCTCAACGGCTTGTTCCAGGCCAGTGCCCGGAATGCGCATGGCGTGTAAAGCGATATCGCCTTCATTGAGCTGCGGTACGAACTCCGAACCCAATGCCAATGCCAACCATAAACACACACCGACCAACAAGGTCGCCAGACCCACGACCAGCCAGCGAAACTTCAATGCAAGTCCCAACAGCGGCGCATAGACCTTCTTGGTGGCACCGATAACAACGCTCTCCTTTTCGCTGATCTTCCCGCGCAGGAATACCGCCACGGCTGCCGGCACCACGGTCAGGGACAGTACCATGGCGGACAGCAATGCCATCACGACAGTGGCGGCCATGGGGTGGAACATCTTGCCCTCGACACCCGTCAGGGAGAAGATGGGAATGTACACCACGGTTATGATGGCGACACCAAACAGGCTGGGGCGGATCACTTCAGCAGTGGCCTCATAGACGGTATTCAATCGCTCTCGCAAGGACTGGATGGTGCCAGTGTGCTGGGCCTCCGCCAGGCGTCTCACTGCGTTTTCGACAATGATGACCGCGCCATCGACAATAAGCCCGAAGTCCAGTGCGCCCAGACTCATCAGATTGGCGGATACGCCAGTCTTCACCATGCCAGTAATAGTCATCAGCATCGAAAGCGGAATGACAGCGGCCGTGATCAGAGCGGCACGCAGGTTTCCGAGCAGCAGGAACAGCACGACAACAACCAGTAACGCCCCTTCAAGCAGGTTCTTAGTCACCGTAGCAATGGCCTTATCGACCAATGCCGTGCGGTCATAGACCGCTTCAGCCACCACACCGTCCGGCAGGGAGGCCTTGATTTCCACCAATTTCTGGGCCACGTCCCGTGCCACCGTGCGGGAGTTTGCTCCGATCAGCATCATCGCGGTACCCAGTACCGTTTCTTGACCGTCCTGGGTTGCGGCCCCGGTGCGCAGTTCCTTGCCGATGCCAATCTCGGCAACATCGCGGATCTTGATGGGTACGTTATCGTGTTCGGTAATGATGACGTTGCCGATGTCTTCCATCGTTGCCAACTGGCCCGGGGAACGCACGAGAAGTTGCTGCCCGTTGCGCTCGATATAACCGGCGCCGCGGTTATCGTTATTGGCTTGCAGGGCCCGCACCAAGTCTTCGACGCTGACACGGTAATACAGCAGTTTTTTCGGATCGGGCAGCACATGATACTGTTTGTTGTAGCCCCCGATGCTGTTTACCTCGATCACGCCTTTCACCTGGGCCAGCTGAGGTTTGATGATCCAGTCCTGGATTTCACGCAGAGCCGTGGCGTCGAAGGGCTTGCCGTTTTTCTGCAAGGCCCCCGGTTCGGCTTGCACGGTGTACATGAAGATCTCACCCAGGCCCGTGGAGATTGGCCCCATCTCGGGTTCGATGCCCGGTGGGAGCACGCTCTTGATAGCACCCAGCCGGGTATTGATCAGGTTGCGTGCGAAGTAGATATCCGTTCCTTCCTCAAACACCACGGTGACTTGCGACAGGCCGTAGCGGGACAGCGATCGGGTATAGTCCAGATTAGGCAACCCATAGAGCGCAGTTTCCACCGGGTAGGTAATGCGTTGCTCGGCCTCCAGCGGTGAATAACCGGGAGCCGCCGTATTGATTTGCACTTGAACATTGGTGATGTCCGGCACGGCGTCGATGGGCAGGTGTTGATAGCTCCAGATCCCAATGCCCAGTATCACCAATGTCAGACTCAGGAATAAATAGCGCCGTGCAATGGCAAGGCGCAAGATGGATTCAATCATGATGCGCCCCTTAGTGTTCGTGTTCAGCTTCGGATTTTTCGATGTCGGCCTTGATCAGGTAGCTGTTCTTGCTGACATAGGATTGGCCGGGCTTCAGACCTGATAACACCTCGACGTAGCTGTCATCAGAACGCCCGAGCCGCAGCGGCGCAAAGACGTATTCCGATGCGTTTTTGACAAACACGCCCGGTTGTTCGCCCAGGTTCTGGATGGCCGCTTTCTCGACCGCCAGATCCACGCTGTATTCCCCCACCATAATGTGGCCTTCCACCAACAATCCAGGGGTCAACCCCTTTGAGCGGTTATCGAATTTTACTCTCGCCAACTGGTAAGGTTTGTCGAGCGCGGGAATGATATGTTGTATCGGACCGCCGAATTCCCGCTCATCCACATCGATATGCGCCGCCTGGCCCGCCTTGACGACGGATTGTTGTGACGGATAGATACGGAATTCCGCCCACAAGGTGTCGAAATTCGCGATGGAAAACAGCACTTGATCCTGTGTCACTTCGCCGGTGTTGGCGTGGCGCTGGATAACGGTGCCACTGATGGGAGCGTGGACCGGATAGGTTTTCAGGCTTTCGTTGGATTCCACTTCGGCAAGTAGATCACCTTGTTTGATGGCATCGCCGATGGTGTGCCTGACCGACTTGATCAGGCCGGAGTAACGCGCCCGAACATGGCTGATTTGCCCAGGATCGGTGGTGAGACTGCCGTAGACAACGATACTCTGGCGCAGCACTTGGGACGAAGCGCTGGCGGTTTTGATGTCCACCTGGGCGGCCATGGAGTCATCAATGCGCGTACTTTGTTTTTCTCCGTGTTCGTGTGCGCCGCCGTGACCATGTTCACCATCATGGTCGTCATGATCCTCCACATCGTTATGATGTTCTTCATCAGTATGCTTATGGCCCGTTTCATTTTCGTCGCTCGCTTCATCATCGTGAACGTCTTCGCCATCCTGGTGGCTTGCATGGGGCGCATGCTCTGCGTGCGAGTGGTTTTTGTCTGGCGTTTCCGTGGCGAATGCCTGGCTCTGGGTCAGCCACCCCGCAAGTATTGCGGATAATATTAGGGTTAATTTCATATTAAAAAATCCTGTCTGGTTTGCTCGTACCGTCTCGTAAATGTTGAACGGCACGGCGAGTAAGGTTTATTCCGTCAGCGGCTGCGCCGTAAGCTGTTCGATGACGGCCTGATTCAGCAATGCGGCGGTCGCCGTCTCGATCAGCCGTTGCTTGGCATTCAGCAACTCCTGTTGCGCGGTGATCCAGTCCTGATACTTCAAGCGTCCCCGGTCATAGGCTTCGCGGGTGATGGTCTGGGCTTTTTCCAGATCGGGAATCACGCTTTGCTTCAACTGCCGATGCGCCGCAATGAACTGCTCGCGTTGCGAATACGCGCTATAAAGTCGGTCATGCAGCGCCAACAGACGGTCGCTGCGTCGATACTCCAGTGCGTTGCGCTCGGCCAGCGCGGATTTAACGGCACCGCGATTACGACTTTCGGTGAACAACGGCATGGAAAACCCCAGCGTGAGCCCTGTATCGCCCGTCGCCTCAAAGCGCCTGACACCAAACTGCCAGCCCAGGTCGGCACGGTTCTGGGTTTGTGCCAGACGAACTTCAGCGTCTTTCAAACGCCGTTCGGAGGCAAAAACCATGATTGTCGGTGACTGCTGAACCGCTTCGTACAAGGCGGAAAAAGGTTGGCTCTGGTTAAAGGCGAACAAATCTCCCTCAACGTTCGAGAACTCCACAGTTGTGCTGCCCCAGAAACGCGCCAGTGCGATCTTCTGGCGTTCCAGATGTCGCTGCAGCCCCTCTTGCTGGATATTGGATTGGGTGAGCATGGCCCTGGCGCGCATCACTTCAGCGTCCGATGCTGCACCACTGCGGGCGCGCGTTTGGACGGTGCTGTACAGCGATGATGATAGCGCCACGGCTTCTGCTGCCAGTTTCAGTTCCTGTTGCGTGGCTAAAAGCTGAACGAAGCTACTCGTCAGCTCTCCGAGGACATCAAGGGTTTGCGCTTGTCGCTCCAGCTCAAAGGCGTCCAGCCTCGCATCAGCCACCGCAACGCGTGATTGCCGCTTGCCGCCAAGCTCAATCACCGAAGAAAGCGCCACGGTCAGCTCAGCGTTATCGAAGCTCGCTGCCTCACCCGAACCCGCGAAGTTTTCCAGTTCCACACCCAACTGATAGGCGGGTTTCAAATCTGAGATTTCACGCTCCGACATCAAGCGCTGGCGAGCAAATTCAAACTGATGCAACTGAGGATTCTGTTGCAGGGTTCTTTCGATAGCGGCTTGTAACGTCAGTGATCGCGGGGCATTGGCTGAATAACAAAATGGCGAGATGAGTGCACAGCTCATGACAACTATCAGCGCTGCGCCCCACTGCTTTTTAAGTAAATGATTTTTTAACATAGGTAAACCTTTCTACGATTGAGCAATAAAGGTTCTCTGTCCACTCCTGGAGAGAAGTCAGAAAACCACCATTTATTTGGCGATATTGCCGCTATGGGAAGGGTTTACCTTGGTGCTGGGCAGGTCACGATGAAAAGCCACCTTGACCATGGCATCCGAAGGCAATGGCTTTTCGAACGTTGCGGAAAACCGCACGCCGCCTTTTTTCTTCATTCTATGGGTCAATAGGGCGGGCGCATAATCGGTAGTCGTTTCGGCGATGAGTTCGCCGGATTTTGTATAAGCCGCTACGTCAACGTGACCTCGGGGCAACCCGATGGGCAGGTTGGATGTCAGGCGGCCTGAGACTTTAGTGTCGTTATCGGCCGAATAAGCCATCAGCCTTTGGAAGCGCCATTCCTGGTTTGGTTGGGGGACAATTTCAACAGGATACTTTTCGCCCGCCCACGCAGACGCAATAGCACAAGAACCCAATACCAGGGAGACAAGAAATTTCTTCACGGTTCATTCCTCACAATTGAACAAGTCGACAGCCAAGGCATCACGCCCGGCCGGTGTTAAAGCCTGGGTATTCGACTAGCCAATGGGAGGGGGGTTATCCGGCGATCCGGCGTAAGAATGGTAGATAAAGTGGTAGTCAGAGCGCTCTTTGCCCAACGTTATGGGAATCAAGTTATCCGGGTTACCGCCCAGATATAAATGCGTCATGCCATGGCAGTGGCAGCAGTGATGGCAATCTTGTGAAACGGTGGCGGCGGGATCGGCGACATTGGTCGCTTTCATGGAAATTTTCGAGGCTGAGTCCGTAGCAGCCGAATCATGTTCATGGTTGAAGGTCAGGTGTTCTGTTCCGGATTGATGCAACTGGTGAACGTCCGCCATGGCAACCACTGATTGCACGGCAATCAGTACGGCCAATAAACAGGTTAAGTAATGGCGGATGATCATGTGAAATGTGGAGCCTTATGCTGTCAGGTTCAAAACACTAGCTGTCATAGACTATCATATTATAGAAAAGTTCACCAAAACCGTTTCCGGTCAGGATTTCAGATGCGAAATACGTCGTACACCGTTCAGGACAATGACACCGATGATGAGACCAATCACCAGATCCGGATAGCGGGAACCGGTCCAGGCAACCAGAAAACCCGCCAGAATGACACCCAGATTGGCAATCACGTCGTTGGCGGAACGTCGACTTGCCACCTCACTCAAAGCGCCCAACACCTGGAGGACCCGGAACCAGCTGTACAAATGGGCAGCGCGTAATTTCATTCGAGTGCTGTGTCCTACAGCAAAAAGTGCCACCCCGTAGACGGCCGCATCGGCGAACATGTCCCGCGAGTCAGCAATCAAACCAGTTGATTACGCTCACCATCCGACGGTGATTTCAATGACAAATATGATGCCATTGATTGCCTGTAGCCACTTGCGAATGCCTAATCCGAATCGGTAACGATGGTGTGCTCGTCATCGAAGGCCACATCCGCTCTGGCTATCCCATTCAATTTGTTCGAAGATTTTTCTTCATGGCGCAGATCGTGGCGCAGATCCGGGATAAACGCTGGATACTTTTCCCGTGTAAACATGCGTTGACACAGATCGCTCGTTTCGAATACTATGAACGAATCGAACGATATTTGGTGAGGTATTAGACAATGGACACACTTTCTGCCAATGAAGCCAAAACCCAGTTTGGTGACTTACTGCTAAAAGCACAACGTGCGCCAATCCAGATCAATAAAAATGGAAAGCCGGTCGCTGTGGTTATCTCAATGGAGGAGTACGAGAGCATTGAAACTCTCAAATTGTGGTTGTTGCAGTCGCGAGCCGCTCAGACCAAAGCTGATATCGAAGCGGGTAACACCGTTGATGGCGAAGCATTTTTTAATGATTTGGAATCAGGTCACCACGATTAGACTATAAAATTTCTCGGGGAAGCAAAATGTCTGCTGTCGAACTCAGTGCAGAACAACTTCAGATGGTGAAGATCATCCATGACCACGCCCGCCGGTTCCCTCTTACCGAAACCGGGGATGAGCATTTATTGCAAACCTGCTACGACTATATGGATGCGTTCAAGCGAGTGATGGACAGTACGTCACGAATCCAAATGGATTACATTTGCCAGCGGTATGATGGCTTTTATCGTTTTGCCAAACTCATGGAAATGCTGGCTCGGGGCATCGCCGATGGCATTATCGACGCTCCCAAGGATCATTAGTCCCGCCTATTGCTATGTCAAATTACCGCTTAACCCCAGACGCTCAATCTGATCTCATTGAAATTCGCCGCTTTACCCTGGACCGATGGGGAGAAGCGCAATCCAAAAAATACCTATCCGAACTCCGGAAAACCATTCGTTTGCTCGCTGAAACACCTTCCCTGGGAAAGCTCAGGCCGGACGTTGGAGCGGAAGTATCGAGCTTTCCACATGTCAGCCATGTCATTTATTACGTGGTTCATGAGCAACAGTTAGTAGTTTTTGGTGTCTTGCACAGGCGGATGGTGCCGGTGAATCACCTGGATGGGCGCGAGGTGATTTAATGTGGCTGACGATCGGATCGCATTGAATCGGCACTCACTATGGAAAATATCGAACGTATTCAGCTGTTATCCAGCACGGAAATCGAAGAGCTATATTCTCGCCCTGAACTCAATGCCCATGAGCAGAGCCTGTATTTTTCATTAAGCCCGGAAGAACGCGCCGCACTTGAGCAGTTTCGCAATACCCGGACCCGTATCTACTTCATTTTGCAATTGGGTTATTTCAAGGCCAAACAGCAGTTCTTCAACTTCTCATTCGATGAAGTCAGCAGCGATGTTCAGTATATCATTGCAACCTATTACAACGACGCGGATGCCGCACAGTTCACAGGAAGCCTATCTCGCGAATATTCGCGTAAACAGCGCCAGGCGATACTGTCACTTTTCGCTTACCGAAGCTGGTCGCCTCAATATACGGCCGAAATAGAATCCCATATCAGTCTGCTATTACGCTACTACCCCAAAGGACACAGTGCTTTCCGGCAGCTACTGGCGTTTTTCGATCACCAGAATTTAATCATTCCGTCCTATCGAACTTTCCAGGATATGTTCAGCCGCGCCTTTACCACAGAGGAACAGCGGCTAAATAACGCCATTTCTTCCATACCATCATCAATCAGTGACGAGCTTATGACGTTGGTGCAGCGAAATGATGGTATCACGGCGCTCAATATCATCCGCGCTGATCAAAAAGATTTTCAGTATACGGCCGTCAAATCGGAAGTGGACAAAGCCCAGCGGATTGAGGAGTTGTACGAGTTTGCGAAGGGTTTTATTCCGTCTCTGGGTTTGTCAAAGAATGCCGTTCGCTACTACGCCGATGTTGCCGAGCAGTATGCCGCGTCCCGCTTGCGTCGGCTGAATAAACCACAACAATGGCTTTATGCGCTGTGTTTTGTTTACCACCGCTACCAACAGATTATGGATAATCTGATCGTTAGTTTTTGTTATCACACGCGCGCAATTATGGACGCTGGCAAGACCTACGCCTCAATGGCTCATATGGAGCACAGCTCCAAGGTGGTTACCGATTTTCCCAAGTTGGCCAAGTTTTTGAAGTGGTTCCCAAACCGAAACCCAAATATGAGCCAGGACGAACTGAATGAAACGGCCTATGGTATGTTACCCAAAGAGCAGTTTTCAGCCATGGCAGAATTTTTGGAAGGCAAATCTTTCGATAAGAAAGCGGCTTTGTGGGAGTACTACGGCAAATCATCTCGCATATTTGCATTGTATCTTCGCCCGATATTTACAACGGTCAGGCTGGAGTACTACAAGGAAAACAGTTACATCGGCGAATTGATCAATGTACTGAAAACGCATTATGCCAACGGCGGGAGTCCATCAGACCTTACAATCTGCGATGACCTGGGGTTCACCATCCCTAAAAACATGAATCAATATTTGAAGCGGGAGCCGACTGATACGAACATCGATCCGTACCTGTTCGAGTTTTTTGTTTACCAGAAGGTTTACCATGAAATTGACCGGGGCCGGCTCTATTGCAATAACAGCGTCTCTTACTGTGATATTGATGCCGACCTGGTGGACGATGCGCTGGTAGACGATGTTGAGAAGATCGCAGCGGAGTTTGGTTATCCCAAGATACCCATTTACTGCGATCAGCGTCTTGATGAGGCTCTTCAAGAGCTGAATGAAGCCTGGGAGCGAACGACTCACAATATCCGTGAGAATAACAATCCTGGGTTTAGTATTCGCGAAGCCAAGACCGGTCAACAATACTGGAGCTTGCTCTATGACAGTGTCGAAAAGCTGGATGACGCTTTCTTCAAAAATCTGCCCAAAGTAGAAATTGCCAACCTCGTTATGTTCATCGGCGATCGGGTCGGGATGTGGAGCGGGTTTACCCACATGAAAGACCGCTATACCAAGCGGAAAAAACCGTTACCGTTGGCGATAAACGCTTGTTTGTTATCGGAGGCGTTTGGATTCGGTGCGATGAAAATGGCCGACATGTCTGACCTGGAGCTTAACCAGCTTCGCGCTATGAGAGAAGATTTCGTTCGGGTGGATACTCTGTGTGCGGCCAATGAAATTGTCAGCAACCATATTCATTCATTGCCGATATTCAATCGGTGGAATTTGATGGACGACAAATTACTGGCCGATGCAGACGGGCAAAAATTTGCTACCACAGACAGCACGATTCAGTCCCGCTATTCCAGGAAGCACCTGGGCAAAGGACGAGGCATCTCACTCTACACGCTGCTCGCCAACTACGTGGCCGTCAATGCAAAAAACATCGGTCTGAACGAGTACGAAGGACACTCGCTGTATGACATGATCTACAACAACAAAACCGATATCGATATCCACATGGTAACGGGTGATAACCACTCATTGAATAAGCTGAATTTTGTCACGCTGGATTCCATCGACGTGGATTATGTTCCGAGCATCA
>CAXHEX010000032.1:0-53294 GCA_964016105.1 uncultured Ketobacter sp.
ACTAGGTATATTTCGATTCTTGGTACAAAAAGCCGCTAAGTACCCACGACCCCTACATGGAGTCTCTAAAAATCAGCGGCTTAGTTGGGTTCTATTTTGGTAATTTTTGGCTGAAGTCATTGTCACCAGATTGTGACAGGTTCTTATTGGCTAGAAAAAGACTGTTCAAATAAAATTCATTTGATACTTTATTGTTCAAACACATAACTCAAATCGAAATCAAATTCTGTAAAAGGCTCGATGCGAACAGAGCCTTCACAATTCTCTATTGTCTCGATTATCGAATATTTGCCGCCCACGAGCTTGTAAACAATAAGTGATCGATCCTCAGGGCTGATAATCCAGTAGTAGGGTACTTTATGCTTCTGAAGTGACAATAAGTTATCCAGCAAATCCTTTTTTTCGTGACCTGGCGATGTGATTTCACATACCCAATCTGGCGTTAGTTCCATCACACCTGAGGGCTTGGTGGGAATGCGTTCTTTTCTCCAACCAGCCAAGTCATGGGTGGGGCATTGATTGTTATCGTATTTCACGCTGATTTCAGTAGCGATCCACCAGCCACCTGGGCCGCCGTTTTTTTTGTATGGCGCCAATTCACTACCAACAGCCATTTGCACGGCGCCATGCTCATAGCGCGCCATAGGCCGCTTGATAATGTCACCGTTTATCAGTTCAAGACGCTCATCGTCTAGCCAAGCGGTCCGTAAGTCTTCGAAGGTTTTAAGTTTTTTAGCTTCCATTTAATACTCATATTGAAGATCAGGGGAGATCTGGCGTTTTAACTTATCTGAGTATACCGTGACCTTACATAATATGTAATTTAACATAATATAGATTATGCCGAATTATAGATGTGGGCGCATTATAGTAATATCCAGTTTGAGCAAGATAGAAATGTCCTGTTAAGCGTATTGTGGTTCTTCCACCAACGCGAATAAAGAGGACGTTTCTCATGGGAGCGCTTCTGATCATGAGGAAGCTAAAAAGAGAGTCTACCAGCCACGCTACCGTCGGGAATGTTTTGGTGAGCTAATCCAGATTGATGGCTCCGATCATTATTGGTTTGAAGACCGCGGCACTAAATGCACGCTGTTGGTGTTCATTGATGATGCCACCAGTCAACTTATGGAACTGCGCTTTTGCCCCTGCGAAACTACATTCGACTATTTTCAGGCCACTAAGAGCTACCTGGAAACCTATGGCAAGCCGGTGGCCTTTTACAGTGACAAGCACTCCATCTTTCGAATTAATAAACCCTATCCTGAATCCGGTACGGGTTTGACCCAATTTGGCCGTGCGCTTCAGGATCTCAACATTGACATCATCTGTGCCAATAGCTCCCAGGCCAAAGGTCGAGTCGAACGTGCCAACCGCACAAGTACCGTTCAATGATAGAGACCTACATCAACCATCACAGGAATACGATGTTCCTGAAGACGCTCTAAGCTGGCAAGTGGAGCGCCCCGTCAGTAACAGCTTCACCGTTCAGTATGATCGCGTGGTGTATTTGTTGTAGCCCAATAAACTCACCCTGGGACTGAAGCGCAAGAAAGTGAGACACTACGACTATCCGGATGGCACCATCGAAATCCGCTACGATGGCCACCCTCTTGTCGAACAGTTCGGTTAAAACGTTCAATATCTGTCGTTGTTTTGCCCAGTCAGTCAAGGGTTGAGTGATGTATTCTTGGCCGTTATCCAGTCGAATTGCTGAGGGTTATTAACGCCATTCAATAACTTGCTGGAGACTGCGAAGCACTCGTAAGCTAGGCAGCGATAGATCTACATCAATTGCCAAGCCTTCCTGGTTGTAGTCATCGATTACCTTCTATGTCCGCAGCGGTTCTTCCGTCAACCAATGAGTCGCTCATAAAATCAATTGACCATACCTGATTGATAGCAGAAGGTACTCTGAGGGCTTCGTGCTTATCCCACTTTAACCGTCTTCTGGACTTGAGCCGAAGATTCAATTCCAGTTCTCGGTATATTCGATATGCCCGATTGTGGTTCCAACGGTATCCGAGAATGTTACGCAAATAGAAAAAATAAAGGCCGAAACCCCATTGTTTGCTGGCTGTAGTCAAACGTAGTAACCAATCAGTTATCAAATCATACTCGCCAAACAAGTTAGACTGGTAGTAAAAGCATGATTCACTTACTTACAGGTACAATAACGCAAACCGAATACTAATGTCATTGCGCAAGGCTGCATGTCTCGCCATCTCCAGGCGTTGAGAGGCTTTACAGCTTTCACTCAAGAGATTCCTGGCGGATCTCTGCGCCGCTTATTCTCATCCTCCAGTTCTTTCAGGCGTTTCATCATCGAAGCATCCATACCACTGAACTTGGCCCGCCATTTATAGAACGTAAGCGCCCGATAAACAGCCTCTAGGAAATCCCTGCCCATTTTACTAGTCTCTATTAGAACCCAATCGGAGGAGACAGTGATGAAACGACGTTCGCGTTTAACCCAATCAAAATGGAAAGCCAATATCTAAGCTTGGCAGAAAACCGGAGGCTCACAGGCGGACTACTGTCGATATCTGTCTCTGGTAAAATATGTATGGATTTACGTTAAATTTCTATTAAATATTCTAAATTCTGGAAAACCATTAGGTCCTGTTATTTACATATTTTATTGGATTCCAGAGGTTAAAAGATTTAAGGGTAGTAAGAATACCCCAAAATCCAGATCTCACTGGATACCAATGCGGAGTGAACGGGAGGTATCCGCATCATGAACACCCCCTCTTCCCATACAATTCAGGTTGGGTTCCCACGCCGGCATGCTAGTCGATCGAAAAACCTGGTATGGAATTAATTTTATCTCTGATCAAATTGCTGAGATTGAAATTGAAGATGATTCCGGTATTGTTATCGCTATCCTCCGTTATCGCTAGCGAATAAGTATTGCGATAATGCATCATCATCCCATAGCTGAAATCATCGGCGTGTTTGTTATTTGCCACTACGCCCACTATCGACACGCCGATGGCATCCTT
This sequence comes from uncultured Ketobacter sp., assembly GCA_964016105.1. Lineage (GTDB taxonomy): Bacteria > Pseudomonadota > Gammaproteobacteria > Pseudomonadales > Ketobacteraceae > Ketobacter. The sequence goes on from CAXHEX010000032.1 coordinate 3,006, forward strand.
GATATCACCACTACCGGTATCCCAGCGCCACCGGTTGTAGCCGATGAACTCAAGGAACAACGCCGGGCTTAGCTCTGAGTCGTTGACGTTGTTGCCCGTATCGTTTCTTACATCGTGAATCGATGTATACTGCAGACCGACACCTGGATGCATAAATATGATCTGATCGTTTGGAATCGGAATGCGACCTTGTTTGACATCGTCAAGTACTGTGCGATCGTCCTTAGCATTAATCCAATAGCTGTTCAGAAACCACTCCCACTGAAATTGCGGTAGTGCCTGATCGCGGTAGGCGTCCCATTTTTTTTGTCTAAGTTTTTCATTGGCATAGATTGTTGCCATCACTTCCTTATTCATATCTTGAAAAGCAAATGCAGCCAGTTTGTATACACGGGCAATTTCCTTGGCCGCCTCCAGCGTGTTTCGACACTTAGGACTTGCGCCTGTTGGGAACCCAGGAAACGGAGCATCGCCGCAAGCAGATGAAATCGGTGTCGCGAGATTCAAAGCCGGAACAGCGGGAACGCTAATACTATAACCATGGACGCGCGATTCAGTTAGCGTCCAGCCCCGGGTTGTCGCTGATCCGTAAAATTTCTTCAACGCTGTTAGCAGTAATAGCTTGGCTTCTTTATCGAACGAAGTCTCATTCAGGGTTAAACTTTCCGCATGCTTAACCAGATGATTTAATCTTTTATTAACAATCAGTGCTTTTCTTGCTACATCATCACTCGCTGGTGATGACACTGCTCTGAAATCCTTTGTCAGTTGTGCAGGGTCAGTATTACTTCCATAACAATCTTTGACAAGAAAAAAGGCATTGACCGGAGAATTAGCCTTAATGGCGTCACCTATTTTGTCACATGCCCACGTGTAACCGCTTGCAAAGAGAAGTACGACAACGAAACATTTAGATATGGTTTTCACTGTATTTTTCTCCCCATAAATGCCGCCCACGCTCCCAGAATCAGCGCCATGTCGTCTTCTCCCTCCTTGACTTTGAGTTTTACCAGTTTATCGATGGCATTCTGCTGCCATTCGTCATTAAATTTTTTCACATACGCGGAATGCTTATCGTCCACAACATCGGCAGGTATCAAATCGAATTTGCCAATCAGGCCTCCCACCATGGCCGCGTAGCATTTTGGATTACCGAGGTAGTGCTCAAAATCATGTATCACGCGAGCGTCCGGTGAGGATTCAGCTCGAGCTGGTGGGTTAATCGCGCGAAGAACGACATTCTTATATTTTTTGTCAGAACGGGCTTTAATTGAAGGCCAGTGATCCGGTGGATCGAATTTTTTAACCGCCGGTATGGGATCCCATTCATGCCGGGCATTAAAATATAGTTCACAAATCGACTCGGTTCGCTGAGGCGCTCCGGGCGCTACCTTAGACTTATAAACCGGGTAGTCCGTTTCCAAAACTCGACTAACGTTAGCCAGCATCGTCACGCAGCGAGGGAACGTGATCTCGGAAAGCGGTGTAATAGTCTGACCGTTGACTATGTGGCTTGTGGCGTACATGGCGTGCAAGGCGTCGTGGGTAACGGCTGTGCCGAGAGAGTGACTGATAATGGACCAGGAATAACCACCCTCTTCTTCAAACTGTTTTATCAACCGTTTGAGAATTTGCGTGATCACTTCAGAACGGACAGCAGCAGTAGTCTGTCGCGCCCCCCAATACAGAAGGACATCCAGAACATGGGTGTTCGCGAATTTGTCCTTGGATGTCTGTCCCGCCAATTCAGCCAATTTGGAGATGAGGCCAGCCTTGATGCCAACCGTACCCAGGGCTGTGGTCAGTTCTTCCGTACTGTTTTTCCACTTCTTGCGGAGTGCTTCAAACTCCTGGTTGTAGTTGATTTCGTGAAATGTAAAGTTCTGGTCGAAATCCATCCATTTTGTTTGAGGCCAGGCGTTGAAAATGGCTTTAATCATCGCCTGAATAGTTTTGGGATATTTCCCGTGCTTTGTTGATGACCAACCTTCGCCAAAATTACCCATGCCGTGTACGAGAAAAATAATATGTCTTGCCACGGTGACTCCTCCTGTGAACATTCAGTTAAAAATTGTTATATCCGCAATCCGACGATAAATTATCGGTTTATCAGATCTCTTTTTATTACTTGACGTAAATCGGCCAACGGCGGGACGTGGCCTGGCAATGGTCTATCGGGATTGTATAACTACTCTTACGACAGAAATTAACTAAACTACTTGAATAAATCTCAAATCAAAACACCAGGTCATTCCAACCAGAGAGTCTAATTTTATTTTTTCCTAAGACGATACTTGCAGCAGCGATAGGAAAACAAAGCCATATTTTATCTTGTGGCGCTACAAGCGCTTGCTGATTTTTGAATTATCAGTGACATTCAACGGTTGTTGTAATGCTTTTGCCAATGGAATGAATATTTCACATTTACGATCAAAGTGCTAGTTCCAGTTTTAGTTAAATATTCACGCGTTGAGATATGTTCAAATTTCGCTATTGTCGATCCTAGCAATTCCTGGTCGAAAAGCGCCCATAATGTTGGCGAGTCGAAATAATGTGTTCGCTATGTCAAAGCAGATCTACGAGGGAAAACCGATCATTTGAAAGTGTGAGCGCCAACCGCTTTCCGGCACCGCAGGCCGAGAAATGTAGCGGCACAGCCGCTCATGCAGGCGCCTTTTCGAAAGTCCACAATTGCTGAGCTGTACCCGCTCTCACAGTTGAGCGCGAATGTCTCCTTCCAGCTTAAACCAGAAGTAGCTTAACCCGTACCTGGATTTTCAAGCTCAAACAGACATGGATAGCAAGCTCCGCTCCAGGTCATTTCATGATCAGACCTAGGGATGACATTTCTAACTGGCAGAGTGAAGGACATCTCTAACTTGCACTAACATCTGTGTGTAGAAATGATATAGAAGTATCACTGGTTAGTTTTTTAGAAATGTCCCTCCCGGTTGTCTATTAGGTCCCCTCTGGCACAAACACACGGAGGCCATGCCGTTACGGTCTATTCCATAACAAAACCCGAAATTTCCAAACTCCATGTTATCCAGCAATTGAATGAAGGCAAACTCACACGCCGTCAGGCTTGCGAGTTATATTCGAAAGTAAAACCGTTGCACTGAGTACAGTACAAACCGCTTTTTTGGCGAGTGTGCGATCAAAAAGTCACCTTTTCCACATTATCTATTGGAATGATCAGAGGCTTTTGTGTGACCGGGTTTTTGGGTATTGTTTGAGCAATACCAGTTTAGTGCTGGCTTTACTAGCACCCCTACTCCTTCTGGTAGCGATATACCGCCTGCCACTGGTTTTCCTCAACAAGCTCCAGGTGTCCCGAAATTGAATCAGCCAGATCCTCTATTCTTCTGGCCTGCTCCAAATCTGTCCTGTGCCTGGGTTTTGCTTTTCTTCCACTCTTGAGAATGGTTTCCATTGGCGCTTTTACCCAGGATGAAACGTAAATATTGCCTTTAAAATTAGGGTCACGCAGGTATGTCTCGAATTGCGCGGTATCGTCTGCAGTGACCAGAATGGCTTTCGGCGAATAAAATAGAAGATACCGGTTTCCAATGTACCCACCTTCCGTCCAAATCAAATCACCACGCTCAAGATTGTTGATGGCGGGTCGCTGTGCCTGGTACCAGAAATCCAGATCGTACTGGGTTTTCGGGTAAACACTGCCCAGGAGATTACTCAAAAACAAACTGGATACCATGATGCAACTGACAAGCAATGCATATCCACGATTAACCCTTAAGCAGGATAAGATCAAAGCTACCGACATCGCAGAAAACGGCAACACAGGAATCCAGAATTCAATATTCTGCGGTTCCCACAACGTAGTCGTAACCGCAACCACAATTACAATAGCCATGAACAGGTAAATCATGGAGCGTTGTAGCGGCGAGATATCCATTGATCGCCACCTGACTAAAGCCGCCAATGAAAATAAAGAAACCATCGACAGGCAGAGCAACAACAGACAAGCCCAGCGTACAGCAGGAAGCACACCCTCGGCAAGAAATCGTTCTTCTACAAGCGACTTTGTGGGAAACAAGTGTGTCAGCGTGTTATAAATGCTGTCAAAGGCAAACAGAAAATCCATTCCATAAACTGTTCTCCCCAGCCCCGCAGCCGCTTTGGGTAGACTACTGAAACCGGGTTCTATCCACAGCCCACTGGATGCCAGCCCTCTGGACCAATTCACTGCATCCATAAAAGTATGAATATCGTGAATTTTACTCGCCACTATTAAATAGGGTGCCCCTATTACCACTACCATGGCCAGTGCAGACCAAAAAAGAGTTGGAACAATTTGGCGATCATTCCGATGCTGCACAAGCAAAGCCAACCACAGCGTGATTGCTAAAAAAACATACTGCTGGTGAAGCAATACTGCCAACGACGCAAACACACCGACACCCACGGCATATTTGATTTTATATTCGGAAACCATACATTTATAGAATTGCATTACTGCCAGCAAGAACATGGGTAAAGGCAAAATATAGGTCTCTGCTTCCACCGAATATTGCCAAAAACCGTAACTGGACCCGACGAACACCGAAGCCAGAATGGACCAGAAGCGGGGAATGCCCATCATTCTTGTAATAGCAATAATTAAAAGCAATGCGGAAACCGCCGCAATAACATTTAATATTTGCATGGTAACCACCGGCGTGACTGACATGCCTATGGACGTAATCAAGCTATAGAAAATCAAATTAACGGGTAAGAAAAACAAATGATTGGGATTAAAAAGATGTGAGATTTTACCATCGGCAAAGCGTATTATGCTCATCACCAATCCCAAGGAGTCCTCACCTTCGGAATGATTAACAGCAAGGGTCAGCAAATAAGCTAAACAAAAGAGCAGCCCCGCGATCCAATAATCAGCGCCCCTGACTGGCCTGAAATCGTAACTGGCTTTAACATCCATATTTCTACTACATCGACTTTAGAATGGCTTTCAACCAGAAATAAATACATTAAGTCTGGCGCTGGCAATAACTCTATTCCCTTACAAAACGAAGCTAATTTAACTGAATAAATACTGTGCTTTCTTTTTGCCCATCTTTGCAGCTTTGAACAACTGGATTGTTCAAACAAACTAAATCCTGATTGAATTTAGCGACCTTGTCTTTGACAAACATCACAATTGCGATGACATCGCAAACCCAAACTAACGAAATGACAAGATATGACCATCACACTGCCAACAATAACTTACCCTTTTGCCGCTATTCCCTACCCGCAAATACTGCTTTCTTGATAGTTCCGTGTACACCCCAGTTTCCATCCACAACTTCTTTCGCCGCCACCCCTATCGTCCCAAAGAGGGGGCGGATAGGAATTCGCCGTTTCCCCTATTGGTTGTAAACGAGACGGTCGTGCTGATTGAGCAAAAGCTGCGCCATACCTCAATTACTGTAGGTTTTACTCTCATTTTTGCGAAAAAGACGCTTCAATGAGGAGAGGCGTAGAGGAAGTCGCTTTAAAAAAGGTCGCTTTTTAACCCGATTGCATTGTATTGGCGCGCGGGCAATGTTAATCGAAGCTCAATCTGCTAAATTTCCCTCCCGATGCAAAACTTCCGCCATTTTCATTGGATTGCGGAGTCAGCACGGATAGTGGCGATTATAAGCGATGATATATGTGTTCCTGTAGATGCACGAATTGATTACCCAGATAGTCATATACATAGTGTTCTGTCTTGTGGGGTTCGGTTTGCAGGTATTCGTCACCAAAGTAATTTATTTCCGCAAGAAAGTCTGTTTCCAGCTAGATTTGCCTCCTGATCCGAAGAATGCTTTTCTTGTTAAAATGTGTATCGAACTTATAGGTTGAAGAGCCACTTTCATGGGAGTATATTCTTCTAGGCCGTTTGAAGACTAATATCGTTGCGTCTATAGGCTTAAAAGGAATTTTTGTAACACATAGGAAACCAGAGTAATGTTGTTCAGCACTTACGAATTTATGCTGATATTCTTACCAGTGACTTTAGGCTTGTACGCACTTTTAATGCGCCGGAATAAAACTCGGCAGGCGCTATTCTCTCTAACCGTACTTTCCATGTTTTTCTACGCCTGGTGGAATCCTTGGTATCTACTTTTAATTGTAGGTAGCATGGTCGGTAATTTTTATATTTCTCAAATTATTGTTCGTACGCTCCCTAAACGTATTTCTTATTATATTACCGTTTTCGGTATCGGTGCTAACCTTGCTGTTCTTGGCTATTTTAAATACGCGAACTTTTTCGTAGATAATATAAATATTCTTTTCAGCACTAACCTGTATCTTGATACGATTTTATTGCCCTTGGCGATCTCATTCTTCACTTTTCAGCAAATTTCATTTCTGGTGGACAGTTATCAAGGTGTAGTGGAAGACCATGACTTTTTAAACTACTGTCTGTTTGTAACTTTTTTTCCGCAATTAATTGCTGGGCCAATCGTTCATCATAAAGAGATGATGCCACAATTTGCAGCAATGAAATCCAACATGGTTAATTCTCGAAATTTGGCGATCGGTCTATCCATTTTTCTTTTAGGGTTAGCCAAAAAAGTACTTATTGCAGATAATCTTGCGCCATTTGCGGATGATGTATTTCAAAGTGCTGATTTGGGAACATCCGTAGGTTTCCTGGAGGCATGGTCTGGTGCGCTGTGCTATACATTCCAACTGTATTTTGATTTCAGTGGCTATGCTGATATGGCCATTGGATTAGCTCTAATGTTTGGTATTCGACTACCGATAAACTTTAATTCACCTTATAAGTCCACATCAATTATTGACTTTTGGCGACGATGGCACATGACGTTAAGCCGCTTCCTTCGTGACTATCTGTATATCGCCTTAGGTGGGAACCGTCACGGAAGTTTCGCGAGATATCGCAATCTGATGATCACCATGCTGCTTGGTGGACTTTGGCACGGTGCTGGATGGAATTTTGTAATTTGGGGTGGATTACACGGCATATATCTGGTTTTTAATCACCTATGGCGAGCGGTGTTCCCCGGTACTGCAGGCGGCTCCTTAATCCCTCGAAAACTTGCCTGGGTTCTCACTATGTTCGCGGTTGTTGTTGCCTGGGTTTTTTTCCGAGCTACTACCGTTGAAGGTGCACTCACTATGCTTTCAGCCATGATGGGACAAGGAGATATGGTTCTCCCGCTCTGGCTTCAGAGCTGGATGCCAAATTTTGAAAACGTTCGTTTTGATTCACAATACCTTGGTTCTGTCGGTCCAGACACCAGTGCTTTGCTTGTGTTATCGCTGTTAATTTTAACCGTATTTGTTGCAAAGGCGCCTAACTTACCTCAATTATTTGGCCTGCTTGATGACAATAGTGACCGAGGGGAAGCAAAACTACGTACGTTGCAAGAAAATCAAACTCCCAAGAAAAGTAAAATATCATGGGCACCGAACAAGGCTTGGGCCCTTAGTTTAAGCTTTCTAACAGCATTGTGTTTGGTAGAAATGAAAGCGGTATCTGTGTTCTTATATTTTAATTTTTGAGTTTTCATATGATTAGCTATTTAAAGTACTGTATACTTTCGACGGGCTTAATATATGGCTCCTTCGTCACAGTAAATATTCTACTCGATCCGTTGCATTTCCTTGGCACATCAATTCTACCAGTTAAGGGAGCAGGTAATCCTCGCTTCGACAAGATTGAGTACCTTAAAGATCATCATCAAAATTTTAATACTTACATATTTGGTTCGTCACGAGCTGGTGCTCTAAATCCTCAAGAAGTAAACCGACTGTTGCCTGGCGCTAAGACATATAATATGACATGCAACTCGTGCAATCAGTATGAGAATATCCTGCATTTGCGCTATTTTTTAAAAAATGGATATCCTGTAAAAAACATCTTACTCATGGTCGAGATATACCATATTAATGTTTGGAAAGTACGCCAGGATGATTTTACAGCGAAGGTTCACCCTGAAGTTACGGGTGAATCTGTATTGTTGTTCAATTTAGACTATGCCACCAGTATTGCCCCACCGCTCATCAGCAAGGTTATCACCAACAATATAAACGGGACCCAGCGGGTATTCGCTAAAGATGGTCTAATTGATTTCAGTCGTAAAGAAAAGTTAATTGCACAGGGGCATGAAGAGTACATTGAGCGAGTATTTGGGCATGATAAACCACCGTCCCGCGCACCTGAAGACAGAGAACAAAAGCCGCAACCAATGCAAGCTTTGGCGGAAATTGTCGAATTAGCAAAAGACAACGACATTAATTTATTTGTTTTCTTTGCACCAAACCATCACAGCTATATTAACAGCTACTCTATTGATGACTATATAGCGTTTCTCAGAAAAATAGTCAGCATTACTGACTTTTGGGATTTTGGTGGGCTAAATTCAGTCACCACAGATAATCACAATTACTACGAACAGAGCCACTTCCGATATTCGGTAGGGGATCAAGTGCTTGAGATTCTCTTGAACGATAAAGCATCCGCAGATGCTGATTATCCATGGTTTGGGCAGTTAGTCACTGGAGAAAACATAGAGTCAGTCGTCAAACGTAAACGGGATGAATATAATAATTTTATTGCTGAAAGAAACTATTTTTCAGATTGAAAACAAATAAAAGGCAGGCAATATTCAAGTCGCCAACACGGAAGGAAGCTAATAGTTAAGAGTGAAAATGATATCGCATGGCCATAGTACTAGTATCTTCACTTTGGTTTTACCACCCAAAGAGCAAAAACGGTGAAACTTAGGGGTATTAACGAAACCCATAACACGGTTCCCCATCCGTATAGGCTCAGAATACCGCCGGACGCAAAGGAACCCAGTGCCATCAGCCCGAAAATAATGAAATCATTTAAGGATTGAACCCGGGTACTTTCTTCAGGTTGATGGCAATTTAAAATCATGGCCGAGGCTCCCAAGAAACCAAAATTCCAGCCAACACCAAGTAATATCAGCATCCCCCAGAAATGGAATAAGTTGATTCCTCCCAAGCCGATTACGCTTGACGCTGCTATCAGTATTAAACCCAGCACAGTGATCTTGGTTGGTCCAAAGCGTGATATGAGTGAGCCGGTAATAAAACTGGGTGCATACATGGCTATGACATGCCATTGCAGACCCAGATTTGAAGACGCTAGTGAGTGGCCATGTAGATGCATCGCCAAAGGTGCTGATGTCATTAAAAAGTTCATAAGTAAATAAGATACGGCTCCACACAAAACAGCCGCCATAAACAAAGGCTGAGATACAATTTCCATAAAGGGACGGCCAGCTTGTTTTTCAGATGCTGTGGGTTTTGGCAGTCGAACGCCCATTAACAATATGCCAGCAAACGCGGCGATGATGGCTTGTACCCCAAAGGTTGCTGTGAAAGTTTGAGACCATAAATCCTGGGTCCAGGTGACTAATGTGGGGCCTATAACGCCAGCGGCAATTCCCCCTATCATGACCAGTGATAGTGCCCTCGCCTTGCGCTCTGGGGGTACGCCGTCTGCTGCTGCAAAACGGAAAGACAATACGACTGCTGCGTACATTCCTCCCAAAAAGGTGGCTAGACAGAACAGCTGAAAACTGCGGGTTAATATAGCGAATAAAGCCACCAGGCCTGATGCTACTCCAGCGATACTGCCAGCCATAAAAGCGGCGCGTCGCCCGTAGTGAAATGCAATCTGACCAGCTGGTAAGGTGTTGATGGCCATTCCCACAACAAAAATAGAGATGGGTAATGTGGCCAGGGTTGGATCGGGTGCCAGTGTATTTCCCAGTATGGCACCGGTAGCAAAGACAACTACGGAGTTGGCGCCCGCCAAAGCCTGCGCAACGGTCAATATAAACAGGTTTACTCGTTGCTGGCGTTCAGATATCGGAATCACTGATTATTCAGTTTCCTGGATCAAGCGAATACTTTCTTCCGCAAAGCCAATACCGGCTTCTGTAAAGAAGTTGAATACTTTGTCTATCCCCACATCCATCAGCTTCTGTTGTTCATCCTGATAACGTGCAATAGCAGCCACCTTACCCTTAAAGCCCGAATTATTAATTTGCACTACAATGTTGTGACTGTCCTCCACGGACGGCACCGCCAGCAACACCAGCTTGACCTTTGATAAATTTAACTGCTCCCAAAAGTCGGTGTCTTCACCATCTCCAACGCAAACATTCATTCCCTCTGCGCGCATATTATTGATACGCCCACGGTCCGCGTCGACACCACACACTCTTTCTCCCGCCATGCTATCAAGCGCCTTGTATGCGCCCAAACCAACCCTGCCAAGCCCAATTACAAGTATATCCGCCCTATCGATTTGATCGATACAGTCTTCGGGCAATCGTCCGGGTTTTTCGAATCGTTTTATTAGGTTTTTATTACGCATGTACAGTTCATGGGCCCGCTTATACACCACGCTGGTGAACACAAATGACATTGCTACTGCCAATGAAATAATAACCAGCCACTGTTCTGTAAGCCAGCCACTATCCACAGCCAGTGCAGCGACGATTAAGCCAAACTCACTGACATTGGTAAGAGCCAGAGCGCTGAGGTAGGCGGTTCGACCCCGCAAGCTAAGCCGTGTAAACAGGGCAAAGAACAATAAGAATTTTATGGGAAGCAACACTGATAAAACTAATGCAGTGTAGAACATGGGCCAGTCTGGTAACGCGGTAAATCCAATGGATAAGAAAAAGCCGATTAAGAATAAATCTTTAAAGTTGAGTAAGTTCTTCGAAAGCTCGGTTGATTTATTACTTCCACTTAGCAAAGCGCCAAACAGCAAAGCGCCAAGATCACCCTTCACTCCTACCAACTCAAATAATTCATAACCTCCAAATGCCAGGAAAAATCCTGCTAAAGGTAGAAGTTCACCATGGCCTGATTTCTTTAATAGTAAATCAAAAAGCGGTCTAAGGAATATCAGACCGAATAGACCAATAGCCCAGATGGACGGTGCTTTGCCGGTTGCTAATGCCATAAAAAGCACGGCTACAATGTCTTGCATGACTAAGGTGCCAATAGCTAATTTGCCATGGCGGGTTTTCATTTCACCACTTTCTTCAAGCAGCTTGACCACGCAAACGGTGCTACTAAAACTCAATAAAAAAGCAATTAGAGCAGCTGTTTGCAATGATAAATCTGAAAAGAATGGCAGCGATAAAGCGCCTAAACCGAGGGCGACACCGAAAAACACCAATATCCAAATTCCCATGTGAGACAAGGACCCAGCCCAAATCTCAGGTTTGAGGAGACTTTTAATTTCCAACTTGAGGCCGATAGTAAACAGCATCAGAGTGATGCCCAGGTCAGCTAAGGTATCCAAAGTGGCGTCTGGTGTTACACCGGCAAAATTCAGTATGAAGCCTGCAACCAGATAACCGATTAGAGGTGGCAGGGAAATAAGTTTCATTCCCAAGCCGCAGATAAAGGCAAATAAAACCCAAATAAAATCCATGCTGAGACTACGTTTCTAGAAAGTTATTCAAAAGAGTTTCCACTGCCCTCTTCGGCTGTTTTAGCTCACCTTTGGCAAATTGATCTGCCATTTGAAATAAAGCCATAAACATGGGAACTCCTTGGTAGGTATTCTTAAGAGTAAAATGCGGATGCTGCTCGATTAGCTGTTTCCATCGCTCACGTACTAACCCCCAAAACTCAGAGGTAGATTGCCAATACTCATCACCCGGTTGCCAGTCAAAATCGCGGATTAACTGGTAGCGATTGTTGCCTAGCTCATTGGCAACATAGCGTGAATCGCTGGACTGACCATTGCTTAGAATCCGTTTCTGATTGCTCTGCTCATGAACCCAACCAGTGGGCAGGACAAGTTGCCTATTGATGCCTTCCAAAACATGATAATCGTCCCGTACGCTGTGTTCACGCCGGGGTAACGGCCGCCAGGTTGGTTTGCTTTCCCAAACGGAAAAGCTGGGGTTGTGCTGCCATAGTCCATAGGAGGCATATCGTGGTGAGTCATCCACATGGTAAACGCTTTGCGACCAAGTGCCCTTCACCTCCCGTTTCTTCAGTTTACGGAGTTGCCAGCTATTATTGCCCGTAAATTCCAGTATCTTCCTGCTTTCATATTGCCAATCCTGGCGCCAGTGTTTCATCACAATGGGTTGCGAAAAAGAACCATCGTGCTGCATAAATACCATTACCATAATATGTTGCAGGCTTATGAAGTCGCCGCGATCTTCCACCACGTACACGTATTCTGTGCCCCAGCTTTGGTAGGGTGAGGCTAATTCATATTGCGGCAAATAACCGATGGTTTCAATGAACTCAAAACTGGTGCGGTATGCCCCCGACATAGCGAGTATAGCCTGCCGGTCACGATCGTATTTGCTCAACCCCTTTTTTTGTAACGCACGCCATTGGCTGGAAGGTTCTTGTACCAGGGAAACGGGGGCGCCTTTGGTGGTTCCGCCCCTCGGTTTTGGCGGACACTCGCCTGAGAGGCTCCAACTAAATACATAAAAGCGCTGGGGGCAAGGCTTTGCGTCTGTCTTAGGTTGCTGGGCGTGAGCACTCATAGTTAGCCCCACCACAGCCATCCCAAAGAACAGTGTAAGGAAGTTTACAGGGGAAATTGTTGGAAAAAGACGGTACTGACTCATAGTAGATCTGTGTACTGACAATTCTATATGGAGAGAATTATTCTTGCATATCTATCCTCCGTCAATCACTTCCTTGACTATTGATACTGCAGGCCGCGGAATTGGCTGGTTGCACCAGTATATTATTTGAACCTTAATCTGACGATTTAACATTTTCATGTTATCTTTCCCCGCTGCCCTACGAGTTTTACTTAGTTTAGGTGAGGCCGCTCGTCATATGAACGTGTTCTGGATTTTACTTCTGCCATTGGCTGGTATATTGCTTCCTGTATGCTTTGCGAGACTGGGGCGTTCCGCCACAGCGTGGCTAACGGCGCTGATGCCAGCTCTTGCTCTGGCAATATTGTTGCAGCAGATACCCGCCGTTTTTTCTGGACAAGTCCCCGTATTTTCCATGCCTTGGGTACCGCTGTTGGGTATGAACCTTTCTTTACATTTGGATGGTCTGGCATTTCTATTTTGTCTATTAATCCTGGGTATTGGCTTACTCATCATTTTATATGCTCGATATTACCTGTCGGAATCCGACAACATGGCGGTTTTCTACGCCTACCTTCTGTTTTTTATGTCGGCCATGTTGGGCGTGGTTTTATCAAACAACTTGCTGCAGCTCTGGTTATTTTGGGAGCTCACCAGCATCAGCTCTTTTCTTTTAATCAGCTTTTGGCGGCAGAAAAGCGAAGCCCGTAAGGGGGCTCGTATGGCCCTCACGGTTACCGGCGCAGGCGGCCTGGCATTGCTTGGTGCCTTGCTTCTGATCGGCCACGTGACAGGGACTTACGAGCTTCGGGAAGTTTTAGAGAAGGGTGAGGTTCTGCGCGACAGTGCCTATTATCCAGCGATTTTAGTACTTTTTCTTCTCGGTGCTTTTACCAAATCAGCCCAATTCCCGTTTCATTTCTGGCTACCCCACGCCATGGCTGCGCCCACTCCTGTGTCAGCCTATTTACATTCCGCCACCATGGTAAAAGCCGGTATTTTTTTGTTAGCTCGCTTTTATCCAGCTCTAGCGGGTACTGAGGCTTGGTTCTTGGCGGTTTCACTGACGGGTATGGCCACCATGTTGGTAGGCGCGTATATCGCTTTGTTCAAACACGACCTAAAGGGCTTGTTGGCCTATTCAACAGTTAGTCATCTTGGGTTGATCACTTTATTGTTGGGATTAGGCACGCAATTGGCAGCCATTGCAGCGGTTTTCCATACCATCAATCATGCGGTGTTCAAGGCTTCTCTATTTATGGCAGCGGGTATTATTGACCATGAATCCGGAACCCGGGATATGCGTAAACTAAACGGATTGTGGAAGTACATGCCCTACACTGCCACTCTCGCCATGGTGGCTGCGTCCTCCATGGCAGGGGTTCCACTGTTGAATGGTTTTTTATCAAAAGAAATGCTGTTTATGGAAACCTTGCATCAAGATACGCTGGGAGCGCTATCTTGGTTGATTCCGTTACTGGCCACTGCGGGAGGCGCATTTGCGGTGGCGTATTCTCTCCGTTTCATGCACGACGTATTCTTCAATGGTGAGCCCATTGATTTACCCAAGACTCCCCATGAACCACCTCGTTATATGAGGGTTCCCGTAGAGATACTGGTCATACTGTGTCTCTTGGTGGGAATTTTCCCCCACTTTATGGTTGAAGCACTGCTGAGCACAGCATCCACAGCCATGTTGCAGCAGCCACTACCGGAATTCAGTCTGTCGGTTTGGCATGGTTTGAACTTTCCCCTGCTAATGAGCGTATTGGCTGTGTTGGGAGGGCTCGCCCTGTATGTAAACCGTCGTCATCTTTTTGAGTTTCAGATGCAGTTTGCCGATCGGGATGCCAAGTTTATGTTTGAAGCATTCGTGCAAAGGCTTATTGCAAATACCACGCAGCTGCATCGCTGGCTGGATAATGGTTCTCTACAGCGGTCCATGTTTCTGCTCATTTTAATGGCCCTTGCGGTAAGTGCCGCACCACTTTTTGAGCTGATGAATACGGTGGGCAGTCATGCCCAGCTTCCCATTAACTGGGTTGTTGGGTTTTGTGCATCAATGTTGATAGCTGCTATTTTTGTCACCCTTTGGTGGAGCCATCTTCGGCTGGTGGCACTGATTGCATTTTCAGTGGTAGGCCTGATTGTTTCCATTGCATTTACCTATTTCTCGGCTCCAGATTTGGCATTAACACAACTATCTGTTGAAGTGGTCACCATCCTTCTGTTTCTTTTGGCGCTTTTCTTTCTGCCGCAAAAGAGCCCCACTATCGATAGCAAGCTGAGTGTTGTGGTTCGCGATTTTAGTGTGGCGGCTTTATTTGGCAGTGTCATCGGTACCATTTGTTACGCTATGCTCACCAGGCCCCTGGACAGTATTTCCGATTTCTTCATCGACAATGCCAAGCCCGGTGGTGGTGGAACCAATGTGGTCAACGTTATCCTGGTGGATTTCCGTGGTTTTGACACCCTGGGTGAAATCACCGTACTGGGGATTGCCGCACTGGGTATTTATAAAGTATTGGCGCAAATGCTGGTGTATATGCCATCCGCTGACAGCAAAGGCCATCGCTGGTCCAGAGATAAACACCCTTTTATTTTATCCGTGGTTTCCCAAAGCCTGTTACCCCTGGCATTGCTGGTGTCCGCGTATATTTTTCTGCGGGGCCACAATTTGCCCGGTGGCGGTTTTATAGCGGGACTGATAACCGCTATTGCTTTAATCCAGCAATACGTTGCCCATGGGGTGGTTTGGATGAAACAGCGCATGCCCATTAACTATATTGGGCTGATTGCTTCGGGTTTGTTTATCGCTATTTTATCGGGCTTAGGCAGCTGGGCCTTTGATCGTAATTTCCTAACAACCTGGTTTGACTATTTTAAACTGCCATGGATCGGAAAGTTCGAATTGGCCAGTGCCATGGTGTTTGATTTTGGTGTTTACCTCGCAGTCATTGGAGCCACCCTGTTGATCCTGGCGAACCTTGGCAAGCTCACCACCAGCGAACGTTTGAAAGCGGGAGAGGATTGATGGAATTTACTTTTGCTCTCATTGTGGGCGTTCTTACCACTGGCGGTGTTTACTTAATGCTGCGGGCACAGACTTTCCCAGTGATTATGGGGCTGACAATGTTATCTTACGCTGTGAATCTGTTCTTATTCGCCAGTGGCCGCCTCACGGTTAATGGCGCTGCGATTGTGGGCAAGAGTCAACAGTATGCAGATCCCCTGCCTCAAGCATTGGTTCTTACTGCAATAGTCATTGGCTTCGCTATGACCGCCTTTGTACTGATACTGGCTATCCGCGCTCGTTCTGATTTAGGTAACGACCACGTGGACGGGGGCGAATTGCCTCCTGATAGAAGTGCTTCGGAAGAGGCTTTGGCCGATAAGATTGAAAAGAACAAAGCCAACCATCAAAAACAGGCAACACCAAAAAGGAAGCGATCTTAATGGTGCAGCATTTACCTGTTCTACCCGTATTAATACCCATGCTGGCGGGTGTTTTGCTTTTAATGCCACCTCTGGCTACAAATTTGCAACGACAGCGATACGCCGGTTTCGCATTTGCCTTGCTACAGCTGTTGGTTGCGGTGTTGCTGTTGTTGCGTGTGAATCAAGAGGGAATACTGGTTTATGCCATGGGAGAATGGCAAGCGCCTTTCGGGATTCTATTGGTGGCTGATCCTTTGGCCACGATCATGTCGGTTTTAACGGCGTTTTTATTGTTGTGCGTACAGTTGTTTAGCAGTGCTGAAGAAGATGTAAAGGGTAAGTTTTTACATCCTTTATTGATGTTTCAGGCGCTTGGAATCCAGGGCGCATTTCTCACCGGGGATTTGTTTAATCTGTTTGTTTTTTTCGAGGTACTCCTCATAGCCTCTTATGCACTGTTAATTCATGGTGGCGGAGCAACAAAAACCTTGGCCAATGTGCATTATGTTTCCCTTAATCTGGCCGGCTCTGCACTGTTTCTGTTTGCCTTAGGTATTATGTACGGAACCTTTGGTACTTTGAATATGGCAGATATGCAGCAAAGGGCGTCCCAAATTGATGAAGATAATATTCAATTGGCCAAATCTGGAGCCATGTTGTTGTTGGTGGTGTTCGGGCTTAAGTCTGCCATGATGCCTTTGCACTTTTGGATGCCAAGGGCTTACTCGGTAGCTCCAGCGCCTATTGCGGCCATGTTTGCCATAATGACTAAAGTGGGGGTTTACAGTTTATGGCGAGTTCACGGCACCATTTTTGGGGACAACGCCGGTGCGTTGGCCAACGTTGCCCAACCCTGGTTGTGGCCTCTCGCCTTCACAACAGTAATCATAGGTATCATCGCTACCCTTGCCAGTAAGACTTTACGTGAACTGACCGCTAACATGGTGATTATTTCAGTGGGCAGTTTACTTTTAATGGTAGCTCTGAATACCCGTGAATCTACCGCCGGTGGGCTCTATTATCTTGTGCATAGTACATTAGCCACTGCGCTGATGTTTCTGGTGGCGGGTCTGGTGATCAATCAGCGTGGAAAAGCGGAAGATCGTTTCGTCATGGCCCGTCCTGTGGCTGAACCAACGATGCTGGGGCTGCTGTTCATTCTGGCAGCACTAGCGTTGATTGGTATGCCCCCTATATCCGGCTTCATAGGAAAAGCATTAATGCTTAAGGCGGCTTTGATTGGCGGTCATCCTGCCTGGATCTGGCCTCCCATTCTTGTGGCCAGTCTGGCAGCTTTGGTTATGCTGGCTCGTGCAGGTAGCACCCTGTTCTGGCGCACGCGAGGCGAAAGTTCCGCTGAGGCGCGGGTGCACCCGGCGCAGTTAGGGGCAGTGTTGCTTTTCGTGATCGCTTTACCTCTGATGGTTGTGTTTGCTGGCCCTATCACTGAGTACACCACAAGGGCTGCCGAATCACTCTACCAAGGAATAGATTTATCGCAGCTAACGGAGGGAGGCAGAGATGTTTAAGCGATTGTTTCCCATGCCTGTCCATAGCGTAGTTCTATTACTGGCTTGGATGCTATTGAATAACGTTAGTTTTGGCCATCTGGTTTTAGGCCTGATTCTAGCGACAATCATACCCTGGGTAGCAGCACCCCTGAGTGATCCCCATAGCCGCATAAAGCAGCCTTTTCGGGCCTTACGCTACATCATTATGGTGCTAGGGGACATCGTAATCTCTAACTTTGAGGTGGCGGGCCGGATCCTGCGACCTAATCACCAATTGCGACCGGGGTTAGTGGCCGTTCCACTGGACTTGGAAGGACAATTCCCCCTGACCGTATTGGCCAGTACGATTTCGCTCACACCGGGTACAGTTAGTGTGGATTTTTCAGAGAATATGAAATGGCTTTATATTCATGCCATGCATGTTGAACACGAACAGAAATTAATTGAGCAGATAAAAAGTCGATACGAGTCACCGCTGAGGGAGATTTTTCAATGTTGAATTCCGTGCTTTTAGTTGTGGCTACTATGGTGGGATTGGCTCTGGTGCTTAACTCTTTCCGATTATTGGTGGGCCCTTCCACGGCAGATCGTATTTTGTCGCTGGATACGCTCTATATAAATAGTATTGCACTAATTGTTTTGCTGGGGTTGTACTTCGGCAATGATATGTACTTTGAATCAGCGTTATTGATTGCCATGCTGGGTTTTGTCAGTACCGTGGCATTGGCAAAATACTTACTCCGCGGCGATATTATCGAATAGCGAGGAGAGGCAACAACATGTTTTGGATCGAGTTATTGGCATCCTTTCTTCTGGTTATGGGTGGTTTATTTATTCTGATTGGTGCGTTGGGTATGGTGAAATTGCCAGACTTCTACACCCGATTGCATGCTCCCACCAAAGCCACAACCCTGGGCATTGGGTGTATCCTGATTGCGTCCTTGGCCTTGCATGCTTTGCGCGGAGATGGCTTATCTATTGAAGAGTTGGTGATTAGCCTATTTCTTTTTATTACAGCACCGGTGTCAGCTTATATGGTGGCTAAGGCAGCGCTTCAGCGCCGTACTAAATTATTGGACGGTACCCTCAATGCCCATTTAAGCAAAAACATTCTTGAGCGACGACCTCCGGGCGTGGATGAGTAACACTCGTCTAAAAATGGCGACCTGAAGTTGCCTTTTATATGTGCAACAGCTATAGTCCAGACAAAAAATAATCAATAATCGTCTGGGGAGCAAGATATGTTGCAGGAAAGACACATCGCTTATAATTCAATAAGGACACCTCTCTCTTTCAATACTTGGATATTCATAGCGCTCAGCATCATAAAAGCTAGCCCTCTCCTTCTCTTCCTTGTCTTAGCAAGCAGTCTTGTGGGGTGTTCCAACCCGTCTGAGCCATGGCCTGAATCCGACTGGTCTCCTTATCCCGCTGAATATGGAATGAAAGTTCAGCGATCGGTACCTGTTGTGATGGACGACGGTGCCACCTTATACGTTGATATTGGATACCCCACCAATCGGAGTACTGGAGAAAGGGCTGCAGGAGATTTTCCTGTCTTGCTGACTCAGAATCAATATATGCTGCCTGGGACCAATAGCTCTGTTTTCCCTCCCATGAAGTTTTTTGTTTCCCGCGGCTATATCTACGTTGTTGCCCAGGTGCGTGGAACGGGTAAAACAGAAGGGCCAGATGGTGCCCCCTTGGCTCTGGATATGTTTAGCCCTCGAATGGCAAAAGATGGTGCTCAACTTGTGGATTGGGTCGCCAACGTAATGGAAGGCAGCAACGGATCGGTTGGACTCGACGGCTGTTCTTTCCTCGGCATAACTCAGTTATTTACCGCCGCTGAGCTTGGCCCTAATTCCCCAGTTAAAGCCATAGTTCCAGCCTGTGCCGGAAACAGTTATGAGCTTTATTTCCCTGGAGGCATGATGGCCGCCACCACAGAACTTTATTCTTTTACACCCGGTATGGTGATTGCTGGCAGGAGAAACTATAACTCTAACGTTGCTAATCAAGGGCAGCTTGCCGAGCGGCAACAACGGGGTGAAGACGAAGCCTATAACCGCGATCATTGGCAGGCGAGGGATACCATTAATACGGTAGAAAATATTGTGGCAAACGATATACCTGTTTTGTTATGGACGGGATGGTATGCAGCCGAGATGAAAGATGCAGTGAAACTCTATGTGGGTTTACAGAACGCATCGGCTGGCATGCCAATCAAAGGGCCCATGTCATCGCAGCAGCCAATATCAGGCAAGTATCAAATCATCATCGGTCCCAATGGTCATGGTGAAGGAATTCAATCTAACAATATAAAATTGCAATGGTTCGATCACTGGGTTAAAGGTTGGAATACCGGCATTGAAAACACCAAACAGCCCATGAATTTAATCGAGTTAAACCAAAAGCGGTGGCTACAGGCATCTCGATTCCCAGCGGTTGATAACTACACATCATTGTATGTTGACGCTAATGGAACTCTTACCCAGACCATCCCCGATGAGGGGGAATCTGAAAGTCTCACTTGGACCAAGCCCAGGAAAGAAGGTGGCAAAATTATATTCAGTTCGTCATCGTTTACAGAGGCCAGTTTGATCGCTGGCGCTCCCTCCACCACCGTTTGGGCCCGTTCTTCTAATGCTAATATGCAGTTGATCGTTACTTTATTTGATGTTGCACCCGACGGTAAAGCTAGGGAAATCACCCATGGAACACTCTTAGGTAGTATGCGTGAATTAGATGCGGATAACTCCTGGCTCGATGCAGCCGGAAACATGATCTTCCCACAATATAAATTTGAGTCAGACAGTTATCTTGAACCTGGATTGCCCTACCGTTTGGATATCGCCATGTTCCCCACTCTTTGGCAATTGGAATCTGGGCATTCGCTGCGGCTCGAATTAACAACCCAGTCTTCCAGTAAAGATTGCAATCTCACTGCCCTACTGGACAGACCGAGGCCCTGTGGTTTAACCGATCCCCAAAAAGAAACTCTGCCTGGTGGTGTGTATCATGTCTTGATGGGTGGTGACACTCCCACAGGAATACATTTGCCGCTTATGTAATTGCGGGCTTGAGTGCAAATGATCAAATTAATGCTTAAAAAATAATCGAGGTAATCTATAGAGACACACCGTTTTATTAGCGTGAGTGAAAACAGTTAATAGATTGTATGTGTTGTTGTTTTGGCGCGACTCCATAACCTCAACTACTATCAAATTAGATAGTAGTAACTACTTGAACCTTAAAGGTACGTAGCAAGGGATGGGTCGCGTGAAACCTCGAATAAATTCGTTCTTGTCTGAAAATAAACTAGTCTGCTTTTTATTTCTTCTGTGTCACTCCATGACCGCTTATGCCGTGGATATATCCGGAACTGTTAACAGTTACGTTAAGGGGTCGGGTGATGTGAACTCCGGAGATACCACACTGACTTATACCGGAAGTTTTCGAGGCGCAGCTGCAAGCATCAATGTCGGCGATACCTTGCTTCTGTTGCAGGTTCAAGGTGCGGACATTGACTCCACAAACACCGATACCTATGGAGATGGTGTTGGTACCGGAGCCAATATCTCCACCGTTCCCTCAAGTAGTCACGGCACCAGTGGCTACGCTGGGGGTTTAGTTACCCAAACCGCCGGAACTTTTGAATATGTGCAGGTGAGCTCTGTTTCTGCTCCCAATATCACCCTTACCGCAGGAGTGCAGAACGATTACTCGGACACCGATGAAGCCAACTGGCAAATCATCGTGGTACCAGACTATCTCGCTGCCGGTGCTCGCTTGGTAGGTAATGTGTCTGGCGTGCCCTGGGATGGTGATACCGGCGGTGTAGTGGCGTTCAGTGCTAGCGGAGGCGAAATCGACTTTAACGGGTTCACTGTAGATGCATCGGAAATTGGTTTTCGGGGCGGTGTAGAAGGCGACACTTCAAGTACCACAGATAATATTTCCGATGTGGTCAGCACAAGCAGTGACGCGGGCGGTAAAGGTGAAGGTATCGCCGGAACTCCCAGATTCGTCTACGATGGCTCGGTTGAGGTCGATGAAACTACTTCCACTTTGCCCAACGGTGATTATGGCCGTGGTGCGCCCGGTAATGCCGGTGGTGGCGCAGGGCCCCACAATTCAGGTGGTGGTGGCGGTTCAAACGCCGGCCGCGGCGGTACCGGTGCCCAAGGTTGGGTTGGCGGTACCCCTGTGCAGTTTGCGGGCTATGGTGGTCAATCCATTTTCGCAGGCGCAAACCTGGGCGGTGGTGGCGGCTCCGGGGACGCTAACAATGTGCATTTTACCTACGGAGGTGTTGGTGGTGGACTCATTCTTCTGCGAGCGAGCACGGGAACGGGGTCTGGACTACTGACTGTCTCCGGAGGCGATGCACTGGATTCGCAGGTAGGTACTGCGGTCAGTGGAGACGGTGCGGGAGGCGGTGGTGCCGCCGGTACTATTTTTGTTTATTTTGACACACCTCCCAGCTTGCCTGGGTTAAATGTGGACGCCAGTGGTGGCGACGGCGGTGATGGTGACCCCGAACATGGCGGTGGCGGCGGTGGCGGCGCCGGATTGGTGGTGGTCAGAGCCACAGTGGGTACTGTTGATGTATCCGGTGGTGCTGGTGGTGCCAACGAGGGTGTTGGGGGCGTTTCTTCAGAGGCCGGTGGTGACGGTGTGGTGGGTACAGGAAGTAATGCCTATATCCGCCTCAATACAGATTACGGTGATTCCCCGGACACTTACGGAACCATATCCGGTGCTGGCGGTGCGTATCATTCTTTTGCTGACTACGATTTTGATGGTGTCATTGGTTCTGCTGAAGAGCTTTACTTGGGTGCATTGATTGACGGTGAAGGTGGCGGTAATCCCGACACGGCAGCTGCATCCGATGACACCAATAATCTGGATGACGAAGATGGCATCAGTAGCCTGGATCAAATCGATCCCGATTCGGGAAGCTATTCCATTTCAGCCGCAAACATTGCTATTACCAACTCCTACGCCACATCGGCTACGCTACACGGCTGGATAGATTTTGATTTAAATGGAACCTTTGATGCTGATGAGTATACGTCGGTATCGGTGGCCAGCGGGCTAAACAATCAAAACCCTGCTGCAGGGCTCACTTGGTCGACCACTCCGGGGATAGAGTCCGTTACTCCTGGGTCTACCACTTATTTGCGTCTGAGGTTGACTACTGATAGCGGGTTTACCAGCGCCTCAGCCACGGGTGAAGCGGAAAATGGCGAAGTGGAAGACTACGCCATGACGGTATTCGACGCCGACCCTACCCCGGTTAACATCACGAGATCAAATCCCACCGATAGCACTACTAATGCCGATGACGTGGTTTTTGCAATTAGTTTTAGTGAAGATGTTCAAAACGTGGATACCAGCGATTTTTCAGTGAGCGGCGCGGGCTCCACCGGCGCATCAATAACATCCATATCCGGTAGCGGAGACACCTATACGGTTAGCGTGGATGTGGGAGACAACGAGGAAGGTGAGGTCAACTTGGATGTTGCCAATACTACCGGTATACAGGATCTCACGGGTAATGATTTGTCCACGGTAACACCCACAGGCAGTGAAGAAACTTACTCCCTGGACAACACTGCGCCTACGGTGGCTATTCAGGGTGCGCCTGCAAATACCAACACGCCCTACTCTGTCACGTTTGAATTCAGTGAAAATGTCAGTGGATTTGTGGTGGGCGACATTGCCGTAGGCAACGGCAGTGCCGGCAGTTTTAATACCGTAGATGGCAATACGTACACTGCGGTAATCACTCCGGCTGCAGCGGGAACGGTCACTGTTGACCTGTCATCTGCGGTTGCCAGTGATGCTGCGGGTAATGGCAATACTGCAGCAACCCAAGCCGTCACTCAGTTTGATGTTAGCGCACCCACCGTAGCGATTCAGGGCGTACCTGCAAGCACCAATTCCAGTTTCACTGCCACGTTTGAATTCAGCGAAAATGTCAGCGGATTTGCTCTGGGTGATATTTCCGTAGGTAACGGCACAGCCAGTAACTTTACAACCGTAGATGGCAATACCTACACCGCACTCATTACCCCTACAGCAGAAGGCAGCGTGACCATTGATGTGGCAGGCAGCGTGGCAAACGATGCTGCAGGTAATGACAACACAGCTGCGTCACAGGCTAGCTCAAATTTTGATGCGTCTGCAACAAGCGCACCCTCGGTCACCATTACGGAAGACAGCAATAACGATGGTTTGATCGGTTCCGCAGAGCTTAGCGGCAATATTGATGTATCCGTTACCGTGCCGGCGGATGCGTCTGCAGGTGATGTGCTCACGGTGGATGATGGTAACGGTAATAATCAAAATATCACTTTAGGGGTGGCGGATATTGGTTCCAGTCTTGACGTGAGTTTTGTTTCTCCCGGTGACGGAGGCAGCTTGAATGTGACCGCGAATATAACCGATCAGGCTAGCAATATTTCCGGCAACTGACGGAGGCAGCTTGAATGTGACCGCGAATATAACCGATCAGGCTAGCAATATTTCCGGCAACGGTACTGATAGTGCAGTTGTAGATTTAACTGCTCCTTCGGCCCCTATTGTTGAAATAACTGAAGACGGCGACAACGACGGTGAAATATCCGATTTGGAATTGTCCGGTGATATCGACGTTAGCGTTACTCTGCCAGGCGATGCGGTGGCGGGCGACCAGGTGATTCTGGATTTTGGCAGTGGCACCACAAACACCACATTAAGCGCCCAGGATATTATCGACGGCGCTGTGAGCTTTGCCCTTTCTGGGTTTGAAAATGGTGACACCCTCACAGTGGAATCCTACATTGTGGATCAGGCCGGGAACACGGGTACAACCAGCGCGCAAGATTCCGCTTTAGTCAACATTGATAGCGATAACGACGGCCTCACCAATTCCCAAGAACAAGCCCTGGGAACCAATCCAAACCAAGCGGATTCAGACCAGGATGGTATAGCCGATGCAGTGGAAATCGATGACGTTAATGCGCCACTGGATTCCGATGGCGACGGCACCATAGATGCGCTGGACCGTGATGATGACAACGACGGATTGCCCACCCTAACGGAAAACCTGGGAACAGATACGGATAGTGATGGCACTGCAGATTATCTGGATAAAGACAGCGACGGTGATGGCATCCCGGATGAATACGAAAACGGCGCTTCTGGTTTAGATGCCGACGCCGATGGTATTGATGACGCATTCGATGCTGACCTGGATGGCATTCCTGGGACCGACAATGGATTCACCGACGCTAATGGTGATGGTTACATCGACGACATCACCCTGGCGGACACCGATGGCGATGGGCTGTTAGATTTCCGTGATGTGGATAGCGATAACGACGGTTTAAGTGACACTGTTGAGAATGGCGCAACCGGAATCGATGTGGATGCCGATGGCATTGATGATGGCTTCGATGCGGATCTGGATGGAACCCCCGGCACCGATGTGGGATTCACCGATGCTGACGGTGACGGCATTATTGATGACTTACCTGATTTAGATGCAGATGGGGATGGTGTTGCAAACTATCGGGATCTGGATAGTGACAACGACGGTTTAATGGATGTAAACGAAGCCGGAGTAGATGATCTAAACGGCGATGCCATTGCCGATGGCAGCGAGGTTGTCAATACCGCCATTGACACAGATGGCGACAGCCTACCGGATTACCTGGACATCGACAGCGATGACGATCTGTTCCCGGATATCTATGAGGCGGGCTTGGCTGAATTCGATCAAGACAGCGATGGCGTGATTGACGTGGCCAGCGATGGGGATGGCGATGGCATCGCCGACGTGGTGGATAACAGCGACCAATTTGGTTTGGAAGCCGACACTGATGGCGACGGCATCAGCAATGATTTGGATGATGACGACGATAACGATGGTACTCCTGATACTGAAGAGCCGGGTGCCACTCCCCCATTGTCCGGTACGGACAGTGACGGAGACGGCATCGACGATACCATAGACGTGGATCAAACCGGTGGCCAAGATACTAATAACGACGGCGTGGACGATTCACTGGACGGGGATACGGACAAAGACGGCATCCCCAATTCAGAAGATCCAGATTCCGACAATGATGGTATTCCCGATCTAATGGAAACCGATCCTCTGTTAGATAGCGATGGCGATGGTTTGGTGAACGGCTTAGACCCCGATTCCGACAACGATGGAATAAGCGATGGGGATGAAATTACCGGCTTACCTAATCTGCTAGACAGCGACACTGATGTTGATGGCATTGACGACGCAATAGATGTGGATTCCACCTCGGGCCCAGATACCAATAACAACGGTATCGATGATCGTTATGAACCGTCGGACACTGATGGCGACGGCCTGGTTGATCATCTGGATACGGATTCTGATAACGATGGCATCCTGGATCTGGTTGAAGGTATTGGCGATGCTGATAACGATGGCATACCCAACTTCAGAGATTTGGACAGCGATAATGATGGTATTCCCGATGCTTTGGAGGGCGGAAACCTGCCCACTTTAACCGGTTCTGACGCCGATAATGATGGTATCGATGATGCCTTTGATGTGGATGTCACCGGTGGTGACGATAGTGATAGTAACGGCATTGATGATCGCTTTGATTTGTTGGATAGCGATTCCGACGGGTTGCCCAATGTTTACGACGTGGACAGCGATAACGATGGTATTCCCGATGCAGTGGAAACGTTTAACCTGCCCACTTTAACCGGCACCGATGCTGACGGTGACGGCATTGATGACCCTTTGGATGTGGATCTTACCGGTGGGCTGGATAACAACGGTGATGGCGCGGACGATCTTCTTGGACCCCTGGACACAGATCTGGACGGTAGCCCTAATTATATGGATGTGGATAGTGATAACGACGGTATTGAAGATTCCATCGAAGCGGATGTCACCGGGCTGGATACGGATGCAGATGGAATCGATGATCTGTTCGATGTGGACCAAACCGGCGGCGTGGATAGCGATGGCGATGGTGTGGATGACAATATCGTGGTCACCGATACCGACAATGATTCCATAGCAGATTATTTGGATCTGGACAGCGATAACGACACCCTGGCAGATGTTATTGAAGCGGGTTTAACTGACGCCAATTTAGATGGTCAGAGTGACAATGGTGTTCTTGCCACCGTGCAGATTGATACCGATAACGACGGCCAGCCTGATTACCGAGATATTGACAGTGATAACGATGGCACGTCCGATTTGGAACAGAATGGCAACGTCAGCCTCGATGCTAACAACGATGGCCAGGTGGATGACGCTACGGATTCGGATGGAGACGGGCTACCAGACAGCTACGATGATGCGCCAAACCAATTTGGCCAAAGTATTGATAGCGACGGCGATGGTGTGGCCAATCACCTGGACCTGGATGACGACAACGACGGCATTCTGGATGTGATAGAAAACCTCAACAGGGTAGCGGCCAGTGGGTTGGATGCCAATAGCAACAATATTGATGACGCCTGGGATGCCAGTCTCACCGGGGGCCAGGATTTGAATCTGGATGGGTTGGATGATGTGCTCTACGGAGATACCGATGGTGATGGCCAGTTGGATAGTTTAGATGGCGATAGTGACAATGACGGTATCAGCGATCTTTTGGAGTCCGGCTATAGCGGTATTACCGATTTCGATGATGATGCCACTATTGATGACTTTATAGATGCAAACGCAGACGGACTGGATGATCGAATTCAAACGTCTTTTACTCCGCGTAACAGTGACGGTTCGGAATTACCGGATTTCCAAGATCTGGATGCGGATAACGATGGGCGCCTTGATCTTTGGGAGTCAGGCATCTCGGTAACATTGGACAGCGACCGGGATGGACGTATTGATCAAGTATTGGATGCGGATCGCGACGGCGTGGCAGACAGCGTTGATGGTGAAGTCAACGGCCTTTCCATCAGCATAGCTAATCCCTTGGACACTGATGGGGATGGCATTGCGGATTACCAGGATCTGGACAGCGATGGCGATGGTTTCCCCGATGAATTGGAAAATGGTGACTTCGATGGTGATGGTGTGGATGATGGCTTGCAGAACAGCGGGGAACTGGAAACCGCTGTGACCGGGACTGGGGGTGCATTGCATTGGTCCGCTATGTTGTTGCTTATGGTTGGGTTGTTATTCAGTAGAAAATCCTACCGATGTGCGCCACTGCTTGCAGTGATAATGTTAGCACTCAGTTCCAGTTTGGCTCGCGCAGATTCCAATTCACAATATTGCGGGGGGTCGGAGTATGGTAGTGGCGAGTTTGCTCAATGCTGGTACGTTAGTGGTGGTTTGGGCTTTACCCAGGTGGATCCTGAAGGGGAAGTGAACGGTTGGAGCACGTCAGATGATGCCAGTGAAGGTTGGCGAATTGCTCTGGGAAGGCAGTTTACACCCCACTGGTTTGCAGAATTGAATTATACGGATGCGGGAGAAGCTGGGCTGAGTAATAGAAATCCGGCATTGGATGCGCTGATACCGGATGCGGCTGTTAGCTACAAAATCCCCTCTTTGATGGCTGGGTACACTGTTTGGGAAAATTCAAAGGGATTCAACCTGTTTGGCAAGGCGGGCATCGCGGCCATCCGAACCGCAGCCAATGATTCCCGCATCGGAGAGAAGAAACAAACCAATATGCAAATTGTGTTGGCGCTGGGTGCCAGTTATCGGTTTGCAACATCGCCTTGGATGTTGGGGGTGGAGTTCGATAGTTATGATAAAGATGCCGCAGGATTATTTTTCACGGTTTCACGTTATTTGGGAGGGAAAAAACAAACTATCCAGCAGCAAACGGTTCAGCCGAAAATAGAAATGCAGCCAATCCAGCAAGCCATTCCCATGGTGACTGCACCTGAGGAAGTAGAAACGGACACGGTTGTTGCCGAGCATGACACAGAAGTACCCTGCCCCAATGGTTGTGGAGTATTTGATGGCGTCATGGCGGGTGTCACTTTCGAGAGCAACAAAGCTGTGTTAACTGCAGAGGCCACGGAAATTTTGGACCAGGCGGCGCAGACCCTGGCTCAATTTCCAGAAGTTCATATAGAAATACAGGCCCATACGGACAATCAGGGTGCGGAGGAGTACAACCGACGTCTGTCCCAAAGACGGGCATTGGCGGTGAAGCAATACCTGGTGGACAAAGGCGTGGGCGAGGACAGAATGACGGCCAAAGGATACGGTGAGTCATTACCTATTGCCGACAATGACAATCATGAAGGTCGCCAGCGAAATAGGCGGGTAGAATTTAAAGTGCTCGATACCCATTAGTAATACTGGCCACAGCAAGCAATAAAAACAGTTAGTTATATCAGCTTCTTAATCCTTTTTGGAATTCTGGGTGACCGCTTAGTCTTTGCTGGTCACCGCGAGTAATTGGAAATTTCTTTATAATCAACAATGGTGTATAGTACTTCAAAATAACGATAATTATAGTTGGTCAAAAACTATGCCCCTTCACTTCCACGATACGTCATTCCTATGCAGGGCTTCTTTGTGCTGCTTGAAAGGTTATTGTGGTGTCCAGAACTACTTTGAGTTAATAGGAGAATGCAATGTCGTTGTTCGACAAATTTAACTACCGCGATAAGCGAGTCTTAGTCGTTGGCGGTGCAACAGGAATGGGAGCCGCTGCTGCAGAGTTGGTTCGTGACGCTGGCGCTGAAGTTGTGGTCATGGACCGCGGCGAGATTACTCTGGACGGTGTTCGTACCCTGTTTGTTGATCTGTCTGATAAGCAATCCATTGATCAAGCCATTGTTGAGTGTGGCGGTAAGATAGACGCGTTGTTCAGCTGTGCTGGTGTTGCTGATGGCACCCCAGGCATTGAGCGAATTAACTTCGTTGGTCACCGCTACATGATCGATCAGCTGTTTGCTGGTGACATGTTCAACCAAGGTGCCGCAATCGGTATGATTTCTTCCGCTGCAGGCATGGGTTGGGAAGCTAACCTGCCTGAATTGATCGGCTTCCTGGCCATCGATGATTTTGACAAGGCCGCTGAGTGGGCAGTTGAGAACGGCAAGGCCAACTACATGTTCACCAAGCAATGTGTATGCGCCTATGTAGCCCGCATGGCTATGCCCTTCCTTAAGAAAGGTGTTCGTATCAACGCCATTCTACCTGGCCCCACCGATACACCTTTGGCACGAGATAACGCCGACTCTTGGCTAACCTTCGGTAAAGACTACCGTGAAGAAGCCGGTGTAGAAGTGTCTACTCCTGCGGAACAAGCCGGTCCTTTGGTTTACCTGTGTAGTGAAGCGGCTGCGGTGGTAAGCGGTATCACCTTGATCACTGACGTGGGTTTCACCAGTTCAGCGGTTTCTGATGTATTCCCCAGCGCCAAGATGATTGTTAACTTCCTACGTGGTGTGGGTGGTGGTGCTGCCGGTGGTTCTGCTCCTGCTCAGGTTCAGCGCAGTGCAGCCACTGAAGAAGACAAGCCCAAGCTGCCTGAAATCAAGCCTGAAACCCGTATGCTGATCGACGGTAAGCTGGTTGAAGCTGAAAATGGTGCTGTTTACAACAACATCAACCCAGCCACAGAAGAATCCGTGGGAGTGTGTGCGGATGCCACCCGTGTTGATATGCAGCGTGCCATTGCCGCGGCTCGTCGTGCGTTTGACGAAACCGATTGGTCCACTAACCGAGAATTCCGTAAGAAGTGTTTGATCCAGTTGCGCGACGGAATTATGGAAGAAGTGGAAGAGCTACGTGAACAGCTGATCCAAGAAGCGGGTTGCCCTCGTATGTCTACGGTTCGACAGCAGTTGGATTCCTGTTTCCCAGAAGCATTGGACTATCCTATCGGTTTGATGGATACCTTTGAGTGGGAAGTGGAACTTGCCGATGGCAAAGGCAGCCAAGGCGAGCCTAACGCCCGTCGTATCTGGAAAGAGCCCATGGGTGTTGTGGGTGCCATTGTGCCCTGGAACTTCCCATTCGAAGTGGCAATCAACAAAGTAGCCCAAGCACTGGCAACCGGTAACACCATAGTGCTCAAGCCTGCTCCTGATACTCCATGGAGTGCGACTTTCATCGGCCGTATTGCCGCTGAGAAAACCGACATTCCTGCAGGTGTGTTGAACGTGGTTACTTCTTCAGATCATATGATCGGTGAAGCCCTGACTTTGTCTCCCGCCGTTGACGTGATTTCTTTCACCGGTTCCACAGCGGTTGGACAACGCATCATGGAAAAAGGCGCTGCTACCATGAAGCGCGTTTTCCTTGAATTGGGTGGTAAGTCAGCCAACATCGTATTGGATGATGCCAATATGGATTCCGCTCTGATGGGCGCCCTGGCGGTATGCTTCCACGCGGGTCAAGGCTGTGGTATTCCTACTCGTATGTTGGTGCCCAAGGCCCGCTATGAAGAAATCTGCGAGAAGGTAAAAGGCATCATGCAAATGGCGCCTTATGGTGATCCACAGCGTGCTGACGTGATGATGGGGCCTCTGGTTTCTGCCAAGCAGCGTGATCGCGTTCTGAGTTTGATTGATGTGGGTATTGCGGAAGGTGCAACCTTGGCCTTAGGCGGTAACAAGCCTGCGGCGTTGCAATCCGGTTACTACGTTGAGCCCACGTTGTTCACCCATGTGGACAACAGCATGACCATTGCTCAAGAAGAAATCTTCGGCCCTGTGTTGGTGTTGATTCCCTTCGAAGACGATGATGATGCGGTTCGTATCGCCAATGACAGCAAATACGGCTTGGTGGGCAGCGTGAACACCACCAATATGGAGCGCGGCTTGGCTGTTGCTCGTCGTATTCGGGCTGGCGTATTGTCTATCAATGGTGCCTACGCCCACGGCGCAGACATTCCATTCGGTGGCTACAAGTTCAGTGGTGTAGGCCGTCAGAATGGTGAAGCGGGCTTCAATCAGTACCTTGAAACCAAGTCGGTAGCTTGGCCCATTGCTAAGAGCTAGTTCTTTAGCAAACGGCTAAGTACCAGAAAACCGGTATCCAGTATTGCACTGAATACCGGTTTTTTTATTGGCTCTCTATTATCTCAGCACGAATAAACGTGGGAGATGGCTGAGTTCTTTCCCAGTACAGCAATACCAGCGCACTTTTCTCGGATTGGTATTCAAAAACTCTTCTTCCTGCAACGGCTACCACGCTGGTGGCGGCTCTCATATCCAACGTTTTATCAATACCGGTTCGATTGTTGACGATCACCGGTAACCCAGTCTCACGGGATCGCTTTTCCCACGTATCCTCAGGGCCGTAAGGGCCTGGTCCCCAGTTTGCTGCTGACAAAATCAGTTGGGCGCCCTGCTCTTTTTGGTGCGCCGCATGGTCAGCGGGCCAGGCATCGGCACATATTAACAAACCAGCGCGATAACCCGCGATGTTTGTCACGGTGGCAATGGATCCTTTCGTTGACCAGTCCTCCGATTGGGGGACGGTGTTGATCTTACGATGCCTCGCCACAACGCGGCCTTTGTCATTAATTACGAACAGCGTGTTGAAGGTGGCAGGTTGTAGCTTCAGTTGTGGTTTTAGTTGGCGTTCCAAATGCCCTAATAGCAAGCCAATTCCCAGCTCTTGTGCCCTCTGCTGTAATGCGCGAACGTGAACATCCGGGCCCGGTTTAATCCAGTCTGTTCCGATTACTTTTTCGAAATAATAACCGGTGAGAGCCAATTCGGGCGTTAACATCCAATGGGCGTTGTGTTGTTTTGCCAAGGTGAGTGCTTTGTCAATGGCCACCTGGTTGGATTCAAGGGCGCCTAATTCGGGAGCGAAATGCATCAAGGCAATAATCAACGGCTTTTGGTCCAAGGCATTGGCCTCCGTAGCGTGGGATACGGGAAAACAAAGCGCCAGGCAAATTAAGACCAGGATTAATCTTGCCATTTGGATTGCCATCCCAGAGCGATGGCATCAAGGAAGGGTTCGATGTCATTGCTTTGCGGTTGTTTAGAAAGACGTCGCCAAGCCTCATCCCAGTCTAATAGGTGAGATGATAAGGCCACGGCGGCAGTGGCGGCATTGTCGTTTAAGGTTTCTGTTTTGGCGGATTGCGGTACGCTGCCGTATTGAAAACGATCCAACAGCTGAGCATAGGCGTAAGCTGCTGCCACTAATCTAGGGTGGTTTACCAGGGCGGCGCGGTTGGAATTGGCAGTGATATAAAGGGATTTCGGTAGTTTTGTCTTCAGATGGGCCATTAATTTCGCTTCGGTCAAGCCAAAGCGCTGCAGTGCATGAATCACCGACGCGGTGTCATTGGGTTGAAGGCGGTTTTGCCATTTTAGCGCCTCCAGGGTAGCGTTTTTAACGGCGTTTGCCAGCAGCTCTCCCAGTTTGAGGTGGCCACTTGCGCTGCTGTGAACGAACTCATTTTGTGTGGCCAATGGGCTGGCAATAATAAACTGATCGGTACCGGTGCCCGTTGCAAGATGTGAGCTGTAGCCACTGGGAACGGCCAGTTCCCCTAAGGCGGCGCTTTTGGCTTCAGTGATGATCACGCTGGCTTTGGTGAGCGCCCCAGCACTGAGGGGCTGATTGACCACAACCATAATGTTGATGGTGCCGGCCATATCCACTTTACGATTGCCTGAGGGGGTTTCAAACCAGCGCGTTGGATCTCCTGCTCGCATGGCATTTCCCGATACTCCCGCCGTTACGAACGCATCCACGGTTAGGGATTTAAACTGCTGCCTGTGGTGAGCCAGATGGGACATGTTGGCGGCTGTTCCCATCAACACCATCTGCTCGCTATTCAGAGAAAGGCGTTTTGCGATCTGTCCATGGTAATCAATGTCACTGGAATTCAGTACCCGTTCCATTTGGTCCTGATGATTCTTAGCCTCCATACTTTGGTGATTCACCAGATAGGAAATGCTTGTATGCATGCCACCATTCACTTTTGATGTGGACAGCACCTGGTGGGGCTTCTCTAGGGAAAGTATCACAAAGCGGCCTTGCCGTTCCGCTTTATACAGGGGGGATTGGGCCAGCACAACACTGCCCCCGTGAGCGGGTGTTATCAAAGCCAGGATGATTAAGGGCAAGATGAATAAGTGCTTAATCAATACGATGACATTCATAGGGTCAGGCATAGGGTCAGGCTCACACAATTAATTTCCAGTATCGGTCTTGATAAGAAGCAGCTTGCCGGTTTTGGGGTCTCGGTACACCTGCCCCATGGATTCCATTCCCTGGGAGTTGCCCTGCTGTATATTTTCCATTATCTGCGGTGAATCTGTTAGTTCCTGGCCCGTTTCTATGGCGACGCTTTTTTCTAACTTAAAGTGTTTTTGTAGCTCCTGGCTTTGAGCGACCAGGGCCAATGCCAAGCCCAAGGCAAACACCAGCATCACATCCATGATATTGGCGAATCCCGTGAGTGGATCATCATCGCTCTGGTCAAAGCGTGAAGATTGCCAGGGCGGTTTGCTGTGTTGAGGTGATTTCACTTTATTCGTCTCTTTATCAACTCTTATTTATCTATTATTCAGCCCTGGACATGGCGTGCCAGGTGGCGTCGTACCAACGGCGGCGCAATCGGCTAATGATAAATGCCACCAAACCCACTAACAGGCCAATCACTGTGGTATCAAAAGCAATACTTAATGCGGTAGCCAGAATGGTGATATCACCTTCCCCCAGGGCATTGAGTCCAGGCCCCAAGGGAATTAAGGTCCCCATCAATCCTAAGATAGGACCACAGCGGGCCAACAAATCGCTGCGTTCCAAACGTTTGCTGGCATAGGCTTCGAATCCAATTAAAGACCCTTGTTGGTAAATGGCCAGGGTGCGGTACCGTTCAGCCAGGGCAAAACCGCATTCCACCAATAACAACATCAGTGTAATGAATAGTCCAAAAATGACGGGCATCAGCAGCCAGGAAACCAACTGGTGCAGCACGCCAACAATTTCACCGTGAAACATAAGCCCTACTCTCCTCTTCTGGCTTGAGATGTGGCGTAGAAAGCGGAGCCTGCTATCAGTAGTACACCTAAAACAAGCAAAGCGATCAACTCTTTGGATAGCGGGCTGTTTGTTGCCTCTGAGCTTTTTGCATTCGAGTCGGATGCATTTGAGTTAGCTGCATTTGCGTTAGATGCATTTAAGTTAGATGCATTTAAGTTAGAGAGTTGATCAGTCATAGTGACCTCCGTTAATCGATGCACTTCCACCGCTTCTGAGGCTGCTGGCTTTGCCGCTTTGATCACCGCGTTCAATTGTTGCCATTGATCTTGACTGACATAACTCTGTAACCAGGGCAGCATGGGATGGTCTGGATCGGTATGGCCGCTGCCAGGTAACCCGTGCTGAATAACCAGATTTGCGAATGTCTGGGCTAATTGTTTGCGTGTCTCGTCGCTGGCATTCCAAAAGTCTTTATGGATGGCTACCAGCATAACCGCCAGCATATTGGTTTTAACATGAGCGTTGTGCCCTTCTTCCAGAAATCGGTCTAACTCCAGTTTATAGCGGTCGTCCATGTACACGGCTTTTACTTCTTCCCAAGCCCAATCTCCCACCAGAGTGGGATTGGTGATCTGCCATCCCCATAGATATTCAATAAACTCGCTGCCCATGGTGCGAGCGCCGGCATAGCCGTGCTTCATCAACCCCTCAAGCCATTCAGGGTTGAGAAAGCGGCCTCTAAGCTCTTGCCTCAGTGCCACTTTAAGGGGTTGTGTAGATACATTTTGAGGGTCGCTGTGGTCAATCACAAAGTTATTGGGCACTTTACCACTGAGGGTTTCTACTGCCAGGCTCAAGCCCCCCAAATAATCAAAGGCATCGTTGTTATCAATCAACCCATACAAATTGCTGGAGCGGCCGAAATAGGTGTTTTCCACTTTTGCCAATTGCATTTCAAATGCTTTTTGGGCGGGAACACCAAACTGGCCAATGCCATAGCTGTGGCCTAATCGTCGAACGTAGACTTTGGCTAGTTCAGCCCGTTTTTCCCAGGCTCCTGATCGCTCCGCCAAGCGGTTGATACCCGCGCCGTAGGAACCGGGGGCATCCCCAAACACGCGATAACTGGCGGTGACTCCTGCCACTTTTGCTTCCAGGCCTTGCTTCATTAGCTGGCGAGCTTGCTCAACCCAATGGGCGGCAACTTGGTTTTTATCTAGGGGCTCGTCTCCCCCTTGAGCCAAATCATTGAGGGGCTCAAGCGCTGTATTCAAAGCAGAAACAAGCGCGGGATAGTCTCTACTGATGATATCTGCACTGGCATCCAACGCCATCAAGGTGGCCTGATTCAACAACCGCATTTGGTTACCATAAAGATCCCGAAACAATCCTGAGGTGGTGAATACCGTATCCCTTCTCAGTCTATTTTCTTTAATAGGCAGGCGTTTCAAGCCGGTGACCAGGCCCCGGCTGTTCCACTGGGGTTCAAGACCTAACATATTCAGCCCAAACGCAATCATCACCCCTTCGTCTCGAACCACATCCGACGCCCATAGTATGACAGCCTCCCGTTTGTCGGTGTTTTGGGGGTTGTTCTGCCGTGCCTGTTGTGCCATCTCCTTACCCAATTGCCAAGCGGTACGGCTGGGAATCAGGCTACTATCCAAGGCGAAAAAATTTCGGCCCGTGGGCAGGCTGTTTGGGCTTCGTATGGGGTCGTTACCTTGGCCTGGTTCGATAAAGCGTCCATCCAAGCCAGCGGTTAGGCCTTGTATCTCCGCTGCGGGGGATTGTTCAAGAAGTGCTTTCCATTGTGATTCTTGCTTTTTGTTCTCCGGCGCCATGGATTCCAGCATCATTTTAACGGCATTGGTCTCCCAGTTTTTGCCAAATATGTGCAGACCAAGGGGCATAAAACGCTCTTGCAGGTCCGTTAAGTAGTGCCCGATCTCGTGCACCAGCATATCGTCATCTACTTCATCAAAACCAATACCCATAATGGCAAGCTCCGCAGACATGGCTTCCGCCAGCTCCTCTTTCAAATCCAAGCTGGCGATCTTCTCTCTAATTTGAGTGATTAGCCTGTCTGTCACTGCCCGGTTGTCTTTGCCATGATGAGATTCGAAGCTCTCTACCAATTGCCGTAACTGCAAAAGTTCATCGTACAGCGGCGTGCTTTTTAATGGCGGGGTCAAATGATCCACAATTACTGCCAATCCTCGCCTTTTGGCCTGAATGCCCTCGCCTACGCCGTCCACAATGTAGGGATAAATTCCTGGCAAGTCTCCGGCAATAATTCGGGAATAATCATCGGCCCCTACCCCCACTGATCGTCGTGGCAAGAACTCGTAGGTGGAGTGACGACCCAGGTGCACCATGGCATCCGCTTTGAATTGATCCTGAATAAAGTGGTAGAACGCCAGATATTGGTGAGGCGGTGGAAAAGCTAAGTTGGCGTGCAACAATTCCTCGTTGATTTCCCATCCTCTAGGGGGTTGAGGGCCAACGAAAACGTTGCCGAACTGAATGCCTGGCAGCAGCAGCTTATCATCGGTAACCATCACAGAGCCTGGGGGGTGACCCCAACCGCCAAACCCTTCTATGCCCGTGTTACGAATGGCATCTATGATAGCCGGAGCCTTATCCAGGCATTGGGTTTTTTGCTGGGTTAACGCGTTTTCATAACAGGCCTCTAAGCTTTCAATTAACTCATCGGCCCGTTCCCTACCGGGGTGATCCAAGCCTTCCAGTAGGTGGTGCATTTCTTCCAGGCTGTGTTCTAAAGCTTCCAGTCCGAAAGCGTGGGCCTGGTTGTCGATGGCTTCCTGGATCTGCTGATGCAGAAGGCCAAAAGGTCCCCGTATCATCTCCTGTTGAACTTTTTCTGGCAGCAAGCGGAACCATTCACGGTAAGTGTCCGTTGTGACTTGCTCAATTTTGTTGGCCATGGTGGCCAATGCCTCAGTATTTCTGGGTAGGTTTACGCCTTTTTCCTGTAATAAATCCAATAATGCTGCTTGGTTCGGGGGCAACTCCCCGGTTTGGTAACCTGCCTCTTTCAGTTGATTTAAGATGGTCCAAAGTGACGCAGGCACATCCAAATTATCGGCACCGATATTATGGCGACCTGGGGGGTGGTTGTAGTAGATCAGGGCAATCCGCTTTTCGCTATTGGGTTTGGTTTGCAGTGTGTGCCAATTCTTTACGCGCTTCAGAATGGACTCCACTCCCTGTTGGTTTGAAACAATGGGCTGAATCCGAATACCTGTCACCTGGTCAGTGTGGGTACTGCCAGCGGTGGCCAGTATTAAGGGTTGGCTAGCCCCCTGTAGCTCCGGCATGGCTACTTGGTAGTACACCTTATCTTGAGCAATTCCATCGTAAGACAAATCATATTGAGATTGGCTCCGGTCCCGTAATTTAATGGCTTTGATGAGAGGAACCTTAAGCTGCTTTAAAATCTCGGTAGCCTGAGCCCGGCCTTCCCCTCCGCCAATCACAAAGTCATGAAGTGACACAATGGCGGAAACAGAGCGTTGAATAGGAAGTAGTGCCTCCAGGGTTTCTATCCCTGCTCCACCCCAATTGGCCACAGCAGCCACACATTGATGATTGATGGTGGTTTCCGCCTGTTGGCAGAAGTGATTCAACATGGCGCTATCCGCTTGCCTCGCGCCACCGGCATGATCGATTACCGCTACCACTGGCCTGTTGTCGATAGTGGGAAACTTTGATTGGTATGTGCCCTGATGAAACCAACGAATTGAAGGCATGGGTTGAGGTGATTCCACCTCTAAGTCCGTATACAACAGTGCGTTATATAGAAAACCCATCAACGCGACGCCATTTTCCGCGCCGCCGGATTGCCAGTAAGCCTTGGCCTGGATCCAGGTGCTTTGCTTAGGGTAGGTATCCATAAGCGTTTGTAGCCAGGCGTTATAGTCTGACTCAGGCTGAAGTTTGGCCAAGTGTTTGAGTTGGTCTGTACTGTCGAATAGAGCTTTATTGTTGATACTGCTATGGTCTACCAGTCGATGGTCGCTATTGATGATTATTTGGTTTCGCTGCTTTGAAGATAGATGGGGTGTAAGAAGCGCAACACTGGGGCCATACAACCCCGTAGCAAACAGGGCATTGGCCTTGTGCAGCAGTGACTTTAGTTGCTCTGGTTCGTACTCGCTTAGCTGAGCATCTGTGCGAGCTTGGATGGATTTATTGGGGTATTTCGATAGAAATGCGCGGGTTATTTCTGCCACTGTCTCTGCGTTTCGCTGAGATACAATCACAAGCAAATAGCTGCCATCGCTAGCCTCTGTTGCGGCCATACTTGATGGGGAAAAGTGAACCAAAGTCACCATAAGGAATAAAAAGAATAAAGCTGGCTTGAATGCGTGCACGAAGCGCCCTCTGTAACTCACCGTAAATAACAGTAATTAAGTAAGCAGACAATAAAGTGCGGGGATAGACCGGAAAGCCCGGACAAAGGGTGTAGTGTGGATCACCTTATGATGCAGTCCCCGACATCATTTGCTGTGTGCTCATTCAGGGCAGGTCTACTGGCTCACAGCTAAAACACACCTTTCCCTTCCCGGTATACAACCAGTGGGATAAAAAGTTGCTCACTGCATACAGTTGCGGGGACAGCTCCGTTTTGCATTGCCGGTAGGCTTGAAAGCGCTGGAATTCCCTATTATTCCATTACTGGAACCACGAAATGAGAAGCGCAATGGTAGTGCAATTGGGGGTTCAGGTCCACACTGTTGTTGGTATTTGAACAAGATTAGCCGGTATAATACATCCATAAAACGTTAGTTGTAGACTACTCAAAAGGGGAATTTAAATTACTAAAATGTCACAGTGGATCATTTCTACACAACACTCTTTCTACTCTCAATTCCCTAATTTTGTTAAAAAGTGGCATTTGAAAGTGCAATCCGATGATGTTGCTGGATTGTTACTGTTAGATGACTTTGATAACAGTCTGGCCCGATCAGGCCGCTTGTTGGTGCAGAATCGCAACACTTATTCACTGTATCACAGGGATTCGGTGGTTTCCTTTACTCATCGTACACAGTGGCAGTTTGTGGACAATCTACCGGACTCAGATGTTAAGAAAACATTAAAAAAGTCTGTAGGAGTGAGAATGGTGAGTGAAGTGTGTCGCTTTACCGTCCATGAGGCTCACTATTCGCTGTGTAACACCGATCAAAAAACCTTGGCTAAAATTCAGGTGCTGAGGACCGGTGATACCCGGGTCATTAGCGCAACACCCATTAAAGGTTATGAGAAAGTCATTAAAAAGCTGTCGCAAGCCTTAGCGGAGATGGGG
Organism: uncultured Ketobacter sp.; assembly: GCA_964016105.1. GTDB lineage: Bacteria > Pseudomonadota > Gammaproteobacteria > Pseudomonadales > Ketobacteraceae > Ketobacter. The sequence continues at coordinate 42,801 of CAXHEX010000032.1, forward strand.
GCCACAGAGTATACAGCCAACCCTACCGAGGTTATGTTAACCCTCTCAGGCTTTATTCCATCTGAGTACAGCTTAAAGCCTAAGTTCAACCTAAGCTCAGACATGACCACACGGCAAGCGGTGGCTAAAATTGGTTTGCTGATGTTGCAAACCGCACGGGTTAATGAGCCCGGTATTATCCACACTATTGAAGACACCGAGTTCCTTCACGACTATCGGGTTTGTTTACGTAAGGTTCGCTCTCTGGTCAATCTATTAAAAGATTCATTCGTGGTTGAAGATTACCAGGAAATCAAACAACGCTTATCCGGTTTGGCCAGTAACACCAATCGATTGCGAGATTTAGATGTCTACCTGCTGAAAAAAGACAGCTACTACGATCGGTTACCGGAACCATTACGGGGCGGATTGCCTGTGATGTTCGCGGATTTCACCCGCCAACAGTCAAGATGCCGCAGAGAGTTAAAGAAATGGTTTGTCAGTGAAGAATATGCTCAGGAGATGGACTGGCTTATACAGCGATTTGAGTCATTACAGGCACTGCCGGAAACGGAAATTGCAACTCAGTCCATTGATCGCTGGGTGTTGAAAAAAGCCCGTAAAAACTTCAAAAAAATTGGCCATATGGGTACGCTGATTACACCGGACACGCCCGATGAAGACGTTCACGAACTAAGAATTCTGTGTAAAAAATTTCGCTATCTCCTGGATATGTTTTCGGTTCTTTTTGATCAGGACAAGCTAGCTCAATTTACCAAGCGATTGCGCCGCCTACAAAACACCTTGGGTAAATTTAATGATTATTCTGTCCAGCAGGCTGCGTTGATTCACTATTTGGAATCCAAGGATAGGAGCAGTGAGTTGGCAACCTCAGTGGGTGCATTGGTAATGATGTTATCTCAAGCCCAGTTGGCAGAAAGGCAGAAAGTGGAAATCCGATTTGCTGAGTTTTATGATGCTGAAACCCAAAGCCTTGCTTTGGATTTGTTTTCAAAGGATCGCGTATTGTGAAGATATTGGCTTGTTATAGTTTTAAAGGCGGAGTAGGAAAAACGTCTACCGCCGTGAATATGGCCTGGTTTTCTGCCAATGCTGGGTATCGAACCTTATTGGTGGATTTAGATCCACAGGGTTCATCCACTTATTGCTTCAGAATGAAAAGCCGCAAAAAAGAATGGGACAAACGATTCTTTCGCAGTGCCAAAACCTGGCTGCAAAATATTAAGGGTTCGGACTATGACAACCTGGACGTAGTGCCAGCCCAACTGTCTTTTCGTAGTTTTGACATTCGGCTCAATGATATAAAAAAATCGCAATTGCGATTGAAAAAGCTCATTGCTGGCCTCGAGTCACATTACGATAGGGTGATCTTGGATTGCCCACCGAGTATCAGCTTGCTATCCGAGAGTGTGTTCAATGCGGCGGATATGATATTGGTGCCAATTATTCCAAACCCTTTATCTGAGCAGCCGTTATATCAGCTCTATCAATTCTTCCAAGAGAACAAAATCTCCAAAAAGAAAATTTACCCTTTCTTCTCTATGGTTCAAGCCCAAAAGAAAGTGCATAAAGAGGGAATGCAACGGATTCAAGAAAACGTTCCCAAGATGCTAAATGGTGTCATCCCCATGATGTCCGATGTGGAAAAAATGTCGGAATATCGAGCCCCTATTGGTGATTTTGCCTCTAAGAAGCCGGCGTTTAAACATTACAAAGGCTTATGGTCAGAGGTGCAGAAGCACCTCTAGCCTGTTGTCTTGACCACCGCATTTACCATAACCTGCCCATTGTGAACAATTTGAGATTGGTACACATTGGGATCTGCGGTGGGCCAAACGTCAATATCCAAAAGCTGACCATGAAGCGCTTCATTCCTATACTGAACAGTAATCGCAGAAATGGGTGGGGCTATTTGATCTTCGTTTGCAAACAGAAACTTTCTTGAGTCTTCAACGTAGTCCACATATCGGGAATGATTTACGTGCTTCAGTAGATCAATCTCGCTGGCCATAACTCGCCTTTGCAGGCTGCGTTTTGACATACCTGAAGTGCGATCACTTAAATCTAAAAAGAGCTCGTCGCTGAAGCCTTCTGGGGCATTTTCCACAAGCTGTTTCACATCTTGAGCAATTGCCGCAGGCCTACGGTCCTTACCAACGTTAACCAGGGTGGCCCGTCCAAGTGCAATGGGCTGCTTGGTGACCTTATTGACTATCATTTGGGAAATATCAAGACTGGCTGTGCCCACTCGACTCAACCAGACCAATACATCCAAGTCTTCTCGCTCCCTTAGCGTGGATACAATAACCAAGCTTTGAGTGCCTACCACTAAACTGTTTACGGACTGAGTAATTTCATTGTTCTCGGTGCCCAAGTACTCCCACCTGCCCCACTCCATATACCTCACAAGCACTGCAGGAGGAATGCTGCGCGTATAATCCAGTTCGTAGCCACGTGTTTGAATGTGTGTGGTGATCATAAGAAAAACTACTTGATTTCGAAGGCTTCAGACTCTGGAGCACCATCAAGAAACGCTGCCATTTGATCCATGGAACCGGCTGCTCGCATTTGTTCGGCGTACTTGTCGTGCAGTTCCATATTTTGCCAAATTTCGGAAAGTACCACTTTGTTGGGGTCAACGCTGCTTAATAAAACTTCTACCCCTTCACAGCCTTCCGCGCTGGCGATGCGGGATTTCGCTTGCTGGAGTATACCTACAAAGGTGTCTGCTTGACCTTCTTTAACTTTAAATTGAACCGTTAGGCGAATGCTCATAATTGCTCCTTTAATGTGGACTTCATGAAGAAAATATAAAAGGCACCGGTGACACCCACAAGGGTCACAGCCACCCAGATTGGCACCATATTATCACTGATACCCATAGAAAGTAGACCTGCAAATAGCGTCGCGCCCAAGGCTTGGCTTAAAATACGCGTGGTACTGACCATGCTCCCCGCCGAAGCCGCTCGTTCCACGGGGGCTGAGCAGATTATGAGTCGGGCGTTGGAGGTAAGAAACATACCGAAACCGGCACCACATAACCAAAGCCGCCATGCCATATCAAAATGGCTGGATTCGACCGTGATAACGCTGAGTAACAGCAAGCCGCTCATTGATAGTATCAACCCAAGCACACTAAGAATATAAACGGGGATCTTGTCAGAGAGATACCCTGAAAGTGGCGCAATCATAGCGCTGGCGATGGGGTACGCGGTGAGGATACCGCCTATTTCCGTTGGGGTTAGCCCGAAATTAATTTGCAGTTTGAACGGTAAGAATAAAATAAGAATCATACTGGCTACCACCTGGCTAAAATTACAAAACAAAGCGATGGCGAATTGCAGTTTTGCCAATAAATCCACGGGTAAAATTGGATGGGGTGTTCGAATCTCGTGTCGGTAAAAATACTGGGCTAGAATGGCCGACCCCGCCAGCATGGCGGAACCAAGATATCGGCTGCCGTGCATAACGATCTCTAACCCACCAATGAGCAAACCGAATGTCAACGCACAAAGTACGGCCCCCAATTTATCAAATGGCACTCGTTGAGGCTCTGGTGCGGGTAATGCTCGACTGAATATCAAAGAAAACACTGCAAACGGCACAGCGGCAGAAAACACCCAGTTCCAGCCCAATTCAGAAACAATAAAGCCCCCCACTATGGGCGCCATGGCGATACCGCTGGCGTTAGCCAAGGTATTAATAGCCATGCCGCGGCCAATCTGTTCAGGTTTATAAATAGCCCGTACCATGCCGAAAGCCACACTTAAAGATGCTGCTGTGCCCAGTGCTTGAATTGAACGGGCCCCTAGTGGGCTTCTGCCCGGAATCCCGCAAAATGTCGCAAAGATGGCTGTATGCCCCGCCTGGCGAGGTCTGTAGAGCATGATGTTTTTGTTATTTGCTCCAGTTCGTCGCTATTTTAGCCATATTTTGCCACCTAAGCGACCAAATTCAGGGCTTTGACTTGTGACTCGATCTCCCAATCCTCATCGTTTTCCGATAGATCGTAATGCCCATTTAACATGATATTTTCCCAGGACGCCGGAGAAACAGACTGCAGATGCCTTAGCTGACGGCCTTGTCCGGTTTCTAAGCAATGAGTTTTAAATGATGACATGATCATCGCATTGTAGAAGATGATGCAATTAGCCAAGAGGTTTGCACAGCCATTGAATAGTTGCATGTCTTCCGGATCAGTGCCACGGAATTTACCGCCACCGACTGAGGCCAAAGCCCGTTTAAGGCTGTGCAAGGACTCACCTCGGTTTAAACATTCCTGGATTACCTGCCTTAGCTGGTGATCATCTGCGTAGTCTAACAAATGCAAACATTGAAACACTCGATTGTATTCGGCCAGCGCTTTCAGGAATCGATTGTGTTGTTTAAAGCTGCATAGTTTCTTAACGATGGTCGCCTGATCGGCTGCTCTCATGCCCATTGACAACATGATTTTTACGATATTTTCCCACTCACTTTCAATCAATTTCCAGTTAATCGAGTTGTTCATATCAAGCACCGATTCTTGATCAAAACTAACATCAAACTCGCTGAGGAACTTTCGTTTAAATTGAGCGTAGCGCGGCGAAAACTGGTAGCCAAAAGCATTCAAAATCGCGTGGTTAAACTGATTTATTCCGTGAGTATCAGTAGAGATTATGGTTGGTTGTAGATCAGATCCATTGTTATAAATAAGATCAAATAAATAATGGCTTTCATGTGATCTCGATGGTATCACCTTACCGTTCGCAGCAAAAAAGGATGCAACTAAAGTATACACAATAGAGCCTTTTTTCTTCTTCCCAAAATACCTGGCATTGTAATCGACATAGTAGTTGTGGTACTTACTTTCATAGTATTGACCATCAGCGCTTCCGTGCAGGTCTTCTAGATCTATCTGAAGGTCATCAAAGATAGCCAGCTTCATGGCAGCACTGGTTATCTGATCGTTGGCGGATTGCACGGCTTCTGGATAAAAACAATCTGACTCAATGCGCTTTAAAATTTTGTATTGCTGATCTGACACATTGGAGAATTTATAGGACCCTTGGAACGTACCATTACCGATGACGCAGGCCAGCAGATGCTCCATTTCATTTGTCGCTTTTTTGTATCGACTGGATTTAGGTTTTAGCTGTTGGATGAACTGGGTTTCCTGATTCACTTTACGCAACACATGAACGATCGTTTTAGTATCGAAGTGCGAGAAGAACTTTTCAGTTAATTGAGTGTTTTTCGCTGAAACTGCCCTAGACCATTTAACCTTGTCAGATCGTTGGTTCTTTCCAATGTAGTTGTTCTTTCCTTCCAGGATTCGACTACCGACTTGGTGAATCCGAGTTTCCAGTTGAGCTTTTAAGGAATCCAGAATGAACGCAACGTCTTGATTCATCCAACCCAGACCAGAATTGGAAAGATGCTTTTGTCTTTGCGCCCAAATTTTTTCATCCACCAAATAATCGTCAAAACTCTGATATTCTAGGCTATTTTTCACATAAATATCACCGTGCTCCAACCCTCGTTGAACCAATTTGTAGAGATAGTATTCGTTTCGCCTTTCTGGTTTAATGGTCACAGTAGTATCACCGTGCTCAGGATTCCTAATATGTCGTTTATCACCTTGTATTAACAATCGATGATCGATTTTACTTATCTTACCGTGCTTTTGGATCTGCCGCTTTGCCTTCACGATCAGTGACCCTAATGCTTCGTTGTTGTCACGACAACCAAAATCCAATGACAAAAAAATAGGTCTAAGACGATTCAAAATATCGGCATCATATCGGTCAACATAGTGCCAAAAGAACAGCGACTTATCGGGTTTGATGTCGGAGAGTTGTTGGCACACTTTGGGTATATTAAGTTTTGAGATGATCCGAAAGGCACGACGGCGCACCGTTCCAAAACTAACATCATCCCCGATGCTACTGTCTATGAATAGCTTGATAAGCTCAGGCACAAGACTGATATTATCGGATAACTCATTCAGCTGGGATTGGTAGTGTTCGTTTCTGTATTCGACAGCCTGATCCATGTACTGCTGATAAGCTACCAGAAACGACTTTGTTAAATTGTCGTTGGAGACCCTAAATCGTTCTCGAATAAAACAGGCTAAATAGAGAAGTGCTTTCTCCGATTTGAACGATCTCAGGTCAGTTATGTTTTTATTTTGGCATCGCCTGGCGTAGTATTGGATGTTTCCTTGGGATAACTTGAGTTTTGGGATTAGCTTGCGGGTCAGCGCGTTGAGTTGAGACAATTTGTCATGTCGCGCTAACTCCTTGTCAATCTCTGATTTCGAATGTGATTTTAGTTTTTTCTTTAGATTCGAAAGTGTCAAAGAATCGCTTTGACTGCTGATTAGAGACAGAATATCTTCAGGTTGATGCAAATTTTTTTTGACGAGTTTGGCTAACCGGACTTCTTCGACCATAGTCACTTGGCTGATGATTTTTTGAAGCCGGGAATAAGCCGGTATAGCTGCCTGTTTTTCTTTAAGAAACTGTATTGTATCTCTGAACAACTGCTCTTCATCTACATAAGTGCGAGCACGATCTTTCAAGTAATTTATCAAGGCAGCTTCAACGTTTTGATCAAACCTCCGGTAATCAAAAAGCGACTCGACCTTTTGATATAAACGCCAACGTGTTTGGCGTGTGAGCTTGAAATTTCGACGACTTGTGGAAGGAAAGTACTTATCAGCCACATAATTGTAGTCTTCTTTGATCGAGCTCCAATCATAAATTAAGTGAACTGGCTTCACTTTAAAATAACCGATGAGCAACAATGTCTGAACTCGATAACGATGCGAGTGAAGGTGCTTTACGGCTTCGAGTTCATGCTCAGTAAAGTTTAAAAAGTACTCTCGTTCGTGCTTATCGAACTTGGGTACACTGTACAGGGCTTTGGCTTCTGGTAGGCTGAGAATAGATAATCGGTTACCTTGATCCACCGAATGACTCCTTAGGCAAAGGGTGTCAGTTTAGACCTAAGGGGTTTGTTTTCGCCAATGCTGGTGCTGATTTCAAAAAACATCATGCCCTACAGGGGTAATCCTCCCGGAAATTAACAGGGGCCAAAAGTAGAATTTTCTCGTAACCTATACGCAGGAGATTCTGCATGAAACGATCAAAATTCAGTGACAGCCAAATTATGGCGATTCTCAAACAGGCTGAGGCAGGAACCCCTGTCCCAGAGCTCTGCCGTGAGCATGGCATAAGCTCCGCCACTTTTTACAAGTGGCGCGCCAAGTACGGTGGTATGGACGCCTCCATGATGGCCCGCCTGAAGGAGCTGGAAGAGGAAAATCGGCGCCTGAAGAAAATGTACGCTGAAGAGCGTCTAAAGGCCGAAATTGTCCAGGAGGCCCTTAAAAAAAAGTGGTAACGCCATCTCGGCTTAAAGAGGTGGCGCAGGAAGCAGTCAGCACCCGAGGTGTCAGTATCAGGCTGGCTTGCTCAGCAGTAGGTATTAGCGAAACCTGCTACCGTTACCAGCCCAAGTTGAGCTCTGAAAATGCCGAGATCGCTGATTGGCTGATCCGGCTGACTCACAATCAAAAAAACTGGGGCTTTGGCTTGTGCTATCTGTTTCTTCGGAATGTGAAGGGGTATCGCTGGAACCACAAACGGGTCTATCGAATATATCGCGAGCTTGAGCTTAACTTGAGGATAAAGCCCAAGAAGCGAATTGTTCGTGAAAAGCCGGAGCCACTGGCCGTACCGACAACTATCAACGACTGCTGGTCAATGGACTTTATGCATGACCAGCTGGCCAATGGTCGGAGTTATCGGTTGTTTAATGTGATCGATGACTTTAACCGGGAGGGTCTCGCGATAGATGTCGACTTCTCACTGCCTGCAGCCAGAGTCATGCGTTCGCTGGATCAAGTGATTGAATGGCGGGGGAAACCAAAGCAAATCCGCTGCGACAACGGCCCAGAGTATATCAGTGGGCTACTTGCCACATGGGCAGAAAAGCGCAGTATTAACTTGGCCTTTATCCAACCAGGCAAACCTCAGCAAAACGCCTATGTAGAGCGGTACAATCGAACAGTTCGTTATGACTGGCTGGGCCAGTACTTGTTTGACAGCATTGCTGAGGTTCAGGATCACGCTACTCGATGGTTGTGGACCTATAACAACGAGAGGCCTAATATGGCCCTCGGCGGAATAACGCCAACAATGAAACTGGTGCTAGCCGCATAACCTTCTACTTTTGACGTCGGTTAAAAATGGGGGGATTACCCCAGGCCTCGCCAGCTGCGACTTACAGCCATCTTCGCGACATTTTGCGGGATTCCGGGCAGAAGCCCTATTGACTCAAAATATACAGGCTTGTGTGAGGGTAGCCTTGCCTGGTATGAAGATAGAATAAGAGGAAATGGCATGGGTTGGTCAGAGACTAAAGTTAAGGATATTGCTAAAAAATTGTGGGAAGTTGAAAATTCCGAGAAAACCCTATATGGCCGGCCACCAGAACTTGCAGTTTATGGAACCTTCGCTAACGCTAGCACTCATTGGAATTACACTCGTGAAATTTGGATGAAAAAACTGCACAACTCCGCGTACTGGTTAACTCGGATGTATAATTATCACAATACTGGTTCCGATTATCTAGTCCATATTAAAATGTGTGCCCAGCCTTTATTTATGCCAGTGCTAATGGAAAAAGATATTATTGGAAAGGTAGGGAAAACTCCGTTTGTTCACAATGACTTTAATTTTACGTTTGTAGTTACGGCACGAGATACACCCCAATCTGAACCAGAGGAGGTTTATAGTTTACCCTTAGGGACAATTCACACTCCAAAATTAATTTGCGGCATGACAAACTGTCGTGGGGTACCTTCATTACCTCCTGAGGACGCATTTAAACTAACACCCAATCAAAACTCCTTTGAAGAAATTGCTTTACAAATTCAGTCTACATTAGAAATCCATTCAAAAGGGATAACTAAGGATATAAAGTCAAAATTTAATAGTACATCATATTTGATCGATGAAGCTATAAAAGTACTCAACGCTAGAATCTATGTTGGCCTTATTGGTAACGACGATAAAAAACGTGAATTGCAAGTTGCACTTTTTGGCAAAAATGGCTTGCCGAGTTTGGAAGATATTGTGAATCTATACCTTTCTGGCAAATTTAAAAGCCATCAATCTCTAAGATCAAACCTGGAAGAAAGATTTAAAAAAATACAAAATAACTTGGTAATCTTGGAAACGTTCGATTCACTCAATCCAAACGCACCCATTGAAATTGGTATTATATTAGAGAAACTCAAAGCTTTTCGAAGTTCTTTAACTGATAGAAATCAGCCAGCACCCATCCAATAATGGTGGCAATATAGGGGTTCTAGGGATTTTCCGTCCAAAAACGACAAAGTGCCCTGGAGAGCCCGCCATCCGTGGCCTCCAGAGGGGTATTACTTTTTTGGTGTGCCTGATAGCCAATTATGATAAATCAATAACTTAGAAGCTTGAATGTCGTTTTTGGACGGAAAATCCCCAGAACCCATACTTGGAAACTACACCGTCGACACCTCTCGGCGGGGTGGCAAGCGGTATAAACGCCTGTAATATACCGCTTTGAACAGTATTTGATCAAAGCGGAACTTTTTACACGAATCTTGGCCGGACCTCGATTTAGATTGGTATTTGCTTGGATTTGATCAGGTGTCTCTTATGAAGCCAGGTTTTGTTTGGGTTCAAAGTTTATTGGATAATAGTGTGCCTCAGGTGATTGACTTGAATACCAACCGACGACTTCATCTGCCTGTTGACTTGACACGCAATGATAATATAAGTAATTACTGTGGAAGGTTTTTTAATTGTTCGATCAAGATAGATGGCGTTAGAAAGAAAAAGTGCTTTGATCTAAGCGAGAATAACGAAGTTACATTTAGCGGCGCGGGAGTGGTTGAGGATATAACGTCTGATTCCATTATTAGAGAAACTCTTTCTGATATAACTTGTGTTAATTGGCGTGGTGATATCCTGTGGAGTTTTGTTCGCCCTGAGAAATTAAGAAGTTATATATTTGATCAGTTTTCCTGGAAGAATAACTGGATTTCTCAGTTAACAAATAGCGCTATTGTCTGTTTGGATCGAGCTTCTGGTGAAATAAGCTAAACTGCTTTATATAAGCCTAATGATCGTTTTTTGTGCCACTCCTTAGATGCATTTTCTGAATGCCTCCTTAATCTAAAGGAGGCTTTTTTGTAACAGAAAAACACATAAATGCTAGTATGGTTGAGCGGAACGCAGCGACATTTGATTTCCTCACCATGTATATGTTGGAAATTACCGCTAATAAATTAATGAATCTCTCTATCTAACAACTCCCATAAACTAACCCAGCTAATAAGCCTGTTGCTAAATTAAGTGCGAGGTACGGTGCCCATTTTCTTGCAGATAATGCCCAGCATTACTTCATCAGCACCACCACCAATAGAGCTCAAACGCTGATCACGGTAGGCGCGGGAAACTGGGT
>CAXHEX010000033.1:0-43881 GCA_964016105.1 uncultured Ketobacter sp.
GAGCAGCTATACCGACATCATGAAGCGGTTAAATAAAACCATGCACGGCGATGACCCGGAGTGGTACCGGCTGCCACAGGATCGAGAATTGGCAGCTCAATATTTATTGATTTATGAATTCTCGTTGCCATTTGGTTTAGACCTGAACAACATTCTCAGTGCCGACAAATCAGCCACACGTATAACGGCCATAGTGGCGGAAAGCTCCACGGATATGATTCTGGATCTACAGCGCCGCTCGCAACAGTGGTTTAAGGAGAATGCGCCAGAAAAGCTATTCCACCCGGGCACCAGCTCCGACCTGATGTTTGCCCATATGGGCTACAGCAATATTCGCAGCATGCTGGAGGGCACCTTTATCGCACTATTAATTATTTCGGTGGTGCTGGGCTTTGCCTTGCGTTCGGTGAAATTTGGTTTAATCAGCCTTATTCCCAACCTGATCCCCGCCGCAGTGGGTTTTGGAGCTTGGGGGCTGCTGGTAGGTCAGATCGGGTTGGGCTTATCAGCAGTGGCAGGCATGACGTTAGGGATCGTGGTGGATTACACCGTGCACTTTCTCAGCAAATACCTGCGGGCTCAGCGGGAACAGTCGCTAACTGAAGAAGACGCGGTTCGCTATGCGTTTCGTACCGTGGGCATGGCCCTGTTCGTGACCACCCTAATTCTGACTGCCAACTTTGGTGTGCTGGCCCTTTCTGATTTTAAATTAAGTGCCGACATGGGCGTACTCACCGCCGGTACCATAGTGGTTGCATTGTTGGTGGATTTTTTCTTTCTGCCGCCACTACTGATGTTTTTAGCAAAGCGCCAATAGCGCGTCCTTGTAATACAACTAATACCCCTATTTGTCGCCTTACAAAATAGGGTTTATCCTTAGCAACAATTCAACTTTGCCAGAGCTGGAAAAATGCCGAAAAATAATACCATAGAGTTCAATCACTACACCCACAGCGCACCCACCTATACTGAGACCATTCTGTGGCATCGCGTCATTGGTGTATTGGCTTCGATCCTGGTTCTAGTGGGGGGCATAATCTGGCTGGGCATGTCCTTACTGTCCCCCACCCCTGAAGAAAAGTTAAATAACCGATTCGATGTTGCATCACTTCCAGCTACCCGCTCTATACCTGAATCAGGCCCTGACGAATCGCCGACTATTGAGCAACAAACTAACACGGCACCACCGCCCTCAATTTCAGAGTCTTCCCCTTCTGCTGAGAACACCATCGCATTGGCATCGCCTGGTTACACCTCACTCAAAGCGTCACCATCCCCCGCCGTCATCGCGGAAACGGTTAGTGAGGATCCCGGAATCGTGGAAGCGCCTTCTGCAGATTATAAAGTGTTAACCAAGATTTTGAGCAAAGACATTCAAGATGCTGCCTTGACCCAACAAATGGAGGGGCTGGAGCCCGCCAACGTGCTCAATAATACCGAAGCGCTGAATGACGACTTCATTAAACTGTACTTCTACACAGACTTGAACGGCCGTAAAGGCGATATTTTAACCTACACCTGGATTCGCAATGATAAAACCCAGGCCAAGGTTCGCATCGGAGTATGGTCAGACCGTTGGCGCAGCCATGCCAGTAAAAACATCAACAAAAATATGAGGGGTGATTGGAAGGTGATTGTGACCGATCAAAAAGGCAACACATTAGCCACCAGCCAATTCACCCTCAAACCACTCAACAATGGTTAGCCGCAGGCGCGATAACGGTTAGCCAACGCACAGCCGCTGGCTCAGCAGCGGCTAATTACAGCTGACGGGCGCGGGCTATGGCTTGAAGTAAAGCACTGCCAGCACCGTCAACTGAGTCTGAATACACCACAATGCCATCTTCATGGCCCAACATAGCCACAATTCCGGTGCTGGCGGAACGAGCCGTTACGCACTGAATGGTGGCATTAGCCATTTCCGGGGTTCCATAGGTAATACTGGGATCCGTACAGGTGAGCCCCATATCCTGAGCCTTTTGCCAAAGCAAGGGGCTATGGACGTGCATTACGGTTTGAATATCCGGACGGGCCATATAAATAGCGGCATGGGTCAGCGCCTCTGAAGACGGCTTAATGCTGCCATAGGCCTTAATTTGGTTTTGATCGAGGCTCGCGCTTTCCACCACCGCATAGTGCTCTTTGCACAGCAGCGGTAAATGCCCGGTTTGGGTACCGGAAATTAGAAAGGATGATGAATCGGGGTTCATCCTGTGGCTGAGGTTGCCGTAACCATAGCCACCGTAGCGCTGGGAATCCTGACCCACTAGTCCCAATCGAAACAAATAACTGCGCCAGCTATTGAGTTCTGCAAATCCATCGCATTGAAAAGGGCTCTGATGTTTTTGATCCAGAGTAAACTGTATTACGCCTTCTCCGGCGAAACCGGTCTGTTGCTTATAATTAGGTTCTTGTATCACAACGAATACTCCCTTGTGCGGCAGCCTGGGGACTGCTGGTGAAAGGAACGCTACACATTACCGGTTTTTCTTTTTCTTCTCCAGTTTTTTGTGACGAGCGACCACGCGATTTTTTTTATGCTGTTGTCGGGGGGTAAGCTTGCTGCGACGCCCGGCAAACGGGTTCTCCCCGGTTTTAAACTCAACCCTGATGGGCGTGCCTTCTATGGCCATTACCCGACGAAAGGTATTTTCAAGATATTTGCGATAAGCGCTTGGCACACTGGCAGTTTGATTGCCATGAATCACAACAATGGGAGGGTTACTGCCCCCCATATGAGCATAACGCAACTTGATTCTTCTACCGTGCACCAAGGGGGGCTGATGGTCCGCCACCGCATCTTCCAATATTTTTGTTAGATAAGGTGTGGTCATCTTTTTAAATGCGCTGGCGTAGGCTTTGTCTACAGAACGGTATAGCTCACCCACCCCAGTGCCATGTTTGGCGGAGATAAAATGGACTTTGGCAAAATCCACAAACTGCAAGCGCCGCTGCATCTCCTGCTTGATATGCTGCTTGGCTTCCGCTTCCATACCATCCCATTTGTTGAGGGCGATCACCAGAGAACGGCCCGTTTCCAGCACAAAACCCAATAAGTGCAAATCCTGTTCAACGATGTTTTCCCGGGCATCCATCACCATCACCACTACATTGGCGTCTTCCACCGCCTGCAGGGTTTTAATAACGGAAAACTTCTCCACCGATTCATTCACCCGGCCGCGCTTTCTGACTCCGGCTGTGTCGATAATAGTGTAATCCTTACCATGACGCTGATAGGGAATATAAACACTGTCTCGGGTGGTTCCGGGCATATCGTAGACAATGACGCGATCTTCACCCAGCATGCGGTTCACCAGGGTGGATTTACCCACATTGGGACGCCCCACAATGGCCAACTTAATACCCTTGGTTACCGGCTCATCAATCTCGGTTTCTGATGGCGACTGTTGCGGCAACAATTCAAACAGATGCTCGATTAGCTGACCCACTCCACGTCCGTGGGCGGCCGCAATAGCATAGGGATCACCCAAGCCCAAACCATAAAAATCAGCCACCACCACGTCCTGGTGCTGCCCGTCGATTTTGTTTACCACCAGCATGGTGGGCTTATTTCTCACCCGCAGCGCTTGCGCCAGCATCTCGTCTGCTGCGGTAATACCAGTCTGGGCATCCACAATGAAAAGCACCATATGGGCTTCTTCCACCGCCTGCATGGACTGATCTTTCATATGGGTATCGATACCCTCTTCGTCCCCGGAAATACCGCCAGTGTCAATGACGATAAACTCATGCTCAGCCCATTTCACATCACCATACTGTCGATCTCGAGTGAGCCCTGGCATATCCGCCACAATGGCATCTCGAGATCGAGTTAAGCGATTGAATAAGGTGGATTTACCCACATTGGGACGCCCTACCAGGGCCACAACTGGTTTCATGAGGAATTAACAACTCGATAAACAGCCAATTCACCGCTGTTACCCTGGATATAGACGGTATCATCCAACACCACGGGTTGTACCCGAATACCATCTGCAGGATCCGTCACGCTGCGCAGTGAGGCCGCCTTGGAAGGCGCTCTCTGATAGCGGTTAAGCCCTACCTTGACCCGGGCCAGAAATTCTCCGTCACTGGCAGACAGCCAGTAGAGGTAGCCATTAAAGTCACCAACCAAGAGATAGCGATCATAGGCAGTAGGTGTACTCACGGCGCGGCCTTTCAGCTCCAGGTTTTGCCATAGATCGGTGCCACTTACGGCATCCATAGCGTGGACCACGCTATCCTCATCAACCAGATACACTTTACCCAGGAATTCCGTAACACCAGCGTAAGACGACAAAGGTCGCTGCCACAGGACGCGGCCCGATGGGATATCAATGGCCACTAAACGACCCTGATAGGTGGCTGCATAAACCACCTTTCCTGATACCCAGAAACGGCCATCCAAATCGATAATGCGCTCAAGATCAGATCGACCGCTGGACTCCCCAACCGCTCGCTCCCAACCCACAGCACCGGAGGCGGTATCCAGGGCCACCAATTTGCCGTTAGCAAACCCCGCCAGAGTGGCCTGTCCCGCCACCACAGGGCTGCTTTCACCGCGCAAGGTCAATATGGGAATAGAGGTATCAAACAGCCATACCAGACTACCATCGTTACGGTCCAGCGCATGGAGCCGACCATCGGTGGTTTGTACAATAACCAAATCGGCGGTTAGCGCCGGGCTCGACATGACCTGTCCAGACACGGTTTTTTCCAGCAACAGTTCGCCCGTTTCTTCACTCAATAGTAAGAGCTCGCCGTTCGCGGTACCCAGGGCGACCACCCCGTATCCTGCCGTAACGCCGCCAGTAATTTCCCGTTTGAGATTAATGGACCACATCACTTTACCGCTTTCACGGTCAAACTTTTTAACCTGTCCAGGGAGCGCCGCAGCGTACACCCAACGCTCGGTCACCGCCGGTTTCAAACTTAGGAATACATCACCTACGCCTTCGCCCACCCGAGCGGTCCAAACCGTTTCGATGTCGATCTGAGATTGAAACTGGGGTGCAGGAGACGGTGCCACCACATCGGAATTTTTGCCACAACCCAAGAATAAAAGCGGGCTAAGCAAAAACAGTAATAGAGTCGGTTTATTTACCATTAACTTTCAGCCACTTTTAGGTTAGCAAGCTTAACTTCCAATAGGGGACTGGCCTTCCCTTGGGATTGAGTGGCGCTGGCGACGCTGGCCTTTTCATAGGCCTGACGCGCTTTCTCGTCATCACCCATGGCTAAATATATGTCGCCACGTACTTCTTCGTAACTGGCGGTTTGCACACCGGGCTGTAGCGAATCCAATTGAGCCAGCGCCTCTTGGTGTTGGCCTGTTTGCGCCAAAACTCGCGCCAACCGCAAATTGGCTATAAGTTTCAAACCCTGGTTACCGGTTGTATCCTTGGCCCAGCTTAACTGTTCCACCGCCTTATCGTAGTTGGCGTCGAATACCGCCTCTTTCGCAATGGCCAAGGCAGCAAAAACGGCGTATTCACTGTCAGGAAAATCGTTTTTCAATTCTTCGGCAATATGCTCCAAGGTAGCCGTCTGTTCGGCGATGCCTTCATCTTCCGCCGCCAGGCGTTTTTGCTTCACTCCGGCTGCAGCTTCAATTAGCTGACCATAGAGTACGGCCGCTTGCTCACGGTTAGTTTGCTGGCCCTGGGTCCAGGTTTGCCAACCGAGCACGGCGGCAATGGCCACCGCAATACCAATCAATACACTATTTCCATTGGCTTTCCACCAACGTTTTATAGCTTCTATTTGTTGTTCTTCTGTCGTGTAAACGTCCACTCTGTTACTCCTGGCTGTTCAGGTTTTGCGCAAAATAGTCTTGCAGTTGCTGCAGCGGCAAGGTCTCTTGATCGCGCTGCTCACGTAAAAACTTTATGGTGACTTGCTGGCTTTCTATTTCTGACTGGCCTAGCAAGAAAGCATACTGTGCGCCGCTGTCATTGGCTTTTTTCAGTTGCTTTTTAAACTTGCCACCGCCGCAATGACATTGGACTCGCAGTTGTGGCAATTGGTTTCGTACGGATTCCGCCAGCAGCAGCCCCTGCACACTGTCTTCTGACACGATGTAAACATCGGGCTGATGACTTATATTCTGAACCTGGTTGCAGGCTTCCAATAACAACACCAGGCGCTCCAAACCCATGGCAAATCCCACCGCTGGAGTGGCCTTACCGCCTAACTGCTCCACCAGGCCGTCATAACGGCCGCCGGCACATACGGTTCCCTGGGCCCCCAGGGCATCGGTTACCCACTCAAATACGGTCTTGCAATAATAGTCCAGGCCACGAACCAGGTTCGGATTCACTTCGAAAGCCACCCCAGCAGCCTGCAAAGCGGCTTTGAGCTGATCAAAATGCTGGCGGGATTCGTCATCAAGAAAATCGTGAAGGCTCGGCGCATTTTTTAGCAGGGCTTGGGTACCTGGATCTTTGCTGTCCAACACCCTTAGGGGATTGCTTTGCAGCCGACGCTGGCTGTCGGTGTCCAGTTGGTCTTTATTTTGGGTAAGGAACGCCACCAACGCAGTGCGGAATTCAGCCCGAGCCTCGTTACTGCCTAGACTGTTTATTTGCAACGTCACATTGCGGGAGAGCCCTAGGTTCTGCCATAAGCGAGCGCTCATTATGATGACTTCTGCATCGATATCCGGCCCTGCCATACCGAATGTTTCTACGCCAATCTGATGAAACTGACGATAGCGCCCTTTTTGTGGTTTTTCATAGCGGAACATGGGCCCCATATACCAGAATCGCTGCACCTGATTGTAGAGCAAACCGTGCTCTTCTCCGGCACGCACACAACCGGCGGTGCCTTCGGGGCGCAGAGTCAGGCTTTCGCCATTGCGATCCTCAAAGGTGTACATTTCCTTTTCTACAATATCGGTCACTTCACCGATAGAGCGTTTGAACAGGTCTGTGTACTCCACTATGGGCAAGCGGATTTCGCCATAGCTGTACTGGCTGAGAACTTGCCGCACCTGTTGTTCCAGGTATTGCCATATGGCGGATTCCTGAGGCAGTCGATCGTTCATGCCCCGTATGGCTTCAATGCGTTTGCTCAAATCTGGAAAATCCTTCGTGGAGAGTAACTAAAAGCGCCCGATTATATGCCAGAACAGGCCGGGTTGACAGAGGGTGTAGGGGTATAGAAGGAGGCCATATCAGGCCCCCAACGTTATGTGGCGGCTGCCATTTTCAGGGTCGGCTTCCAGTTCAGTGGCTTTTTCCCGGATCACCTTCTCCAGTTCATCCACCAGCTGCTCGCTGGCCACTTTATGGCTGGGCTTGCCACCGCGGTAGATCAAATTATTGGGCGACCCACCGGCCAATCCAATATGGGCTTCCTTGGCTTCCCCCGGACCATTCACCACACAACCGATAATGGCCACATCCAGGGGGGTTTTGATGTCTTCCAGGCGGGATTCCAAGGCGTTCACCGTATTAATGACATCAAAGTTTTGCCGCGAGCAACTGGGGCAGGCAATGAAATTGATCCCTTTGGTGCGCAAATTGAGGCTTTTGAGAATGTCGAACCCCACTTTCACCTCTTCCACAGGGTCAGCAGCAAGAGAAATACGCAAGGTGTCGCCAATGCCATCCATGAGCAAGGCGCCCAGTGCAATAGCAGACTTAACGGTTCCGGAACGCAAACCGCCCGCTTCTGTCACCCCCAGATGCAATGGCTGGTCAATTTGACTGGCTATTTGACGATAGGCGTCCACCGTCATGAACACATTAGACGCTTTAAGACTCAACTTGAAGTTCTGGAAATCAAGACGATCCAGGATATCCACGTGGCGCATGGCCGATTCCACCAAAGCCGCCGGAGTGGGCTCGCCATATTTTTTCTGCAGGTCTTTTTCCAAAGAACCGGCGTTAACACCAATACGGATAGGGATACCTTTGTCCCTGGCGGCATCCACCACCGATTTAATTCGGTCTTCCCGGCCTATATTACCCGGGTTAATCCTGAGGCAATCCACCCCTTTTTCCGCCACGGCCAGAGCAATTTTGTAGTCAAAATGGATATCGGAAACCAGGGGGACGTCCACCTGCTTCTTGATTTCACCAAATGCTTCCGCCGCTTCCATGGAAGGTACGGACACCCGCACAATATCCACTCCGGCTTCTTCCAGGCGCTTTATCTGCGCCACGGTTGCAGCCACATCGGTGGTTTCCGTGTTGGTCATACTTTGTACGCTAACCGGGGCGTCACCGCCAACCGGCACATTGCCCACCATGATCTGACGGCTTTTTCGACGTTTGATGGGTGATTCCATTTGCATGAGGATTCCTCTATTCGCCTAGCTGCACCCGAACCACGTTGTGCCGGGGAACTCTGAAAGATACGGGCTGGCCATTATAAGTAAGTGAAGCGACATTGCCATTACCCAGTTTCGCTTCCAGGGGTGGCGTTCCTTTTATACGCAAACTTTCACCCATGCGCTTAAGGTCGGAATATATGAGCTCACCGCTGGCATCCCTGATTTCAACCCAACAATCACCACTAAATGCCATGGTGATCAAGCCCGCATCCAGGGGCTGGGCTGGATTATCGGCACCGGCCTGCAACGAAGACCCAGATGGTTCTGGGGGATTATCAACCTGATGCATGGCAAGGGCTGCGGGATCGATCCGGGAACCGATTTCAGGCTGAGTGGTGGGCTGAGGTTCTTGCCACAGGGGTTGAGTAGGCTGGGTGGGTGTCGCAGAGGCTTGGTTTGATAAGGGATTAGGCTGAGTTTCTGACTGCGGCTGAGATGACTGAGAGGTAACCACTACTTTCGGTTCGATAGTGAGGCTCGTGCTTGGAGCAGACTCAGATTCAATGGCTTGCGGTTGCGCCACAGCCGCCACCTGAGGCTCTTCAACAGGAGCGTTTCCGCCACCACTGGGCCATAGCACCCAAACTAACAGCAGTACCAGAAACAATCCCGCCCCACCCAATACTGGCAAGGGCAATGGCAGTTTACGTTCGGGTTGAGTTTCCACAGGTTCTATGGGTTTTGGCTCGTTACTGCGCAGAATGCTTTCGTAGGTGCGCACCAGCTCCTCACCGGAAATATCCAATAAACGAGCATAACTGCGCAAATATCCCTTTACGAAAGTGGCATTGGGCAGGCTCTGAAAGTCGTCTGCTTCCAAGGCTTTGACCACACCCGGTGATAAGTGCAGTTTTTCCGCTGTTTCAGCTATTTCCAGGTTCTGCTCCAGGCGGGCCTTTTTCAAACGAGCCCCGGGTGTGGCAGCAGCCAGCAGCTCGCCGCTGGCGGTGGGGGTTTTTGATTCGGTGTCTGTTGCTGGTTTTGCTGATAATACAGTCATAGTCAGAGTGATGCTTTAAACGCTTTGTACTCTTTTGAGCCAGGGAACAGATTCTTTAAGGCCAGTTCATAACTGGCCAATTTGTCCTTGTCTCCCAATTTACGCTGCAGCTGGATACCCAACCATAGCTGCTTTGGGCTCGGCTTAACAAAAGATTCATAATGTGTGAGGTAACGATAAGCCAATTGGTTATTACCTTGTTCCATGGATAATTGCGACATTTCCAACAGTGCGTTGGGCAACTTGGGATTCAATTGCAATGCCCGATTGAAAGCGGTTTTTGCTTTTTCTTTATCGCCCAGCTTCAGATAACAAATACCCAAATTCTCGAACGCAGTAAAGCGTTTGATGTAGCGATAGTCCTTGGTAACAACTAAAAGCTGTTCTACTGCCTCATCATACCGCTCATGTTCAAACAGGTATGCTGCATAATTGTTACGAGCCTGAGAAAAATCCGGATCGCTCTTTAAAGCTCGCTTAAAGTGCTTTTCCGCTTGCTTGGGCTCACCCTCCATACTGAAAAACAGCGCATAGGCATTGTTTACCACGGGACTGTCCGGTGCGATTTCATGGGCACGCTTTAAAGTGCGATGGGCATCGGTCATTCTATGCTTCTGCATATACAGCATACCCGCTTCAACGTAGGTTTTTGCTGCTTTATCAGGATCGCGGTTTTGAGCAAGAGGGTCATTGGTTTCCGTAACGCATGCGGTCAAAGTAAAACCAAGCGCCACCACCGCCAAGCGCATCCAAGATGACATATTTGAGAAAAAATAATAGGAACGACCAATCAAACTCGAAACCTCTACACTCATTTATTCACCGCGTTTACCAGGGGAATTCGCTTCCCTCCGCTATTTTTCCGTGCTGCCACTTTAGCCTGCCATTGTTGTGACCGACGAGTACGGTCCTGCACTTTACCCACCAATTGACCACATGCAGCATCAATATCGTCGCCCCGGGTGGTGCGAATAGTGGTCACAAAGCCCGCCTGCATTAAACGATCCTGAAACGCTTTTATGCGTAAGCCATTGGGCCGCTTGTAACCGGACTGAGGGAAAGGATTAAAGGGGATTAGATTTATTTTTGAAGGCACATCACGCAACAACTCAATCAGCTGCTGAGCGTGTTCAAATTTGTCATTGACCCCGTCTATAAGCACATATTCCATGGTCACTCGCCGAGAATCAGGGAAACGATTCACATACTCACGGCAGGCGGCCATTAGCTGTTTTAGAGGGTATTTCTTGTTGATGGGAACAAGGTAATCGCGTAATTCATCATTAGGAGCGTGTAGGGATACGGCTAGAGCCACGTCTATGCGGTCATATAGCTCGTACATTTTTGGCACCACGCCGGATGTACTCAAGGTGAGGCGTTTCTTCGCCACACCATAGCCAAGATCGTCTTTCATAATCTCCATGGCGGAGATGACGTTATCAAAATTCAGCAGAGGCTCCCCCATCCCCATCATCACCACATTGGTAATGTTGCGTACACCTTTATTTTGGGGGGGACCAAAAGATCGCTGCGCTACCCACATTTGACCCACGATTTCCGCCACAGTGAGGTCACGGTGAAACCCCTGTTTGCCGGTGGAGCAAAAGCTGCAATCAAGGGCGCAACCAACCTGGGACGACACACAAAGCGTGCCGCGCTTACCATCGGGAATAAACACCGTTTCAACTTTATTGCCGCCATCCAATGCCACCACCCATTTGCGGGTACCGTCACTGGAAAAGTGCTCTAACTCCACCTCTGGGCCACGAATTTCAGCCATTTCGGTCAACTTGGAACGCAACCCTTTGCCCAGGTTAGTCATCTGTTCGAAGTCATCAACACCGAAGAAATGAATCCACTTCATGATTTGGTGGGCACGAAACGGTTTTTCGCCTATGGACTCAAAAAACGCTTCCAGCTGCTGGCGGCTCATTCCCAGCAGATTGATTTTAGTGGCGTTTTCCTGGCTCATAGGGCACCTGAGTAATCGATCAAATGGCTTGCTTAAATGCAACAAATGGAGCCATCTTGACTCCATTTGTTGTAATCCTAGCTTAAATCGAGTTTTCTAGCCTCGATTTGCACTGTTTTATCGTGTGCGGGGGCACAACTCACTTTCGGCAAAAAAGTAAGCGATTTCCCTGGCGGCGGAGGTTTCAGAATCCGATCCGTGTACGGCGTTCTCATCGATAGTTTGAGCAAAGTCAGCTCGGATAGTTCCTTCTGCGGCTTCTTTGGGGTTAGTGGCACCCATCAACTCGCGGTTCAATAAAATGGCGTTTTCACCTTCCAAAACCTGCACAATAACAGGGCCAGAAGTCATGAACGACACCAGATCGTTGTAGAACGGGCGACCTTCATGCTCTGCATAAAAACCACCAGCCACTTTATCGGACAAATGGAGCATTTTAGCCGCAACAACTTTCAAGCCAGCTTTCTCGAAGCGGGTTAGAATTTCTCCCACTACGTTTTTTGCAACAGCATCGGGTTTTATGATCGAAAGGGTGCGTTCTAGCGCCATTGTGTTCTCCAATTATATGATTAAATCAACGGGTTGACTGTGTCACTCAGACGCCGGGATTATACTCAGGTTTGCGGGGGTTTTACATACCATTTAACGTAAACGGGCCAGCACGTTGGCCACAGTGCTGGCGGCAAAGTCCACTTCTTGCTGGGTGGAGAAACGACCGATGGAAAAGCGCACAGAAGCCAGGGCCATTTCATCACTCACCCCTAGGCTTTTCACCACATAGGATGGTGCCACGGTGGCAGAATTGCAGGCGCTACCGGAAGAAACCGCCAAGTCACTCAATGCCATCATAAGGGTTTCCCCCTCTACCCCTTCGAACGCCACATTTAGAATACCACTGACCCGCTGGGTGGGGTGCCCATTGAGCTGTACTCCAGGCAGCTCGCTTAACTGCTGCCACAGGGACTCCCTAAGGCCAGCAATGCGCTGATTATCTTGATCAAACTTTTCCTTTGCCAGAGCACAGGCGTGGCCCATTCCCACTATCTGGTGGGTGGCCAGAGTACCGGAACGCATGCCTCGCTCGTGGCCTCCACCATGAATTTGAGGCGCAAGAATCACTTCCGGGTTGCGACGCACGTAAAGTGCGCCTATTCCTTTGGGGCCATACAATTTATGTGAGGAGAGCGAGATCAAATCCACGGGTATTGTGGCCACATCCAGGGCCACCTTACCGGCGCTCTGGGCTGCATCCACATGAAATAGAACCCCGTTGGCGCGGGTAATTTCTGCTATGGCTGCAATGTCAGTCACAGTACCCAATTCGTTGTTCACCTGCATCAAAGACACCAGCAAAGTGTTTGACTGAATCGCATCACGAACCTGCTGGGGTTGAATGAGACCCTCACTGTCTGGTTGCAAATAGGTGACAGAGCAACCTTGGGTTTCCAGGTAAGCACAGGTATCGAGCACCGCTTTGTGCTCAATGGTGGACGTGATTATATGATTCCCGCGCTGGTGATAATGCGCCACTGCCCCTTTAATGGCCAGGTTGTCGGACTCCGTTGCACCGGATGTCCAGACAATTTCACGGGATTCCGCTCCCAGCAGGGCTGCCACCTGATGGCGCCCTGTTTCCACGGCCTCTTCGGCCTGCCAGCCAAAAAAATGGGAACGAGACGCAGGGTTGGCAAATATGCCTTCTTGGGTGAGATAACCTGACATTTTTTCTGCCACCACTGGATCAACCGGTGTGGTGGCAGCGTAATCTAGGTAAACAGGGCCCATTTTCTACTCATGCAGGTTCTACTCATGCAGGGATGGTGGTTATCCAAGCTCACTGATATTTAAACGGCCGGGAATCATGGGCTCTTGCCCATGCTCATGTTGCTTTTTGTCTTGACGCTCTGCCACCTCTTTCACCGCATTGCGATCAAGTAGATTCTGCAGGCTGATGCTGGATAGAAACTGATGAATTTGTTTGCTGAGATCCTGCCACAAATCGTGTGTCAGGCAGGTTTCACCGTCCTGGCAATCGCCATTACCGGCACAGCGTGTCACATCTACCTTTTCATCAACAGCATCGATGATTTGAGCCACGAAGACCTCAGCAGCAAAACGGCTTAGGCGGTAACCGCCACCTGGCCCACGAACACTGGATACCAAGTTATTCTTGCGCAGTTTAGCGAACAGCTGCTCAAGATAGGATATGGAGATGCCTTGTCTTTCGGAAATATCCGCAAGACTCACAGGCCCTGATTGAGCGTGTAGCGCCAGGTCCAACATGGCAGTCACGGCGTAACGTCCTTTTGTGGTTAACTTCATATAGCTCTCTCCTGGTGCAAAAAACCCGGCTTTAAATGAAGCCGCGAAACACCATTCTGATATTTCCTACTAAATTAGTCAACTTTTGACGCAGTGGCTGAGGGGGCTTTGTCATCGCCCCCATCAAAAAGCTCGTCCTTTATTTCAGGCAAGTTTTTACCGCAATCGGTACCCATGGATTCCAGTGCGGCGCTCATGGCGTTCACTTTTTCATCCACCGCATGCATATGATCCAGCATATTCCGTAAGGAATGGGCAATAGGGTCTGGCATATCCGCCGTTATACCATAGGCATCAAACCCAATTTTGCTGGCCATGGCCTGTCGTTGCTGCTCTTTTTCACAATCTCCGTCGTTTTCTTTGCATATAATGCGACCAGGAATACCCACCGCTGTAGCCCCCGCAGGCACCTGCTTAGTAACCACCGCATTGGAGCCCACCCGGGCATTCTCACCGATCACAATGGGCCCCAAAACTTTCGCACCCGCCCCCACAACCACACCATTTTCCAAGGTGGGATGACGCTTACCTTTATTCCAGGTGGTGCCCCCCAGGGTTACGCCATGGTAGAGGGTAACATCATCCCCCACTTCAGCGGTCTCACCAATCACCACTCCCATGCCATGGTCAATAAAAAAACGCCGACCAATGGTAGCTCCCGGATGAATTTCAATACCCGTAAACCAGCGCGAGAAACTGGAAATCATGCGTGCTATCAGCTTGAAATTCAGTTTCCAGAGGCGGTGAGCCAATCGATGCAACAAAACCGCGTGCAAGCCGGGATAGTTTAAGATCACTTCCAGACTGCTACGGGCCGCCGGGTCACGATGAAACACCGACTGAATATCTTCTCGAATTCCATTGAACATAGCCGTTTCCTACTGACTGCCTTTGATGTGCTTCTGCATAGTTGATAACACGCCACGCATTAAGTTCATTTCCAGCCTATCCATCCGAGTTCGCATAAACAAACGCCGTGCACGAGTCATCAACTGCTTGGGGTTGGCCGGGTCGAAAAAACCCATATCCAGCAGGGTTTCTTCAAAGTGCTTCATGAAACGCTCCATATCCTCAGCACTGACCAGAGGCTCATCCCATTCCTCGAATTGCACCGACATGGCCCCCTTTGCAGCCTCTCCCGAGCCTGCTGCATCCGCCAGGGCCAAGGCCGTCATGCGCAATTCATAACTCATCACCTGGATGGCCATACCCACATTCAACACCGGGTAGTCTTCGTTGGCGGGGATGCAAACATGATAATGACAGCGTCGCAGCTCTTCATTGCTGAGGCCAGCGTCCTCCCTGCCAAAAACAATGGCGATATCGCCACCTTGAGGCTCATTACTGACAAGCTCCGCCATTTGTCTCGGGCTCATCAAGGGCCAGGGTATGGAGCGCATACGGGCACTGGTACCCACCACCAACTGACAGTCCGCCACCGCCTGCTCCAGGGTCTCCACCACCATGGCATTATGCAGCAAATCCGCAGCCGCGCTGGCCCTGGCTACGGCCTTGGCGGTGGGAAACTCATCGGGATTCACCAGGCAAAGTTTACTCAAGCCCATGGTTTTCATGGCCCGGGCGGCGGCGCCAATATTGCCGGAATCGCTGGTGTTCACCATGACAATGCGGATGCGATCGAGAAGTTCCATGAAAAGTCCTATGGCTGAAGTGGGCCGAAATGGTAACAGATTTGCCCATGGAGATCCTATTTCTGCTATTATTCGCAGCCCTCGATTCTGCCAAGGAATACAACCCATGCAGCCCATGCTGAATACCGCTTTGGAAGTGGCCCGCTCCACCGCCGATATGATCTACAAAGCCTACGAACGGGTGGATACCCTGGACGTGGAGGCGAAAGGCACCAATGACTATGTAACCAAAGTGGATAAGGCCTCTGAAGAGCGCATAATCGAAGGTTTGCGCAAGCGTTACCCGGATCACAGCTTTTTGGGAGAAGAATTCGGGCTACAGGAAGGCCGAGACAAAGATTACGTTTGGGTAATTGATCCTTTGGATGGCACCACCAACTTTATCCACGGTGTTCCCCAGTTCGCCATCTCCATTGGCCTTAAAGTTCGCGGCCAAATGGAAGTGGGCGTGGTGGTCAACCCAGTTTCTAAAGAAGAGTTTACCGCCAGCCGCGGCCGTGGGGCCCAACTCAATGGCCGCCGAATCCGGGTTTCAAAACGTGCCAAATTAGAAGGCGCCCTGCTTTCAACGGGTTTTCCGTTTCGACCTGATCAAAACAAGATCTTTGACTCCTACCTAGGCATGTTTGCAGACTTTTCCCGCTCCACTGCCGGCATTCGCCGAGCCGGAGCCGCCGCCCTGGATCTGGCCTATGTGGCCGCGGGTCGCTACGACGGTTTCTGGGAGTTTGGCCTTCAGGAATGGGATATGGCCGCCGGCAGCCTGTTGGTGACCGAGGCTGGTGGGTTAATAGGCGATTTGAATGGGGGTATGGATCACCTCAAAACGGGTAACGTGGTGTGTGCCCCACCTAAGTTATTTAAGGCAATGCTACAAACTATACACCCGCATATGTCCAAATAGATAAAATTCGCTATACTGTATGGGTATGACAAATAAGCGGATGAGGTCTCGGTATGATGTGGCAAGAAATGAAAGCAGCCGTAGTAGAGTTTTTAGAGAGCGTAATGGAATACTTTCAACAACAAAACCAGCCAGTGATGCGACCCATCCCGGTTGAAACTAAACGCCCAGAAGAGCAACGCCGCCGTCGCGGTTTATAAAAAACAAGTTTCAAGAACCAAACAGAAAATGCCAGCATTGTTGCTGGCATTTTTGTTTTCAAGAACGCATTTCCATTGGCTTGGGACTAGGGCATATCATCCAAAACTTTTTCCTGCTCCAGAAAATCTTCGCGACTGATGTTCTGAAGAATCAATAAATTACTAGCCACATAAATAGATGAGTAGGTACCCACCAACACCCCCACAATTAATGCCACCGCAAATGTGAAAATCATTTCACCACCCAGTGACGCCAAGGCAATCAACACCAACAAGGTGGTTAATGAGGTTACCAGAGTTCTACTGAGTGTTTGGTTAAGGGAATCGTTGATAATATCTTCCGCAGAACCACCCCGATCCTTGCGGAAGTTTTCCCGCACACGGTCATACACTACGATGGTATCGTTTAGAGAGTAACCGATCACCGCCAATACAGCGGCCAATGCCGTTAGGTCGAAAGACAATCCGGTTATGGAAAAGAACCCCATGGTTAATATCACGTCATGGAACAATGCCACCACAGCGCCCACGGCAAATTTAAAACGAAACCGTAGCGTGACGTAAATCAGCATTAAACCCAACGCTAAGATCAATGCAGTACCACTTTTGTCACGTAACTCTTCACCCACTTGAGGGCCAACAAATTCAACGCGTTTTAACGCCACGCCTTCATCAGCACTGCGCAAAAGCTCGAGCACGTTATCTCCCACTTTCGCTTTATCTTCCCCTTCCACTGGCGGCACTCTCACCAACACTTCTTCCGGTCGGCCAAAATGCTGCACACTGGCATCGGAGTAGGCACTGTCTTTCAACAATCCTCGAATGGGGTCTAACTGCACCGCATTTTCGTATTCCACCTCAATCTGAGTACCGCCGGTAAAATCCAAACCCAATGAAAGGAATTTAGTGGCTAATGAAACGATGGAACCCACTATCAACAAAATGGAAAGTACGCCCATGATTTTACGAGCGCCCATAAATTTTATATTCAATTGTTTATTCACCTGGGCTCTCCTTAAATACTCAGTTTTTTGAGGGCACGGCCGCCGTACACCAAATTAACGATGGCGCGGGTTCCCACAATGGCGGTGAACATGGAAGTCAGAATACCGATGGACAGAGTAACCGCGAAGCCCTTCACTGGACCGGAACCAAACGCGAATAGTACTAACCCAACCAACAAAGTAGTGATGTTGGCATCCAGAATGGTTAGGAAAGCGCGATCATAACCGGAGTTGATAGCCGCGTGCGGGGTCACACCATTGGCCATTTCTTCCCGTATGCGGGCAAAAATCAGTACGTTGGCATCCACCGCCATACCCACGGTTAATACAATCCCAGCCATACCCGGCAAGGACAATGTAGCACCGGGAATCACAGACATGATGGCTACTAATAACAACAGGTTCATTAGAAGTGCCACGTTGGCAATCAAACCAAACACCTTGTACCACACCAACATAAACACCAATACAAGCGCAAAGCCCACCACCAGCGACTTCATTCCCGCTTCAATATTTTGCTGACCCAAGCTAGGGCCAATGGTGCGTTCCTCCACGAAATACATAGGCGCAGCCAGTGCTCCAGCGCGCAACAGCAAGGAAAGTTCTTTCGCTTCAGCAGGGCTATCCAATCCGGTAATACGGAAGCTGGAACCCAGCGAGCTTTGAATGGTGGCAACATTAATGACTTCACGGGTTTCCTTGGTAACGACTTTGGTTACCTCTTTGCCGTCTTCCATCACCTTGGTGATTTCGGGCTCCAACTCAATAAACACCACCGCCATGGAATCCTTGATGTGCTTGCTGGTGGTTTTAATCATGCGGCGGCCGCCGGTGCTATCCAGTTCGATATTCACCTGAGGCCGACCGTTTTCATCGTAGCCGGTGCTGGAATTGATAACCCGGTCTCCGGTCACGATCACACTTTTCTTCAATAACACTCGGCCAGTACCATCCCGTAAAGGTAGAAACTCAGAACCCGCTGGCGCACGACGCACTGCCAAAGGATCGTTCTCCCAGTCCACCAAACGGAATTCCAGGTTTGCTGCACGGCCAATGATTCGCTTGGCCGCTGCCGTGTCTTGGATACCAGGCAACTGAATGACAATACGCTCTGCACCCTGCCGTTGCACCACCGGCTCTGCTACACCCAGTTCATTAACCCGGTTACGCAGGCTGGTAAGGTTCTGGCTGATGGCGTAATCGCGAATTTCTTTCTCCGCTTGTTCCGTCATGCTTAACAATAAGGTGGTGACGTTATCCGCTACGTCTTCTTGAACCAGAAACTCGTTGAAATCTTTGCGAAGTATTGAACGAACCGCTTCCACGTCTTCCTGCTTGGCAAAGGTAAGGCGAATCTGATCGCCTTCGCGGGAAAACTGTTTGTAGCGGATGCGTTCTTCCCGCAGACGGTCACGAATGGAATTCAATGTGTTATCCAAACGAGTGGCGGTGGCCTTAGCCATATCCACTTCCATAAGAAAGTGAACCCCGCCACGCAAATCCAAGCCCAGCTTAATGGGACCGGCGCCAATACCTTCCAACCATTTTGGCGTGTTGGGTGCCAAATTCATGGCCACAACGAAATCGTCTTCCAGGGCTTTTTCTACCACTTCCTTAGCGTTGATTTGATCATCAATGGAATCAAACCGAACCAACGCTGAATCCGCCAGCAATTCCGAGCGCTTCACATTTACGCCCGCTTTTTTCAAAGCCGCTAACGCTTGGTCTAACGTGGTCTGGCCCGTTACGCCACCGGCTTTCTTGGCAGTGATCTGGAGTGCGGGATCATCGGGGTAAAGGTTGGGTAGCGCGTAGGTAAATCCAAACAACGCCACCAGCAACACCAACAGGTACTTCCATATAGGATAGGTATTCATGGGGCCAGCCCTAGTTTAAGAATTCGTTGTGATCTTCAGTTTAGATGTTCTTTTTTCAGTTTAAATGTTTTTAAGGGTGCCTTTGGGTAAGGTGGCGGTCACCGCTGCTTTCTGGAAAGAAATTTCAGTATTTGCAGCCACTTCCACAACCACAAACTCTTCGGTAACTTTCACAATTTTTCCCATCATGCCACCGGAGATAACCACTTCATCGCCCTTGCTCAAGTTTTCCATTAACGCCTTATGTTCTTTATTACGCTTGGATTGAGGCCGAATGATCATGAAGTAAAAGATCGCCACCATAAAGATGATCATACCGTAGGTGGTAAAAATACTACCTTGGGGTGCCGCCGCTGCTGCCGGTTCTGCCATTGCCTCTGAAATGAAGAAACTCATATTTACCTCAGTTTGATTACATTAATTGGAATTTAGTTCGGGCACCGTTTCGCCCCGTTTTTCGTAGAAGTCCGCCACAAAGCGCTCAAATGTACCCGTTTCAATGGCGCTACGCAAACCGGCCATGAGGCGCTGATAGTAGCGCAAATTGTGGATTGTATTGAGCTGAGCGCCCAGTATCTCTTTGCAGCGATCCAGATGGTGCAGATAGGCCCGTGAAAAGTTCTGACAGGTGTAGCAATCACAACCTTCCTCAATGGGACCCAAATGGGTTTTGTTCACTGCATTGCGTATTTTCACCACCCCGGTGCTGGTGAACAGATGGCCGTTGCGGGCATTGCGGGTGGGCATAACACAATCAAACATATCCACACCACGGCGCACGGACTCCACAATATCTTCCGGCTTGCCTACCCCCATCAAATACCGGGGATGTTGCTTGGGCATATGTGGTCGCAGATAGTTCAACACATTCAGCATTTCCTGCTTGGGTTCACCCACAGACAGCCCACCGATGGCATAACCATCAAAGCCGATTTCAGTGAGACCTTGCAGTGATTCCAGGCGCAGATCCTCGTACATGCCACCCTGGACGATACCAAACAGGGCCGAAGGATTATCACCATGGGCTTCTTTGCTGCGTTTGGCCCAGCGCAGGGACAATTCCATGGAGCTGCGCGCCTCTTCTGTAGTGGCAGGGTAAGGCGTGCATTCATCAAAAATCATAACGATGTCGGAGCCCAGATCTCGCTGAACCTGCATGGACACTTCCGGGTTTAAAAACACCGGGCTGCCGTTCACCGGAGACTGAAACTGCACCCCCTCTTCGCTGATCTTGCGCATTTTGCCCAGGGAAAATACCTGAAAGCCACCGGAGTCAGTGAGGATGGGGCCCTGCCACTGCATAAAATCGTGCAGGTCGCCGTGAGCTTTAATCACCTCGGTACCGGGGCGCAGCATCAAGTGAAAGGTATTGCCCAGTATAATATGGGCACCTATATCCTCTATATCTCGAGGTAGCATGGCTTTCACAGAGCCGTAGGTGCCCACGGGCATAAAAGCCGGGGTTTCCACTGTGCCACGTTCAAATATCAAGCGGCCACGTCGGGCGCCAGCGTCGGTTTGCATCAATTCAAATTTCATCCTGGCTCCTAAGTGACGTTACAACCCTCGTTACGACCTTCATCACAACAGCACCATGGCATCGCCGTAACTGAAAAAGCGGTATTGCTGCTGAACCGCGTGTTCGTATGCAACCAAAACATTATCCCTGCCGGCCAAGGCGCTCACTAACATGATCAAGGTGGATTCTGGCAAATGAAAATTGGTTACCAGACCATCTATTACCTTAAATTCATAACCTGGGTAGATGAAAATGTTGGTGTCGCCCTCATAGGGCTGAAGTGCGCCGGATTGAGCGGCAGACTCCAGACACCGGACCGATGTGGTACCCACGGCGATCACTCGGCCACCGTTGGCCTTGGCTTGCTCCACCGCAGCCACGGTGTTCGCTGAAACCTGCAACCACTCCGAGTGCATTTGGTGGTCACGAACATCGTCGGCCCTCACTGGCTGGAAGGTGCCTGCACCCACGTGCAAAGTAACGAACGCGGTTCCCACCCCCATTTCAGATAAGCGATCCAACAGCGCCTGATCAAAATGCAACCCAGCTGTGGGTGCCGCCACCGCACCGGGGCTTGAGGCATACACCGTCTGATAGCGGGTTTGATCCAGCTCCTCATCAGCTCGGTCAATATAAGGGGGCAGCGGCATGTGACCCCACTGCTTTAATAAGGACATCATGTCACCACCACGGGCTTGCAGCTCAAATAATTCGCCGCGGCGGGATTCCACCACCAGCTGGCCCTGCTCACCCTCAGTTGCTTCAATCTGGATATAAGCACCGGGCTTTGGCGACTTGGAGGCTTTTACGTGGGCCAGGCAATGGCTGCTGGACAACACCCGCTCCACCAATACCTCCACCTTACCTCCGGTTTGTTTGTGACCGTACAAACGGGCCGGTATCACCTCGGTGTTGTTGAATACCAACAAATCGCCAGCCCTAAGTAAATCAGGCAGCTGCAGGAACTCACGGTCATGAAGGCCACCGTCTTCAAGGGACAGTTGCAATAGGCGACTTTGGCTGCGTTGCTGCTTGGGATAGCGGGCAATCAGCTCGTCTGGCAGGTGATAATGGAAATCCGTGCGTTTCATGAAATGCGATAGTCAATCAAGGGTGGGCGATTATAGCGGTTTACGCATTTCTCTTAAATGGTTAGTTGACCTCAACAAATCCGTTGATATAATCCTCGCTCTCAAATTGAGACGACGCTATTGCAATGCCTGGGTGGCGGAACTGGTAGACGCGCCGGATTCAAAATCCGGTTCTGGCAACAGAGTGAGAGTTCGATTCTCTCCCTAGGCACCAATCTTTTTAGTTATCTGTCCTCTTAGATACCTGTCCTCTCAGATAACCTTCTTTAGCAACCCCCTCCCTCGCTAACTTATCCCAAGCTAAATTTATCCTTAACACCAAAAGCCCAGGCGAAGCTGCATCCATTGACCGCAACGCGTCCAACATTACGTTGCAGCCAACAAGAACTTAGTTATGAGATCAGACTTAAGCTAACCGGGATAATCCGTGAAGTGAGCGCATCTGCTCCAGCACGGTTTGATGGTCTTCGCCAACAATATTAATGTGGCCAAGCTTCCTACCCACGCGCACTTCTTTGTCATACCAATGCAGTTGAGATTGTGCCGTCAAGGAATCCAACGGTGCTTTTTCCGTTCCGATGAGATTCACCATACCGGTGACGCTGAAGATTTCCGTTGAACCCAGGGGCAAGCCACTCACCGCGCGCATGTGGTTTTCAAATTGACAGGTCACACTGCCGGATTGAGTCCAATGACCGCTATTGTGGACCCGCGGTGCCAGCTCATTCACCAAAAGCTGGTCTTTCACCAAAAAACATTCCATGGCGATAACACCCACGTAATCCAACTCATCCATTATCCGTTTTATGTAATCCTGGGCACGGGATTGAAGCTCATCAGAGACAGCCATAGCAGGGGCTATGGATTGCCTGAGAATACCTTTCTCATGGGTGTTTTCAGTCAATGGGTAATGCCGCACCTCGCCGTTTGCACCGCGCACCGACACCTGGGACACTTCTTTTTCAAACGGGATCAGCTGCTCAACGATGTAATTTTCTTCTTCAGCCTTATCACTGAAAGCATCCACATCCTGCTGATTTTTCAAAATCCACTGATTCTTTCCGTCGTAGCCTTCACGACAGGATTTCACCACCACCGGCAGAGATAGATGAGTGTCAGCGGGCTGACCATAACTGTAGCTGGCACAGGGAATATCAAGCTTGTCGAGTAATTGCTTTTCTCGGTGTCGATGCTGACAGGCGGCAAACGCCTTGTGATTTGGATGCACTTGGCAATGCTCTTGCAACCCAGTGAGCAGGGAAACGTCCACTTGCTCTTTCTCAACGGTTACCCGATCCGGCTGACCCAGGGCTTTATAAAGTTCCGCAACGGAATCACCGGGCTGCCAACGCACCACTGCACCCATGCCTTCCACACAGCGGATGTCTTCCGCAGGATCGGCCACAAAGCTGAATTTGAACCCCATTGGTTTGCCGGCCAGCGCCAGCATCCGCGACAGCTGACCACAGCCCACAAGTGCAAGATGCATTATTCCACCTCGTTAGGCACAGAGTCAGTTTGCTTCTCACGCCAAGCCACAAGGCGTGTCTGTAGTTCGCTATCATTGGTAGCAAGGATCTGGGCCGCCATCAAACCCGCGTTGTAGGCGCCGGGCTCGCCAATGGCCTGGGTTGAAACTGCCACACCCCGTGGCATTTGCACGATAGACAGCAGGCTATCCACACCGTTAAGCGCCTTGCTGGTTACCGGCACGGCAATTACCGGCAAAATTGTCATGGCTGCTGTCATCCCGGGCAAATGTGCCGCGCCACCAGCGCCGGCAATGATTACGCTATAGTGCTGTTGCGCCTGCTTGGCAAACTCACATAGACGATCGGGGGTACGATGGGCTGACACCACTTTGGCATCGTAACCAATCCCCAATTCCTCCAGCAGGGTGGTAGCATGTTTCATTACGGGCCAATCTGATCGCGAGCCCATAATAATAGCGACTTTTTTCTGCTTCATATTGTTTATCCTGAAATCCACTGGGTAATGACGGTAAAAGGTCGGTGTACCGATGCACGCATCGGCAAACGTTGGTTAGCCTTGGGTAAGCCGCCGATTGTACCACTCAGCGGTGACATGACCACAGTGAAAGCCAACATTTAGCCCCTCACCTGACCAAGCGACGACTCCAACCACTACCCCAATTACGTACCCGAAGTTGCGCCTTAACACCTTCATTTACATGGAAAACTGGCGCAGTTGATACCCAACTGGATTGCCGCTATGCTCTAGCACCCATTTTTGAAGGTCATTCTAACCGGACATGAGCGATCCAATCCCATCTATTTCCTACATTGACTACCCTTCCGCCAGTGTGTTTAGGCGAATTGCATCAATGGTTTACGATCTATTGATATTGGTGGCAATCTGGTTACTGATTGGCTTTATACACGCGGCCATCCGCGGTGTCGATAATCTGGAAGACAATCAATCCCTGCAAATCACCCTGTTTCCCTTCCTCATGTTGGGTACATTTTTATTCTACTATTGGTTTTGGTCCCGAGGCGGACAAACCCTGGGCATGAGAGCCTGGCGCCTGCAGGTGGTGGATTCCCATTTGGATGGTCGGCCGGTTAATTTCTTCCAGTGCCTTAGCCGGTTTTTAATGGCCACAATTTCATTGAGTTGCTTTGGTTTGGGTTATTT
Source organism: uncultured Ketobacter sp. (assembly GCA_964016105.1). Classification (GTDB taxonomy): domain Bacteria; phylum Pseudomonadota; class Gammaproteobacteria; order Pseudomonadales; family Ketobacteraceae; genus Ketobacter. Next base: position 24,535 of record CAXHEX010000033.1, read on the forward strand.
ATGGGCTTTAATCAGCACCAGTGGCGATACATGGCATGACAGCCTTTCAAACACCCGAACCCTGTTGCTGCCCAAAGAAATTAACAAGCAAATAGTACCCGCCAAGCGCTAACTATCTATATCCGCCGCAATAACAAAACCGCAACCCCGAAGCAAAATACCACAGGTAAAGATGCGGCTAAAAACGGGGTTAAATCGTAGATAATAGTCACATGACCCAAGAATTGCTGCGCATAGTGGAACAACAAACCCACGATCACTCCCGCCATAATTCTCTGGCCCATGGACACGGAACGCAGCGGCCCAAAAACAAATGAAATAGCAATAAATACCATCACCAGGGTGGTTAGGGGCTGCAGGACTTTTTTCCAGAATGAGAAAAAGTACGAGGTACTCTCCAGATCTTGGGACTCCAGATAAGTGGCATATTTGAATAATCCGCTTATGGATAAATAATCGGGCTTTAACACCACCACCGACATTACCTGGGGTGTAATGGTGGTTTCCAACCAATCCAGTGTTTGGTAATGCAACGGCTTGGTGTATTGATCCGTAATCAAGGTTTGGCGAACATTTTCCAGCACCCAATGATCCCCTTGATAGATGGCTCGCTCAGAATAATCGGTTTGTACCAGTTTATTTTCCTCATCAAATAAAAACCGTGAAACCCCAAACATCACCCCGTTAGGCTGCACCACCTGGATATGAATATAATGGCCTTCCTCTCGGTACCAGTAACCGTGTCTGGGGCCTAAAGTTTCCCCCAGGTAAAGGTGACGAGCTCGCTCTGACTGGGCGAACTGTTCTGTTTGTGGCACGATGAATTGGCCCAAAATAAGCCCCACTGTGACGATCATAAATACCGGACGAGAAGCGGCGTAAACGATTCGAGCGATGCTCACCCCCGCTGCTCGCACCACAGTCAACTCGCTGGTGCCCGCCAGGCCTCCCAAACCAATCAAACAACCTATCAAGGTGGCAACGGGTAAGAAATCATAAATTCGGCGAGGTATAGTTAGACTAATAAAGGTGAACGCCTGGGCAGCCTGATAATTCTCCCTTAGATCATCCAGTTCTGCCAAAAACGAGAAAGACGCATCCAGCCCCACCAAGATAGCCAGCACCATAAGCACCGTAGTCATGACGGACTGGCCAATGTAACGGTCCAATATCTTCATGTTTGCGCCACCGCCACTTGTTGACGTTGAGCAGCGCGACGCATTCGCCATAAGCGAATATCTGACCAGTAATTCAATAGCAGCCCCACCAGGAAAAACAAACCGTGAACCCACAGGATACCCAGCTGTTCAGGCAGCTGGCCTTTCTCAATGGCGCCTTTCACTGCCATCATTAGCGCCAGATACGATAGGTATACCAAAATGGCGGGCAGCATTTTTAGGTAGCGACCCTGACGAGGATTTACCTGGGCCAAAGGTACCGCCATAAACACCACAATGGGCACCATGATCATAAGTGACAAGCGCCACTGCAATTCCACTTTCGCAAACAGGGAATCGTCTTCCATCAGATCCAAAGTGCTTCGCTCCTGGTACTCCGTATCACCGTGGTACACCAGTTTTTGCTCTAGTTTTATGGTGTACTCGCCGTAGCTGAAGCGATCGAACTGCGCGTCCCCCGGGTTCATCTCGAAACGCTCGCCATTGGACATAACAAGGTAACGATTGCCCTTGCCGTCGATGATGTAGCGACCTTCGCTGGCCATCATCAAGGTGGCCTTGCGATATTCGTCCGTGAGATTGTCGCGATCGTAATTCACAATAAACAGGTTACGCATGGCCCCCTGCTTGGAGTCTATATGTTCCACATAGGTGACCGTCTTGCCGTCACTGGTGGAGTGAAAACGACGCGGGCTTAATACCTCCAGACCGGATCGACGCTCCTGCTCCAGTATCAACTCATTTGCCTGCTGTGCTCCCCAGGGAGCAAGATAGAAACTGAAAAAGCCGATCAATAGTGACATACACAAAGCCGGTATCATGGAAAGTGTGACCAGACGTTTTTGACTGACGCCACAGGCTTGCAACACCACCATTTCATTTTCCAAATACATACGGCCGTAAGAGAGCAAAATCCCCAAAAACAAGCCTAAAGGAAGGATCAATTCCAGAAAGTCTGGTAGTCTGTAAGCCATTATCATAATGACGGCACTGCCTTCCAATTTGCCAACGGCAGCCTGGGACAGGTATTTTAGAAATCGACTCGACACCAATATAAAGGTTAACACTGAGCTCACGGCCAAAGTGGCCCAGAACAGTTGCCGAGACAAATAGCGATAAATTATCATGCAGTTAATATTGCTTAGGGTCGGTTAGTCGCACAATGGGGTGCCATTATCCATCAATCACATTCTTTTGTCTTGCGGGGTTTGCATGGACTTTCTCAGTAAAAAAGTACAATTTGATAAGCTTAAAACCGAGGCGCTGATTGTGCCAGTTTACGATGACATGTCTTTTGAGTCTTGTGGCACTGAGCTGGACAAAGCCAACAACGGCCTACTGACCGAGCTGTTAAAGAACGGCGACACAAAGGGCTCTGCCGGAGAAACCTTGATTTTACCGGGCCTGTGGGGCAACCAGATCAAGCGTTTGGTGGTGATGGGGCTAGGTAAAAAAGACAAGGTATCGGAAGCCAGCTTTATAAAGTCAGTGAAAGCGGTGGTTAAAGCGGTGCAATCAACCAACGCCAAAGAAGCCAGCCTGTGCCTGGATGACCTGAAAATTGAAGGCCGTGACCCATCATGGATTGCACAACAGCTGGCGCAGCTGGCAGAGCATGGCAGCTATACATTCAACCAGTTTAAGAGCAAAGAAAAGCAAAAAACCGTCACCCTGAAAAAGCTCACGGTATTCACCCAAAACCCAAGCACCCAACGGGCCGCGACCAAAGCCCTTGCCATTGGCAAAGCCATCGGCCGAGGCATGAATTTCACCCGCGATCTGGGCAATACGCCACCCAATGTGTGCAATCCCACCTATCTGGCTCAAACTGCCAAATCCATGGCCCGGGGCAAACCAGTGTTAACTACCACCGTTATCGAAGAAAAGCAGATGAAAGAATTGGGCATGGGGGCCTTTCTCTCCGTGAGCGCCGGTAGCGATACACCGGGTAAACTCATCATCATGAACTATAAGGGCGGCAAGAAGACCGCCAAACCCCATGTTTTGGTAGGCAAAGGCATTACTTTCGATACCGGGGGCATTTCCCTAAAACCGGCTCCCAATATGGATGGCATGAAATGGGATATGTGTGGCGCGGCTTCTGTTTTTGGCACCATGCAGGCGGTGATGGAAATGGAACTGCCCATCAACCTGATTGGCGTGGTGGCCGCCGCAGAGAACATGCCCAGCGGCAAAGCCAGTCGCCCCGGCGATATTGTCAGCACCATGTCTGGGCAAACGGTAGAGATCCTTAATACTGACGCCGAAGGCCGCTTGGTACTCTGTGATGCCCTAACCTATGTGGAGAAATTTAAGCCTGCATCGGTAATTGATATAGCCACTTTGACCGGTGCGGTGATCGTGGCCCTGGGCCCCTTCGCCAGTGGCATGATGGCCAATAATGAAGAAGTGGCGGATCAGTTAAAGTCTGCAGCGGAAGCCAGCCAAGACAAAATCTGGCAACTGCCCCTTTGGGACGAATATCAGGCCCTGCTAGACAGCCCATTTGCCGATATGGGTAATATAGGCAACTCAGGCCCCAAAGCCGGCAGCATCACTGCTGGATGTTTTCTGTCCCGTTTCACCAAGAGCTACCCCTGGGCTCACCTGGACGTGGCAGGCAGCGCATTCAATGACGGAGCAGGCAAGGGAGCCACCGGCAGACCTGTGCCTCTGTTAACGGAATATTTGATGCAACAGGCCTAATCATGACCCGAGTGGACTTTTACATTTTGCCGGAGGGGAATACTCACACTGCCGTGAACTATACCGCCCGGCTGGTGGAAAAGGCATTTCGTCGCGGTCACGATATCTATGTGCACACGGCCACTGAAGCGCAGACAGAAGCGCTCAGCGAGGCCCTATGGCAACGCCCGAACAGCTTCTTGGGGCACCAATGTGGCGAGCAGGATGGCCACTGCGCCATACGGCTGTGTCACAGCGGTGACCCAAGCCAGCACGGGGATGTGATGGTGAACTTGAGTGGCGATATTCCCACTTTTTTCTCTCGCTTCCAGAGGGTGGCGGAGATCGTTCCAGCGGACCCCAATTCCCGCACCCAAAGTAGGAAGAACTACCGTTTCTACCAGGATCGGGGCTATGCTTTAAATACGCACAATATAAAGTGAGCGGAGAGTAACATGAACCGAGGCGAACAGGATTCCTATAAGAATCAGCAAGATAAAGACAACATGCTGGATGAACTGGAGTCTCTGAGCAAAATGCTGGAGGAAAACAAACCCCGCCGCCGCGCTTCAGACACCCCCATTTCACAAGATATCCCGATCCTAAAAAGCTTTGTGGAAGATGTCCCTACCCTGAGTGATAGTCTTGAAGGAACGGAGCCAAGTGCTGACACCATAGACAACAGCGCCGCCACGTTCACCACATCCCCCTTTGGGCCGGACTATGAAGGTAGCGTCTCAGTGCAAGATACTGAGCTGGATGTGAGCTTTCTGAACAACCCAGCCATCAGCGGTAATCTTTCCGCGGAGTTCCAACAACAGTTGGTAGATGGTGTGAACGATACGGTTCTCCATGACCTTCAGGAGAAAGCCGGCCCATTGGTGGATGCGCTGGTGAAAGCCAATTTGCCCAGGCTTGAGGCGGAATTGCGCATGAAGCTGGAACAGGAAGTTGACCGTCTGCTGAGTACTATCAAGAAAAATAACCCATAACCCTATCCCAGGCAGCAAAATGCCTTCCACATCGGTATAATTACTGGCCCGCCAGGGTTCGCACTAATTCATTTTGGCAGAGCTGAATCCGGGCAGATGATTTTTGTTTTCTACAAACGCCGTCAACCCATCCGTGGGGGCTCCACAGCGGCGTCCATGCCGCTGAGGTTGTAGAAAACAAAAACCACCTGCCCTCCCTGCCTCGAAAAATGCACCCCGGCCACAATTTTGATATATGACAACGCGAGATACCGGTGACCATGGAAAAAACCTTTAACCCCAACGCCATTGAAGCCCATTGGTATAAAACCTGGGAGGAGAAAGGCTATTTTAAGCCCAGCGGCCAGGGCGATTCCTATACCATCATGATTCCCCCGCCCAATGTCACCGGCAGCCTGCATATGGGTCATGGGTTCAATAATGCAGTGATGGATTGCCTGATCCGTTACCGCCGCATGCAGGGCAGAAACACCCTTTGGCAACCCGGCACAGACCACGCAGGTATCGCCACTCAGATGGTGGTGGAGCGTCAGTTGGCGGCAGATGATGTGACCCGGCATGATTTGGGACGGGACAAGTTTCTGGAGAAGGTGTGGCAGTGGAAGGAGCAGTCCGGCGGCACCATTACCCGACAGATCCGTCGCTTAGGTTCTTCTGTAGATTGGAGCCGGGAGCGCTTCACCATGGACGAAGGCTTGTCCAACGCAGTGAAAGAGGTGTTTGTTCGGCTCCATGAAGAGGGGCTAATTTATCGTGGCAAGCGTCTGGTGAACTGGGATCCTAAACTGCACACGGCCATTTCTGATCTGGAAGTGGAGAATGTGGATCAGAAAGGCAAGATGTGGCATTTCCGCTACCCCCTGGCCAATGGCGCCACCACCGCGGATGGCAAAGATTATATTATTGTGGCCACCACCCGGCCGGAAACCATGCTTGGCGACAGCGCCGTAGCGGTAAATCCCAAGGACGAGCGCTATCAAGCCCTGGTGGGTAAAAACGTGGTATTACCTTTGGTGAATCGAGAGATTCCCATTATTGCCGACGATTATGTGGACATGGAGTTCGGCACCGGCTGCGTGAAAATCACCCCTGCCCATGACTTCAACGATTATGAGGTAGGCAAGCGTCATAACCTGCCATTGATCAACGTGATGACCGTGGATGCCTCCATTCGCGATCAGGCAGAGGCCTTCCATTTTGATGGCAGCGTAAATATGGAAGTGGATACCTCACTACCCGACGTTTACCGGGGTGAAGATCGCTTTGCCGCCCGTAAGAAGGTGGTCGACGATCTGGAAGCCCTGGGCCTGTTGGAAAAGATTGATGATCACGGTTTGAAAGTACCCAAAGGAGATCGCTCCGGTGTGGTGGTTGAGCCCTTCCTGACGGATCAGTGGTATGTGCGAGTGGCACCGCTGGCAGACCCCGCCATCAAGGCCGTGGAAAACGGCGACATTCAATTCGTACCCAAGCAATACGAGAACATGTATTTTGCCTGGATGCGGGATATTCAGGATTGGTGTATCTCCCGGCAACTGTGGTGGGGCCATCGAATTCCCGCCTGGTACGACAACGAAGGCAACGTGTATGTGGGCCGCAGCGAAGCCGAAGTCAGGCAAAAGCACAACATTGGCGAAGACGTGGCCCTGCACCAGGACGAAGATGTACTGGACACCTGGTTCAGCTCCGCTTTGTGGACCTTCTCTACCCTGGGTTGGCCCGATGATTTGGACAGCTTGAAAACCTTCCATTCAACGGATGTGTTGGTCACCGGTTTTGACATCATCTTCTTCTGGGTAGCCCGCATGATTATGATGACCATGCACTTTATCAAGAACGAAGATGGCAGCCCCCAAGTGCCCTTCAAAACCGTGTATGTGCATGGACTGGTAAGGGATTCCGACGGCCAGAAAATGTCTAAGTCCAAAGGCAATGTGTTGGACCCACTGGACATCATTGATGGTATTGAATTAGACAACCTGGTGGAGAAACGCACCACGGGAATGATGCAACCGCAAATGGCAGAAAAAATTGCCAAGCGTACCCGCAAAGAGTTTCCAGACGGTATCGCTTCCTACGGCACCGACTCCATGCGCTTCACCTTTTTATCCCTGGCCTCTACTGGCCGCGATATTAAATTCGACATCAATCGCTTGGAAGGGTATCGCAACTTTTGCAACAAGTTATGGAATGCCAGCCGCTATGTGTTAATGAACACAGAGGATCAAGACTGCGGCCTCAACAATGAAACCGTAGAGCTGAGCTTGGCGGACCGCTGGATTATTTCGCAACTGCAGCGCACCAGTGAGCAAGTGAGTAAAGCTCTGGACGAGTTCAGATTTGATCACGCTTCCCAGGCACTGTACGAATTTATTTGGAATGAATACTGCGACTGGTATCTAGAGCTGTCCAAGCCCACACTGAACGACGAAAACACTAGTGAAGAAGCCAAGCGCGGCACCCGTCGCACGCTGTTACAAGTATTGGAATCCATTTTACGGATGGCTCATCCCTTTATGCCGTTTATTACCGAAGATATCTGGCAACAGGTAGCACCGAAAGCAGGGGCAAGCGGTGAAACCATCATGCTGCAGCCATTTCCTTATGCAAATCAAGCCAAGATTGACGCCAATGCCGAAGCGGATATCAACTGGCTTAAGGGTGTTATCGTGGCGGTGCGAAATATTCGTGGAGAAATGAATATTTCCCCAGGAAAAGCCTTACCCGCCCTACTCCATAAAGGAAGCGAAACAGATAACAATCGCTTTGAACACTACGGCGGTCTTCTCAAATCCTTAGCCAAGTTGGAAAGCTTGAATTGGCTGGCAGCGGACCAGGAGCCACCTATGTCATCCATTCAACTGGTGGGTGAGATGCAGGTGTTAGTGCCCATGGCTGGCCTGATTGATAAAGATGCAGAAATCGCGCGCTTGCAAAAAGAAGTGGACAAACGTCAGCAGGAAATCAAACGGGTGGAGGGTAAGTTAAATAACCCCAAATTTGTGGATCGCGCACCGGCGGATGTGGTGGCTAAAGAAAAAGCCAAAATTGACGAACACCAGGCTGCGCTTTCTGAACTGGAAACGCAACTAGAAAAAATCAAAGCGCTATAAGCCATGGATGATCCGAAACAGGTATCACCAGAACGGGAAGCCGCAGCAGAACGGAACTTTAACGAGTTCTTTCGGCAATGGTGGTTTTCACTTATCGTGATGGCAGTGATTATAATCACTGCCTTTTTCCCGCAAACCTTGGTGCACAACCTGGCCTTGGTGCATGATGCTGTGTCCAACGGAGAAGTTTGGCGTTTACTGACAAGCCAGTTCGTTCATCTTGGCGGCAACCATATGCTGTTAAATTTGGTGGGTTATTTAATTATTGCCGCCAGTTTTCGCGAAGATATTTCCCCAAAAGAAGAAGCCATCAGCCTTTTGATTTGTTGTTGTGGCGTGGGCCTGGGAATCTACTGGCTCAACCCGGAAATCACCTGGTACGTGGGCTTGTCTGGCGCTATCTATGGGATTCTCACCCATTTTCTGATCATAGGCTGGAAACGAAGCCCGTTCTTGTCGTTGTTCTTTGGGGTGTATTTGATTGGTAAATTTGTCTATGAGCAACTGATAGCAGGGCCAGACACCTTTACCGCCGATGTGATCGGTGGCCTGGTTGCCATTGATAGCCACTTGTATGGTGCTATCACCGGTTTGGTTATTGGAATAACTGCGCTGCAGCTACGCAAAAAGAAACAAGCCCTCTTCCTTCCATGATTGAGGATTGGCAGCAAGAACTCCGCCGGTATCACTCACCTTTTGTTAAAGACCTTGTTTGGGCCATTCTCAGTCCACAATTGATGATTAACCCTGGAGAGCAGCCAGACAATACAGCTCAGTTTTACTCACACGCTTACCGTAGCATCCAATCCCAACTGCAGGCTCTGGATAAAGACGATACCCAGCTAGCCGACTATTTACAGCAAGGCAACGACAAACGTTTGGGAGCCCACTTCGAACGACTTTGGCAATTTTGGTTACAGCTCACACCACTGTACGATTGTTTAGGTCAAAATATACAGCTCAATGAGACAAGCAGAACAACAAATAAAACAACAAACAAAACAATAGGCGAGTTCGATTTGATTGTGAGAAACAATCAAACCCAAGGGATCGAACATTGGGAGTTAGCCATCAAATTTTATCTGGGTATTGCGGAACTGCCCGAGAATAATAACTGGTTTGGGACAAACCGCCGAGATCGCCTGGATTTAAAACAGAGTAAGCTAATGGAAAAACAACTGCAACTCACATCCACCGAAGCAGCCCAATGCTTTTTTGCCGAACGAGGCTGGGAAGTGAATCGTGTTAGGCTTATTAGCAAAGGTTGCTTGTTTAACCCTATTTGTGCCGCCCTGCCCCCACCGCAATTGGTAAACCCTCAACATTTACAGGGGCAGTGGTTGACCCACGATCAATTTTTGAATCTAGAACAACAGCTTGGGGAACACCAGTTTGCCATCCTAGACAAAAGTCAGTGGATAAGCATGGGGAGCAAAAACTTGTTAAGCTATCAACAGATGGCCGTAAAGATAAGGAAAGAGCCGCCTCAACACCCTGTGCAACTCAGTATGGAAACCCCAAACCTGGAACATCATCGGATTTTTCTCACTCCACCTCAGTGGAATTAAATCTTCGAAACAACACCAACAATAATAAGGAGAATGTTATGGTACAGCCCGGTCGTTATAGACATTACAAAGGTAAAGATTACGAAGTGATTGGGACCGCAAAACACAGCGAAACTGAGGAAGAGCTAGTGGTGTACCGAACCCTTTATGGGAACTACGATCTTTGGGTAAGGCCCTTGGACGAGTTTTGCAGCGACATCACCGTTGAACAAACGCCACAAGCACGTTTTGCTTTTATTGGTGCGGTTTAATCATCAGCAGGCTGTCGGTTAGAGCTTATCTAAAACCGATTGCAGTTGTTCAACCGATGCTTCCTGCTCCGAATCTAACATTTGATTCATATAATCAATGAGCTTACGAAAACTTTCGTCAATCCTTACGCCTTGGTTGAACAACTCGTTAATGGAGTTCACTCCATTTTGCATAATATTACCAAAGGTGGCTTCTTGCTGCTCATTTAGATCCAAGAACATAATGGAGTCATCCACCCGCATGGCCATGTCTTCCACCAACTCAGCACACTGACGCATCACCACTTGGTAGCGCTCATCCACTTGATGCATCACCGATTGCATCTTGGCACTCATACCTTTCATCAAATCCCTTTCCATTACCAATAGTCCCGCGTTATCAATGGATTTGACCCGGGCATCGGCTCCTTGCAGGAGCGGAAAAACATTGTCTTTGATGGTGCCAAAACGCTTGCCGTCTGCTGGCATGTTCTTCACCAGCAGGGATAACTGCCCATAATTCATCACGCAGCGGCGACCAAAATCAACATAGCGCCCATTGTCTTTTAATTCCCACAATAAGCGCGCTTCCAAATCCTTGGCCAAACCGTTAGGTTCCATATTTTTGGTATCAAACTGACTGCGGATTTGCAGACTGCAGTTCAGTTGATAATGGGTCAAGGTACGGAACAATAACATACCCAGCTCATCCAGATTATCACACTCATGGCAATGAATAAGAAATTGAATGTTAACACCAAGGTCGCTGGTGTCAGACATGGCGCTGAAAGCCATCTCATTGGCTTGTTGTAGACGACTTTTTAATTGTCGGTTAGCAATGGTGTGGAAAACAGATTTACTTACCCGGGCCAGAAGATCCTCGGGATCCATACTGTCATCCAATATATCAGCCACCCCCGCGTCGAATATTGAGAGGGTATTCAAACTGGTTTTGCTACTAGTGTAGATCAGAACCGGCACATCATCATCGGCCAGCTGAGATACCGCTTGCTTACATAATTCCTGAATCGTATCTGTCTCCGAAGCCACCGCATCCACCAGAACCACGGCGGTATCGTCGGCAACGGAGTCAATTTCGTCCATTGAACTACAGAAAAAGACATTGAATTGTTGAGAAAGCAATTCCGAAAGTGAACTGTTTCCTGCAGCGCTGAACACGACAGCTGAATGATTGGTTGCCACGGATTCCTTTCCCTCCTGCATTGTACCTCAGCTACTTAAAGGGTAGCTCAATACAGGAGATTGAAAAGTTACACCGTTGGTGCCATCTGACTGGCGCAATCGGAAAGTTTTTGTGGCATTTGAGGAAGTTCGGCCCACTGTTGGGGGTCAGTCACCACCACCCTTGCACTAATGGCGCACATAACGGCCTTGAATTCTTCCACGGTCTTTTTATCGAAATTAGAGCTTGTCATGATGTTGAGAGTGGCACTTTCCATCATCCAGACCAAAGAGAAATAAACCTTAGGATCCAAATGTACACCTTCGTACTCAAAAAACTTTTGCTCAAATAAATCAACAATTTGTTGCAGAACGTTCTGACGATGGGTGGCTAGAGGAGAGCCTGCTCGACGAGCTTCCTCAGTCATCATTCTTACGATGGGCCCCAAGTGGGTATGATAGTCAAAGTACACTTCCACACACTGCACTATGAACCCTTGAAACGTCTGTGCGTTGTTTTGAGCAGCTTTGAATCTCACCAGTAACAGCTCTGCCGCTACCTTATATATGCTCTCAAGCACATCCACCTTATTTTTGAAGTACTTATAGAAGGTCCTGCGGGATATATTGGCGGCATCGAGTAAATCTTGAACCGTCGTGGCTTCAATACCCTTGCTGGTAAAAACACCAATTGAGTTAAACAAGACATCGGATTTTGCGCCTTGCCCCGGATAGACAAAATTCAGTTCATTTTTTGCCTGCCCCAATTCCTTCTGAGTCGCCTTTAGAAGCTGCTCCACTGGCGAGCTTTCTTCTACTTCCGTGCGCAAAGTGGCTTCGTTCTGTTCAGTACCCTTTTCCATGAAGTTCCCCAAATACAACCGATCTAACACACTTCCTAAGCATAATAGGTTATAAAACAGCCTAAGAAAAGATTAAAAGAGCATATCTTATAAGCAGATAAAAAACAGTTTGTTTAGCACTTCCGAAATGTAATTGCCACAAACCTTAAACGATCGTTACTCATATTGTTAACAGTGTTATTGTTAATACCGTTTCAACTCAATACACTGCTTGAACAATAAAACAACAAGACCCAGCACCATGTTCAGTAGTACATTTCTGGCCCCGGCGACTCTCCCGAAACGCCGAACTCAGCTGTTTTTGCTTACGACATTTCTCTGCCTGCCGGCTCTATGGGCGGGCTATATGGGCGACGATTTCATCCATCACGCCTTGCTCAGTGCAAATATTCCCATAGACAAACCGAACGATCTGTCACTGTTTGGTTTATTTTCGTTTATCAATGGCGACCCGGAACGCAATCGTCTCCTTATGGACTACAGCCTCCTGCCCTGGTGGACCTACAGCGAGCTGAAATACGCCTTCTGGAGACCCGTTAGCGAACTATTTCATTGGCTTGACCACCGTTTTTGGCCCAACCATGCCTGGCTGATGCATCTGCATAATATAGTTTGGTATCTGGGTATACTGCTTGTAGTCAATCGCCTCTACCAGCGCAGCTTAATTCCCGCTGCAAGCGTTGTGGCCTTGGCCATTTACGCACTGGATAGCAGCCACGGATTCACTTTAAGCTGGATTGCCAACAGAAATGGCCTCATCTGCGTATTGTTTGGACTATTAAGTCTTAAGTTGTACATGGATTGGCGTGAGCAAGAGAACACCTTAGGGGCTTTGGGCTCTCTAATGTGCCTGATCCTGGGGCTTCTCTCAGCGGAGATGGGTATATCCATTTTTGGCTATTTCATAGCCTACGCATTGTTTTTGGACAAGCGCGGCCCGGTCAAAGGGCTATTGGCCACACTACCCTATTTTCTTGTCATTGTTCTGTGGTGGGCATTTTACAAAGTATCTGGTTTCGGCGCGGCTAACGCAGACTCCTACTATGTGGACCCTGCAGAACACCCCATGGTTTTCGCCACCAAATTAATGGAACGCTTCCCCGTGCTGATGGCGGGCCAATGGGGAATAGTTCCTGCTGAGATATATGGCTTTTCCGGGATCACAAACTGGGGTTACGTAGCCGTCTGCGCCTTATTCCTGTTATTGTGCTTTATACCGATTGTTCTAATTGGATGGAAAAAACCCAGTATTCGCTTCTGGTTCACGGGAATGCTATTTTCCGTTCTTCCTGCCCTTACGGCCCTACCCCACGACCGCCTGCTGATGTTCACCGGCGTTGGCGCAGCTGCGATCATGGGAGATTTCCTGGCTAGCCTGTTTGTACAAAAATATCGACCAGCTGGTAAGCTGCTGAAGAAAACAGTGGTCGGCGTGGCAGGACTACTTTTTCTATTTCATTTGGTCATTTCTCCACTGCTGCTGCCCTTAATCAGCTATAGCACCAAAATATGGGCAGACTTTATCCCAACCGGCCCAACCTACTTTTCTGATATAGACGACATAAAGACCAAACAGTTGGTAATATTCGGTCCTCCAATTGCCTCCGCACTGGCTATCGGCCCCATGAGATTCCATCGGCAAGATCCCATGCCAGAACGTCTTTGGACCATTACGTCCCAGCCCGACCCGCTCACCTTCGAGAGGATAAGCCCAACGACTCTGAAGGTTTCAAACCCCTTGGGTTTTATGAGAGAACAAACAGAAAAGGCCTTCAGAGATACCCAGAAGCACCCTCTCCAGGAAGGAGAACAAACACAACTCTCAGGTCTAACTATTTCTATTCATGATCTTAACGCAGATGGGATACCCACCACACTGACATTAAAATTTGACCACGAATTAAGCGACGATAAGTTAGTGTTTTTACAATGGTCAGAGCCTGAAAACCGATATTCTCAAATATCCTTTTGATTGTTGAACATTACTCAACTCAGATTCAGATCGCTGAGCGGGCTTCGCACACCGTGTCCTCCACGATTAATCACGTGGGTATAAATTTCTGTTGTGCTCAAGTTTGTATGCCCTAATTGGGATTGTATGGTGCGAATGTCCGCCCCTCTCTCAAGCAAATGGGTAGCAAATGAGTGCCGAAGTGAATGACAGGTTGCGGGTTTTCTTATTCCTGCAGCCCTCACCGCTGATTTAATGGATCTTTGTAATGTACTGGTGTCTATGTGGTGACGCCGCTTTTTATCGGATCTAGGGTCTGTAGAGAACTGTCTAGTAGGAAACAAATACTGCCAACCCAGGTCAAAAGGCGCACTTGGGTATTTCTTAGCTAGGGCATAGGGGAGATACACCCCTCCCCAATCACTTCGCGATTTATCCAGCTCAAACAATGACTCTACATATTTAATCTGCCGACGCAGCAAATCACAGGTTTCCGGAGCCAATGTTGTAAAACGCTGCTTTCTACCCTTCCCCTCTCTCACTAGAATAGTTAGTCGTTTGATGTCAATGTCATGAACCCTGAGACGAACGGTCTCCATCACCCGTAAGCCAGAACCATACATTATGGCCGCTGCCAGCTTTTCTACCCCTTCCAAATGATGAAAAAGGGACCTAACCTCATCTTGAGTTAATACTGTTGGCAACTTCTTAGGAGCGCTTGCCCGGTAGAAATCAGTAAAGTCTCCCGGTTCAATGCCCAATACCTGCCTAAATAAGAACACAACTGCGTTCAATGCAGTTTTCTGGGTAGCCGGTGCCACTTTTCTCTTGATAGCCAGATGAGCCAAAAAAGCACGGATATGCTGATCATCCATGGTTTCTGGATGTTTTAACTTATGAAAACGAAGGAAATCTAAAATCCAATAGACGTAGGTTTCCTCGGTTCGCATACTGTAGTTTTTAGCTCTGATCGTTTCCCGAACCCGCTGCATTAATTTTGGCTTCATCACACGTCCTGTGGGTTTATGAAGAAAAGTGCTCCATTTTTCATCAAATAATTGCTATCTTTATTTACTAGATAGACTAAACCAAGGCAAATAACCGGCCTGGTTTACTGAATTTATATACAGTCTTTTTAAATTTGCCTACAATCAGCATTAAGGGACACTGGGTTCTGAAATTTCGAGCCAAAGAGCACCTGAAAATCATACTGGAGCCATCTAGGGGCGGTAGCGTGCCTGAAGAATTTTAGTTCGAGGATAGGCGGTGCAACGTCGTTATTTGCGAATCAACACTTGCGCGGTCAGTTGTTTTTTAATTGCAAAATTAGATACTTGGGCCAAAAAGAATTTTTTAACTAACTGGATATGTAGTGAGAAACCGCAAAACAATTACGGCATGAAGTAATTGAATATAATGTTATACGCACAAAGAGTAATCATGGAAGTCAGACTTAATACCAAAAAAGAGATCTTAAAATCATTTGTCGGGTGGTTGCCCTTGGCTCTAGTGGCAGTTGTATTTTATGGCATGATTTTCGTCGGTCTTATAATGTGGCTGCTCACCAACTTCGTAGGGATAGATCAAGATCTCGCAAGGCAAATTGGCCTAACCATAGGCGGAGTTTTACTTATCGTTTGTTTATTTATTTACTTTAACTGGCTTACTAAATCACTGTCCTCATATCGGCTAGCAGTTGAAGGTGAAAACTTGCTAGTAAGAGGTATAGCTGGCTGGCGCACCCTTGATAAAAAAGTGCCAATCAACACTATTCAAAAAATATACATTGGTGCAAACGCCAATTCTTTGGAAAAGCTGTCTTCCGGGCATGGAGCGATAAACGATCAAGTA
The DNA here is from genome assembly GCA_964016105.1 of uncultured Ketobacter sp. Lineage (GTDB taxonomy): Bacteria > Pseudomonadota > Gammaproteobacteria > Pseudomonadales > Ketobacteraceae > Ketobacter. The sequence goes on from CAXHEX010000033.1 coordinate 40,148, forward strand.
GCATCAAGGCTTACTTTTTTTACTAGTGCAGGGAAATCTTTCAAATTAGATTTTGCTGCAAAAGCATTTGATAACGAATCGCTGTACAAGTTTTTAGTCTCCATCAAGAGCAAGGGAGTCGAGACCAATGTCAGCGTATAACAAACGCATGTTGCTCGGCTGCTACGCAGCCTGGGACCTCCGTTACGGCGCTGATTTTGGTGCTGACCGCTACGCTAGCACCAAAATCAGAGCCTTCACTGCGGCCCCAAATGCGGGCGTTATGTGAGCATCCACTTTTAATGCTCTGCCCTTAAAATTGAAAATTTCATCACGTAACTTTAGCTTTTGAAGATTGCTTCAAGAAAGACTATACCTACACAGACTCAGTCACAATGAGAATGCTTATGTTTAACGAGAATATGCCTTCTTCTATATCAAAAGTGGCTATTGTTGTTTTGATTGGTGCTGTAGCCTGGTTCTCAATTTTCAATATTTATAGAGGTGTCGTTCCTGAACCGAGATTTTTTCTTTTAAGCCTGGTGGGTTTTTCCCTATTTTTGATAGCCAAAATATCCGTGCTAAAAAAAGGAAAAATGGTTTCGTTTGGGTCTAAGAAGATGAGCGCATCAGCAAAAAACCTCTACAAGATCGGCTATTGGCTTATGATAGTTGGCGTTTTGAGCACATTTTTTGGGCCCAATACATAGCATTGAATATAATACGAAACTGTCACATAACAAACACGATCAGCACCGATTGCTGTCGCAATCGTGGACCTCTCTACGCTACGCAATTTTTGTGGTATCGCTTCGCTCTTTATACCACAAAAACTGCTCCGCTCCGGTCGGCCGCTGTCGTTCGACGTTATGCAAAATCAGAATCTGGGATCTGCAGTATAAATTAATGCGAACCATAGGGTGTTAAGAATCTTAAGAATTAGAATCATCAAGGCAGTTTGGCTACTCCCGATTCTATTAGTTTGTAGCTGCGCAACATTTACTGTTTATCCTGATGGTGAACTTACACACTCATCAGATGTCCAAAATGCATCTATTACAAAGATTAATGAATGGCCCGAAGGAATTCATTGCTTTGAACCGCTATTTTATGTGCTGACGCTTGGCATCATCCCTACTCATTGCGTGAATACTTATAGTGTTTCAGTTAATAGCGTTGACATAGGCGTTGTAAAAGTCACAACCATGCAGGGCTGGGTTACTCTTTTAATGATCCCGCTTCCTTCGTGGCAATTTGGATACGGCAATGAACAAGATGTTCTAGTTACTGTAAAAAGCATGGTCGAACTCTCAAATTAGAATGCATAACAAACCGAATCAATCGCTCCCTTCGGTCGCTGTGACAGATAAAGTTACGCAAATTTTTGGCATGGCTTCGCCATTTTATGCCAAAAACATGCTCCACTTTATCTGCCCTTGTTCGGGACGTTATATTTTCGCGGCGACGAAAGCCCGTAAGATCAGTATTCTTTCGTAGCTGTCAGGCATATTTTAAAGATCGTTAGAGCTGTTTGTCCTAAAACGTATGTTGTAAAATGTAGCCCTGCTCTTCGCGTCTAACCTTCTCGTATGGTTCCCGCGACATGAACGAAGCATGTAGCGGGGTCAACTTAGCTTCAAATTGGCAATGGGCCTCTCGCTCATCCAATCACAGTGGTACCATGGCAGATTCTAAAAGTCTGCACTATGTCGACTGACATCTGGTGTTGGTTAGCTATAAACAGTGAAATACTAAGTGTCGGGGCTTAACGATTGGTCGGCTTACAGTCAACGAGCTATGAGTTCTTAACTAATATAGTCGCAGTAAAAAACGGGCTTAACTTTATGTTGCGCAACAGCAGTGTACAATTCAAAAACCAATATAACCAGGCCAATCAGCACCGGTTGCTTCGCAACCGTGGACCTCTCTACGCTCCGCAGTTTTTGTGGTATCGCTTCGCTCTTTTTACCACAAAAATCGCTGCGCTGCGTTCGGCCGCTGTTGGCAGGCGTTAGGCAATCAGGGAAAACATGAAACCTATCGAGAAAGCGAAAGCACAAAAGCTCGTGCTGAAGCTAGAATCTGGCAACTTTGACGAAAACGATATTGATAATATCTTTATGCGTCTGAGGGCATACTCTCATGGAAATCGAATATTTCGTGAAATCGCTGACTTCGTTGCTCACAATGATCAAAGGAATCAAGGTGTTTCGGCTGAGTCATTAGAGGCATTTTATCTAAGCTTTAAGTACTTTCTAGAGTATGTCTCACCGAAGAAATCGCTCGATATAGGAACCCCATTTCCACTTTACGTAAAAAAATTGATGAAATATCAGATTGATAAGTGTAAGGACGCAGATCTGAAAGAAAAGTTTAATGTTACTAAGCAGCGCTTAAAATCAAGAGTTGATACAATTTTTTCTGAAGACAAGAAAAATAAAAAGGCCTTTATGAAAAAGCCGAAAATATCGGACGAAACGATTAAGGCGCTTAAGCACATATTAGGTTTCATAGGTAGCCATCCTGCTTTCGATCAAGATCAAGTGATTTTAGAGCTCCTAGCAGTAATTAAAGCTAATAAACTGAATGCAAATGAAGCTAAACTACTAAAGCATTCCGACAGAATAGCTGCTTGTGTAGCACTGCTCTTGCATGACGCCACGTTTGAATATGGAGCTCACAAGCAGGGTTGCTGTAAGATCTCTTGCGAGAAGACATCCATATCATACAATCAGAAATTTGTAGATCAAGATGGGAACCCTGTAGAGCATAAGGAATCATTCGGTAATCTTCAGGTTCTAGGTCACGTAGTATTAGAGAAAGATGGTAAAGATCTGACGGTATGTTATCCATTGATGACAACAAATCTATCCGCGCAGGACTGGTGCGATGACGATATGTTTGTTATTGAGCCAATCACTGAAGATCATCCAAATTACTTGCATAGAAAAATTATCTTTGATCAAGATCTTTGTTTTACTGAGGGCGGAAAGATCGGGGTGCTCCATGCCTAACAAGTGCGTGCAAAGGACGGCAAACTCCGCGGCACAAATTGCAATTGGCTGCGCCAATTTTAACGCAATTTGCACCACTCCGTTCGCCGCCTTTGACGCAGGCGTTATGCAAAACTAAATCATGAACATTCGTGAAGCTAAAGAAAAAGATTCAAAGCAAATAGCTGAGATCTATAATCATTATATCAGTAGCACTGTAGTTACTTTCGAAGAAGACGAGATAACCGACGCTGAAGTTGGATCCAGAATAAGTGCAGTTTTTAGGTCGGGTTTATGGTGGATAGTTGCTCATGAAGAGAACGAAATACTAGGATACGCATATGCAAGTAAGTGGCATGAACGTTCCGCCTATAGAAATACTGTGGAAGTAACGGTTTATATCAGTGCATCACATTTATATAAAGGTATCGGTACTGCGCTTTACGAGGAATTATTCCTCAGACTAAGAAGTACAAGTATCCACGTAGCTATTGGTTGTATTTCACTACCGAACGATTCAAGTGTGAAGCTTCATGAAAAATTTGGAATGAGGAAAGTAGCTCACTTTGAAGAGATTGGATACAAATTCGGGCAATGGATCGATGTGGGTTACTGGCAAGTCGAGTTCATTGCATAACAAACCGAATCAATCGCTCCCTTCGGTCGCTGGGACAGTCGAAGTTACGCAAATTTTTGGCATGGCTTCGCCATTTTACGCCAAAAACTCGCTCCACTTTGTCTGCCCTTGTTCGGAGCGTTATG
>CAXHEX010000034.1:0-35265 GCA_964016105.1 uncultured Ketobacter sp.
GGTTCCCAGGGAAGAATTCGTAGGAAAAGTGAAACAGGTGGTTTTATCCTTGGATTATGAGAATTTCTTTATTCCCCGTAAAGACCGATTCTTTTTGACGCTTTAAATCCTTATCATTCGGATATTAGAGGTGGCTTTTTATGTACCTATTGGCGCTTTTCTTTCTTACTAGTACTCAAACAAATTAGCGGTATACTGCACTAAGTAACCGCTATTTAAGAGGCGTTTTTCAGTGAAGGCTTTGGCTCTTGTTTTTGTAAACCTGTTGTTTATTCCCTATTCTAATGCCGCAAATATCGCTGATACTTCTCCCTATTCAGGGCAAGAACAGCGCAACATTCCTGCACTGTCTCGTGATCAACAAGCCGGTTTATTGGCGGGCAAAGGCATGGGATTCGCCAAAGCAGCCGAGCTAAACGGCTACCCTGGTCCCGCCCATGTGCTTGAGCTATCTTCGAAACTGAACCTCAACGAAGAGCAAATCGACGCAACCGAAGCTTTATTTAATCGCATGCAGACCAAAGCCAAGTCGTTAGGTCTTCAGTTAGTGGATGCCGAACGCCATCTCAACGAACTATTTAGGGCGAAGCAGGCCACCGAACACAATGTGACACAAGCGCTTAATCATATTGGCGAACTGCGGGCAAAGTTAAGAGCCGCCCATATTCTAGCCCACCTGGAGCAGGCATCGCTTTTAACTAAACATCAGATTGCTGCCTATGATAAGTTCAGGGGTTACTCAACTAGCTCACCCAGGCTTGATCACGGACACCACCCCCAACCCCAACCGCTAAATGGGGCCCATCACTAACTATATAAATTAACCTGCCATTATACTATCCACTGTATAGCCAGAGCCCATTGTTATGACACATCCACCAGACCAACTCAACCTTACTCCCATGGAGCGCATATCCGCAGTCTGTGATGAGTTGCGCCATCACTATGAAGAAGTAGAGGGCTGCGAGATTCGCATAGCCGCTAAGGCCCTGCTTGTAGCCCTGGAGGGTTTTCAACGCTACGGCGACAACCAGTGGCCAAGCCTGGTACAGGAATATGTTGACCTGGCGGTGCAGAATCCGCAAAAGTTTCAGCAGATTTTGGAATCCAATCGTAGTGAGAAAGCACAATGAACATCACCCTTGCGTTTGATGTGTATGGCACACTAATTGATACTCAAGGTGTAGTAACGGCCCTGGAAAAAGTAATGGGAGAACAAGCAGAAGCCTTCGCCCGATCCTGGCGTGACAAGCAGTTAGAATACGCCTTTCGAAGAGGCTTGATGCAAAACTATGAGAACTTTGCAGTATGCACTGAACAAGCCCTGCGTTTTTGTTCTGAGCTCTACGGTATCCAATTAACTGATACTCAAGTGCAGCATTTGATGCAAAGTTACCAAACTCTCCCCTGCTACCCTGACACCCATGACGGTTTGACAAAACTTAAGTCTCGGGAATTACAGCTATTTGCATTTTCCAATGGAACGGAACAAGCGGTTGACACGCTTCTGTCCAACGCGAATATTCGCCATTATTTTATCGATTTAATCAGCGTGGATGATCTTAAGTCTTTTAAGCCTAATCCGGCGGTTTATCAACACTTTCTGAGCAAGTCAGAATCCCAGCCAAAGCAAACCTGGTTAGTCTCCAGTAATCCGTTTGATGTACTGGGCGCGATGTCTGCGGGCCTTGGCGGGATTTGGGTTCAGCGTAACCCCAGCGCAGTTTTCGACCCATGGGGGATAGAACCTAATCTCACGGTTAAAAACCTGGAGGAACTGGACAGCAAGATCACATCACTGCTGCCATGAATGAAGCCTGGGTAATTGTGTTATTAACCGTTGCCGCAGGAAGCTGCATTCCATTGGGCGGGTTATTGGGCAAGATTGAGCGCATCCACCCTAACTGGTTAGAAAGGGAATTGCGCCACTTTATTATCGCATTCGGTGGTGGCATCTTATTAGGCGCTGTGGCTGTGGTACTGGTGCCAGAAGGACGCCACAGTATGGGTGACTCGCTATGGTCTATTCCCATTATACTTTTGGGCGGCTTAGCTTTCTTCTATATCGAAAAAAGAATGGCGCAAAGGCACAGGGAATCCCCACAATTGTTCGGTATGTTACTGGACTATATACCGGAGGCCATTGCCCTTGGTGGACTAATGGCTTTACAGTCTGAAGTGGCTCCTCTGCTGGCCTTGTTCATTGGGCTGCAGAATTTACCAGAGGGGTTTAATAGCTACCGCGAATTGAATGCTAAGAATCATAGAGATGACAAAAAGACCATACAATCTATGATCGCATTAGTGGCGCTTGGGCCCGCCGCAGGCTTACTGGGATACTACATACTATCCGATCACCCTGCCCTGCTGGGGGCTATTATGCTATTTGCATCGGGCGGTATTTTGTATCTTTTGTTTCAAGATATTGCGCCTCAATCCAGATTAAAAAATCACTGGGCCCCGCCGCTTGGCGCTGTAATCGGGTTTTGTCTGGCACTTTTCTGTGAAATGATCGTAACCCAGGGCTGATCCCCAAGGGGCCGACAGGAGCTAGACCTCTACACATCTAGCGCTGTTTATGGAAGACTATCGCAATGCTCTGCGGAGCAACTACTTACAGTCAACCCGGGGAAAGCAGTTAGGAGTGTAACACCGATGATTTCGTCCAGCGAAGCGTTAGAAAAACTAAAAGAAGGCAATAAACGATTTGTAACCGGCGTGCGCAGCATAGATAACCTGGCAAAACAAACTCAATTTTCTGATTTGGCCGGTGGTCAAGCGCCCTTCGCAATTATCTTGGGATGCTCTGACTCCAGGGTGCCTGCGGAATTGATTTTTGATCAAGGCTTTGGTGATCTTTTTGTTATCCGGGTGGCAGGGAACATTGTCGCCCCATCCCAAGTGGGAAGCGTTGAATTTGCTGCGGCTCAGTTCGGCACACCCTTGGTAGTTGTGCTAGGGCACTCCAACTGCGGTGCGGTGAAAGCAACAATTGATCAGCTAAAAGCACCCAGTGAAGGAGCATCAACCAACTTGCTTTCCATCGTAAATCGCATTCGCCCCGCGGTGGAGCCTCTGTTCTCAACGGAACTGAAGGAGCAACCAGAAAAATTGTTGAGTTCTTGTATCCACGCCAACATTTTGGCCTCCACCAATCAACTAATGAGAGGGTCACAAACATTAGAGAACCTTATTCAAAAAGGTGATTTAAAAATCATTGGAGCAGAATACAGCTTGGAATCCGGCGAAGTATCTTTCATCGAATAGTCGGAATTTAACGAGAGGCTCCAATGGGGCCTCCATCACTCTTTTCATTTCTCATCATTCCTTCCCATAATAGCTTTCCAGCGAAACGGAACCAACAACTGCGCCCAGTAATTATTCATTGGGTATCTCTCTTCTCCGCTGATGCCTAACTCCTTCGGTTTGCCTTTGGCATTATAATAATGGGTGCCAAACAGAACGTCGTATATGATCAACACAGCCCCATAATTCTTATTCCCCTCCACCAGGTCTTTAGAATGATGCCATCTATGGAGTTCATTGGTATTAAAAATATAGTTCAACCAGCCATACCTTAAGCGAATGTTACAATGCTGGATAGAACCGCCAATGGCCAATAAAACGGAATTCAAAACGAGAGCTTCTTCGCTTATACCCAGGAAATAACAAGGCATAACCCCCAACACAAACGTAACTATGTGGTAAAGAGGGTGGATTCTAAAGCCATTGAGTAAATGCATACGCTTAACGCTGTGATGTACCGAATGCAGTGGCCACAAGGATTCGGATTCATGACTGAATCGATGAAACCAATACTTGGCAAACTCAATGATACACAAGGCCAACAGGGTTTCCGCCCATAGGGGCATGGGGTTAGGCAACAAATCCAGAGGAGCGGGCAAATCCAAAGCCAGAAAAAGATAAAGTGCCACTAAGGGCCCAATAGCTTTCAACGCCCCCTCTACCCCCACCGCAACAATGGCGATGGATGCGATGTCAGGCTGAATGTCGCCGCGACTTCGATTCCAATCCGGTACCAACGGGTGAATCCGCTCGAACAGCATGGTTATGACGAGCACAGACAGGGAAATAACAAATGAAGCTTGTTCAATATACTGGCCCTGGTGGATAAAGTAGGACATCAACCCCAGCGATACCAATGTGATAAATGGAAAGAACAACCATTCAAACAAGAACATCAAATTAGATTCAGTCTTATGGGCTGAAGTGTTGTCCATGTTTACTGTGCTCCCTGCTATTGGTGTTTAAAATGATCAATAGTGCTGGAATGAAAAACAAATCCACGAGTAGCGCTAGGGCGATGGTCATTGTGGTTAATATGGAGGTATTAGCCGTCAGATTCATTTCAGAAAAACCCAACATGGCAAATCCGCATATCAATACCACTGTGGTTGTGACCAAAGCAGGCCCCACCAGAGTGAAAGCTGATCTAATGGCATCAGGAGTAGAGAATCCCTCACGCTGGGCGCGGTGAAACTTAGTCAACAGATGGATGGTGTCATCCACCACAATGCCAAACGCGATACCTAAAGTGACACTGAGACCCACATCAATGTTGCCGTTTATTAACCCCCACAGACCGAAGGCCATGGCCACGGGTATGAGATTCCCTAACATGCTCACCAAACCAAGACGCAGGGATCCCATAACCGCCACGAGAATCAACCCCATGATGAACAACGAACCCACAAGCCCAATCAGAATTCCCTTCATACTTCGTTCACCAATATGAGCAAACATTAATGGCGCACTGGCCCCGCCGCCCAGATAAGCATCCCCCAAGCGGGCTTGCAACCATGCGCTGGCATGTTCATCCAGTGCGATATGATAGTCACCGGCGGTATTGCTCATGGTGATTCTGACTCTGCTGGCTTCTCTATCAGGTGCAATCAAATTACCAAGATCAGCACCATAGGGAAGGGATAATTCATACAGCAACAGTAGTTGAGATGCCGCTTCCCGGGAATTGGGTAAACGGTAAAAGGCCGGATCATCGGCATGCCAGCTTTGATTCAATCGTTTGATAATATCGGCGAGGGAATCCACATGGACCACATGTGGCTGCTGTTTAAGCCAACTGGAGAAATCATCTAACAGAAACAGATAAACCGGATCCGTTACTGAGCCCCCTTCGAATATGGGAACGGAATAATTTAGCGCGCCTTGACCTGTTATGTTGTCATTGATGAACTCCATATACTTACGCATCTGTTGTTCCGCACCGAAATATTTAACCGGATCATCGTTAATCTTATTGAGCGGGAGGCAGCATATTAAAAACACTATCAACACAGAACTCACCACCAATACACTCTTAGAGTGATCAATAATCCAGTCAGCCAATCGTCTATAAAACATGTTTGTTGCCACATGATTGGAAGGCGCCTGCAGGATGGTGTGGGGGATTAATTTCAGTAGCGCAGGCAACAGCGTCACCGCATAGAGCCAGGCGAAAAGAACACCTGCGCAAACAATATAGCCCAGCGCCTGGTAAGGGGGAGAATCGTTAAAATGCAGCGTAAGAAACCCACCTGCGGTTAGTACTGAAGTTATAAAAACCGGCCATCTGTTGCTTTTGAGGCTGTCCGATATAGATTGATCTACATCCAGACCTTGACGTCGCTGTGCTCTATAGTGGGTTAATAAATGAATACCGTCGGCGATAGCCAAAGTCAGAATCATCACTGGGGCAACGGTTACGGCGGCATTAATTTTCATTCCGGTCCACCCAAATAGCCCCATACCGGAAGCAATGGCACACACAGCTGTAATCAGGGTGATAAGCACAAAAACCACACTTCGAAAAATAGCCCCCAACACCACCAGCATAACCACAAAGAATGCTGGCCAGACAAAAGCCATATCGGCTTCAGTGGCTTCTGGAAATGCCTGATCAACGACAATCTGACCGGACATATGAAGCTTGAACTGGGGAAACTTTTGCTCGAAATCCGCTGCCATATTTCGAATAAAAAACACCACTTCAGGGGTTTCTGCTGACCTGTCCAACCCGGGCAGCTTAACCATTATCCGCATGCCCGCAACGCGATTGTCTGCTGAGATTAGCGCATTCACTGTTGCGGGCTCATTCAAAGCAAACCGCTTACGAATGCGTAGCTGTTCCTCATCCAAATTCAATTCCCTGGAAAATAGGTCTTGAATCTTCAGCTCCTCAGATCCGCTCAAGCTGTATTGAAAATTTGTTAAAGAGTCCACTCGTAGAGAGTACGGAACCAGCCAAGCAGCTTCCGTGAACTCTTGCAATGCTTCCAGATTGCTGCGGGTGAACAACTCGCCATTCAACGCTTCTATGGCAATAAAAACAAATTCCTCTGAGCCATAGGAAGACTGCAATCGATCATAGGCGAGCAATTGGGGGTTGTCTTCGCTAAAGAAAAAACGAAAATCCAAAGTATTTTGGAACTTTGTTGCCCCTACCCCCAACGCAGCAGTAAGCACCAAACAAAGCAACAGCGAAACTTTAGGGTATTTAATCAATGTAGGAAAAAATTGATTCATAACGAATGACGCCTTAAGTTAAATTGCTAGCTGAAGCTGATTCTGAGCCAATGCATGAACAAGATTCATTAAATAGAAACCCACAATAAATGGCACACTGAATTTTCTGGGGTTAAAGGATTGATTGCGGTTTTGATAAAACAACTTCAGACTCAAAACCACAAATAACAAGTTTATTAAGGGTAGCCAGCCAGTGACACTGGCAATACCCGTAAGTTGCCAAGGCGCTATAAGCCATACCACGCCGACACAGGCTAACAGGGCGGCAATGGTGGATACCAGCAGGGCATTCTTAGTACCAATCTCGTTGGAATACAGCAGCTCTGAAGGCTCGCATAGATTGCACCACATGGATTTGCGAACAATTTCAAAATGCAGAAACGCCATGACATAGCAGCCAATCAACATAAAGTGAGAAGCCTCAATGACAACACCTTGACTAACCGCCATCTGCAGCAAGGCATAAAAGCTGAGAGCAATACTCACGGGATAGGTGATCACTAAGTTAAAGAACCGACTGCGACCCATTAGGGGCAGCCACTGTTCCATCTTTATCAACAACAATCCATAACCGATATTTAAAACCACAAATAGTGCCAAATAAGGTGATAGGACCAAATTCAACATTACGACAAACAGAGCACCCAGAATCACATAAAGAGCAATGTCCTTCCTTGAAACGGCCCCACATACCAGTGGTCTATGGGGGTTATGGCGTTGGTCGTATTCAAAATCCTTTACTTCATCAATCGCTCTTAACACAAACAAAATAATAAAAAAGGTCAACCCAGTGACTAACGAGGGAAGCCCCCACTCCCATGGAATATGCCTCTGATTGAGAGAGACAAAAAGACCACTAAGAGACAAGTACCATATAAAGGCGAAAAAAAGATGCTGTTTAGGCTCGTAAACTATATATGCAAACTGCTTTAACCGAGAAAGAAACTCTGTCACTCTGGCTCCCCGCTTAAACTAGAACGGTTGGATTCCACCTTTGACTGGGCCTCCAATTGGGATGCCAACAAGGTCACCACACCGGTGGCGCCATCAATCTCAATCTTTGCGCCATCAGGTATGATTTTTGTGGCATTGGATAAAGCCACTATGGTGGGTATGCCAAACTTTCTCCCAGTTATGGCGGTATGGGACAACATACTGCCTCGCTCCACCACCATGCCTTTTGCGGCTAACATCAAAAACAACCAGCCGGGGTCGGTCTCCCTTGCCACCAAAATCATGTCGTCGGCTAGGGTCTCCACTTGGTTGGGATCCGATATAATCTTTGCCGTACCCTGCACTTTACCGGCACTGGACCCCAACCCCTGCAACGCCCCTGAACCAAGATCTGCAATCTGAGGGTCCAGCAGGTTATTCTCATGAATGGCTCCCAATGTGGTTACCTGTTCCGCAGTTTCAACGGAAAGATTCAGCTCATATTCACCACGCCGAATATCGGCAATGGCTTGAAGGTTTTCGGTCACACCCATACCGTTGATATAACCAAACACCTCATCCTGAGTCAGGTGAAAAATATCGCCTTCCGAGCGGAGCACGCCTCGTTCCACTAAATAGTGGGCCAAAGCTTTAAAGATCTGTTTACTGAACCCAAACAGTTCACTACGGCAGTAGCGGGAGTTTTCACGGTGACGGATGAGGCGCCGCAGTCGGGGCAGCATAATTTTTTGTAGAAGATACAAACGTAACGGCTGCTGCTTTAAGATCTTCTCCAAGGTTTTATCAGCTTCCTGCCTAACCTGTTTTTCATGATCCCGATAGCTTTGAACGGTGACACCCTGAATAACGTATTGACGAATCATCCTAATCAAAATCCAGGGCGTATCTCGCAAACTGGGCTGCTCCAGCTTTAATTCCTGCAACCCTCTATCCCCGTACAGCTGCAGGTGCCGGTTTACACCGTCACGAAAACAGTCATCAATATCGTCTGCCTGTAAAGCGTACCAGACGGTCTTTTCATCGGTTTCCACAATATAGTGTTTGAGCTGAGGCTGGCTCCCCACGTATTCCGACAGTTTTACCGCAGAAAGAATGATCTCCACACTGAGCAATTGCTCATCGCCACAAAGCAAATCCGATAGCAGGCCCTGGGACTGTGCTTCCAGGTCCCACTTTTCAAACAATGCCTCTGCCCAACCGTACATGGGTATGAGGTAGGCATCCGTGGTTAAGGTTACTCCCCACTCCCTACCCACCTGTGTCCACAGGTCGTAAAAGCGATTAACCAGAACGGTGACACCCTGAATAACGTATTGACGAATCATCCTAATCAAAATCCAGGGCGTATCTCGCAAACTGGGCTGCTCCAGCTTTAATTCCTGCAACCCTCTATCCCCGTACAGCTGCAGGTGCCGGTTTACACCGTCACGAAAACAGTCATCAATATCGTCTGCCTGTAAAGCGTACCAGACGGTCTTTTCATCGGTTTCCACAATATAGTGTTTGAGCTGAGGCTGGCTCCCCACGTATTCCGACAGTTTTACCGCAGAAAGAATGATCTCCACACTGAGCAATTGCTCATCGCCACAAAGCAAATCCGATAGCAGGCCCTGGGACTGTGCTTCCAGGTCCCACTTTTCAAACAATGCCTCTGCCCAACCGTACATGGGTATGAGGTAGGCATCCGTGGTTAAGGTTACTCCCCACTCCCTACCCACCTGTGTCCACAGGTCGTAAAAGCGATTAACCAGAACAAGAGGGTCTTCTCCGTTAAATGATTTTCCCCGCATGGGTGCCAGTAATTTCTCCCACCAGCGGTGGTAACGATACATGGCCTTGTCATGATTAAAATAATCCACAAGCACGTTTACCAGTGCCTTGGCGATATTGAACCCCGATCTAAGCTTGTTGAAGGCAGCACTGAAGGCGTTTTGCTCTTGGGTCTGATAGGAAGAGCTCAATCCGATCATATTCTCCCAATGGGATCCAAATAACGGATAGAGGGGGTTTTGTTTATGCAGCAAATAGAAATGGGACAAGCAGTAATACACATGCCCCTTAAGATAACCGATCATATTATCCAAGGGTTGGAAGTTACTCCATATGGTCTCGCTATCAACACCCAGCCGACGGTACAAATCCCGAAAAATAACCCGATAAAAATACTTGGCGTGAGAATAGGTTAAAGTGGTACTGACCCCCGGGTAACTCTCGGTAACATTGGTATTGGTCCACACCAACTGACGCCGGAAATCCAGCGCAATGGGTCTGGACTGGAGAAAGTAAACCGTGCCATCTTCCGTGATGGTGCCCTCTATATCTTGCGGCAGCCCAAAAAGCGACTCTATTTTTTTACCCTGCGCAGCAATATCCGTGATTTCTGACTCTGTTAAGCAGGCGGGTTGTTGCTTCTGTTGAGGCACGCCCGCTGATATCAATCCTGATCCCACTTGCTCATCAAATACCAACTGGGTATCTTTTAGTTGAAGCTTGTGGGTGATATCCCCGCTTTTCCCATTTACGAAATAATGGTCCACAGCCACCCGTTCCTGTACAACCCCCTCACCAATCCCAAATCCAGCAATTATGACCGTATCACGGGCGGCGGTTTTGGGGTCAGCGGTAAACATAACGAAGGAACGTTGTCCGAAAATCATTTTCTGTATGCCCACGGCAACACTGAATCCCATCACATCCATGGACTGGCTGTGACGGTATAGCAGAGACTCTGGGGAATAACCGGAAGCCCAAGCCAATTTCACTTTATCGATCAGCTCATTCCGAGGTACATAGAGAAAGGACTCGCTCATGCCAGCAAAAGGGTTTTGCAATGAATCTTCACTTTCATCAGACTTAACCCCAACCGTGGAGGCTCTCACTGAAACCAGGGTATCCTGATGGAAATGTTGATCAAAAGCCGCAAAAATATCAGACTCGTGTTGCTGCGATAGGGACAAGTTGGTTATCCAGGTTCTAATTTGCAATGAGGTTGCTTCAACCAGTTTGAACTCGCTGAAATCTGTTGCCTTTAACAAATCTCTAATTTGATTCTGTAACTCATGGGCAACCTGCAAATAGAATTCCTGGGTTAAACAGACAAACTCCGGCACCGCAAATCCAGCTGAAATCATTTCCGCCTGCTTGGCAAACTTACCTCCCACTTGCCTCTCATTGGGTTGTTGTCCATGGTCAAGTATCAGGCTCATACCATTGCTCCATATTGTTGAGCCAGCGACTTCATGTATTCCAGGCTATCCCGTTTTAGCACATCATGAATGAGGCGTGATTGTGTAGCAGCCGTATCGCCAAAGTGATCCAAACCAATAAGCTGTAACTGAATGGCTTTGGCTTGCAGTGTTTTATTGGGGATCCGTTTTAACAGGCTCGCCAACAGAGCTGGTGCCGGTATGGTTTTTTTGCGAGAAGCGGAAGCCATCTTCTTGCGTAACTCACTAAATATAACCTCATAACTCAGCGGTGAGCTATAACCAATATTCAGTGGAATTTGTTCCACAACATCCGTTTGCAAACAGCGAGTGGCAAGTTGAACTATTATCTTGGCGTAATCATCTACGTCGATTACGGAATAGCGCTGCTGGCCGTCACCCAAATAGAGGCCTTTGTTCACCAACTTTGCCAGTGCGGGCATAACATAGTTGTCACCATCCCCTAAAATAAATCTGGGACGCAAACAATAAGCAGTGGTATTCAACTTTCGTGCACCGCGCAATACGCTTTCCTCTGCTTGGGCGCGGGATAGGGCCAAATCCGTCTGTGGATGTACCGGTGCAATATGACTGCTATTAACTTGAGCCCCTTGACCCAGAACCGATAGGGAGCTGTTGTAAATCATACCCCGGGTTGATGGCCTACAGGCCTTTAGCAGTTTCTCGGTGCCGTGAACGTTTGTTTGTTGGAAGCCGCTACCATCATGGTCAATATTCTTATTCGCCAAGTGAACCAAAACATGGGGTTGATCAGGAAAAAGGTCACTGTTCAGCTGGTTTAGATCACCTTCATATTCCCGTATTTTTGGGTGCATGGGTAAGCGGCCTTTACTGCGAACCAGAACTCTCAACTCCATATCCTCGTCACCAGAGCTTACATTATGGATACAATGACGAATCAGTGCCCTGCCCACAAACCCGGTAGCCCCGGTCACAACTAAAATCACTGTCTGTTCACCTGTATCACCAAATCCCCGGGAGTATGCGTTTGTGGCATTCTGCATAGTGCGGATAGCCCGATAATTCCATTAATGCCACCTCTTCAACACGAATACGCTTAATAATGGAAGGAAGCAAAACCAACGCCCATGCCAGCAAGCCATAAACATTGAAAAACACCATCACAAACCCTAGATTCGCTAACAACATGCCGGTGTAGGCCGGATGTCGCACCCAACCATAGGGCCCAGTGTCTATGATCTCATGTTGATCAACTAAGCGAACTCGATGAGAATAAAAACGACCAAGGGTGGCTATGGCCCATAATCGAAACCCGATTGCCGCCAGCAACAACAGTAATCCCAATATCATTATATTATTGAGTTCACCCCAGGCCGTACTGAAGATTAACGCACTGAACACCGTCAGAAAGCGGCCAAACACATACAGTTCGCAGGTACCACGGTCTTTCTCTGTTTGACCCTTTTCTGGTTCCGTTATGGAAACCTTGGCTTCGGATATAAGCCAAATCAGATAACAGAGACTTGCTAGAGTACCCACCAGCCACATCCCCCCGGACCATGAATACAATTTCACCGTGGCAAAGTGGGTGAACAAAACAATAGAAAACAACATCATGTAAAGGGGGACTTGATTGCGAAATTTATCCATTAACTGTTTAACCTTTGTAGTAATTGGCCCGTTGTTTTAAGTAAGTATCTTTTCTAACAACCTGAGCAGAAATCTCGCTGCTGGCTAGGGTGCGCCCTTGTTGCACCCAACAGATGGTAGCGGTACAAATCTCATCGGGAACAAGCCTTCCCTCCACACCGGAAAACTGCAATTCAATGGCCTGGGTGAAATCCAAAGCAGACTCAATATGAATTTGAACATCGAGCAAATTGACGTGGCTACCCAGCTCCACACCAAACTCAACGTGACTTAAATACGTTAAGAATTGACGGGCCACTTCTAGAATATAGAGAGGATTTAATCCAGCTTGAGCCAAGGTTGTTGCAGCTAAGTGATGATCTTGTGGTGGCCCCATTGGTAGACATCGCCAACACTCGCCCTTGCGCTCGGGAGTGGCAATAAGAACATTTCGTTGGTGTTTCTTGTGCAATAGGGTTTGATCTATATTCCCTAGCTCTCTAACTCTAGGCAGTAATCCCTTGGCCACGTCATACTCATAGTTCAGGGTGAGCCTAACTTGCCCGATGGTATGATCGTTTTGCATCATGTCACAAACCAAATCGATGCTATGGCTATCACCCCCGTGACAATAAAGTACATAATCTACTTTACGGTCTTTTTCAGCGAAGCGCTCAAACATCACCTGACAATCCTTCACAGTTCGACTATGACGTTGATTATCCGGGTCACAGTTATACGTACTGGAACAGACCAGTTCCCATGCACCGGCTACCAATAACGCACCGGGAATATGATCCAGCGGGTGATCAAAAAAGTAGGTATCTGTTTCATCCACCACCAATGTGCCATTGTATTGCTCTGAAGTTGAACGAGAAAGATGGCTCAGTACAGTGCAGGATTTATGCTGTTTATGTAAAGTGGTTCGCATAAAACGGTTGCTGCCGTTACCCAGAAAAGAAGTCGATTGGAATTGTTTTGCCACCGTTTCTGCAAAATGATTGATACTCTCGGAAGCTTGTATGGTCCCCAAAGACAGGTCGACATTTAATTTCCTTTTTAATCGGGCCATGGTGCTCACCATGGAGACGGAGTCAATGCCCAGCTCCGCGAACGATTGGGTCAGATCAATATCCGTGGGTTCTACTCCAATACCTTTGGCTAGATTCTTGGCCAGCATATGTCGAATCAGCTCCAGTCGACCAGCCTGGTCCAGCTGTCGCAGCATCTCGAGCAAAGAGCTCCGAGGATTGTCAGTGACCTTCATGCCCAATTTGTGCGCTCTTGCCAACACCCGTGAGCTTCTGTCAAAAACAACCATATCGAACTGTTTCTCTTCAGGCCCTGCCCCTCTAGGATCCGCTCTTGTGATCTGTAGCTCAGATCCTGAAGCCAAATCTCCAAAGCTTTCCATTGTGGCTAAGGAACAAGGGCAGAACTCCTGCCCCCGATTTATATTCGGGTAGCCTCGGTCCCCTTCACAGAAAAGTCCAAGACCGAATAAACACAGTTTAGAAATAGCAGAAAAGGCATCATGGAAACCGGGTTGCAGACGGGTTTCTGAATCCGTAATTATCTTTGCTGAGAAAGTTTCCCCATCAAACTGAATATGGTTGAGCTGATCTAAGTGGATTGCCCCATAGGCCAGCTTCTTATGACGACACTCCTGCAGAAATGATTGTAGATGGGACAGAGACGAATCATCTGGAGGTGACAGCCTGTCTCTGCCAACTGCTTCCACATCGGCAGACATAGATCCATTCAGCTTCACAGAAGCTAATAACAACCACTCACTTTCGGGCCCCACCGAGGCAGATTCGGTGGTATAAAAACGTGCATTCAATTCACCGTTTTCACTCTGCTCTACCCAGGTATGGAGTCTATGATCTTCTCCCGCAATGAAGTACCGTTGCTCCATCAGCGTTAAATCAGTGACACGTAGCAGCTCTCGCCGCAATAGCCTTTGGCCCAGCTCCAGACTGAGTTTCAAAAAATGGCCTAAATGGTAGTACACCTTATCAGAGGAATGTGAACCAGATCTCCATAGCTGGGGATGTTGCCCGGGGTAGCTGACAAAATGAAATTCATCCTTGCGCAGATTGGGCGCAAACTGAGAATCTCCAAGCATGCCCTGACTAGTATCAACCTGATGGGATAGAGATAACCTTTTTGATAGTGATGGTGACGGTGCAGATGAATCAATCCAATAAGTTTTGCCGTAGAATGGATACAGCGGCAAATCCAAATGAGGTACTGAATCTGCCTCTGTGTAGGCTTTCCAACTTATATTGATACCCGCTTCATAGAGTGCAGCAATGGCCCGGCATAGATCCCCTTCTGGGTGAGACCCATTGAGAGAAGCAACAATCTGGGTGGATTCTGCTGCTGTATTCTGTTTCACCAACTCGCAAAGCGTGCCAGTGGGACCAATTTCTAGAAAAACGTTGTGGCCAGTTTCCAGTACGTCGCGAATACTATCCTGAAACCTTACGGATTCGATCAAGTGCTGACACCAGTAATCGACACTTGCGATCTCCTCACCAGCCACTTTTCCAGTGGTATTGGAGATGATAGGAATTCGGGGTGAATTGAGGGTGAAACCACTAAGTAGCGCCCTAAAGTCGTCCAAAACAGGAACCATTAAGGGAGAATGAAAGCCATGGGAGACCTTTAAAAACCGGGCGTCAACATTCGATTCCGTTAAACATTGCACGATCTGTTTCAGTTGCTTTTCACAACCTGATAACACCACCTGTCCAGGGCCATTGACAGCAGCAATACCCACTTGGTCATGTCCTTTTAAATAGGACGCTATGGTCTCAGGCTCTGTAAATACGGCAGCCATCCCACCTTTATGGGGAAGTTGCTGCATCCACTTCCCGCGCAGGTAGGCAAGTTTGAGGCCTTGCTCCATGGAGAATACGCCAGCGACGGTGGCCGCCACCAGCTCGCCGAGGCTGTGGCCAAGCATGCACTGTGGTTTAACTCCAATATGCAACCATAGGCGGGCTAATGCATATTCCAATATAAACAAGGCAGGCTGAGTGTAATCCGTTCTCGCCAGTTTCGTCTCCCTTTCCGGAGAAGACTCTGCTTGCATAAATGGGATAATTGAATCCCCACCCAAGTTTTGCAGAACATGATCGCAGCTTTCGATAAGTTGTCGAAAAAATAGCGAGCGCTTAAATAACCCCCTGCCCATGCCCACATACTGCGATCCTTGACCGGTGAACATCATCACCAGCTTTGGTGAAGTCAGGCATTTAACTGCGTCTGCCTTACCCAATTGAGATATCAGCTGTTCTGGTGATTCGCAATTTATAGCTAAACGGTATTTCAGATGGGCGTCACGCTCATTATTGGCTAAACAGAGGCTAGCTATATCCGTATCGTCAGCAGCGAGAAAATCGTAATACTGTCGACATTTTTCTTTCAATGAGTAGTCATTATTGGCAGAAAGTAAAAGCAGCTGCGATGCCGATTCATGGGTAGATGACGTTTGGGTAGCTGACGATTGAGTAACAACAGTTGACAAGTTCTGCAGGCCTGAATTGGGTTCCTCCAGTATGACATGGGCATTAGTACCGCCAAAACCGAAAGAACTCACTCCAGCGCGCCGCACTTCACCTGGCTTTAATGTCCATGACCGGCTTTTGCTATTCACTTCTATGGGTTGATTTTCCCAATCGAAATAAGGCGTTAATTTGGAAATACCAATTTGCCCCGGTAGCGTTTTGTGTTTGAGTGCAAGTACGGACTTTATTACGCCAGCCATACCCGCTGCTGATTCCAGATGCCCCATATTGGCTTTGACGGAGCCAAGCCTCAATGGGGAGGTACGATTGCCGCCATAGCTTCGAGCTATGGCATTCAATTCAATGGGATCACCCAAGGGCGTGCCGGTACCATGGGCCTCTATGTATTGTATGTGGTTGGGTTCAAGCCCGGCATGGGCCAGAGCCTTGTCAATACAGCGCTCTTGTGCCTGAGCACTGGGAGCGGTCAAGCCGTTGGAGTGTCCGTCCTGGGTTACAGCGGACGATTTTATTACGGCATGAATTCGATCTCCGTCCCTTCTGGCGTCATCCAGCCGCTTTAACACTAAGACGCCACAACCCTCACCCCTGACATAACCGTCTGCATCTTCGGAAAATGTTTTGCAACTACCGGTGGGGGACATCATGCCGCTCTTGGAGAATACGATATCCAGCTCGGGGGAGAGAACCAGATTTACCGCCGCCGCTAATGCCGTAGAGCATTCCTCACTGCGCAAACTTTTGCAGGCTTCATGAAGCGCAACCAACGAAGAAGAGCATGCGGTATCCAGCGCCAAGCTGGGCCCTCGCCAGTCATAGAAATAGGAGAGCCGATTTGCGGCGATAGCAGCGGCGTTACCCACACCGCTATAGGGATTGTCTATGGCACCCGCCAGCGAACAAAGCCGGCCATAGTCGAAGTTGGAAATTCCAACAAACACCCCCACATCCTTGCCCTTGGTACGGTTTGGAGCAATACCGGAATCTTCCAGTGCATGCCAACTGGTTTCCAACAAGAATCGCTGCTGTGGGTCCAGCACCAATGCTTCTTTGCTGTGGATATTAAAGAAATCACTATCGAATTTCCGCACGTTGTCCACGTAACCGCCACACCGGGTAACCATTTTCCCCGGCGCGTTCACATCAGCATCGTAGTACTGAGCTTGAGACCAGCGTGATTCAGGGGTAGGCACAATTGCGTTTTTCCCCAATAGAATCAGTTCCCAATATTTCTCCAAATCATTTATTCCACCAGGGAACCTGCACGCCATACCGATGATGGCAATATCGGAATGGGTTTGAGCCATGGTCTCAACGGATTTGGATCGAGACTCACTGGAAAATGGCACTTCCCCACTTAGATAACCGCACAATTTTGCAATGGTTGGGTGATCATAGAGCGTATGAATGGGTATGCTAAGGTCAAGGGACGCTTCAACCTGCCCCAACAGATTCAGGACCGCCTTCGAGTCCATACCAAAATCAAAAAAGTTGGCGGAACTGTCAATATCCCCTGGCTCTATCCCAAGATATTGAGCGATATGATTCTTAAGTTCTTGCTCCAGTTGAAGCTGGCCGGATATAAGAGAAGAACTTTTTTCCGGTTTTTCTTCTTCTGAGGTATAAAAGTCAGAAGGCCGGTACCGGTGTAAACATTTAATGGCACCCTGGCTAAATCGACGGGCCATCTCAGCCCGGCGAATTTTTCCACTTGATGTTTTTTCGAGTTCAGCGGCATTAACGAACAATAAAGAGGATAGGCTTACAGAATGTTGAGCCTGTATGTCTCTAAAGACTTGGCGTGCAATCGCCTTAACTTGCTTCGAGTTCAGCTTGGGCCTAGGGCTTAACACCTGAACCGCCACAATCTCTTGGCTATCAAAAGTTGGGGTAAACACTGCAGTATTGTTAGCCCGCAAAGCCGGATGAACTGATTGCAGAGTCTGCTCAATGTCTTGAGGATAAAGATTACGCCCATCCACGATGATCATTTCTTTCAAGCGGCCGGTTACAACTAGTCCACCTTGATGAAAAAAACCTAAATCGCCAGTGCGTAAAAACGGACCTTCTTCGGGATCAAGAACGTGTCCATGGAATACCCTGTGGCTTTCCTGCTCATTGTTCCAGTATCCCTGAGCTACGCTTCGGCCTTTAACCCAAATTTCTCCAATGGCATTTTCTACACAGGGTTTGCAAGTAACCGGGTCAACTATTCGAACATCCAAATCTCCAGGGCAACCGCTAACCACAAGATCCACACAGGCTCCGGTGTCACCAAAGTTAGGCAACCCCGCAGCAAGGCTTTCACGATCCACAGATACAAAACTCGGCGCATTTGCTTTGTATCCGCTTACAAAGACGGTGGATTCCGCAAGACCATAAACCGGTAAAAAAGCGTTGGCATTAAAACCATAAGATTCAAACACCTCAATAAATCGACGTAAAGTATCCGCCTTAATAGGCTCTGCGCCATTGTATGCCGTTCGCCAACAACTCAGGTCCAAAGAGGTTAGATGTTCTTTTCTTATTTTTGATACGCAGAGATCGTACGCAAAGTTAGGGCCGCCACTAATCGCTGCCCGGTATTTAGATATGGCCTGCAGCCAAATCAAGGGTCGCTTTAGAAAGCTCAAGGGCGACATAAGCACGCAACGAGCACCAGCGAAAAGCGAACCTAGAATATTTCCAATCAAACCCATATCGTGGTATTGCG
This sequence comes from uncultured Ketobacter sp., assembly GCA_964016105.1. GTDB lineage: Bacteria > Pseudomonadota > Gammaproteobacteria > Pseudomonadales > Ketobacteraceae > Ketobacter. The sequence continues at coordinate 18,564 of CAXHEX010000034.1, forward strand.
GCAACCAGCTCACCGCAGTCACGTCCTCATTGGCCTGATAAGCCTCGTAAATTAAGGTTTGATTGTGAAACAAATTATCGTGGGATAAACACACCCCCTTTGGATTACCAGTTGAGCCGGAGGTATATTGAATAAGGGCAATGTCTTCTGGCTTGCTGTCTATAGAGAGAGCCACTATTTCGGACAGAAAATTCGAGCTAGGCCCCGCAAGTCCATCAGTTTCAATCAGGCAGGTGCTGGAAATAACGTTAGAACAGGATTCCATAACACCGACCAGTGACTGTTTGACATCTGACGTGGTGAGAATCAAATGGGGCTCACAGTCCCTCACGATGTTTACTACCCGAGACCGGTCACTATTTTTAACCGGAGGCGGCACCGGTACAGCAACCAAGCCCAACCACATACAAGCCAAGAAGGCTTCGATAAAATCCAATCCTGGCTTATAAGTGAGCATAACCCGATGACCTGCCTGGGTGCAGGTAGCCAAATGGCTTGCTAACTCTCTTACACGATTTTCCAACTGGGAATAGGTGACTGTCTGCTTTTCTTCACCACGCTCATTCAAAAATATGTAGGCAGTCTTTTCAGGTCTATTTTTCGCCCAGCTTAAGAGCCAACCAGAGGCTGTGGTGGATGGATTAACAGACCTTGTCATTATTGTGCGTTTCCTACCCGATCACGAGACCAATCATCCAAATTGAGAACACAAATTATCTTCAAATGGGCAGATAACCTGTGTTTTCTATGAGTACCTGTTCATTCGTTATCACATTGCGGATATATATGGACGAAAATGTTACGAATACTCGCCAAAAAGAGACAATTTGACAAAACGACCCACCACGATACGAATTTGATTATTGTATCAAAACTGATTATCCGCCAGCTACGCCTATTAACAGACTTTAAACAATTAAATACAGATTTGATCGCGGATACTTTGTCCCTCTGGACGGTAAGTGATGGCCAAAAGGCAAAAAGTGGGAGAAAACATGGAAGAACAGGGTTTAGCGGAGATTAAACTGACGACTAGTGTCCTGTCGGGAAATGGGAATAACAAAAGTAAAGCACATGCCTTCAGCAGTGACGTTTGCATTTAGAGCCCCTAGAAACTGCTCTTTTGTTATTTTTTTAGCAATATACAATCCGAGCCCAGAACCAGGGCCAGATTTTGCGCTGTAGCCCAAATCGAAAACCCTACGCAAATGAGCCGAATCAACTCCACCACCGTTATCTCGAATTTCAAGCTGGTAAGTTTCTTGAGTGACTGAACTCGTGAGCCAGATTTTGGGGTTTTCAACGCTCCTATCCATGAGCACATCTTTTGCGTTACCCACCACATTCATTATGCCTTGAATAAAGCTGGCAACATTGCCCTTCAACTCGACATCCTGATCGAGATGAGTGTGAATAGTGATGCCATTTTGCTGATAGCCATCACTTTGCAAGCGCAGCAAATCCTTTATGGCGCTTCTGGGAGAGAAGGTCACAATTTGGTTACGGTTACCCATAACCTCGCCAAACGCATCCACGGTATCAGCCATAAATTGCAGCAATTCATTACCTTTACCCACCAAGCCTTCAATCTCTTTAGACTCTTTACTGGACTCACGGGCCATTAGTTGCTGAATCCGCATAAACTGGATGCCCAATTCATTCAGAGGTTGCTTCCATTGATGGGATACATTGCTGATGGACTCTCCAATATTGGCAAGTTGGTTCTTATACTCCAGGGCCGAATGGAGTTTCTTGTTGAGCAAATAGAGCTTAAAGGTAAGAACACCAATGAGTAAAAGTATAAACGCGGTTATGGCCCAACCGGCCAATGCGCGCACCAATTCTTGGGAGCTGTACATAAAGGATTGAGGTGAATACAACAGACCATCCATTTCATAATGATGGGGCAATAGGTTCAGGCCTTTGTAAATCTCTGCTATGTGTTGCCAACGACCGGGAAGCATATAGCCAACTGCGATGAGTTCAGAATACATAAGCTGGCGCATTTTCCGGGCTTCATATACCAGTTGCTCTCGGGAATGACGCTCCGGATAGGTTCGCACGATATATTCAATGATTTCGTCCGGGTTATTTAATGCGTATTCCCAACCGCGAAGGCTTGCCTCTCGAAAGCGTCGCACCCGATCCGGGTGCTTGTCTATTTCTTGACGGGTAGTAAATAAATTATCACCATAAAAATCAATGCCAGCGGATGCGGGGTAATAAGTGTTGAATTCAATACCTTGCTGCTGCAACAAAAAAGGCTCATCGGTTAAATAAACACTTACGGCGTCGACCTCTTCATCAATAAACCTTTGCAAATCTGTGTAGGGTGAAGAATGATAGGAATCAGGAGCAATACCTTCTCTCGACAGGTAGGCAATGAGTTCAGCCGCGTGGGGCTCAATCATCAATTTTTTTCCCACCATATCATGGATGGACTGGAATGATTTGTCGCTTCGAGTCACTAACACATAGGGCGAGTGCTGCATGATGACCGCCAGTATTACCACTGGTGCCCCCTCATAATGAGCCAGCAGAATATCGCTATTGCCTGTACCGTATTCGGCACCACCTTCGGTCACTCGCTCAATAATATTGACGTGGGGATCACCTTCGATGATATCCACATCCAAGCCAGCATCCCCATAGAAGCCTTTTATTTTAGCGGCATAGTACCCGGCGAATTGAAATTGATGTTGCCACTTAAGCTGTAAGCTGACCTTCTCCAGGGCAACACATTGGACTGAAGTTAGCAGTAGCAGGAAAAAGGATATGAACGGAAATCTAATCCGAGGCATGGGCGCTTCTTCGTTCAAGGACCCACCCGATGCCGTGGCGATTCTTGATCAAATCGTATTTTAATTTTTTGCGCAGTTCACTCAGCAAATTTTTTAGCGCGGGTTCACTGGCACCACCATCGGGCCAGACTTTATCATAGATTTCCTGTTTGCCCACCACTTCGCGTTTATAAACCAGCAGCTCCAGTAAGCAACGCTCCTTGTTACCAAGCAACACCTCCTCTCCATCCACCTCAAGGCATTTAATAAGCGGATTGTATTTGACCTTCTGGGCAATCCCCACAGGCTGCAATCGGTGCTCAAGATAATGAACCACTCGCTCTAGGGCTGCGTTTAACTTAGTGAAATTGAGAGGTTTAACCAAGTAACCATCCAACCGCAGATTTGCAGCCCTTAGTAGATATTCTTTATCGGTATGGGCAGTCAGAATAAGGATAGGCAGATAAGGATCCGCTTGTCTGATATTTTCGGCGAAAGTGAGACCATCTTGGCCCGGCATGCATATATCGGATATGACAATATCAATGTCATCTTTTTGGTAACACTTTAGTGCCGCAACACCGTCATTTGCTAAAGTTACCTTACCAAAAATATCGGAAAAAAGTTTGTACAGTGTTGCATTGCTTTGGTGGCAGTCATCCGCCACCAACAGGTGCATCTGTCGCAGTATTTGTGCAGTTTCCATTGGCCATTATTAACTAAAGATTTTGGGGTTTTTACGGTAAAAACCCAAATATACAAGTAGGTTTTACTTCCATTCTGACCGAACTGCCCCTGCAGTTGAAGCGTGAATTTCCTCGATCAGACCAATTTGATACCACTCCTAAACTAGCCTAGTTCCTATAGCAACAAAAATGTCTTTGCTTGAATCAAACTGATCCATCTATAAGGAACGGAAACTAACCCATGAAACTAACCAGAGCCCGCCTACTCACACTGGGCGTCATCAGCACGGTGTCATCCCATGCGCAAGCAGAAGGATCGTCCCAATTTGGGCTTAATCAGCCCTATCAAGATTTCAGCGCCAACGGGAATAAACCATTGTATGTGGATGTTCAAACCGCTGGTGAAATTATTAACTTTGCCTTTTGTGGCAGCGGCAGCGGCTCGGTTGGTGATACCGGGGTTGGTGACTCCATTACCATTAACGTATTCGCTCCTGGAGCGGACCACACGGCGGATCCAGCCATAGCCACAAACACGGGCACCGGAAATATCAGCTGTGATGATGCGTTAAACACGCCCTTAAATCCGGCCACCCTGTTTCAAGTTGACACCACCAGCCACGGTGCCGGCACCTTTATTATCACCATAGAAAACAACGCCAGCGACGACATCGATCGGCTGGATATCTCGGTTACACCAAACTCGGCTACCTTTCCAGACCCAACTGCACTGGCTGGTCGTCTTTGGGCTTATAGTTGGAGCTTTTATACAGGCACGTTTGCTGAATCCGAATCCACAGACGCGGACTACTTTGCATTGATACCGGGTGGTAGGCCGAACACGAATTATGTGTGGAAACTGGATCTTAATAATTTCTCGGGTAACTTTTACACACTGGTAGCCAACAACCTGGGCGTAGACGCGCCAAATTCAGGGTACAGTATTCCAACAGCAAACGGCTCTGTTACCGAAAAATATTCCCTTTATCTTGGCTACCCGGCTGTCGCCAACGATCGACCTACCGATCCCCCGGTACTGAGTGACTTTACCTTTACCGATGATGCGGGCCAAGACTATGCCATAAGCCCGGCTTCCACCAATGGATTTCAGGATTCCGGTAACTTTACTTTTACCTCAGATGTGGAAGGCACCTACGCCATCACCATTGATACCAACAGCGATGGCGTGTACGGGGCAAATGACCGACTGTTACTGGGCGAAATGGTCATTGGCACCAATACCGTAGCCTGGGACGGCACAGACACCGACGGTGTAACGGTGGTTGGAAACGGCCAATATAGAGCCCAGTTGCAAGCTCGACTGGGTGAGTATCACTTTGTTGCAAATGACGCTGAAACCAGCGGCGGTACCGAAGATGGTTTGACTATTTTCCTCGCCAACAGTGACGGTAGCACCACCGACACCACCGTATTCTGGGATGATCAAACCTACCTAGCGGGCACATCCAATCTCCCCAATGGAGCCTCATCTTCCACTCCAGCTGGCCGACATACCTGGGGCAACTTTACTTCCGGTGGAATTGGCGATCAGTCCTATATCGACACCTATGTCTATGGCGCGTCTTCTTTCTACTCTGCCATAGCAGCTGTGGTTGCAGACGACACCTTGCAAACCGGGGTGGACGGTACCATCAGTGCCGATGCAACCAGTAGCATTACCTCCGGTGGTTTTACCATTACCGTAACGGATGCCGACAACAACGTGCTGAGCGGATCCGTGGAATCCGTAACGGTTGTGGTAAGCAACGGCACCACCGGCGAATTGGAGCAGGTAACACTGACCGAAACCGCCGCCAACAGTGGCATTTTTACTGCCACCCTGGCCACCACTAACGCCAGCGGCGCCGGCACCGACAACGACGGCAACATGAACGTGCAATACAGTGATGTGCTCACAAGCAGCTATTCAGACCAGCTGGACAGTGCGGGAGCCAGTCAAACCGTAACCGCCACCACCACCATTACGGCTGGGTCAGCGTCGGCCGCTGAGTCAACCATTAGCGCAGGCCCTGCTAGCATTGTTGCTAACGGCAGTTCCACTAGCACAGTGACCGTTCAGCTTAAAGATGCCAGCGGCAACGACCTAACCAGCTCCGGTGGTACGGTTACTCTCACCACCGATCAAGGCAGCTTAAGCAATATTACGGATCAAGGGGACGGAACCTATACCGCCACCTTAACCTCAAGCACTTCCGTGACCACCGCCACCATTACCGGCACTTTGGATGGAACAGCCATTTCAGACAGCGCAACGGTTGCCTTCACCCTCAATCCTGCGGGGGACGACGATGGCGACGGCATCCCTAATGGTGACGAAGAGTCCACCGACCGAGACGGCGATGGCATTGCTGGCTATCTGGACCGAGACTCCGATAACGACGGCATTCCCGATCAAGATGAAGGCAATGTGGATAGCGACGGTGACTCTGTTCCCGATTTTCTTGATCTGGATTCCGATAACGATGGTCTATTCGACCTGGTAGAAGCCGGTCATGCGTCCATCGCCAGCCCAGCTACTTTGGACGCGGATTCCGATGGTCGCATCGACAGCGGATTTGGTAGTAACGGTTTGGCAGATGCCGTTGAGACCAGCGCTGACAGCAATACCATCGCCTACACCATTGCCGACACCGACGGTGACGGGGTGGAAGATTTCCGCGACTTAGACAGCGACAACGACGGTCTTACGGATTTAGTTGAAAGCGCGGGCACCGATCCCGATAACAACGGGATGCTGGGAAGCGGCATTCCCAGTGTGGACGCTGATGGTTTAGCCACAGGTTACGGAATTACCCCCCTGGATTCCGACTCCGACTCTGTTTTCAATCACCACGATTTGGATAGCGACAACGACACCATTACCGACGTTTTGGAAGCCGAAGGCAACGACGCTGACAACGACGGGATTTTGGGATCGGGCGCACCCACTGTAAACGCACTTGGCCTACCGGCTGGAGCGCCGTTGACCGAGCAGGATACCGATAACGACGGCTTACCGGATCAAGTGGATGTGGATGCTGACAACGACGGCGTGAACGACATTATTGAAGTGGGCGGCACCGACAATAATGACGATGGCCGTGTGGACAGCTTCAACGATGTAGATGGCGACGGCTGGGATGACGGTGTAGCCAACAACGGAGGCACAGGCACTCCCGTTGATACTGATAATGATGGAACACCCGACTACAAAGATGCTGACGATACGGATGGTGACGGAATTTTTGACGCAGTTGATCTTGACGACGACAACGACGGAATTCCCGATGTAAACGAAGGCTCTGACGCGGTGGACAGCGACGGTGACGGTATTGCCGACAGCCGCGACCTGGACAGCGACAACGATGGCCTGTTCGATCTGGTTGAATCGGGTATTGCTAGCGTGGGTACTCTAGATGCCAATGCTGACGGCATGATCGATAGCAACTTTGGAACTAACGGCCTGGCCGACGCAGTGGAAACCGCAGCGGACAGTGGCGCGATAGGCTACACCCTTCTGGACAGTGACGCTGACACGGTTGCCAACTTCCGTGATTTGGATAGTGATAACGATGGACTCACGGATCTCGCTGAATCCTTTGGCAACGATCCGGACGACAACGGCCAACTGGGTAACGGTATACCCGCTGTGGACAGTATGGGCCTGGCCAACGGTGCCGGACTTGCCCCGGTGGATACCGACAACGATGGCTTAACCGACCCCACTGACGTGGACAGCGACAACGACGGCTATTTCGATGTGGCGGAAGCCGGCGGTGCAGACACGGATAATGATGGCTTTGTTGGTGACGGAAACGAAGCGGCTAACGTAGACAGCAGTGGATTGCCTTCCGTTGGCCCACTAACGGCTCTGGATACCGACAACGATGGCGTGGAAGATCAACGGGATCTTGATAGCGACAACGATGGCCTCAGTGACGTCATTGAAGCGGGCGGTTCAGACCCCGATAACGACGGCATCATTGGTACGGGAACGCCCACAGTTAATGCCTTGGGACAACCGGACAACGGCCCCCTTGTTGAAGTGGACACCGACAACGACGGCACACCCAATCAGCGTGATCTGGACAGTGACAATGACGGCGTTAATGACATTCGTGAATTCGGTTTTACCGACCAGGATGACAACGGCGAAGTTGATGGCTTCAGTGACATTGATGGCGACGGACGCGATGACGCCAGTGCAGCCACTCAACTACCACCTATTGATACTGACAACGATGGCACACCGGACTTCCGAGACGCGGACGATACTGACGGCGACGGCGTATTCGATGCTATCGACCTGGATGACGATAACGACGGTATCCCCGATGTTGACGAAGGCGACGGTAGTGTAGACACCGACGCTGACGGTATTCCCGATAGCCGTGATCTAGACAGTGACAACGATGGCCTGTTCGACGTAACTGAAGCCGGTATTGGGTCACTGCAGGATATCGCCGCCCTGGATGCGGATAACAACGGCCAGATCGATGGCGCAGTGGGCAGCAACGGTTTAGCGGATGCTGTGGAAACTGCGGTGGACAGCGACCTGTTGAACTACAGCGTTATCGACACCGACTCCGATCTAACTGCGGATTTCCGCGATCTGGACAGCGACAATGACGGGACTTTCGATGTGACGGAGGCCGGTGGACCTGATCCCGACGGCAATGGTCTCATCGGCACCGGTAACCCACCCACCGTTAACGCTCTGGGTATAGCGGGAGGCTCAATGGGTACCCCGGTTGACACAGATAATGACGGTCTTCCTGACTTCCAGGATATCGATGCCAACGGCAATGGTATTCCAGACAATCAGGAAACAGAGGCTGAAATCCAAACGGGTGTAGACGGTATTGGTGGCTGTAGTGCAGTTAGCCAGGCTCCGTTCGACCCTACCCTGCCTAGTATTTTCCTGGCAGCGTTAATGTACACCGCCCGCCAACGACTGCGCAGCATCGTATTTGGGGAGAAGAACAATGAGGAGAAGTAACATCATGGTCATCAAAAAATTGGCCTTTTGCATGGCGCTATGCTCGTTTTCCAGCATAAGCGCAGCTCTAGATACACAAGACTCAGAAAGTAGAGACGCCTCCAGGTTTTACCTGGGGGTTGGCCTCGGGTTATCCAAATTAGAACCCAATACAACCGGCACCATCTATAAGGTTGAAGACGACAGCAGCGAAGGTGGAAAGCTTTATTTAGGCTATGACATCAGTGAGAAATTCACAGTGGAAGCCTACTACTCAATTTTGGGTGAAGCTGAAATGAGCCCCACCGGTTCCGTTGAATACGAAGATCTGGGCATCAATGCCAATTACTTCTTTTACGGTGCCAGCAGTGGGCAAGCGGGTTTAGGCTTGTTTGCTCGCGCTGGTGTGGGTCAAATGAAAAACTCAACGGAACTACCCTATGGCCGCAATAATGACACCCATCTGATGCTGGGAGGAGGCATTCAATACGGGTTTAAAAACGGCTGGGCATTACGTGCGGACATTGATCTTTATGATGGTGACTCCAAGCTTCTCGCCTTTGGTATTAATAAGCACTTTGGCCCAGGCAAGGATGAACATCAACCAAAACCAATGGCAAAGCCAGAACCACTGCCAGTTGAACCGGAAGCCACTCCAACGACATTCATACCCACCAACCCTGATGAAGATAGCGATGGAGTAGTTAATAGCAAAGACAATTGCCTTAACACCCAGGCCAATACGTCAGTGGATCAGAACGGTTGCGAATTACCAAAGATTATTTCCCTGGAAGGCGTGCGCTTTGCAAGCGCGTCCGACGAGCTGGTGGGCGAATCAACCGATATTCTGGACTCGGTAGCGGAAAGGCTCGCAGCCTACTCCAGTGTAAAAATTGAAGTGGCAGGTCATACGGATTCCCAAGGGTCCGCTGACTTTAACCGCAAACTATCAGAAAGACGGGCAAACGCCGTGAGAGAATATCTTATTGAAAAAGGTGTACCGGAGGATACCTTAACCGCAAAAGGTTACGGAGAATCACGACCCGTTGCAGATAACAGCACGCCACAGGGACGTGCCGCCAACCGTCGGGTTGAACTTGAATTGGATCATGGCGGTGTAGATACACCTTAGTAAACTTTAGGCGTAGCGAACCGGTATACACGGTAGCTACGCCTTTTTATTTTTTGCTTAAGGAGCGTGAATACCGCAAAAAGGAAAACAAACTGACAATCACTCTTCCCATCTGTGCACTCTTCAAAAATATTCCCTCTCAATGTGAACCAACGACTCGACGCTAAGAGCGGAAAAAAATAATATCAACCGTAACGAATACCAACTCTTAACAGACTTGGTTAATCCAGGCTGCTAACAACGTCTTCGTAGACGAAAAACTTATTGCTGTATAAGTAACGGAAGAATGAGTATGAATTTCACCAAAGTTCGCCTGCTCGCCATAGGCACCATTATCCAAGCAGTATCCCTGCAAGCGCTAGCGGAGGGTTCGTACCAAATCGGTTTAAACCAGCCCTATCAGGATTTCACGCAAAACGGCAGCAAGGCACTTTATGTGGATGTGCTCAGCGCCGGGGAGATTATCAACATTGCCTTTTGCGGATCCGGATCAGGCTCTGTAAATGATACGGGAACGGGTGACTCTATTACTGTACGTGTTTACGCACCGGGATCTGACCCCAATTCAGCAACGCCTCTCGCCACCAACACCTCGATTGGAAATATTGGCTGTGACGCCCCATTAAACGCACCGCTAAACCCCGCCACCCTGTTGCAATTTGACACCAGCAGCCACGGCACTGGCAGCTTCGTTGTCACATTGGAAAATAACGTGGGGAACGACATCGATCGGCTCGATATTTCCGTTACGCCGGATACAGCAACGTTTCCAGACCCTACCGAACTCAGTGGCCGTTTATGGGCTTATAACTGGACCTTTTTCACCGGCACGTTCAATGAATCGGAAGCTACGGACGCGGATTACTTTGCGTTGGTTCCCGGTGGGCGGCCCAACACCAACTACGTTTGGAAGTTGGATCTCAACAATTTTTCCGGTAACTATTATGCCCTGATCGCCAATGATATCGGCGTGAATAACCCCTACTCTGGCTACAGTGTTCCCCTCACGGGCAATTCGGTAGCAGAGAAATTTCCACTTTATCTGGGCTATCCTGCAGCGGCCCTTGATCGCCCCACAGCCCCGCCGATTCTTTCTGACTTTAAGTTTGTTGACGATGCCGGTCAGGATTATGCCATTAGCCCTTCCACCAGCAGTGGCATACAAGACTCAGGAGTATTTAGCTTTACCTCCGATGTGGCAGGCACCTACGCGATAACCATTGATACTAACAGCGATGGTATCTTCGGTGCCAATGATCGCCTACTGTTGGGCAACATGGTAGCAGGCAACAACAATATTGTTTGGAACGGTACCGATACCGACGGCACAACCATTCTCACCAATGGCCAATATCGCGCGCAGATACAAGCGCGATTGGGGGAATATCATTTTGTGGCAGGTGATGCTGAAACCAGTGGCGGCACGGAATCTGGCTTAACTATTTTCTTAGCAAATAGTGATGGAAGTACCAGCGACACAACAGTTTACTGGGATGATGAAACTTATCTTTCCGGCACCTCAAACTTACCAGCAGGAGCGTCTTCCGGAACTCCCGCCGGCAGACACACTTGGGGAGACTTTACGGAAGTTAACAGCATTGGTGAGCAAACCTTTGTAGACACTTACGTTTACGGACTGTCATCCCGTTATTCCATCATCACTGCCATTGTGGGTGATGACACATTACAAACCGGCACTGACGCTACGATCAGCGCCGATGCTACCAGCGACGTGGCAGCAGGCAGCTTCTCAATCACCGTAACCGACTCCGACAACAACGTATTGGACAGTACGGTGGAAACGGTAACGGTGACGGTGACCAATGGCACCACTGGCGAAATTGAACAAATCACTCTTACAGAATCCGCTGCCGATAGTGGGGTATTTTCAGGGACCCTGGCCACCACGGAGGCAGCAGGCAAAGGTATCGACAATGACGCCACCATGAATGTTCAATTCGGGGACCAGTTAACCAGCAGCTATCAGGATCAATTAACTAGTGCAGGTGGCGCCCAAAATGTAACGGCCACCACCTCCATAAGCTCCGGTGCTGCATCGGCAGCCACCTCCACCATTACCGCAACACCAGAGAGCATCGTGGCCGATGGCAGCTCAACCAGCACCATCACCATTCAACTGAAGGATGCCAGCGGCAACAATCTCACCACTTCCGGCGGCACAGTAAACCTTGCCACCAGCAACGGCAGTTTAAGCAATCTTGTGGACCAAGGTGACGGCAGCTATACCGCGACCCTCACCTCAAGCACTACGGCAGCCACCGCCACCATAAGCGGATCCATCAATGGAGCCAGCATAACGGATACGGCTGACGTGACTTTTACTCTCAACCCTGTGGGTGACAGCGATGGGGACGGCGTCAATGACGATCTGGATCTGGATTCCGACAACGACGGTATTCCCGATACAGACGAAGGCACCGTGGACAGCGATGGTGACGGCATCGCCGATTACTTAGATTTGGATTCTGACAATGATGGCATTTTTGATCTGCTTGAGTCGGGTCTCTCAGATTTAATCAACACCGCTACGCTGGATGGAAATGCCGATGGCAGAATTGATGGTGGGTTCGGCGTAAATGGCTTAGCAGATGCCATCGAAACCGCAGCAGACAGCGGTACCCTAGCCTACACCATTTGGGACAATGATAGCGACGGCGTGGAAGACTTCCGCGATCTGGACAGCGACAACGACAGTTTGTCTGACGTTTTGGAAGCCGGCGGCAACGATTCCGATAACGACGGCGTACTGGGTACTGGGACACCAACTGTTGACACTTCAGGCGTACCTGACGAAGGCCCAATTACGCCATCAGATACAGACGGCGATGGCTTGCTTGATCAAGTGGATATCGATGCGGACAACGACGGAGTGAATGATATTTTGGAGTTGGGTGGTACTGACACCGACAATGACGGTCGCCTGGACAACTTTACTGATAGCAATGATGACGGCTGGGATGACGGAGCAGCCGCTAACGCCACATCACCTTCAGATTCCGATAACGACGGTATACCCGACTACAAAGATGCCGACGACAGCGATGGCGACGGAGTTTACGACGCCGTTGATGAGGACGATGACAATGATGGCATTCCGGATGTAGACGAGGGTGCCGACGCCATTGACAGCGATGGCGACGGAGTGGCCGATAGCCGAGATCTGGACAGCGACAACGATGGGCTTTTCGATCTTGTGGAGTCGGGTATTGCCAATTACGCCACACTGGACAGTGACGGCAATGGACTGATAGACGCTAACTTCGGCACAAACGGTTTAGCCGATGGAGTGGAAACCAGTGCAGACAGCGGCACCATTAACTACACATTGTTAGATAGCGACGGCGACAACGTTGCAAATTTCCGGGACCTGGACAGCGATAACGATGGGGTATCTGACTTGGTGGAAGCCGGCGGCTCAGATCCGGATAACGATGGCATTATTGGTACTGGAGCTCCTTCGGTGAATAACCAGGGCCAGCCCGATAGCGGCCCCTTGGTAGCGGTAGATACCGATGGTGATGGCAGCCCCAATCAACAAGATCTGGACAGCGATAATGACAGTATTAATGACATTATTGAATTTGGGTTAGCAGACCAAAACGACGACGGAATGGTTGATGGTTTCAGCGACACTAACAGCGATGGCCGGGACGATGCCGTAGCCAACACACAAATTGCTGTGGTGGATTCCGATAACGACGGTATACCTGATTTCCTGGATGCCGATGATGTGGACGGTGATGGTGTGTTTGACGCAGCCGATCTGGATGACGATAACGATGGCATTCCAGACGTCAACGAAGGTGATGGCTCGGTGGATACAGATGGAGACGGCGTTCCAGACAGCCGCGATTTGGACAGCGACAACGACGGCTTGTTTGATTTGTCTGAAGCCGGATTGGGAACACTACAAGACTTAGCATCACTTGATACAGACAACAATGGTCAATTGGATGGTAGCGTAGGCAGCAACGGATTGGCTGATTCTGTGGAGACCGCAGCTGATAGTGGCCAGATAAATTTCAGTCCTGCCGATACTGATGCTGACTCATTTGAAGACTTTAGGGATCTGGACAGTGATAACGACGGTAGCTTCGATGTTCGTGAAAACGGAGGCGCTGATCCAGACACTAACGGCCTTATTGGCACTGGCAGTCCTCCAGCTGTAAATGCTCTAGGGGTCGCGGGTGGTACCACAGGCAGCGCCGTTGATTCAGACAACGACGGCCTACCGGATTACCAGGATCCGAACACAATAAACACCGACATTCCAAACGATCCAATAGATCTGGAAAATAACGTCATCAAAACAGGGAGAGAAGGCGTCGGTGGATGTAGCACTCTAGTACAAGCACCTTTCGACCCAACTTTGCCCGCCATTGTATTACTGGCTTTAGGGTACAGGGCGCGTCGGCGATTACGTAGTATGGTATTTGGGGATAAGCAAAATGAAACGCTATAACACTTTGGGGATCAACAAATTTGTTCTTGGTATTGCTCTAGGTGCGTTGTCCGCAACCAGCAGTGCCGGAACCGATAAGCTTTATATAGGGGTGGGGATTGGCCTATCTGAGCTGGAGCCAGACACAGCGGGTACGGTATACCAAGTTGACGACAGCAGTAGTGAAGGAGGAAAGCTGTATGTGGGTTACGACCTCCACGAAAAATTCAGTGTAGAAGCCTATTATTCTATTTTAGGAGAAGCGCAAATCAGCCCCACTGGGTCCATAGAATACGAAGATATGGGGATCGACGGCAATTTTTTCTTTTACGGAGCGGGAAGCGGACAGCCTGGTCTAAGTCTTTTTGGGCGAGCCGGAATTGGACAGATGAAAAACTCCACCGATCTGCCCTATGAGCGCAGTCACGATACCCACATGATGTTGGGGGCTGGCATTCAATATGGTTTTAAAAACGGATGGGCACTGCGAGCCGATTTTGACCTCTATGACACTGACTCAAAGCTACTAGCCCTTGGCGTGAATAAACACTTTGGCAGAGCTAAAGAAAAACCAAGAAAAATGCCAACACCGATACATGTGGCGGAACCGAAACCAACACCAGTGGCGCAATCCAAACCCCGGCCAACACCAAAGATCAGACCAGAACCAAAAGTGGTTGAAACCAAAAAGCCAGCGGCAATCGTAAGTCAACCTAAACGCGTTTCAGGCCCTGAAACCTTCATTCCCGCAAATACGGATTTAGACAATGACGGTGTCCATAACAGCCGAGACAAATGCCCAGCCACAAAAGAAAACACGCCTGTTGATAAAAACGGCTGCAAACTGCCTAAGATAATTTCATTGGAAGGCGTCCGTTTTGCTACTGGGTCCGATAAACTGATTGGAAATTCAACTGGCATCCTTGACTCGGTCGCAAAAAGATTGATCGAATACAACCGAGTGAAAATAGAAGTATCTGGTCATACCGATTCACAGGGTACCGATGCCATCAATCAGACTCTTTCCTACAAACGCGCCCAGGCAGTAAAAAGCTACCTAATCAAAAAGGGAATTCCAGCGGCCAGCTTAACCGCAAAAGGATACGGCGAATCTCAACCAGTGGCAGATAATGACACACCACAGGGGCGCGCGGCCAACCGAAGAGTTGATCTAAACCTGGAATACGACATGGGGAATACCCACAAACAATTTTGAATAATCAAACCAAAGGACTGATACAGGATCAACTTTATGTGGGGGCGCTACTAGTTGGAACAATAGCTAGTGGTGCCCTTTCTTATTTCCTATCACCGTTACTTTCTAGTGAGCAAATCACCTTCCACTGGCAGCAGCTAATATGGTTAATCCTATTGGCACCCTTGCTGGAAGAATTACTATTTCGCGGAGGTCTACAACGATGGTTGTATCAAATGGGTTCGTTAAAAAGGAGTTTGATGGGTTTTTCTTGGGCTAATTGGGTCACATCTTTTTTATTCAGTGTAATTCATCTGCTTAGCCAACCTAGTTGGGTGGCTGTGGGCGTATTAGTGCCCAGTTTGATTTTCGGCTTATTTCGAGACCGTTATAGAAGTGTCATTCCAGGCATGGGGTTACACATTGGGTTCAATTTCGGTTACTTCATGGGATTGATCATTTAACAATCAAGAGACCACCAAACAACAGTATCCAAGCTCGTTTTTGTTTAATTAACAACCAAACCACTAAATAAAATTCACTTTTTGAAAATCAACAAAAAAACCTCAGCTAGGATTTAATTATCGGCTGACTAAAAGTGATACCGATTTAATAACAAAAACTTAATTAGCTGCGTGGTACAAATAATGGAGATATTACTAGCGTTACTCATTGAATGGCTCGCGGTCAATGCCAACCTAAAAATAGAATCCCCCCCCACGGTTATTATAGAAACCGCGTCGGTACTCAATGAAAAATATGAACGACCGGTACACGCATTGTACGAAGACGAAGAACAAACTATTTACCTCTCCGACAGCATCGATCTCAACACCCACCATGGCGCATCGGTTCTACTTCATGAACTAGTTCACCACTATCAACAAGAGTCTGGAGCCATGGAACAATTCGCCTGTATAAGAGAATCGGAAGAGTTGGCTTACAAGATCCAAAGACAGTACTTAGAATCCAATAAGATTGAGTTATTGCCCGAATTGGACCCGTTTAATATTTATATGAGGAGTATGTGCAGTGGGTAGGGTTGCATGACCGCGGGTTGATGCGAGTATGGTAATGCCTATGACATGCCCATATTAGGCTCAAGGAATCGCAAGCATATAAACACTAGGCGTTTTAAGAGGTCGTGCCAAATTAGAGAATGACCTACTTTAGATGGCGAGCAGGCTCGCCACAGTTTATGGCCTGACGCCCCTGCGGGCCGGCCGATCGCGGGTACGCTCACGGCGTTCAGCGCTGGGATAAGAGCCCGGCTTCTATTTAGAGTGTGCCACCGGAAGGAATGACCTACTTTAGGTGGCGAGCATGCTCGCCATCCCTGCGGGACGCCTTTGGCGCCTCCTTCTCGCACCTTTGGTGCAGAGGCGGTCACATGGGCGCGTAGTAGTAACAGAGACTCACCGAATCCCAAACATAAAAAAACCCACCCTCTAACGAGGATGGGTTTCTTT
>CAXHEX010000035.1:0-31315 GCA_964016105.1 uncultured Ketobacter sp.
CCTGTTTCACGATCGTTGCGTACTGGAAGCCAGTTTAAATGGCCTGTTGCAGTCCCAGCCCAGCCCCAACTTGGCGTTGGAAAGTGCTTGCTTGCTGATGCTGAGTTGGTTGGTGGAGCAAAAACGGTTGGACAAAGCCAACTGCCAAAACTTTTTTGAGCAATTATTTAGTCACAGTAATAGTCCAGTGCCCAAAGACCGTATTAATCTGTAGGGGGTTATTGTGAAGACACTGGTGTTGATTCGGCACGGAAAATCCAGCTGGAAGCATGGGGATCTGGAAGATTTTGAACGGCCACTGAATGGTCGCGGGCGACGGGATACACCCCAGATGGCGGAGCGGTTTTCGCGGCTGCCCTATAAGCCGAGCTTAATCATAAGTAGTTATGCCACCCGGGCCCTCACCACTGCGCGAATTTTCTGCGGCTATTTGAGCTACCCTCTGGAGCAACTGCGTTTAACGGAGTCGGTCTACGAAGCCTCCCTGGAGGATCTCGTAGAGGTGGTCGGTTTGTTACCGGATTCTCACAGTACTGTGGCCGTTTTTGGGCACAATCCCGGTTTTACAGATCTGGTGAACCATCTCTGCAGCAGCCATTTGGAGAACCTTCCCACTGCTGGGCTGGCCGTCATAACCCTGCCCATTCAGGTTTGGGGGCAGGTGAGCAATGGAGAGTGCGCCGCACAGTGTGAATTGGCCTATTGTACCTATCCCAAACAAGTGAGCTAATTGGTCACGCTTTAAAAAACAGTAAGGCATCCATAATCAGTTTGATACCCACAGCGAAGGTAATGGCTTCAAAACACCGCTTCACTAACTTGTTTCCCTTTATGAGTGATAAGTGAGCACCCACATACCCACCCAGTGCTGAACCCAAGAGTAGAGCCGGAAGCCACTCCCATTTTATGGGTGCTTGAAACCACAGGGTAAGAGCACCCAGGCCATTCCAAAACAGACCGACTAAAATTAGGGTGTAGGCCACGGCTGTTTTATAATCAAGGCCGAACCAACGTACCAGCCAGATTGTCACAAATAAGCCGGTGCCGGAAGTTAAGCTGCCGTTCAGGCAACCTATGGAAAATAGAACTATGCCCCCTGCCAGCAATCCAAGAGGGTTACGGTGCCTGGGTTGGTGATATTGGCCCAGCTCGGATTTGAATAGGGAGTAGATTCCCAGCCCCAGGATGAGCACTCCAAGGCATAATTTCGCCCATTGGTCGTGGAATTTGAGAATGATTAGGGCCCCAGATACCACACCGGGCAGTCCACAGGCTAGAATATAAAGAGCAAACAACCGGTTAAGGCGGTTTTCTCGCAGGTGGCGCAGGGTGGCGCCCACTCCAAGAGCCACACTGGCCAGCTTGTGAGTGGCAAGGGCGGAAGAGAAAGTGAGCCCCAGGAATAATAGGATGGGTAGCTGCAACAAACCGGCGCCGCCCCCCGCCAGAGCCGAGAGAGTATTGGCCACAAGAGAAGCGGAAAACAGGGCGAGTTGTTCGAGAATAATCAAGGTGAGCTCTTTTGTGATGCAGCCATAAAGGTAACAAGGGCCCCGATGATACGTGATTTTCGGCGCAGGAGACGAAAGTTGAAAAAGTTTTTGCTTAAATTGGTGGTGATTTTATTGGCCTGTGGCTCTGCCTCAGCGGCCACCTACTACCGTTATGAAAACGAAGACGGCTTTAAGGTGATGACCCAAACCATGCCGCCTCAATTCGTTCATAAGGGTTATGAGGTGCTAAATCAAAGTGGCCGGGTTGTGAAGGTGGTGCCCCCTGCGCTTACCAGTGAGCAAAGAGAAGCCCTGCAACTGGAAGAACAAAAGAGACAATCGATCTCTCAGCAGCTAGCCCACGATAAGCGTCTGCTGGCCATATTCAGTGGGCCGGAAGATGCCGAGCGAGCGCGAGAGCGTAAGCTCGAAGCCATCGATGTTTATATCAATGTCACCCGCGGCAACATCAACAAACTGCGAGACGAATATAATCAGGCTCAAGCCAAGGCAGCGGCAAAAGAGCGTGGGGGTCAAGAGGTGCCGGATTACCTGGTGACAAATATGGAAAGCATCGAGCGCCAGATTTTGGATGCCGAAGGCTCAATTGTGGAAAAAGAACAAGAAAAAGAAGTGATTCGAGCCGAATACGAAGAAGATATTGAGCGCTTGCGATACTTACTGCAGCGACAGAAAGAAGGGCATGCCCTGGGGCAGAGAGAAAACCCTTAACTTACGTTGTGTCTGAACAAGCCAGCGCTAATTAATTGCCATTGGTCAGACCAGCCCTCTACGGGCTTGCGTTGAAATCCTGAACGCACATATTGGCATATGCGGCCCTCTGCCGCTGCCAGCATAAAGTTAGCGCTTTGGCTGGCACTGAGCTGGGTACGTTTCCCTTCTTTTAATTCCGCTTCCCGCAAAATTTGTTTGAGCTGAGTTTCAATTCGGTCGAACAGCTGAACTACCCGTTGCCGCAATCGGGGTGTTTCCCCAATGATGGCATCACCCGTAAGAATCCGGGTGATGCCCGGATTGTTTTCAGAAAAAGCCAGTAGCAGATGCAGAATCTGGGCACATTGCTCAGTGGCATTGGGCCCTTCTTTAATAATCGTGTTGATGCGGGTAAACAGGGAGTTTTCAATAAACTCTATTAACCCTTCGAACATTTTGGCTTTGCTGGGAAAATGGCGGTAGAGCGCTGCTTCTGATACGCCCACTTCTTTAGCCAGGGCGGCCGTGGTGATTCTGCCCCCTGGACTGGCCTCCAGCATATGGGCCAGTGCTTGCAGAATTTGTTCTTTGCGCGATGCTTTGCGTTCGCTGATTGCCATGATTACAGGTTCTCACTGGTGATAAGTGTTCCCACGCCCACATCGGTAAAAATTTCCAGTAATACAGCGTGGGGAACACGGCCATCAATTATATGGGAGCTGGTTACACCGGCCTTGACCGCGCTCAAGGCGCAGTTAATTTTGGGTAGCATGCCGCCATATATAGTGCCGTTAGCGATGAGTTCGTCCACTTCCTTGGGTGATAAGCCTGTTAAAACATCTCCTTGTTTATCCAGTAGTCCAGCTATGTTGGTGAGCAACATGAGTTTTTCCGCATTCAGCGCCTCAGCCACTTTGCCTGCCACCAAATCGGCATTGATGTTATAGGAGGCACCATCGTCTCCTACACCTATGGGGGCAATGACGGGTATAAAGTCGCTGTTAACCAGCATGTTGATGACACCGGTATTCACGGAAGCCACTTCGCCCACATGGCCAATGTCGATGATTTCCGGCTCATCCATGCCAGGGCTGTTACGGTTGATCTGTAACTTCTTGGCGCGAATCATTTGTCCATCTTTACCGGTGAGGCCCACGGCTTTGCCGCCGTTGTTGTTGATGAGGCTGACGATGTCTTTATTCACCAATCCACCCAACACCATTTCCACCACATCCATGGTTTCTGCGTCGGTTACCCGCATACCTTCCACGAACTCACTTTGTTTGCCAATCTTTTTTAGCAGCTCGGCAATCTGAGGGCCACCACCGTGCACCACCACCGGATTGATACCCACCAGTTTCATCATCACGATATCCCTGGCAAAGCTATTGGTAAGTTCTTCCGTTTCCATGGCGTTGCCACCGAATTTGATGACAATGGTTTTGCCGGTAAAGCGTTGGATGTAGGGCAGGGCTTCGGATAGTACCCGGGCGATGTTAAGTGCTTGGTCTTGATTCAGGGTCATGTCGTTTATGGGCCGCGTGTCTGGGACGCGGCACTACTTTTGGGTAATTGGTTAAAAAGGTATGTCTAGAGTGGGTTCCACCGCCAGCAGTTGCTGGCGGAACTGCAATTTTACGTCATCTAAATCTGCTTCGGTATCACCTTCGAAGCGCGCCACCAATACCGGCGTGGTGTTGGAAGCACGTAAAAGCCCCCAACTGTTGGGAAAGTCTACCCTGACTCCGTCCACGTTGACCAGCGTGCCGCCGGGAAATTGCCCCTGGGATTGTAAATTTTTAATAATTTCAAACTTGTTGTCTTCTCGCACTTTCACGTGGAGTTCCGGGGTACTGACCTTTTCAGGAAAGTCCGCAAACACTTGCTCTGGGGGGCGCTCATCCTGGCTCAGTATTTCCAGCAGTCGTGCCGCGCTGTAAAGGGCATCGTCAAAGCCATACCAGCGCTCTTTAAAGAAGATGTGACCTGAAAGCTCACCGCCAATGGCGGCGCCCGTTTGCTTCATTTGGGCTTTAACCAGTGAGTGGCCGGTGGCACACATGATGGGGTTGCCGCCCATGGCTTGCACCTGCAGGGCTACGTCTCCACTGCATTTTACATCGTGCAAAATGGTGGCGCCGGGTTCTCTGCTCAAAATGTCTTTCGCGTACAGCATCAACATACGGTCAGGCCAAATCACCTTGCCGCTGCGGGTAACTACCCCCAAACGGTCGCCGTCTCCATCGAAGGCAAGGCCCACATCGGCGCGCTGTTCCGCCACCATGTTAATAAGATCTTTCAGGTTTTCAGGGTTGCTGGGGTCGGGGTGGTGATTGGGGAAATCCCCATCGACGCCGGTGAACAGGGGAGTGAGATGGCAGCCCAGGCCTTCCAATAACTGGCTTGCCAGGGGGCCAGCTACGCCATTTCCAGAGTCCATTACCACTTTTAGCGGGCGTTTAATCTGAATGTCTCCCAGGATTCGGTTGATGTAATCCTGGCCGATGTCCATGCTCTGGTATTGGCCTTCGCCGGCGTGCAGCTGATTATTTTCGATGCGCTGGCGCAGTTGCTGAATGCGTTCCTGGGCCAGGGTTTGGTCGGCAATGACGATCTTGAAGCCATTGTAGTCCGGTGGGTTGTGGCTGCCGGTGACCATGACCCCAGACTGACTTTGTAGAATTTTGGTGGCGTAGTAGAGCACCGGAGTAGGCACCATGCCCACATCAATCACATCCATACCGGTGGCTTGTATACCCTGGGCTAGTGATTGGGCCAGTTCAGGGCTGGAGTGGCGGCCATCACGGCCAATGATTACTGCGTTCTGGCCCTGGTCTTTTGCTTCGCTGCCGATGGCGGCGCCTAGGGCAAAAGCGACATCGGGGCTTAGGCTCTGCCCCACAATACCGCGAATATCATAAGCACGAAAAATTTCCGCCGCCACAACCGTGTTAATCTGTAACTGCTTGGCATCAGCCATAAATCCCTATACCCCATTTCTGATGCTGAGCGTCAGAACGGGATTGATAAGCCAGGTTCTAACGCCAGCAATTGCTCTCGGAACACCCGTTGAGCCTGCTCTAAAGCGGCCTCGCTGTCCCCTTCAAATCGTGCCACCAGCACCGGTGTGGTGTTGGATGCCCGTAGCAGTCCCCAACTGTCTGGAAAGTCTACCCGAACACCGTCCACGGTGACCATATTCCCGCCTTCGAATTGAGCACTGGCTTTCATTTTTTCCATTATACGGAATTTACTGTCTTCAGTTACTTTTATATGTAACTCAGGCGTGTTTAGTTTTTCAGGAATTTCCGCAAATACTTCGTCTGGAGTGAAAGGTTCCATGGAAAGAATCTCCAACAGACGAGCCGCGCTGTAGAGCGCATCGTCGAAACCGTACCAGCGATCATTGAAGAAAATATGACCGGAGAACTCGCCCCCCACTACGGCGCCGGTTTCTTTCATTTTGGCTTTCACTAACGAGTGGCCTGTTGGGCACATGATTGCGCGGCCACCCAGGCTACTTACTATTTCGGCCACGTCTCGGGAGCACTTTACGTCATACAATATGTCTGCGCCCGGGTTGCGAGACAACAAATCTCGGGCATACAGCATCAGCATCCTGTCAGGCCAGATGATTTTTCCACTGCGGGTAACAATACCCAAACGGTCGCCATCGCCATCAAAGGCCACCCCCAGTTCGGCATCTTCTGCCTGCACTGCATTGATCAGGTCCTGCAGATTGTCCGGGTTGCTGGGATCTGGGTGATGATTGGGGAAATTACCATCCACCTCGGCGTAGAGGGGGGTAACCATGCAACCCAGAGCGTCTAATAGTTTGGCGGCAATGGGCCCCGCCACACCGTTACCCGCGTCCATTACGATGCGCATGGGTTTGGCCAGGACCACATCGCTGCATATGCGTTCCATATAGTCTGCGCTGATGTCCTGGGCCTGATAGCTTCCCTCTCCAGAATGCAGCTGTCCTTGCTGAATACGCTGTAGTAGCCGTTGAATTCGTTCCTGGGCCAAGGTTTCATCAGCGATAACAATTTTGAAACCGTTGTAATCGGGCGGGTTGTGACTGCCGGTCACCATAACCCCGCTTTGGGTGGGCAATGTTTTAGCGGCGTAGTAAAGCACAGGGGTGGGCACTTGCCCAATGTCAATAACGTTTACTCCCGTGGCCTGCACGCCACTGGCCAGAGCTTCTGCCAGTTCAGGGCTCGAATGGCGTCCATCTCTTGCCACAATAATGCTTTCCTGATTGGCGTCTTTGGCTTCGCTGCCAATGGCGGCGCCGATGGCATAGGCCACATCCCTGTCCAGAGACTGTCCCACAACGCCTCGAATATCGTAGGCCCGAAAAATACCCGGGTCCACGTCCACATCAATGGTCACGGTGTCTGGCTCAGCCAGTTCCATTTGATCCAGCTCTTCCAGGCTGTCCAGATCCAAAGGATTGTCATCTTGAGCGCTGGCCCCGCTTAACAAAGCACTATCGTCTTCATGGATATCCACATCCAGTACATCATCGTTGGTGGGGTCGAAGTCCGGTAGATTGGAGGATGCTTTGTTTGCGCGGCTGGGTTTGGTTTTGGCTGGAGGTTTGCTGGGTTTGCGATCGTAATCTCTAAACAAGTGCAGCAGGGTTTGCTCGATAGACGCGAATATACCCAGGGTGAATTTCTTACTGGATTTGTCTTTGCTGAACAGCGCTTGAAAATGGGACGCCAGGGTGGTGGCATTGGCTTTTAGTGCCTTGGTAAGCAGGATAAAACTGAGTATTCCGCAAAGTAGCGATAGGACCGCGCCCACCCCGATCAATATCCAAGCCAAGCTGGAATGGCGCGCGCCAACGTCGAGTTCCGCCGCCGGGTAGAAGCGGGCGCTCCAGTGGGGTATGGCGCCTTTGGCTTCTGTGCCCGGTCCTTGTTTATGGCTGGCTTGCCCGCTTTGGTATATGACGTTGGACTTTTTCGCAAAGGTTTGAATGAGTTCTACATAGCCCAATGAAGGGTCGAGTTTGGGTATTTGTTTGCGTAGTGTTTCTAAATCGAAGCTCACCAACAGGGTGCCCAGTACTTTTTCTCCATCGATCACGGCCCTAACAATGGTGAGATAAGCTTTGTTATCGTGAACGTGGACTTCTGGAATTGCGTCGTTTTTACGTTCCGCTGTTGCCACCATATCCAATTGAGCAAAGCTTATGGGGGGGGTAGTGTTACTGTCCTTCTTGGCGCGACCGTAGGAAAATAGCTGGATGTTGCTTGAACTACTGAACAGGTCTGCCATCTGTTGGCGCAATTGTTGTGGCTTCAATGCGCTCCGTAGTGCTTGTTTCACAAAACCGCTGTTGGCGAGGTCGTCAACTTTGTTCTGGTAGTTGTTGCCTAACTGCTCTAAATCCTGCAGGTAGCGCTCGGCCATGGCTCGGTTGAAATTTTGCATTTGTTGTTGGCTGACGGGCTGAATCACCATGAACATCAGCAAGATACCTACCGCTGCTGTAATTAATGTGCAGCCGAATAGCGCTGGCGCCAAAATGGACATTAAGCCCGATGACATGGAGGTGGGCTTTCCAGTTTGGGGTTTGCCTGTTTGTTCTTCTGGTTGTTTCTGCGGCTTAGATTTCTTAGCCATTTTTTCCTACCTGGTGTTTTAAGGCTTCTAAATAAAAGTCATCAATATTCAGCGTAGCAGGCTGAACTGCTAAGGGTGGGCTAAATTAATTGGTTTCGGTGCAAGCGCAGACCTTAAGCAGACTTAAACCGCTCGCTGATAATAGTTATTACCTGTTGTGCGATGCGGAATTTGCTGGCGGTTTCCAGGATTTGCTCCCCGTCTCCCCAGATTACCGTGACCGCATTGGCGTCACTGTTAAAACCGATTCCCGCCTGACTCACGTCATTGGCCACAATCATATCCAGATTTTTACGCTGGATTTTATCCCGGGCGTAGCGGGCTACGTCCTGGGTCTCCGCCGCAAACCCCACGCAAAATGGACGTGGAGTCTGGCGGGCTACCGTAGCCAGAATGTCGGGGTTTTCCACCAGCTCTAATGTGAGTCCAGCGTTATTGTCTGGTTTCTTTTTTATCTTCTGGTTTTGTTGCTGTTTTACTCGGTAATCCGCCACCGCTGCGCTGGCAATAAAGATATCCATACTGCCCACCTGTTGCAGGCTGGCCTGGTACATCTCTTCGGCGCTCACCACATCGATGCGCTTAACCCGATCTGGAGTGGCCAAGTTCACCGGGCCACATATCAGGGTCACTTGGGCGCCGGCATCGCGAGCCGCTTCCGCCAGGGCAAAGCCCATTTTTCCTGAACTATGGTTGCTGATGTAGCGCACGGGGTCGATGGCTTCCCTGGTTGGGCCCGCGGTAATGGTTACACGGGTGCCCGTGAGGGCTTGAGTGGGAAATAACTGGCTACACAGTTGCGCCAGATGATCGGGTTCCAGCATGCGGCCGGTGCCCACATCACCACAGGCCTGTTCCCCCTGGTCTGGACCAAACAGGGTGATGCCGTGCTGTTTTAGCTGCTTAATATTGGTTTGGTTGGCGGCGCTGGCCCACATAGCTTGATTCATGGCGGGGGCTACCGCCATGGGGCAGCGAGCTGCCAAACACAGGGTGGTGAGCAGATCATTGCCATGGCCGTGGGCCATGCGGGCCAGAAAATCGGCGCTGGCAGGGGCCACCAGGATCAAATCACCCCAGCGCGCTAACTCAATGTGGCCCATGGCCGCTTCGGCCTTGGTGTCCAGTAGGGTGGTATGCACCGGGTTGCCGGATAAGGCCTGCAGGGTGAGGGGGGTGATGAATTCCTGGGCTGCTTGAGTCATGACCACCCGTACTTCTGCGCCCCGTTCTTTCAGGCGACGAACCAGCTCGGCACCTTTGTAAGCTGCGATACCACCGGTGATACCCAACAGAATGCGGCGATTAGCCAAATCCAGCATGGAATAGTGTCCAGAGTTTTATATAAGTGGCTTAATCTTAAGAGCCCGGCTGCAATGAAACAAGTAAGTTGCTGAAATAATTGAAGTGCTGTTTTCCTACCCGCTGTCTATGTATGGGAACCTAGGGAGAATAACTTATGGCAATTAACCACTGGCCGGAACAGGAACGGCCCAGGGAAAAACTCCTGCAAAAGGGGGGTGAGACGTTGAGCGACAGCGAGCTGCTTGCTATTTTTTTACGCACCGGGGTTAAGGGGCAATCCGCAGTGGAGTTGGGTAGGGGCTTGATTCAGCACTTTGGTGGATTGCGTCAGGTGATGGAAGCCTCACCCCAGCAGTTTGCTGAAATCCATGGCATGGGCGCGGCGAAATGGGCGCAATTGCAGGCTTGTCTGGAGCTGGGCAAGCGCTATCTGGAGGCCTCCTTATCCCGGGGCGAAACCTTCACCAGCCCGGCGCACACCCGACACTTTTTGAGTGCACGTTTGAGAGCTTATCAGTACGAAGTTTTCTCCTGCTTGTTTCTGGACAATCAAAATCGCCTGATTCAATTTGAAGAGTTGTTCACGGGCACCATCGACGGCGCAGCGGTCTATCCTCGAGAGGTGGTGAAGCGGGCCCTGGCTTTGAATGCAGCAGCACTGATCTTTGCCCATAATCACCCTTCCGGGGTGGCGGAACCTAGCCAGGCGGACCATAGTATTACCCAGCGCCTCAAGGCCGCGCTGGAACTGGTGGATATTCGGGTGCTGGATCACTTTATCGTGGGAGACGGTCAGATCGTTTCCATGGCGGAGAAAGGGCTGGTGTAACGGAGAGATAACCACCAGAAGCTAACTGGCTTAGCTCGCAGTTGGCAAGAAATAGCGCAAAAGTTGATTTTGACAGGTGGGTTTGGTATAAAGCAGCCCCCCTAATACAGGGAACATAATTTTTGAAAGGTTGTGTCGGACTGCGATATGGCCAATTTGGAGACGAGTAATGGCTAAGGTTTGTCAGGTGACTGGTAAGCGTCCGATCACCGGTAATAATGTTTCACACGCAAACAACAAAACCAAGCGCCGTTTTGAACCCAACTTGCATCACCATCGCTTTTGGGTTGAGAGCGAAAAGCGCTTTGTTAGACTCCGTGTATCTTCCAAAGGTATGCGAATCATTGACAAGAAAGGCATCGATTCAGTGCTAACTGAAATTCGTAGCCGTGGCGAAAAGGTGTAAGGAGCAACCATCATGAGAGATAAGATTCGATTGGTAAGCAGTGCCGGTACTGGCTACTTCTACACCACTACCAAGAACAAGCGCACCATGCCTGAGAAAATGGAGATCAAGAAATTTGATCCTGTTGTTCGAAAGCACGTGATGTTCAAGGAAGCTAAAATCAAGTAATTGATTTTAAAGCATTCAAAAAAACCGGGCTGGGAGCGATTCCTGCCCGGTTTTTTTGTGGATAAGCTATCTTGCGGATGGTCAAGGCTGGTGCTTTTTCAGAGTCAGGTTGCCCCAATCATCCACGCTCGCTTGCCAATCCTGAGCCACCAGAGTGGTGGATACGGTCTCTGCAATCAGAGCCGGTCCCACAAGGCTTTGTCCAGCGCCAAGGTCCGGGCGCCAGTACACTGGAATCGGCTGTTCAAACCCCACCAGGGTGGCGTAGCTTCTGGGTTGGGCGTGGGGTTGATTGGGCCAGCGGTTGAGATCCGAAACGGCCCCTGGAGCGCTCACCTGGCAGCGCAGATTCACCAGTTCAACGGGCATGGCCAGTTGGTGGCCAAAACGTTGCTCGTGGCGTCGATGAAATTGCGCCTCTAATTTGTTGGTATCCGTTTGCCAGGGTAAGTTTAGGTAGAAGCGTTGGCCGCGGTAACGCAAATCCACAGAATACTCGGCCTTGATTGCGGTTTGTTCCACCCCTTCATCCTGGAGAGCCGCCATACCCTGTGCTTTTAGTTGCTGCAGCTCCGATTGCACCTGTCGGGGCGATATTTGCGCCAATAGGCCGGGCTTGGCATGGGATAATTGACGGGTCTTTTCCGCCACTACCATCCCCAGGGCGGATAGCACACCTCCCTGATTGGGTACCAGGGCATGGGTCATGCCCAGGGCTTCCGCCAGGGCACAAACGTGCAAGCCTCCGGCGCCGCCAAAACAGCACAGATGAAAATCGTCCAAATGGTAACCCCGTTCCACGGAGATAACCCGCAGGGCACGGGCCATATGCTCGTTGGCCAGCGCCACAATACCATTTGCAGCTTGGTTGGGGGGTAAACCAAGGTCGTTTGCTAATTTTACCATGGCGGTTTCTGCGGCCGCCAAATCCAATGCCATCTTCCCGCCCAGAAAATAGTCTGGCTGGAGTCTGCCCAAAACCGCATTGGCATCGGTCACCGTGGCCTGGTTGCCCCCCTGTCCATAGCAGGCCGGCCCTGGCTTGGCCCCTGCGGATTCAGGGCCCACCTGAAGCAAGCCGCCCCCATCGCAATAGGCCAATGAACCGCCGCCGGCGCCAATGGTGTGCATGTCCACCTGGGCAACCGCCACTGGCCAAGGTCCAATATGGCTTTCGTTAGTTAGCTGGATGGTGCCATCAATCAGGGCCACATCCGTGGAGGTGCCCCCCATGTCAAAGGTGAGCAGGCGTTGTTTGCTCGTTTGCCGGGCAATAAATTGAGCCGCCGCCAAGCCACCGGCGGGTCCCGAGAGCAGCATATTGACCGCGAAGTTACCCGCTTGATTGGCATCCATGGTGCCGCCGGTGGATTGCATCACCGCCAGGCTGCTGGGTTTCACTCCCTGCAGCAAGCGTTGCAGATAATGTTTTACTTTTGGCCCCAGGCTGGCATTGAGCCAGGTGGCAATGCCCCGTTCGTATTCCCCCGATTCCGCCAGAACTTCACTGGAAATGCTCACGAACCAGTTCTTCTCCAATGCCTGACGCAACGCTAATTCGTCCGCTGCATTGAGAAAGGAAAACAAGAAGTTGATGGCCACCGCTTCCACTCCCGCTTGCTCAAGCTGGTGTTTTAAAAGCGTTATGTGCTCCGGCTGTATGACTTCCAGGGACTGTCCCTCACTGTTCACACGGACTGGGCATTCAAAGCAGAGCGCTTCTTCCACTGGGGGGGGAACCGGTGCCGGTTGCAGCTCGTACAACTGGGGTCGAGTCTGGCGGCCGATGGTGAGCATGTCCTTAAACCCCAGATTGGTGACGAATGCGGTTTTTGCGCCTTTGCCTTCCAGGGCCGCGTTGGTGGCCACTGTGCTGCCGTGGATAATAATGCAATCGCCCGCTTTAACCTGTGCCTCAATGGCCATCTCATTAATGCCCTGGAGTATGGCTTGTTCCGGAGCGTGGGGCGTGGAGAGCACTTTGTGAATGCGCAGGCTTTGCCCCTCTAGCAGCACAAAGTCGGTGAAAGTACCACCTGTGTCCACACCTAAAACCAGTTTTGAGCAGTGAGCAAGAGAATCTGAAGTCATGGGAGGTTGGGGAGATGTCCTGCAAAACGGAAGGAAGAATTATACACAATTACCCTGTATCCTGGTGCCCCTTACCATTTTCCAAACAGCCGCGGGCTTCGTATTTAAACAAGAAAGACAGCTATGCCAGAACTTCCTGAAGTTGAAACCACCCGTCGAGGGATTTCCCCTCATCTATTAGGTAAGCGGGTAAAGGCCATTGAAGTGCGTCAGCCCCAGCTGCGTTGGCCCGTTCCCGACAGTATCCACCAGGCAGAAAAACACAAATTACTGACGCTGGATCGGCGCGGTAAATATCTGCTGTTTGGATTCAGCAATGGCACCATTATCGCCCATTTGGGTATGTCAGGCAGTATGCGCATCACCGCTGCAGATGAGCCGCCAATGTACCATGACCATGTGGATCTGCGTTGCAGCGATGGCACGATACTGCGTTATTGTGACCCGCGGCGTTTTGGTGCCTGGCTGTGGACCCAGGACGATCCTCACCAGCATGACTTGCTTGCCAAGCTGGGGCCAGAGCCTCTTAGTGACGACTTCCACGTAGAGTATCTGTTCAGTCGGGCTAAAGGCCGAAAAAGTGCCATCAAGAGCTTCATTATGGATAGCCACACTGTGGTGGGAGTGGGGAATATCTATGCTAACGAGGCGTTGTTTATGGCAGGTATCCACCCTAAACGGGCTGCAGGACGGGTGAGTAAAGCCCGCTACCAAAAACTGGTGGAAGCCATAAAAACCGTATTGGCGGATGCCATTGCCATGGGGGGCACGACTCTAAGGGACTTTGTGGGTGGCGACGGTAAACCGGGCTATTTTCAACAAACCCTTAGGGTTTATGGTCGAGCCGGTGACCCCTGTTTGAATTGCAGCCAGCCTTTGCAGGAAATTCGTCTGGGGCAGCGGGCTACCGTTTTCTGCAAACTGTGCCAAACTTAATCGTATAGCAAAGTGGGATCCAGTACATAATCTGCTCGAAAATGTTCCCAACCGGGAATCAGAAAGTGGATCGATTGTCATTTAGGGAATACACTTAAGAAAATACTTAGGTGAACACCTGAAAAAGGTAATTTAAGAGGAATCAATATGCGTGGCTTGAAGAGCTTGTTTCGATCAATTGTTGTGGCCTTCACTGTGGTCCTGTTTGCTGTGGCTCCCATCTCAGTTCAGGCCCAGAATGTAACCGACCGGCCCTCAGGATTAGAGATGGTTGCCGATGCTGCCGTGGTTCGACCACTGACTCTGGTATCCACTGTGTTGGGTGCGGGTGTTTTCCTTGTGACACTGCCATTCTCCGCGCTGGGTGGAAATGTGGGAGAGGCCGGTAATACCTTGGTGGCAACGCCCTTTAAATCGACGTTCTTGCGTTGCTTGGGCTGCACTCAAAAGCACCTGCCCCAGTCAGACTGAGCATCCCCATCATTATTTTCCCAGCCCAACCGTAGTCGTTGGGCTGATTCCCCAAACAAGTAGCAAAATGGCATGGAGCGCCATTGTTCGTCAGGTTTTTGGATTTGAACCCAATAGTCGTCCTTGAATAAGTTATGAGCTTTCACGGAGGAAGCTGACATGTTGCGCAACCGGCCCTTAGTGGCCATCGTGGTTACCGCGATCTTGGTTAGCCTGTTGCTGGGTGTGGTGAGTCACGACCTGCAAAAGCAAACCACCCGCCTTCAGAACTTGTGGGAAGTTCGATATCTCCAGACCAATGCTCAGCAAATGCAACTTGGACGATTGCGGCAGAGTGTGGGGTACGGTGGACTTATCCACCACTTCAAAAACTTTCTGTTACGCCGAGAAGAATTCTATGTGCCGTTGATTGAGGCTTCTTTTAATGAGTCCCGCAGTGCCATACAGGCGTTGCAGGCTTTAATGCAGAAGCCAGAGAATCTCCAGGCTCTGCACCAATTCTCACAAGTGCTGGATCAGTACGAAAAAAACTTCCATTATCTGAGGAAGCTCATGGATGAACAGCCTAAGAGTTCTACCGTGGTATTGGATCGCTTGATAAAAGTGGATGACGAGCCTGCCTGGCGCGCCTTAGGTACACTGTCAGCCAATATCAGTGCCATGCAGGAGGCCGTTAACAAGGAAACCCGGCAGCAACTTGCTCAGGCCAGGATGGTGCAACGGGTTTATCAACTTATCGTTATCCCTGTTGTGTATTTAGGTGCTTTTGGTTGTGTCATCTATTTGTTGCGGACTAATCGCGCCTACACCAAACAAATGGCCCTGTTTTCTGCAACCCCCGACGCCATGTTGGTGACTAATGTTAAAGGGGAAATCTTGCAGTGTAATGAAAATGCCCAGGTGTTGTTTGGCTATTCCATGGAAGAGCTTACCCAGTTACAAATTGAGGATCTGGTGCCAGATGCGGTTTCTGAACGCCACCGGGAAATACGCAGCAGCTATATACAAAACACCATTAAACCACGTATGGCGGAGGGTAAGTTCCAGGATGCCATGGGGTTAAACCGCACCAACACCGAGTTCAGTGCCAAGCTTAAAGATGGCAGTCTTATCCCCATAGAAGTGGACTTGACCTCATTCTATGAGGGCAAAAAAATACGGGTGCTGGCGGTGGTAAGGGATCTGACCCAGAAAAAGGCCCTGGAGCGGGCGGCTAAAATGGACGATTTAACGGGCCTTTATAACCGCGCCAGTGCAGAGAAAGCGCTCAACGACGAGCTGTCCAGAGCCAAGCGCTATAACCGGGATTTGGCGGTTGTGATGATCGACATAGA
Source organism: uncultured Ketobacter sp. (assembly GCA_964016105.1). Taxonomy (GTDB): domain Bacteria; phylum Pseudomonadota; class Gammaproteobacteria; order Pseudomonadales; family Ketobacteraceae; genus Ketobacter. The sequence continues at coordinate 15,388 of CAXHEX010000035.1, forward strand.
CCATTTCAAGGAAATTAACGACAGTTTCGGTCATGCGGTTGGGGATACGGCCCTGGTGAGCGTGGCCAGGGTGCTTAGGAACCACGTTCGCTCTTCCGATATGGCGGCGCGTTTCGGTGGAGAAGAGTTTATTATGATCTACCCGGAAACGGACTTGCAGTCGGTTTTCATAGTGGCGGAAGCCATAAGGGCTGATGTGGAGGCTTTAAGGGTGCCTCCCATAAAACGCATCACTGCGAGCTTGGGAGTGGCGGTGTACCGGGGAGGTGATGGCACCAATACCATCGACCCGCTGCTGAAACAGGCGGACGACGCGCTCTACAAAGCCAAGAACAGTGGCCGCAATCAAGTATGTGGCGAAAATAAGAAAACCTAGTCCGCCACCGTTGCTGATCCCAGCCGGCGCTGGTCTGCTCCCGCCTCCACCGTACCGTTTTTTCTATACCAGCGAATGGCGTGCATATCACCATAACGACGACCCATCATTTTCAGCACATGGCCTTTCTCCTGTAGGCCTTTTTCCATTTCGGGGCTCAGTGCTTCCGGCTCGAAACTAATCTGATCGGGGAAATACTGGTGATGAAAACGGGGCCGATCAACCCATGCTTGGGGTTTTTTATCGGCTAAGGCTTCCAGTAACCCTAGGAAAACCATGGTAATAATCCGGCTGCCACCGGGGGTGCCAATAATCGCGGTCTGGCGGTTGTTTTCCGGACCATACTCCATAAAGGTGGGCGTCATGCTGGAGAGTGGGCGTTTGCCCGGCGCGATGGCATTGGCCTCGCTACCAATGAGTCCATAGGCATTGGGGCTGCCGGGTTGTGCGGAAAAGTCATCCATTTCGTTATTGAGTAAAATGCCGGTTTCACCCAGGGTGACCCCCGAACCAAATGGCAGGTTGATGGATAGTGTGGCGGCCACCATGTTGCCTTGCTTATCGATAATGGAAAAATGGGTGGTGTGGGTGCCCGATCCCACTTGCTGTGATGGCCCCAGATCTTTACTGGGTGTGGCGTGGGAAAGGGAAATGGAGCTACTGAGATTTTCCAGGTAACTGGGTTTGAGAATGCGCTCCAGGGGTATGCTCACAAAGTCCGGGTCACCTAAATACAGGGCGCGGTCGCGATAGGCCCTTCTCATTACCTCGGCTAGCAAATGGGTGTGATCCACCGGATTGTAAAGTGCCAGGTTGAAGTTGCTGAGCATGCCGAACATTTGCGCCAGGGCGACGCCTCCAGAAGACGGCGGTGCGGCGGACCAAATGGTGGCGTTGTGGTAGTTGAACTTTATGGGCTCTCGCTCAATCACTTTGTAGTTGGCTAGGTCCTGCAGGCGCCATATACCGCCGTTTGCCCTCACTTCATTCACCATGCTTTTTGCCACCGGTCCGGAATAGAAACCCGCTGCACCCTGCTTGGCAATGGCTCTGAGGGTGGCAGCCAATTCTTTTTGTTTGATCAGTTGGCCTTCTTTAATGGGCTTTCCATCCAGCATAAAAATGCGTTTGCTGTGGGGGTAGCGGCTCATTACGGATTTACGGATGTCCAACAACTTGAGGTAAACCGGGTTGGCTGGAAAGCCGTTTTCGGCGTAATCAATGGCGGCCTTCAGGCTTTGGGAAAGGTTGAGTTTGCCATAATGTTTAGCAAGGTGTTCCATGGCGGCAGCCTGGCCAGGGATCCCAGCACTTAGGGCGCTGTTAATGGCTTTATCGCGATCCACCTGGCCGTTGGGGTCCAGGTACAGATCTTCAAATGCGGCGGAAGGGGCTGTTTCACGGGCATCAACCATGACGGTTTTGCCGGATTTACCCTGGCGTAACAACCAAAATCCGCCACCCCCCATACCGGCACTGTATGGTTCAACTACGCCTAAAACTGCAGCAACAGCAATGGCAGCATCGAAAGCATTGCCGCCCTGTTGCAGGATATGGATGCCTGCATCTGTGGCCAAGGGGTGGGCGCTGGCCACGGCCACCTGGTTAGGCAATTTTACCGTGCTGGCCTGGCTGGTGTTACCACAGGCCAGGATGAAAACCAGGCTTAGGCCTAAGCAAAGGCGTCTCATAGCTGCAACCGTTGATACTTTTCCATTAACTCTTCCTCACTCTCAATGTTATCTGGGTCGAGGGGAATGCAGTCCACTGGGCACACTTCCTGGCATTGGGGCTCATCGTAGTGGCCCACGCACTCTGTGCATTTTTTGGGGTCGATAATGTAAATCTCGTCGCCCTGGGAAATAGCGCCGTTGGGGCACTCGGGCTCACACACATCACAATTTATGCAATCTTCGGTTATCAATAAGGCCATAGTTAATACTCGTTAGGCACGCAATAATTCTGGGGAGCCATGGTAATCCCATGGAGCCTGGCTTTCCACCCAGACCTGTTGGGGTTTATGGGTGTTTTTGCTTCAGTGCCTCTAACACCACTGGGGGTACAAAGGGGCTCACATCGCCACCCAGGGCGGAGATCTCGCGAACCAGACTGGAACTGATAAACGACAGATGTTCTGAGGGAGTTAGGAAAGCGGTTTCAATGCTGTGGTCCAAAGCGCGGTTCATATTGGCCAGCTGGAACTCGTATTCGAAATCGGATACGGCCCTCAAACCCCTAAGGACCACGTTAGCGTTTTGTTCTTGGCAAAAGAATATCAGAAGTTTGCTGAAGCCTTGGACTTCTACATTAGGCAGGTCAGACAGCACTTCCCTGGCTAGCTCTATGCGTTCTTCCAGGCTAAAAAGGGGTTTTTTCTTTTGACTGGATGCAATCCCTACCACAACTTCGTCGAACAAACGGGAAGCCCGTTTCACTAGATCGAAGTGGCCATTGGTGAGGGGGTCGAATGTGCCTGGATATACAACTCGAGTGTGGGATGTCATAGCTTACGTTAACCTCAAGCGACCTTTGTGAGAAAGGGCGAAGGTTAACGCAAGCCTAACTTAAGCTCAATAAAGCGCGGCTTCACCGCAGTGGGCAGGCTCACCTTACTGAGCACTTTTACGGCGTGCGTATATCAGACTGGCTGCACCCAAAACCAGCAGACTGAGCACGAAAAAGTTATCGCTTACATTCAGATTGGCCTGCTGGGTCTCCGCCAGGGCCGTGATGCTAAATAGTGTTATTACAATCGCAAGTAGATACTTCATGTTACTACCCCAATAAAAAGCGTCCATGAGAAAAACAATAAATATAAAGCATATTCTGGGCCAACCTTAAAAGAGATAAACATAACAATGAGTTATGTCCAGTTGGCAAAAACCATGTGATCGTTGAGTGTTAAGACTTTCGACACTTAACAGAGCAAAAACCGAATCACAGGCCTTATTTATCTATAAATGCCTGTTTCTACCCTGCTTCAGATTGTCAAAGATTTCGACACGGCTGCAGATTTGCTTACCCTGGATATGCTATATTCAAAATGTTGCAGAAATTTTTCCTAAGGCATTGAATAGCGTATGTTTTTCCAGCTTCGCGACCTCCGTAGTAAGTTAGGTCGTAAGTTTTTCGTGTTATTTTTCCTGGTAGCGCTGGTACCGATGCTTCTGTTTGCCTCTTTTTCATACAATTATGTTGACAGCTACCTTTACCGTCAGAGCCAAAAAGAGTTGCGCAATGAGGCCCGTTTCTACAGCACTATCGTCTACGAGCGACTCCGAATACTGAAAACCCAGATCGAAACCCTACCGCAAAGCGAAATTGAGTCCATGCCCGGTATTGTGGATTTCAAGGTGGTGGATTGGGCAATTTTGGAGCAAGAGATAGGGCCCATATCAGAATCAAAAATAAAGAAAATTGACAAGAGGTTAAGGGCCGGAAACCCCGCTATTTTGGTCAGTGATGGTGGCGCTATCTACTTACTACGCCGTGATCCAGGTAGCGAGGGTTCTGTTTTAATGGCCCAGTTGGATGTGCGATTTCTGCTGGGTAACCCCATAAAGCAAAACCGGAATCTAAACTATTGTTTGTTTGGCAATCAACAAGAACGTTTGTTTTGCAGCGGGGCTGACCTGCTGGACCATAGTGACCTGAAGCAGGTATTAACCAAGAAAGGTCAGCGACCCAATTTCTTTATAAAGTGGGAGCACGATGGTACGGAGTATGTGGCCGAAGTGCGTACAGTCTTTATCAGCAAGTTGTTGGATGCCGGTGGGTGGAAATTATGGGTTAGTAAACAGCGCGGTGACGTCTACGGTGCTTTGGCGGTTTTGCAAAGAGTGTTTTCCGTATTGGTGGCAGTGAGCCTGTTATTGGCTGTGTTGGTGAGTCTGATTCAAATTCGGCGGATACTGCAGCCATTCCGCAAGCTTATTGAAGGCACCAAAGCGATTTCGGAACGCAACTTTGATGTCTCCGTTGAAGTGGATACCAAAGATGAATTCAAGGAGCTGGCAGAAGCATTTAACCAAATGGTGAAACAGCTGGGTAAGCAATTTCGGTTGCTGTCGGGTTTGTCCAATATTGACCAGTTGATCCTCAGTGTGCCCGATTTGGATCAGGTGGCCCAATCCACTCTCTCAACTTTGCAGGATCTGGTGCACAGCGAAGCGGCGGCGGTGGCCATTCGTAACCCTGACAAAGCCAATGAGATGCTGATCTTCAGTGTCTATACAGGGGTGGGTATTCAGCCCATGTTAGAGCAGGAGTTAACTTTGCAAGAGGACCACTGGTTAGCGGCAGTGGCACCGGTGCATTGTGTTACTCGCACCGACAGACAATACCTGGATTGGCTGTGGCCAGGGCAACAACAGTTGTTAGGGGGTAGCAACTATCTGTTTCCCATTAAAGTGGCGGACAAAAATCGCGGTGTGCTGGCCCTGGGTTGGAGTGAAGATTACTCGCTACCGTCCCAGGATCGGGAAGTGCTGAAAGATTTTGCAGATCGAATTGCCGTCGCCATTGCCGCGGTGCGGCGAGAGAAAATGCTCTACCGCCAGACCCATTTTGACGTGCTTACCCAGCAGCCCAACCGTCAATTGATGAAAGACCGTTTGGAACAAGCCCTGAAGCACACCATGAATTCCGATCGGATGGGTGCGGTATTGTTCGTTGACCTGGACAAATTCCAGCATATAAATGACACCGAAGGGTACGCAGTGGGCGATCAAATTCTGGTGCGCACCGCTGAGCGCCTTAGGGTATGCGTGACGCCGGAAGACACGGTGGCGAGACAGGGCGGAGACGAATTTATCGTTGTCTTGAACGATATTGAATCGCCCTTGCGGGCCACTCGGGTGGCCGAAAAAGTATTGGCCATGTTGTCATCACCTTATAAATTGGATGACAAACGCTATTTTATGAATTGCAGTATTGGCATTTCTGTTTTCCCCAGCGACGGTATGGAAGTGGAAACCCTTCTGCGCTGCGCGGATACTGCCATGCATCGTGTCAAACAAGAGGGTGGTGGCAACTACCGATATTTTGAAGAAGAAATGAACCGAGCAGCCCAGCGACGGGTGAATGCAGAGCGCCGTCTGCGGGATGCCATGGATAATTCCAGCGTGGAATTACACTATCAGCCCCAGTGGACCATGGAAACCAATAGCTTTTCGGTGGAAGCTCTGGTGCGTATCAATAACCAGGAGTTGGGTTTATTGCTGCCCGATGACTTTATCCAGGTGGCAGAAGACACGGGCCTCATTCTGGATATGGGTGAATGGGTAATTCGGCAGGCATGCAAGCAGATGCAGCAATGGCGCCAGCAGGGTTTGGCGATTGCTCGGGTATCCGTTAACGTATCGGGTATCCAGCTTGCTCGTATGGATTTTGTTACTTTGGTGCAGCAGGCCTTGGCGGACTTTGGTTTGCAATGCAGCGATCTGGAACTGGAAATTACAGAATCGATCTTAATTCACGACGGTAACGATGGCGTAACAAAATTGTCCATTCTTAATGAAATGGGAGTGGCCATTGCCATCGATGATTTTGGTACCGGTTATTCTTCCCTTAGTTATTTGCACAGCCTTCCATTTGATCTCATTAAAATTGATCAAAGCTTTGTTTCTGGTATCGGGGTTATAGAAGGTAACGAGGCCATTATCAGGACCATTGTGGATTTAGCAAAGTCCTTGGGTAAGCGAGTGATGGCGGAAGGGGTAGAAAACCAGGAACAGATGGATTTGTTGCGCAAGTTGAAATGCGATTCTGTACAGGGCTTTTTAATCAGTCGGCCGCTGACGGCGGACAAAGTGCCACAGTTTATACAGCGATCCACTGAGATTGTGGATGATTTAAATTAAGCTTAATAGATCGATGGCATTCCAGGAGGGCGGGTTTTAAAGCGCCGGTGCTGCCATAGGTATTGGCTTGGGTATTTTAAAATATTGTGCTCCACCAGTTGATTCAATGTGGTGGCGTCGGTAACCACATCTCCGCTTGGATAGTCGATGGCGGGTTGAAGCTGGATATGATATCCATCTGCTTCACGTCCAAATACAACGGGTAACACTTTGGCTTTTGTGAGCCGAATGAACTCTGGGGTTTTGGCAATGGTCATGGTATCGATGCCAAAAAAAGGAGCAAAAACGCTGTTCACGTCACCGTAGTGCTGATCCGGCAAATAAAAAGCAGCGCCTCCTTTGCGTAACCATTGCAAATAAGGCCGCATGGTTTTGTTGGGTATGGGTTTAGTGTATTGGGCGCGCTTTAAATGGCTGTAGATTTCGAACAGTTCATTGTGTGCCGGCTTGTACATGGCAGCACAAGTGACTCGCTCCGAGAACATGCGTAAACACAATTCCAAGCTGGTCATATGGGCGGCGATAATAATAGCCCCGTTCCCCTGTTGCTGAACCGCTTCCAGATTTTCCAGACCGCTAATATGGCACAAGCTGTCCACTTTCTTTTTTGATCCCCAATAGGCTAATCCTATCTCAATAAATCCAATACCTAGTTCTGCAAAGCTGTCGTTCACCATTTGAGAATGTTGTTCAGGGGTTAAGCCGGGAAAGCACACTTCAATATTGCGGCGGGTAGTGTGGCGGCGGCTCTTGCTGACGGCTTGGGCTATTTTGCCCAGGGCTCTCCCAACTCGCAGTTGGAGTGAAAACGGCAGTTGCGCTACCGCCCAGCCAACTGCGAACAACGCCCACAGGGGCCAATAACGGGGGTGGTAATGGCGCGGTTTGATTGTGTACTGGCTCATTAATGAAATTGGGCTTTCAGGAGAACAGAATAGGAAGTACCCAATATTAGCACCGATTGGCCAGTTAAGCGCGGCTAAATAGCTGTTGTGTTCTAATCTGCTTGGCCAGAGTGGTGGCTTGTTTTGCCACCATGCCGTAAATGGATAACTGTGGGTTGGCGCCAATGCTGGTGGGAAATGTAGAGCCATCCATAATGTGCAAACCAGCAAGGTGGTGAAACTTGCCTTCGCTGTTTACCACGGAGGTTTTAACGTCTTCTCCCATGGCGCAGCCACCCATCACATGGGCGCTACCCACTCGCATCTTGTTGATGCTCAGATCGATGGTATTCAACTCATTTTCTATGGCGGCCATAGAGCTGAGATACTGCTGCTGGCTGTGTACAATTCGCACCTTCTTGGCCCCCGCGGCGAACTGAATCTCTGCCATCACTTTCCAGGCTCGAACAATGGCTTCGTTAAGGTAGTCATTGATGGGGTAATCCAGGCCGGGAATGCCATCATCTCGCATATACACTTCTCCGCCTGGGCTTTGTTCCACAAAACCATCCCGGATCAATGCAATCATCATATTAAGGTGAGGCAACCGATTCATTTGGTCGGAATGCATTTGGCCATGGCCCATGCCGATGGAAGCCACGAAACCGGGTTGTAGCGGTGGCACTTCCAGTTTAAAGCCGGCAGCTCCCTGGGTTCCATTGCGCCACTGAAAGTGATCGGAGTATATGGATTGGGGAGCACCGTAAAATCCATCGATGCGTTCTTCAAAGTCCGCCAGGGTGGCGGGAACAGGGTGTAAAAAAGTCCGTTTGCCGATTCGTTGGTGCGGGTCGGGAACCTGGGACCGCATTAACAAGCCAGGCCCGTTAATGCCACCGCACGCCATAACCGTTTGTTTGGCGGTTATGGTGAACGCGGCGGTTGGGTCAATGCCGTTGGCCTTTAAACCATAGCCTGTTACACCCTTTACTTGATCGCCGTTGATAATCAGTTTCTCGGCCCGGGCCCGGTAAAGTAATTCAGCTCCCATTTCCATGGCGGCGGGAATGGTGGTGACCAGCATACTTTGCTTGGCATTGGTGGGGCAGCCGGTGCCGCAGTAACCTAAATTCCAACAACCTTTTACATTACGGGGAATCACTTGCCAATCGTAACCCAGCTTTTCACAGCCTTTGGCAATGACATTGTTATTGGCATTGGGCTTCATGGCCCATTTACTGATATTGAGGCGCTGTTCCATTTTTTCGAACCAGGGCGCCATTTCCTCTTTACTAAACCCTTTTAAACCGTGCTCTTTGGTCCAGTGCGACAAGGTTTGCTCCGGGGTGCGAAAACTGGCAGTCCAGTTGACGGTGGTGGAGCCGCCAACGGTGCGCCCTTGCATAATGGTAAAGGCTCCGTCTTTGGTGCCACGGGTAAGCCCTTCCTGATACAAATTGCTGTAAGCCTTTTTCTCCTGCATATCAAAATCATTTGATGTTTGCAGTGGGCCTTCTTCCAGCATGATGACTTTCAATCCTTGCTGAGCAAAGATTTCGGCGGCAGTGCCGCCTCCGGCACCGGTGCCGATCACCAACACATCGCATTCTAAATGCAATTCTTTGTCTAATTCGCTGCCATTGTGAGTAATCCAGCCAGCCGCCATGCCCAGGCGAAAGATATCCGGAATATTTTTCACGGTAATTTGGTTGCTCATATTGCTTACCTTATTGCCTGTTGCTTGTCTTAGCTGGGAATGTGTTGAGGAGGGCCAGGATAGATCTGATCGTTCCAGTTTTCAGGTTGATAATAGAACGCCAGGGTGGGGAGCTGGGTCAGCAAAATATACCCTTGTCGCAATGTATTAAAACGACTGTCACGCCAGTTTTCTAAAAAGGCAATGAGATCATCCCGAGAAGCCTCCGGCCAGTTTGACCAAAGCCCCCCCAGGGCAATGCGCGTGGGGCTGAAATAAAGCAAGTCAAACAGCTGTTGTGCCATTTGCTGAGTTTGCACGGTGGTGTCCGCAACAAAGGCATCGATGTCCAAGATTAATTGGGCCAGTACTTTGCCGTGTTGGTCTGGGTCCTTGGGGAAGTTGCCTTCCAAAACCACCGGGGCCACAGCGGCCAAAATAATGGCATCTTTTTCCCGCAGCACCTTGAGTGGAAGAGAATGAATATCAATGGCCGAATGGGCGTGTTCACTGTTGCAGCCTTGCAAGCTTCCCATCAGTCCGGCAGCACCCAATAGGGTAGAACCCAGCAGACCTACTTTCATAAAGTCTCTGCGCGCCATGGTCGAGTTGTTGCGGGCTGAATGCCCGCTATTGGAATTGAGAGCCATAGGTGGTGACCTAAAACCAGTTATTTTTATTGTTTTAACTACGCTGAACTTCAAGGTTAAATCCGTGGCTTTGTATTGCAACACTTGTTTCTGACTGGCTAGTTCAGCGTGAGTTGTCCATGGGTATCTATTCTGGCTTCCTTAGGGCGGCACCTAGTAGCATTCGGTGAATACGGCGGTTCCAAGGCGGGTACAAGAAGCGAGTACCGTTTAACTTGCCTTTTAGCACCACGCCTTTGGCTTTGCTGAAAGTTTTGAATCCTTCTGGGCCGTGGTAATGACCCATGCCTGAAGGGCCAACTCCACCAAACGGTATGTCTTCCGCAACCACATGGGTGAGGGTGTCGTTGACGGTAACGCCGCCGGAGTGGGTATGGTTCAGCACGTAATCCACGCGATCGTGATCGTAATCGAAGTAATACAACGCTAAGGGGCGTGGCCGATCATTGATGTATTGAATAGCTTGCTCCAGCTTTTCGTAGGGCTTCACGATTAGGATTGGGCCAAAAATTTCCTGTTGTTCAATTTCCATGTCTTCGGTGGTGTCAAACACTAACGTAATGGGCATCTTCCCTGAGCCTTCAAAGTCTGCCCCTTCTGGATTAATGGGCACCACTCGCGCTCCTTTGACTTCTGCGTCTTTAAGGTAGCCCTGTAAACGCTGCAGCTGGCGTTCATTGATTATGGCTGTGTAGTCGTCGTTGTCGCGGGCATTGGGGTACCAGCGGCTGACCACACGTTTAAACTCTTCTATTACATCATCCATCTTGGAATGGTGGATGAGGGTGTAGTCCGGCGCCACGCAGGTCTGCCCTGCATTGATGCATTTGCCCCAGGCCAGCCTTTCTGCCGCATCTCGAATGGGAAACGACTGATGAATCAGTAGCGGTGATTTTCCTCCCAGCTCCAGGGTTACGGGGGTGAGGTTTTCCGCTGCCGCTGCCATGATGTGTTTACCCACGGCAGAGGAGCCTGTAAACAGCAGATGATCAAATGGCATCTTAGAGAAAGCGATACTCACATCCGCTTCACCGCAATGTACGCTCACCAAATCTTCGGAGTAAGTTTCCGCCAGCATGGCCTTAACTGCTTGGGCGCAGTGGGGCGTGAACTCTGACATCTTAATCATTACCCGATTGCCCGCAGCCAGAGCCGTTATCATGGGGCCAATGGCTAAAAAGAAAGGGTAATTCCAAGGCACAATGATGCCCACCACACCCAGTGGTTGATAGATCACCTTGGCTTTGGCTGGTTTTAGGTTCATGCCCACTTTGCGGCGTTCCGGCCGCATCCACTTGCGCAGGTTGCTGGTGGTGTATTTGATGGACTCCACCAAGGTAGCAATCTCCACAAACAGGGTTTCTGTGGGGCAGCGCACGCCAAAGTCTTTGTTGGCGGCTTCAACCAATGCGTCCTGATGACGCAATAACGCTGGCTTTAAACGATTGATCTGACTGATGCGCTCTTCGGCGCTGGGCATGGAGTGGGATTTATAAGCCCCTTTCTGGGTTTCAAAAATCCCCTGCATTGCTTTGATTTCGGGGTTGTGTTCCGAGAGTGTTGTCACCGTGGCAACCATGTGTTTGTCCTCAGAAAGTAGATAAACGTAACAGATAATTTAGACGTTCCACGGGGCATCACTTAGGAATTATGGATTTTTATGGCCCGCCATCCTGTTTTAGAGCTTTTACTCTAGAGTGTCAATGGGGGGTAGTTTTTATCTGGGTGGTTGTCGGTTCTCAATTTGGGTGAAAAAAATCTCACGAGCGTGAAAAATTGTCTCAGGGTGCTTGGTCAAGTGCGGGTGTTATTAGGTCGTATGATCGTCGCGGAGCAGCCGATCCAGTAATAGGGGATTGAAAAAGAGCTTCTCCTTTCCTATGCGGAGTTCTTGCAACACGCCTGCCTCACACAGCTCTTTAAGATAGCTGGACGCCGTCTGGCGTTTGGCAATGTTGGCGTCTACCAGGTTCATGATGCGGCAATAGGGCTGTTGGAATAGCACTTCTATCAGTTCGTGGCTGTAGATTTTAGGATGTTGCTGTTTAATGGTTGCGGTGGTTTCGGCAATCAGGTCCCGAATCTGAGCAATTTTGTTTGTGGTCCAGCGGGCGGTTTCTTCCACTGCACGTAGCATGTAAAGCACCCATTCTTGCCAGTTTTCTTCCTGTGTGACGGATGTCAGCAGCCGGTAGTAATCGGAGCGGTGCTGCATGATGAATCGGCTCAGATAAAGAATAGGCAATTGCAGGAGTTCGGTGTTGATCAGGTACAGAATATTGAGTACACGCCCGGTACGACCATTTCCGTCCAGGAACGGGTGGATGGCTTCGAACTGATAGTGGGCTACTGCCATTTTGATTAGAGGATCGATGCCATCCTCCGCGTGCAGGTAGTTTTCCCAATTCGCCAGCAGCTTGCGAATATGGTCCTCACCGATGGGTGGGGTGTAGATGGTTTCACCTGTACTGGTGTTGGTTATGGTAGTACCCGGTACTTTACGGATGTCCATGGCCATGCCCTTGATGTTGGAGCAAACTGCCACTGCTGTGGAAGTATTGAGCGGCCGCTTGGCCAACTCGATGTAACCCTGATAGAGGGCAGTCCGATAGCGCAGGGCTTCCTTGGTGGCGGGGTCGGCATGGGTATCGTCCGTGGAGAATTGGAATAACTTGTCGGTTGTGGTGACAATGTTTTCGATCTCGGAGCTGTCTTTCGCTTCCATCAACGGCAAGGCATTGATTAGCAAGCCCTGATTGGGAAGCAGCGCGCCCGCCTGCTTAAGTTCCGCCAGTGCCGCCCGAGCCGGGATACAGGCTTTGAGAATGGCCGGTGTTTCCAAATCCAGACTGGGGGGAAGCAGCGGTAAGTCATTGAATGGCTTGGCTGGATTGAAAGTCATGTTTATAAACTCCGTTTTTTTCGACTCGTAGTTGAGCATATGTCGATAGCGCGTACATGTCTATATCTCATGTTTAAAAAAATCAATATTTTAAACATATATAAGTGCTTATGTTGATGATGCGTACATGTAGACAAGACGTATCGAAAAAATTGTTTTTTATAAACATGACTGGCTCTGACTTAATTCCACCAGAGAACCTATAAACTGAGATTCCACAGACTTTAAGCGTGACTGAACAGACGCGCATACCCTTTTCGAGGTAGAATTACGCCCCATTACCTCATAGCCCCGTAACCTCTATTCTGCAGGGTGGAAGCCCAAGTGTACTGCGTGTTTACCGAGCAGGTTATTAACTTACTGATCTGTAAATAAAATTCATATTTCAGTACAATCTAGCGTCTTAAAAATTAGGGTAATACCGTATGAGGGCCAATTAACCAAAAGCAGTGCCCTTTGGCTAAGGAAAACTACAGGTGGAAACGATGTCAGAAAACAAATCCAAAATTATATATACATTAACCGACGAGGCGCCTGCGCTGGCGACCTATTCTTTACTTCCGATAGTCAATCATTTCACCAGTTCAGCCGAGATAGAAGTGGAGACCAGCGACTTGTCCTTGGCGGCTCGTATTCTGGCCCAGTTCCCCGAGCGTCTGACAGATGAGCAGAAAGTAGCGGATAACCTCAAAGAATTGGGAGAGCTCACTCAGGAGCCCACCGCCAATATCATCAAATTACCTAACATCAGCGCTTCTATTCCTCAGCTAGATGCCGCCATCCTGGAGTTGCAGGAAAAGGGCTACGACATTCCTGATTATCCCAGTGATCCTCAGAGCCCCGAAGAAGAAGAAATCAAGGCCCGCTACGCCAAGGTGCTGGGCAGTGCAGTAAACCCTGTGCTGAGGGAAGGGAATTCTGACAGAAGAGCGCCCGCTGCCGTGAAGCGATACGCTCGCAAGAATCCACACTGGATGGGTAAATGGAGCCAGGCTTCCAGAACCCACGTGGCCCACATGCGCTCCGGGGATTTCTACCACAGCGATATATCAACCACGATGGAAGCGGCTGATACTGTTCGCATAGAGCTAGTGGACGACAGCGGTAAAGTGACAGTGCTGAAAGAAGTGGCGGTTCAGGACAAAGAAGTGGTAAGCGCACAGTTTATGAGTGCCAAAGCCCTGTGCAAATTCCTTGATGAAGAGATGGATGGCGCCAAAAACGCCGGCTTGTTGTTCTCATTGCACATGAAAGCCACCATGATGAAGGTGTCGGACCCCATTATCTTTGGTCACGCCGTAAGAGTGTATTTTAAAGACGCGTTTGAGAAGTATGCTGATACGTTGGCAGAGCTGGGGGTTGAGCCTAACGAAGGTTTGGGCAGCGTGCTCAGAGCCATCGACAAGTTGCCCTATTCCAAGCGTGCCGATATGGAATACGATTTCCGCAAGTGCTACGAGAAACGCCCCATGATGGCCATGGTGGATTCCGATAAAGGCATTACTAACTTGCACGTTCCCAGTGACATTATTATCGACGCATCCATGCCCGCCATGATTCGTAACGGCGGCAAGATGTGGAGTGCCGATGGTAAGCTGCAAGATACCAAGGCCATCATTCCCGATACCTGTTACGCCACTATTTACCAGGAAGTGATCAACTTCTGTAAGCACCACGATAAATTTGATCCCAGCACCATGGGCACGGTGCCCAATGTGGGCTTGATGGCACAAAAGGCGGAAGAATACGGTTCCCACGATAAAACCTTTGAGTTGCCTCACCCCGGTACCATGCGCGTGGTTAACTCCGCTGGCGAGGTGTTACTACAGCATGAGAACCTGGAAACCGGTGATGTTTGGCGCATGTTCCAGGCCAAAGACGGCCCGATTCAGGATTGGGTGAAGCTGGCGGTTACCCGGGCCCGAGCCAGCCAAATGCCTGCGGTGTTTTGGTTAGATGAATACCGTGGCCACGACAGAGAAATGATTAAAAAGGTAGAGCATTATTTGCAATACCATGACACTGAAGGGCTGACCATAAAAATCCTTAACCCCGATATGGCTACCCGCTACACCTTGGAAAGACTGTTGCGGGGTAAAGATACCATCTCTGTTACCGGCAACGTGTTGAGGGATTATTTGACGGATCTGTTCCCCATTTTGGAATTGGGTACCAGTGCGAAAATGCTGTCCATTGTTCCCCTAATGAACGGCGGTGGTTTGTTTGAAACCGGTGCCGGCGGTTCAGCGCCCAAGCACGTACAACAGTTTGTGGAAGAAAATCACCTGCGTTGGGATTCCCTGGGGGAATTTTTGGCGTTGGCGGTTTCCATCGAAGACGTTGCCACCAAGTCTAACAATCCGAAGGCACAGATACTGGCTACTGCATTGGACGACGCCATTGGTCAATTGCTGGAGAATGGCAAGTCGCCATCCAGAACTGTTAAAGAATTGGATAATCGAGGCAGCCATTTTTACCTTGCCAAGTATTGGGCTGAAGCATTGGCGTCTCAATCCCATGATGCTGGACTAAAATCCAGCTTCTCCAGCTTGGCGAAAGCGTTGGCGCAGAACGAAGACAAGATCGTAGCTGAGTTAACGGATTGTCAGGGTGATTCTGTGGAACTGGGCGGCTACTTTATGCCTGAGCCTGATAAGGTGGAAAAACTAATGCGACCCAGTGAGACATTGAACTCATTGATCGATAAATAGTAATTTATCAGGTCAAATATGATGGGCCAAGCAGAGCCGTGAAGGTCTGCTTGGCCTTTTTATTTTCAAGCTATTCCTTACTGGGCGTTGCCCTGTAGGTTTGCTTTGAGAACTATGAACTTAAAAGAACTTATTCAGCCCGAAACCGAACGTCTTCAACTTCGGCAATGGATTGAAAGCGACCTGGATGCCTTTGCGGTCATGTCCGCGGATCCGAGAGTGATGGCTTTTTTTCCAGACACGTTGAACCGTAAACAAAGTAATAGTATTGCGATCAAATGCCGTACTTTATTGGCTGAACGCGGTTGGGGTGTTTGGGCCGTTGAGCTTAAACAAACCAGACAATTTATAGGCATGGTGGGTTTGCATACGCCATCCGCAAACTTGCCTTTCTCCCCTTGTGTAGAAGTATTGTGGCGCTTGGCACCTTCTTACTGGGGGCAGGGCTACGCTACAGAGGCGGCTAAAGCCGCATTACAAGTGGGCTTTGACGTGTTGGCGGTGGATGAAATTGTCTCTTTTGCGGTGTTAGATAATGTTCGCTCACGGGCAGTTATGGAACGGCTTAATATGGTGAACAGCGGAGAGACTTTTATGCATCCGGATGTGCCTGAGGATAGTCATCTAAGGGAGCATTGTGTTTATAAGCTGAGTAGAGATCAGTGGAAAAGTCGTAACCAAATTTAGACTTGTTTTGCTCTCTCAGGGTCAAGTCCAATTGCCCTGGAATGGCAGCAATCCTATGCTACGCTAGGGCTCAATAATAAAAATAGCCATACCCTGGAGTCTTTACATTCATGATAACCCGCACAATCGGTGACCGTAGCGTCTGTCCCATTGGTTTGGGC
>CAXHEX010000036.1:0-30340 GCA_964016105.1 uncultured Ketobacter sp.
GGTTACGGCCAGACGCAGGCAGTGTTGTTGAGGCAGCAATAGATCACCCTTATGAAGTGCATATAATACGATTCGCTAGCATGTTAGATTTTGATGCATTTTTGACGGATAGCGAAAGATCTAAGTATCTTGATCTTAAAGAAAAATCAATAAAAGAATCCTTCTTAATCAAAGGTGAGGCTCTATAGGTTCGTAATGAATATTAAAATTATTTTCAGCACTATAGCCATAATTTTAACATTTGTCGCATTCGTGCCTTATATACGTTCAATTTTATCAGGTACTACAAAGCCACATGTATTTTCATGGGTCATTTGGGGTACAACTACAATAATTGTATTTTTCGCGCAAGTTGAAGCTAAAGGTGGTATTGGTGCATGGCCTATAGGTGTTTCTGGCTGTATCACTATTTTTATAGCTTTCCTCTCTGTTGCTAAGCACTCCGATATTAAAATAACCAAAACCGATTGGTTGTTTTTCTTGGCTGCGCTGGCTTCACTACCATTCTGGTATTTTACCTCAAATCCGCTTTGGGCTGTGGTTGTATTAACTATTGTAGATTTACTCGGTTTTGGTCCAACTATCCGAAAGGCTTACGATTTTCCTCATGATGAAAATATTCCTTTTTTTATGTTATTCATGGCAAGAAATTTGTTTGCAATACTAGCCCTAGAGCACTATTCAATCGCAACCGTATTGTTTCCGTTATCGGTAAGTAGTGCGTGTGTGCTGTTACTATTTATGGTTAGCTATCGTCGGCGTGTAGTATGCACCTAACAAGCGGCTTAAATTTGCTCCGTTTCACTCCGCCGGACGCTCACTGCGTTCGCGCCGTTTAGCCGAGCGTTAGGTATCCCCATGGAATTTGAGCACTGGAAAACACCTTTCGAAAACGGCGCTGTCTGGATTGTGGATATTTCCTGGGGCACGAAGGAATGGACCTTGGAAAAGTCTGGTGGAGTTAAATACAGAATCCCCGGAGCCGAAAAACATGACGATATTGATTTGATCGCCCGTGTTTTTCATGAAAACAGTGAATCTCTTTTCGAAGTCGTCTATAAACTAGTAAACGGTTTTAGGCTTCTAGACGAACATGGTCTACCTGAAATACTGAATGATAGTCGGCCAATGAGTAACACTTTTAGAGTTAAGAATCACGGCTGGCATAAAGAAAGTCCTTTAACCTTTTTTATGGGGAATGACAATGAGTGGTCTCATCTCATTGTAACGAATCAGGAGTGCCTTGAAGTAGTTTGCCAACATTCTCCGGATATACGGTTTTTAGGTAAAGTTTACGCAAATGAATCAAATACCTAACAAACCGAATCAATCGCTCCCTTCGGTCGCTGGGACAGATAAAGTTACGCAAATTTTTGGCATGGCTTCGCCATTTTATGCCAAAAACTCGCTCCACTTTACCTGCCCTTGTTCGGAGCGTTATGATAATTTTGCGGAATTTCTCCAACTGAAATAATGATGCAAACCACGCAGGGAGACGAAACACGGTGGCTATTACGGACAAACCAGATCAAGAAATTATTAAAATTGTAGAACCAATGATAAACGATGTAGTTTCTGCGTCTAATCAGATGAACTGGGAATTGTTCTCGAAATATCAAACTAACAAAGAGGCAAATGATCCAGAAAATAGAAAGAATGTAGAAAAGCAATGGAGCGAATCTAAATTCTTGACTTCATTAAACCTACAGAGAGAAATACTTGGTGTACTACGAAGGGGAGATGTGGCATCGGTATTCTGGAGGCAGACAAGTAAAGATGTCTCTGGAGAGTTCTTGGCCACCTATCAAATTAAAGAAATAAACCATGAAATCAAAGAAGTTGGATTTTTACTAATATGATCGTAGCCAACCCTATCATAACAAAACAAAGCAGTCGGTCGCTTCGCTCCCTTGGACAGCCTTGTCGCAGCAAAATTTGTGTATGGCTTCGCCACTATCACACAAATTTAGCCGCAACAAGTCTGCCACTGTTTGTGACGTTATGACTGTTAAGGATCGAAGTGTGAAAAATCTTACGGATGAAGAAATATTCAAAATAGCGCGTCCTATATGGGTGAATATGAATATTTGTTCTAATAATGTTGACTACGTTGGTTTTAGTAGGGACTTCTCAGATAAGCTGAGAGAAACTCTAACCATAGATCGTTTTGAATCTCAGTGTGAAAAGCATGAAATACTTACTTCGTTAATTCCGCATGCTGAACCTTTGGCATGCATTCGACGAAAAGAAGGGTTTGGAATTGTTTTTCGCCAGTTGAGTAGTACACAGGAGGGTGAATTTATGGGTAATTTGATAATCAATATTTCTGATGGGAAGGCCGAGGTAATTGATGCAACGATCTACTAGCATTTTGTATGACTGACGAAGTTTAGTTTGCAGGTCTGTCATAACAAATCGCTGCACGTGGACGCAAAAAGTTACGCCAACATTGTGGTTCCGCTTCGCTCCACGTTACCACAATATTAGCTCCACTTTTTGCGCCAGTGAGCGAGGCGTTATGCGATTCCAGGCTTCACGCTCTTATCAAATGATTAAATTTGGAATGCGGCCCTTTGAATGAAGGAATGTTACTGTTGGCGTTGTAAAATGGTTGTTCCCATGCTTGAAGAACATGAGTGGGCTGATATTGAACCATTACTTACACTTCAAGTTGAGAATATAAAACGTTATCGCTCCGAAAATAGAGTGGACCTGGCAACAGCCACTGAACAGTTGATGAAGCCAGCTACCGAAAAGTATTTTGAGCTGACCGGATTTCATGAAACGAATTATGCTGCCATTTGGCACCATCCAAAAAAAAGCCCTTCAAAGAAGGGCTTTTCTATCCAGTAGGAATATAGATAAGCTACTGAATACTGTTACGCATTACTCCGCACAGCTTTTCTTTCCTGCACATACTCGACGTATGCTTTCAAATCAAACGTGTGCTTTTCTGGATTACGCTCTACCCAGTCAGCATGTGACTGTATGGCTATTTGCTTATTCTTCTCAGAAAGCGCATCAAAGCCACCAGATTGATTAATCCAGGCATTACTATCGTTTACTGAAATTCTGAACAGTCTTCGGGTGCCATTGAATGCGGCCTCCCTTGAATGTGAATCCAAGGAATTTACTATCACTGGTTTTAACGACATGGCTTTTGGTTGTGTTAACGACTAACTTAAGTCGGTGAGAGAGGTAATGGCTAATGCTGCCAAGCACACGTTCACCTGCTCGGGGGGACTTTACCAAAATGGTGAAATCATCCGCGTAGCGAGCAAACTTGTGACCTCGACTCTCAAGCTCTTTGTCCAAAGGGTCGAGCATAATGTTCGCCAGAAGCGGCGATAATGGGCCGCCTTGGGGAACACCTTCTCGACTCTCACTATAAAACTGGTTATCGATAACCCCAGCTCGCAAGTAGCGTTTGATCAGTTTAAGCAGACGCTTATCCTTCACTTTATAACCAAGATAGGTCATGAGTAAGTCGTGATCGACGCGGTCAAAGAACTTGGACAGATCCACATCCACAGCAAAGCGGCGTCCCGTTTTAATGATGTGGTTGACCTGTTTTACCGCTTGTTGCCCATTCCGATGAGGCCTAAACCCAAAGCTGTTGTCTGAGAAAGTTGGATCGAAGATGGGCGTCAACACTTGAGCGATACCTTGTTGGATAACCCTATCGACAACGGTGGGAATACCTAATTGGCGTTTACCGCCATCAAGCTTAGCAATTTCCACGCGTCTCACAGGTGAGGGTTTATATTGTCCTGAACGAAGCTCAGTCACAATGCGTTTCCAATTACCCTGTTTCGCCCAATCGGGGAAGTCATCAATGGGCATACCATCGATGCCAGCGGCCCCTTTGTTGGCTCGAACTCGTTTCCATGCCGTCAAAATATTGGACGGTTGTAGAATAAGTTCAAGTAGATCTGCACTAAAGGCTGGCTGCTCATCGATACGCTGAGTCACGTCGCTACCGGTCGGCATTCGTGTATTCAAGTTCAATAAGGCTCCTCCTTTGTTCTAAGTGTTCAGGCCTTCACCGTGTCCCAACCATTACGATGGGCGTTTGGCTACTATGCCGTCTGCTGACTTCTGCTTAATCATCAACAAAGTTGCCTTCGTTGACGCTATCGGTTTTCATCTGATTCGCTCTTTCCAGTCGATGAAACTGAAAAGCCAAGGCACTTGTATACCAGAGCCTCACTGGTGAGTTACCGATCGCTTGTTAAGCAGATCTCCCCAGATAAGACCATGAACTTTCTCTGCACTGCTGCATCATTTACGGTGGCCGTTAGATCACATGGTTTCGTCGTCTTGTGCCAACTCACCTTCAGCCTACGCCTCATATGATGTTCTTGTTCATCAGCTCGCAGATTTGCTAGCGGCTTCCTCCAGACAAACCCTCACGGATTTGCCCTTGCCATTCGCTAGTAGTTATCATCTAATAGCGATATTAATCGCTAAGGATGGTGACCTTCCTACAGAGGACTTTCACCTCATTAGTTCATGCCCATGCTGGGCGTACACAAGTAGCTCCACCGGACTCCGTAATGTTGGCTCCTTTTTCGCAAAGAAACGCACAAAAGCCGCCAACATTACTACGCGCGGTGAGCTGAGCATTAGGTTTAGCTCTACAAGATGAGGTCTAACTGGCCTCATATCTTCTTCTGCAAGTGACTTAACGCTAATCCCGCCATCAATGCTAAACCGATGATCATCGACGGTAACACCACTGGAGGAATGGCCAGCGGGGCAAACAATCCCATAAACAGCAAAATGACACCTGAGCCCAGGATAATCATGCTGTAGCGGTGAATAATAGGGCTCGAAAAATCAAAGGTTGTCTTCTTAATCTTCCAGGTCATCAAGCCGTCCCACAGCGCCGGTAACATGAGAATAAGCGCAAAGGGCAACCAGACCATCAGCAAAGCAAATCGAGTGAACACTTGGTACAGCACATCAAAAAATGCCTGAATACGGTCTTCTACCCACACAAACCAAAAGCCTCCCATGTTCTCCATCCCTTTAGAGCGCAGTCGCTGCTCTTCATTGGGGATTAGAAAATCACGCACAGATTGCTCCATCTGCGTATCCACAACCCATGATTGATACCAGCCATGGCTAGTTTGACCAATCCAATAGCTTGTTTGTGCGCCCAATTGGTTTTGGATCATCTGCTTCTCTTTACTGATGACCCGGCCAGTCCAATCACCGGGCACTAACACGCCAATGGCAATAATCTCCAGCATCAGTGCCAGACACAGCAGCCAAACCGACTTATGCTTGCTCATGCCAAACATCCTCTTCTACTCGCGCCAGCATGGCTGCAACGGTTGGCGTCATAATCCGGGCTTTAATCACTTGTTGAAGCCGCTTTGTCGTCGTATGACCACTGACATAACGCACCTCGATGCGTCCTTCAGCCAAATACGCCATCCGATTTGGACGATTACGAATCCAGGTGTGGAAATACACACCATCCACGGCGGCCCACTCGAAATGGTCAGGATCACGCAGGCGAATCCCCGTTAAAGCACTGGCAGCAGTCCAGGTAAGCGCCTCAATGAAATGCCACAGGCGTACACTGTCATCATCACAACTGACTTCTTCATAACTGCCCAAGCCATTACACAGACACAAATCAAAGATGGAATGGCCATCTAACGTGAACGCATCCGTTAAGTAGTCCGCCAAGCAACACACCGAAGCCAAAGCATGAGGCCAGTCGGTTTCAAGTAGTCTTAAGGTTTCCTTGAACTGGGGATTATGTTGCTGCCACTGAGCGAGCATTTCTTTACTGGTAAGTGTTGTCATTTTCAGACAGACAGAATGATGCATACAGACTCCTTAAGCTGCCTGTGTAGAGCTGGTTAAAATAGGAATGCGACCTTTGATCACGCGGCCACCTGAAAGCTTGGCGATGTACTCCAGGTTGGGGAGCTGGCCTAATAACTGCGGTGGAAACATATCGCCTTCTTCCTCCATCAAGCGCTCGCCATGATTGCCGGTAAACAACGCTGGACTGTCCGAGTTTGACGACATACCTTGAGTTTGCATGATGTACTGCAACCGAGTCTTAGGCAGATTGTCAGTAATGTACTGCTGCGTTTCGGCATCCATCACCCGAAGAGCTATCAAGTTGTTGATGTTACCTAA
Organism: uncultured Ketobacter sp.; assembly: GCA_964016105.1. Lineage (GTDB taxonomy): Bacteria > Pseudomonadota > Gammaproteobacteria > Pseudomonadales > Ketobacteraceae > Ketobacter. The sequence goes on from CAXHEX010000036.1 coordinate 6,163, forward strand.
CACCTGGCGAGCCTTAGCTTCACTGCCTGTTCGAGCTGCAAAGTCAGCAAAGGTCTGAGTAGCAATCACACAACGCATTTTTGCGCCACGGCCTTTGTTGAGCAGTTGAATGAAGGGATCGTTGACGACTTCAGCAGCCTCATCGATGAAGATATTTACGGGACGATTTTCAACACCATAGTTATAGCGGTCACCGGCCACAGCGGTGAGATCGGATAAAAGCAACGAACCAATGGCGCTACCAACCATGGCGTCGGTCAATGAATCCAACCCGATATAGGCCACTTGGGCATTGTTGATAATACGGCCAGAATCCGTAATTAACCGGCTGTCATCCACATCGTTTGCAATCGGTGATAGCAATGGGCCTAATTCACTTGATGTGAGCATATTGAGCACCGGCATCAATGAGGCCACCATCTTGGAATAGTGGGTTCTATCGTGCTCAAACATGCTCAAAAGGCCTTCCAAATCGGTATTGGCGACAACAGGCTGAATGCGTTCATAGTAAAAAAGCAGCATCGCCATAGCTTGTTTTGCCAAGGTATTAGCCTTTTCGGTAAAGCGCTTAATCTCCACACTAAAGTTCGGATACACCTGCTCCCCCCAGGCTGTGACGGCTTTTATAACTAAGCCTTCTGGGCCACCTTCCAAGAATCTTCTCAGGGTTTTCAGATCAGGACGTTGTGAAGTAAGCAGCAGACCTTGAACGATGTTATTCAGTGCCATTTGGCCAAAGGCTTTAAATGGATCAGCCCCGGTTTCGGATGGGATTAGTGCCGCAATACGGCTGGCAATTTCAGTGCCCCGGTTAAAGTTTCTCAGGGGATTAAGACGTACTGAATGCTCTGGAAAACCCGGATGAAAATACACAAAGCGCTCAGGACTACCGGCGGCAATACAGGCTCGCTGTGCATTATCCTTAAGTTCTTTGTCTCCCTTGGGGTCAATAATAATCACGGCTTCATTGCGCAAAATGGCCTGAGTGATCATCGCATCAAAGCAACGGGTTTTTCCGGCACCGGTCGTACCGACAATTAAGGTATGCCCCTCAGTGTGACCAACTGGCTGGTACACATCTTCTTCTTTGGGCTCGACACCATGAATCCAGGTCGAGCCCATTTGCTTGCCATGGCCCTTATTAAGCAAGGTTTGCTTATCCCGCTTTAAGATTTCATAAGCGCGTTGAGCATGACGTTGGTCCCACTCAAAGCCATAACCTAACCACAATTCATCAGGATGTTTTGCCATCACTTTTTGCAAATGCGCCAGCTCCATAAATGCCAAAGATTTCCCTTTTAGTCCCTTCTGTAACTTATGAAGACGGTAAGCCTCGGGCAGGCGGTACAACGCCATGCCCGAGGAAATCCCTGTCATCCACCAAAATGGCTCAGGTGGTAGCTCAGTCAGCATTTCTGAGGCTATTGCCCCAGTGGCCCCAACCAGCCAACCTGCTGCTGCCATGGCTTCATAGTTCGTGCGCCAGGGCATCTCGTATGCGTTTTCTTTCATTCATGCTCCGCAAAATAACCGTTTGCAATCGCTTAAATTCAAATGGATTAAGGTTTAGCGTGAGCGGTAAACAGAACCGTTTCCCCCTCATCAAACTGGCATTCGTCACTGGCCGAGATCCCCCGAAGCAGTTGTCCGGCTGGAATGCCATGCTCATTGGCGACTTGGCGTAAGGTTTGAATCGTGACGCGAATACCATCGGCACTATGATCCACGTCTGGGTAATCGCCATCGGTCAGTAAGATGGGCAAATCTTTCACAAAACTAACCATCTGTTGCCGCTGCGCGTGTTTGGGGTCTGTACTTGAGTTCGCATTGGCCGCAATCGGCTTTTGCTTACGCTCCGCTCTTGTGGCGGGCTCTTTTGCTTGGGCATTGGTTATATTAATTCGACTCGGACGCTGTGAAGCCTCTTTGTTCTGAATTGCTGTCACTGATTCTGCGTCTTGTTTGGAAAGGTCTATCAGTGCAGTTAGCCCTTTAGAAATCGATACCTTCAGCAGTAACCCTTGCTCCTGAACTCCATCATTTGTAGTCACAGTTCTGGCTTTACGCGTCGGGTTTGCCGGATCTAGTTCAAGCCAATCTAACCGACTGAGTTCAGCAAGCAGTTTTCGGGGTGCACACCAAGGTCTTACGGCATCGGGATAGCGGATCAGAAGCTGTTCACCAACCATAATCAACGCACTGCTGGCCTCTGGGAACCACGCCAAAGATTCAGGGAGATTCAATGCCTCTGCATCTTGCTGGTTTACGTTATTTGAGATAGCGCCGTCATATGAATTGTTAGGCTTTTCGCATTCATCACCTGGGGCATTTTCAGTTGCCTGGGGGGTACTAACATCACTGGCATGACGAAGTTCATCATCTTGTTCGGACGGTTTTGTCGATGGCGACTTAGCCGAATTGCTATGTTCGATTGATGATGACGCTTCAGACAAGCCTGGCTGCTCTCTGGAACGACTCTGAGGCTCTGCTTGTATTTGCTGTGTTGCTTCCCACTCAGATTTACTAAACAGTCTCACGCTACTTGGTACATTCGAGCTGAACAATAAATCGGCCTCAGATATATGCAGCATGGGTAGCCAGATTGGCTTGTCGTCTTTTATCAGCACTTCAGGAGCAAGGCTTTCATATCGCTCATTCGAGCCGGATTTAGTGGCCAATCCTCGCTCAATGAGGATGTCCGCAAGGGTATCGGGATCTCTTGGGATGCCAGGTATCTTGTCTTTGGCCAATAGCTCAATGATGTCTTTAGCCGCGCTTTTCCAAACCAGGTAAAGATGGGTTGATTGATTCGATTTTCGTACCCAGACTCTGGCATCTCGCTGATTAACCAGCCATTGCGAACTGGCAAGTAATCGCCTCATGGCATCAAGTAGATAGCGTTCAACTGGGACACCAAGGGCATTGTCGTCAACGGAAATTCGTTGCGCTTTCAGATCTCGCTGGACACTGGTTTGGTCAGCTTCAATAACCAATTTAGACAGGACATGCTCTGGATCAGTATTGCCAATCGCTTCCAACATGGCTTGCAAAATTTCAGGGCCCGGCTGGGTTAACCAGGCGAGCAACTCAGGTGTCATCACCCGGTTTAATACCAAAATTGAAAATTGCTCGTGCCGCTTGCACCGTCCGTCGCGCCAGCGAATGAAATAGCGTTCAATGCTGTTGTTACTGGTCCACTGGGATAAGGTTTCTAAAAAAGGGTTCCATTGATAGCGTCCATCTTCATCCGTGATGGACAAGTCTGAAACGGGCTTACCAATATCATGGAACAAACCGCCAAGAGCCGCTGCAACACGCCACCTTGGCTCTAGCTCTTTTTTCTCAACCGGTGTGCCACTGGCAACAAAGATGATCCCTTCAGCAGCTTGTGCCGCCCAGAAAGCAACTTCCAACGAATGACGTAATAAACCACCAGCGCCACTGTGATGATGATGCTCAGAAGCTGGCAACAAATGAACATAAGCAGCCAGATGATCAATGCAGGGCTGAATTAGCCTTTGAAAATCACGCAGGTTAAAGCCAAGTACCTGGCGCAGTTTGGCAATTAGCTCGTCTTGTGTGGACTGCAAATCCTCGGGGGACGCTGCTGGCAACCCCTTCAGGAATGGCGGATAGCGTGGAATGTCTGCATCCAGTTGCGATGAAAGCTCTGGTAGTGCTTTGGTTTGAAAAAATAGGTTTTTGAACATAGTGAACCTCCGACACGATAGTGTGAAGGTTCTTTAGCAACTGAAGATGTTAGATAGCCGAAAGAAATATGCATTTATCTGTAGTTGTTTTCGTTCTAGTGAGAAAACCGAGAGTTACAGTGTGGGGTAAGACAGCTTTTCATTGTAAGACTGGGCATCATCTTCCCAGACCCTGTAAATAATTCTGTGTAACTGCAGGGTTAAATATAATCTCTCAAACGGTCTTCGAACAGAATCATAAATCGGTTTAAGGCCGTTTTCCAATTTCTAATGGGCATTGTCCATTTTTCCGAGGCTTGGCGTATGGCGAGATACACCACCTTCTTCGCAGAGTCCTCCGTTGGAAACACCTTGCGCTTTTTCGTAGCCTTCCGGATGACGCTGTTCAGTGATTCAATGGCGTTGGTGGTGTAGATGGCTTTACGTATATCTTCCGGGTAAGCAAACAAGGTATTGAGGTTTTCCCAATGCGTTTGCCATGATCGGCTGATCTGAGGGTATTTGTCGTCCCATTTATCTGAGAACTCGGTGAGGGCGAGTAAGGCTTGCTCCTCTGTGGTGGCCTGGTAAATGCGTTTTAAATCCGCTGTGACGGGCTTATAGTCCTTCCAGGGCACATATTTCACTGAATTCCGCACCATATGAACGATGCAAAGCTGTATTTGGGTTTCTGGGAACGCGGTGTTGATGGCATCAGGGAAGCCTTTTAAACCATCCACACAGGCAATCAGAATGTCTTTTACGCCTCGGTTTTGCAGTTCCGTTAAAACATTCAGCCAGAATTTCGCGCCTTCGTTTTCAGACAGCCACATGCCCAGTAGTTCTTTATGGCCTTCCATGTTGACGCCCAGGGCAAGGTAAATTGATTTATTGATAACCTGCTTGTCTTGCCGGATTTTCAGTACGATACAGTCCAAGTAAACAATGGGGTAAATCGGGTCTAATGGCCGAGACTGCCATTCAGTCACCTCATCAATGACCGCATCGGTGACTTTGGAAATTAAGCTGGGTGAGGCGTCTGCGCCGTATAGTTCCTTAAAGGTTTTGACAATCTCCCGTGTAGTCATACCTTGGGCATACAGGAACAGGATTTTGTCGTCCATAGAGGTAAAACGGGTTTGTCCTTTTTTCACCAACTTGGGATCAAAACTGCCGTCACGGTCACGAGGTGTGTCTATTTCAAACTGACCATCTTCGGTTCGCAGAGTTTTGCGGGTGCTACCATTGCGACTGTTGGGGTTATCTGATGGCTGATGCTTATCGTAGCCAAGGTGTTCGTCTAGCTCAGCGTTAAGGGCGCGCTCGACGGTAACCTTGGTGAGCATCTGACGAAACTCGTTGAGGTCTTGTTCGGTTTTGATGCCTTTGGCCGCTTCGCGAGCCAGGGTTTCTAGGGTGTCTTTGTTCATAACTGCTTATCCTTGCCATCTCTGACATTGATGATAAGCAGTTACACAGATTTATCTACAGTCTCTCTTCCCAAACTAGCCGAACAACATGCTTTCGTTTCGTTTGCATATGAACAGCAGCTATTAGCTCAACAGCTTGATACTTTTCGAGGCTTTCCATCGGAAATTTGTCAGTCACTTCTGATTCAATAACTAAATCGTTACCTTCAGGGAACTCAATTCTGACGTTTCTTGCAGTAGCAGCTCCTTTATTCCAAACCTTAAGCCGATACTTACTGCTGCCAAGTTTTATAATTGATGCACCAAGGTCAGCTTGCTTTCCTTTCAGAGCATCTTCATTTTCTTTTTCCAAGAGAATGGTGTTTAGCTTTTCTTGGCTTTCGACAAGTGACTTCTGCCTCTTATTAAAGCTGACCGTTTGCCATGTTGCGTAGCCAGATAAAAGGAAAGCTAATCCGGCTATCACATCACCTGCATCAATAGTTACTGGCATTACCTAATCCTTATATTCTTGCTACCAGAAAAAGCCTTTTTCAAAGATTTACGTAGTTCGTCTTGAACGTCTTTTAAAACTTCTTCCTTGATTTCAGAAAGGTGCTCATCAATATTTTCGCTATTCTCTTGAATAAGCTCATCTTTATTGAACTCTCGGCCACAAGATGCACAAGTCATTACTTGTATTGTTTCATCGCAACCGTCTTCGTAGGAAAAGTCCGAACAACCACAAGTCGGGCAAAGCAAGCTTATACTTCTACTGTATTTTTCAGGATTCATTCTAACTTCCCGTTATGTTAGTGGCCGTATTTAATCGCATATATTCAAGAACTTGAAAATGCATTTTGGAGTTCTCTTGGTGCTTATTAACAGTTAAAGGCCTAAAAACCAGCTAGGATCAACTGTTACTTTTTCAACCAACTCTGTTTTAACGCCTAAACTAAGTTCCTTAAGTTTATCGGCTAACTGATCACCATCGACCAAGTCAATCGGAGCAACGCCATCACGGTTGGCTTCTTCAATGGCAGCTTTTGTAAAGCTACCTGTAGTGATAAACATCCCACGATCAGCTCTACCAACGGTTGCGCCCCTAAAATCACGGATCTCGGGAGCCCCAACGGAACCTTTGTACTTTTTACACTGAAAAGCGATATGAAAGCTCATCAAACCGTTGATTCGGGCAATTCCTTTGCCATCGATACCACCATCACCCGTGCGGCCAGTCACTTCAACATGGATAAAACCTGATTCTCTCAACAACCTCTGTGTTAGTCGCTCAAACGCATCCGGGCTCATTTCTTCAATTAGCACATGATGCAGTTTTTCACGCCAAAGCATAGCCTCTTCTGGGGAGTCATCGGACGACAGTTCTGGAGTAGATGTCGTAGCATTAGCCTGTTCAGGCTTGCGGTCCAGAGCTCTAACAAAGTTGACAATTTCTCTGCTATCAATTTCCGGTTCCTGTCTGGCTTTATCTGTAAGTGCCCACACGCCACGAGATGAATTTTCAAGGTATCCAGCTTTCTTCAGGTAGGTTCTAGCCCATGCTAATCGATATCCAACTTCAGTTTGGCTACTTTTTTCAGGGTTGTGCAGAACAGCCAAAGTACCCTCATCAAACTTCTCAAGCTCGACAACTTCTTCGTATATCTCGTCGATACTGCCTGAGCCTCCAAGGTTAACTAATGCCTTTATTAGCGGGAGCATAAGCTGATCAAATGTGACCATTATTTTCCTCCTGGCAACTTTTTCGTAAAAACAGCGACCACTTTCTCACTGAGATAGCTGACTCAACCAAGTTAACAGTACAAAGCGAATGAGATTGGCTACTCATGTCTCTTCCATTACTCCATCAAGCATATCTACTACATCATTCAAGAGATCATCAGCCTGAGCAAAAATAAACTGCTTTAAAAACTGATCGATGCGAATATTGAGCTTAAAGGGTGGAATGCTTAGGCCATCTAGTTTTTCAAAATAGACTTTGGCTTTTGACTTATCAACGGTGTCTTTAAGCGCATCAAAGCGACCAAAATTGTTAAGATTTTTCTCATTAACACTATCGGCCAATAATCTTACAAGCAGACTTTTATCTAAACCTAGCGCATTAACAATGGTATTAATCTGGGCATTTTCAGCATTGTCTTTGTAGGTGTTGATGTAATCTCTGAAAGTATGGCCTTCTATTAACTTTGCATCGCCACGCTGTAAATCATGTAAGAAAAGCTTGGCGTATTTTTGTTCAGCTTGCGTCAGTGAAGAAAATGACTTGTGCAGTTCGTTAAGCGTAAGTTCAATGCTGGCTTGATCGTTATGCTGATTTAGCTCTTTTAAATATTTATCAAAACGACTATTCATATAGTCAGAATCAATCTTTCCAGTATCAATTTCCGTCAAATAGCCACTAATATCAAAAGGCACATCGCCGCCACCCGCACCACCACCATCACCTTTTGATGCGAGCTCTTTATAACGCAGCGCAAGGATCAGGTAGGTTTGTTCATTAATGGCGAGAGTAACCTCATGTTCAGTGCCATTTTCGCCTGTTGAAGCGTCCGTCGTGAATGTATAAACCGACTGCTCCCAATGTAAACCTTGTACCTTCGCGGCTTCTAGATGCTGGTTAAATACTTTAAATAGTTCAGCAAACTTTGCGCACGCCTCAACATCTTCTGGCAGTTTTTCAAAATTTGTCACACCGGCACTAATGAACAACTCGGTAATATCACCGAATAGTTCATTCATTGCTTCTAAGTTACTTTCTAGCCTATCAACAAATAACCCAATGGGTCTGTCGCCAGAGTATAGTTTTACCGCATCGTTAATATGTTGCTCCATCGTATGCGGGTAACGATAGTAACGGATAACACCATGAGGCTTATCGGGGCCAAACAATCGATTGGTACGAGAGAAGGCTTGGATGATGTTTTGGTATTTAATTACCTTATCTAAATACAAGACATTCAGCCACTTGGAGTCAAAACCGGTGAGCATTTGGTCTACAACAATCAATAAATCCAACTGTTTTGTAGGATCGGTATGAATACGCTCATAAGGTTTTTTGTGAGCAAGGCGTGCGGCTAGATCTTTCTTAAATGCTGCATGGCGGGCAAAATCAAAATCGTGGCCATAACGCGCATTATAGTCACGCATAATCTCATCCAAGCCATCACCTTTAAATGTTGGCCCTCGGTCGCCACTGCCGTCATTATCAATGTTAGGATCAAACAGTGCTGATACTTTTAAATCAGGCTTAGCAGCCTTTAGCAGACGGTAATAATCAATGGCTTCAGCAATACTGTTAGTAGCCAAAATCGCATGAAACTTATTGCCTTGGCTTAGCACATCCCATTTGTGCAGAATATCTTCTACCACTTTGGCTTGGTGAGTCTCACTTAGGTACTGACTTTTAGGTACGTAATCTTCAATACCTTTGAAGTATTTACCTGTAGCGTCTTTGTAGCCAGCCATAGGCACTTCATTCATAAAATAATTAAATTTTTTCTTTTTGGCAGGATTATCCATTGCTTCCGCTACAGATCCCGCCTTAGCTTGCTCTAGGGCGACAGCCTGCCTTAAGTCACCGTCCCTAAAAGTAGGCACTTTATAGGGATCAAAGCCGAGTACGTTACCATCGCGAATACCATCGGCTATGCTGTAGCGGTGCAACTCATTGCCAAATACGGTACTGGTAGTATTGCCGTTTTTTTCATTTTCTTCTTGGATCGGAGTGCCAGTAAAACCAAAAAACAAGGCGCGGGGAAAGGTGCGTTTAATAATGATCAGCATGTCGCCAAACGTTGAACGGTGCGCCTCGTCAATAATAAATACCAAGCGTTTAGCGCGGATTTTTTCAATATCTGCCGAGTTTGTTGCAGTGCCTTCATCATCCACTTCTTCAAAAATATTACTCATTTTTTGAATAGAGCTAACAATTAGAGTATCGGCTGGGGACGTGCTTTTTAGCTTAGTTACCAATACATGAGTATTTTCGGTCGCTTGTACATCTTCACCATCGCCTGCAAAATTACGGTATTCCGCCAGCGACTGGGTGCCCAACTCGATGCGATCCATCAAAAAAATGACTTTATCGGCATCTTTTGATTGGGCAATGAGCTGTGCTGATTTAAAGCTGGTCATGGTTTTGCCCGAACCTGTAGTATGCCAAACATATCCACCTAGCCTGTCTTTATTATTGGCACTGCCCAGTTGTTGCCAGTTGGTTTTGGCTACCTTATCCGATATCGCATTGGCGGCGTAATACTGATAACTGCGCATCACTTTAAGCACACCATCGGTATCATCGGCAACGGTGTAAAAGCCAATCAACTGGTGCGCCATGGGAATGGATAACAGTGTCGAGGCAATATCTTTCCAATGGTTCATGGGCTCGTTGTTAAAATCGGCCCAATTGAATTGGTAATCTGGGTTAAACTTGCCATCTAGCCCTGGGTTAGCAAAGTATTTGGCCTCATTAGGCTCCATGGCGACAAACACTTGAATGAGTGAAAACAGCCCACTAAAAATACCTTCTTTGGAATACTTTTCGATTTGGTTAACCGCTTGGCTAACTGGTACGCCACTGCGTTTAAGTTCAACATGAATGACCGGCATACCGTTAATCAGTAACAACACATCACCACGTCTGTCATTACGCAGTGGGCTGCCGCGTTCAAATTTCGGCTGCTGGACGATTTGGTAACGGCTTTGACCAGCAGCAATTTCTTGGCGGTCATAGATTTTTAGGCTGACTTCTTTGCCAAGATGCAAGGCATCGGCGGGGTTATCGCGCTTAATGGCCACGGTTTTGCCGTTGATTAAGCCATTCAGCTTAAGCGGTGTTTTTAACTCTTTGATCTGCTCAATAATCTGCTGCATTTCCGTTGCCGTCAGTGGCACATCGTTTAAGCGGTCTTGCTGGCGATTGTTCTCAAATAAAATGTTCGCCCAGTTTTGCAGTAAATCCGCTTCGGTTTTGTTTTTAAGTATCTCGCTTTCCCAGCCCTTGTGGGTAAGCACTTCGATAAAGGCCTGCTCAAATTGTGCTTCGGTTTTAAAGGTGGTCATGGTTGTGCTCCCTGCTAAACAAACATTTTGCTCAAGCAGGCTTGCTTGATGTTATTAAGTTTGATGATCTGTTGTTGGTGTTGGTTGATCAACGCATCAAGTTTTTGGAAGTAGTTGCCGATGGCGATCTGCTCTTCCTTCTTAGGAATATAAAGATATTCTTCCTCTAAAGCACTTCCTTTAATGTTTCCAATAGCTCCGTTTCCACCGGATACATTCATAGAACGAAACCGATCGTACCAATATGTATTCATTGAAGCATTTAAGAAATGAGGTACATCTGTTTCGGCTAGCAACATAAAGCCACCATGCACTGCATCTACAGTTAACCCGCACACTACAACATGTTTTCCAACTAAATTGCTTGAGCCATTTGCTGATGTTATTAGTATGTCGCCATTTTTAACACGGTTAATATTCACTGCATTTTTATTGACTTGGACGTCATCTTTTCTTAATTCGAATCTGTCAACATTAATATTTGATGAACGCAAAACAATAATTCCATTTTCAGCGATATCATCTGGCTTGTAAGTAAGTCCTCTCCTTACTCCAGCAATGCTCTTAAATTGAACTTCCATCCACTCCCCACTAAACCCTTTAAAGCGGATTTCAGGGATCGTTTTGCCTTGCTTAGGAAACATTTTTTCCAGCATGGCATTTTTGATGTTGCTAAGCTTGTCATGCTTTTGTTGGTGTTGGTTGATTAGACTATCTAGCTGCCGGAAGTAATCAGTTATAGCGCTTTGTTCGGTTACATCTGGGATTGTAATGACTCTACTTTTCCAGTCCGTAACATCGAATACTAACTTTTCAATATCGACGCCATAGGAGCTAATAAAAAAAAGCTTGTGCATCTGATGTCGCTTTGAAATCACAGTCCAAAATTTGGCAGTTATTTCATCACTATCTGTTACGACAAGATACTCATTAGATACAACAGCATTGTCTAAACTCTCTGGTACAATCCCATTGGCACCATGAACAACCTGCCGCTTTGAAATTAAGTAATCACCAGATTTAATCCCAAAATAGTTTTTTACTAATATATCTTTTCCTTTCAGTGAAGCTCTAGCCACAACACCTTCGTTGCGACGCTTCACGGTCACCAATTGATATAATTCGTTATCGAGCAGCTCAACTGGGCGTCTTGTCTCAGCTAAAATACTTCCAATTCCTTTATCTTGCCAATCACCACTAAAGTTCTCGAAGCGAATGTCTGGTGCCTTCGTCTGAATGGTCATCTTAAGCGCCCTTTAATAAGCTAGTAAGTTCAGCTAAGCCTTGCAGATCAAATTCATTACCAGTGAGTTCCCCCATCATGTCTGCCAGTTCTTGTTCGGTGGTTTTAATCTCATTCGCGACTTGCGAATAGGTCACCGAGTATTTATCGGCAAGGGCTTGTACTTTGCTGGTGAGCTGAGTAATCACGGCGCTTGGCATGGCGGCGAGTTCAAGACTTAATGGCGCTATCCATTTTAAGTTCAGCAATTCATTGACTTGCTCGTCGGTTAACTCTTCGATGGTGGTTTTCGTTTTTAAGTGCAGGGCGATTTGAGCTTCTTTGACTGCTTTTTTAAGGGCTTTGTCTTCATCAATGAGTTTATTGGCCGCAATTATCTTGGCTTCGTAGCTTTCCTTTTCAAATTTAACTCTGCTGTCTTTCTGTTCTTTCAAGAAGGCTTTGGCCGCCTTGGCCACTTCGGCATTGGCAAAGCCGTCTTTGCTTTCTTTTACGGTGTCTTGTTCTTTGTCTTCTTCGCTTAACGATTCGAGTATTTCCTCAAGCGTGCTGGCGATTTCGACAAGGCGGTTTTCTTGTTTTGCCAGAGCCGCTAGGTCATCGCTCAAGTAGGTTTGTTGTACTAAATCAAAGGGCATGATGTGGCCTTTCCAGCCGTCTTGTACTTCGGTGTCTTTGCCCTTAACCTTTTTAACCACAATATTGGGATCAACTAGTTTCGTGGCGGCGAATCCTTCAGTTTGCATCATTTCTAAATCAGCACTAATCAATTGCCATTGGTTGTTCAAATATTGATAGGCCTGGTATTTGTCTATGAGTGCAATGGGCGCTAAGCGTGTGAAAAGCTCGGTGCTTAATTCAGGCTCTTGCTGGTTACGGTTAACGGCTTGCCAGCCTTGAATTAGGGTATTGTTTAAATAGTCATCAAAGCTGCTGTTGCCATTGGTTCCATCAAACGCCTGGTTGTAGGCAGTGACAAACTCTACCACTTGTGAGTGCTGGGTAATGGTTGCATTAACGTCTTGTTTGGCAATGGCTAATTCACTGTAGGCGGCAGACTTGGCCACAAACAGCGCATTATGCAATTGCGGGAATGCTTGCCAATATTGGTGTAACTGCGCAATTTCGCTATTTGGGATGCCGCCGAGCATAGTGGCGTGTAGATCCCAGCTTTCAGCGGCCGGTGACGAGTCGATATAACGCGGTATGTTTAAGTTGTAGCCGTTGTCGCGCAGGGTTTATTTGCTGACTACTTGCGAGAATTTTTCGATGCTTTCGCGATTGATTACGGAATCAACAATGCGCTTGATATCACTGGCTTGCAGTTTATTGTTTTTGCCTTCTTTAACAAAGTGCTTGGAGGCATCCACAATCAATACGTCATTGTTTTCACGCTTCTGCTTGAGCACCAAAATAACGGTAGGAATACCAGTACCAAAAAAGATATTAGAAGGTAAGCCGATAATGGCATCAATGTGGTTTTGCTCGATCAATTGCTTACGAATTTCGCCTTCTTCACCGCCACGGAACAACACCCCATGGGGCAATACAATGGTCATAATGCCATCGGGTTTTAGGTGGTAAAGGTCGTGCAGCAAAAAGGCAAAATCGGCTTTGGTTTTGGGCGCTAAGCCAAAACGCGAATAACGTGGATCGCTGTCTTTAAAACTTGGGTCCCACGCTTGTGAGTAAGGCGGGTTAGAGACGACCGCATCCACATATAGGGCATGATAAGTACCTTGCGGATCGTTTTCATCAAAGTATGGCCAATCGTCTTCTAAAGTATCACCGTTACGGGTTTTGATATTGCTGGCTTTAATGCCGCGCATGATCAGGTTCATACGAGTCAAGTTATACGTATTGGCTTTCAACTCTTGAGCATAATAGGTAATGCTGTCTTTGCTTTTGGCGTATTTTTCGACCGCTTCACCAATATTGATCAGTAACGAACCCGAGCCCGACGTTGGGTCGTAAATCTCGATGGTGTCTTTGTGTTTTAATTCGTGGGCGATGATGTGCGACATCAGTACCGAGACTTCATGCGGCGTATAGAACTCACCGGCTTTTTTACCGGCATTGGCGGCAAATTTCTCAATCAGGTATTCATAGATGTAACCCAGTACGTCATAGCCTTGCTTACCGTTCATTGGGATACTTTTGATTAAATGAAGTAAGTCACTAATGGCTTTAGTACGTTTACCCGCGCTTTCACCCAGTTTGCTAAGACCCGTTTCGAGGGTGGTGAAAATACCTTCAAACAATTTTTTGTAGGTAGGAGAAATCAAACGGCTAAAGGCGGATAGCGCATCGCGCACGTTAGACTCGTCAAAGTCGGACTCTGGAGCAATCCATGTTGAAAATAAGTTATCATAAGCGATGAAATAGCCTAGATTGTCTTGAATGTACTTGACCGTGTCCGCGTCTTCTTCGTTTAGGGCTTTAATGTCTTCAGGTGTCATGCCCTCTTTGGTGACAAACTGAACTAATTGGTCGCTCAGGTACTTGTAAAAAATGAAACCTAAGATGTAGTCTTTGTATTCGTTAGCTTCGATTTTTGAGCGCATCTGGTTTGCTGATTCCCAGATTTTTGCGGCTAATTGTTGCTTGTTCATGTTATTTCCTATTCTGTGACCATATCGAAACCAGGCGCAATCGCAAGGTTACCGACACCGTATAAAGTTTGATAATTTTTTAGCCATAAATGGAATTCGGGTGTTTTTAACTGAGCCTCTTTGGAGCAATCGACATTCCAAAGCCGAAGCATGTACCCCGCAGTTGCTGCTCTGATTTCAACCTTCATCACGCCCTCCGTCATGCCATAGTCCAGCTCTATCGCTTCGCTGTGCTCTATGCGTGGGTGTGGTACTAACTCAAGCTCCACAAATCGGTTCCATTGCCTGTCCTGGCTTTCGAGCTCCGTTTCAGACAAAGTGGAATCCTCAAGCACGACCGCTGCTTTAATTCGGGTCAGCACAAAGTCACGGAACTCACCATGCTTGCGGTCAAAACCACGAACATGCCAACGCAGGCCATTGTCCACCAGCGTATGCGGTACAATTTCACGCGTGGTTTCACCGCTCGATAACGACACATAGGTGATACTCAAGGCTTTGCCTTTGTGTATGGCTTCGGTGACTTTCGCTACTATCGATAAACTCGGCTTGTTAAGGTGATAAGGCGCTTCACACGCCAGAGGCGGTTTTACCTTTCCAGTAAAGCCATCACCGTACCCTTGGCTAATCGTCGCCAGCGTTCTCACAACGTCATAGTCGAACAAGGGTTCAAATGCTTCACCACGCTTATGCAACTTGAGCTTTTGGTCATACTCAATGTTGCCTGGTGCAAGCTCTCGGTACATGGTGAAGTCTTTCGTTGCTTGTGCGGCCGCTATGCTGAAGCGATCGACTAAATCTGCCCGTACCGCTTCTCCCTTAAACAATAAGGTGAAATCGATGTGGGCAATGCGATCCCGGGTTGCTTGTGGCAACTGCGCTATCTGCGAAAGCCTATCTGGCTTCGCCACTACTGTTTGTTTCAGACCATCATTTGTCATGCGTCTTGTTTATCCAATTCAACCAGATTCTTAAAACTCTGTTTATAAAATACGGTCAGGCATCGCTTAATCACATTGAACGGCATGGCACAAAGCTGCTCTTTATCCGCAATGACTAATCAATCTCTACTGGTTGAAGCTGGACAGATGGCCATAAAACACTGAATAGGCTTCAACCTAATTAATTTTATTAGGTATCATCCTATCACAAATTATTTTGTAGGGAAGACTAAGCGGCAACTTTTTGATCTGGATTGCAATTGCCGCTCAGATATGGGCGTAAAGACATTGTTTTATGCCATTGCTGATAGTCATGATCAATGCGCTACCCGAACCAGTGACACCACGATGTTACTGCTTTGAGACTTTTCTTTTTCTGAGTCTGTGGACATCAGGGCTCGTTGCTCACTCTCCCGAATGCGCCTGGCAACTTCTGCCTGAGCTGGTAGCAATGGCAGCATCCCTTCAGCAATCGCGTCTGGGGCAGACTCTTGGCCACAGGACATCAAATGCTTCCAGGGATCTTTAAGAAAGCGCTCGAACGTGATGCCAAATTCAATGATGCGGGCAGAGACGAAGATTTCGCCCCAGTATTCAATGTAGGTGTCTTGGTACATGGAAAGATTCCTCTTGTTGATTAAACCATGAGTTCACTTTCCATTTTCCAGAGGTTTTCAAATATGCAAGGCTTGCCTTGTAGAGAGTTACAAAGCTTTAAATCGATTGCGGGCATCTTTGTAGTCATAGTGGGCATGTTCTGAGCCACGATGATACAAATCATCCAGATAAGTTTGTTCCTGCGGCAACTCGTCTTCGCTGATTTCGCGCCACCAATGTTTGTTGGCACCTTTAACACCGTCATGCCAGCGGTAACCACGTTCTTTTAAATAGTCCTTTACGTCAAACGGCGCACCAAACGCACGAACTAACACAGTTCGCCTGTCTGCTTCAGACAACAAGTTTGCAACGGACTCGGGCAACAAATGGAACAACCAGGCCATCGCCAAACAATCGGTTGCAGCTCGGTGTCCTTCATAGAACCAACCTAAGCGAAGCAGCAGGTACTCAAGTTTCCGACTTTCAAAGCCCAGTGCCTTCCAATCTATGCCACTGGCTGAACATGCCCAAGATAGATGGCCTAATGCAGCAAACCGCTTTTCAAAGAAAGGACGATCAAACTGTGCATTGTGTGCAACCACCAGCGGATCATCGGATAACCAACTCGCTACCAGTGAATCATCAATGCGCTGGCCTCGCACCATGTCATCGGTAATACCGGTTAACTCTGTAATCAGCTCGGGGATTGGATTGCCGGGATCTTCATACAAACTGATCACATCAACAATCGACACAATCCGCTTAGCCGAGGGACTGTAAAGCACCTTAACCATACCAAGCTCAATAATGGACTCGTCATCGGCAGACAGTCCAGTTGTCTCTGTATCGAGCAGCACCATTGGCTGTTCATCACCGACCACAGGAGATAGTTCAAGTGGCCAGGACTGCGGTTCACGCGTTAATGGAATGCGCTCCAGCAATCTAAAATCTTCTGGTCTTTCTGGGATATCCGCGAGGCGCTCTAGCGGAAATGGTGCAGGGGCTCTTGTCATTGATGGTTCCTCTTCAATTCTGTTGTTCGCTTTGGGTTATTTCACTGTGCCACTGGTTGTACAAAATGCACCTTGGATACCTCAGCGTTTTTTAATCTTTCTACTGGGTGAACCCATGTATGAAGGCTTTGGCTAAGCCTTTCAGAAAGTCTTAGCTAAACCGTTTTGGTAACCCTTACCGATACCCTTTACGTATGGCTTAGCCAACCCCTTTTCAAACGGTTGCAAAAGGCTTGAACTGAGTTCGACTGAGCATTTTAATGGTGCTCCTGACTTCGCTTTAAGCCAGTAAATTCAATACGAAGCAGAATTTTACTAACTGTTTTTAAACCCTTTGCAAAGGGTTCAACAAGCCTTGCCTGACGGTTACTTGACCCATGCGTTAACCAGTAGCAGTAACAGGATCAGTAACAGAAACAAGAGCAGTAGGCAGAAGCAGTATTGTCCAAGCCTTGCAGGCTTTGACGAGGGCGAGCTATCCCCACATCTAGTTTTTCAACACAAAAAAGAAATCACCTACAACACAGCGTCTTACTCGAACAACTACAGTTTTACCTACAATTTTACTTGTAGAAATCAGCATAGCATTAGATACTGTATAAACAAACAGTATTAATTATGATTTTTCGAGGTTCGTCATGAGTGTCTCGCTGATAGGCCGTAGCGGCGCACTTGCCTTCATCAAAGCCAAGCGCCTTCGTATTCCATTGTTCATGGAACGTGTTTCTGCTGGTTTTCCCTCCCCAGCGCAGGATTATGTTGAGCAAACGCTCGACCTTAACGAGCTGTGCATCAAGCGACCGGCTGCAACCTTCTTTGTGCGTGTTGAAGGTGATTCAATGATTGATGCCGGGATTCACCCAGATGATATTTTGGTGGTTGATCGCTCTGTCCAAGCCGAACACGGTGACATTGTCATCGCGGGTATCCATGGTGAACTCACGGTAAAGGAGCTTCAACTCAGGCCGTGCGTCAAGCTGATCCCAAGAAACCAAGCGTATGAGCCCATCCATATTCCTGAAGGGACAGAGTTAGAGATATTTGGCGTGGTCATCAGTGTGGTGCGAAACATGCACCGTAAGTCGTGACTATCCCATGCCTGTATTTGCCTTGGTGGACTGCAACAATTTTTACGCCAGTTGTGAGAAGCTGTTTCGTCCTGATTTAAAAGATACACCGGTTGTGGTGCTGTCCAACAACGACGGCTGCGTGGTTGCACGGTCGCGTGAAGCTAAGTTACTCGGTATAAAAATGTTTTGTACCACAGATAATGTAACTTGCCTGTTGCAGTCTTAAACCACCCTTTTATACTGAATAAAAATGGCTGTGTTGCATTTAGGTGTTGGTCATAGCAACGAGCAGCAGACCCCTAGCTGACTTTTCATTCTGTTTCATATACCGGAACCAGCTGAGATAGTGGGGCAAATACTCTCGGCCCACCCCCCTGAATCGCACCATCCATTCCTTCCAGTGCATCATGTAATTATTGAGCGTTTGGATGTGATAGATATTCTCAACGACCCTGACCTTATCCAATCCAACAATGCGTTTGTGATCGATGTTGCGGCCATTAACAACCTCGATATAGGACTTGTTGCCGTCAGTACAGAGCACTGAGCCATCAGCAATTCTGGTTTTAAGAAACCGGCAGATGTTTTCTTTGGTATTAGAGTCAACGACCTCATGAATGACCGACCCTTCACGGTTAAGGGCGATAAGAATCGGTGTTTTAGGGACTTTGCCGCCCCCACGCTTCCGGGCGTCTCGGTGCAGTCTCCGCTTGCCCTTAAACGATTCATTTATAAAGGTTTCATCAGCCTCGATGACACCCGAGAGGGGCTGAATATCAGTGTTCGCAGGTGCTTTCAGAAAAGCATGCCGCCAGCGGAAGGCTGTACGGAGATTGATATCCAGCTCCTTTGCACACTGACGTAGCGTCGAACCGTGCCACATCAGTTCGTTATATTTGAGCCACTTCTGACTCATGCGCATGCGGTATAGCGGCGTCCCCTTCAAGGCATTAAACGTCTGCAAGCAGGCTTTGCATTTGAATCGCTGGACCCCCTGTTTTGTGAACCCCCATCGGGTAAGCTGATTGCTGCTACAGTGAGGGCACCCGGTCAGGCTTTCCTCTCGTTCAGCGATGACTTCACCAACCTGATTCTGGGATATCAAGCCATCAACTTCATGCTTGAGCTTCTTCAGCTCTGCGTATGTGAGGTCTTCGAGATGTGGGAGAATACTGCGAAGGCGTTGAGTGCTCATGAAGGCTCCGGTGCATCTGGGCTACAGGTTTTCAGTGTAGACTACCAACACCCAAATGCAACACAGCCATAAAAATACAGTATTGGAGATTCGAGGGTGGAGTTCCTTCTTGCTACGTCAGAGTTTGAAATCAGGGGCCACTGCTATGAAGGGTTCCCGATTCTTCTCAAAGCCAATCATGATGTGTTTGTCGAAGGAATGGAATTTCTCGTTCATCACTGCTTAAAACGTGGAAGTGTGCAAAGCCGAGGTAGCTGGGAAACGTTTGGAAGAGATCTGTGTGATTATTTCGAGTTCATCGAAGCCAATGGGTTTGATTGGAGAGAGCTTGATCACCGAAATCACGAAACTCTGTTAGCCCTGTATCGGGACATTTCCTTTGATCGATTTAACCTCAATGCCTCAACCGTCAATCGACGACTTCTTCTAGTAATCAAGTTCTATCAATTTGCTCTCAAGCAAGGTTGGGTAAGCACACTGCCTTACGACCTTGAGACAGTGAGAGTGAGGCAGACAAAGGGTTTCCTGACACACACAGATACCTCCGGGGGATATGCAGTAAAGCCGGATGTGCTGCTGAAAACCACGCCAACCAGGATCAAAGTCCTCAACAAAGAGCAGGTCGATGAGCTGCTCAAAACTATCAAGAACAAAACTCTCCGATTGATCGTTCGGTTGGCATTGCTGACGGGTTTGCGAAAAGAAGAGCTGCTGACGTTTCCAGTTACCTCTGTGTCGGCACCTCAGTCGGTCTCGGCCCGGAGTCATGTGAAGGTTGAGCTAGATCCCCAACAGATGAAAACCAAGGGAGACGTTCCACGGACGATCCATGTGCCTATTTCATTGATGGCGGATCTCTGGGATTACCTGATCCACGAACGTCATGAGACGATTAGACAGCGCGGGACGCACCCGAAGACGCTCTTTGTCACGGCAAAGGGAAAACCCTGGAGTATTCGGACCTCACTCAACAATCAACTGAACAGACTGGACTTATCGTTTGCCTGTCATCCCCATGTACTGCGTCATACCTATGCGACACACACACTGAAATCGCTGATGACCCGCAAAAGCAATACGTTCAATCCGTTGCTCTATGTGAGAGATCGACTGGGGCACAGTAGCATCGTGACCACCGAAAAATACCTGCACTTTCTAGATGATATCGAAGACGATCTGCGCACCAGCTATCAGGAGGAAATTGAGGACACGGCCAAGGAGGTAGCCTGCGCATGAAAAAAGACTTTACGTTGGTGAGCCAGGAAACTGGGGTGCAGGACGCCGGCAAATCCACGAGTGCAGCGAAGGTCAGTATCGTCGATCAGATGATACCCTCAAATCCGGCAAACACCGTGGTTTCTTTTCCCGAAAGTGCCTCCTCTATAAGAACCGCTGACTTCGGGCCGTTTTACGGTCAGGGCTATGACGACATCACTGCGGCCTGTCAAAGTGCGATTGAAAAGCTGGTTGCTGAGAGCTTGGAGACGAAGGGTAACTCCCTGGCGGTTACAACCGTTGTAGGTTACTGGCTGTACGGTTTTCGCAAAGCTACGCCGTTTCTTTCTTTGCTTCATACAGCCAGTGGCAAAAACCTCTCCATGGGGGACCTGAACACCCATACAATCAATCAGTTCGTGCAGTACCTGAGAAACGAGCCCATCGGATACGTCACGCAAAAGAGCTATTACACGAAGGCCATAGCCCTGCTCAGAGCCTGTTATCGTTTCGGCTTTTGGCCGGAAGTGGATATTAAAACGGTGTGGCCAGCCAACCCCTTTCCGAACTCCAACAAGCGTTCCAAAGGTCAGAAAGCGCTCAGCAAGAACGAGAAACGACGGGTGGTCAAAGCCCTGCGAAAAGAAATGGAACGGATCGTGGCACACTCTGAGCCGCTAGACAGCTACGATCTCGCGGTGGGTGTGCTTTCCATCGCATTGTCTACGGGTATGAATTGTACGCCCATTCTGGAGCTGGTGACGGACTGCGTGCAGCCCCACCCGTTAAAGTCCAACCTTCGGCTTCTGGTGAGCTTTAAGCGCCGTGGAAATGCCACTCAGGTTGTCGCCTTGAGAAAATCCGAGGAAGTGACCGAGATGGCCAGTATCCATTTGTACGCGGCTGATGCCATTGATCTGATCGTTGAGCGAAACGCGAGCATCCGACGCCAGTTCAGTGACCCGAATCGCTTGCTGGTTTATGAATCCACGAGCAAGCGTTACCAGCAGAAACCAGTCCGGCTGACCAAGAATATGCTTACAGAAAGAGTCAACAGGCTCGTTGATGAACACCAGCTCCAGACCGACGATGGAAGGCCGCTCAAACTGAATATTAGTCGATTGAGACAAACGCTCCTGAACCGCGTCTGGGAAATGTCTGGACAAGACCCTTTGGCGGCGGCCAGAACGGGCCGACACACCATCTCAACAGGGAACGCTCATTATTGGGAAGCTCCTCCGGAGGCCGAAACGAATATGCGGTTCTTGGGCGAGGCCCGCGTTCAAGAACTTCTCAGCGCATCCACCATCATCACCAGTGATCGGACCCCCGTGGCGTCCTGCCAAGATGCGCGGCGGGGGCATCGCGCTCCAAAAAACGGTGAGCCCTGTCAGGACTATTTAGGATGCTTCCGGTGCAAGAGCTTTGTCGTCACCGGCGATGACCTCTATCGCCTGTTCAGCTTCTACTGGGCCGCCCTGCGAAACTACGACAGCTTTGGTGGCAAGCGCTGGACCAAATACCTGAAGCAAGTCGTTCGGCTGATCGATGAAGAGATTGCGCCCCACTTTGATGAGACTCAGGTGAACGAGCAGCGCGAAAAAGCGAAGACGAATCCACACCCCTTCTGGCGAGACCTGAGCATGGCGAGGATGGTGATATGAGCATGGTATCCAAGGCAGTGGTGCTGGCCGACCGTCAACGGCTTCGGGAAACCCTGCCGAGCGGCGAAGGCTTACTCGGCATTGTCACCACCGATCGGGCAGAGGGGGTACTGTATGTGCTGTCTCGCTACGAAGACATGGTTTGGTGGTTACCGAAGACCGGTTGCCCGACAAGTCTCGTGGACTGCAAGCGCAAGTTGGATTTTGCCCGCATCAGATGTAAACAACTCCGGTCCGAATCCAAAGCAGTCATGGCGAGACTGATCTGGGCAAACACGAAGTTAGCGGTCTCAACAGTTTCTGGCCAGTTCATGAAACTTGTGGTTTGGTTGAACTGGCTGCACGACCAGGGTATCCGAAGCCTTGCCCAAGTCACGCCTATGGTTGCAGACCGCTATGTTCAACACGTAAACCAGCTCACCTCACCTAACAGGATCGGTGGGCCTCTGGCTCCTGGCACGAAAGCACAACGACTCCTGGTTGTGGAGACGTGCTGGCGCCACCTGCTGGATACACCAAACGGTTTCGACCACCCCTGGCCCGAGAACTCCGCAAGTGCGCTGGCCAAATTGAAACAAGCAACTAAACCGAAAACCGACATCATTCCGGAAGAGGTGCTGCACCCCCTCTTCCAACAGTCCGAATCCCTGTTGAGCAGGGCTACCGAGTTGCTGGGACATCGAGACGCGGTGGGCGACTATCAATTACGCTACAAAAACCTATCTGGTCAGATAAAGGAAAAATCTCGCTTCCTGAAAACCCGCGGCTGGGATCTGGGTTTTGGAGCCTTAAACAACGCCCTTCGCGAGCTGCGCGATGGTTGCTTCGTGATCATTCTGGCCACCACCGGCATCCGGGCTCATGAGTTGGGCAACATCAGGCGGGATCACTGGTACAGCGAGGTTCGGGATGGTGAGCGTTTTTACTTCCTCGGCTCGCGCTCGGATAAAACACATGAGGGCGAAACGTCATGGCTGTGCCCCGAGATCGCCATTCACGCCGTGAAGACGCTCGAACGGCTTTCAGAGCCCTTGCAAATTGAGCTTGAACAGGCGCTGGAACATGCCATAGAAGTCGGTGATCATCAGGAGGTGACTCGCTTACAGGAGTGTTCCGAGTGTGTTGGGCTGACTAGAAGCATGAAAAAGGGTAATCCCATAAGCGTGATCAGTTGGCAATCATTGGATGATCGTCTGAAGAGATTTGCAACAGGCCTAAAGCTTGACTGGAAACTAGCATCGCACCAGTTTCGCCGTACATTTGCGAATTACGTTGTCCATCACAAGCTAGGCGACCTTCGGTACCTGCGAGACCACTTCAAGCACTGGAGCCTGGATATGACCATCTTGTATGTAATGAACGAGGCGCAGGATCTGGAGCTTTATGATGAAATCTATGCCGCATTTGAGGAAAAGCGTCAAGCCATCGTCGGTCACTGGCTGGAGCCGGACACACCGCTCTCCGGTGGCATGGGGGAGCATGTCCGTCAGATGCGAAGCCGTACCGAGAAGACTCGCACCTATAAAGATCGTCGGGAAATGGTTCAGGCCGTCAGTGAACTGGTGTACTTGCGGTCCACAGGCATTGCCTGGTGCACCAATGACACCGGCGTAGACTGTGCAGGTGGCCAGTGCGAGAACTGTGAGCACGGTTGCATTGACGATAACCACAAGCCGTTCTGGGAAGGCCTTTACCAGCAACAAATTGAGCTGCGCCAGATCGAGGATCTGGACGCCTCGGGATCGAAGACCGTCGAAAGGACCATGGATCGATGCGAGAAGGTCCTGGCCGATCTCGGCGTAGACATCAACCGCCTCAAGGAGCAACTGGCTGATGTCGAAACCATCTGAGTCAGAGACTCACAAACGAATCCGCATGGCCATCGTGCGACTGGAAAAAGGCCAGCCCAAGTTAGTTGAGAAAGGGCGGAAGGTCTCGGTGGCTGCCGTGGCTGAGGAAGCTGGAGTCAGTCGTGCCCTGATTCACAAAGACTATCCTGACTTGATGGAACGCATCCGGGGCAATGCCAACAAAGCGATCCAGAGCCAGCGTGACGAGAAGCATCTCCAGCTCAAACAGGAGCGCTTCAAGAATCGTCAGCTACGTTCAAAGATCGTGGATCTAACGGAGCAGCGCAATGCACTTGCCTCAAAAAACGCTACCTTGGCACTCGAAAACCGTCGTCTGTTGGCTATTTTAGAGAGTAAAAACGTGACAGTTTTTAGGGGGAAACCGAGTGAGTAGTGCTATACATATTTTGGCCGCCCGGTATTAAACAAAAGCGAACATCTGCTTTGAGCAATACCTCCGTGCAGCGCTCACGCAAAAGTGTCGACCAAAGTGATGCATGATCATTTCCGGCCTGACTAACGTCCCCCTCTCGAGCAGCGGATCAATTAACATCGGGAAAAGACCAAAAATGAGATAGAATCTCGCGATGCAAACTCG
>CAXHEX010000037.1:0-25238 GCA_964016105.1 uncultured Ketobacter sp.
TATCGCAACTGACTTTGAGCTCAAAGAAATTATGGGCTATTTCAACAGCCTGCTATCTGAGAGCTAGCGCAAAAGCTGATGTTCAGTTATGGGTGCCTCCTGCTTTCGACTTATTACTAGAGTCGACGGCTGTTAACCCAGAGCGACTACGAAAACAACAGCATCTAGTTAAAAAACTCCAGCAATCTAGTGATCTCGATGTGCAAAAGGTACTGTCTTCATTGATGGCAGCGGGTGGCGGAATTGATCATGAGGCTTTTATCGAATGAAATGTATAGAGATGGGGCTTGTGGGACACTACAGTCAAATTGATATGCCACTGTTGACGGGAGGGATTTTCTCTCTTCTACGGGACATGAGTGAGCAGACTATCTTATTAAGTTCATTGGCAAGCCTGCTCCGAGTGATTTAGGATTAGAGCTATCGTTTTTGCCGGTGTACGGAAAAATGCTGTAAATAATAAAAATAAATGATTTTTTTAGACTTTTTTGAGCGTGGTATTATTCATGGTATTAACAAATGTGCGGGCCTGTAACACTTTGAAAATAAACAAGAATATTTGCTCGTTTGCCATCGAGTGGGAATGATCGGTAATGTGAGTCATGCTGTAGGCGGAGAAATCAATAGGTTATAGCGAGGCTAATGGTCTAGCGAAGCTCCAATGTAACGATCAAATAACGCAGTCATAGGATCATCGCCGATGCCGTATTTATCCAGCGCCATCCTAGCGTGCCGCGTTTAGTTTGGGTTTGGTGTACTTTTTTTACCAACCAAAATTTCTCACAAACGCTTTCTAATCTCTTACAGTTATATTTAGCTTTCTAGCTCACTTCTATTTTTCACAGCTAAACTGCCATGAAGTCACAACAATGTTATGAAATCGTTATGGTTTCGTGATTATTTGGCCAGGCCGTCTCCCTAAAATGATTTTGTCGTGGAAGTCTTTACTCAATCGGAGTTCTTCGGCAGTTACACCTGTTGACCTTACTATGTTTCGCGTTGGTGTTTCCGCTTATCCGGCCCCCGGCGAAATAGCTTAATCACTTCAATTTATCTGATGGGAAATACTATGAAAAACCTTAAGACAGCCATTACGTTTTGTTCGATGGCCATTTTTTCCAGCGGCGTTTCTACTTTGGTTCAGGCTGAAACCAATACAGAATTTAGAGGCAAATACTTTTCTCAATCGTTTTTAGGAACCGAACTAAGATCCAGTGGGGTTAGAGATGGCGTTCTACTGGATGACGATTTAATCCGGGGTAATAGCAGTGGTGAAGCCGTCATCACCCTATCAACCAATCCACTTAATACCAACCCCTTTGAGTTTTTCAACGCCAATACAACCGAGCGTTCGCTGACGGTGTTATTTGATGACGGTGGCACTCTAAGAAATGTTCGGGGCCTTTTTGATAGGGCGATATTTAATTTCGGTACTAGCACGTCATACTACCTTATCAGCGAAGAGGACCTAACCTCAGCGGGCCGATCAATTGATGAGGTAATTGATGTTGAAGCGGGAGATTTTATCACGCACCAATTGGATTGGTCGGACTTTGGTTTCGTGGAGATCGAACTTCCTGATCCTGAATCTCCCCCCACTGAAGACAATATTATTTTTGGTACAGACGATAACGACCGTTTAGTGGGCACCGACGGTGTCGATGTTTTTATTAGTGGCGGTGGCGCCCGTGACCGAATCACCGGTGGAGAGGGAGGCGATTTTTTCGTTGTAGGCACTGAAGTGGGCGATGGTATTCGAAACATCGATGTCATTCGTGACTTTGAACCGGGCCGCGACGCTTTGGTTATTGGTGTTGATTCCCGAATGTCCTTCGCGCGAGCGCGGAATGGGCGCTTTATTATTGAGTTTCAAGGCGGAGATCGTGACCGCGTTGTGTTGCGTAACACATCCATAACTAACTCCACCCAGTTCGAAATTATTCGCTTCAGCGGTGATTTTGATATTTCAGATTTACAACGCTAGCTCAAAAGGTAAAACCGCGTGCTCCAAATAGGGAGTTTGGAGCGCGCTTAGCTTCTCTAGGGAATAGCCCTAGCGGCACGATTTGAGTTGAGAACAAATTGGGATTGTTCGAGGACTGCAGGCCCACCGTTGTTATAAGTAAACATAGGTGTCGATTTGTTGCTTGTAAATCTACCTTATTTTTTGTGATTTCCTGCTGTGATAAGTTTTTGTCCGGTCAGTATTCCAGCCTAGGTGGAACACTGGGCAATTAGGAAGATCTAATTAAATAAGGATGAATCTATGTTCAAAGTAATATCAAGAATTTGCGTAACTCTGTTGATAATGGGGTCGTTGGCGGCTTGTAACGAAGTAACCCGCATTAGCCTTACCAGTGATAGCGGAGATTATATAGGGGCAGGGAAAAGCTATTCCTATAATAATTCAGATGCTCTGATAACCGTGACAGCGGATGGTGGGCTGCTTGAAGTTCATATTGATGGAGATGAACGTTGGAGTGGTAATTTTCAGCTTCCGGATGGTTATGATGACATTCAACCAGGCTCCTACGGTGAGTTAACCCGTTATCCCTTTCATGACCCCACGGTGGGTGGTTTATCTTGGAGTGGAGAAGGGCGCGGCTGTAATACACTAGATGGTTGGTTTATTGTTGAGTTTGCTAATTACAATGAACAAGGCGAATTGCAATCCGTTAAATTAAACTTTGAACAGCATTGCGAGGGCCAGGTTGCTGCTTTAAAAGGCGATATAACCTGGCACGCAAATGATGTCACGCTGCCTGCTGGGCCTATTGACCCCGCCCCTGAAGGATTATGGGAGCCAGACCCAGACGCTGCACCCATAGAGGGTAATGCCGTTTATCTATCCAGTGGAATGGATGATTTTGTAGGGTTGGGATCAAACTATTTGTATGCCGATGGCGTTGAACCCCTATCCGTCACAGAAAAGGATGGACTCATTACCGTTAGGATTGATGGCTGGAGTGGTGACTTTAAACCCATGGATTTTCTGGATTCCATGGAACCTGGCTATTACGGTGATCTTATGCGTTACCCTTTCAATAACCCAGTGAAAGGTGGCTTATCATGGACTGGTAAGGGGCGGGGTTGCAACCGGTCCAATGGCTGGTTCGTGGTGGACAGTATTCAATATGAAGCCGAAGTTCTAACGCAGGTTGAAATTCGCTTCGAGCAATATTGTGATTCTTCAACGGCTCCCTTGGCCGGCTATATCCGCTGGAGTGCTCCCTAATCAGTCCTATCAATATTCTGAAACAGCGGAAGATGTAGTGGCGTTTGCGGTAATATCCTTGAACTATTGCGGCCCTATACAGGGATAGATGGTACACTGGGCACCAAGTTGTTTATGAACAGCCCTGTCTACTAAGAAAAAGTAGGGGCATCGGTCCTGATACAAATAGGTAGGGCTTTATCGCAATTAAATATGGAGAATTATCTATGTCACTTAGCTTGAAAGACCCTACTCTGTTAGCGACAAAGGCACTTGTTAATGGGGAATGGGTGGCCGCTGACAGTGGTGAAACCCTGGCGGTGACCAACCCTGCCACCGGTGAAGTGGTGGCCGAGGTTGCCAAGTGCGGCACGGCTGAAACCCGTCGCGCCATTGAAGCCGCCTTTGAGGCACAAAAAAGCTGGAAACAAAAAACCGCTGGCGAGCGCAGCGCTTTGTTACGCAAGTGGTTTGATCTGATGATGGCGAATCAAGATGACTTGGCCGCTATCCTCACCGCTGAGCAGGGTAAGCCGCTGGCGGAAGCCAAAGGTGAAATCGCCTATGGCGCCAGTTATGTGGAATGGTTTGCCGAAGAAGCAAAGCGGGTTTACGGAGATACAATTCCTCAGCCCAGTAACGACAAGCGGTTACTGGTTGTGAAGCAGCCTGTGGGGGTGGTGGCTGCCATCACTCCCTGGAACTTTCCCAATGCGATGCTCACCCGCAAGTTGGCTCCTGCCCTGGCTGCCGGTTGTACCGTTGTGTGCAAACCTGCTAATGCCACACCACTGTCGGCCTATGCGGTGGCATTGCTGGCTGAAAGGGCTGGTATTCCTGCGGGGGTTATCAGCGTTTTAACCGGTAGAACCTCAGAAATCGGCGCTGAAATGACCAGTAACGAGCTGGTTCGCAAAGTGACTTTCACCGGGTCCACCCCTGTGGGTAAGCAGCTGATGCGCGAATGTGCTGATACCGTGAAGCGGACCTCCATGGAGTTGGGTGGAAATGCGCCCTTTATTGTATTTGATGACGCGGACCTGGATGCCGCTGTTGCTGGAGCCATGGCCTCTAAATATCGCAATGCGGGACAAACCTGCGTTTGTACCAACCGTCTTTTGGTGCAGGAAGGGGTTTATGATGAATTTGCCGACAAGCTTGCTGCGGCAGTGAAGCAACTGAAGGTGGGCAATGGCACCGAAGAGGGCGTTACTATTGGGCCTCTCATCGATGAGAAGGCTGCAAACGATGTAATGGCCATGGTAGAGGACGCGCTGGAAAAGGGCGCCAATGCCACCATTGGTGGCAGCCGATCCGAACGGGGCGGTTCTTTCGTTGAGCCCACCGTCCTCACTAATGTGAGCAATGACATGAGGGTATGCCGCGAAGAGATATTTGGCCCTGTAGCCCCCTTGATGAAATTTAGTAGTGAAGAAGAGGCTCTGCGTCTGGCTAACGATACTGAGGTTGGTTTGGCATCCTATATGTACAGCCGTGATATTGGTCGGGTGTGGCGTGTGGCCGAAGGTTTGGAGTACGGAATAGTCGGCATAAACGAGGGGATAATCTCCAATGCCATGGCACCCTTTGGCGGTATAAAAGAATCCGGTTCCGGACGGGAAGGATCAAAGTACGGAATGGAAGATTATCTTGAGATCAAATATATGTGTTTAGGCGGCCTCGATAAGTGAGCCTCTTTCCTTTCAAACATTAATTAAAACGGGCTTGTCCTTTGTGTGTGCAGTTCTGGGCAACCCCGTTACCCCTCTCATCCCTTATTTACTGGATTCCCCAATAAAAAATAATGTTTTTAGGCCATTGGGGTTGGACCTGTGGCTACGGATGCACTATTTTCTCTGAGCACAACATAAAACACGGACGTATAGATCAGTAATAACACATTATTTTCATGGATCATTTATCAGGAAGAAAAATGAGCGATGAATTGAAACCCGTTTTTACCCAACAAGGCATCAAAGCTCTGCTGGATGTTTATAATTTAGGAGCCAGGGTAGGCATAACCCATGTTGCATTGGGCACCGGTGATGTAGTTAACGGAGATGGCTCCTACACCCCTGTATCCCATATGACATGTCTTAAAAATGAGGTGCAAAGGGCTACGGTATCTGGCGGCAAATTCATTGGGTCACGGTTAAATCAATTGCATTTATCTGCCACTATTCGAGATGGGGACAACCTTACAATGGACCCATACCCCGTGAACGAAATTGGATTCTTCCTGGAAGACGGTGAACTCTTTGCCGTCTACGTGACGCAAACCACAGCCATAGCTGAAAAACAGTTGGGTGCGGATATTGCGCTGTCTTTTGATTTGGTTTTAGCAACCAGTTCGGTCCATGGCCGTATACGCTGGTTAAGCACGGAGTTGCGTCTGTTATGGATGTCAGAACAGCTGGGCCTTATGCAGGTGCAGAGCGCAGCTCAATATCCCTTCCCCCCAAAGAAGTTGGGCCTGGTCACCTGATGTTCCGGATTTTTGCCAGCACTTAATCTTCTTGGTTGTGTTTCTGGATGATTTTCTCTTTGTGTTCAACGTCGCTTTCCAGATTGACCAATTTGGCTCCTTCTGGATTAAATTCTATAACAAACATGTTCCAAAGACTGAAAAACAAAGCGGCCACTAGAGGCCCGATTACAAAGCCCTGCAACCCCACAAGCCCGATTCCTCCTAAGGTTGAAAATAACACAATATAATCCGGTAATTTGGTGTCTCTTCCCACCAGGATGGGGCGCAGCAGATTATCTACCAAACCGATCACTAACACGCCATAGGCGATCAAACCAATACCTTCCAGGTAATCCCCCACAGCCACAAGATAAATAGCTACCGGTAGCCATATTAGTCCCGTGCCCACAGCCGGGATCAGAGACGCTATGGCCATCACCGCTGCCCATAAAATGGCGGGTTGAATGCCTAGAATCCAGAATATGAAACCACCTAGGCCCCCTTGTATTATCCCCACCACCAAGTTGCCTTTCACTGTGGCTCTGGCCACCTCAGAGAATTTTGCGAACAGGTGGGATTCGCGCTCATCGTCCATGGGGAAGGCCACCTTAATCCAGGTGATAATCTTGGGGCCGTCTCTTAACAGGTAATAGGCTAAGTACAGCATAAGTCCCAGGTTTAAAACGAAGCTGAGGGTGTTTTGGCCCAGCTTCAGTGATTGCTTGGTAATGAGATTGGCGGCGGATGATATGAGGCCATTCAGTTGCTTTTTGATCTCGTCAATATCCAGATTGAACCGCTCCATTTCCTCTTTAACCACCGGAAGGGCTTTGGTGACCTGATCCAGATATTCGTTTACTCGAATTTCTCCCGATTCAAAGCGTTTATATAAATCGGTAGATTCCACCACCAGCGAAGTCAGAATTAAGAACACAGGAATAACCAATACCAGAATGGATATGGTCACCGTGGTGAATGCCGCCAGGTTTTTTGAGTCCTTGAATAGATTAAGAATACGCTTATGTAGTGGATAAAAAATGACGGATAAAATGCATGCCCATAGTATGGGTGACAGAAATGGAAACAGCACCCAAATGAAAGCAATGGATGTGGCTATTAAAGCCCAAATAAATACTTTCCTGTCATGCACATTACTTTCTGGGGGTGAGGTCATTTGGTTTCCTGATTTTGATTTTTGAATGGGGAGGTAAATCGAGCATCGTTAGGGGTTATTCTTTGCTGGCGCTTTCATTTAGCAAATCGTTTTCTTTGGCGGCCTCTTCTGCGATTTTGAGATCAAGTTCTTCATCTTTGCTGACGTCAGCCACTTCTGCCATGTGTTCATCTACGGCAATACTGATGGATTCTACTGGGAACTTGTCCCCAGCAGACTGTAAGCCAGCTGTATTGCTTTCGACGCTGGTTCCCCCAGGGATAAGCAGGCGGTAAGTGGGCTCGGGCATATCTATTCCAGTCTCATCATACGCATTTTTTACCGCTTGTATGCAAGCGCTGCGCACTTTTGAAAAATCAAAACGGCTTTGGTCAGTCCAGGCGAACAGGCTTAATACCACTGCAAAATCTCCAATCTCTTTTATTTGGCAGCTGGGAGCGGGAGAGGACAAGACCCCATTTACACCTTCTAACACTTGTAGTGCCAGGGCTCGCACTGAGGTCAGTTCCACACTCGCTCCCACGCCAACCTCAAATGACAAGCGTCGCTCTGGATTGCGGCTGTAGTTGATGAGTACACCCTTATAAACAATAGCATTGGGAATGCGAATGTGGTTGCCATCAAAGGTCATTAGGATGGTAGCCCGGGAGGTTAGTCTCAGCACTTTACCTTCGTAGCTATCGATAATGATGTGGTCGTTGGGTGAAAAAGGTTGGCGCAGGCTGAGCAAAATACTGGCTATGTAGTTTTCCACGGTGTCCTTCACGGCAAACCCGATAGCTAGCCCAATTAAGCCAACGGCCCCCATTAAAGATCCTAACAGCGCCGTAGCATCAAGAATCTCCAAAGCGATTAGTAAACCAACTAACAGGATAGCGCCCCTGGTGGCCTGTTTGGCTAAGTCCACCAGGAAGATATTGTTGGTGAATCGGCCGAATAGAAAATCCCAACTCAATACTGATCTGGATAATAACCAAAACAAGAACATCACCACTGCCGCAAGTGCCAACAGTGGCAGATAGGAGATCAATTCCAGAACGCGATTTTTCAAGGTGTCCCATACATGATGAACCCTGACATCCACATCCCGCTCCACTTCGATGTTATTGATCACTTTGGCTACGCCCTCAACCTGGGACACCATGCCCGCCACTTCCCCTTTGGTGATATTGGCGAGAACCTTTCCGGATAAGGTGACCACTCCGGAATCCACTGCTACCTCAACCGTTTCTGATTCTGTTTGTGTGCTTATGAGTTCATTCAATCTAGATTCAATGGCCAAGTCTGTGGTCAGATCCGATTCCACTGGAATGGTTTTTGGTTCCTGTGGATTAGAT
This sequence comes from uncultured Ketobacter sp., assembly GCA_964016105.1. Lineage (GTDB taxonomy): Bacteria > Pseudomonadota > Gammaproteobacteria > Pseudomonadales > Ketobacteraceae > Ketobacter. Next base: position 8,193 of record CAXHEX010000037.1, read on the forward strand.
TCAGTGGCTTCCGAGGGTAATAGAACTTGTGTTAGATCCTGAGCATGGATGGTTTCACTGGTCATGAAAAGGCCACACAGGGCTATCCAAAAAATTGTCAGGAGGTTGGATCGGCTCATTGCGGGTTATGCTCCTAGTGGGCTTATTGCATAGCAATGTTACCATTAGAACCAATGCAATTGATCAGGTGAGTCTAAAGCAAGTAACTTCTTATTTGCCCAATAGAGCAGAGGTGCAGGCAGCGTGGCGGGTAATCGTGGGGGAATGGCCACAGTCTTTTTACTAGACTGTGGCCAAGTCGAAGAGCAGGGTGGAGCGTTAACTTTCCGCGGGAATGTATCCCAGCATGCCTTTTATTTCCAGGTACTCATGAAAACCAAAAGATCCCCATTCACGGCCATTTCCGCTCTTTTTGTAGCCACCAAATGGGCAGTTAAAGTCAAAACCGTCGTTGATTGAAACCCAACCTGCGCGAATACGGCGGGCAACGTTACGGCATTGCTCAAGATCGGCTCCCGCAACCGCACCGGCCAAACCAAAGGGGGAGTCGTTGGCGATGGCTACGGCGTCGTCAATGTCCTTGTAACCGATGATTACCTGCACCGGGCCGAAAATTTCCTCCTGCGCTATCACCATATCGTTGGTGACATTGCCGAACACCGTGGGTTTAACGAAAAAGCCTTTCTCAACCCCATCCGGGCGACCGGGGCCGCCGGCAGCCAAGGTGGCTCCTTCTTCTATGCCTTTTTCAATGTATTCTTGGATGGAGATATATTGGTTTTTGGATACTACCGGCCCCATGGCTGTGGCTTCGCTATTGGGGTCACCCACCACCACATTCTCTGCAGCCTCTTTTGCAATTTTCATGGCTTCATCCATGCGGGACATAGGCACCAGCATTCGAGAGGTGGCGCTGCAGGTTTGGCCTGAGTTCATCATCATTGCGCCAATGGCACCGGCCACCGCATTGGGCAAGTTATCATCATCCAGAATGATATTGGCGCTCTTGCCCCCAAGTTCCTGGCAGACTCGTTTAACAGTGTCTGCTGCATTCTTGGCCACCTGTATGCCTGCCGCCTCGGAACCGGTGATGGATACCATGTCCACTTCGGGATGGCTGGACATTTCTGCTCCAACCACGGAGCCTTTGCCCTGGATAAAATTGAATACGCCTGCCGGTACGTCGGCGGCATCAATAATTTCTGCCAAAATTTGTGCTGAGAAATGAGATTCCTGGGATGGTTTCAGAACCACGGTACAGCCGGCGGCAATGGCGGGAAATACTTTAACCGCAATCTGGTTTACGGGCCAGTTCCAGGGAGTGATCATGCTCACTACTCCGATAGGCTCATGGCGAATCATGGTATTGCCACGTAACTCTTCAAACTCGAAGCTTTTTAACACTTCAATGGCAGTACTCAGGTGACCATTGCCAAGGGCAACGTGAAAACCCTGAGCCAGGCCTTTGGGTGCGCCCATTTCGTCGGTTATGGCTTGTCCAAGATCCCCTGACCGCTTTTCGTACTCTGCCAAAATACGCTGTAACACCTCCAGGCGCTCTTCTTTGCTGGTTTCTGACCAGGTGGTAAATGCTTTGCGCGCCGCTTTAACTGCGCGATCCACGTCCGCTGCGGTGCCCAGCGCGATCTTACCTGATACTTCCTCAGTGGCAGGGTTTATGGTTTCTACAATCGACATCTCCAATGGATCAACCCACTGACCGTCAACATAAAATTTGAGATATTCGCGCATAATCAACACACCCTCGTGTTTATTGGTTTCTTATTGTAAGCCATTCTGTATATGAAATGCCTTGGGGCACCTGCTGTTGTGGCCAAGGATAGATGCCATAGTCTACTATCATGCAGCGAAACAATCGAGAAGCTGAAGCTCAGTAGAGCTGGCTGTTACAGTCAGTCCCCTGTGATTATTCTTTATATTGAATTACTCTGCTTGCTTTACCCAGTTATGCCCCTTACTGGCCCTTAAGCTGCTGCTTTCTAATGCTGTACTACACTGTTATTACTACAGGGATTGTGGGAATAAAGTATGTCTTGGTTTCGATCTTTAGGCTCTTCCGTTGACAAGAAGACCGACGAAGAGTTAGTCAAAGTAATGTCTCTCCGCAGCCAGCAAATCAGTGCTCAAAGTTTGGCGCATTTAGGGTTTGAGCAAAACAACACGGCTCTGGTGCTGGCTTTCGTGTCCCCCCATCTTGATATGGCTTCTACTTTGGGCAGGCTAAAACAGGCTATGCCATTCGCTCAACAGGTGCTAGGGGTTATGTCTGCTGGAGAACTCAGCTCCTGTGGCCAGTCGCTGTATCATCACACTGGTGATCACTGGGATAACATTGTATTGCAAAGCTACAGTTGCGACCTGTTTGAAAAAGTGGTGGTTCGCACTGTATCGCTTCATAGTTCTGGTGCCGGTGTGGCTAAGGATCCTGCCCATCGTGTCCGTGCAATTCAAACAGAAATTGAGCGCATACAAATACCTTTCGCAGTAAATTATCAGGATACCCTGGCATTAACCTTTTTTGATGGTTTGAGTGCCAGCGAAGGTTTCTTTATGCGAGCGCTGTATGCCAGTAACCGTTTTCCTTGTTACTTTGTGGGCGGCTCTGCAGGTGGAAAGCTGGACTTTTCAGAAGCGTTGGTATTTGACGGAACCCGCATTGCCCATGATCAGGCCGTAGTGGTGTTTGTTAAGCTGGCTTCTCAGGTGCGCTACGGAATAATGAAATCCCATAACTTCAAGCCGTCAGCACATTCTTTTGTGGTGGCGAAATCGGATCCATGCAGCCGAACTGTATTTAGTGTGTTGGACGAGACAGATCAAAAGATTGTGCCGTTTGTCCATGCACTCTGCGACCGCTTGCAATGTGCACCCGATCAACTGGAAGCAACATTGGGAAAGCGCTCGTTTGCAGTAAAAATTGGGGGCGAGTTGTATGTTCGCTCGATTTCAGGGATTGATTTTGATCAGGGTAGTATTAATTTCTTCTGTGATTTGGATTTTGGCGATGAGCTGTGGTTAGTAGACCCCACCAGTTTTATCGATAGTACGGTGGGCTGCTTCCGCACCATGATGCAAGGAAAGCATAGCAAGCCCGTGGCCATGATCGCCAATGACTGCATATTGCGTCGCTTAAACAACAGTGAGGAATTGAACTCACTCACCCAGTTCAACGGGCTTGCGGCGGCTGGTTGGTCTACATTTGGTGAGTTGCTTGGGGTTCACATGAATCAGACGCTCACTGCGGTGTGTTTCTACAGGGTGAAAGAAGGCGAACCATTCCGTGATGAGTACGCGGATAACTTTCCCATCCATTACGCCCATTTCAGGGAATATTATCTGCTTTTGAGACTAAATGGACTGGAGCGCATATCCGCATTACAGGATCGTTTGGTGGAGCGCTTTAGTGAGTACCATCATATTCTTCAGGATCTTTTTGGTACCTTTGAAACTATCTCCGAATATGCTGAAAACATGGGCCGGGTTCTGGTTGAGGTGCAAACTAAATTCGATCAGTTTTCTGGGGATATTAAACAGCAGTCAAGTGGGCGTGAACATATTCAAACCACAGTGGCACAGTTGAAAACGAGCTCCGATGAGGTTTTGAAGATCCTGAATGTTATATCCGATATTGCTGAACAGACTAATCTGCTGGCCTTGAACGCGGCTATTGAAGCGGCCAGGGCAGGGGAGGCCGGTCGTGGTTTCGCCGTGGTTGCAGATGAGGTTCGTCAGCTGTCTCATTCAACTCAGGAAAGTTTGAATAAAACCGGTAATACCATTTCTGCCGTTACCGGCTCTATACACTCCATCCAGGAAGCCATTTCTAATACGGAGGTTTTCTTGCAACGCATAGCGGAAGACAGCCATGCTTTAAGCGACGATTTAGGCGGTTTGCTTGAAACCTCGGCAGCAGCAGGCAACCAGGTACGGGATAAGACCGGTCATATTGAAGGCCTGATGACGCTGTTAGACTCCTTTGATAAAGATGTGGAAGCGGTTAGATTGCTGAGAAATTTACATCGGGGCGCATAACGCCCCTCCATCACTCGTCCAGGTAATCCTTAGGCGGTGGAGTCCAGCCTCTTTCTGCGCCACTCCTTCGGTCTTCTGGATTGTGCTGCATCATTTCGGTGAGTTGGTCCTGAAATTTCATAAATAGGTGATGGTAGTGTTGATCGAAGCCCACTTTGTCGCCTTTATTTCTCCAGCTATCGAATAGCTCATCGAAAAACTCCCGTTCCATGGCTGTGAAATGTTGTTTTAATTGTTCTACCCGGAATGGATGTATGTCCAACCGTTTCAGTGCTTCACCTCCCATTTGCAAAGCGGATTTATAGACTTCGCTGATGACGTAGTCGGCTCCTGCGTCATTCAATTCATAATGGTGACCACGGTCGTAGGCTCGAACCAATACTTCAACCTGGGGATGGTTCTGTTTCACGTGTTTAACAAGTTCCACTGCTTTTACTCGGTTATCGATTGCAATGACCAACATTCTCGCTTCATCGATTCCCGCAGTCTCTAGAAGCTGCGCTCGACTAGCGTCTCCGTAGTAGCTCTTTACATTGATTTTACGTAGGTTATCTACCTGGCTGGCTTTGTAGTCCAGTACCACGGTGGGAATTTGGTTTGCTATAAGCAGCCGGTTGACCACTTGGCCAAAGCGACCGATACCGGCGATGATTACAGGGCCTGTGCTTTCAACACTTTGAGTGTCTCCACCAGCTTTGTTAAATTTGTATCTGGGTTGAATCACTTTGTCGAAGAGGATAAAAAGCAGAGGAGTTAGGAACATTGATAAGGCAACTACCATGGATAATAGTTGCGCCAATTGGTGGGAGAGTACCTTTTGACTCACGGCATAGGTCAATAGAACAAAACCAAATTCCCCTGCTTGTGCCAGGCTTAAGGTGAGCAGCCAGCGATTACTGGCATGGACGCGGAACAAAACGGCTAAGCCATATAATATCAGCGCTTTGATGGCCATAAGCCCCAGCGCCATTGCTAAAACGATAGTTAGATTATCGTTTAAGATTTGGAAATTAATGCCTGCGCCCACGGTAATAAAAAACAGACCTAGCAATAAACCTTTGAAAGGTTCAATGTCAGCTTCCAACTCATGTCGAAACTCGCTGTTGGCCAACACCACTCCGGCTAGAAAGGTACCCAGTGCCGGAGACAGCCCCACTAGGCTCATGAGTGCCGCAATACCAATCACCAGCATTAAGGCAGACGCAGTAAATACTTCCCGCAAACCGGTTTTGGCCACATATTGAAACAGGGGCCTACTGAGGAAGCGCCCAGCCAAGACCAGGCCGGTTATTGAGCCCAGCACCACAATAGCTGCCCCCCAGTTGGGCAGACCTGCCACCAAGCTCATTGTGTCGTGGTGTTGGTTGCCATGGCTGGATTCAATACTGACGTTGTGCAATTCAGACAGGGCCAATAACGGTATAAATGCCAGCATGGGAATCACGGCGATGTCTTGAAACAACAGCACTGAGAATGCATTGCGACCGCCATCGGTTTTGCCTAACCCTTTTTCACTAAAGGTTTGCAGCACAATGGCTGTGGAAGAAAGGGAGAACACCAGACCGATTGCCAGTGCCATTTGCCAGGGTTGCCCCAAAGCCAGGGCGATAAAATATATGACCATCGTGGTTAGAGTGACTTGCAATCCCCCCAGGCCGAACAAGCGCATTCGCATTTGCCACAGGCTAGCGGGATCCAGTTCTAAACCCACCAGGAATAACATCATCACCACACCAAATTCAGCGAAGTGTTGAATGGTGGTGGTTTCGTTCCCCACCAGCCCGGTGATGGGGCCAATAATGACACCGGCAATCAGGTAGCCTAAAACGGAACCTAACCCCAGTCTCTTAGCCAATGGCACCATAATCACAGCGGCGCACAAGTAGATGAAGGCCTGCACGAATACTTCGGTCATGGGTCTATGGCCTCTATATTATCAATATACTGATTAATGGTTAGCGAATCGTTTGGGGCGATGTCTGTCAGGTTGCCTGCCACTAACATGCTCAACAGACGATCCAATCTCTGCACATGTTGCTTCAAGCGACCGTCTTCTGCAGCAGTGCGAGCACCAAACAAGGCTAAAGGTGGCAGATATTGCATGCCAGTCATAAATGCGGTTTGCTCCAGAGGCTGGAGCAGCTCTCTTATAGTGAAGTGATTATATCCATCTGTGTGGTAGGCTTTTTCGGCACCGCCAGCGGTTAACGCGCAAATAAAGGATTTCCCCCTTAGGGCAGTGCCTCCATGACCATAGGCAAAACCGTATTCCAGAACTAAATCTTGCCACTCTTTTAAAATTGCAGGAGTAGAGTACCAATAGAGGGGAAACATAAACACTATCACATCGTGATCACGAAGACGCTGTTGTTCTTTATCAATGTCAATTTCGTAGGTTGGGTATTCTCCGTAGAGGTCAACCAGGGTAACCTGTTCTCGATTCCTTGAGGTTTCGAACAGGAATCGATTTACCTCTGAGCGTTTTATGGAAGGGTGCGCGAATAGAATGAGCACCCGTTTTTGGTGGGACATGTGAAATTCCTAGTTTGGTTGCACTTAAGCATACCAAACGGATTTTAGCATGGGTTAGCTGGTTGCTTTAATGTCTGCAGCTAGAGCGCTGTCCATGGTTTGAGCATGGGTATGAAACCACTGCAACAGACTGTCTCCAACCCATGCTCGGGCCATTGAAGCTCGTCCAGCGGCGGCTCTTTGATTAAAGCGGTCCATATCCCCCAGAATTCTCTGATGATCGGCTATGTGTTCTGCTTTTGAACCGTGATTCAGGCGGGTCATTACTTCCTCTTCAGTGGCGAAGTGGACTTTGGTGTGTTGAAACAAATCATTAAAAGCGGATGCAAATTCACTTTGATTGGCCTGGATTGCCGCTTGAACCATGTTGATAAATTCCAGGTGGGTGTCATCCATAGAAGGAACTCCCAACCGGTAGTTGGTATTAAATTGTGCTAAAACCTCAGTAATCCTCGTCATAGCGCTATGCCTTAAGTCAATAATGTGGATAAACTAAATGGGGTTCCATGCAAATTCCAGGCAAGTCAAAGTTCAGTTAGCTTCAGCGGTGGCCAGTCTCAAAGCCAGCAGCGCCAATGTGGTGCCGGCAATTCTATTTAATCCTATTTGGGCCCGAGGCGAGCTACGCAGCCAGCTGCCTAGTTCACCGGCCAATATGGCGATCATGGTAAAAACCACAAAAGCCACTGCGATAAACAGGCCTCCTAATATCGCAATTTGTAGCGCCATACGATTCTGTTCGGGTTCAGCAAACTGGGGTAAAAACGCAAGAAAGAAAATGGTTACCTTTGGGTTTGTCAGGTTCATGATAATGCCGCGTCGGTAAAGCATAAAGAATGTAGGAGTTTTGTTGTATCCAGCGGTCATGTGGCTTACGGGAGCAGTAAATACTTGCCAAGCCAGATAGATCAGGTATGCAGCACCAATCCATTTCAAAATGCTAAATGCCATAGCTGAATTTTGTATTAGCGCGGCAACGCCAAAAGCCACCGCAGCCGTGTGGGCCACTAAACCACTACAAAGGCCCAGAACAATAGCGATTCCCGTTTTTCTGCCATGCAGAGCCGACTGGCTCATAACGAAAATATTGTCTGGCCCGGGGGCGATACTGAGCGCAGCGGAGGTCAGGATAAAAGTGATCAGTGAATTCAATGCCATAAGCATTAGACTAATACCCATGATGATCTGCATCAATCCCTACTATGCCAGCTTTGGTTTGTTCTGGTGCGGCGGTTTGTCAGTCTGCACCATGGGGTAGCGATCTGGTTATGACTAAAATCCTGTAAGCCACTCAGTTTAGAAAACGGGTCGATGGCATAATCTTTGCTCAAGCTATGCTGCACTCAAACTGATGTTTATTCATTTTTGTCCTCTGGAGCTTCTTGATGTTACGGCTCATTCTCATCATTTTCTTTTTATTGCCTGTCAGTGCGTTTGCCGCGGTACAGGATGAAGCCGTAAATACGGTATGGCTTATTATTGCCGCTGCCCTGGTGTTTTTCATGCAGACAGGCTTTGCCCTGTTGGAAAGCGGCATGTCACGTAGTAAAAATGCGGTGAATGTGGTGATGAAAAATTACATGGATGTGTGCTTGGGCAGCATGGTGTTTTGGGCCGTGGGGTTCGGAATCATGTTTGGCGTTAATAAAACTGGTTTTGTGGGAACAAGCCATGGCTTTCCCCAATTTGAAGATGAGTGGTCCTATACGTTTCTTTTTTTCCAAATGATGTTTGCGGCCACCGCCACCACAATTGCAAGTGGTGCCATGGCGGAGCGCACTCGTTATGCTGGTTACCTGTTGGGAGCCATTATCATCACTGCGATTATTTATCCGGTGTTTGGCAGCTGGGTATGGGGTGGTTTTTTCGGCGGCCAGGGCTGGCTTGCTCAGCTGGGGTTTGTCGATTTTGCCGGTTCCACAGTGGTTCATTCAGTTGGGGCCTGGTGTGCATTGGCGGGTATTATCGTGGTGGGGCCACGGCTCGGCCGGTTTGATCCCGTCACAGGTCAGGCTAGAACGATACCTGGCCACAACCTCAATAATGTGGCCATGGGTGGTTTCATTTTGTGGTTAGGCTGGTTTGGATTCAATGCGGGTAGTACCCTGCAAGCGGACCTCAGTCTCGGTAAAATTGCGTTAAATACCCATCTTTCCGCTTGTGCTGGAGCTCTCGGGACTTTTCTCTGTCAAGCAGCTTTGCGTAAGCCGATTTTACTCACCCATACCATAAATGGCAGCATCGGTGGGCTGGTGGCTATCACTGCAGGCTGCGCCACCATGTCGCCCAGCTACGCCATCGTAACCGGTTTGGTTGCGGGGTTTGTGGTTATCATGGGCAGTTACCTAATGGAGAAACTAAAGTTGGATGATGCCGTTGGTGCTGTGCCGGTGCATGGGTTTGCCGGGGTTTGGGGCACCTTGGCCGCTGGATTATTTATGGAAGGTAACCTGTTTAACGTAGACCAACTTTGGGTGCAGGCCCTTGGTTGTGTCATGGCATTTTTATGGGCGTTTCCCGCCGCGCTGATCTGCTATTGGGTTTTGGATAAGCTGTTGGGCTTGAGGGCCGAGAATATCGAGCAACAGCGGGGACTGGACTATACGGAACATGCGGAACGAGGCTATCCGGAGTTTGATTCTGTGCAGTTACACAAACCCCTCGCGAGTTAATAATGAGCTTTTTTGAAACCAATAAGGAGCAGAGACAAGTTTTACAGCGGCGGGCGATCTACACGGTGTTGAGAAGATGGCTCAGCGAAGAAAAGTTGTTGCAAGCGCTACATATTTTTGAACAGGGTCACCGTAATAGACCATCAATAGCAATTCACGGTTACCTCTCTGAGATTGCTCATTTGCTGGGGGATGAGGTGGATACCAAATTAGTACGTCGCAACCTAATGACGGTACTGGTGTGTGGCCCCGATGATATTGAGCTTGCTCCTGACCCGCTGCCACTAATAAGACGAGCCCAAACTAATGGAGCATTTGGAGAGCAGCAAACCGGTGAGCAAAATCTGGTATTGCACCAGCTAATTTCTGACTTGTTGCGTTGTATGCCGGCTACGCAACGTAAGGTGTTTCACGTAACACTTGCCAAGCAACTAAAGCGAAAATTTGTCAATGGAAGCCAGCACCAATTGACTCAGTATTTAGTTTCGAATCAACCTCGCTTTTTGGCATCCTTGTCAGAAAAAGAACTCAGAGAGTTTTTATCATTAGTATACGTGGCCAGTTGTGAAGTATTGGGGCCAGTACAGGCCGATCAGCATTTTGGTAATGCGATACAACAGATACGTCAAAAAGACCCTGGCGCTGGAGATTATCTGAATCAGTATTTGTAGTTATTTAGAAATAACTGGCCTCTGATTTAGTAAAAACAGAACAGAAGATAAGAATAAGTAAGGTGGTTTTACTAAGCTTGTTTTTTTGCATCTAAAAACTGCACTCTTCCTCGAAAAACCTAGATTCTTTACTAGATTAAAATGTAATATCGCTTTTTAGCGCGATCGGTGCCCTTGGCGGACAGGTCGACGCAATGATGAAAGTGCACAAGGCGTTTTGCTATTGATGTGCTATCGTTAATTTAGTGTTAGCGACTGTGTTATTTCAGCGTTTACTTTTATTTTATGTGACAGAAAAAATTCAGTGAGACATTAAGCACCAGTAAAAACAATTGAATCAAGCCTCTATCATTCTGGCGCGTGGTGACGTGCGGTTTTTCTATGGCCGACAGCCATTGAGCTATTGCTGTTTGTAGGGCAGTGAGAGGTGCAATTTAGTGGTGCTAAAGAAAGGTTGGGAAGGCAGAGCGGGGTTTTCCCTCTTGTACCGAAAAAGAGCCGATACCTGATAATCGTTAGATATGGATATGTTCTTTGAAATCCGCTGAAAATCGAGATTTTTTAACTGAAAGGAAACAGAAATGCGTAAACTAAGCCTTATCTCTAGTGCTACTCTTATCGTTGCGTTGTCCGGCTGCGCCAGTATCGTCACTGACTCTACTGCTAGCGTAAACTTGATGACCTCAAACGGTCAACAGACTGAGATAATGATTGACGGGCAAGCCTTTAGTGCCCCTGGTATAGCTCAAGTTCACAAAACGGGGCAAGACAAGATTGTTATTGCCGATTCCGAAACCTGTCAAGGTCAAACTGTGTTGCCAAAGAAAGTTGAAATGGCCTTTTGGGGCAACATTCTAATCGGGGGACTTTTGGGCTCCACTACTGATTACTCTACCCAAAAAATGTGGACCTATGCCGATACAGCCATAATAAATTGTGGCGGCTAACCATCCTTTAGGGGGCTTGCTACTAGCCTCCTTTCTTTGTTTTTTTATTTCGCACTCGTTCGCAAATTCCGCTGATCCACAATCTATGTCTGTGCATCCAGTATGGAAATCGCTACTGCATTTCCATAAGCAACGTTTTTTTTTGCCAGATGAGAATTTCTTGTTGTCGGCGGTGGAAGACGCCGATCTGGAATCTGTGCTGAGGGATAGCATAGCGCTATTTGCCACGGATAAAAAAGCGAAATGCCGGTTCCCAGCCCGTTACCTGTGGTTGCAGGCGCAAGGTGTGGTACCTCGATCTGATTTGGTGGCATCTTGCCCCCAGTATGCTGAATTCGTGCAACGGGTACCAGTTGATAAAATTAGTTTGATTTTTGCCTCGGAGCGCCTGGCCGTACCCAGCAGCATGATGGGGCACTCCTTACTGTCTTTTGAGGGCATAAATAGTTTTGGTGATAAGGTAGAGCACTCAGTTTCATTCAGCGTTGCATTGCCTTCGAATCCCTACAGTTTGATAAAAGAGGTTGTGTTGGTGGGAAAACCAGGAAAGCTGATGGTGGAACCACTTAATGAACCACTGGCACGCTATCTTGAGGTGGAGCAACGTAACCTGTGGAAGTATCCACTTGCTCTCTCCGATTCTCAAAAAGAATTAATCCAGGCTCATGTGTGGGAGCTGAAATCTGTTCTTATACCATATCGGTTTCAATCCCATAATTGTGCAACGCTGCTGTTAGATATTGTGTCATTAGCCATTGAAGCCGATCACTATGAGCGGGCAGCATGGATCAGCCCCACGGACTTGGCTAAAATTCTAGAGACCTATGGTTTGATTCAACAAAAAGAGCTGTTGCCTTCCAAACAATGGATGGTTCGGACTATGCTTGAGTTTCTATCTGAATCGGATCAACGGCAAGTTGATAGTTGGTTAGATAATCCCAATTCAGATATAAATCTGTCTGATGCCCAACAGTTACTTGCCCGCTATTTGCTAGAGTATCGTTATCATCAACAAATGATTTCGGTGAAAACCTATCGAGATATTTCTGCTCAGATGGCAGAGTGGGATGTTGTGCAGATTTCCTTCGACAGCTATCGAGACCCGCTAAAAAGTATTCCCGATTCACATATTCGTCTGGGTTGGCGGCATGATGCTGATGGAGAATGGTTACTGGCTGGCTTCTTGCCAGCAGCTCATGATCTTCACGATGATAATCGCAATTACTTTAGCGAAAGTGCATTGCGTTTAACGGATATGCAGATCCGCTTCAATGCCAAGGATCACTCCCTTCAGTTAGATGAATGGATGTTATATGAAGTATCTGCCCTCAATGCTTACCATCCGTTAACGGGTGGTCTATCAGGTTTTTTTTCTTTGGGTTTTGATCGGAGAGAGCATACCGCTTTATCGAAAGACTTGGGCTTGTCTATTCATGGCGGAGGGGGGTATACACGGAAGTTAGCGACAGACTTGGGGGTGTACGGATTGCTGGGTATGGGTACCCATAAGACGCGAGAGGAGACTCGTTTGTACGCTATGCCTGAAATTGGTATGTGGATTTATGAGATAGGCAACATGAAATCCTGGCTGAATTACTCCGTTGATATTCCTATCAATGGTAACAGTGTCCATAGAACCACGTTGGATCACAGTATAGGTTTAGGTTCGAAGGCGCGTTTGGTTTTCACTGCGGAAAACGTAAAAACACGAGAACAATCACGTTGGAACATTAATGCCAGCATCCGGTTTTATCATTGAATTTTGAAAAAATTCTTATCAATTATCTCAAAGAAAAACACAAAACAGTTACACAAAAGCGTTCCTGTAGGGCCGTGATTGAGGCGAAAGCAAGGCTTTGTTATAGTGCACCTGCTTTAAAAAGCAGACATAAACCAAGGGAGTAAAAACATGCGCTATAACAAAACCTTGCCAGCACTGTGCCTATTGCTGGCTCCACTGGCTGTGAATGCCGCTGATGGATATGAAGTGGACGATTCGGTAATCGCACAGCAGAGAGCAGAGTTAGCGGCTGCTACTGACGGTGAAGGCTACGGGCCTCAGTCTCCGCGAGATATCGATCAGCTAGCGGGTAATAACAGACGTGCTTTTGGTGATGCCCCGAGTTCAAAGCAAATGAACTTGTGTAATATCCATTTCCACAAGAATGCTGAGCATAAGGGTGGGGAATTTACCACTTATGCGGGTAACGGCGATGGTATGGGATTCGGTACGGGTTATAAATATGATGGGGAGCTAACAGCTAAAGAGCTGCGCGAAACCAATCACCCTATTTGCCAGGATTCCCATGGTAGCCTGGAACCAGGAGATACCATTGAGTTACATTATGTCCATACTTCATCACAGGTTGAACCAGGCCCTAGTTTGAATTCCTGCTTAAGCCCTGCAATCGTGAACCCACAGTTGCGTGTAGAAGCCCAAGTGTTTGTGCTAGTGAATGATCGAGCTGCTGCAGATTTCAAGAAGCTGGCTAAAGTGAAAAAGAAACAGGGATACTATCAGGCTGTAAACATTCCTGAGAAGACTGGATATCCCGTTCAGTATGCGGGTTCCACCACAGGCCCCAGCTACAATACTAAAGGTTCTCCACTGCAGGTTTCCTGGAGTGTACGTCCCAAGGTAATGAAAGTGGATATCAACACTGTGGGCGAATGGTGTCAGGGTAATCAATTTGAAGAAACTGGTGCCCACGGCGTTCGCAATCTCGTATTCAACAAAAAACTGTTGTCAAAAATGAGATACTAAAACTCCGCTGTACACGCTGTTTTAAAACGGTGGAGGTTCCTTCAGAGCTTCCGCCGTTTCTACTTTAATTATCAATTACATCAGTTGCTGGTGCAGGGCTTTACGGTAAGCAGAAATTCCAGGTATCAGCCCAACCACAAGTGTACCCACCATGATCACTGCTAAATAAACAAAGGACTGGGGTGTGAATATGTCGCTCTCCACAAACAAACTGAACTGTTCCGCTAAATAGTCTTTCGAAGCATAGGTAGCTGTGCTGAGCAATAGGCTGGCGGTTAACACGCCGGCCAGTGCAATGAGCAATCCTTCTACTTCTATCAACGCCAAAACAAACCAGGGCGAGGCACCTACAGCACGCATGACGGCAATTTCTTTCTGTCGCTCCCGTATGGATGCCAGCAACATGGCCCCCAAACCCAACAGGGACGCCAACAAGACTAAACCCGAGATAAGCCGTAGCGTATTTTCCATAACGGACATCATTTGCCAAAGCTGGGTTAGGGTGACACCAGGAAGAATGGCAAGCAGTGGCTCTTGTTTGTAATTGTTGATTTGGCGTTGTAGTTGAAACGTGCTCATCTTTGATTTCAGACCAACCATAAAAGCTGTAATGCTTTGAGGCGTTAATGCCTCTGGGGTTGTAGCCCCCAATCGATTTGCTAAGCCAGGTATTTTTACTCCGTTTTGCCAGCCTAGATGGATCGCTTCTATTCCCTGGAGACTTACATGGAGAGTTTGATCCACCGGTGTTCCTGTTGGTTTAAGAATACCAACCACTTGAAAGGGCTTGTCATCATGCTTGCTAAAACTGGTACTTCCCATGCCATGGGCCAACACCAGTTTGTCCCCTAAATGGTATCCCAGTCTATTGGCCACTTCGCTGCCCAACACCACATCAAAGGTGTCAGAGAAGGGAAGGCCATGCTCAAATACAAGTGCTTGTTTTTGGCCGAAGCGAAAGTGGGTAAAGTAGTCGGTGTTCGTTCCCATGACGCGATAACCCTCATGGGAATCTCCCAGGGAAATGGGAATGGTCCAGGCAACGTTGGGGTTTTTGGCGATCCTTTGATAGCTTTTCCAGGAAATGTTATTTGTCGCGTTGCCCAGCCGGAACACGGAATAGAGCAGAAGGTTAACATCACCGGTGCGGGAGCCCACGATTAGGTCAATGCCAGATACGGTATTGCTGAAACTGTCTTTTGCTTGATGGCGAATTTTTTCAACCCCTAGCAGCACAAAAACACTCACAGTGATGGCAAGGAAGGTGAGCAATGCCGAGCCTTTGCGGCTGTTTATACTGGACAGTGCAAGGCGAATGAACATCAGCGTACACCTTGTGCTTGATTAATGTCCGCTAACGCCACCACTTTGGTGAAGGCATCCGCTAAAGACTGGTCATGGCTTACAAACACTAACGCTGTGCCTTGCTGTTGAACTTGATTGAGCAGTAAGGACATAAAAGTGTCACGGTTGGTTCTATCCAGGGCAGCTGTGGGCTCATCTACTATCAATAGTTCCGGTTGATTTACCAAGGCGCGGGCAATGGCCACCCGTTGCTGTTGTCCGATGCTTAATTGTGATGCAGGTTGGCTTCGTAGATTTCCCTTAATTCCAAGGGCAGCCAGTAGCTCATGGGCCCGTTGAGTTGCATTAGGTGTTTTAGCGAAGTAGGCCGCAAGTTGCACATTTTTATCGGCTGTTAAGTAGGGGATCAGATTGAATTGTTGGAATACCACGCCAATATGACGAGCACGCCATTTATCCCTTTGCCCACTGCTGAGTTTATTCAGTTGCTTACCCAGAATCTCGATCTTGCCGGAGCTGGGAAGCAGGGTCCCCGCCATTAAATTCAGTAATGTGGACTTGCCGGCTCCAGAGGGGCCGTGAAGAAAAATGTGCTCACCTGCTGATACTTTCCAGTGGGGTATATCTAGAACGGGAGAATGACCCCTGTCATAACAGAAACGAAGGTCATCAATGGACATTACCAAAAAACGGTCTCCTGTTGTGGATGCAAACAATAGCGCTAATTCCTGGTATAACATATCATATGGCACGGACCCATTTTATGGCAATTAGTCAAACTCGGAGAATTTTGTGCAACGCCTCAATGGAAATAGCCTATATCAAGTAGTTGCTCTAATGGTGTTAATGCTGTTCGTGGTTTCCAAATCCATGGCAAAAGAAACCCAGCCTGCAAAACGAGAAATGTACGAGGGGTATTGGCTGGTGGATTGGACCGAGCTCATGCCCAAGGAAGATTTGGAGGCGCTGCTTAGTCCGCCAGAGTCCCTCAATAATATAGAGGACGGTTCCGAGGAAGACATGATTGCCAGTCAGGTAATGGGGTCAATTGAGCAAGCCAACGATAGTCGATATCAACAGGCGCTTTCATCCACAAGGGTCATAGACAAGCTTGATGGTGAATTGGTACGGTTGCCTGGTTTTGTGGTGCCTCTGGAGTTTAACAAGGATCAGAAAGTCACTCAGTTTTTTCTGGTTCCCTATTTCGGCGCCTGTATTCACGTTCCGCCACCGCCGCCCAATCAAATTGTTTTTGTTGAATACAAAGAGGGCTTTAAATTGGAATCCCTTAACCAGCCGGTGTGGGTTTCTGGCGTGCTCAACACCAAGTTGGTTCAGAACCAAACTGCCACAGCAGCTTATGCAATTAAAGTGGAGCGGCTTGAGCTTTATAAAGAGTAAATGCGCTGTTTGGCAGTGAACTATCTTTCAATTACGCAGTTCAGTAAACTATCTTCCAAAGCGTCTAAGGTATTTTTGTCGCTCCCGATGCACTCGATCCGGCTATCAGTACAGTGGTCCAAATAGCCTTCCTTTAGCACATTGTCGGCTTTGTTGTAATGGATGATTCCTCTGTTGGTCTTGAATACCCCCTTAATTCGTTCCGACTCAACGCCCAGTAAAAGTGAGCTTAATAAGTCTGCATCAAACTGCCATTGGGGTTTAAAAATCCAGCCTTTGCTGTAAAAGCCTTCGCCTTCGTTCTCAATCATCAGGTAGCCGGAATCTGGTATAGCTGGGTTTGGTGGCAGAGGTAAGGTATGGCTGTGGCTGTGATGGGTATGTTGATCTATTTTTTGGCCTATTTCTGACTTGTATTGTTGAGCTGGAGCTTCAAGCCAGTCTAATTGTAGCGCACCGTTGCATACCTTATAGACGGGCTTGCTATCCAGCCCCACACTGGTTTCCAGATAGCCCAGTAGCTCTGGGAAGTCATCGGGTTGGTATTGGTCGGCTTTGTTGGCAACTATGACGTCGGCAATGGCTAGCTGCTGCTTGAAGGTAGCGTGATTGGTATAGCGCTCATCCCGGGCTTTACGAGCATCCACTAGCAGGCTGTTGATTTTGTCGCCCGAAAATACCGGGCTAGATATAATACGGGG
>CAXHEX010000038.1:0-21568 GCA_964016105.1 uncultured Ketobacter sp.
CTTTAAGTTGGATACGGTATTATCGCATTTTGGGGCTTTTTCAACAGCCTGCTAGTCAGCAATTACCGGGGCAATACGCCACTGACCCTGCTTGGCGTCGCGCCATGGGTGAAGAGCTAGTGAACAGTGCCGCCGCGTTAGGGGCCATTGATCACCAGGCAGTGGGCCTTGGCGATTTGGGCAAACCCGACGGCTGGCATGAGCGTCAGGTGGAGCGCTGGCGATCACAACTGGAAAGCTATCACAACACACCGAATTACGATGGCGCCCTACCCCACGTTGAGATTGTGGCCAGCTGGTTAAACCAAAATCAACCCAGCAACAAACACATCGGCATCGTGCACGGTGATTTTCAATTCGCCAACGTGATGTTTGCTCACACTGCTCCGCAAATTGCAGGGGTGGTGGATTGGGAACTGACCTCACTGGGCGACCCCCTGTTGGATTTAGGCTGGGTACTCACCAGCTGGCGTGAAGCGGGTGATCCACCCGGTAGAAACCCACTGGTACTGCCCTGGGATGATTTTTTATCGCGGGCGGACCTGATTCGTATCTATGGTGATGTCAGTGGTCGCGACATGAGCGAGATGCCTTGGTTCTTTGCTTTGGCCTGCTACAAGTTAGCCTGTTTGTTGGAAGGCACCTATGCACGATATTGCCAGGGGCAGGTTCCCGCCAATATTGGCAAACATGTTCACGCCTACGCACTCTGGCTGATGGAGAAAGCACGTCAGATTACAGCAGGCTAAGCACGCCGTTTGATTACAGATTTTAAATTACTAGCTAGGAGAACGTTATGGACTTTCGTGTTGACCCGGAATTTCAAACCAAACTCGATTGGATGAACGCATTTGTACGGGAGGAAATTGAACCTCTGGATTTATTATTTCCAAGTGCATCCGATATGTATGACGTAAATAATAAAAAGGCTCGAGCGTTACTCAAACCCCTTCGGGACCAAGTTAAGGAACAGGGATTGTGGGCCTGTCATCTACCGCCAGAACTGGGGGGAAAAGGCTATGGCCAACTTAAACTGGCATTGATGAACGAAATCATCGGACGTTGTTCATGGGCACCCACGGTATTTGGCTGTGCAGCCCCAGACACGGGTAACGCAGAGATTCTTGCATTATTTGGCACCGCCGAACAAAAGCAACGTTTCCTACAGCCCTTGTTGGACGGTGAAATCGTTTCCTGTTTTTCTATGACGGAGCCTCAAGCGGGAGCGGACCCTAAAGAGTTCACTTGCAAAGCCTGGCGCGAAGGGGATGATTGGGTGATTGAAGGAGAAAAATGGTATTCATCCAATGCTCGATTCGCCGCATTTTATATCGTCATGGCGGTGACTAATCCTGAAAACGAACCCCACCAACGCATGTCCATGTTTATTGTACCGGCGGATTTACCCGGCATTAACATCAAGCGCAATGTGGCGGGCATGAACGATGATGCCGATGATGGCGCTCACGGTTATGTTCACTATGACAAGGTTCGTGTGCCACTGGACGCCATGCTGGGTGAACCCGGTGAAGCCTTCAAGGTTGCACAAGCCCGATTGGGTGGTGGTCGCATTCATCATGCCATGCGTACGGTGGGCATATGCAATCGCGCAGTGGAAATGATGCTGGAACGAGCCGTATCTCGGCGTACCCAGGGCCGCGCCCTTTCAGATCATCAATTTGTGAAAGGTATGATTGCCGATTCCACTATCGATATAGAACAATTTCGCCTACTGATACTGAAAACCGCGTGGCTAATCGATAACGAGCCCCATGGCGCTGCACGCACCCATATCGGTATGGCCAAGGTGGCCATGGCAAAAGTGTATCACGACGTGGTGCAAAGAGCGGTTCATCTTCATGGTGCCCTTGGCACATCAAGGGACACGCCCCTGGCCAAATTTTGGATGGGCATTCCCATGCTGGCGGTGGCCGATGGCCCCACAGAAGTTCATAAAATACAGATAGCGAATGCCATGCTTAAAGGTGTGGAACCGGCACCGGGCCTGTTTCCCAGTGAACATATCCCAACGAAAACCGCCGCGGCGCGGGAAAAGTACAAGCACCTGTTTCAAGAATAGAAGGAGTTTACCCATTGGATCCACTGTTTGATTTCCACAACAAAGTGGCCCTGGTGACGGGAGGTTCTCGGGGCCTGGGTCAAACCATGGTAATGGCGCTGGCTGAACGGGGCGCCGATATCATTATTGCCAGTCGAAAGTCAGCCAACTGTGAAAAGGTGGCCCGCGATGTCCAGCAGTTGGGGCGTCGTGCACTGGCAATTCCCGCTCACCTGGGGCGCTGGGAACAATGTGACTACTTGATTGAAAGCGCTTATGAGGAGTTTGGCCGCATTGATATACTCATCAACAATGCCGGTATGTCGCCGGCTTGCCCCAGCCATGAAGTCACCGAAAAGCTATTCGATTCGGTACTCAACCTGAACTTCAAAGGCCCTTTCCGGCTGGCAAGCCAGACAGCCCATCGCATGGCTAGAGGTAATGGCGGTTGTATTATCAATATCAGTTCAACAGGAGCACTGATGGCGTTGCCCGGTGTGGTACCCTATGGAGCGGCAAAGGCAGCACTCAATGCCATGACCGTTTCGCTGGCGGCGGAATACGGCCCCAAAGTTAGAGTCAATGGGATATCCGCAGGGCCATTTATGACCCAGGCCCATGACGACTGGGATGAAGCCACCATTGCGAAAATAAAAAATCCCGCCGGACGCCCAGGTCAGATGCCAGAAATAGTCACGGCCATGCTAATGCTGGCCAGTGATGCTTCTGCTTTCACCACCGGTGCCATCCTTCGAGTTGACGGCGGTCAAAGAGGCTAGCTTATAATATCTATAACAGGCTAATAAACTCTGAAACGAGCAAATTCTAAGATAAGGTGACTTCATTGATATTCGATAAAAACAACGCATCCGCACCGGCAGAACAACGTTGGGTCAATGGAGACATGTTCGGCCTGGATATTCCTGCAGATGCCGCAACATTACTTTCCAATGGTCCAGATTTTCTTACTCGCGCATTCCGTTCCGCTGGCACGCTGAGCGCCGAAAATAAAGTAAAACGAATTGTTCACCTTGAAGAGTTTATCGGCGGTGGTACAGGAAAAAAGTGCGTATTGAAGGTCGAGTACGAGCGACAGGAGCCCGGGCTCCATGACAATCTGTTTATCAAGTTTTCGCGCAATTTCGACAATGAATTATGGGATCGTGCTCGCTCGTTAATGATTGCAGAAGCCAGATTCGCCATACTATCCAGAGGGCCCGATTTCCCTGTGGCTGTGCCTTTCTGCCTGTTTGCCGATGTGAATGCCGAATCAGGCAGTGGGCTCATTATCACAGAAAATATTCCCTACGGAAGCAACGGCGTGGAGCCGTTGTATCCCAAATGCCTTGATTACACTGTGCCGGAACCTTTGGAACACTACAAAGCCATTTTAAAAGGCCTGGCTAGACTATCTGGTGCGCACCGCAGCGGCCACCTAGCAAAGGAATTTGATGAGTACTTTCCCTTCAAGCCCAAACAGGCGGCTGGGATGTTTGCCATTCGTACGCCTCTGGATAAACTGACGCAACGTGCTAACCGCATGTTTGATTTTGTTACCAACCATCCTCAACTGTTTCCTGACAATGTGCGCGATCCCGCCTTCCATCAGCAATTTATCAAAGATATTCCCGATGTGGTGGCAGCAGAAAGCGGCATAATGCGCGCACTATTTGATGACTCCAACATGTTCGCCTTTGCCCATTGGAATGCCAATATCGATAATTGCTGGTTCTGGCGTGACAAAGAAAACCAACTGCAATGCGGTTTCTTAGACTGGGCCAATGCCGGTCAAATTAGCATGGCTCAATCCATAAATGGTGCCATAAGCGGTGCAGAACCGGCCATTTGGAATGAGCATTTGGATGAGTTGCTCACTACTTTTGTCGATGAGTACGCTAAGCATGGTGGTCCACGGCTCAATGTTGCAGAGCTTCAACAACAAGTACTGTTAATTGTGGCGGTTTCCGGGCTGTCTTACGCCATGGGGGCACCCATTGCCGTGGAACGCGATATTGCCGATATTAAATCGGTGAAAAGCTACCAGGACGATTGTTTTAAGCAGTTTGAAAATGCGCGTATCCAACTGCATATGATGACAAAGATGCTTAATCTGTGGCAAACACGTCAGTTGGGCGATGTTATACGAGCGCTACCGGATTAAGTGGATCGCCTTACAAAAAGATACTGGTAGAAGTATGGCCACCTTTGCTAGCCCACGAAGGCGCCGAGGCAAATACACCTTACCACCTCCCCGTTACGAAACAAGGAGGTAGTTTGCACTCAATGGTTCAATCACAACCACTGCAATTGCTATTGTCAACCTCGCATGAGACTGCACCATCAATTGATGTACCAACGCCCTCCTTTTCTGTACATATATCGACAAGCCATTGACAGTCACCTTTGCAGCTCAAAGTAATAGTCTCTTCTAATGTTCTTTCATGATCTTTAAAACCATCTGGTGAGTCATACCCCTCATAATTATTTACCGAACAGGAAACGCCACCATCCTCAGTGGACCCCAAACCACCTTTCAGCTTAATACATGCCTCTTGAAATCCGGTTGCACACCAGTAACTAGAAGCGGGACTACAGGTCGTGGTCGATCCCTTAGCGGTAGAACTATTGTCATCATAACCAACGAAAGCATAATCCGTTGACCGAGTTTGAGAGGGGACCAAATCGCTGTTTTTCGGGGCGTCTGCAAACTCATCGAGTTGCGCATACAAAACGGAACTTGCAATCAATAATACGTATACTGTAAAAAACCGGATAATTTTCATAGTTTTTTCTCTCCTTATGCTTTGCCTGAAACGAAGTTTAATGCGACCAAAATTTTTTGGTAAACCATTTATACTAAATTTCACCCAAGTGCTTCTGTATCATCTTCCCCTTAAAAATTCAGATTTTTTCAAACATGCTGATATGCAAAAATACCAGTTCAGGCTGTGGTAGAGAAAAATGCGATGTGACAGTTTAAAGAGTCATTGGTTAATGTATTATGCAGGAGCGCCTGCTTTTAAGACCATTTCAGCTTGGCTCAGTCATTCACACATTAACCGACTCTGTATACTACTGCCATGTCAGATTCTCGCCCATTTAAAATTCAATTGGTTCTTACCAAACGAAATCTGGCCTTGCTCAGCCTGATGATTTTAACAATCAACAGCCTTTTCCTATTTATAGTCGTGCTAGTGCTGAACAACTACGCGGTAACCATCGACAACATCTCCAACCTGAAAGTCACCATGACAGAGCAGTTTGAAATAAACGCCAAGGTGGATGACTCGTTGGATATTCCCATTCACCATACACTCAACATTCCCATTGACCTACAACTGAACGTACCAATCAAAACCGATATCCACGTGAGTGACACCCTCGATGTCGATATGCTAATTCCGTTAAAAATGACTCTAACGGAAAAAGAGCTGTCCTTACGCGATCTGGTGGTGCCTATTGAAACCGACATTTTAATTGATGAGGTGTTTCAGGTGGAAACGGTGGTGCCGATCGACACAACGGTCAAAACCTATGCTGGCGTACCGGTAAAAGTAAAAGCCGACTTACCTGTCAATGTAGCCATCCCAGTCAATCAAACCATTCACGTAAGCAAAAACCTGAGGGTAGATCTAAATAAGTTTGCTCTCAATATCGACACTAAGGTGCCTATAAAAACCACCTTTCAAATCAACCAGCCGATTAACACAAAAGGCCGTATTCCCATCCACCTGCAGGAAAAGCTGAGCATACCGCTGGATGAGGTTCTGCCAATTCGGTTAAAAGAAGACATACAGACCGTGGTAGATGTGGATCAGGATGTACCTATAAAAATGAGCCAGATCGCAATTGATTATAAATCCATTGGAATTAAGAAAAGAGAAGAGGCAGATATTCAAGAATAATAGGACGCACTTGCAAAAACGCAGGTTCTACTCAACTTCAAATTCCAGCACACAATGGGTTTCATTGAGCTCAACCGATACTCCAACACTCACTGTGCCCTTCCCTTGTAGAGGCAGTTCACGGCGATGGAGCCGCACAGTGACGCCATCGGACATGCGCTTCCCTGAGTTCATATGAACGTAGGTTCCGTTAGTACTGTGGTCCACTATAACAAACTCGCCATCACGAAACTCTATTTGACCATGGCTGCGGGAAGCAAGATGACTGTCGGTAACAATGTCACAGGTCTGGGCACGACCGAATATCAAGGGTTTGGATACCGCAGTGAGCCTAATTTCATCCTGCAAGTGCCAGATAATAACGCTTCTCTTGTCTGGTACCGCAATTTGGCTCGTATCGTTAAGACTGTCCGCATTGATCAAAGAAGTAGAATCTTCATGATCCCAAACAATTTCATCAAGTAGCAGTGGTTTGCTTTTTCCTTTAACTCTGGTGCGCAAGTAAGGCCGCAAACTGAATCGACTTGCTACAGTCAAGCGCTCCAAGGTGTTGTGCGTGGCCACAATCTTGCCTGACTCACACAGGGCAACCACCCTTGCAGCAACATTAACCGTATCCCCAAAGGGGTGGCCTGCGTCGTATTCAATCTGACCAAAATGAAAGCCAATTCGAATACTGACAAAATAGTCATCTCGCACAGGCTGTGAACAAAAATGCTGCTGCATTGCAATGGCAGCAGCTGCTGCTGCGTCGACGGATTCGAAAGTGGCCATGACTTCGTCACCTATGGTCTCCACAACACGGCCCTGGCCCACCTGAACATGGTGACTGATTCGAGCCAGGCTTGCAGAAATACACTCATGCGCCAAAGTATCACCCAAACTTTCATACATCTGGGTGCTTCCTGACACATCTGCAAACAGCACTACTATATTATCTGGGAGTTGAAGGCTCACCGAAAACGCGCACTTGATTAATTAATAGTAAAAACCGAATGGTGAGTATACTGGGCCTGGGCTTGATATGAAACGGGACCCGAGATTTTAGATGTGACATGTAGGCATAAAACCATCTTTTGTATTTTTAAGTTTGCCTTATCCAAACTTTTTATTTTTATATCTACTTCGAAACAAATCGAAAAACACCCACCCCTAGATATAAATAGCATTAATTTCAGTAAGTTAAGAAATTTTTTCGCACATACCACAATACTGGCACGCACCGTGCTCTATCTAAGACATGAACATTTAGTTCATCAAACACTTAACTTGAAACTGATTTATTGAAAGGAATTTCATCATGGTAAAACTTAACGATCTCAACACAAGCAAAGAAATGACCAAAGAAGAAATGACTAAAGTATCTGGTGGTAGCGCCTCTGTTCTATCACTGTTCTCACCCACTAGCATTCCTTCTTTTTCTGAGCAGATAGCTGCTACAACTGCTCTAGGGGGAGCCGCTACCAACACTAACGCAATGCTCAATGGCGGAGTGAACACAGCTGACTATGGTTCTCAAGTAGTAGCGCCAGTCTTCATGGGCTCTTCACAGAGCAATGACAATGATGTAGCTCAACTGGCTGCACAAATTGGCATCCAGAGCTCTTTCTAATAAATAGAGTAGCACTAACCAACCCCATGGTACGGAGGAGAGGAAGCAGCCTCTCCTCCACGTTCAAATTGGTAATAGTGCCTATTTTAGAACTAACTTCGTTCAACGAATGGAAGAGTACATCATCGTATATTAGAGGAAACAGCCGATATACTGCGTTAGCACAACCAAAGGATTGATGAATTTTTAGCCTGACAGACTGATAATCTAAACAAACGCACCTAAGTGATTCTGTTATGATTTTCAGGGACGCCTTTCCCTCAAATAGGTAGAATAGAGGTTAACAGTTCACAATCAGGACTGAGGAAGACCATCATGTCAGGGACACACCCAACTCGAAAACCCGCAACCGAAGTAAAGCGTCATACGATTCTACTGTTGCTGAGCTTCCTGGTATTTATCCTGGTAGCTACCCAAGGCGCTTACTCCGCCGAACCGGAAATAGAATCTGCTGCGCAGACTCGGTCCGATGAGTTTCTTATTGTGGACTGTTTGCTTCCCGGCCAAGTTAGAAAACTAGGCCAACGTATGAATTACATTTCACCACGACGCCCAATTAAAACGTCTGCTACGGATTGTGCAATCCGCGGAGGGGAATATGTCTCCTATGATAGAGCCAATTATGGCACCGCTCTAAAAATCTGGTTGCCACTGGCCCAGGAAGGTAATCCTGAGGCTCAAACTTACGTGGGGGAGATTTACGAGAAAGGCCTTGGCCTGGAACCGGATTACCAGGTTGCAGCCCACTGGTATCAAAAAGCAGTGAATCAAAATTATTCCCGCGCGGCAGTGAATCTGGGCAATCTATATGAATCAGGGCTTGGAGTAGAACGGGACCAACGCAAAGCCTTAAACCTCTATCGATTGGCATCGGGTATTGGAAATGACGAACTGCTGTTCGCTTCCTCTCTGGTAGCGACCCATGTCCCGAAAGAAAACTTCGACGCGCTACAAACTGAGCTGACTGCAGAGAAAAAGCAATCAACAAGGCTGAAGAGCGATATTAGTCGGCTTAACAAGGAAATACTGAAAAGCACCACAGAGCTTGCCAGCGCAGAAAAAGAGCTGGAAGCCACTGCAACTAAACTAGCCAATCTAACCGAAAGTGTCCCGACAATATCACCAGAAGGAGAACAAGGTGAAACTGAGAAGCAACTGTCAGCTGATTATAAAAAGCTACAGGCAGAAAAATCGGAACTCGCTGAGCAACTGGTTGCATTACAAAACCGCAACCAGGATCTGCAACGCAGCCGTGACAAGTTAAGCAAAACTCTAAGTGAGAAGGAAAAAGTTCAGAATAGCTATCGCAATCAACTGGCTCAGCTTCAGAACGAAGCTACTGAGTCACAGCAACAACTTTCAAAGTCTGAGCAAGCAGTTGGGCGTTTGCAAGCGCAGCTCAACATGCAGCAGGCAGATCAAAGCAGCTCGAAACAATCCATAGCAAATCTGCAGCGTGAATTGAATAAAAAAAATCGACAACTGGAACAAGAAAAGCAGCGGTTTGCTCAGCTCGAATTGGTTAACACGAAAAAACAACAGGATATTGAAAAAGCGGCTGCTAACGTTGAGCAACAAGTTCAACGTTTCGATACTGAAAAAGAAAGTTTTCAGCTACAAGAGAAACGCCTGACCAAGCAACTTGAGCAAAACCAACAGAGACTGAAAGACGCTGAACATCGCCTGTTAATTGCGAAAGCTGCATTGCAGCTGGAACGTTCCAAGAACAATCAAACGGCACGATCCGACAATAGTACCGCAGCGAAGCAAGCAAAAGCGGAGAGAGAACAAAGATTGCAACGACTGACTCAGAAACTAACGGAACAATCCCGCCTGGTGAGCGAGCAAAAAGACAAAATAAAATCCCTGGAAACTCAAGCCAGCGCAGCCCAGAAAGATGAGACACCCGCCCCTATCTTACTGGCGGACAACTCCGCACCGCCGATGATCGAAATCATCGAGCCTCCGGTTGCACTACAGCGCAGCATACCGGAAGTGAAACTCAATTCCGTAACGGGAGAACAGGAAATCGTGGGCAAAGTCACCGCTGAAACCGGAGTCCTTTCGTTCACCATCAATGGCGAGCCAGTGAAACTGGGCAAAAACAACTTATTCACGGCCAAGGTTAAAGTCAATGACACACCGGAACGAATCAACATTGTTGTGGTTGATAAGGTGGGACGCAGAGCGGCAGCCATTTTCAACTTCATCGGCCCTGCGGAAAGAGGTGAAAAACTTCAGATTGCCAAGCAGCAACCTTTGACTCCTCCCAAGAAAGTGAAACTGAATATTTCAGCAAAAGAGTTTGGTGAATACCACGCCCTGATCATTGGTAATAACAACTATAGGCATTTTTCAACCTTGGTAACAGCGGTAAACGATGCCAAGGAAACAGAAAAGCTGTTGCGGGATCGTTACAACTTTAAAACTCATCTGCTTTTGGATGCAGATCGATACTCCATCTTATCCAAACTAAACGAGCTGCGGGAATCATTGGGGGAACAGGACAACCTACTAATCTACTATGCAGGTCATGGGGTACTCAATTCAGAAAGGAATCAAGGCTACTGGTTACCGGTTGACGCCTATCCCGATGATGACGTGAATTGGATCTCTAACTCTGCCATCACCGAAATTCTAAATGCTATCAAAGCCAAACATATTTTGGTTGTGGCTGACTCCTGTTTCTCCGGTACGCTCACACAAACTCCATTGGCACGGGTACAGGAAGATATTCCCAACAATGTCAGAGAACAATGGATTAAGGTGATGGCGGATACTCGTGCCAGAATCACACTGACTTCCGGCGGCCTTGAGCCTGTGCGTGACGATGGAGGTAAGGATCATTCACTATTCGCCACCGCCTTTCTGGACGCTTTACGCAGCAATGAAGATGTTATGGAAGGTTATTCATTATACTATCAAATCATGTTACGAATGAGCGCCAGTGAGGCCACCTCCAAAGCCACGGATGCGGTCCAGGTTCCTCAATATTCCCCAATCCACTTGGCGGGACACGAATCTGGGGAGTTCTTCTTCACACCTATCTGAGCTTTTTTTCTCGATTTATAGTATGTTAGGCGCAAAAATCCAGGAGTTGGAGCGCCGATTGGAAGAAACAGAACTGGGGAAGTATCAACTTCAGAGTATTCTGGGTGAGGGAGGCATGGGCTTGGTGTATCGTGCCTATGATCCCCACCTGGCTCGTGTAGTTGCCATTAAAACCATCCGTCGTAGCTTATTGGAAGGCAAGTCGGGCCACGAGTTGCGTGACCGTTTCCGCCGGGAAGCTCGGGCGGAAGGCAAGCTGATTCATCAGAATATCATCACTATCTATGAGTACCATGAAGACTCTGAGGGTACCCCTTTCTTCGTTATGGAATACGTGGAGGGCAAAGATCTAAAGCAATACCTATCCAAAGGAATTCGATTTAATTTAGAAAAGTCCCTCAATATCGTAGAACAAATATTACGAGCTTTAGCTTTCTCCCATAAAAATGGCATTGTCCACCGGGACATCAAACCGGCAAATATAATTTTGCTGGAAGATGGCACCATTAAGATCGCTGATTTTGGCATCGCAAAAATGGAAGAGTCTGAATACACTCGCACGGGCATGATATTGGGGACGCCCCAATACAGCTCTCCAGAGCAACAATTCGGCGGCATGGTGGATGCTCGCACCGACCTCTATTCCACAGGTGCGGTGCTTTATGAATTGATCACGGGCAAGAAAGCGCTCTCGGTAGTAAACTCCCGCAAAGGTAAACGCAAGATTCGTTCGGATATAAGCTATCACAGTGACGACCCCAAAGCAGACCGCATTCTGAGCCAGGTGGTGGCCAAAGCCATGTCCCAGGACGCAGATGACCGCTTTCACACAGCCGACGAATTTCTGCAAGCCTTACAACAAGCCCGGCCAACTCCAGAATCTAACGGGCGCCGATTGCTACCCGGTCTGTTGATCGGTTTAAGCAGTGGCTTGGCTCTCTTAACTGCTGCCTACTTCTTGCTGCCAAACCACCTTCTGCCGGACCGAGTAGAACCGGAGCTAAGCCAAACCGCTAGTACGCCAACCAGCACACAGCCTGCGACCGAGCTTACACAAGAACAGAAAGAGCAGGTTGAACAATACTTGAAAGTAGCCAATATCCATTTGCTGGTGGGCCGCCTAAGCTATCCAGCTGGTAGCAATGCAACGGAGTCTTATGAACATGCTCTGGAAATTGATCCAACCAACACAACCGCATTGGGCGGACTGAAAGAAATTCGCGGCAAGCTGACAGAAAAAATTAGTCGGTACCTGGAAGAAGGTAATTTGGAGGATGCGAAAATCGAGCTTGATATCGCGTTACAACATTTCCCCAATGATCGGGGCCTGAAGGCATTACGAACGCAGTTCTAAATAGCAAAAGCCTATGGATGATAGTCAGGAAACCCCATCCTGACCTTGCATTTGCGTATATTCCGTATCGGAATCTGAAATCTCAGTGGCATCACTGTGGCTCTGGGTTACAACGGGATCTGTGGAACGACAAATGACGAAAGTGAAATTGTCTCGGGCTCCACGACGTAAGCAAAGGTTCGCCAGTTGTACTGAGATACGATATATATCATTACCGGAGAGTATTTGCTGTAGTTCATGGTCATCAATTTCATTGTAGAGACCATCACTGCATAAAAGATAGGTATCCCCGGGTTTGGAATCAATATCAATTCGATCCCAATAAAAGTCTTCCTGAACCCCAACAGCATGGGTTAACACATTTCTATAGCTGGCAGCTTTTGCCTGATCTTCCGTAATGATTCCCTGTTTTAGCATTTCGTTTACTTGGCTGTGATCCGAGGTTAGCTGGGCTATTTCATTTTCCCTAACCCGGTATAGGCGCGAATCACCTACCCACAAACAAAATCCGGCGCTTCCTTCCAATGCTAATACCACCACCGTGCTACCTGCGCGTCCGCCTTCCAACTTATCGTGAGAGTAACTGAGAATCTCCTGGTGGGCACGCTGCAAAGCTCGCGTTGTGGCAGCCTCTAAATCAACACCATCTTTCCTGTCGGTAAGAGTTGCCAGACGTTCCACGATTTTGCCACTGGCTACCTCTCCAGCATACATGCCCCCCATGCCGTCGGCCACCAACATCAATGGTATGGCCTTCAAAATTAAATGCGCATCTTCATTTTTTTTACGCACTTTACCCACATTGGTTTGTGCTACGATTTCCCAGCGCATACCCCCTGCCTTGCAATCCTAAAGTGTTAATTGAATAATTCGTAGATCAACTCTACCCCTTGCGCGCTATCCAATCAATTTAAGCCGATGGTAAAATTTAACAACCCGACATTTCAACCAACACAGCATATACTTGCTTGGCTAGTTCTTTTTATTATTGCTTCGATAAATTTTGGGTGCTCTTCAACCTCAATATTTCTAAAACAAGCAGAGCAGTTCTCATTTGCCACAGAGATTGTTCAGGGTTGTGATTTTCAGCATGCAGTGATGCGCAAGCCAGGAAAAGGCAACACTCTGCATGTTTATATCGAAGGCGACGGTTCACCCTGGATAATGGAGCGCTGGATCGCCACTGACCCAACCCCAGTGAAGATGATTATGCCGACACTCATGGCTCTTGACCCGGCCCCAGCCCTGTTTTTGGGTCGACCCTGTTACTTTCAAACTGATGATACACAGTGTAATGAGCGTTGGTGGACATCAGCCCGTTACGGAGAAAAAATCACAGAGAGCCTTAACTGTGCGCTTAATGGGAGCATGGAACAATTTGAATCGGTTTGGTTAATTGGACACAGCGGTGGTGGCGCCTTAGCAATGTTGATGGCGGCACAGCGGGATGATGTAAAAAAAATAATTACTCTGGCAGGTAATCTGGATATTGAAGCCTGGACCAAGGCCCACAAATATAGCCCTCTCTCAGAATCCCATAATCCAGCCAACTTGGCGGCGTTACCATCGGATATCGAACAATTGCATTTTATTGCAGCACAAGATGATCGAATAACCGCCAACATGATTAAGGCGACCATTAAAAAGCAACCAGGTTCTCGTCTAATTGTTATGGATGATTTGGATCATAGTTGCTGCTGGGAGCAAGTTTGGACTGATATTTTGAAATCTATAAATGGAACGCAGCCTTAAATCATAAAACCTATTTAGCCAAAGCAATCAACCACTACCATCACTATTTTCCCACAATTCCAAATGGTAAAATTTCCTATGGGTTTTCAAGGGTGAAAACTGTACCATTACCTCATCCAAAAAGTTGTCCATAACAATCAATTCCGGTAGTCAACTACCAGTTTGCCGCTGATCACATTCAGTTCTTTCGGCGGCACCGACTGTTGCCCATTAATATGCTGCGAAGGGGAAATACCAGTGATGGAATATAGAATAGGAAAAGGTATCGGATGCGCGTTTCTGATATTGATGTCAAATGCCACAATGGCCGCAACAACTAATCTCGGTTCCTACGGTAAAACCCAGCTTCAGCAAGATACAGGTGATGCAGTTCAAAGCACCTGTGGCGGCTTTGTTGCCCAGGGGTTTGATCCTAACTACTCCCTTTTCGCTACCTGTCGCGCCATGGTGCATACTGGCAATGCCTTAACCGGTACCGGTGCGGCAGCCGACAGCCTTGGCCTAAGTGAAGACCAGTTAGCTTCATCATTACAACAAATAGCGGCAGAGGAGTTCCTCACCACTGGAAGCGTTTCCAATGAGCTCGCCACCGAGAAAGCAACACCCGTACTATCAAGGCTCTCCACTCTTCGCTCCGGTACAAAAGGATTCAGTCTGTCCAACCTCACGCCCCTGGGCAATCCCGATATGGTGGTCGGCGCACCTCAGGTTCAACGTGGCGGCAGCGCCGGCGTTGATGGCCCAGGCAGTCCACTGAGTGGTTTTGCTACCTTTGACTATGGATTTGGTTCTCGAGATGGCACCGCCAACGCCGATGAATTCGATTTTGATAGCTACCATCTGGTGGCGGGGCTGGATTATCAACTCAATCCAAACTTCGTTATCGGTGCTGCTATCGGCTATTTCGTTGTGGATTCCGAATTTAAGGTGACATCAGATGTTGCTGGCGGAGACACCGAAATTGATGGTTTTTCCGTGATGGGCTATTTCTCTTGGTATAGTGAGTCTTTCTATGTGGACGGATTCGCAGGTCTGGGCACATCGGACTATGATATGACGCGCCACATAGTCATTCCTTCGGCAACTGCTGTATCCGCTATCGATGAGACCGCCATTTCATCCACCGACAGCGACGACTACACCATCAGTGTGGGTGGTGGCTACATGGGTACCAGTGGCTCGGTAACATGGCAGCCCTATCTACGGGTAGCCTATTCCAATACCGACATTGCTGCTTACGATGAGTCTGGAGCGGACGCATCCGGCCTCAATCTGCATGTGGATGGTCAGGAATGGTCGTCACTCACAAGTTCTTTGGGCATTGATCTTTCCAATGCTGTGAGCAAAGACTTCGGTGTATTAATTCCTTTTTTGCAGTTAGGTTGGATCCATGAATTCGAAAACGACGAAACCACCGTGACCGCTTTCTATATTGATGATTTATTCCTTAGTGAAACCCACGTTCTTGCTGCCGGCACTGACGAGCCTGATCAAAATTATTTTGAGCTTGGATTTGGAATTTCTGCCGTATTCAAAAATGGACAACAGTTGTTTTTTAAATACGATTCCCTGCTGGGTCTTAAAAATGTCACCAGCCATCTGGTGACATTGGGCGCACGTTGGGAATTCTAAGGCACCAAAGTGAAACACCAAATGTGATGACCAAACCCGGCACCGGTTAAGATATGAGCGATCACACTTTAGTCCAAACGGATATTGACGAAGAAGCAACAAAGCTATCGCAAGAGACCGTTGTTGAGACCAAAACATGGGTGGACAGTGCGGGTACCCAAACGTTTGTCCAGGATGAAACCTGTAGCCCATTGCTGAAAAGAGACCGTAGCCCACAGGTTGGCGATGTGGTTAACAGGCGCTTTGAGTTAACCCAAAAACTGGGCGAAGGGGGAATGAGCGTCGTATTCCAGGCACTGGACCGCCGCAAGGAAGAAGCAAAAGGCCGTGATCCTTATATTGCTATTAAGATCTTAAGCCCCGCCTTTTC
Organism: uncultured Ketobacter sp.; assembly: GCA_964016105.1. GTDB lineage: Bacteria > Pseudomonadota > Gammaproteobacteria > Pseudomonadales > Ketobacteraceae > Ketobacter. Next base: position 15,736 of record CAXHEX010000038.1, read on the forward strand.
GCGGCACCCCCAGGCCAATATTGCGCTGGAGCGGGAAACCCGAAAAACCCAGAACCTAGCCCATCCCAACATCATCACTGTGTACGATTTCGACCGTGACGGCAGTACCATATACATGACCATGGAACAACTTCATGGTCAGTCATTGCAAGAGCTGATAAAAAAACATCCCGAGGGTATCGCGGAAAAGCAGGTAGCCAATATTGTTGATCAGATTTGCAAAGGATTAAGCTACGCCCACAGCAAGAACATCATTCATGCGGATCTGAAACCCAGTAATATCTTTATAACCGATGATGGTGTAGTTAAGATTTTGGATTTTGGCATCGCCAGAGCCAATTCCGCCATGCAGCATGATGCCGCCGGTCATACTACGCTGTTCGACGCAGCAAAGCTTGGGGGCATGACGCCATCCTATGCCAGCTATGATATGTTTCAAAATCTGCCGCCGCAGCCAGCGGACGACATTTATAGCCTTGGCCTTATCATTTACGAACTCTACTCCGGCGTCCACCCCTTTCAGCGCCTTCCTGCGCCGGCAGTGCGTCAACAAAAACGCAAACCAAAACCGCTAACCGGTATCCCCCGTTATCAATGGCGCGCCATTGAATCCACCCTGGCCCTGGAACGAAGCCAGCGCTTTAAATCCATTGACGGGTTTCTGCAAAAATTCTCAAATCGGCGCAAACAACGTATTTTCAGAGCCTCCGCGGCTGCCATCGTAATCGTCACCGCAGGCCTGTCCTGGTTCTCAGCCCAGACCGTGAGTCAAAATCAACCCAATCTGCCGTTTGATGAACTACCTCCTGAAACTCAGGCCCAGGTGGAAGCGGCGCTCAATCAAGCCAACGAGGCCATGAAGTTTAATGATCTCAACGGTGCCCTCATCTATTACGACCAAGCAGGCAATCTACACCCAGGTAACAGCAGTGTGCGAAAGGGGCTGGATCAGATTGTTGATCGGATTTTACAACTTGAAAATACAGACCAAAAATTTGGGCAATCAAAACTGGATCAGTTGAACATACTATTGGCGTATCCAGCCTTGGCTGACAATGCCAAATTACACGAAGCAAAACGAGAGCTCATGGCCACCTTAAATAGGTAATGGCTTTAAATTATTTTTTAGGCTCGCTCGTGCGGTAATATTTAACACGCTACAGGTAAATAGATCACAGATAAGTTAAATACAAAACCCTACACTGCAAACTCAAATTTCAACATAAACTCGAGGGTCCACATCCGCTCACAGCTCACCCCATGATGTATACCCTTTCAATCTCATTGATTAGGAAAAAAACACATGGATTTCGGGGAACCCAACCGCCGCAGTTTTATATCTTTTATTTTCAGGTTCCTGATACTGTCGTTTATATGTCCGTTAGCTTTTGCGGCTGCGCCAGTGGCTGTAGACGATGTGCGCACTATTCCCATTGGATCTGTTTTAACACTTAATGTGCTAAGTAACGACTTTGATGCTGACGGAGATGATATTCAGATTACCACCCTCAACCAACCACAAAACGGCAGCGCAGCACTTTCTGGAAACACCGGAACCATCATCTATACCCCCGCGGCCGATTTTATTGGTACCGACAGCTTCACGTACGAGATCCAGGAACAAATTGTCAATGGACTCACAGCTACCGCAACCGTCACCGTAAACGTAAGGGAAAATGGTTTCATCACGAGCCTGGCCACCACCAGTAATATGCGAAATCTGGCACAGGCAATAGAAAGAGCCTGTGCCTATGCCCGTAACCTAAGCGATGCGGAACTAGGAGATACTGGGCGGCTCCTGCTGCAACGCTGTGACGATCTGGAACAGATTGCCCAGCAAAACCCAGGCTCTGTACAGTCTGTTCTGGAGCAGATCGGTCCTGACGAAGCATTGTCGCAAGCCAGGGTTTCTGCTGCAGACACGCGCATTCAAACCCAGGCAGTAACCAAGCGCATTGAACATAGAAAAATGATCGGCCCAGGCTCCTTAGCAAAGCATGATCTCAATATTAATGGGCTAGCTGTGACCGGTAACAGCCTTGGGAACCGCGGTGGTGGTGCCTCAGCAGACGAAGGTAGCTTGTATTCGCCTTTGGGTTTTTTTGCCAGCCTCCAGCTGGAAGAAAGCGAATACGATAAAAACTATTTTGAAACTGGTTACGAATCAACCAACCATTCCATTACCCTGGGCGTTGACTATTACCTCACAAGAAAGTGGCTGCTGGGCGCGGCACTGGGCTATTCCACACAGGACATTACTTACAATAACGAAGATGGCAACATGGACGTGAGCTCGCTCACATTTCTCGCATTTACTTCTTACCAATATGGTTTGTTTAGCTTTGATTTACAGGCCGGATTGACCAGCGGTCAATTGGATATGGGTCGCAGGATTCACTATTCATCTGCAGGCATAGAACTGGATCAACTTTTGACAAGCAACACCGACTCCACCCAATTTTTAATACATGGTCAAGCCCAGTGGGAATGGCATAGTGGTTCTCGCAGCATTTACCCCTTCATTAGCCTGGACTATAAAACTACGGAAATCAGCCCGTTTGGTGAAGTGGGTTTTTCCGGATGGGAAATGGACGTGCGGGAACAATCTGAAGAGCAAGTCACAGTGGCATTAGGTGTGCAATCGGCCTGGGCACTCAAGGCCAGCTGGGGTGTATTGCTACCCACCCTGTCCTTATCTGCTCTCAGCGACTCACTTTCACAACGAAATATAATGTTCGGAAAACTCGCCTATGACTCATTGCCTGACAATGACTACTTTTTTGATGGCCAAGAAACTGAAACCCTGTATTACGAGTTGAGCCTTGGCGCTTCAGCTCTGTTCAAGCACGGAATTTCTGCATTCGTCGAGTACCGCCACACCATTGACTACGAATTCTATGAAACCTTTCAATTCCAGTTCGGATTCAGACAAGCATTTTGAGGGACGCACCAATGAGCAAACATCTTTCAATGTTCAATTCAGGGTCTGACTGGTCCAAAATTCAGGTTGTCTTTTTTGCTTGTTTTTTATTTTTCCTATCCAGTTGCGGAGGCAGTTCTTCCCAAAGCCTCAACCCGGGAGATGAGTTCTTGGGTGGCTCCACTATCGACAGAAGCGTGGACAATACCGATGAGGAAACCCCGGTGTTCGATGTGGATGCCGGAGCGCTTCAAGTCAGCGATAGCAATGTTGTGGTTCGTCTAAACGGTGACGCAAGCCTTGAAGGTGGTCTCGAGCCCTCTGCCGTTTTGTGGCAACAGATTTCAGGGCCGCAAGTGACCATTATGAATTCCGAGCAATTGATTTGCGACGTGGTCATTTCCGATTTTACCGAACCCACCCAATTGGACTTTCAACTCACGGTGTGGAATGAAAACGATGAGTCCAACTCTGCCTACACTACCATAAGGGTACAGCCTCAAGATGCCTTTGCCAGAGTGACAGGCGGAGAGGTCAATGAAAGCGATGGCACCGCCAGTTTTGGCATTTTTCTAAATGCCCCTTCCAATGAGACCATATACATTAACTACACAACCCTGGATGGCACAGCAATCGCCAACGAGGATTATATTCCCGTGTCAGGAGAGCTGGTATTTTCTCCTGGAGAAACCGAGAAAACGGTGACGGTAACACTGATAGATGATAGTGAAATTGAACCAGCAGAAGATTTCCAATTACAAATCAGCAGCAACCTTGAAGATGGAGAATTTGCCATTTCCGGTGCTGTCATTATCGCCAACGAACAGGATCCCCAACTGGATCAAACGATACAATTTCTGGCGGGTGACTCAGCAACAATGGAAGTGGGCACCACCCTGGACAGTCAGCTCGATACCACACAGGCGCCAGGCACTGGACGCTTGCTGGTTAGCAGCTCCGATCCGACGGTAGCCGCCATAGATGAAACCGGACTGATTAGTGCATTAGCGGTGGGCAGCACCACCATGACCGCATTGAAAGAAGCCGATGAAACTTACCAATCTGCCAGCACCAATATCACCATTAATGTTATTGATGATACCAACCTACAAGATCAAGAAGTCGCTTTTGAAAAGCCAGGCCCACAGGAAATTTTCGATGATGAAACGCTTTCCAATCCTCTCATTATCAATAACGGCGTATCTGAAGGAATAAGCTACGTAAGTAGTGATGAGAATATTGCTACCGTCAGTAATACAGGCATGGCCATTCCAGTGTCTGAAGGCGTGGTCACCATCAGCGCAAATGTGCCAGGCAACGATCAATTTGCTCCCACCTCTGCTAGCTATCAACTCACCATTATGGCTAGGCCCAACCTCATCCTACAAGAAATTCGTTTCGTCGCAGGCAGCGATGTTAGCCTCACCGTTGGCAGCGGGATTGATGGTTCTTTGGATACCAGCGCTGCGCCTGGTAGTGGTGCTATTACTTATAGCAATAGCAATCCCCAAGTCGCGACCCTGGATAACGGAATGTTTGTTGCCAATGCTATTGGAACTACCACCATCACCGCCACCAAAGCAGCAGATGACACTTACGACTCGGCTTCTACCAGTATCACCATAGAGGTTATCGAGCAACAAACGACGCGAGTGGAACAAGATATTGAGTTTGAGCGTTCAGGGCCACAGGAAATCTTTGTGGATGAAACTCTCTCCAACCCGCTGATCATTAACCAAGGGGCCAACGCCGTAATTAGCTACTCAAGTAGCAACAGCAATATTGCTGAAGTAGACGAAACTGGTCTGGTAACCCCAGTTTCATCTGGCAACGTCACTATCACGGCCAACGTCCCAGGCGATGATGACTATCTGGAAGCGGAAGCCAGTTACTCACTCACCATAAACGAGCGCCCTGCTCTACAGGATCAGAGACTGATCTTTATACCGGCCTCTGATGTCAACCAAGTAAATGGGGTCGTGCAAATCACCGTTGGATCCAGCGCCAATGTGGTCCTGGACACATCAAACGCCCCTGGCACCGGGGCCATCACCTTCAGGTATTCAAACGAAGGAGTGGCTGAGTTCGATAACGATGTCATCAATGCTCTCTCTACCGGTACAACCATTATCACCGCCACCAAAGCGGCGGATGATAATTATAAGTCAACCTTTGCCACCATTACCGTGGAAGTAATAGAAGAACAGGTTACTTTACGAGAGCAGGAAATTCGATTCCAACTGGACGGACCTCAGGAGATTTTTGACGATGAAACCCTCTCCAACCCAATCATCGTAGTCCAGGGTGTCAGTGACGGCATTAGCTACTCGAGCAGTAACAGCAACATTGCCAGGGTTGATAGTAGTGGCATGGTTACCCCTCTATCATCCGGTGGCGTAACTATCACTGCCAACGTACTTGGTAATGATGAGTTTTTGGAAGCAGAAACCAGCTACAGTCTCACTGTGGTTGCCAGAGTGCCCACCAAGGAGCCCCAGCAGCTAAGCTTTATCGCAGGAAATGAAGTTACCATGACCGTAGGCACTTCTATCGATGGTAGCCTGGATATGTCTAATGCTCCGGGCAGCGGAGAAATCAGCTTTTCCAATAGCAATTCTAATGTGGCGTTTCTGGATAATGGAGAAATTATTGCTGCTGAGATCGGTACCACCACCATCACCGCGGACAAAGAAGAGGATGCCAGTTACGAAGCAACTTCGGCGAGTATCACCGTTACGGTAATCGCTGCACAGGATAACCGCATAGAACAGGATGTTGAGTTTGAACTTGCGGGTCCACTTCAGATCGAGCTGGACGAATCGCTGATTAATCCCTTACTGATCAATGACGGTGTGCCGGACAGCACCACCTATTCCAGTAGCAACGAGAACGTCGCCACCGTGGATGGTAGTG
>CAXHEX010000039.1:0-21467 GCA_964016105.1 uncultured Ketobacter sp.
TGTTAGCTATTAATTTCCTGGTGCTGTTGAGTGTGGCGATGCCCTTGATAGCACCACAGATCACGGTGGCGCTAACGCCGTCGCTAATACTAAAACCAGTGCCATTGGCATTCGTAATCGCCGTTATCGGGTCAGTCTATCCGGCGATTAAGTTGATTAGCCTGGATCCGGCCCTGGCCTACAAAAATGGGTAATCGATGAGCATCATTTTAGAAACACGCAGTATTTCCAAATCTTTTGGGGTTGGAGCTGCTAAAGTTAGCGCCGTCGACCAAATTTCGCTCCAGATCAGAATGGGTGAAATATTACTTATTATGGGGCCGTCTGGCTCCGGCAAAACAACCTTTCTGTCAATGCTGGGGGGCCTGCTGAGTGCCGATGAAGGTGAAGTGCTCATTGATGGGGTGGATATCACGCAGTTGAAACCTTCGCAGTTACCGGATATCCGGGCCAAAACCATCGGCTTTATCTTTCAGTCCTTTAATTTGCTGGATGCTCTAACAGTCGAAGAGAATATTCTGTTTCCCGCGTCACTGCTTGATGAGAAAACGGACTCCGTAAGGCAACGTTGCGGCGAACTGATTAGAAAGTTAGGGCTACAGGATCGCCGAAAAGCGCTGCCCCAAACACTCTCAGGCGGGGAAAAACAACGTGTTGCCATAGCCCGTGCACTCATCAATCAACCGAAGGTGATTTTAGCTGATGAACCGACCGGGAACCTGGATTCCCAATCCGGCCAGGAAGTCATGATGCTGTTGCATGATGTCGCTCGGGATCAGGGTGTGGCGGTGCTGATTGTTACTCATGACCCAAGAGTAGAAGATATCGCAGATCGGATATTATGGCTTGAAGACGGTAAAATTATTGACCGCAAGGCCGAATCCCATCAATGGATAAAAGACCCGGTTTGCGGTATGCGGGTTGATGAATGGCGCGCCTTACATTTTGTGGATTATCAAAAGTCACGCTATGCGTTTTGCTCCCGCCGATGCCGTGAGCGATTTGTTGAAAATCCAGAAAAATACGTTGAGTAATGCCCGTAGTGAACTTAGTCCAGCAGCACTTCGGCCTGTTCTAAGGTGTTTTTGAGCTGGACGATGGTGTCGTCGACGCTTTCCATGTAGTCATATTTGTACTTGCTCATTTTTTCTTTGATGTGTGGGTAATCGCTAGCCATCAGGTTTCTCAGGACTAAGAGTTTGCGCTCTATTGTTTCCACTTGAAACTGTAAATTTTTTAATTGCTCTTCAGGGTTAGTCGCGGTTTGAAAATCGGACTGTCGCTGCCGCACATCACGATTATATTCCTGAATGTCTTTAATCGGGTCATGAGCCGAGTGTGAAGATGCTAATGTGGGAATGAATAGCATGCCCGCTAATGTAAACGCATGGAAAGACATAGACTTTTTCAACATAAACTCCTTTCAGTCTTTGAAATAGAAATGGGCGTCACAGGTTAATCATATGTATCAGGCATGGGTCGCCATTTAATATCAATGTTCCTCAGGCGCGCCTCGGGCAGTCAATATCTGGTATTGCGCCTCAGAGAGGGTCGGCAAACGTTGCAGGAAGGTCACCATATCCCAAATCCGCTCGTCACTGTGGGTCGGCCCCCAGGCCGGCATGCCCGATGCTTTGATGCCGTGCTTGATAATCCAGAACTGACGTTGTAACGCGGCTTCACTGGAGCCTGAATGGTTGCCATGGTCATGACCATGGGCATCTGCGGTTACCGTCAGGTTAGGCGGTGAGGGGTATAATCCGATTGAAAAATCGCTTTCGGTTTTGCCGGGCTTCAGGTGGCAGCCGGCGCACATGTCGTTATAATCAGCGCCACCGGCAAGCAAGCGTTCTGGCGAATCCAGGTTTGTCGGTATTTGAATATCACCGGTAGCACGGGCAACAGACCGCTCCCGCAGGGTTTCCAGTAGCCAGTAGGTTACTTTGAAATGGGGTACGTCTGCACCAATGGGATAAAGACCCGAATAAATAAACGCGCCCCCCGCAGCCAGTGCAAGTACACCGGCAATCATCAAGCTCTTGATAAAGTCAGCAAGCGTTGGCATGTGAATATCCTTGATTTATACGTTAGTGCCCGTGATCCAAATGCTGCTCTCCAGATGCCTTTTTGTGGCCCCGGTGATTCGCTTTGACATCGGTATCCTCTTGATGGTGCGTATCAGCCATGCATTTTTTCATCATGGCCTGCATAACGGGGTCATTGCGGTCCATTTTGCTGTGATCCATATTATTCATGGCAGCACAATCCGGTTTCTCCGCATCTTTCATGTGTTCTTTCGGGTCATGGGCTTGCGCCAGCAATGGCAAGCTCAATCCAGCAACCAATAGCATATATTTAACTTTCATGTTGTGTTCCTTTTAAGTTATTAGTGGTGACAAACCGATGCTTAGAACCAGAATTTCAACCCGGCAACAGCTTGAGTCGTTGAGCGATCTTCTCCTGCGGCACGTCGGTAATCGGCTGTATCGCCAAACGCGCCAGTCCATTCAACACCCACATAAGGCGCAAACTGGCGGCTAATTTCATAACGCAGGCGCAAGCCCAATGCGATGTCTGACAAGCCTGAGCCAATGCCATTTTCGGCATCATCCTTGCCATACAGACTCAGTTCGGCCCGAGGTTGCAACACCAACCGTTGTGTTAACGGCAGTTCGTACTCTGCTTCAGCAGCGAGTGCCGTTCGGCTGTTGTCGCCTATATAGGCAGTGATATCCAATTCAAACCAATAAGGTGCCAGCCCCTGAACGCCCAACGCCAGCCATTGACGGTTCTGGCCTTCGCTCGATTGATCGAGGCGAATACCAACTTGCGTATCGAAATAGCCATTCAGCGCACGGCCCCATAACAGATCAGTTGAGCTTTCCTCCAGGGTGTCGTCTGCGATATCGCCTTCTGCCTTGATCACCAGGCGATCATAGGTGGTGCCGTACCAGGCTTGCAGGTCATAGACGGTGGTTTCGCTGTCTTTCTGGTATTCAATTCGGTCACCCAACACGGCCCAGAACGCATGTTCATCAGCCAGTGTGAGCTGTCTCGGGCCGGGTAATGCGTAAGGGCCCTCGGTGAGGGTGTATCCTCCTGAGTAAGCATGGGGATCCCGGGCATCCGGCGGGGCGCTGCCACCTTGCATTTGCCCCATGTCATGCGTCTGAGCGCCATGATCCATTTCGGCCAATACGTAATTTGCTTGCAGATAACTAAAGGCGAGTGCAAGAGCTGGCAAGCATTTCATCGGTTTCAATCTCATGACACCACCACCTCGCGGAACATCCCCGCATCCATATGAAACAGAAGGTGGCAATGCCAGGCCCAACGCCCCAAATCGTGTGGCGTGGTTAAAAAGCTGATACGTTGCGCCGGTTGTACCGGAATGGTGTGGCGACGCACCCGCAGTTCACCCTGGTCGGTTTCAAGTTCACTCCACATGCCGTGCAGGTGCATGGGGTGGGTCATCATGGTGTCGTTCTGGAGGATGATCCTGACCCGCTCATTATGGCGCAGGGAAACTGGTGTGCTCTGTCCGAATTCAAGCCCGTCGAAAGACCAGCTATAGCGCTCCATATTACCAGTCAGATGCAATTCAAGCTCCTTCGCAGGGGGCCGACGATCAGCAAGGATACCGTCAATGGATTTGAGGTCCGCCAGTGTCAATACCCGGTGGCTTTTCGGACGCAACCCCTTTTGGCGTAGATCACGCAAGCCAATACCCGGATCATCCAGGTTGGTCCGGGGCATATCCACTCGCATATCCACGGACGGACCATACTCGGTGCGTGCATGACGAACAGTGGAAGACGGCTTTTTCAGCTGGTGTTTGCCCTGTGTCATATCATGCATATCAAGGTGCTGATGTTGGCCGTGATCCATCTGACTGTGGTCCATTCCACCATCGCTATTTCCGTGGTTCATTGCGCCCATCATATCCCTCATGGTCAACCATTCGACCGGATCCAGCTCGGGTACCGGTGCATCCAGCCCCGGCCGAGTGGCCAGCGTACCTCTGGCATAACCACTGCGATCGATACTTTGGGCGAAAATGGTATAGGCGTCTTCCCGCGGTTCGGCCACCACATCGTAAGTTTCGCCAGGGCCAAACCGGAATTCGTCCACCGTAACGGGTTCCACATCCTGACCGTCGGCCTGAATGACCGTTAGCTTTAAGCCGGGAATACGCACATCATAAAAACTGTTACTGGCTGCATTAATAAACCGCAGGCGTACCCGGTCACCTTTGTTAAACAGGCCGGTCCAGTTCCCGGCCGGTGCAGCTCCGTTCATCAGAAAGGTCATGGTAGCTGCAGACAGATCAGCAAGATCCGTGGGGTTCATCCGCATCTGGTTCCACATTCGGCGTTTTCCTAAAGCCGCCTGTAGCCCCATGCTGGCTACATCTTCGGAAAAATCGAAGAAGGTGGGCTGGCTGAAGTTATAGATATCACTTTGTACCTTTAATTTGCTGAAAACGTGCATCGGGTCTTCATCTGTCCAGTCTGAGAGCTGAATCACGTGATCCTGATCGGCAGGGTGCCGTTCACCTGTTCTGGGCTCTATGATCAGTGCTCCGTACATCCCTGTCATTTCCTGAAACCCGGAATGGCTGTGATACCAGTAGGTGCCACTCTGGCGGAGCTTAAAGCGGTAGGTAAAGGTTTCCCCCGGTGCAATACCCGGGAAACTGATGCCGGGCACCCCATCCATTTGATAGGGCAACAGAATGCCATGCCAGTGAATAGACGTCGGTACCGATAATCGATTGGTAACCCGAATAGTTACCTCATCACCTTCGCGTAACCGTAGGGTAGGGGCGGGGATTGATCCGTTAATGGTGGTTGCCATTCGGGTTACGCCGGTGAAATTGACCGGGTTTTCGGCAACGACCAGATTGATCTCGCGCCCGCTAAGGACTGGCGGGTTGTTGTGACCTCGTAGCGATGCTTTAATTTGGGCGCCGGCCTGCAACCAACCGGGCGTTAAACCCAGTACGCCGCCGATCGCTACCCCCTGCACGAAGCGGCGCCGCGTCAGGTGGTCAGGGATCCTGTTTAACGATTTGGTCATAGCGTGTCCTCTAAAGCCTCTATTCATAGTGTCACACTCGTAATGCGTACATTCTAGGGACTGAAAACTGTCAGCAGCATGACCCCAGCATGACAATGCGGTAATCCGGGTGGTCGCTACCCCAGCAAAGCCGGCTTAACGAGCATCCAGATCGCCATGCCCAGCATCATGAGATTTTCAGTAAGTGAGATAAAACCCAGCGGCACGTTGCTCTCGCCTCCCACGCAGGCACACTTCAGCTCTCTTTTGTCGATGTACACCGCCTTAAACACCGATACGGCACCGACAGCTCCGATGAACAGCGCGATCGGTATGGAAACGAAGGGCAGCACCCCGGCAATCATCAACAGCCCAGCCATACCTTCTCCATAGGGGTACACGTATCCGTAGGGCACCCATTTTTGCGCCAGGAGATCATAGTTGAGAAACATGGTGGAAAAGCCTTCCACATCGCGTATTTTCAGGTAGGCGAGACCACACATGGAAAACGCGATAAACCATTCAAAGGTGCGTAGAGATAACCATTGACCCTCGACCACCGAAGCAGCACCGGCTGCCATTAAAAAGGTCATTGAAAACAATGAGATAACTGGCCAGTAGGTGGTTTCATCCTCGCTCTTTGATGGTTTGCCAAAATAGGCTTGCAGCTCATCGAAACCGCCAATCCGATCGTCATTAATAAAGGTTTGGGGCGTGGTATCTACATTATGCTCGTTCTTGAACGCGTTGATCGCTTCACGGCTTTTCAGGTGATGATCATCAACCTCATACCCCTGACTCTCCAGCAGATGCTTGGATTTCAGTCCGTAAGGGCAGAGATGGTCGTCCATCACCATACGGTACAGTTGCGCGGTTTTAGGTGCTGACATCTTGTTTCCTCCTTAAATGGTCGCCCCCTCGCAATAGTTATTGCTAAGCCAGGAGTGTTTTCGGATAGACCGCTCATATTAACGGCAGGCAGCTTTCCCCGACATGACTCCAAGATTACAAACATGTAATCTTGGAGTCATGTTCCTGTTGGAATACAGCCGATAAGCTTAGAGCAATGTTAAAAAATGCTGGAATTTAAGGCGGTAAAGCAATGCGCTTGCTAGTGGTCGAAGACGAGGTCAAAACGGGCGATTATTTGCAGCAGGGCCTGAGAGAGGCAGGCTTTATGGTCACGTTAGCGCGTAATGGGCTGGACGGACACCATCTGGCGATGACTGAAACATTCGATCTACTGGTGTTGGATGTCATGCTGCCGGATGTTGATGGCTGGCGCATCGTCGAGTCGATCCGCGAGGCCGGGCGCCAGACGCCGGTGCTCTTCCTGACTGCTCGCGACAGTGTGGAAGACCGGGTGAAAGGTCTTGAAATGGGCGCTGATGACTATCTGGTGAAACCGTTTGCCTTCGCCGAGCTGCTGGCCCGGGTTCGCACCCTGTTACGTAGACGCACAGCGCCGGTGTTAACAGATCAGATCCAGGTGGCGGATTTAACCCTTGATCTGCCGCGCCATCGAGCAACTCGCGCCGGACGTAAAATCAATCTGAGCCACAAGGAGTTTTGCCTGCTGGAGCTGCTGGCCCGCCGCCAGGGCGAGGTATTGCCCCGGTCCCTGATAGCATCGCAGGTGTGGGATATGAACTTTGATTCCGACACCAATGTCATCGATGTGGCAATCCGCCGTCTGCGAGCCAAGATCGATGACGACTTTGAGCCAAAGCTTATTCATACGGTGAGAGGCATGGGGTACAAACTGGATGTCGAGGACGATTATGGCGAACGTTAGCCTGGCAAATCGTCGTCCGCTATCACTCAACAATCGTGTGATGCTATTCGTTGCCATTGCCATTACCCTAAGTTTGCTGTTGATTGGTTACCTGGTGCAAAAAACGGTAGAACGTCACTTTGAGGAACAGGATGCTGATGAATTGGTGGTAATTACCCATGCGGTGGAAGAGGCGCTTGAAAAAGCCAGTAAAGAGCGAGTTACACCGGAAAGTATTCTCGATAAGGCTGTCTCAGGTCATCATGGTGTGTATTTTCAGGTTTGGGATGCAAACTATCAGTTAATTTTTGGCTCAGCCGATTTCCAGCCACCAGCACATTTACCGACGCTCGCACCGTTAAGTCGCATTCATGCTGACAACTTATACCAATGGGAAATAGAGGATAAAGTGTACCGTGGTGCAATATCACTCCTGCATATTGGTGATGCTCGTTATCGGGTTGTCGCTGCTATCGACATGGGCTTCCATATTCATTTTCTGGAGAGCTTTAGCCACACGCTCTGGCTCATTATGATCCTGGCAGGAGTCGTGACTTTACTGGCTGCCTGGTTCGGAGTCCATCAAGGCCATGCCCCACTACGCGCTTTAAGTGAGGCCATGCGGGATATTCAAGCTGATCGTTTAGATGTGCGACTGGATACGGACACGGTACCGGCGGAATTGATCACGTTGGTCGATTCCTTTAACCGCATGATCAGCCGGCTTGAGGAAAGCTTTGAAAAATTGTCTTACTTTTCGGCGGATATTGCCCACGAATTACGCACACCCCTTACCAACTTGATAACCCAAACCCAGGTGGGGCTTGGCAAGTCAAGAAGCCTTGAGGAATACAGGGAGTTACTGTATTCCAATCTGGAAGAGCAGGAACGCTTGACAAAGATGGTCAACGATATGCTATGGCTTGCCCAGAACGACAATGGTTTACTCGATCCCGATTGGGAATCGTTAGATTTGGTGCAGGAAGTCAGAGCCACCTTTGAATTCTTTGAAGCGCTGGCAGATGAGAAAGGTGTTCGCTTACAAGTCGAGGGTAAGGCCAGCTCAATGACCGGAGATCGAGCGATGTTGCGACGGGTATTATCGAATCTGCTTTCCAATGCTATTCGGTTTACACCCCGTGGCAAAGACGTGAGTGTAAGAGTATCGGATAGCACTGCATCAACGAACTTGGTTGTTGAAAACCCTGGTGCCGAAATTCCAGGTGAACACCTGCCACGGTTGTTTGATCGGTTTTACCGGGTTGATCCGTCACGAAAGCGGGAAAGCGAAGGCGCAGGACTTGGCCTAGCGATTGTCCGTTCCATTGTGGAAGCGCATGGTGGCACCGTTGATGCAAATTCCCAACGAGGACGAACCTCATTCAGCATTAGCTTCCCCCGTAAAACATCTAATTGATCAGCAAGTTCTTGCTTTATCAACGCATGGCACTTAAGCAAAAGGGGCTTTGTACGTTGGGTATTACTGGATAAAGCATGTGTTAAAGTGGTCATTCGTGCCGAGTTTTTCGCAACGGTTCAAGGAGTTGTGGCATATAGCCGACAGGATAATCTGGCTCAGATGCAATACCCAGATCGTCGCTGCCTATCACGCGGTCACCATCATAGTACCACGTTCCTAACAGGTGGTCGGTAAAGGTTGTGAAAAGACCGAAGTTTACATCGCCTTCTTCTGCAGTGTTCAAATGGTGGAAGCGATGCACTGCGTTGATTGCCAACACAAACTTTAAAGGACCCGCATAGTAAGCAACGTTGGAGTGTTGCAACAGGAGCTGTAGGGTGACCGCCGTTGCGAGCAATACCATTATCTCCGTTGGTGCCCCCATTAACAGCAAAGTAGCTACTCCGGCGGTTGTTTCAATTAGCTGATGTAGTGGGTGCTTCATCAGCCCATTAAATCCGTACATTCGCTTAACGCTGTGGTGAATCGCGTGTAGCCGCCACAGTACGCGAAGTCGATGACTGGCATAGTGCGCCAGCGTAATCCCGACATCTGCGATCAAAATAGCTAGGATAAACTCCAATGCCAGGGGCCAGTCATTCGGCCAGATGGCCCCCAGAGTTAATGAGTCACCGACCAAAGGCAGGCTAAAAAGGCCTGCTATAGTTAACGACTCATTAATAGTGGCATGCAGGGTGTCGCGCTTCTGATCCCCTGCGGGTGTATTGAACGCAATGTCATAGGCTGCCAGTTGTTCAGCCAGAAAGGAAAAACCGATAAAGATTAAAACCCAGGCTACCAGCCAGGGTTTCGAATAACCCTCAGATATCCAGTAGACGGCGACGCCGTTGCCTATCAAAAGGAAAAACGGCAGGTACAGAGTGCGTACCAATAATTCAATGGTTTGGCGCATCGTTCAAAGTTCTCTTGGTTCACATTGACTGATTTAGTGTGTCAGAACGATGGGCAGAAACATTGAACGAAACTGCTAATCTCAAGTAAGAAGCCGCATTATAGTGCGTGAACTGACACCAAAGGCTTGCGTGACGGTACGACAAAAATGGGCCTGATCAGAAAACCCTGCGGAGACTGCGGCAACCGCCAACGGCATTTGACGCGAAAGTTCGAAGCAGACGATTAACTTTAGCCATTTTTTGTAGCTTCGCAGTTGAGCACCTTTTCGTTCAAGGTTTTTCCCTGGCTAAGGCGATAGGCGGCGTAGCCATTCGCCGCCACGCCCAGCACGGCAAGGGCCAGCATTCCTTCGGTATGTGGCATGACGGGGTCTGCCAAGCGAGGAATGGCCGTGACCAGTATCCAGATCGATCCCGCGATTAACACCAGGCCATTAATCAGGGCGCCAAACAGCGACAACCGTCGATAACCATAAGTGTATTCAGGATTGACGGATTTCTGGCCCAGACGGTTCAGGAGCCATGCACTGCCAATGGAGAGGCTGTCGCCAAGATCATGCACCGCATCGGCCATGATGGCGGTGCTGTTGGTCAGCCAGCCACCGATAAATTCAATAATCGTGAAGATCAGGTTTAGGAAAAACGCCCAGCCAATTCGCTTTGAACTGCTGGAATGGTCATGATTATGCATGAATCCTCCCACAGATTGCGTCGCTGCTCAGAGCAACGACGCAATCAGGATACTATTTTGGTTTTCGCTCAGCAGCATCGCGTCGGTGCACCCAGTGATATAATACCGGCAACACCAGTAGGGTCAGCAGGGTTGAGGAAATGATGCCGCCGATCACCACCGTCGCCAGCGGGCGTTGCACTTCGGCCCCGGTGCCAGTGTTCAGCGCCATGGGCACAAAACCTAAGCTAGCCACGAGCGCGGTCATCAGCACGGGACGCAGACGGGTCAGAGCCCCTTCTGTTACGGCCAACACCAGATCTCCCTTTTCGTGCCAGAGATCACGAATGAATGCGACCATAACCAGACCATTCAACACTGCGACGCCGGACAGGGCGATAAAACCAATTCCCGCAGAGATCGACAGTGGCATACCTCTCAAATAGAGCGACAGCACACCACCGGTCAGTGCCAAGGGTACGCCACTGAAAATGATCAGGGCGTCCTTCAACGAGGCAAAGGCCATCACCAAAATGCCCAAAATTAGCAGTAAAGTAATGGGCACCACGATAGCGAGGCGTTGGCTGGCCGATTCCAACTGCTCAAAGGTTCCCCCGTAATCCAGCCAATAACCGGCGGGCAACTTAACCTGCTCGGCGATCTGCGCCTTGACGTCCTCAACAAAACTGCCCAGATCCCGCCCACGAACATTGGCCGTCACTACCACCCGGCGCTTGCCGTTTTCACGGCTGATCTGTGCCGGTGCGGGTGAAATGTCCAGCTCCGCCACTTCTTCAAGCGGGACGTACTCTCCGTTGGGCAAAGGCACCGGCAAAAAAGCCAGTTTTTCAAGGTCGCGACGCAATGTTTCAGGTAACCGCACAATCAATTCAAAGCGACGATCGCCTTCGTAGAGAATGCCTGCGGACTCACCGCCAATTGCCGCTGATACCCAATCCTGTAGCTCAACGACGTTCAGCCCGTAGCGGCCCAGCGCGGTGCGATCGGGAATGACCGAGAGTGTCGGCAGACCGGTCACCTGTTCCACGCGGGCATCAGCGGCACCCGGCACTTTGCTCAGGACTTGGTGGATCTGATTGGCGGTCACAACCAATTGATCCAGATCATCACCAAAGACCTTGATGCCCAGATCGGCCCGCACGCCGGATATCAACTCGTTGAAGCGCATCTGGATCGGCTGGGTAAACTCGTAATTGTTGCCAGGCAACTCCTCCAGGGATTCCTCCATCTCCCTGACTAAGTCTGTCTTGGTTTTGGCCGGGTCCGGCCATTCGCTGCGCGGTTTTAGAATCACGAAATTATCGGCCACATTGGGCGGCATCGGGTCGGTAGCCACTTCAGCTGTGCCAATCCGGGCAAACACTTTGTCCACTTCGGGGAACGACTTGATACGTTGCTCTAGAATCTCCTGCATTTCAACGGCTTGCTCCAAGCCAGTGCCCGGAATGCGCATGGCGTGCAAGGCGATATCGCCTTCATTGAGTTGCGGAATGAATTCCGAGCCCAACGTCGAGGCCAGCCATAGACACAAACCGACCAACAAGGTCGCCATCCCTACGACCAGCCAGCGAAACTTCAGAGCAAGTTCCAACAGCGGTGCATAGACCTTCTTGGTGACACCGATAAAAACGCTTTCTTTTTCGCTGATCCTCCCGCGCAAAAATACGGCCACGGCTGCCGGTACTACGGTCAGAGACAGTACCATGGCGGACAGCAATGCCATTACCACGGTGGCGGCCATGGGGTGGAACATCTTGCCCTCGACACCCGTCAGCGAGAAGATGGGAATGTACACCACCGTTATGATGGCGACACCAAACAGGCTGGGGCGAATCACTTCAGCCGTGGCCTCATAGACGGTATTCAACCGCTCTCGCAAGGACTGGATGGTGCCATTGTGCTGGACCTGGGCCAGGCGTCTCACCGCGTTTTCGACAATAATAACCGCGCCATCCACAATAAGCCCGAAGTCCAGTGCGCCCAAACTCATCAGGTTGGCGGATACTCCGGTCTTCACCATCCCGGTAATGGTCATTAGCATCGAGAGTGGAATGACAGCAGCGGTGATAAGCGCGGCACGCAGATTGCCAAGCAGCAGGAACAGTACGACAACAACCAATAACGCCCCTTCAAGCAGATTCTTGGTCACTGTAGCAATGGCCTTATCGACCAATGCAGTGCGATCATAGACCGCTTCAGCCACCACGCCGTCCGGTAGCGAGGCCTTGATCTCCACCAGCTTTTTGGCCACGTCCCTTGATACCGCGCGGGAGTTTTCTCCGATCAGCATCATCGCTGTACCCAGTACTGTTTCTTGGCCGTCCTGGGTTGCGGCCCCGGTGCGCAGTTCCTTACCGATGCCAATCTCAGCAACATCGCGGATCTTAATGGGCACATTGTCGTGTTCGGTAATGATGACGTTGCCGATGTCTTCCAGCGTCGCCAACTGGCCTGGGGAACGCACCAGCAGTTGTTGCCCGTTGCGCTCGATGTAGCCGGCACCGCGGTTATCGTTATTGGCTTGGAGGGCCTGCACCAGGTTCTCGACGCTGACATGGTAATACAACAGTTTTTTCGGATCGGGCAGCACATGATACTGTTTGTTATAGCCCCCGATGCTGTTGACCTCGATCACGCCTTTCACCTGGGCCAGCTGCGGTTTGATGATCCAGTCCTGGATTTCACGTAGCGCCGTCGCGTCATAGGGTTTGCCATTGCTCTGCAAAGCACCCGGCTCGGCTTGCACGGTGTACATGAAGATTTCGCCCAGGCCTGTGGAGATTGGCCCCATCTCAGGCTCGATACCCGGTGGCAGCACACTCTTGATCGCGCCCAACCGAGTATTGATCAAGTTGCGTGCGAAGTAGATATCGGTGCCTTCCTCAAAGACCACGGTTACTTGCGACAGGCCGTAACGTGACAACGATCGGGTATAGGCCAGATTCGGCAACCCATAAAGCGCGGTTTCCACTGGGTAGGTAATGCGTTGCTCGGCCTCCAGCGGCGAATAGCCGGGAGCCGCCGTATTAATTTGTACTTGGACGTTAGTGATGTCCGGCACAGCGTCGATGGGCAGGTGTTGATAGCTCCAGATCCCGATGCCCAGGATCACCAGAGTCAGACTCAGGAATAAATAGCGCCGCGCAATGGCAAGGCGCAAGATGGACTCGATCATGATGCGCCTCTTAGTGTTCGTGTTCCGCTTCGGATTTTTCGATGTCGGCCTTGATCAGGTAGCTGTTCTTGCTGACATAGGATTGGCCGGGCTTCAGACCTGATAACACCTCGACGTAGCTGTCATCAGAACGCCCGAGCCGCAGCGGCGCAAAGACGTATTCCGATGCGTTTTTGACAAACACGCCCGGTTGTTCGCCCAGGTTCTGGATGGCCGCTTTCTCGACCGCCAGATCCACGCTGTATTCCCCCACCATAATGTGGCCTTCCACCAACAATCCAGGGGTCAACCCCTTTGAGCGGTTATCGAATTTTACTCTCGCCAACTGGTAAGGTTTGTCGAGCGCGGGAATGATATGTTGTATCGGACCGCCGAATTCCCGCTCATCCACATCGATATGCGCCGCCTGGCCCGCCTTGACGACGGATTGTTGTGACGGATAGATACGGAATTCCGCCCACAAGGTGTCGAAATTCGCGATGGAAAACAGCACTTGATCCTGTGTCATTTCGCCGGTGTTGGCGTGGCGCTGGATAACGGTCCCACTGATAGGAGCTTGGATCGGATAGACTTTCAGGCTTTCGTTGGATTCCACTTCAGCAAGTAAATCGCCTTTTTTGATGGCGTCACCGATGGTGTGCTTAACCGATTTGATCAGGCCGGAGTAACGCGCCCTCACATGGCTGATTTGTCCGGCGTCGGTGGTGAGACGGCCGTAGGCAACGATACTCTGGCGCAGCAGTTGGGACGAAGCACTGGCGGTTTTGATTTCCACCTGGGCGGCCATGACATCATCAATACGGGTACTTTGTTCTTCTCCGTGTTCACCACCGTGACCATGTTCTCCCTCATGATCGTCATGATCCTTTTCATCATTGCGATGTTCTTCATCAGTATGCGTATGATCCGTTTCATTTTCGTGGTGCGCTTCGTCATCGTGAACCTCTTCGCCTTCCTGATGGCTGGTTTGGGGCGCATGATCTGCGTGTGAGTGGCTTTTTTTGTCCGGTGTTTCAGCGGCAAATGCAGGGTTCTGACTCAGCCACCCCACAAGTATTGCGGATAATATCAGGGTCAATTTCATATTAAAAAATCCTGTCTGGTTTGCTCGCACCGTTTCGCAAATGTTGAACAGCGCGGCGAGTAAGGTTTATTCCGTCAGCGGCTGCGCCGTAAGCTGTTCGATGACCGCTTGATTCAACAGTGCGACGGTTGCCGTCTCAATCATCTGCTGCTTGGCGTTCAGTAGCTCCTGTTGCGCAGTAATCCAGTCTTGATACTTCAAGCGTCCCCGATCATAGGCTTGGCGAGTGATCGTCAGAGCTTTTTCCAGATCGGGAATCACGCTTTGCTTCAGCTGCTGATGGGCCGCAATAAACTGCTCACGTTGCGAATAAGCACTATAAAGCCGACTATGCAGCGCCAATAACCGGTCGCTGCGCCGATACTCCAGTGCATTGCGTTCTGCCAGCGCGGATTTTACGGTACCGCTGTTACGACTTTCATTGAACAAGGGCATGGAAAAGCCGAGCGTGAGCGCTGAGTCCCCTGTCTCCTCGAAGCGTCTAATGCCAAACTGCCAACCGAGGTCGGCACGGTTCTGAGTCTGTGCCAGACGTACTTCGGCGTCTTTCAAGCGTTGTTCAGAAGCAAAAACCATGATGGCCGGTGATTGTTGAACCGCTGTGTATAGGTCAGAAAAAGCTTGGCTCTGACCAAAAGCGAACAGATCTCCCTCGACGCTCGAGAACTCGATCTTCGTGCTTCCCCAGAAACGCGCGAGTGCGATCTTCTGCCGTTCCAGGCGTCGGCGTAAATTTTCTTGCTGGATGTTGGATTGGGTGAGCATGGCCTTAGCACGCATCACTTCAGCGTCCGATATTGCGCCACTGTGGGCGCGATTTTTGACGGTGTTGTGCAACGATTTTGAAAGTTCCACCGCTTCTGCTGCCAGTTTCAGCTCCTGTTGCGTGGACATAAGTTGAATGAAGCTGCCAGTTAACTCTCCGAGGACATCAAGGGTTTGCGCCTGTCGTTCGAGTTCTAGCGTGTTCATTCTTGCATTCGCTAAGGCAACGCGTGATTGTCGCTTGTCTCCAAGCTCGATTACCGAAGAAAGGGCTACGGTCAGCTCAGCGCTATCGAAGCTCGATACCTCACCCGTACCCGCGAAATTCTCTAGTTCCACACCCAACTGATACGCGGGCTTCAAATCAGAGGTTTCGCGCTCCGATGCCAAGCGCTGGCTTGCAAACTCAAACTGATGCAACTGTGGATTTTGTTGCAGAGTTCTTTCAATAGCCGTTTGTAATGTCAGCGCTTGTTGTGTATTTGCTGAATAGGAGAATGACGAGATGAGTGCGCAGCTCATGGCAAGTATCAGCGCAGCACCCCATTGCTGTGGCACTAAATAATTTTTTAACATAGGTAAACCTTTCAACGGTTTGGCAATAAGGTTCTCTGTCCGCTTGTAGAGGACAGAGAACCACCCTTTATTTGGCGATATTGCCGCTATGGGAAGGGTTTACCTCGGTTCTGGGCGGATCACGGTGAAAAGCCACTTTGACCACGGCATCCGAAGGTAATGGCTTGTCAAATACTGCGGAAAACTGTACGCCGCCTTTTTTCTTCATGGTATGGGTCAGCATGGAAGGCACGTAATCTGTCGTCGTTTCGGCGATGAGTTGACCTGATTGTGAATAAGCTGCTACATCCACATGGCCGCGGGGCAATCCCATGGGCAGGCTGGATGTCAGGCGGCCCGATACCTTGGTGGAGGCATCGGCCGAATAAGCCATCAGCTTTTGGAAGCGCCATTCCTGATCTGGCTGCGGGACAATTTCAACAGAATAGTTTTCGCCCGCCCAAGCAGACGCAATAACACAAGAACCCAATAACAGGGAGACAAGAAATTTTTTCATGGTTCGTTCCTCACAATTGAACAAGTCGATAACCGAGACAACAAGTCCGGTCGGTATTAATGCCTGAGTATTCGACTAGCCAATGGGAGGGGGGTTATCCGGTGCTCCGGCGAAAGAATGGTAGATAAAGCGGTAGTCCGAGCTCCCTTTACCTAACGTTGTGAGTTCCAGGTTATCCGGATGGCCACCCAGATATAAACACGTCATGCCATGGCAATGGCAGCAGTGATGACAATCCTGGAGAACTGAGCTGGCGGGATCGGCGGCCTTGGTTGCTTCCATGGAGGTTTTCTTGACTGAATCAGCAGGAGCTGAATCATGCTCATGATCGAAGTTTAGGTGTTCTGTTCCAGACTGATGAAATCGGTGGGCGTCCGCCATGGCAGCCACGGATTGCAACGCAATCAGTGCGGCTAACAACAAGGTTAAATAATGGCGGATGTTCATGTGAATTGTGGAGCCCTTATGTTATTCGGTTCAAAACACTGATAGAGACTATCATATTATAGAAGAATTCCCCAAATGCTCATTTTTAATCAGGATTTTAGCTGCAAAATACGTCGTGCTCCGTTTAGGACAACGACACCAATAATGAGACCAATCAACAGATCCGGATAGCGAGAACCGGTCCAAGCCACCAATCCACCGGCAAGGATCACCCCTAGATTGGCAATCACGTCATTGGCGGAGAATATCCAGCTAGCTTTCATATGGGCACCATTATCCCGACTTTTAGCAATCAACAGCAGACAGGTCACATTGGCCACCAAGGCGACAAGGCCGAAGCTCATCATCAAAGTGGAAACCGGTTCACTACCAAATACCAATCGCCTTACCACCTCGCCCAAAGCGCCCAAGGCGAGAATGATCTGAAGCCAACCGGAAAAATGAGCTGCGCGCAACTTCATCCGCACACTGTGCCCTACGGCATACAGCGCCACGCCGTAAACGGCGGCATCAGCGAACATATCCAGGGAGTCCGCAATCAAACCAGTGGATTGTGCCCACCAGCCAACGGTGATTTCAATGGCAAACATGATGCCATTGATTGCCAGTAGCCACTTGAGAATACCAGCTTCTCTTTCTGCCTCCTGCTTTGCGGAGGCCTGTGCACGGACGAGGGGCTCGCTGGCGACGGGCGTTGTGCTTACCAGCCTCGCGCCCAGACCGACTGATTGCATTCTTTTTTCAATAAGGTCAGCGTTATCACCATGGTAGACACGCACCTTGCGCTTGGGGGTATCGAATTCCAATGTGACTTTAGGTTCCGTACTGTCCAATGCCATACGGATCATGCCTTCCTCTGAAGGACAGTCCATCTTGGGAACATGATACTCACTAACAAAGCCGCCATGAGCAGTATCGTGTATCTCGGCAGTCTGGGACGTGTTCTCCGTCGCGTCACTTTGGCAATGGCCACCGCATCTGGTTGTCATAAAAAGCCCTTGTTCTATCCAAGGTGTGCAGTTTAAACTCTATAGTCACTATAGAGTCAAGCGCAGAGATTGAGTAAATGAAGATTGGCGAGCTGGCAAAAAGGACGGATTGCTCGGTGCAAACTATCCGTTACTATGAAAAAGAACAGTTGCTGTGCACGACTCAGCGTAGTGACGGCAATTTTCGACTTTACGATGAAGCTGCTATCGAACAGCTGCTATTTATCAAGCTCTGCCGCAACCTGGATCTCAGTTTGTCCGAGATCCGCCAGTTACTCACATTAAAACGCTCTCCGGGCGCGCAATGTGATCAAGTCAATCGCATGATGGATGAGCACATTCAACAAGTAGAAACACGCATTCAGGAGCTGGTTGAACTGCGCAAGCATTTGAAAGTGCTTCGCCGCAGCTGCTCCAGTGAAAGGACGATCGAACAGTGCGGCATCTTGCAGACGTTAACCACTGATCAGCATAAAAATCGGTAATACTTGCGCGCTTGAAATCGGACGCCTGTGGTTTCTCGTGTTTCAATTTGGACAGTATTTAAAAAATACCAGGGAAACCAGAAGCCGTTCGTTTCTGAAAAATTGCGAGCGAATTTAAGCGCCGCAACAGTCGCCTTTGCCCTTACTTTCTGGTGCGAGTTGAATCGGCGGACAAGGCACGGAGCCATAAGAACAATATACACAGCAGTCACCCGCTTTGGGTTTCAACAAGGTTTGACACTGTTTGCACTCGTAGAACCATTGGCAGGCGTCAGTCGGCATGGTTTCCATTTTTTTATGGCCGCATTCGGGACAAGTCAACTCTGACTGCAAAATCACCTTTGGCATCATGGTGTTTCCTTTTTTACGATGGTTGACGGATAACCGGCATTGGTGGTCGCTTCGACCAATCTGTCAACGTTGGTCAGAGAATCCTCAAAGGTCACTACGGCTTGCTTATGCTCATAACTGACCTCGGCTTTTGTCACGCCTTGGACCCTGGTCAGCGCCTTTTTAACCGTGATCGGGCACATGGCACAGTTCATGGTTGGCAGATCCAGCGTGATGGTTTGTGGCTTGGCCCAGGCCGAGAAGCTGGCGATGGTCAATGCGAGACTGAGAATGATTTTCTGTATGGTTAGCTCCAGAGTGTTCATGCGAACAGAGGAATCCAGTAGGCACTGGTAACAAGAACCAGCGCGACGATTACCGCGATCCAGAAAACCATTTGCCGCCGTTTCCGAGTTTGCGGCACAGCGCAGGCGGTTCCCGGTTCACAGACCTCGACCGGTTGATAAACCTGCCAGCCCGCCCAACTGAACAACAACATAACAAGCATGATGAATACGGGACGGTAGGGCTCCAATACAGTCAAGTTACCGATCCAGGCCCCGCTGATACCCAGTGACAAGAGCAGGAAAGGCCCAACACAACATAGGCTCGCGCCGATGGCAGCGGTAATGCCACCGATGATAGGTAGCCTTGTGTTGGTGAATGACTCTTTTCCTGCCATCGCCGACTCCACTTTATTGACCTGATGAAATCAGTGTAAATGCCGTACCAAGGTACGGAGTCAAGCCCAATGCCTTTTATTGACGAGGATCAGGTTGGAGGGATTCAACAATAGGACAAGCCGCATTATCAGGATTGGTCCGGCACTGTGTGACGAGTTCTTCCAACACCTGTTCCAGGCGGTGCAGATCGTTAATTTTTTCACGCACGCTGGCCAGCTTTGCTTCGGCCAGTTCCTGGACTTCCGAGCAATGCGACTCGCCCAATGACAGCAGGTTGTTGATCTCCTCCAGCGTAAAACCCAGTTCCTGGGCACGTTTGATGAATAAAATTCCAGCCAAGGTTGCGTTTGGGTAAGTACGGTATCCCTCGGCGGGTTTGGGTGGTTGACGGATCAAACCACGGCGTTCGTAGTAGCGGATGGTTTCGACGTTGACACCTGCTGCCTTGGCTAACTGGCCAATGGTGTAGTTTTCGTTCATGACCAGAGCGCTCCCAGCGGGACAGCATAGAGATTGTCACCAAAGGCCGTCGTGTGATCACCATCGTAGAGCAATGCACCGATTTTGCAGCGCTCTCCGGCCACACTTTGAAAGCGTTTCAAGCCGGTAAAATCCTTGGCACTCAAGGTTGCCGCAGCCTTGACCTCAATGGCAAAACAGTCGCCCATGGCGTTTTCGATGATCACATCAACTTCCACTTTGTCCTTGTCGCGGTAGTGGTAGAAGTTCAACGGCTCCTCGATCCACACCGCCTGTTTGCGCAATTCGTTGTAGACGAATGATTCCAACACCAACCCAAAATCGCCTGGATGTTTCAGCAAACGCTCCCGATTGAGGCCCCGCACGGCGCACATCATGCCGGTATCGACCGAGTGCAGTTTGGGCGTTTTCACCAGGCGCTTATATTCGTTGGAGTGCCAGGCCGGCAGCTGTTCCACCAGGAACAACTGCTCCAGTAAGGCCATGTATTTTTTGATGGTCAGCCGATCCAGGCCCAGTTTGCTGCCCAGCTCAGTCAGATTAACCAGCTTGCCGGCATAGAACGCGGTGAGCTTGAGCAACTTGGCCATGAGATCTGGGTGATCGATGTGGGTCAGATCGCGGATATCCCGCTGGATCAAGGTGCTCAGATACTGTTGATACCAGGCTTGACAACGCCGCTCGCTGGTCCGTTGTAAAGGCTCTGGAAAGCAACCGGTCACCAAGCGATGGAGCAGATGCTCCCGCACACGGATGTCCTGGGTGGTGGGTACGTTCTGATCCAGCAGTTTGGTCAGAAAGCCCGCTTGCCGACCCTGGATTTCGCACTCCGATAGCGTCATCAGGCGTATCGATTCCATCCGGCCTGCCAGGGAATCCGATAACCGGGGCAACAACAAAGCATTGGCGGAGCCCGTCAATAGAAACCGGCCGGGGGTACGCAGTTCGTCCACGGCCTGCTTGATGGACACAAACAGTTCGGGAAGACGTTGTACTTCGTCGAGGGCAATCCGAGTGGGCGGCAGATTGCGGATAAACCCAACCGGATCAGCCCGGGCAATCTCAAATTGGGCCTGATCATCCAGGGTGATAAAGGTCCAGTTGTCAGCTCCCGTTTCCGTGATCAGCGTTTTCACCAAGGTGGTTTTACCGGCTTGGCGAGGGCCCATGATGAACACCACCGGCGTATCACTCAGCGCCTCTTTGACATTGTGATCAGAATAACGTGGATACATGAATGGGATCCCAGCTAATTGATGGTTGAAAAACGTCTATTAGGTATTTTAATGTCGTCCATTCGTTATTACAATAGCGTCTGATTGCGAAAAGGCTGCCACACGGTCGCTTATCGAAAACTCTAATAGAAACGAGCTATAGAAATTGCCGGCGAAACTGAATACTTGGAATCCCAATGATGACCGCTAAAAACCTGTTAGCCAGACTGCGTCATCCGTTGATGCCACTATCAGCGGAAATCTAAGTCGATGGCAGCCATCTATCAGACAGCCTATCCTCGAATCAAGTCAGATATCACAGAAGACGAATTGGGGGATATTTATACACCTACAACGGAAGATCAGCGATGGGCTTTGCGTCACTGTAGACGGTCAAGCGCCTCTTTTTTGGGATTATTGGTTCAATTGAAGACGACACAACGTTTGGGCCGATTCGTTGGTCTTGGCGATATTCCCAAACCGATTATCGCGCATATCAAAACCCAGTGTCGCTCGCGGGTGACACAGCAGGACCTCCATACCTATTACACATCGGGCGCGAAGGACCGCCATGTAAAGCTGATTCGACGCCATCTCAATATCAAAGCCTACGATGCCGCTAAGACATCTGCATTGGCGCAGACTTGGGCACTGGAAGCAGCGACCACCAAGGCGGCATTACCGGATATTATCAATGTCACGCTGGAATATTTGGTCAAAGAGCGATACGAACTCCCGGCGTTCAGTGTACTTGAGCGTATCTGTCAGGCGGCCAGGGCTGAAGTCAACACTCGGTATTACGATCAATTGTGTGATTTTTTAGAGTCTGAAAGTCGCCAGTGCATTA
>CAXHEX010000040.1:0-21341 GCA_964016105.1 uncultured Ketobacter sp.
GCATAATCCGTCAATTTATTTTCCCCTAAAGTGAATACGCTTTCATCTATGGTCTTTACCGTAACTAAAACAGCCACAACGATTAGCCCAACAGCCCATCGAATCAACAATTGTGCGTAAAGGGTATCTTCATCCAGTGTTACAGAGAATTCATCGCTTTGGCAGCCACTACCCTTGCGCAGCTGGTTGAATATTCGTTTGCTATAAAACCAGACAAGCCCATTCACCAACACCACATTGAGCAAGAAAACAACACCCAAAGTTATCCATAACGATAGGCCCCCAAGATAACTCTCAATAAGCCAGACTAGCCCCAAGCTAACAACAGCCATAAAGCCTGAAAAAACAGGCTGAATCAGCCATGTCCTTTGCCAGGTTGCGCTGAGACTCAACAACCACCATTTGTTGTCCTGCTTTGAAGCTGTTTCTTTCAATTTATCGTAAAGATAGGTGATCACATCGGACGGTATCAATGTAACTGCCAACAAGGTTATTCCATAGGCAAAAAGTGATACGTTCTCATAGTTGGTGTTGCGACCGATCAGCACAAAAAACAGCAACGCCATCACTCCATACTCAATCGCTAACCTGACTAAACCTTCCAGAAAGGCCTCTCTGGACACAGATTTATTCCACTCATCAGATAACTGTACGGCCACTTCTTCTTCCGATGCTTTGGACTGGCTAATCACAATTACTCTCCTTTATTTCTCAGCGTCAAGCTTGTCTAACAGTAGAGGACAAACAATCGCTTAAATAATTTACGCCCTGTTCATTTAGGCAGCTACATGTGAGACGGAAGTAACTATTGCCATCGTTATCCATTACTATATAAATATTAATGGATTGATCTTCCCACGCCCCGTCCATAGGTTCTGCAGGGAGAAACAAGAGCGGATCACTTAAGGATTTAGCGATAACACCCTCTTGCTGGTCACCCGGCTTTGCGCTGCGCTCTTCTTTATAGAAACTTTGCAGGATGTTGACATTGATCACAGGATCAGGTGCACCAATCAAGCGCTTGTTTTTCGGCCTGCACTCAGCCGGTAAAGTATGAATACGATTGGGTGGGGTTGCCACTAGCAGATAGTCCGCCAAGAAGCTGGAGTGCAACTGACTTTTTTTGAATAACCTAGCAATCCACCGACTGGTAAACTGAATAATGCTTTTCCAGAATGAACTACCCTTGATCCAGCGTTTTGCCGCCAAGATTCCTTGCATGATGCTGAATGGAATATCGAGGTTATCATAAGCCTGTGTTATGTGCTGCTTGATCCCAGGAAGCAATGACGTCCAACTATTCGAGCCGACGTTTCCCAAGTCAATGGGCACCGGCATCAGATATAGAGTAGGCGCATAAAGTGATTCCATACCGGGTGCGCTTCTATTCTCAAGAACGGAATTTAATACAACTGAACTGGATTTTGAGAGTCTTCCCACAGATACAGCCACAATGGCTAGCATGCACATTTGGAATGTAACCTGAGAATCCCTACAGATTTTTTGAACATCGCTTACTACCGATGGGGGGATGGATATCATACGATCAAAATGCTTGCCAGATTCCGTCGCCTGGTAACAGGCTGGCACCGCTGCCCACTGGAAACCTTGTAACGCTTTCTGCCAGAAATGAATTTGGGCATCCTCTGAGGCCGTGGCCCGTTGTTTTTCCCAGGCTACATAGCGCGCAAGGGGTAAAGCTAGATTTGACGCTTTTTGGGAAACCCCTTTTCCGGTGAGCATTTGTCGATACAGGCGGAGCACTTCCTGTTCAAAAATATGCACCCCACTGCCATCCAGCACGATATGTGGGAATGCGGACAATAACAAATGCTCGCGGTCATTCAAACGATACAGCTTAACGCGTATCAGGGGAGAATGGGTCAAATCGAAAGCGGCCATAAATTCCCGCACATCATCTGCAATTAGATCCTGCTGCGCTGTGAACGTCAAGGTACTAAGATCCTCATACGCCATGTCCATATATTCATAGGGCTGTGTTCGCTGTAACGGCATTATCTCGCCAAACTGACTCCTTAGACTGTCGTGTCGTTGCAGAATAAGGTTTATGGTCTTCTCCATCAGCCCCGGGTCAACGGGTCCACTCAACAGCAAACGGGAGAGGTTGTTTGCAGTCTCCCCCATGAGGAAATGCACCACCCAGAAGCACAATTGACCGTGAGTCAGAGGAAAAGATCCATTGAACTCAATCTCGTCATCCCAATCACGATCCAGAGGAGAATCAGGAACCGACCGAGGATGCATTGCGTCAGACAAATTCATTGCTGACTCCTTTGACTTATGGCCACGCAGCTGGATAATTCGCGGACCTGCTTGGCAAGTGCTGCTATAGTCGGGTAGTCATAGATTATTCCAGTGGGTAACGCCACCTGACACTTTTGTTTGATGATAGTAATAATTTGAACAGCAAGCAGGGAGTGCCCATGCATCTCAAAAAAATTGTCATTGCGACCAATCGGTTTGATGCCAAATTTTTCCTGCCAGATCTCGGTAATGATTTGCTCTACCTCACCTTCAGGCGCTGCGTAGGGCACACTTAACTCCGGACGCTCATGAAAATCCCCATCTGCAGGATCACTGTTGCTTTTGATCATCGCATCAGTGGGCTGTTTCTGTGTTGCAGCACGGTCAAACACCTCTATGTGCCGGGTTGAAACCGTGAGTTGAGGATAACTATGGTGCAGCACCCGCTCTAAGACCTTGCCACCTTCCAAAGGCGTAATGCCATGACTTATTTCTTTAAACTGATCACCATCCTGGGCTTTGCCAAGAAATCGGTAGTCCTTGCTCAGTGTATCCACCGCCATCCCCACTTCCTGCCAGGAATCCCATTGCACTGAGACGGTTTTTTGCCACGCGTTGGGCAACTGAGTAAAAATGTCCTGATAGTTATTCGCCGAGCAATAGGCAACCTGGCCAATGGGTCCCACGTGGGCGGATAGCGACGAGCAGTTGATGAAAAATCTGAGCGGCTTTTGTTTATATAGCTCATAGAGCATTCGTGTGCCCACCACTTTGGGATGCAAAACCGATTCAGAATCCGCTGCTGAGCGCACCTGGATCAATGCACCATCAGGCTCCCCGGCAGCATGGACAATACCAGCGACCTGGCCACAGTAGTTTTCTGCCTTATTCAACGCCTTGCGAAGCCTGGCACGACTGGTGAAGTCAGTCACCACCACGCTGCAGCGGCTGCCTTGGAGCTTTAGCTGCTGCAACAATCTAATTTTGCCGGATGTAATGTTGTCATCGGCATGGCTCTGTAGCCATTGCTCCCATTCGGCCTCTGGTGGCAATGGCTTTCGTGTGGTCAACACGATATTGGCGCGATGCAACAAACTGAAATGCTTGGCAAGTGTGGCGCCAATGCCACCAAAGCCGCCAGTAATTAGATAGGTGGGCTGACTGGATGCCAGCAGTGGCCTAGGCGGCCCCTCTGCCAGAGTGACCGGCTCTGTTTTTTTTACGTAACGTTTTCCGCCACGAATGGCCACCAGTGGCGAGTCATCATATAACTCGCTACGTAGGAGATTCTGCATATCCGGATGGTTGAACTGAAAATCACGATCAAGGTCAACGCTCTTACATATTACTTGTTCTATCTCTTTTGGGATGACTTTACAGGGCCCCAGAAGTAATGATTTCAAGCTATGGTGGAAGCGCTCTTTACCAATCGCCTGCATGCAATTTGACAGTATTAATAGTTGTATCTGTGTTTGTGGCGGGTGGCTCGTCAGCGCCTTCGCCAAATACAACAGACTATGAAAGCTGTTGCGATACGCTAATCGGAGAGTCGGCTCGGATTTCGATAGATTCAAGGCATGAATCACTCTCTTTGGGCTGCCTAAGCGTTGGTTCAGATCGGCGAGAAGACGTTGATAATCCGAAGGTTCATCCACATTAATACGATAATGGTCTAGACCTATTTGCTTATAGTGTCGCCCAGGTTGAACCCAAACCACTTGAGTAAGGCTAGGGTTGAATACAGCTTGTAACAGCTTCCGTCTCGGCGTAAAACAGATGATATAACCATCATCTCCATTCACGGATGTCTGATCTGGTAAAGCCCGCTGCTTCCAGATCGGCTGGTAAAACCAGCGATCCATCTCTTGCTTTTGTTCTAGATTTACGGGCAGCCCAAGATTATTACTGTCCTCAGCAATTGCTTCCTCTTTAAAAATCCAATGACGCCGTGTCTGGAAAACATAGGTAGGGGTCGGAACCCTGAAACGGATTTCATCGCGATAGTATTGCTGCCAATCAATGGCTACCCCTCTACCCCAGAGCTTTCCTAAGGCCTGTTGAAGAAAGGTCAGATCCTGAACTGGTGTTCGAGCATCGCGAACCGTGCTTATAGCCAGTTCATCACTAAACTGCAGCGAAGCTAACGACGCCAAAGCTTTTCCCGGGCCCACTTCCACAAAGACCGAATAGTGCTCAAGCAATTTACTGACTCCTGCTCCGAAGCACACTGGCGAGCGCAAATGTTCAACCCAATAATCAGGTGTCACCACCTGGTTCGCGTCACACCAATCGCCAGTGAGATTAGAGATAAACGGCACACTTGGCCGATTCAGTGTTATTTTCTCAAGCGTTCGCCGAAACTCGCTCAAGCAGCCTTCCATCAAATGTGAGTGAAACCCATGTGATGTGCGCAAGCGGCGCGGTGAACAATTCAACTCACGTAAGCAGGATTCGAGTTGCTCGATGCTCTCCTCCGTCCCCGATAACACGCAGGATTCTGGACCGTTTACTGCAGCTAGCGATATCTCGAAGGGCTTCAAATAGGGCGTCAAAGACGCTTCGTCAAGATCCACCGACAACATGGCACCCGCTGGTTGCAATGCCATCAAGCGGGCGCGTTCCGCTACCAACAAGAGCACGTCATTCAAATTAAATACGCCAGCTAGACAGGCCGCCACGTATTCTCCCAAACTGTGACCCAGATAAGCTTGCGCCTTGATTCCCCATGCTTCGAGCTGACGAGCCAGTGCAAATTCAAATGCAAACAGGCAAGGTTGGGTATAGCGCGTATCGTAGAGATCCGTTGCATTCATGCCAGAGCAGTGGGAATCAACAGTCCCATCAGCAATAATATCCGGATAAAGCAACCCACGAATATCCACTCCATCCAGCAACGGCAGCAAATGTTCCGCACATTGATCAAGCGTAGCCGTATACACAGATTCCGTTTGGTAGAGGTCACGCCCCATGTTCACGTACTGAGCACCTTGACCAGGAAATAAAAATGCTAACGATGCCTGTTGTTCACGGCAATGGCTACGGGTGATCTGCGCTGAATGGGGAGCAGACAAGTATTGCAAAAGCTGTTGCCTGGATTCGCATACCAAGCTGGCACGATAATCAAGGCGTTTGCGACCGCTGTTGTGGGAATAGGCAATATCAGGCAGGTCGCCATCTGCTTGCTGCTCTAGCCAGGTTGCAAACTGCGACATATTGGCTTCAAGCGCGCTGCGGGTACTGCCGGAAAAGGTTAAAAGCTGGCTTCGCCGGCTTGGGGTTGAAGCACGATCCTGGGCCATAGCTTCCACCACCACATGGGCATTGGTGCCTCCGATACCAAAGGCACTAACACCGGCCCTTAGTGGCACGCCCACTGGCCAGGGTTGGGCTTTGCGGGGAATATAAAAGGGAGAGTCGCTCAGATTTATTTCTGGGTTTGGCTCGTGAAAATTGACTGCTGGAGGTATCTGCTGATGCTGCAAAGCCGCAATCACTTTCGCCATTCCCGCCATTCCAGCGGCCGTGTCCAGATGGCCAATATTTGCCTTCACCGAGCCCAATGCGCAGTAGTTCTGTCGGTCGGTAAAACTGCGGTAGGCATTGGTCAATGCTTTGAACTCAATGGGGTCGCCCAGTGAGGTGGCGGTTCCATGGGCCTCCAGATAGCCGATGCTTTCTGCACTGATGTTACCCGCATAGAGGGCGCTCTGGATTACCTCAGTCTGACCCGCCACTGACGGTGCCGTAAAGCCCACTTTCCTTGCCCCGTCGTTATTAATAGCGGTACCTTTAATTACCGCCATGATGTGATCTCGACTGGCTATGGCATCATCCAACCGACGCAACACCAAAGCGCCAACACCACTTCCTGAAATTGTGCCACTGGCGTCCTTGTCAAAGGTACGGCACTTGCCGTCGCGGGATAAAATACCCCCCTGAGTGTAAGTATAACCGGACTTTTGAGGCACGCTGGCGCGCGCGGCCCCCACCAAAGCCACATCGCATTCTCCGGAAATCAGCGCCTGACAACCATGATGCACCAACACCAGGGCCGTTGAGCAAGCCGTACCCATGGTCACGGCGGGCCCCCTCAAGTTCAGTTTGTAAGCCACACGGGTAGCCAGCAAATCCTGATTATTTTCATAGACCAGGTCAGGTATGGACACCATGGGCTTTAAGCGATGGGGATGGCTAAGGGCGTAAGTTAGATAGGAGCTACCAGACGAGCCCGCATAAACGCCAATTCGGTTGCGGGAATCATCATTACAATAACCGCTGCTTTCCAGTGCCTGCCAGGCTATCTGTAAAAATAATCGATGTTGTGGGTCCATAATATCGGCTTCTTTTGCCGAATAACCAAACAACGAAGCATCGAACTGATCGATATCTTCCAAGAACGAACCACTATTCACGTAATCAGGATGCTGTGTTACCTCGGCACTAACACCAGCAGCGGTCATCTCTTCTTCTGCCAAAGGGCGAATGGAATCTCTGCCGGTCGAAACATTGTGCCAAAATTCACTGAGGTTATTCGCATCGGGAAATTGACAAGCCAGCCCGACTATTGCGATTTCAAAACCAGTTAATTCACTCATGTCCTACTCCTCAGTTTGTTTCAAAGGATTCATCACTGACGTTGCGTTGCCGCTTCAGCATTGCCAATCGCTCCCTTCCCGACAGAACCCTCGCTTGAGTATCTTGATGGGCTCTATCGCTCAATTGGGCGGGCATCTCGCTATCGCCAGTAATATGGGCACTTAATGTGGCGATAGAGGGGAAATTCAGCAGATCTAAAAGATTGACGTTGAAACCCAGTGCCAATAAACGATTGTGCACCCTGTTTAACAACAGGGAATGACCGCCAAGATCAAAAAAGTTATCGTGTATGGAAATCTGATTCACCGCCAAAACCTCCTGCCAGATCGCGAGAATCTGACGTTCGATATCCGAGCCTGGTGCCACAAGCAAAGTATGGCGAAGGTCGGGGTCAGGGGCAGGTAGCGCCTGCAGATGCAATTTTCCATTGGCGCGCAAAGGAAACTCATCAAGCCGAATCAGGTAGGAGGGCACCATATATTTGGGCAACACCGCTTGCAGATAGTCTCGAATCTGGGATTCCCGCGTCTGTTCAAGAGCAGCCACCCAGTAGGCCACAAGCTGTTTTTCGCCAGAATTTTCGAACACAGTGACATAGGCTTTTTCAATGCCATCATGTCGCAATAGCGCAGCTTCAATTTCGCCAGGCTCGATCCGAAAACCGCGTATTTTCACCTGGCTATCCAAGCGCCCCAGATATTCAACATTACCATCGGGTAAAAGCCGCACGCGGTCGCCAGTTCGGTACAGCCGCACTCCTCCTGCCCATTCTGGTGAGACAAAAGCCCCCTCATCATGGGCCGGATCAAGATAACCCAATGCCGTACCATCGCCAGTAAGATACAACTCCCCCGGTGACCCCAAAGGCACCGGCTGGTGGTGGCTATCAAGAATATGAACCCAGGTATTGGCTATGGGTTTACCGATGGGAATCGCTCGCACGGCTTCAGGTAATGGGGCAGGAAGCGTGTAAGTAAGAGCAAAGGTAGTGCATTCAGTTGGCCCATAACCATTGATCAATTTCACCCGTGGGCAAGCGGACTGAAACCGTTGAATATGTATGACTGAAAGAGCTTCGCCGCCAACAATCAATGTGTCCATAGCGGACAGTGAGAGAGGATCATCATCAACCAAGTGATTAAAAAGCGCCGCCGTAAAAAAACCACTATTGATTGATTGATCGGCAATAACACGCTTCAGCGAGTTAGCGGTTGGCACTGGCTCTTCATAGATGACTAATTTTGCCTGGTTAGCCAGGGCTCCCCATATCTCAAAAGTGGATGCATCAAAATTCACGGGAGCCAGCTGAATCAGCGTAGCACCCTCAAACTCCATATAATCACTGTGACGTACCAGACGCTCCACCCCATGATGGCCAATCTCAACCCCTTTAGGAACACCGGTAGAGCCTGATGTGAACATGATATAGAGTGGTACGTTGGTCACCCCATCCTTGGCACTAAAACGTTCAAAAAATCCAGTAATGTTGCCGGCGGCAAACGCCGCAAGCTCTGAATCGAAATCATCTACAACGGCATAATTGCGGGGCTCGGTCATTGCGCCAAGAGCATCTCTATGGTTATCCAAATTCCACTGATTGCTAACCAATAACCTGGGATTTGCTGCCTGGAGGATATGCTGCAATCGCGAAGCCGATTCGCGGGTATCCAGCGGCAGATAAACTGCTCCGATCTTAGCGGCAGCCAAAACACACTCAATAAAGGCAACTGATTTATCCAGAAGCAGGGCTATCCTATGGCCTGGTTGGATGCCTCGAGCTATGAAATAGCGTGCCAGTTGATTCGCCCTGCGGTTAAGTGCGTCGCGCGTGACCTGCTTCTCACCATGGCAGACTACGATACCATGGGGATCGCTGGCGCTAAGGGATTCAAAATAGCTGTGCAGCGGTTGATGACTGGAAATAACACACTGAGGTTCACTCAAGCTGCTAATGAGCGACAGCTCCGTAGGATCAAGAGCCGGCAGCGCTTGATGTTGATCGCCAGGAGCCCGGGCCATGTGAGTCAACACCCGTTGATAGTAGTTTTTAAGGGATTCTGCCTGAGATTCGGAAATCTTATTTATATCGTAATCAATATCGATGGCTATTTGATTGGTTTTCAGATTTGACGTTAATGTTAGATGCTGAAAATGCACACTCAGGGTGAAGTTGGTGCCTTCATTCACCTCGCTTTTCTCAAACGGCTCTAACACTTCCAGGCCGAGCGAATCGTCTAACTCATTGTATATGTGAAAATCCAAAAAATTGAACAGCACTTCATCAATCAATGGTTGGTTTCCATGCTGCTGTTGTATTGTGGCAAATGGATAACGACGGTAAGGGATAAGTTGCTTTTCCGCAGCAAATACCGCTTTGATGGTGGTGATCCAGTCTCCATCTTGGAGTTGAAAACGGAACGGTAGAATATTCAAAAATAACCCGAACAATCGATCCCCACTGGATTCTTCTGGGCGGCCATTGGTGGGTATGCCAGTGAGCAAATCTGCTTCGCCACTAACCAACGACATTACCTTAAGATGAGCCGCCAGCATCACGCTTTTCATGGGTACTTCCGCGCTTCGCATCACCTGCCTCAGCCCTTCATAAACTTCATCGACAATAACGATGCGCTTGAGCCGTATATCAGGGGATAAAGCCGTGGTTTCTCCCTGCAATCGCGGCAACTGCAAAATAGTGCAATCAGCCAAGTTATCACGCCAGAATTTCTGCTGATCGTCTGAAGCCAGCACCTTGTTTTCCAGTGCCACAAAATCACAGTACTGAAAGCCGGACTGCGGGATAACAATAGCTTGCTTATTATCGCGGTGGGCTTTATATCGATTAAATACTTCTACGATCAGTGAATGATAGCTCCAACCATCAAAAACCGGGTGGCATTCCGTCATGGTGAATTGAAAGGTAAACGGATCCGCCAAGTGAATAAAAAAACGCAGTAACGTGGGCTTTGTCAAATCAAACGGCGTCTTTTTCTCTTGCTCCAGTAGTTCACGAATCACCTGATATTGTTCTGATGGAGTTAAATGAGATAGATCTTCAATCAGCGTCGGCAATGTTGCTTCACTGTGTACCAACTGCAATGGCTCACTGTAGTTGACCAGATCAAAAGATGTTTTTAGAACATCATGCTGATCAACACATTCCTGCACCGCCAACAAAAAAGCATGGCGGTCAAAAGGCTGGGAAAGGCGTATTGTTGATGTTCCTGTGCAATGGTATACGTTGGCATTTGGCGTTAAAGCCATATGGTAAAACATGGCTGCCTGCATTTTGCTTAGGGGATAAGCATCAATCACATGATCCGGTATTCTGCTGCGGTCTTCAGCCGTAATTTGTGAAAATGGCTCGGTGTGAGTGAATTGAAAGTACTGGATAGATGGCTCACCGTTACTGGCGGCGAGTCCAGCAACAGTTTGTCGTTCAAACAGATCGACCAACGTCAGTGCCAAACCTTCTTGTTTCACTAGATCTATGACCTTCACGGCGCGAAGCGAGTCGCCGCCAAGGGCGAAGAAGTTATCGTTTATTCCCACCTTATCCAGGCCCAGCACGTCCGCCCAGATTTTGCACAGCTTGGATTCCTTTTCATTACCGGGGGGCTGATAGTCGGCTTTTAACGCAGGCCGTAAGCCAGTGGGTTCGGGAAGCGCCTTCCGATTTATCTTGCCGTTATGGGTCAGAGGCAGGGATTCCATAAAAACAAATGCGGCGGGAATCATAAAATCTGGCATCTGCCGGCTAAGGTGTGCCCTGAGGCTTTCGATATTTGGCTCTTCTGCTTGCGGCACAACGTACGCAACCAATTGCAAAGTGGTGCCTGGTTCTCCATGGGTCAGCACCACAGCCGCCTGCAGCTGTGGATGGGAAGTCAGTGCAGCCTCAATTTCGCCTAACTCTATGCGAAATCCTCGGACCTTAACTTGCTGATCACTACGACCCAGGTATTCCAACTGGCCGTCTTCGTTATACTTAGCCAAATCACCGGAGCGATACAAACGACCTTCGCCAAAGGGATTTAATATAAAACGCTCAGCTGTAAGTTGCGGTCGATTCAGATATCCCAGGGCGACCCCAGCACCTCCCACATACATTTCCCCAACCACTCCCCGGGGAACAGGGTTGCGCTCCTTATCTAACAGATAAATACGTAGATCTGGCAGGGATGTACCAATAATTCCATTGCGTTGTCGCGAGACATCCAGTGCGCTTATGAGATAAAAAGTAGCATGAACTGTTGTTTCCGTTATGCCGTACATATTCACCAGCTGTGGTTCCTGGTCGTTGTGCCTGATATACCATTGCTGAAGGTGATTGAAGTCCAGAGCTTCACCACCAAACACCACATAGCGCAGAGATAACTGAAGCGGAGCTTCTGCATCCGCTTTGATAAGCTGACTAAACGCCGAAGGGGTTTGATTGAGTACTGTGATCTGTTCGGATGCCAATAGCTGATAAAACTGATGTGGCGACCGGCTAATGTCATGGGGTACCACCACCAGCCGGCCACCATAGAACCATGCACCCCATATTTCCCAAACCGAGAAATCAAATGCGGTGGAATGAAACAGAGACCAGACATCGGATTCGCTAAATCGAAATAACGTTTCCGTGGATGAAAATAAACGAGTCACCTGCTGATGACCTACCATAACGCCTTTGGGATTTCCCGTTGAGCCGGAGGTATAGATGACATAGGCTAAATCTGTCGGACTATAACTCAAGCCGGGTAAATCGCAGGATGATGTCTCAATACGCTGACATTCGCTGTCAATACAGAGGGATCTGACCCCGAGCCTGTCAAATAGCTGCTGCTTATTCTCCAGGGTAAGCACCAATTGCAAGCCGGAATCCTTAATATAGTAAGCAAGCCGCTGTTCTGGGTATTCCGGATCCAACATCACGTAAGCATAACCCGCTTTGAGCACGCCAAGAATTGCCAGCGGCAACTCAAATGTTCGAGGCAAACTTATGCCAATGATGGCCACATCGTCCTGTGGATCAGATGCCGTTGCAATCTGTTCGAGTTCAGACAACAGAAAATGAGCCAAGCGATTGCTGGACTGGTCCAGCTCCCTGTAAGTCAATGCGCTATCGCCACAACTCAATGCTACCCGGTTCGCAAATTCCGTTGCCACAGCAGTAAACCAGGTGACAATTGAAATAGGTACAGATACAGATTGCGACTGCGCTGCGTCCAATTCTGGTTGACCCAGACCCATACTTCCGATGGGGCGGCTGGGATTGGTTACCAACTCAGACAACAGTCGCTCATAGTCACCAGCCAACTGCTCAATAAAATCCTGAGTAAACAGCTCCGTGCTGTATTCAATGGCGCAGGATAGCAGTTTACCCTCCGACTCCACTGACAACGTCAAATCGTACTTGGAAGTGTTTATGGGTGTTGGGAGCACCTCCCCACTTAGTTGCCCCAGGCAAAGCATTTCATTTTTGTTCGATTGATAGGAAAACATGACCTGGAATAATGGAGAGAAGCTCAGGTCTCGTTCCGGATTGATGGCATTGATAATCTTCTCCAGTGGCACGTCCTGGTGCGTTTGCGCATCCAGCACCTGATCTTTAACGCAACTGATCCATTGGGAGAAGCTAAGAGAGCCATCAACTCGGGTGCGTAAAGCAATGGTATTGACAAAACACCCGACCATATCTTCTGTTTCTGGTGTATATCTGCCGGCCACCGGAAAACCGACACAGATATCATCCTGGCCGGAATACTTCTGCAGTAACAGTTGGTACATGGCGATCAACAAAGTGAATAAACTGGTTCGGTTCTGACTTGAATACTCAACCAACTCATGACTCAATTCCGCGGGCACAGAAAAATAGTGAACCCTTCCCTGATAGGATGCGATCCTGGGTCGGGGGGAGTGGGTAGGTAAATTTAGCGGCTCAACATCCGCAAGCTGCCGCTGCCAGTAGCCCAGACTACTCTGGTATTCCTTGTCCTGCCAGTGATGCCACTGCCACTCAGAAAAGTCGCCGTACTGGAGATCCGGTTTGCCCAGGTCCGGTTGGTTGCCTTTTAGGAAACAGTTATAAATGATGGCGAGTTCTCGCTCGAACAAAGCTGCAGACACACCATCCGAAATAATGTGGTGAAAAGTGATGCAGACTAGAGTTTCAGTGGCACTGCCAGCTTGACCAAGATCCAGCGTGCATTCCAAACATCGCACTCGAAACAGCGGCAACTTACTCAGATCAAAAGGTTGACTGTAGCCCTCGTGAGCAAAACTTTCCCGAATTTTGGTGAGTTCTTCTGCCGTCACGCTTACTTTGTCATAGTCCAGCACACAAGAAGCTGTTTCGGCTACCACTTGAATCAACTCCTGATCCTCTAGGGTGAAACAGGTACGCAGAATTTCATGTCGCGACACTATGTAATCCAACGCTTGCTGCAGGCAGTATTGGTCAAGCACACCTTTGAACAATAACGTCTTGGCAATGTTATAGTGATGGTATCCTGGCCTGAGCTGGTCTACGATCCATAATCTTTTTTGTTCGTAGGATGCCTTAAAGGTAAATTCTTGCGTCTCTTCAATATCCATATTTGACTCTTGTGTTATTCAACCCTGCGTTTATTGGTTTTCCCAGAGATGTCAGACCGTTTCCCTTTTTGAGCGGCCTTTTCGTGTAACCCGTTTTATCCGCTTTGATTTGCTAGCTGGATTGTTCTTCTGGGGCAACTCTAAATGCTGCCGATCTATTTCTTCCGCCAGGGTATTCACCGTGGGGAAATCAAACACCACACGCAACGGCAGCAGAAGATTGAATTCATCGTTAGCTCGAGAAACAATTCGGATCGCCAACAGTGAATGCCCCCCCAGCAAGAAAAAATCATCGTGAATGTTCGCAACCGGCACACCCAGCACATCAGACCAGATGGCAAGCAAGCGAGATTCTGTATGGCTGAGATTGCGGTTTGCAGAGTGGGTGTCATCATTGCTGGCTAGCACTAAGTCCGGAATATGAAGCCGCTTGCGGTCAACTTTCCCATTTGCTGTCAATGGTAGTTCGGACACAGTCACCCAACGATTTGGTACCATGTAATGAGGCAGATGGTGGCGCGCATAGATCAGCAATTCGTGCTCTAACTGTGCCGCTTCCAATCTCATTGGAACAACAAAAGCAACCAGCTGCTCACCTTGGCTGGCGTTTCCTTCACACACTGTCACTGCGCAATCAGCTACCAGCGGGTTTTGGCGCAACAGCTGCTCCAACTCTCCCAGCTCGATTCGATAACCCCTCACCTTCACCTGGCTGTCTTTACGGCCAATATAATCTAGAGATGGCAAGTGGGATGAATTGCTCAATGGCTGTATCGGGTATTTGACCATATCACCGGTACGATAGAGCTTCTCAGGTGCCGCCCAGGGCAGTTGGGGATCAAATGCCGTAGCCGTCGCTGCGGGGCGATTTAAATAGCCGGGGCTGACACCCGGACCGGCAATATACAACTCACCGGCCACGCCATCGGGACAAGGCTCTCCTGAAGAGTTCAACACAAAAAGAGTCGTATTATCGATTGGCCATCCAATAGGAATAGCACCTGAAGGAGCCTCCTTGGCCAAACAATCATATACACAGCATCCCACCACCGTCTCAGTGGGCCCGTATTCATTTACAATACGGGTATCGGGAGATATTTCCGCTAAAGCCCGAATTTGATGTCCGTAAAGGGCCTCTCCTCCAACAATCACCGTATCCAGACGCTGGGCTGTTTCCGGCAATAACTGCTCCCCCAACAGAGCAAGGTGTGCTGGCGTTACCTTTAATAATTGCGGTGACGGGATATGAGCCAATATGTCCGCCAGCCCACTCAGCTCTTCTCCTTCTGGCACAAGATAAAGGGTTCCCCCCGTAATTAAAGGTAAAAACAGGCTGGTAATTGTTGCATCAAAGCTAATGGGCGAGTGCAGACTACTATTGACAGGCCGGTCGCCAGCGTATTCCCTGCGTGCAAAAGACAAATAGTTGGCCAGTCCTAAATGAGTAATCGGCGTACCTTTTGGTTTGCCCGTAGAACCCGAGGTATAAATTACGTAGGCAATATCCGTAGCAGTTAATGGAGCCGCCACCTCGGGTGTAGGACAATCATCGATCACAGGCTTGGTTCGGGGATCTATACAGATGGGCTGAAAATTGTCGGGCAGCGTTGTCTGCAGTTCTTTAAGAGTAAATACAGTGGCGATAGCGGCATCCGCTAACATAAAAGCTACCCTGCCTGCTGGCAGCGTTGTATCGATAGGAAGGTAGGCAGCACCACTGCGAAGCACTGCTAAAATAGCGGCAACAAGATCTGGACTCCTTGGCAGGTATATCCCGACCACCTCACCTTGTCCACATCCCTGGTCTGCCAGCAGACGCTGAAAATGACAGACCTTGTGATACAAACTGCGGTAGCTTATGACTTCACTCTCAAAAACAATGGCAGGAGCCAAAGGTAGTGCCTTAGCGGTCTCATCCAATGCCTGAACAACATGCTTCATGCTGATGTCACGGGGCGCAGGGTGGCGCCCAACGAGTAGATTATGTCGAGTGGCATCGTCAGTCAGGCGGCAATGGGCCAAAGGTCGAAATAGATTACGTCCAATTTCCAACAGCGCCTGCTCAAAAAGATCCGCCAACGTGGCGATCTGATCATCACCATAAACTTGTTGATGATAAACCCATTTAAGCGTCAGGTTCTGCGACTCATACTTTTCGCCGCTGCTCACCACCAGCGTCAAAGGATAGTTGGTGGCTTCATTAGCGCATTCGAATGTTAGCTTGATGTCTCCGCCTGCATCAGGCCGACCGGGATAGTTTTCATAGACCACGATGGTCTTGAACATCTCACTTGAAATTGCGTTATGAGACTGGAGCTGGCTTAACCCCACTTGGCAGTGTTGTTGTATCCCCACAGACAGCTGCTGCACTTCAGCCAGGTAATCCACTACAAACTCGCAATTCTTCGGCCGTACAATCATGGGTAATGTATTAATCGTCAAACCCACAAGCTCATCAAGGCCAGACAATGGCTGACTGCGACCAGATGTTGTTACACCAAAACACGCGGAATCACCCAGAGTGACTTGCTGGAGCAACCATCCCCAGGCAGCGAAAACCAACGTACTGCCGGTAAAATGGAGGGTTTGGGTCGCGTACGCCATAGCACTGATACACGTATCGCCGATCTTCTGGTGATGAACTTTTACTGTGTTTGTTATATCAAAAGTGGAGGTACTAAGATTGGCACCACCATCCCGATTGCTTGCCAAAGGTAACGCAGACGGTTCGAATGTTTCTTTTACATCAGACAGACTGGAAAACTGCTGCTGCCACCATGCGAGGGCATTGTTCTGGTTTTGCTCGCGCCAGATTACATAGTCTTTAAACACCAGCGCTGGCTTGCGGACTTCAGATCCAAAGGAAGGGCTGGTGTATTGTTCACGAAAATCATCAAGCAGCAGCGTCAACGACCAACCATCCAGAATCCCATGATGGTGGCTCAGCACAAGCCAATGGGCGCTATCAGACAGAACAACCATAGAGAGTCGCAACAAAGGCGCTTGAGTGACATCAAAAGGCTGATTCAAATCAGACTGCAACAGATGCTCCAATACGGCTTGGGGGTCGTCACCCCCTTCTAACCATTCAATATCGAAGGGTACCTGTTGTAAAACGATTTGTACCGGACGAGTCACCTGCTGCCATTGGAAAGCAGTACGCAGAATATCGTATCGATAAATCTGCCTTTGCCATACCTGGGTAAAACGATCCCGACACAGGTGCCCATCT
This sequence comes from uncultured Ketobacter sp., assembly GCA_964016105.1. Classification (GTDB taxonomy): domain Bacteria; phylum Pseudomonadota; class Gammaproteobacteria; order Pseudomonadales; family Ketobacteraceae; genus Ketobacter. The sequence goes on from CAXHEX010000040.1 coordinate 16,676, forward strand.
ACACGATATACCACTTGTTCATGATAGAACCCAGCTGATGGATCAAGCGTTGAATGGAACAGCATCCCTTCCTGTACGGGTGTCAATGGGTATACATCAGTAATAGAGGAATACTGTGTGCACAAACTATCTATATCGGCCTGGGTAAGGGCCACTGTTGGAAAATCTGACGGCGTAAAATAGCGCTGCGCCCGCTCCTGAATTTTTTCACCCACGTCGGCCAACTCATGAACGGCTAGGCGAACCCGTTCTGCAAGCCCCTCCACCCAGAGCTCATCCAATAGCCGGCTACCGAAGGTCCAATCCATGACCAATTCGCCCTGCTTTAAATACGCATCCAACTCAATCAGATGCCTTCGCTTTATATCGGGATGGTATTTGTTACCAAGCTTTTCATCTGCCAAACCAAGCAACATCTCACTCTGCACGTCCAGCAGGTTGCCCAGGTAATTAAAACCAATATCCATGCCCTGCGCCGGCAACACCGGATAGGCGTAACCGATACCTTGATGGGGAACACGACGCATTGTTTCCTTGACTGAACCCACAAACACTGCCCAGGGAAACAGTGACTCACTGGATTTTGCAGGTGCCTGGAACACCAAGGGGTACAATGTGGTGAACCAACCAATGGCACGGGAAATATTATCGACCTGACCCTCCAGATCGTCGCGGCCGTGTGACTCAATCTCAATGGCAACGGAATCCCTCTGTGTGCACTTCAGCAGCGATTCAACCAAGGCCGCAACGATCAACTCATGAAGACGGGCGCCAAAGCCAGAGTCTGCGACGGCGGTTAATCGTGATATGACCTCCACCGGAATGGTCACCCGCAACTGTTTGGCGTCAACCACCCGGTTATCGCTCGGATCAAGCGCTCGCAGCGGTAAAACTCCCTTACCGGATGCTGTGGGTTGCTGAGCCCAAAACGTCTGATCATCCATCAGCAAGCGTTGCACCGATTCGGAACGAAGACATTGATGCCAATTCCCTGGACTAACCGCTTCTTCCCTCAGAGGCCTGTCAAAATACAGTGATTCAAGATCTTCGAGTATCACCTGCCAAGACACGTTATCCACAATACCGTGGTGTCCCACCAACAACAGACGATCGGTGCTGTCACGGGTGGCAATGTGTACAACCTTCAGCAATGGGGGATCGGCAATGTCAAAGCTGAAGCTTTGTTGTTCTATTAGTCGGGAGATCGACTCTACCTGTTGAGGGCCTTTATCTACCAATAAACGTTCAATAGAAAACGCCGTTATTGGTTTACCAATAAACGCCTGCCAGGTATGTTGATTTGGCCGAAAGCCAAGCCGAATTCCTGCATGCCGATTTACCAACGTACACAAGCAAGCTTCCAGTTTGTCCAAGTTTAAGTCTTTACCCACATGATACAAGTAAGCCTGATTAAAGCGACTCACTGCTAAGGGATCCTGGGACAATAACCAGTGCTGCATTGGTGTTAGAAAAACAGCGCCTTCCGAATCCGGCACCAATGTTAATTCGGCTCCTTTGTTCGTAATTCTATGGTTTTGCTGTGATTTATTTGCTTCTACCTGCAGGGCCAATCGTTGCAGTGTTTGTTGCTCGAAAATATCGCGTACTGTGATTTCCAGACCCAGCTGCCGAGCCTGATGAACAACTTGCAAACTTTTAATTGAATCTCCACCCAACCCAAAAAAGCTCTCATTCAAGTGGATAAAGTCCCGCTTTAGTACTCGCTGCCAAACGTCAGTCAAACTTTTCTGTGCGGCTGTCAACTGGTTGCTTGATAGGAGATCTGAATGCCGTTCCAAAAGGCTTTCATTGTGCTCTGGAGCCTGTCGTATCAGCGTTGGATAGTCAATCTTGCCGTTCTGCGTTATGGGAATACGAGTTATGAATACAAACTGTGCCGGAATCATGTAAGCAGGCAAATGGTCCCGCAACTGTGACGAAATTTCACCTGCCAGAATATCATCAGGCGATGGGACGGCGCCTCCCGGTCGCTTAACTATATAGGCTACCAATTGGCTAGCCTGCCCTTGGCCTGCACTTACGGGCATAACAACCGCATCTTGTATTCCCGGGAGGCGTTTTATCAACGCTTCAATCTCGCCCGGTTCAATACGATAGCCATTAATTTTTACCTGGCGGTCGCGTCGCCCCAGGCAATGGAGCAGCCCCGCCTCATCGCATTTAGCCAAGTCTCCAGTGCGATAAAGCGTAGGATATCCATCAAAATGCTGAAATGGATTGTTAATAAACCGCTCTGCGGTGATATCCGGTCGCCGCCAGTAGCCTTGAGCCATGCCCTTACCACCAATGTAGATTTCTCCCACAGCGAAGGCCGGCAAAGGTTGCATATCGTTATCGAGCACATAGATTACAGCGTCTGGAATTGGCAATCCAATCGACACGGACCCGGTTTCATTACACCCTTGGGATTGAAATTCATGAATGCAACAACCGACAACCGTTTCGGTGGGCCCATATTCGTTAATGATGCGAACCTGGGGAAACTTGCGCTGAAATGCCCGGCAACTATCAATGGCAAGGTTATCACCGCCCAACACAAGGAAATGAGCGTTAAACCGAGCAACTGAAATGTGATCGTGGACAAAGAGATCAAGGTGAGCCGGGGTCATCTTGATAAAACTGAAGGGCTCCGATTGCTGTACACAATCTACCAAATGCTCAAGAGCGTTTTCCTGCGGCAAAATAGTCAGGCATTTCCCCACTAATAGAGGAGCAAACAAACTGGTGACCGTGGCATCAAAAGCAATACTAGAATGCAAAACACTGCCCTGACCCATGTGTACCTGATAGTGTCTTAAAGCAAAACCAATGTAATGACTCAACCCACCATGATCCACGGCAACACCCTTAGGCTTACCGGTTGAACCGGAGGTATAGATGACATAGGCCAATGATGACGGAGCACAGTCAATGCCTAAATCGCCATCCGGTAGACCCGCCAGCTCCTGATCAAACTGAGCAGTATCCAGTACCGTTTCTGGCAGTGACCTTTGCAGCGACACCGGTAATGCCACTGCATCGCAGATTAAGATGTGACAGTTTGAGTCCTCAAGCAGGTAATCAATTCGTTCGTTGGGGTATTCAGGATCAATCGGCAAGTAGCTATTGCCTGATTTCAATACTCCCAATAGGGTTGCCACCAGGAGATACGATCGTGTTACGCAAATGGCAACAGGGGGTTCTTGCTCGCCGCCCGCAGAAACTCGCTGATCTATCTGCTGATTCAAGATCCAGTAGGCAATTTGGTTCGCCGATTTGTTCAGTGTGGCATAATCCACGTTTTGATCGTTGCAACGCAAAGCGATAGCATTGGGATGGTGTTTTGCAGCGTCTTCAAACTGCTCGACAACGGAGCGATAAGTACAGGTATTTTGCCTCCAGCCTAACGATTTATTCGTTACAGCAAGTTGCCGAAGCCACTGCTTCTCTGACATCAACGAGTAAGCGGAAACCGGTGTATGGTCACCTTGTACAAGCAGCTTCGCCAGGCACTCCAGGTAACCAGGCACCTGCTTCTGCCAGTCTTCCGCCACCGTTGTACGATCTGACTCCAGCTTTATTTCAAACCGTTCGCGGTGACGGGTAACGAACAGAGTGAAATCAAACTTGGGCTCCGAGGCGTCTATTGTTTGCGTTACCGCAGCTGTCTGGGTATCGTGCTCGCCCTGATCCCGATAGACGAACATGACATTGACAGGATTTCGCTGTTGCCCCTGTCGCGGCAACTGCAAAGCATCAACCAATCGGTCCAGCGGCATTTGCTGATGGGCTATCAATTGAGAAAAGTTATCTTTTATACTTTTCAACAATTCGAACCCAGTTTCTGCGCCAACCACTTTGTGGGAGAAAATTACCGTATTCAGAAAAAAACCGATAATTGAGTGCGTGTCCGATTGATCGCGAATTGAAACCGGTATTGCAAAGTTTACATTGTCAACGCCCGCCGTGCGTCGCAGCAGCAGTGTCATCAAGCCTAACCAAACTACCATCGGACTCATTTGTAGTTTGTGCGCAGCGGTCACGATACTCTCACTAAGGTCGCGATCCAGATCCTGGCTGTGAACCGCAACAGTTGAGCTGATGTTAGTTGAACTCGATGATGGTTTGGGCAGTTCCAGTTGCTCAACACCATTGCCAAGATAATCACGCCAGAACTTCAGCGAGTCATGGAATTCCGAGCTGTCTTCCTGTGCTTCTTTTGCGGCCTCCCATTGCGCAAAGTCGAGAAAATCCACCTTACGGTCTGTGGTCAACAGGGCTCCACCGTTAAGTTCACACTGATAAAAACAATCGATCTCATTTTCAAATATTTGCAGACCATTCTCATCAATTAGCATATGGTGGATTGCGATAATCAATACCGCACAGCCCGTTGTATTGGTTACCAAACGCAGTTTGTATCCGGGCCCACCTATGAGATCCAGCGGTTCATTCACCATTTCCTGTGCAAGATCCTGAATTTGTTGTTCAGACATCCTTACAGGCTCTATAGCAATCAGCGGCACCTGATCTTGCGGTAACCGCACTTGTAACGGAATGCCGTTTATGGGTTTGAATCTAAGACCAAACACATCATGACTCATTACCGTTTGCTGTATTGCTGTGGCGAGGAGTTCAGGGTCGTAGCTGGGATCAAATGTTTTCA
>CAXHEX010000041.1:0-20924 GCA_964016105.1 uncultured Ketobacter sp.
CGAAGTGAATATCCATTTCTGAGGCCAGGTACTCCATGTCCACCAGAGATAAAGCGTTCCTTTTCGTCTTTTTGCTCAGCGTATTCTGGTTCTGTCTGCTTAAATTAAGTGGCTGTCAGGTGATCGATTCCCCCTTTGGCTTTGTATCGGGGTGTCACAATTACGGCGTGGACTGGAACGTCTATCTTGCCCCAAGCGGGACGATTGTCCTGTTCGCATTGCCTGTATCAGCTCTGTACTTGATGATGCAAGCACCTCGTGTCTTACGATGGGTGTGGAGAATGATGAGAGGGTAACACCGCGGGAACAATAGAATGCAATTTCGTATATTTGTGACGGCTTTCTTGTTGGGCTTGCAAATGTGCATCTGCAGTAATGCTCTAGCTCAAACGCCCATGACATACATTGGTGACGCGAGTTTAGTTATTTCTGGCACCAAGCCGATGATGCTCAAACCGGATACGCAGACAAACGTTACAATTTACGTGAGTATGTCTGGACTATCTGATTACTCCAACATAAGTATCCAGGTTGATGGAGATATCGTTGCTAAGCTCTACGAGAGTCCTAACAGCAGAGGATCATTCGAAGCCGAAACTTCAGTGAGTACGGAGAATATTCCCATAGATAATTGTCTGACATTTGTAGCAAAGGCGGTCATCAATTCAAAGGTTCTTGAGAGTGATCCTTGTGAGGTGTGTGTCAGTTCATTTAACTTTATGTCACCTTACGGAGAGTTAGGTCCAATTCTTGAAGATCCCGAGTCTGGGTTTCGGTATGTGGCCGACGAACTAATGTTTAAGGCCAAGCCCAAAACAAAAGAAGAAGCAATACTACGAATTGCCGACTCGGTTGATGCCGAAGTTGCAAGCTGGAATCCGTACCTTAACAGCTATTTACTCAAGCTTAGTAAACCAGCTGAAGGGTATACGGATTTGGTTAAAATAAAAAATCGATTGCTGGAACACCCTGAAGTCGTAAGGTCAGGTTTAAACTCAATTTCTTCCTTACACTAGTTTGGATCGAAATTATGGATCTTGGCCTGATTACAATTCTCTCGATATCGGTGATGAGTTCTTTCTATTTGGTGATAGGGATTCTAAGATCCCGCGATGGGCTGCTTTTAAAGATCGGAAAAATTGTGTTTGTCCTGATCCCCGTCATCGGACCTGTCTTTTACTCGTTGGTTATTGGTACACCAAAGCGCAATGCCTTTAATCAACAGGATAGGCTCAATAGATACACTCATATGGATTCCTTGGGTCGGATGAACTTTAGAGATCAATGGGAAGCGAGAAAGCCTGAACTTGAGACCAAGATTGAGAGTTTGCGGAAAAACCTGGATGAAGAGTGACTGCATGTATGCGTTTTACCTTTCGATCTTTCTAAGTGCTTGTTTGATCTCGCCTCATGCCTTGTCGGATACCATACTGATAAATCCCAAGACAGGTTACTCCTATGCTAATAATGAGGTGTTAGTAAGATTCAAAGCGGGCACATCTAACAATCGAATACAGGAAATAGCAGAGTCAGTAGATGGAGCAATCCCCGAATTTGCCCCCTCTCTTGACTACCACTTCGTGGTGTTTCATAGAACGTTTTCAGAGTATTCCGAGCTAATTGATGTGGTTAACAAAATACGACAGTATCCCGAAGTGATTGAAGCTCAACCCAGCCCGGTATTTTATGATTTCTAATATCCGCTTTTGGGTCCATGTTTGTTGCGACCGGAAACTTGCCCTAACCACTATTTGGAATGACCATATTGAGTGATTGCATCAGATTCAATGAATAGACATCGGAACATGCGCACAATACTGCCTTTTATATCTTTATATTTTCTCCTTCCATCTTACGCTTTTGCAGATGACATGGGTGGTATACAGAACCCGCTCATGATTATGCTGATTGGCGCCGCCTTTTTCATATTCTTCTTAGTGCCCGTAATTGCATGGCTAGTGTCGATGAATATTCTCAAAAGGAAAATTTTAAACCGAAACGATTATATTAATGTAAAAATAACAACCTTCTGGGCAGAATTTGCTTCTGGAGCAACCGGCTTTTTCATAGTTATTTTTCAAGGGTTGGGAAGCTGGTATGCAGCACTGGGATTCGCTTTACCAGCGCTGTCGGCAATGACATTGTTAGTCTACGCAATTGTGAGAAAAAGTTGAGTAACAATCGCATATTCTTGTTCATCGCTCTGATATCTGGGGCCCTTACTGTGTTATTGCTGAATGCATCAGGTAGTTCAGATATGAAATTTCTATCAATTGTCACTTTCGTCTCAGCTGCTTGTGCGCTTCTGTCTTCTCCCGGTTTTGACCTTACCAAAGGGTTTAGAGTGCTTTGGCATTATGACTGGATCATTATAATTGGTATGCCAATATTTGGTGCTTCTCTTAAGCCGGAAGTACATATCGCTGAAAGGGTGGCTATTTTTCTAGCATTTTTCCACTTTTTCACTGCCGGTGCGATATTCTCAAGGCGTATTTTCAAAGTGAAAAAACGCTAAACCCAGACCTTACCGCACCGCAGGGCTCGGTTTCCTGACCTCCTGCTTGATAAGCGCAATCATTTACGGGGCCTTCCTACCTTAAAAACCACCGTTTTCTATACACATCTAAAGCCCTCTCAGAACACCCTGAAATAGGGTGATTTCCCGTATAGAAAGTCGTATATTTATCTATGGCTAGAAAATGTACGTTAACTATACAGGTGCGTCATGATCATTGGATACGCCAGAGTGTCAACCACCGACCAGGACAATGCTCTACAGGTTGATACTTTGGAGGCAGCCGGTTGTGAGCGTATATATAAGGAAGCTAAATCTGGTGCTACGAAAGAGAGCCCGGAACTTAGCCGGTGCTTGGATACCATTCGACCAGGTGATACCTTGGTGGTGTGGCGCCTGGACAGGTTGGGTCGTAGCCTCAAAGACCTAGTAGAAATTATATCAAAGCTGGAAGCGATGGAGATAGGGTTCCGATCAGTGACGGAAGCCATCGATACTCTCTGATTCAACTCTCCAGGCCCTAGGTTTTAAGCGTCAAATGCCTTCGTATAAGAATGCATTCACAATGCGATGGGAACCATTGGAAGGGCTGCTCTCTGTTTCCCTGTTTAAAGGGAATAGATCTTCAGATTACGCTTATATAAAAGCGTACACTAAGTAGTTATACAACCAATAGCTAAATTTATTGATAGAAGGGAAGATTATGAGGTTCATTATTTTTTTAGTAATGATTCTTGTTAGCAATATTGCGTTATCCGTGCAGGAAAAGTGGAACACTTCTGACTCTTTAAATCGAAGAACTTGCCCATCCGTAAACTGCGGGGTCGTTGGGAAGTTGCTATATAGAGAGAAGGTAGCGGTCTTCGAGACCAGTAACGGGTGGGCGAGAATAACAAAGTATTATGATGCTGCATGTGCAAGCGGGCGAAGTCAGTACGTGGATACAGGAAATAGCGATTGCTCGGCTCAGAATGGAATAGTAGGTGGAAAAATGGCTGAATGGATTTCAGAGAAATACTTAAGTAATACTCAACCCGAAGATCCTGCCAAAAACGCTCGTGGTGATGAGTTGCTAGTGAAGGGATCGGATGATTACAAAATGTATAAAAAGGTGTTCGTAAAGTCTGCTAGAGCACTAATAGATTCAGGGAAGTGCACGGAATCTGATTTTGTAGAAGTGGGAGGTTGGTCAAGATCTAGCAGTTATCCAGGTAGAAATGTGTATTTCACCTACTGTGGCGGTTTCCATGTATCAAAACGGATATATCTCGATATTTCTACTGGTAAGACATTCCGGTGAAGATGTACCTAGTGGGGTTGAGATAGGATGTGGCCTCAAAAAGTTAGAGAAGATGCTCTCGTTGCTTGTGGTAGGAGTTGTTGTGTCTGCCGCATGTTTTGTGGGCGGAACATAGAGCTTCACCACATCGTAATGGAGTCGAAAGGTGGAGAATCTACCTTTGATAATTGCATACCCCTTTGCTTTAACTGTCATGCTGAGGCGGGACATTACAATATTGAGCACCCAAAGGGTACAAAATATTCATCAAACGAGCTTAGGAGACATAGGGATAATTGGTATCAGACGATTCAACAGATCGGTATTATAGAGAAGGAATGGGAAGGGACTAAGAACAAGCAGATTAAGGAAGTTTACGAGGGTCAAGTGGTGACCTTAAAAGGATTCGTATGGAAGGAAGCATTTGCAGGTCCGCCAAATTATGATTCTTTTGAGCGAGACAGGGTCGAAACCTATTGGATGCTAGTGCTTCAGGAACCAATATGTTTGTTTGTGAATAGCTTTGAGACTGACGAAACAATAAAAATTGAAAACATTAAGAAGTTACAGTTGTACGTAGATCCAGAGTTCTATAGCTGCAATAGTGAAATCGTGCGCACAGATGTGGAATTGACTGGAAAGCTATTCATGTCTATCACCGGCCATCATTATGGAGATGCAAATTTTGACATTCGGAGCGATATTGCTGAGTAAGTCTAGTTTCACTTTAATTGTTGGAAGGTGCTCTCAACTTGATGCCACCATTGAGGTGGAGAATTATCTTTGGCAACCATCTCCCCGTTTTCATAGAAAGCAACGTCCCAGTAGGTGTCCAGGTCATCTTCGCTGCGTTCTTCGCTATTGTCTAAAAAGATTGCCAAAGTAGAGACTTTGGCGCCGTGTGCGAAATTTAGCAGGACTCGCTCATAACGTGCCACTATCTTTTCTTCAGGAACATTATGGCCCCCACGGGCATAGCGAATGGCTACACGCTCTTTGGATAATTCTATTGAGTCAAGACCGACGGCAATAAGCACAACCAGATAACCACGATGGCGTGCTTCATCCATGAACCCAATCTTGTTCTGGTTGGGATCAGAGAGCACTGTTTCGAAGCTGAAGCTTGTGTCTTGGTTGAGACATTTTTGACGCAAGTTGGCCGCCTCTTTTGCTGCGAGTTTCGTCAACTCAAGCTTGGGAAGGTTGTGCTCACCTTGATTAAAAGCGATGTCCTGCTCGACCTCATCCGGGTTGATATGGATCGCAAGATGAGGGCCGAGTGCATCAGCGAAGCGCTCACGGTAGATCGTAGTTTTGCCTGCGCCGTTATGGCCCGCGATCACTACCAGCAGGCGCCGATCCTCGTCGGGGCGTTCTTGCAAGCGCGCCACCAATCGCTCCAAAAAATGGTCAATCGGAGTCAGGTCGCCCCCTTCGGGACTTTCGTCCAGAACCCAGACCAGCGAAAGCACCCGCCAGCGCGGCAACTGCCTGGGTTGTGCGCTCACCTTCTTCGCGCCGCCTGTCTTCTGTAGTAGCTGAGAGCACCTGGTAGGCGGCTTGCAGGGCATCAAGATCGATCGGTGAAGCTTTGAGGAGATCGAGTACTGTGTTGCCAGAGGGTAGAATCGAATGAAGCCAGCGTCCCTTGAGCGGAGGGTGAGTTTGCCACGATTGCACCGCTGCGAAAAGTTCCTTGATACGGTCGCGGTTTTCGTGGGAGCGAACTTGGTTCATCTCGGAGAGCTTCATCCACTGATAGGCAGTCTGCCGCGTAATACCAAAGACCTCAGCCGACTCACTGATATTCAAGCCGAAAACAGCACGCACTCTCTCCAGAACAGAGGCGGGCGAGAGCGCGGCAGATGTAGCTGCTTCAAGGCCATACCACATCGAGACCAAGGCTTCCGAATGGTCAATTTGGTTCTTGGCAAAAACTAAATAAGCGCCGGTCGTTGCCGAATTCCACGCCTGTGAAAAAGATGCGGCGGTATTTAACAGCATCCATACACGTGGAACACCATGGAAAGGCACAGAATACTCCTCAACGATAACACTTCCGGTTCCTTCACGAAATTCATCGTATAGGTTGCGCATGGCGCCCTGACGGATTGCGTGATCATGGTTTGCCTGTGTTTGTGAGTTACGCACTCTCTCCTCCTTGCGTCGGCCGCCCCGACCACTCGGCCTCGGCTTCTGCTGTAATGATACGTTTAAATGCGTTGCAGACATCGTCGCGAAGAAGCTGGAATTCATCGGCAATCTCTGATGCTTGCAATCGGCGTGAATCAACGCGCCACCGGTCTATATCCAGCACAGCCGATGGCCCTTCGGTGTACTTCTTCAACAATGCTGGGGGCAGCGTGATTGAGCCATCGTTACCAAGATCTGGTGGTAGGGAAGGTGGCGCAAAGCCGCGACCAAACTGGACACGCATTGCTCCATCGTTCCCTCGAGCATATTCGTGACTCACAAAGGCTGTTCGTGCGAAATCCTCGAATACATGTGGCAACTCGCCGAATCCCGCCCTGAAGTAGTCTTCCGGTTTCTCTCCAGCAGAAGGAATGATGAAATCGATATATCTCAAACCTAGCCGCTGTACTTTGACTCCACCAGCTGCACATAGACAGTCTAGCATGGAGCGCCATTCCGCGAGAAAGTGCTCCGAATCCTCATAGAGAGAGGTAGTGTAGGTCATCACACCCTCCTGAACACGCAAAGCACGGCGATTGTCATCGCTGCGCAGCTCGCGTCCAACCTCGCTCCCATTTGGCTTGGACTCTGGTGCCTGGCCAGGTCCAAATACAAAAGTCACTGGGCGAACGGCTTTCATGGCGGGAAAGCGCTCACCTAGCGCCTCCTTTAAGCGCGCAGCAACCTCTTTGTACTCAGTATCGATTTCGGGATCAAAACGGACTTGTGCCAGCACAAGCGCCAACGGCGCGTTGGGCCACTTGCCAAGAGCCTGTTCGCTCACGCTTATATCTCCTATTGAAGTTGGGATACTAACACTATAGTTCAATCATACGCACTATTTGACACAAGTGAAATTTATCCTTACTATTTGACGCACTATCATACACTTTTTGAGTCGGGCGTTATGTGATGAAGTTCCAGACTGTTTAAGGATGGGTTGAAACGATATCACGGTCGCGAAAGCTGTATAAAAATACATGCTGTATATTTATACTGTACTACAAATAGTATTTGATGGTGTATTTGCATCTATATATAGTAGGTGTGTTTGTTTTGGAAACGGTAGGTGTAGGTTCAAGAAAGTTGAATGCCACGGGTGCAATTCGAGTTGGATGCGTAAGTTGGCAAATATGTAAGTCATTATCGTATTGGAGAAGACATGACCGCGTACGGAGAACTTCCTAAGGGAATTCATCGATATACGAAGCTTCCATCGCCAGAGCTTGGTGACCTGTGGGACTCAATTGTCCTGGATCAGACCATTAAAGATCAGTTGATCGGTCAGTCGATTGTCAATTTCACTGTCAGAAAGTCAGTGTCGCGGGAGGTGCTTCCACTGCATGGCACGATACTGCTAGTAGGTGAACCCGGCACAGGTAAAACTTCTTTAGCAAGGGGTTTGTCCCAGAAGTGTGCGGAGTGCTTTGCTGGTGCCTCATTCACTCTACTTGAAGTGGACCCTCACGCTCTTAGCAGCGCAATGATGGGCAAAACCCAAAAGGCCGTATCAGAGCTTTTCGGTCAGACCATTGCCGAAGCAGCAATGTCAGGGCCTACTGTTGTATTGCTCGACGAAGTCGAAACACTGGCGGCCGACCGCAGTAAACTTAGCCTGAGTGCGAACCCTGTAGATATACACAGAGCTACTGATGCGGTGCTGGTTCAGCTCGACTTGCTCGCTGAGACGCATAAGAATTTGCTGTTTATCGCAACATCAAACTTCCCTCAAGCAGTTGATGATGCCTTCATTTCACGATGTGACTTGGTGCTTGATATTCCCAGGCCAAACCCAGAAGCCTGCCGGGAAATTCTCAATATGTGCCTGCGAGGATTAGGGGAAAAATTCAATGCTATTGGTACATTGCCTCAGTCAAGTGACTTCGATTCGCTGGTACAGGCGGTCTATGGGCTCGATGGCCGTGCAATTCGAAAAGTCGTTGCCAGTGCTTTCACCTTTCGTAAAGAGGTGGCCCTAAATCCCGAAAAATTACGTCTCTCTGACCTATTGACTGCGGCAAAGGCTGCGAAATTCACTCGGGCAAAGGGGGAAAAATGAGCACAGTAGCGAGTCGAGTTGTTAGGAGCTCACCTCATCGTAACACTAGTGATACATGGATCTTCATTGTAGATTTGCTCACTCAGGGTAACGATGGTGAAGCTAAAGCTGAACTAATGTCTGTATCTGGAATCGTGAGTTCTATTATCGCGGAAAAAGCGCCTGAAGAAGCCGCCATAGTTGTGACATGTGATGGACCACGCACACGGGTCTACTGTCTCTATGACGACGAAGCTATTGAAGGCAGTGATACAAAGGAAGATGCATTGGGTTATGAGCCCCTAAAGGGAAACTGGCATATATCACTACCATGCTGTCAGGACGATCTCGACTGGGTTCAACGAGCTTTGCGGAAGAAGAGTAATCGTATTACCGTCCGCGACCAAGCACTGAAGCTCGGTGAGGACACCGAGAAAGCACAGGATAGAACGGCGTCTAGTGCAGAACTAACGTTGGACGTAGAAAGGTTCTTAAAGTCATGAGCGCTGTAGCTGTCTATTCATACACCCAGTCAGTCACTTATGTAGCAGATAACATTCTCAAAAGCCTAAAAGACATTATTCGCCTGAGTGGCCTAGACCCAAGCAAATTAGTGGGTGACTGGGACGTTTTGCTCCGAGGCATTAGTTCCTGGATCGAATCCAAGCACTTGGAAATGGTGCAACTTGAGATATTCGATCCTAAGTCAGATAGATTGATTACCCGATGGGATATCTCGGTATCTTATTCATGGGACATTTCTGCAGGATCGTTTTGGACTGATACAGATCAACTCCGCTACGCAATTAAGAAGGCTGGGCTTGCTCCTTCTCAAGCTTCGTACCGTGTGGTTGTATCCAATAAGTCTGGCCGCCCGGATGTAACCGGTTGGAGCACTTGCAGCTTAAGGTCTACAGATGGCATGGTGCGCCAAAGCCTGGGTACCACCATCGAACATGGTGGACTGGGTGCGAACTCTGCCTATTGGAGGAAAACTTAAATGCTCACGATTGACGAAGCGTTCCGGAAGTTCAGAAGCCGGTTGGAACTCAACGAAAAGGAGCAAAAAAATGCTACTGACCGTCACATGGAAGTGCGGGAATATGTTCGCACTAGATTTAGCATCGATCGTGATTTTCTGACAGGATCATATGCTCGTTACACTAAGACCAAGCCGTTGAAAGACATTGATATCTTCTTTGTGATGAAGGAATCCGAAAAGCACTACCGTAATAAATCTGCGGATGTGGTGTTGGACGACTACCAGGCTGCTTTAGCTGAAGAATATGGAGAAGAATCTGTCCGTCGGCAGAGTCGCTCCATTAACATAGATTTTGGTGTTCAAATCAAGGATGAGGATAAGACAGACTACAAAGTGCTAAGTATCGATGTTGTTCCCGCTTTTTCATGCGGCAGTGATTATGAAATCCCAGATGGTGATACTGGCAAGTGGATAAAAACAAATCCTGAAAAACACGCGGCAAAGGCAACTCAAGCGCACCAATCCTATAGTAACGAATGGAAAGGGTTGGTGCGGATGGCCAAGTATTGGAACAATAACCCCAAGCATGGGGAGAAACCGGTGAAGCCATCTTTCCTTATCGAGGTCATGGCGTTGGAATGCTTATATGGAGGATGGGGTGGTCAGTTCGACCGAGAAATGCAGAGCTTCTTTGCAACATTGGCTGACCGTATTGACGACGTGTGGAATGATCCGGCAGGATTGGGGCCACTAATTAGCAGCTCAATGGACGTCCATCGCATTGCCCGTGCAAAACAAGCATTGAACCAGGCGGTTAAACAATCGAATGAGGCCATTAATCTCACCCGCCAAGGGCGTAATGGAGATGCATTACGCAAATGGAGAGAAGTATTTGGTCCTATGTTCCCTCTTAGCTGATTGGGACTAGCGCGAATGACACAAGCTGTGGTTACACGCCGTGATGGCGACGTTTTTCAAGCTCGGATGTTTTGGTTGCACGCTTCCCGTCTACTGGATGATGATGGACCCATTGTGCGTGTTGGATTTGAGTCCGGTCCTCGGGGATTCGATGATGTTTGGGTCGAGTACGATCCGACCCGAGCCCCACAAGATCATCGCGGAAATCCCATTATCATTGAACGTATGCAATGCAAGTGGCATGCAACGCCAGGAGTATTTACGTACGAAGACCTGACGCGGCCTGAATACATTAATGCTACAACAACTTCTATGTTGCAGCGTGCTTTGGATGCACATAGGTCAGACATCGGACAAGGCAATAGGTCAAGGTTGGCGTTGGTGACCAATCACACGGTGAGTCAAGATTGCCCCCTACAAAAGTTAATCCGTTCGAAAACAAATTCTTTGGATGTGGCTGGGCTTTTTAAAGGTAAGACCGCTCATAGTGCCTCAGGTAAATTGCGAAAACTATGGCGGGAGCATCTAAATATAGACGATGCTGAGTTACGTACCCTATGTGATAGTTTAGGCTTCAACTTAACACGTGATTCGCTTGATGAACTGCGTACCAGGCTTGACGACGCCTTCCGATCTAATGGTCTTGTTCGTCCCCCATCGAACGCGAGTTCGATTATATATGACTCAAATATATTTGAGTGGGTCGGCCAGAATCGAATGGTTTTTAGCAGAGAAGAATTCAAAGAAAAGTGTGCTCAAGAGGGTCTGCTTGCGGTAAAAAGTCGAAAAAGCAAGCAGTTATTCGGTATTAAAACCTTTGAACACGCACTTGACCGACTTGAAAACCGCTGTGTTGATGTACTCAATATGCAGTCCGAATTTAATGAACGAGCAATTCGCGACACCAATTCATGGCGCGGATCTTTAGTTCCGCGCCTTCAAGAATTTTTGCTTCGACTTCCTACACTAGATGGTCGGTTACGTTTAGCTATCGAAGCTCATGCTACCATGGCTTTTGCAGCTGGAGTTGTACTCGACACGAAATCTGGAAGGATTGTTGAGCTAGAGCAAAGATCACCAACCCTTAAAATTTGGGCGCCTGATGACGAGAAATTAAAGGATGACAGGCCAACTTGGTCTTTTGAAGAGCATGAATTGGATTCAGAGGGACAAGGTACTGCTTGTGCTATTAGTGTTACTAGAGAAACAGAAGGAGCAATTAGGCATTACTTGCAAACCAACAATATGAGGTTTAGGCGACTGCTGTTGGCGAGGCCTTCATGTGGACCTTCTGCAAGTGCAGTCCTATCTGGCGCCCACGCGAACGAATTGGCAGAGCAATTGGCCTCGAGGATCAAGTCCGATCGAGAAGCCGACTCGGTTACACGAGCTGAAAGATATCATTTATTTATTTCTGCGCCCAACGCTTTTACGTTTTTACTAGGGCGTCAGGCCGCTATGATTAAGCCACTAACTCTGTATGAATTCGACTTTGGATGGCAGGTAGATGGATCATATAGGCCCTCGTTATCGTACCCAGAAGTTTTACCGCTGTGACTATAGATGAACACTGGAAAGTGTAGGTTGGTATCTACTTTAGTGTGTGGGAAAGGCCACATCTTCAATAGCCACTTAAATCCGCATTTTTTGAATTCATAGATTGAGGTGCTGTTTGACTGGCTTAGTGTTCGAACTTCAAAAAGAAGCATTGGATCATTCGAAGAACGTTTCTCAGATACTAATGAAAGCACTAGTAGTATCCCGAAAATTAGAAATCGAAGACATTCAAGCATGGATTAAATGTGAAATGAATGGTTATCCTTTCGAAGGGAAGGCAATTCCAGAGTATCGAGAAATTCATGGAATGCCTAGAGCCTGGAATCCCGTGCGAGGTTGGATTCCAATTGATTTTGAAGATCCAGTAATACATGCACAGCTTTCTACAAGAAAAGTAGCACAATCAACCAGTGAGTTAGATCAATTGGTTTCCAGTGGAAGTGGAGGAATGTTACACATGCCATATCCACCAGAAGTTGCAAACTGGCTTGCGGGAGAAATGCGTTTTCGCATGCAGACTGCAATGGTTGTTCCAAGGACAGAAATTGTGGGGATCTTAAACGCAGTTAGGAACAAAGTATTAGATTGGGCTCTTGAACTGGAGTCTAAGGGGATTCTTGGTGAGGGTATGAGTTTTAGTGATAATGAAAAGAAATTAGCTAATAGCGTTACATATAGCATTACAAATAATATTCACAATATGCAAAACTCTATGCTTCAACAAGCTTCACCAGAATCCAGACAAACAATGAATACTGAGATGAACTACCAGGGAATTTCTAAGTTTGTCCAAGAACTTTCTGTCGAGTTAAGGAAGCTGAATCTAAGACCCGACTTAAATGATGAGATAGAAGCTGAAATTCGTACTGTAAAAGCCCAATTAGAATCCCCAAAGCCAAAGAAACTTATAGTGGAAGAGTCCCTTAAATCTATTAAAACTATTTTGGAGGGTACGACAGGCAATATTTTGGCTTCCGGGCTTATAAACCAAATCGGTTCGTTATTCACATAATAAATATATGGAGCGGTATGGCCACCAACACTATGAACCATCCAGATAGATGTTACCAAGAGCAGTATGAAAGAGTACGAATGTTGCTAAAGATAATTGAATCTGAGGACATTTCTAAATCATGTCCCGCAATTAGCTACTATGAATTATCGATATTGTGTTTTCAGGCGATTTGGAACTTGAAAGATTGGGTTTTGAATGACCCATATTTTGAAGCAAAAGATATTAGAGCCTTAAAAACTGAAATACACGACTCTGAGTTATTGTGCATCTCTGCTGATATAGCAAATGGCACAAAGCATTTTCGACTTGACAAGCCTAAAACAGACTGTTCGATCTCAGATGTTGTGGGAGTGCACATAGATGTAAACGCTGGGATATTTAAGCAATGCATCAGAATACTTTCTGCTAGTAAAAGCTCGCAGTATCATGGTTATGAAGTTAGGGACTTTCTTTCGTTAGCGGTTGATGAGTGGGCTCAAATAATTGATAAACATTACTTATCGAAGCACGATCCAATGTATCCAAGTTCCCCGAAATTTAGGTGTTGATCCAAAATGAAGTGAGTCCATATACGGCGATACTTTCACTTTGACGACAAGTGAAACCAACTGAAAATTACGACATTTACCGAGCTAATTTGTTAAGGTTAATACTGATGGAAGATCATCAAGCACTAAAGAAAGTAGTGGATAAATCTGGATTTCCATTGCAAATAGCCATCGAGCATTTGGTTAGTGAAAATAGCCGCAATTTAGGTTGGAGGGTTCAGTACATAGAGCATGCCTGGAGGAACGACTTATCCAATAATGACGGTTTTATCGATTTAGTATTGGAGAACACATCACGCACATTGGCCTTGGTTGTTGAATGTAAGCGCGTTCAAGATGCGAGTTGGATATTCCTCAATAGGGGAAATAAACGTTCTAACAGACGAGTGGCTAAGCGATGGGTCTCTACTTATGAAGGGGATAAGATATCCCACTTTGGATGGGAACAGAGTGCTCTTGATCCTGCATCAGTGCAGTCTGACTACTGTTGTGTCTTTGGCCAAGACTCCAAAAGTCAACCAATGCTGGAGAGGATTGGTGCGACTCTTGTTTCTTCAACAGAAGCTTTGGCAAAGGAAGAGGCAGTGACTTTGCTTTGCGACAAATGGAATTTCAGATCATATATAAATGTGGTAGTTACCACTGCAAAGCTAAAGGTATGTTGCTTTGATCCAGCAGATATATCAGTTAGCGACGGTATGCTTGAAAGTTGTGATTTTCATGAAGTCCCTTATGTGAGGTTCCAAAAGCAGTTGTCCACTCAATTTCCTTCCAGCCTAGATTTTCAAGTAGGAAATTCACATGAAATATCGGTGGCGAAAGAAAATACTGTATTTGTTGTTAATTCGCAGCATATGCTTGCTTTTATTGAAGCGCTTAACGGTTAGAATTAACTATGAACCTGTAAGTCTATCCTTTTTCCTCTTCTTAGGGCTGGTTACTCGATGACTTGTAAAACGTGGATCTCCAGCGTGGGGAGTTGGGCCCATTTCTGTGGAAATGTCCAATATTGAGAGTAGAGTAGAAATGAGAAAGTTACTTTTTCTGTTAGTACTTATTTATATGGTGGGATGTACCACTGTCCGTTACAACGGGGCTGATACGCTTATTAAAGAAGTAGATTATCCAATGCTAGGGAAAGTTATCACTGTTTATGTTGGTGATCATATGGTTCAGAAAGGTACAATCATTGAGGAGGATGTATTGGTTGTACACAAGACTATTGATGGGGCCTTATACGACATTCCCGCCCAACAGTATCCTCAAGTAGGCTACGACCAAAAGCAGTACTTTTACTCTGCTATAGGTGTGGTTAAAGCTGGCCTATCAGATCCGGTTCAGGCGCTTGCATTGAAGAAAGAGCAAGGTGCTGAGCTTTGTGTTATGGTAATCCCCCCGGAAATTAACAGGGGCCAAAAGTAGAATTTTCTCGTAACCTATACGCAGGAGATTCTGTATGAAACGATCAAAATTCAGTGATAGCCAGATTATGGCGATTCTCAAGCAAGCTGAGGCGGGTACCCCCGTCCCAGAGCTGTGCCGAGAACATGGTATAAGCTCTGCCACTTTCTATAAGTGGCGTGCCAAGTACGGCGGTATGGACACCTCCATGATGGCCCGCCTCAAGGAGCTGGAGGAGGAAAACAGGCGCCTTAAGAAAATGTACGCTGAGGAGCGGCTGAAGGCCGAGATCGTCCAGGAGGCCTTGCAAAAAAAGTGGTAACGCCATCTCGGCTTAGAGAGGTGGCGCAGGAAGCAGTCAGCACCCGAGGTGTCAGTATCAAGCTTGCCTGCTCAGCGGTAGGTATCAGCGAAACCTGCTACCGCTACCAGCCCAAGTTGAGCTCCGAAAATGCAGAGATTGCGGATTGGTTGATTCGGCTGACTCACAATCAGAAGAATTGGGGCTTTGGCCTGTGCTATTTGTTTCTTCGGAATGTGAAGGGATATCGCTGGAACCACAAGCGGGTCTATCGGATATACCGCGAGCTTGAGCTCAATTTGAGAATAAAGCCCAAGAAGCGGATTGTTCGGGAGAAGCCTGAACCACTGTCGGTTCCGATGGCCATCAACGAGAGTTGGTCAATGGACTTTATGCATGATCAATTGTCTGATGGCCGGAGTTATCGGTTGTTCAATGTGATCGACGACTTCAACCGGGAAGGCCTGGCGATAGATATCGATTTCTCACTACCAGCAGCCAGAGTCATACGGTCACTGGACCAAGTAATCGAATGGCGGGGCAAACCAAAACAGATCCGTTGCGACAATGGCCCAGAGTATATCAGTGGACTGCTTGCCACATGGGCAGAACGGCATGGTATCAACTTAACCTTTATTCAACCAGGTAAGCCACAGCAGAACGCTTACATAGAGCGCTACAATCGAACGGTTCGTTACGACTGGTTGGGGCAGTACTTGTTTGACAGTATTGTTGAGGTTCAGGGTCATGCTACTCGATGGCTGTGGACCTACAACAATGAGCGGCCTAATATGGCGCTTGGTGGAATAACTCCATCGATGAAATTGGCGCTAGTCGCTTAACCTTCTACTTTTAGCTTCGGTTAAAAATGGGGGGATTACCTTATCAGTATTTTTGGTGGCAGTGCTTGTTATAAAGGTGAGTATGAGCGCAAGAGACAACTCTCGGAAAGAGGTAATAGCTTCCAGCAAACATTGATATATAGCGGAAGAGTTGGTGACAAAATAAATATTGGTTATCGCGAGTTCAGCAATAATACTGCTAGGCCGGCATTTAACAATGATGTGGAGTATGACTTATCATCTTCAAATACTATAGGTTACAAAGGCGCTATAATTGAGATTATAAAAGCCGATAATAGTAGCATTACCTATAAATTAATTCGCAACTTTCCCTAAAACAGCAGATCAATTCACGCGGTGCCAGTTAGGCTACATAAAAATCTTTATGGTTTCGTACTATACAGTCCATAGGTTTCCGAGGAGGGGCAGAGCCAGCAACCATCGCGTAAACTCACATATCACATATGTCCAATACCTTCTAGTATTGGACATACTATAAGCCTGTGCCAGCCGTGTGTAATGACACCGAAAACCTGCTGTAATATACCTTATGTGCAATCGATACGTTCCACCCGACGAAGCTGAGATAGAACGGTTTTGGCATGTTGGGCGCTCAAGCCCTGGCCCCTTCTACCGCAGTGAAATTTTCCCGCGATCGCAGGGGCCGTTTATTCGTTCCAGGAACAGCAACAGAGAATTGGTTGTGGGCCAATGGGGGTTGATACCCCATTTTGCGAAATCTCCCACGTTGAAATACAACACCAATAATGCCCGGTTTGAGGAACTAGCAGATAAAGCCAGCTATCGGACGCCGAGGAAGCATGGGCAGCGCTGCATCATTCCAGCAGAGTCCTTTGACGAACCTTGCTGGGAAACCGGCAAAAACGTCTGGTGGCGCTTTCGGCGAAGCGATGGGAATCCTTGGGGTTTGGCTGGCTTGTGGAACACCTGGATCGATAAGACCACAGGTGAATTGTTTGAGAGCTACACGATGCTGACGATCAACGCCGATCATCACCCAATCATGAACCGTATGCACAAGCCGGATCCTGCTTATGGTCCTGACGATCAAGACAAGCGATCGGTGGTGTCCATCGAGCTCGAAGATCTCGATACCTGGTTAACAGGAAGCATTGAAGAGGCGTCGCAGCTAATCAGGGTACCAAGTGTGGATTGCATTTGGGGTTCTAGGGATTTTCCGTCCAAAAACGACAAAGTGCTCTGGAAGCCCCGCCATCTATGGCCTCCAGAGGGGTATTACTTTTCGCTGACGGGCAAATATCCCTCGATTGAGCACATCAGCTCCTCTAGATCTGGCAATTTTTCGCTCAATTCGAAATGGTAAGTACCCTTTAGGTTAATGTTATGCCAGGCTACTGGGGAGGCCTGTTTGACGATTCCTATTCTATGGGCGTCTCCATGGTATTCGAAGCTGGTCAGCAGCTGACTGAGTATCCTAGAGTTGAAATAGATGATGGCATTGGTGACTAGACGAGCGCACTCATTCCATAGCTGGATTTCTTCGTCTGAACTGCCCCGAAACTGATCCCCATTTACGCTGCTCACTGCCCTACGCAGTTGGTGATAGGCCTCTCCACGATTTAGCGCGCGCTGAACATAGTTTCTTAAACTGGCATCATCGATGTAGCACAGTAGATAATTCGCTTTCACCAGGCGGTTGTATTCAGTCAGGGCTTCCAGCAACGGGTGATTGTGCTTGTATCCCGAGAGCTTTCTCACCAAGGTGGCTTGTGTTGTTTTCCGTTGTTTAAGCGATACTGCGATCCGTTGGATGGTATCCCAGTGCTGCGCAATTCGATGCGTGTTAATGGGCTTTTTCAAGCGTAGCTGTATTCTATGGTCTTTGTCTTCCTTGACATCAAACATGTCATTGATCACTTTACCAACCTGGGCATAGCGCGGGGCAAACTGGTATCCGAACAGATCGAGCAACGCGAAATTCACATGGTTCACACCATGGGTGTCGGTTGAGAGCACATCCGGAATAATGTCTGACGTATTGCTCATCAACAAATCAAAGATGTAGTGAGATTCATGCTCGTTGGCACCAATTACCCTGGCATTAATGGCGGTATGATTGGCGATTAGGCTCATAGCAGAAACGCCTTTTTGTGTACCGAAGTATTTCGACGAGTAACGGGTTTTGAACGTCTCGCGCCGGGCTCCGAACTTTTGGCCGTCGGCACTTGCGTGTAAAACATCCTCCTGGATGTTGTAGTGTCTGAAGATGGGCAGCTTGGCGGTCGCGTTATTGATGTTGTCGTTGGCATCATTCAAGGTTTCCAAACGTAGGTAGTTTGCCTGGATGGTGCTGAGCTGATCATAGGTACGATCAGAGATCTGTGCCATACCGTAAATGCCTTGATTGGTTGCATTGCCGACCAGAATTGCCAACAAATCATATTCATGGGAACGGCTTCTGGATTGGGAACCCAGCACATGCGCGAAGCAGTCTATGAAGCCGGTGTCACGATCCACCATACGCAGTACATCCGCGACACCCGTTGTAGGGATTTGCTGGAAGAAGGGATTGTTGACCAGATGACGTTTGCTGGCCGAAGGTAAGCGCCAGAAGTGTTTACCCTGCAGATTGCGCAAGATGATATTCCGGTTGTCTTCCTGTTCAAGATATTCACCGACCTCGAATAATCGGGTATCCAATTCAGTGGCCATCTGCTTTAGAAGTTTCTCAGGCTCTTTGGCCAAATCGGTTAGCTGGCTCTGTTGCAGCAGCGTATATTTATGTTTTCGCCAATGCTCCCCGTCGATCAGATCAGCATCAAGCGCCCGGTATTTAATGACTTCAGGCAGTGTTAGTTGGCCATTCAGGCGATCAGGAATCTGCTGATAGAGGAACCACTCATAACGATCTAACAGGATGTTACCGTCACGATCCAGCAGGTATTCGTGTATTTTTCTCGGTAGAAACCGGGTATCTGCGGTTTGCAATTGGACCAGGGTGTCGAGTTCGCCTTGTGCTTTCGCCAAGGCAGTCGCTAAGTGCTGAGTGCCATCGCTGCCTTCAAAGCGCAGACATCGAAATAGCTCTCGCAGTAAACCTTTACGCAGGCTTTCTTTCTCGTCGTAGTATTGCCACATGGCTTCATCGACCGATCGCCGCTGCTCGTTCAAGAAGAGACATACCGATTCCAGATCCTTTTTGGCCAGGAGGTTCAGTGCTTTTTGTCTAACTGTTGCAAACGGTAGTTGCAGATCAATTTCGTCATCAATGAATAGATGGAGCACTTCGGCCGCCTTGCTGACATTTTTGGCCGCTTTTTGCCAATCCTGATACACCGCTTCCTTTGCGTACTCCTTTGCCTTCTGTTTGGTCTGCCTGACATGATGCACAAAACCATCGGCAATACGTTCGAGTGCTTGTTGCCATCGCGTTTGCAGATAGCACAACAAATACAGCCTTTGGTTGCCTACGGTTTGCCGTTTCAGTTTAGCGCCGTAGTAGTCGACTTTCTCCGCCAGGTGTTGTTGATTTTTCTGCGACAGTGAAAGCAGGCTCAAGAGTAGGTCCACTTCTGGCATCCAATGCTGGATGTTGCGATAGACAACCAGTTCTTTCTCAAGTTCGGTTCCAGTGAAGTTACGAGCCGATTGTCGCAACTGCCGGAACGGTAGTGCACCTTCGCCGTTTACGAGATCCGCCAGTGCATGCTTAAGATCTTGTGACATTGCACGCTCAAGGCGGTTGGCCATGTCTTCCTGTTCATCTCCCACCACTTGACTGATAATCTTTTGCAGCGTGCTGTAGGCAGGGATCGCTATCTTCTGTCTCGAACAATACTCAATGGCCGCATCGAAGAGGTGTCTTGGAGCCGTCCAGGCTCTGGCTTGCTGGGATAAGTAGGCGCTCAACGCAGCTCCGTGGTCTTTGGCATTCCAGCGCTGGTAGTTGCAGAGTTGGAAAATACGTTGGTAAATCCGTTCGTTCTCTTTTGGCGTGAGATTAAAGGGTCTACAGCCCGGCCCTGGTAGAACGGTTTGATAAACGTATTTGAGATCCTGCTTAATCTGGTGGAAACCGGGATGAAGCACCGCCGGCTTGGCCTTGAAATAGCCCAGCAGTACAACCAGCATGTAGCGCTGACCCCGGTGACGTAGGCTTGTAGCGATCGCCAGTTCCTTATCGTTCAGCGAGAAAAAGAAGCGTTGGTCTGCTGAGGTGAAAGCGGGAGGTCCATAAAACTGTTCTTGTTCCGCCTCGGACAAGATTTGAACACGTTCTTCGAATGCCATGGATTTAGCCTAAAAAGGCCAAATCTTACCCAATCAGAGCCAAAATAGGGATATGGAAAAAGTAATACCCCTCTGGAGGCCATAGATGGCGGGGCTTCCAGAGCACTTTGTCGTTTTTGGACGGAAAATCCCTAGAACCCCACAAAGGTAAGACATTTTATGAGGTTCATTTGGACGTGGCGTCAAGGGATGGCGTTGATCCTTCGATCATCATCACGTCGAAGAATGAACCTCAAAAATGGTCATCCATCAATAAAGCAGTAGAGACGATTTCTAACTTGATGCCCGATCTTAACGAGGTGGTTGTAAGCCTCAAGCAGGACGATTAAAGGACTTTTTTTAGACCAACAATTTGGAGTGACATTGGATGTTATTAAGGATGATGGTGCTGGCGCTAGCTCTGCTGTCGCAGTCAGTTTATGCCCAATCACGTTTCGGTTTGGGTGTGGTAACGGGATCGTACTCAGTTGACGATCCCAAGGGGTCTACGGATTCCGCAAATGAAACCTCTTTATTTGGCGTCATGACCATACCAGTCAATCGCAACTTTCCAGACTGGCGCTATTGGTTTGGCCTGAACTACAACGCGTTTGAATTAGAGCCCTCTACCCAAGACGTTGGACAAGAAGTTACCAGCGTGAGCATAGAAACCATTCTGCAAAAGGGTTTTAACGTTTCCAGCGAGATAAAGCCTTATGCCGGTCTGGGTGTTGGGGTAGGGGCGAACGACTTTACCAAGCGTCACACCATTGACTCGGATGGCTACTTAGCGGAGCGCTATGAAGACCGCTCTGAAACCTCATTCTATTTGATTGCCAATCTGGGCGTGGCCACACGTAAGCTCGACAGTGGCTTTTTTATCGGCACGTCCCTTAGCTATAAAACACCGCTGGAAGATGGCATTGAAGCAACGGAATTGAATCTGTTTTTCTTATATTAACAAGGAGAGTGAATCATGGATCGCACGGTATCTATGGGTGTAATGGTGTTAATGGCGTTCGTAACCTTAATGGGGTCCTGTGGAAGAACCGACAAATTTGACAAGTTTGCATAAACGACCAAT
>CAXHEX010000042.1:0-16619 GCA_964016105.1 uncultured Ketobacter sp.
CGAATGGCACGTTCACGAACCCGCTATTGTCATGCGGACCTGCTTCCAGCACGCAAACCGAGAACTTCCCTGACTCACTCAATCGATTGGCTAGGACACAGCCAGCGGACCCCGCCCCCACAACGATGAAATCAAATTCATGCACAACCATTTACCTCGCGTAGTGAGGCCAAACGATCAATGTGAAAGTCGCGATGTCCATGAGTCAATGAGCAGTGGGTCATAAGACGAAAGTAGTGGCCTATGTCCAGCTCTTCAGTGACCCCAATACCACCGTGAATCTGGATGGCTTGCTGAGCGATCTTTACCGCCTTTTCGGCATAGTAGGCCTTCGCAGCCGAGCACGCGCGATCTCGTTCTTGCGCATTTCCTAGCTCTGCTTTCACTGCGACCATGAATAACATTGACTCCAATTGCTGGAGATCAGTAAACATGTCCACAAGATAGTGTTGAATAACTTGAAAACTACCTATGGGTGCGCCGAATTGTTTACGCGTCTTTGCATATTCAAGGGTACGCTGATAAAGCGCATTGGCAGCGCCATACATCCGCGCACAATCAAGGGCCTGAAGCCAGGCAATAACCTGGCTGATAACACGGCTAGTCTCCGCGCCACGCGAGAGAATCATTCCGTCATCAATTTCAATGTCATGAAACACCAGATCTGCGTATCGACTACCGTCCAGAGCCCGATAACGCGTGATCTCGCAGCTTTCAAGTGGCACGAGGAGCAATGCTAGCTCATCCCCGATTCTTGCTGTCGCTATGACTCTGTTCGCGCAGCCACCATCAGGAAGAAAACTCTTCTGGCCTGACAATTTTCCATCTCTGATGGATGCAGTCGGTTTATGAACGCTGTAACCGGCATGGCAATCATAGAGCGCGCACGCCACCTTTTCATCGTTTTTAATTATGGATTGTAAAACCACGGTAGCGCGCTCGGTTCCAATATATTCGAGCATTTTTCCGGGAGCGACTACCAAATCCACATAAGGATCCAGACACAAGGCCGCTCCAAGTTCCCTGACGATCATCGCTACATCAATCAACTCGCCACCGTAGCCTCCGATGGACTCGGGAAACGGGAGGCCCAACCACCCAAGCTCCATCATCAGCTGCCATCGTGCCGGATCACAATGACTGGCCTGGTTTAACTGTTCATTATAGGTAACAAAACCATAGTGATCCTTGAGATAGCGCCTCGCTGTATCCGCAACCATTGTCGTGTTTTCAGAAAGATTGAATTCCACTATCGCCCCCTATAATCCCAATAGCATTTTGGCAAGCACATTCTTTTGAATCTCATTTGAGCCGCCATAAATCGTACAAGCACGCAAAAAATTGTAACGCCGGGGAGCATTATTGAAGCTTTCGTTACCCACCTCCATAGGACTATCCCAGGCGAGCGACATCAAGCCTCCCATTTCAACCATGGCTTGAGACATTTTTTGCTGCAGTTCCGTACCCTTAATTTTCAATCCAGAGGACTCCGGTCCGAAGGGTTTACCCTCGTCTGTGGCTGCAACGGTTCTAAAGTTGGTGTACTCCAGCGCCATCAATTCGACTTCGAGTTCGGCCATACGCCGCCTTGCCGATGGTTTGTCGGTATAATAAGGTACATCTTCAATCGCCTGCTTCATCCGTGCCAGCGCATAATAGCTGTCGGCCACGCCAGCTATCGTGGTACGCTCATGTGTCAGTAGAAACTTGGCTATGGTCCAGCCCATACCCTCCTGGCCAACCAGGTTTTCCAGAGGTACCTCGACATCGGTGAAATATACTTCGTTGAGATGATGGTGCCCATCAATGGAATAAATGGGGCGAATTTCGATGCCCGGTGTCTTCATGTCAATAAGCAGAAAAGAGATGCCCTGTTGCTTCTTTGCCTCGGGGTCGGTTCTGACGAGACAGAACATCATGTCTGCCCAATGCGCTTGCGTGGTCCAGATCTTCTGTCCATTGACCAGATAGTGATCCTGTTTGCGTTCAGCGCGGGTTTTAAGCGACGCGAGATCCGACCCGGCATTGGGCTCAGAATACCCCTGGCACCAGAGAGTCTCGCCGCTGGTAATCCCAGGCAGCCATCTCTCCTTCTGTTCCGGCGAGCCGAATGTATAGATAACTGGGCCAACCATGGCGACACCGAAGGGGCTAGTTGGCGGCGCTCCGGCCATCGCCCTTTCGATATCGAAGATATAGCGCTGCGTCGCCGTCCAGCCTGGCCCTCCGTACTGTTCTGGCCAAGTTAGCGCCAGCCAGCCCTGTTTCCCCAATTTCCTTTCCCATAGCTGCTGCTGCGACTTGGTTGGCATATTACCGAGTGCTGACACGCGTTCAATTTCTTCAGGTACGTTTTCCCGCATCCAAGCGCGTATGGACTTTTGAAAATCCAACTCTTCCTGTGTAAATTCAAGATTCATGGTTTATTCCGTGCTAGTAATTGATCTTAGCGAAAGCAGTGGCTCAGTTGACCCCCCGCACCTTCTGCTGCCAGTAAGGTGCTCGAAGTTCGTTTTTGAGAATCTTACCGGCACCACTTATGGGCAATGGTTCGCTTCGAAACTCGACGCTTCGAGGGAGCTTGTAGCCGGCAATCCGTTCCCGGCAATGGACCAACAGCTCGTCTTCCTTAAGAGTATGACCTTCGCAAAGCACCACGATGGCATGCACTGTTTCACCCCATTCGTCGTGAGGAATCCCTACTACTGCACATTCCTGCACCGCAGGATGGCTGTAAATGGCGCCTTCCACTTCGACAGAAAAGATATTCTCTCCACCACTGATGATCATGTCCTTGCTACGATCGACGATAAAGACAAACCCATCTTCATCCATATAGCCCAGATCACCGGTATGTAACCAGCCGTTGCGCAGAGTTTCGGCCGACGCCTGCTCCATTCCCCAGTAACCGAGCATAACGTTTCCACCTCTGGCACAGATCTCACCGACTTCGCCACGGGGTAGTTCAACATCATTTTTGTCAAGAATGGCAACCTCGACACCCAGCGCAGCCCTGCCCGCACTTCGTAGCTTGTCGCCTCCTGGCACATGGAACTCCGGGGCCAACGCGGTAATTATGGGTGAAGCCTCCGTCTGCCCATAACCCTGGGCAAACATGGCGTTCGGCATCTGCTCCATAGCACTGATCAATACTGCCTCTGGCATCGGCGACGCGCCATACAGCATACGCTTTACGCTGCTGACATCGAAATCCTTTATTTTTCCGGACGACGCGAGAAGGTTGATCATTGTAGGTACGAGTAGCGTGTGTGTGACTTTCTCGCACTCAATGAAGCCCAGCACATCGCCGACTTCGAAACGTGGCACAATCCCGTGGGTTCCACCGGCCAGGGTTACTGCAAAGGTGCTTGCCATATCAGCCAGATGAAACATCGGACCCGCATGCATATAAATAGTGTCAGGCCCGTAACTCATTTCCGGCACCACATTAAGCGCGTTGAAAACGAGGTTGTCGTGACTCAGCATCACCCCTTTGGACCGGCCGGTGGTACCCCCGGTATAGAAAAGTCCGGCGAGCTCCTTTCCGCCTTCGCTGAGATCCCGTAAAGGTTTTGACGCGTCAATCAACGCCTCGTAGCTAACACAACCTTCCGGTAACTCCCCGTCGCCCATAAACACCACATGTTCGACACTATCAAGCAGCGGACGCAACTTCGGTAGCATCACACTGAAGGTGTCATCCACAAACAAGATTGACGAGCCTGAATCATTAAGAGTAAAGGCGATTTCTGGGGGAGCAAGCCGAATATTGACGGGATTTAGGGCCGCGCCAGCCCAGGGCACCGCATAGAAATATTCGAGATAGCGGTCGCTATTAAGAGACAAGATCGCAATGCGGGTGCCCCTTTCTATCCCCAATGACAGCAGGCCTGCAGCAAGTCTAGCCACGCGGTCTTCAAACTCCCGCCATGACTGCTTTCTATCTTTATAGATCGTCGCAGTACCATTGGGATGTTGCTGCACGGCACGGCGCAAAGTCTGTGATATAATCACAATAAGCTCCTTATATTAACGGGTGTAGATAAAACGTCCAATCGAGACAAGTTTCTTGTCCAGATAGATATCGACAGAAACAACGATAAAACGTCTGCCGGCACGAATAAGGCGAGGCTCGGCACGAATGCTCCCAGCAAACGCGGGACGGAGATAATCAAAGGTCATACTGTTACA
The DNA here is from genome assembly GCA_964016105.1 of uncultured Ketobacter sp. Lineage (GTDB taxonomy): Bacteria > Pseudomonadota > Gammaproteobacteria > Pseudomonadales > Ketobacteraceae > Ketobacter. Next base: position 4,192 of record CAXHEX010000042.1, read on the forward strand.
TGAAGGTTCTTTATCCAGATCAAGCGATTGCACCAGATAAAGGGCTGCTGTGATTTCCCCAAAACTAGCAAGAATGCCTCCGTGAAAAGTGCGTAGCAGTGTATTGCCGATATGCTCCTCGCGGAAAGACAATTGATAAGCAATACCTTTATCCGAATCCACCGATTCAAGCCCCAGAAACTCCACAAAAGGGGTATTCTCAAGCATCTCTTTCTGCACTTTATTCATTCGTGGAGCTTCAAACACAGTTGGTTCACCCATTTTTTAGCTCCTTTCTTTCATCGCTGAATCAAACGCTGGACCAAGAGTACCAACAGCAAAGGAGCCTGACACCGTAGCTAACAAAGAGTGATCAGAGCACGCGTAAGCGCGCCCGCGGACGTAAGCTATATCACCCTGCACCGCATAGCACTCCACCTCACTGAAAATACCCTCCCCGCTAGGCACTTCCTTGATAAAGTCGACGCGAAGATCAATAGTGGCAATCGGGCGCATATCACCGAGTCGCGAAAATATCGCCAGCCCACAATTGGTGTCTAGCAACGTGACCACCACTCCGCGATGAACACCCTCAACTCGATTACAAAGGACAGGACGGCAGGCAAGACTCATCACTGCTCGCCCCTTGCCGATTTCTTCCACCTGTACACCAAACGCATTGAACAAGGGATGAGATGTTCCAAAAAATGTTTCCGCGATGGTCATATTACGATCCGCCGCCAAAGAATCTTCCTCAATCATTGGTAACTTCTTATATAATTAATTGCATCCAAGAACCTACGGATTTGCTGTGACTTAGGCCAGGACATCCAGCGCATACTTCACGTAATGTGACTCGCGCATCTTTACATGGTTAATGGCGCTCTTTATTTCAACGAAGGGGAACACCATTGACTCGGAGCCCTGTTTCAAAGTCTCAGCCAAACCAGACCAGCTCGCTGCCGCGCTGCGCATTAATTCTACTAAATTCGCATGAATTACAGCGGGGAGCATTTCCCCCGCCTCTTCCAAAAAATCGGCATACATGGCACGGAATCCAGCGCCACCTGTACCGCGCTTTTCGATCACCTGATAGGCAAAGCGCAACGACCAGCGCCAGTTTTCGTCCGCTGACCAGCGTGGTAGCGCATCAACCCAGGTATCCAAAGCCGCAAGCCCGCTAAAACGGTTTCCATTAGCCAACGCGTAGGCATTGTCGAAGATTGCTTGCCGCACACGTTCTGGAGATACACTGGAATCAATGGCGTGAGGCGCGAACATGTTACCGTGATGAATGAAGGGTGGCGCGGTCGAGAAACGTGCATCAGCCAGGTTCTTCGCCGCAACAGCAATTAAGTCCGGGCGCTCCGTATCGCTAACCAGCACCTCGTTACGCTCCTCGTCGAGGTGCCATGCCACGATGGCATGTCCAGGAAAATGCGTGCTACTGCCAAAATAAGGCAGATGATATATATCCGTTAAAAGCAATGCAGGCCGATTTTCATGCAATGCCTGATATAAATCAGCGCTGGCGGACGGCTTGTCGCTGTAACTGGTCCAACAAAAAGGAACCTCTAAGGTATTAAACACCTTCTCCTCGAACCCCATTGAGCGCACATGAACAATGAAAGGGGTGCTGGTACCTGGTATCTCCACGTAAGTAATACCGAGTCCAGCCCCGAGACCGAAACAACATGCTTCGCTCATCAATAAGCCATGGTACTCAAGTAAGTCACGTATTGCTGAACTGCCACAGTGCCTGCCCGGCCTATGGCAGTGAGTCATAACCGCCTTTTCGCCATCCACTCAGGCTGCCTCGCTCATCGGTGAGCTTCCGTAAACGGCAGCGGATGCACGCATTGGGTCGCCATGATTCCCATACTCTTCCAGCCATGCCGCCACTTTCTCTGGCATGCCCGTATCCCAAGGATGAAAGCCGGGGCGAAACCAGGCCAAGAATTCAGGCAACATTCGAGTTAGAATACCACGTCGGCCATAGAGACGATTCAGCCCACGCATCAACACCCCAGGCTGGCGCATGGCGCCATCTAGACGCAACATGTTCACGAACACTGGCCCGACCACCAGATGAATCATTAGCATGGTCACTACCAACGCCGAGACCCGTGACAGATAACCGCCGCCCGCCGCCGTTTGGTAGACGTCGTAGGCTACTGCCTTATGCTCAACCTCTTCCACACCATGCCAGAGAAACATCGCCCTCATCACAGGGTCTGCTTCGGTAAACATGTCAGTTTCATCCTTAAGCATTGCCTCGCCCAAAGTGGCCGTAAAATGTTCGAATGCCGCAGTCATCGCCAGCTGATACTTCTCTGGCAAGTACTTTTGTGACGAGCGAATGAAACGCCGCAGATTGCTGGTAATCTTGTCAACATCAACACCCTGCCCAACCATCACCTCATTGAAGCGATCGTGGACAATACCATGCTGCCCCTCTTGACGAATAAAGTGGCGAATATCCTCACGCAAACCTGGCTCCTTTACCCGATCCTGGAAATTCCGTACCGACTGGATAAAAAACCGTTCACCCTCGGGGAAATGCACTGACAGGGCATCAAAGAAACGAGTTAGCACAGGGTCTCCACCATTCCAATGTCGTGGAACAGTAGACACATCAAAGGTTACTTTTCGTGGCTTTATTGGTATCGCGTTCATCATAAAGGGCCTCCGTACAAGCCTTCACAGGGTATCAACCTCTACGAACATTTTATTGGGTGGACAACCAAATATCAATACTATACCAGGACATTTTAGCAAGAAAGAAAATTCCTCTGTCAGACTCTGCGACGGCATAACGGACCAACGGGGGGCATCTGAACGAAAACCTACGGTTTTGAGCCAGGTGGCCATGTAGCGTAGGTGTCTGCTTATTTGCCCCTTCTTCTCCTCATCCTCAACACTATAGACTTGTTGCACGGTCATTGGGTGGTTGACCGACCTCTGGATGTGCGCTACTTTACGTTTATCTTCAAAAGGGGGGATCATTGTGCTTGAGTTCATTGCCATTCTGAGCTGCTTAACAGCGATAAACGTATTTCTTGTTAGTGTTGTGAGTGAATCAAATGATTCGAAGCCAAATAATGTATCTTCAACCGACCGGCAATTAGTGGAGGCTCCCCTCTTGGTGCTAGAGCTTAAGGACGCTAACCATTGTTCCTCGATGTCTGGTATTTCACCATATTGCCAATAGCGGCAAACATGAAAGTTAATGCATATTATTTAGATCGACCCTCCCAGGATGATTCGCAATTATTAACGCATTCATGGCAGCACGGCTATCCGTGTGTATTTTCTCTGCTTACCATGGCCCGATATGCTATGTGTACGCTCACGCTCATTAATTGCCGGGGTTTTACTCTTCATGCGTCTAGCTCTCTTTCTTACGCTATTAACACTGTATGGCTGCCAGGAGTCCTCTCACTTAGATACTGTACTGAACAGACCCCATGCAGTATACACTGCAGTAGTGTCAGAGCATTCTACGACCGTGCCTCAAGGGATTACAGGCACAGTAGAGGCGCGTACAGAGGTTGCTATAGCCTTTCAAGTAGGTGGCCGAATTCTGAAGCGGTATGTGGACTCCGGTCAAATTGTTGCAACCGGCGAGCCATTATTCTTGTTGGACGCAAGGGAATTTGAACAAAGCCTGGAGGCTGCAAAGGCCCAATTGACAGCTGCTGAAGCTGAATTGATACACGCGGAATCCAACCTCGCTCGGGACAGCCGCTTGATCGAACAGAACAGTATTAGCCAAAGTATATTTGAAGCGTCCTTGTTGTCCAAACGTGCAGCGCAAGCGCGAAAAGAGGCTGCCCAGGCTAGACTTCGACAAGCAGAAATTGCACTTCAGCATACGTCCCTAACCGCCACAAGGCCAGGTATCTTGGTGAATGTCACAGGGATGCCGGGGCAAGTGGTAAAGTCTGGACAACCCCTAGGAATATTGGCTGATACTCGCGAGTTAGAGATCGAAGTTTTCCTACCCAGGAGCGTTTTTCCACCGACAGAAGCGCTAGCCCATATCGATGATGCCCGCATACCACTAAAGCTTCGTGAAACCGCTGGCGCCGCTAACGAATACAGCAGAACCTGGCGTTCTCGTTATCAGATTGAGTCCTCTGGTAGCGAGTTACAGTTGGGTATGCCGGTCAGGGTCAGCATGATGGTCCCTGACTCTCCCACACAGGCCTATTCAGTTCCACTGGCGGCACTGGATGAGCGAGGAAGTAATACCCAAATCTGGCAAATTGTCGATCAACAGGCGCAACCCCAGACCGTTGCGGTGGTTGGGGTGACGCCTAACTCAGCTCAAATTCAAGGGCAAGACCTTAAGACTGGTGATCGAGTTATCGCCTTAGGTACTCATCTGCTAGTACCAGGAATGCCTGTTAAAGAATACGCGCAATGAGCTTTCCTAATCTATCGGCACTTGCAGTACGAGAGCGATCAGTTACGCTGTATTTCCTGATTTTATCCGTGTTCGCAGGGGCTTATGCTTTTGCCTCATTGGGACGTGCGGAAGACCCTTCTATTACACTGCAAATGTTAGTGGTTTCAGCAGTCTGGCCTGGTGCCACTCCTGCAGAGATCGAACAGCAAGTGGTTCACCCAATCGAGAAGAGCATCCAGAAAATTGAATATCTTGACGAAATCAAAACGACAATCAAGGCAGGCCGGGCTGATATCCAGGTTCAATTTCATGATTACACGCCACAGAATAAAACGCCGGAACTACAGTTTCAGGTTAGAAAGCGCATGCTGGATCTATCTTCACATTTGCCTGAAGGGGTTATAGGGCCGATCGTCAATGATGACTTTTCCGATGTGTATTTCAGCCTATTTAGCCTTTCTGCGCCCGGCCTTCCGGTGCGAAAATTAACACGTTACGCCGAGCGGCTCCGAGATGAATTACAACTCATTCCCGGTGCCCGCAAAGCCGATTTGATCGCCGAGCGCGAAGAGAGAGTCTATGTCGATTTAGACAATGTTGTTATGACTAACAGCGGCATCTCATCCCAAGCCGTATTCGACGCGATAAGAGCATACAATACGCTTATCCCGGCCGGTCAGATTGACACCACCGGGCCGCGCCTAAGGTTTCGGCTCGATTCAGATCTGTCTGATCCTCAGCGATTGGCTGAGGTCCCTATCCGTGCCAGTGACCACCTAATCCGGCTGGGTGATATTGCCGTCATTACTCAAGGTTACGAGGAACCACCGTCGTATTTTGCTCGTGTCAATGGAGAAGACGCGATACTGATCGGCGTGGTCATGAACAAGGGTGAAAACGGATTAGTGTTTGGTGAACGCCTTGACGCGTTTCTAAGCAAAACGAGAGCTGAGCTTCCCCTGGGTATGGAACTGGATCAAATCACCAATCAGACGGATGCCATTAAAGCGGCAGTTAATTTGTTCCAGGTGAAGTTTCTGGTGGCCGTAATCGTGGTGATGAGTATTGGATTTTTATCATTAGGGCTGCGCGCCGGTTTGATCGTGGGTATCGCTGTTCCAATCACCCTGGGGCTGACGTTTGTGCTGATGAAAGCCGCCAATATCAATCTGGATCGTATTACCTTAGGGGCACTAATCATCGCGTTGGGTTTATTGGTTGATGATGCCATCATTGCGATTGAAATGATGTTGGTAAAACTGGAAGAAGGTTGGAGTAAAGTAAGTGCCGCCACTCATGCCTGGAATGCGACAGCTTCGCCTATGCTTTTCGGTACTCTGGTTACCATGTTCGGTTTTGTTCCGATTGGATTTGCCAAATCTGGGGTAGGTGAATACGCTGGCAATATATTTTGGGTTTTGGCTTTTTCGCTCATTATCAGTTGGTTGGTGGCCGTTACTTTTACCCCTTATTTGGGCGTAAAGATTTTACGTGCACCCAAGCAGAAACCCGGCAATATGGGCGATCACTACAAGTCATCCCGGGTGTACGAGTATCTACGGGCCTTGATTACGTGGTGTGTTCGCCATCGGCGGACCGTGGTCTTTATTACCTTTGCGATGTTAGTGCTAAGCGTCGCAGGCATGGCGGGGCCGGTGGAAAAACAGTTTTTCCCAGGCTCGGATCGGCCCGAAATTTTGATCGATGTGAATCTAGCACCAGGTACATCGGTCACGACAACGGACACGACCGTCAAGCGTCTTGAAGAACTATTAGATTCCATGGGTGGTGTTGAAAACTACGCCAGTTATATCGGTGGCGGGGCTCCACGTTTTTTCATCTCGGTCAACCCCGAGCATCCGGACTCTTCGTTTGCTAAAATAATCGTAACAGCGATGGGACCGGTTGAGCGTGACCGAATTATTGCTGCATTGGACCAACAAGTTGCCAATGGTACTTTTGCCGAGGCGCGTATTCGTATCAGACGCCTGTTGTTCGGGCCGCCAGTTGACTGGCCTGTCAGCTTCCGTGTCGTCGGACAAGACCCTGCGACCTTAAGGAAAGTGGCCCACCAAGTCAGGGAGGTCATGTCCCACAACCCCCACGTCGTCAATCCGCATTTGGAGTGGGATCAACGTGTACCGACATTGAAGCTGGAAATGGATGAACAGCGCCTTCGACTAATGGGATTGACACCGCTCTCAGTTGCTCAACAAATGCAATATCGAACAGATGGAGTTCCAGTAGCCGAGGTCAGACAAGACATCAGAACTGTTGATGTTTACGTTCGCGGCCAGGGTGCCAAGCGAGCCCAAAATGAGCCACCCATTTATGAACTCCGCAATGAACAGGGTCAAAAGATACCACTTTCGCATCTGGGCGAGGTGAAACTGGCTTACGAAGATGCCATGATTCGACGCCATAATCGAGAGCTCTTTCTGGCTGTTCGCGGGGAGGTAAAGAATGCGCAGCCACAAGATGTCACCAAAGCATTATGGGCGGATCTGGAATCAATTCATGCAGCGCTCCCTGATGGTTACAGGATTGATATTGCAGGTAGTCTGGAACGTTCACAAGAAGCAGAGGACTCTATAAATCAGGTTTTCCCACTGATGATTGCCCTGATGGTAACTTGCGTGGTGCTGCAAATGCGAAGTTTTCCTGGTGTTGTGATAGTGCTTTTAACAGCACCCTTGGGCGTCATTGGCTCTGTCGTAGCACTGCTGGTTTTCAAGCAGCCTTTCGGATTTGTCGCCTTACTTGGGCTGATCGGATTGGCAGGCATATTAATGCGCAATACTTTAATTCTAACCCAGCAGGTCAGCGATAACCTTGAGGATGGCATGCTGCCGTCAGATGCGGTCGTCGAGGCGGCTGTCAGGCGCGCAAGACCGGTGGTGTTAACCGCTCTGGCTGCTGCACTCGCGTTCATCCCTTTGACGACCGATATTTTCTGGGGGCCGATGGCGTACGTTCTGATTGGTGGTGTCATTGTAGGCACCGCCATTACGCTTTTGTTCGTGCCAGCGCTTTACGCATTGGCGTTTCGTTTGGAAAGTAGATGAGCTTCTGTTAATACCGCCGAGATCCTCACTTCTTCGAAAATGAAACCCTCAGGTTAAGTCTGAACTATGCACCTAATCCTTAAGCACCGCGTCGCGAATCACTCGCCAGACGAAATCACCTATCTCCTCAAGCGAATAGCGACCATCTTCACGAAACCAGGTTGCTACCCAGTTGAGTGCTCCAAGACCGATAAGGCGCAGCAAATCCTGATCAACATCCTCACGTAGCACCCCTACATCTGCAAGAGACCTAAGCATAGCGCCCCATAATGCCTCGTAGCGGTCACGCAGTTCGATCATTTCCGCTCGTGCTTCACCGCGCAAGGAACGCCATTCAAACAGCAGCACGTAGACCATATCCGAGCCACTGACTACTAATTCCAGGTGCGAATTTATGCCTCGCCGTAATTGCTCTACAGGATCTGTTGCGCTTGTCACCGCCCTGTAGACAGCGCTCGAAGCATGCTCCAAGCCCAGCCGCATCAGATCAACAAGAATGTCTTCCTTGGCTTGATAGCGATAATGAAGGCTTCCGGGCAGTAAATTGCATGCTTCGGCAATTTCTTTCACCGTCGTCCTATCATAGCCCTGTTCTCGAAACAGCCGAGCGGCTGAATTTAACACAAAGTCGCGGTCAGACGCTTTTACTTGCTGGGGTTCATTTTTCTTTTTCACTAAATCCTCCTTCGTATGCAAGTCGATGATTTTAGTCGATATGTTTCCGTGGCGCACCTTTTTCAATTCTACAACCCCGCTCCCACTTGATCAGCAACTCTCAAAGCGATCCTTCTTTTGTGCCAAATACACACATCTTCCACCCTTTTGTTTAACACCTGCTTGACCATTAGGTCACCAAGACACATAATATGGTTGGTCGACCAATTAAATAGTATGAAGAAATCTACTAGGAGAACAGACAAATGGCGCTGGCAAGTCGAAAGATCGGTTATGACGAAGTTGTAACGCGCGACATCCATTTCCCAATGAACTGTGAGACGGTCGCGCGCCACTGGTTTAACAAAGACCCCTGGTGTACACATTGGATGAATGCCATTCTGGCCGCAGTGCCGGATGGGGAGCGCTGGGTAATGAATTCAGCACGGCGTCAGCTCGATAAATTGCGCGACCCGGAAGTGCGCAAGGCCGCGCTGGAGTTCATCCGCCAGGAGCGCATCCATGCCCGTGAGCATGACGAGATGAACGCCATATGCGTGCAACAGGGCGTCCCTATCGACAAGGTCGAGGGGATCTTCAAGCACATTCGCAAGGAGCTCCAGCATCGCCTGAGCGATGACATGCAAAGCTCTATTGCGGCGGCGTTCGAGCATTTCACTGCTATCATTTCCGCGGTGCTGCTGGAGCACCCGGAGCTATTCGATGAAACACATCCTGAATTACGTGCCATGCTGTACTGGCACTTCGTTGAGGAAACTGAACACAAGAGTGTCAGCTTTGATGTGTTCGTCGACGCCAGCGGTGGCGGCCTGCGTAGTTATCGCCTGCGCACCAGCGGCATGCTGCTGGCTATCACTCTCGGCTTTCCGCTCATGGTCGGCAATCAGGCGTTCCTGCTCTATAAGGACAAGCAAATCCTCAACCTGCGTTCAGCGGCCTACATGACCAGGATTCTGTTCCTTAAACCGGGCATTCTGTCCAAAGTGCTGGCAGGCATCTTTCCCTACTTCTCCCCCACCTTCCACCCTTGGGATGATGACAATCGGGAGATTATCAGGGTCTGGAAGCGTGTTTACGAGAAAACCAACGACACCCACAAGGCGTTCGAGGCGGTACGGAAGCACCAGTCCGGCCCTCGGATAGGCGACGGTCTGCAGCATCCAGTGGCGCAACCCGCCTGAGGAGTTCTTATGACGAAACAACCTTTACCACCTTCCCGCAACGCAGCTGCTGTTGTCACTGGAGCTGGCAGCGGTATTGGCCGTAGCTTTGCGTATGAATTGGCGCGCCGTGGAGGTGTGGTGATCTGCTCAGACATCAATGAAGCACGAGCCGAACAGGTCGCCGCCAGCATACAGGCGCTAGGAAGTAAGGCCATTCCCCATCGCTGTGACGTCGGCGATGCAAAAGAGATGGCCGCCCTCAGCGATGAAGCCGAGAAACTACTAGGCCGTCCGGTGACACTGGTAATTAACAATGCGGGCGTGGGTCTGGGCGGCCCCATCGGCGAGGTATCTCTGGAAGACTGGCACTGGTGCATGAACGTCAACCTGTGGGGCGTAATCCACGGCTGCCATTACTTTGCACCGAAATTGCGGGATCTCGGCTATGGCGGCATCATCAATGTCGCTTCTGCCGCCGCCTTTGGCGCTGCGCCGGAGATGAGCACCTACAACGTCACCAAGGCAGGTGTACTGGCGCTGTCGGAAACACTGGCCGCCGAGCTGGCTGGCACCGATGTAAACGTCACAGCACTGTGTCCTACCGTGGTACCCACCAACATCGTCCAGGACGGCAAGTTGCCTGAAAAGCGCCGAGAGTTTGCGCGCTCTGCCATGACCCGCTTCGCCCTGACCACAGCCGACAAGGTCGCCCGACAAACACTCGATGCGCTGGATCGAGGGGAACTTTATATGCTGCCGCAAATTGATGGCCGCATGGCTTGGCGTTTCAAACGCCTCATGCCTCGCTTGTACACCCGTATCGTGGGTGAGACCTATCACCTGCTGGCCGACTGAATTAGGAGACACTAATGGCATCACTTCCTGCAAGAATTATTAAGCCCCTTTTCCGCGTTGTGATGAAACGCGATATTCAGGATCCCGAACATCTGGTTCGTCATTTGCGTAAGGTTATGAATGCGCCTTTGTTACCCGCACTGCTGCCAAGAGGTGTTAGCCTTAGGTATGCGCGTGTCGCCGATATCCCAGGACAGTGGCTGACCACCGCCACTCCGACCGTAACGTTGCTTTTCCTGCACGGCGGTGCTTTTGTCGGTGGCCGCCTCGACACCTACCACAATTTTTGTGGCAGGCTGGCCCAGGCGCTGAACGCGCGTATTTTTCTTGCCGATTACCGGCTAGCCCCGGAGCATCCCTATCCGGCCGCACCGGACGATGCCTTGAGCGTGTACCGTGAATTGATTGACGACCCTCGGCCATTGGTCGTGGCCGGTGACTCTGCCGGCGGTAATCTGACGCTGGTGACACTGCTGCGCGCCCGAGACGAGGGACTTCCGATGCCGGTATGTGCCATCGCCATCTCTCCAGGTGCTGATTGCACTGGCAAGCTTATGTCCCGGCAAGCCAACAACGACTCCGATCCGATGCTTTCCCAAGCAATGATCGATGGTGCCACAAAGCTCTATCTGCAGGGCGCCGATCCGCTGCACCCCTACGCTTCCCCGTGCCGTGGCGATTACCGACAGCTACCACCATTGATGCTGACGGTGAGCGAGGAGGAATGCTTGCGCGATGATGCCTATGCCGTGGCCGAACGCGCACGCCAGGCAGGCGTGCCAGTGAAACTGCTATCGCGACCAGACATGCCGCACGTCTGGCCGATCTTGCGGCTACTGCTGCCGGAAGCACGAAAAGACACCGAACGGCTGATCAACTTCGTACAAACGCAGTTACGCAGTGCCCCGGTTAAAGCTCAAAATCGCCACGATTTTGGTAACGACGTTCCGGCTTGCTCCAACGTACAGGAGACCGTCGCATGAACATGACTGCCTTTGCACCTGAGGAATCGATGCATTCGGCGCGCCCTGACCACGAAGTCATCATTGTGGGTGCAGGGATCTCTGGCATTGGCACCGCTATCCAACTCAAAGCGGACGGTATTGACGACATCCTTATCCTTGAGCGCAGCTATGATGTCGGTGGCACCTGGCGTGACAATCGATATCCGGGAATTGCCGTGGACATCACCTCGTTCACTTACTCGTTCTCATTCGAACAGAACCCCAACTGGTCGCGGGTATTCGCACCGGGCAGCGAGCTGTATCAATACACTCGTCGAGTGGCGAGCAAATACGGAATCTACCCACACATTCGCTTTGGCATCGAAGTGCAACAGGCCCGATTTGATAAGCACAATGACCTATGGGTACTGTCATTGAAACAGGGCAAAACCCTGCGGGCGCGACATCTGGTTTCCGCAGGGGGGGGGCTGATCACGCCCAAATTACCCGACATCGAGGGTCTCGACAACTTCGAAGGCGATATCATCCATACCGCCCGCTGGCCAAAGGGCATCGACCTGAAGGGCAAGCGTGTCGCGGTCATCGGCACCGGAGCTACCGCGGTGCAACTGGTGCCGGAAATTGCTCGACAGGCCCGCCAACTTGATGTTTACCAACGAACACCTATCTGGGTGCTAAAAAAGCCGGATCGAACCTTGCCGGGCTGGCTGAAAACCCTATTTCGCGCCTCACCTGCTTTACAGCAAGGTATTCGCAGTGTAACAGACGCTTCCAGTGAAACCCTGATGGTATTGTCCGCCATCTACTACCGCCAAGCTCCCTGGATCGTGCGTGCCTGCGAGAAGGCTGCCCTCCAAAACATGTACGAACAACTCCCTGATCGGCAGGACCTCTGGGAGAAGCTCAGCCCTGCCTATGGCTTTGGCTGCAAGCGCCCCACCTTCTCCAACGAGTATTTCAAAACCTTCGCGCAGGACAACGTCGAGCTGGTGACAACACCGATTCGACACATCACCCGCAGAGGAATCACCACTAACGACGGCAAGTCACGCCCCATTGACGTACTTGTGCTCGCCACCGGCTACAAGACATTCGAGAAAGGCAATATCCCCTCCTTCGAACTGATCGGGAGCAACGGCACCGACCTTGGACAGTTCTGGCATGACAATCGCTACCAAGCCTACGAGGGATTGACCATACCGGGCTATCCGAACTTCTACATCATGCTCGGCCCTTACGCCCTGATCGGTACGTCTTATTTCAAAATGGTGGAGGGTAACGCGATTCACCTGTCGAGGTGTATTCGTGAGTCCCG
>CAXHEX010000043.1:0-15550 GCA_964016105.1 uncultured Ketobacter sp.
CCGCGAAGGTGGCCGAACCGTTGGTGCGGGCGTTGTTGCTAAAATTATTGAGTAACCCCTAGTCAAACTCATCTGGGCCGCGTATGATTCTCGGCCCAGTTGCATTTGTAGAAACAGAATTAGGCCAGTAGTTCAATTGGTAGAGCACCGGTCTCCAAAACCGGGTGTTGGGGGTTCGAGTCCCTCCTGGCCTGCCAAACTAAGGCAATTAAGCCCTATGAGTACAAGTACAGAAGCCCCCCAGTCCTCAGCGGCAGACGTTTTTAAGTGGGTGTTGGTGGTCATTTTGGTGGCCGCCGCGGTGGTGGGTAACTCCTACTTTGACGATCAGCCATTGCTTTACCGGGTCATCGGTGTGGTGGTTTTGGGTTGTGTTGCTGCATTAATTGCTTCTTTCACTATCAAGGGGCGGGCCTTTGTTAATCTGTTGCAGGATGCTCGGGCTGAAGTGCGGCGAGTGGTTTGGCCGACTCGTCAGGAAACGGCCCAAACCACAGGTATCGTGGTGTTGGTAGTGGCCGTTATGGCGCTGTTGCTGTGGGGGCTTGATACCCTTTTGGGTTTCATCATTTCCGGGATCGTAGGTTAATAATAAGAGGTTGCAAATGGCCAAGCGTTGGTACGTGGTACACGCCTACTCGGGTTTTGAGAAGCATGTAAAGCGATCTCTGGTGGAAAGAGTGAAGCTCGCTGAGATGGAAGACCAGTTTGGCGAAATACTGGTTCCCACAGAAGAAGTGGTTGAAATGCGTGGTGGCCAAAAGCGCAAGAGTGAGCGCAAGTTCTTTCCTGGCTATGTGTTAGTGCAGATGGAAATGAACGATGCCAGTTGGCACTTGGTTAAAGATTGTCCTAAGGTGATGGGTTTTATTGGCGGTACAGCGGATAAGCCAGCTCCTATTTCTGACAGGGAAGCCGCCGCTATTTTGCAACGGGTAGAAGATGGGGTGGAGAAGCCCAAGCCCAAGACGTTGTTCGAGCCCGGCGAGGTTGTTCGTGTGGTGGATGGTCCTTTTGCGGATTTCAACGGCGTTGTGGAAGAAGTGAATTACGAAAAGAGTCGCCTTCAGGTGGCGGTTCTCATATTTGGCCGCTCAACTCCGGTGGAGTTGGAGTTTGGTCAGGTGGAAAAAGGTTAATTACAATTTTAGTTCCCTGGGCGCATTTGCGCGGCCAGGGTTTTTTACTTTTTGCGGGGAGCTGCTAAAACCAGCGTTTGAACCCGAGGAGTAGGTGAAATGGCAAAGAAAATACAAGCTTATATCAAGCTTCAAGTGAAAGCCGGGCAGGCAAACCCCAGCCCACCGGTTGGCCCCGCGCTGGGTCAGCACGGCGTAAACATTATGGAATTCTGTAAGGCGTTCAACGCTCAAACTCAGCCCCCTGCGTTTGAAGCCGGTATGCCAATTCCTGTGATCATAACGGTTTATAATGACCGTTCTTTTACGTTTGTTACCAAGACTCCCCCAGCTTCTATCCTGTTGCTAAAGCAGGCTAAGTTGCAAAAGGGCAGTGGTGAGCCTAATAAGAATAAGGTTGGCAAAGTGACTCGTGCGCAATTGGAAGAGATTGCAACCATTAAGATGCCTGACCTGACTGCAGCGGATATGGATGCTGCAGTTCGCACAATCGCAGGTTCCGCTCGTTCCATGGGCATAGAAGTGGAGGGTGTATAAGATGGCTAAATTAACTAAGCGCCAGAAAGCGATTCGTGAAAAAGTGGATAGCGACAAAAGCTATGACGTGATGGATGCGGTTAACCTTCTGAGTGAGCTTTCCACCGTTAAGTTCAAAGAAAGCATTGATGTGGCTGTTAATCTGGGTGTGGATCCACGTAAATCCGACCAGGTTGTTCGTGGCGCAAGCGTGTTACCTAATGGTACCGGTAAAACAGTTCGTGTAGCTGTGTTCACCCAAGGAGCCAATGCTGAAGCAGCCAAAGAAGCTGGTGCTGATTTAGTGGGTATGGATGATCTGGCTGAAGAAGTTCAGAAAGGTAATCTGGATTTTGACGTGGTGGTTGCGTCTCCCGATGCCATGCGAGTGGTGGGTAAGTTGGGTCAGATTCTGGGCCCCCGTGGATTGATGCCGAACCCCAAAACTGGAACGGTAACGCCCGATGTGGCTACTGCGGTTAAGAATGCAAAAGCGGGTCAGGTGCGATATCGAACCGACAAAGCTGGCATTATTCACTGCTCCGTTGGCCAGGTTGGATTTGAAGCTGGTGCAATCAAGCAAAACATTGAAGCCTTGATGACTGACCTTAAAAAGGCCAAGCCAGCAAGTGCAAAAGGAACATACATCAAGAAAATCACTCTGTCCTCAACCATGGGGCCAGGTGTTTCGATTGATCAGGCAAGTCTGGAAATCTAAGGCTTGTAAACAGGCTTTGAGCCCTTTGCTGGTGGGGCAACAAATTGTCTCATCAGCAAATGGCGCGTCAAAGACCGCAGGCGTGATCTGTTTATTTTGTAGTTAAACGATTGCTTAAACTGACCTGCGCAGACGCGGTGGTTCAAGATTCAGTTGCTCTGGGTCTGGCACCGCGACTCATCTCGGTTTTCGGGGTGGGAAACGTAACTAGCGAAAAGAGAGGTGTTCAGTGGCACTAAGACTAGAAGACAAAAAGGCAATTGTTGCCGAAGTCAACGAAGTCGCATCTGGTGCTCTGTCCGCTGTAATCGCTGACTATCGAGGCTTGTCTGTTTCGCAAATGACTGAATTGCGTAAACAGGCCCGCGAACAAGGTGTGTATCTTAAAGTTGTACGAAACACACTGGCTCGTATCGCGGTTGAAGGCACTGAGTTCGAATGCCTGAAAGAGACGTTAGTCGGACCGACAATTTTGGCTCTGTCTATTGAAGATCCTGGTGCTGCGGCACGTATGATCAAAGACTACGCCAAAGAAAATGAAAAGTTGGAAGTAAAAGCCCTGGCGGTGGGTGGCGTTGTCTATGGCGCTAACGAAATCGACAGACTGGCCAAACTTCCGACCCGTGATCAAGCCCTCGGCATGCTCGCTGGTGTACTGCAAGCTCCTGTTACTAAGTTTGCACGTACCCTCAACGACGTACCTGGCAAAATCGCGCGTGTTGTCGCAGCGGTCAAAGACCAAAAAGCAGCTTAATTTTGAAACTTATTTATTTGAATTGAAAAATTCAGGAGTATTGAACCATGGCTCTGTCCAACGAAGATATTTTAAACGCGATTGCCGAAATGAGCGTTATGGATTTGGTTGAACTTGTTTCAGCCATTGAAGAAAAATTTGGTGTATCTGCTGCAGCTCCAGTAGCTGTTGCTGCTGTTGCTGGTGGCGGTGACGCCGGCGGTGCTGCAGAAGAGAAGACCGAATTTGACGTTATCTTGGAATCTTTCGGTGATAACAAGGTTGCGGTAATCAAGGCTGTTCGTGGCGTTACCGGTCTTGGCTTGAAAGAAGCTAAAGAAATGGTTGAAGGCGCACCTAAAGCTGTTAAAGAAGGTGCAGCGAAGGAAGAAGCAGAAAAAATCCAGAAAGATCTGGAAGAAGCTGGCGCTAAAGTTTCACTTAAGTAAACGACTTAGCGTTTATGCGTAGAAATTACGCAATTTGCTTCTGGGCTGGTGGCGACGTGCCACCGGCCTTTTGACGTTTTTGAACAAGCGTTGAAAAAAACCAAAATTTCGATTGCTGTGGACTGAGCTGTGAGCAGTGATCAAAACTAAAGTGGCGAGCTAGTGGTCTACGCCATTTTGGCAAAAACCCGCAAGGGAAATAACGCGAAGTATTAACTTCGAATCAGCGAAATTATTCAATTTTGCAGAGTGACAAACTGAGGAACTCAGATGGCATATTCTTTCACCGAAAAGAAAAGAATCCGTAAGGACTTCGGTAAACTCACTGACGCGATGGAAGTGCCCTATTTGTTGGCCATCCAGTTGGATTCTTATCGAAAATTCCTACAACTCGATAATCAGTCAGATGAGCGTATTGACGAAGGTCTTCAAGCAGCATTCAAATCCGTATTTCCTATTCAAAGCTATTCTGGAAATGCAGCGTTAGAATATGTGGATTACGCACTAGGCACCCCTGTTTTTGACGTGCAGGAATGCCAAATGCGTGGTGCTACTTATTCCGCACCATTGCGAGTGAAAATCCGCTTAATTATTTACGACAAAGAGTCATCTAACAAAGCCATCAAAGACATCAAGGAACAAGAAGTCTATATGGGTGAGATTCCTTTGATGACAGAGAATGGTACCTTTGTTATCAATGGCACCGAGCGTGTAATTGTATCTCAGTTGCACCGTTCACCTGGTGTTTTCTTTGATCACGACCGGGGTAAGACCCATTCATCTGGTAAGTTGCTCTATTCAGCTCGAATCATACCTTACCGTGGTTCCTGGTTGGATTTTGAGTTCGATGCAAAAGACCTGGTCTATGTGCGTATCGACCGTCGAAGGAAGCTTCCTGCAACTATTTTGCTGCGGGCGCTAGGGTTCGAAAATGAAGAAATCCTGGGTATGTTTTTCGATACCAACACCGTCATTCTTGACGGTGGTGAGTTTAAATTAAAGTTGATTCCTGAGCGTCTGCGTGGTGAAACCGCCATGTTTGACATCAAGGCCGGGGATGAAGTTATTGTTGAAGAAGGTCGGCGTGTAACCGCTCGCCACATTCGACAGCTTGAAAAAGCCAAGATCGAGTGGATGGTAGTACCCAAGGTATATCTTGAGAGCAAGGTGCTGGCTAAGAATGTCGTTGATAAGTCCACCGGCGAGTTGATCTGTGAGTGTAATGCCGAGTTAAGCGAACCGGTTCTTGATAAGCTGGCCGAAGCTGGCGTGACCGAGTTTGAGACCCTGTACATCAATGAATTGGATCGCGGACCTTTCATATCCGACACTTTACGGGGTGATTCCACCACCAATCAATTGGAAGCATTGGTGGAAATCTATCGCATGATGCGTCCCGGCGAGCCACCCACTAAAGACGCAGCAGAGAGCCTGTTCAAAAATCTGTTTTTCTCTGCAGAGCGATACGATCTGTCTTCCGTGGGCCGAATGAAGTTCAACCGTCGCTTGGGTCGTGAAGAGATTTTAGGCGAGGGTACCCTTTCAAACGAAGATATCGTGGCTGTGCTCAAGTGCCTGGTTGATATCCGCAACGGAAACGGTGTGGTGGATGACATTGACCACCTGGGCAACCGTCGTGTGCGTTGCGTGGGAGAAATGGCTGAAAACCAGTTCCGTGTAGGTCTGGTACGTGTGGAACGCGCAGTTAAAGAGCGTTTGTCCTTGGCGGAAAGCGAAGGTCTGATGCCCCAGGACCTGATCAATGCCAAGCCGGTAGCAGCGGCCATTAAAGAGTTTTTCGGCTCAAGCCAGTTGTCCCAGTTCATGGACCAAAACAACCCGCTGTCTGAGATCACGCACAAACGTCGTGTTTCTGCCTTGGGCCCTGGTGGTTTGACCCGTGAACGTGCTGGCTTTGAGGTTCGTGACGTTCACCCAACTCACTATGGTCGAGTTTGTCCTATCGAGACCCCTGAAGGCCCGAACATCGGTCTGATTAACTCGTTAGCGACTTTCTCAAGAGCCAACGATTATGGATTCCTGGAGAGTCCCTACCGTAAGGTTGTGGACGGCAAGGTAACCGATGATGTGGTGTATTTGTCTGCCATCGAAGAAGGCGAGTACGTGATCGCTCAGGCTAACGCTGAGGTGGATGACGAAGGTAACCTGATCGAAGATCTGGTTCCTATTCGTCATCGAAACGAATTCACGGTTACCACTGCTGAAAACGTTAATTTAATGGATGTTTCCCCACGTCAGGTTGTATCGGTGGCAGCCTCGCTAATCCCATTCCTTGAGCACGATGATGCGAACCGTGCTTTGATGGGGTCGAACATGCAACGTCAAGCAGTACCCACATTGCGCGCGGAAAAGCCGTTGGTAGGTACGGGTATGGAGGGCATCGTTGCCCGTGATTCCGGTGTGTGCCAGGTTGCTCGTCGTGATGGTGTGGTGGATCGGGTTGATGCATCTCGTATTGTTGTGCGTGCCAATGACGATCAAATCGTTGGCAATGATGATGCGGGCGTTGATATCTACAACCTCATCAAATATACCCGTTCAAACCAGAATACTTGTATCAACCAGCGCCCATTGGTGAGCGTAGGTGACCAAATTCGCCGCGGAGATATCCTGGCGGACGGGCCTTCCGTAGACATGGGTGAATTGGCTTTGGGTCAGAACATGCGTGTGGCGTTTATGCCCTGGAACGGATACAACTTCGAGGATTCGATCCTGATCTCTGAGCGCGTTGTTCAGGAAGATCGCTTCACTACCATTCACATACAGGAATTGACCTGTGTAGCGCGGGATACCAAGTTGGGACCTGAGGAAATTACTTCCGATATTCCAAACGTGGGTGAGGCGGCATTGGCCAAGCTGGATGAGTCAGGCATTGTGCACATTGGTGCCGAAGTGGGCCCTGGCGATATTCTGGTGGGCAAGGTTACACCTAAGGGTGAGACCCAGCTGACGCCTGAAGAAAAGTTACTGCGTGCCATCTTCGGTGAAAAGGCATCTGATGTTAAGGATACCTCACAGCGAGTTCCTTCCAGTACCAAGGGTACGGTTATCGACGTGCAAGTGTTTACTCGAGATGGTGTGGAGAAAGATCAGCGTGCCATCGATATCGAGAATGCTGAGATCGATAAGTATCGACAAGACCTCAATGATGAGTTCCGAATTATTCAGGGTGCAACATTAGGTCGATTGAGAAAACTGCTTGAAGGCGAAACTTTGGTTGCCGCCGGCGGTGGTCTGAAGAAGGGCGATACCATAACCAGTGATGTGCTGGACTCCCTAGAGCCCGCCCAATGGTTTGACTTGCGACCTACTTCGGATCAGTTGGCTGAGCAGTTGGAAACCAACAAAACCTATTTGGAAGATGTTCGTTCTGAGCAAGAAAAGAAACTGGCTGAGAAGAAACGCAAAATCTCCAGCGGTGATGACCTGGCCCACGGTGTACTGAAGATTGTTAAAGTGCATCTGGCGGTTAAGCGTCGTATTCAGCCAGGGGATAAGATGGCGGGTCGACACGGTAACAAAGGTGTTATCTCCGTTATTATGCCAGTGGAAGATATGCCCTATGACGCCAACGGTGAGCCGGTGGATGTGGTGTTGAACCCGCTCGGTGTACCGTCTCGTATGAACGTGGGTCAGATCCTTGAGACTCACCTGGGTATGGCGGCACACGGTATTGGCAAGCGCATTGAAGCCATGCTTAAGGCTAAGCAGGAAGTGGCTAAGCTGCGGGAATTCCTGGCTAAGGTCTACAACGAAGTAGGCGAGAAGGTTGAGGACTTGGATTCCTTCTCTGATGAAGAAATCATTGAGCTTTCCAAGAACCTGTCTCGCGGTGTGCCCATGGCAACCCCGGTGTTTGATGGAGCTAAAGAGCCAGAGCTGAAAGATATGCTGGAGCTGGCGGGTATAGCCCGTAACGGACAAACTGTTCTTTATGATGGCCGTACTGGTGAGCAATTTGATGGTGCTGTGACCGTGGGTTACATGTACATGCTCAAGTTGAACCACTTGGTGGACGACAAGATGCATGCCCGATCCACGGGTTCATACAGCCTAGTTACTCAGCAGCCGCTGGGTGGTAAAGCTCAATTCGGTGGACAGCGTTTCGGAGAGATGGAAGTGTGGGCACTGGAAGCCTACGGTGCCGCTTATACCCTGCAGGAAATGCTCACGGTTAAGTCCGATGATGTGAATGGTCGAACTCGCATCTACAAGAACATTGTGGATGGTGATCACCGAATGGATCCTGGAATGCCAGAATCATTCAACGTATTGGTGAAAGAGATTCGTTCCCTGGGCATCGATATCGAGCTTGAAAACGAGTAACACGAATAAATATCGGTGGGCCAAAAGCCCACCTTACTGACTCCAAGTGGAGGAACTTCAGTGAAAGATCTACTGAACCTGCTAAAAGCACAAGGGCAAGACGCCGAATTCGATCGTATTCGTATTGGCTTGGCTTCGCCTGAAATGATACGCGCCTGGTCCTTTGGCGAGGTAAAAAAACCAGAGACCATCAATTACCGTACCTTCAAGCCAGAGCGCGATGGTTTGTTTTGCGCTCGCATTTTTGGGCCAATTAAAGATTACGAGTGTCTTTGCGGTAAGTACAAACGTCTCAAGCACCGTGGCGTAATTTGTGAGAAATGTGGCGTTGAAGTTACACTTTCGAAAGTGCGACGGGACCGTATGGGCCACATCGAGCTGGCCAGCCCGGTTGCCCATATCTGGTTCCTGAAATCCCTGCCGTCTCGAATCGGCTTGCTGTTGGACATGACCCTGCGTGATATCGAAAGAGTGCTGTATTTCGAATCATTCGTGGTGACCGATCCCGGTACCACTACTCTAGAAGCGGGTCAGATGCTCACCGACGAGCAGTATTACGAAGCTCTGGAAGAGTTTGGTGATGAGTTTGATGCCAGCATGGGTGCAGAAGCCGTTCAGAAGCTGCTATTGGATATGGATTTGGCCCAGGAAATTCGCGAACTTCGCGAAGAACTGCCGAACATCAATTCCGAAACCAAAATCAAAAAGATCACCAAGCGCTTAAAGCTGATGGAAGCGTTCCACGAGTCTGGAAACGATCCCACCTGGATGATCTTGAGTGTGCTACCTGTGCTGCCACCGGATTTGCGTCCGTTGGTACCCTTGGATGGTGGCCGCTTTGCCACTTCTGACCTCAACGACCTTTACCGGCGTGTTATCAACCGTAACAACCGTCTCAAGCGATTGTTGGATCTGAACGCCCCTGACATTATTGTTCGCAACGAAAAGCGAATGCTGCAGGAAGCAGTTGATGCCCTGTTGGATAACGGCCGTCGTGGTCGTGCTATTACCGGTTCTAACAAGCGCCCATTGAAATCTTTGGCCGATATGATCAAAGGTAAGCAGGGTCGTTTCCGTCAGAACCTGTTGGGTAAGCGTGTGGATTACTCTGGCCGTTCGGTCATTGTGGTGGGGCCAACCTTAAAGCTGCATGAGTGTGGTCTACCCAAGAAAATGGCGTTAGAGCTGTTTAAGCCCTTTATATTCGCCAAGCTAGAAGCAAGAGGGCTAGCCACTACCATTAAAGCCGCCAAGAAAATGGTAGAGCGTGAGACCGCTGAGGTATGGGATATTCTTGCGGAAGTTATACGTGAGCATCCCGTGATGTTGAACCGTGCTCCCACTCTTCACCGTTTGGGTATCCAGGCGTTCGAACCCCAACTGATCGAAGGTAAAGCAATTCAGTTGCATCCGTTGGTGTGTTCTGCCTATAACGCGGACTTTGACGGTGACCAGATGGCGGTACACGTGCCTCTGACCCTGGAAGCCCAGTTAGAAGCACGTGCTCTGATGATGTCCACCAACAACGTATTGTCTCCCGCTAACGGTGACCCCGTTATCGTGCCTACCCAAGACGTTGTACTGGGGCTTTATTACATCAGTCGTGAGCGTATCAACGATGCCGGTGAAGGTATGGTATTTGCCGATACCAAAGAGGTATCCCGAGCACTTATCAATAAGGCGGTGAATGTTCACAGCCGCATAAAAGTACGTGTTACGGAAGAAGTGAAGCAGGAAGACGGCGAGCTGGTTGAGCGTACCTTCATAGCTGAAACCACCGCTGGCCGCTGTATGTTATGGGATGTGTTGCCCAAAGGTTTGCCCTTTGAGTTGATCAACCAGCCCATGACCAAGAAAACCGTTTCTCGACTAATTAACGCTTGTTATCGCCGTTTAGGCTTGAAAGCCACGGTAATCTTCGCAGACAAATTGATGTACCTTGGTTTCCATCAAGCCACACTCTCTGGATCATCCATCGGTATTGACGATATGGAAATTCCAGAAGAGAAGGCGCGCATTATCTCCGAAGCGGATGATGAAGTACGTGAAATCGAAGACCAGTTTGCCTCCGGTCTGGTAACCCAGGGCGAGCGCTACAACAAAGTAATCGATATCTGGTCCCGCACCAATGACATGGTTGCAAAAGCCATGATGGAGCGCCTGTCTGTTGATAAGGTTACTGATAAAGAAGGTAACGAAGTTGAGCAGAAGTCGTTTAACTCCATCTTTATCATGGCCGACTCAGGTGCAAGGGGTTCTCAAGCTCAGATTCGTCAGTTGGCGGGTATGCGTGGTCTGATGGCCAAGCCCGATGGCTCCATCATCGAAACTCCTATCACGGCAAACTTCCGTGAAGGATTGAACGTACTCCAGTACTTCATCTCGACCCACGGCGCACGTAAAGGTCTAGCGGATACCGCACTGAAAACAGCGAACTCTGGATATCTAACCCGTCGTCTGGTGGATGTGGCGCAAGATTTGGTGGTTACCGAAGACGATTGCGGCACCAGCAACGGCATCTTGATGACACCGTTGATCGAAGGCGGCGACGTGGTTGAGCCTCTGGGTGAGCGAGTGTTGGGTCGTGTCATCGCCGAAGATCTATTCAAGCCCGGTACCGAAGAACTATTAGCGCCCGCTGGTACTTTGATTGACGAGCGTTGGGTTGAAATTTTGGAAGCCGAGGCAGTGGACGAAGTACTATGTCGTTCGCCAATCGCTTGTGATACCCGCTATGGTGTTTGTCGAAACTGCTATGGCCGTGACCTTGCACGGGGCCACCTGGTTAACATTGGTGAGTCCGTGGGCGTTATTGCTGCTCAGTCCATCGGTGAACCCGGTACACAGTTAACCATGCGTACTTTCCACATCGGTGGTGCGGCATCACGAAGCTCAGCGGTGAGTAACGTTCAGGTTAAGAACGAGGGTACCGTTCGTTTGCACAACATCAAGTATGTTGAGCAGGAGAACGGCAATTTAGTAGCCGTATCCCGTTCCGCTGAGCTGGCGGTTGCCGATGAAAAAGGCCGTGAGCGAGAGCGCTACAAACTGCCCTACGGTGCCGTTATCTCTGTTAAAGACGGCATGAAGATAGAAGCCGGTCAGGTTGTTGCCCAGTGGGATCCCCATACTCACCCGGTAATAACTGAGCTGTCTGGTCGAGTTAGCTTTGGTGAATTCGAAGAAGGCATCACCGTTAAGCAAACCACCGATGAACTAACCGGTTTGACCAACTACGAAATTATCGACCCCAAAGATCGTCCTTCCTCAGGTAAAGATAAGCGACCTGTTGTACGGTTGGTTGGTGAAGATAATGAGTTGGTTACCATGCCAGGCAGTGACACGCCTGTGCAGTACTACCTGCCCGCGGGCTCTATCATACAATTGGAGAACGGGGTTAAGGTAGGCGTTGGTGATGTAATCGCGCGTATTCCCCAGGAAAGCTCTAAGACAAGGGATATCACCGGTGGTCTTCCTCGAGTTGCGGACTTGTTTGAAGCGCGTAAGCCAAAAGAATCTTCTATTTTGGCTGAAAAGACCGGTGTGGTTTCATTCGGTAAAGAGACCAAAGGCAAGATTCGTTTGGTGATCACGCCTGACAACGGTGGCGATGTATACGAAGAACTGATCCCCAAGTGGCGACAACTGAACATCTTTGAAGGTGAGCGTGTTGAGCAGGGTGAAGTTATCTCTGACGGGCCTTCCAATCCCCACGACATTTTGCGTCTGAAAGGGGTCAACGCGGTTGCCAACTACATTGTAAATGAAGTTCAGGATGTATATCGATTGCAAGGTGTTGGCATCAACGATAAGCACATCGAAGTTATTGTGCGTCAGATGTTGCGTAAGGTCATCATCTCCGAAACTAACGACTCTAGCTTTATCAAAGGTGAGCAGGCTGAATTGGCTCGCGTGTTGGATGAGAACGAGATCCTGGAGAAGGACGAGAAGTTTGGGGCAACCTACGAACGAGAGCTGTTGGGTATTACCAAGGCATCTCTTTCTACGGAATCCTTTATCTCGGCGGCCTCCTTCCAGGAAACCACCCGAGTACTCACGGAAGCGGCGGTTACCGGAAAAGTGGACGATCTACGTGGTTTGAAAGAGAACGTGGTGGTGGGTCGTTTGATTCCCGCCGGCACGGGCTTCGCTTACCATGCGGAACGTCGTAAGCAGCGCATGGCGGAAGAAGATCCGCAAGTGCCTGAATTTACGGCAGATGATGCAGAACAAGCACTGACAGAAGCATTGAACTCGCCGGAAGAATAGGGCTTTTTGCCCCTGGTCCTGAACGGTTTGCCCCTCCTGGGGCACCGTTTGGGGCTCAAAATTTGTAAATGCTTTGGCACAGCTTGACTTGTGTCGCAAGCACTCTTAGAATCTCGCATCCCTAAAAAAGGGTTGACGGGATTCTTTGCATTAAAAAACCGGGTTCTGGAAATCAAGTAACCCAAAAATGATTGGAGAAACAGCTACATGGCAACCATAAACCAATTGGTGCGTAAGCCACGTAAGCGCAAGATGGATAAAAGCGACGTTCCTGCGTTGCAAGCCTGTCCTCAGCGTCGTGGTGTATGTACCCGTGTTTACACGACTACTCCTAAGAAGCCGAACTCGGCTCTGCGGAAAGTGGCTCGTGTACGCCTCACTAATGGCTTTGAAGTGACTTCCTACATTGGTGGTGAAGGTCATAACTTGCAAGAGCACAGCGTAATCTTGATTCGCGGTGGTCGTGTAAAAGATTTGCCTGGTGTGCGTTATCACACAGTCCGAGGCACACTGGATACAGCTGGTGTGGCCGATCGTAAACAAGGTCGTTCCAAATACGGAGCTAAGCGACCTAAAGCTTAATTAAGCAGCTAAGTTTCATTGAGCTGCCGACCCATTCGCTCCCACATGAGCGTAAGTAAGGCCAAGCCAATGTCTTGGAATAACCTGAAATAGGAAAAATATCATGCCAAGAAGACGAGTCGTTGCAAAACGCGAAATTCTTCCAGATCCAAAGTTCGGAAGCCAGGTTCTGGCTAAGTTCATCAACCACGTAATGGAAAGCGGTAAAAAGTCCGTTGCAGAGCGCATTGTGTACGGTGCACTAGATAAGGTTGCCGAGAAATCCAATCAAGATCCCGTGGAAACCTTTGAAAAAGCCCTAGAAGCGCTTCGCCCCATGGTGGAAGTAAAATCTCGCCGCGTAGGTGGTGCCACTTACCAAGTGCCTGTGGAAGTTCGTCCTAACCGGCGTACTGCTCTGGCTATGCGTTGGATGGTAGATGCTGCTCGCAAGCGTGGTGAAAAGTCCATGCCGCTACGATTGGCTGGCGAAATTATGGATGCCATTGAAGGTAAGGGCTCCGCAATCAAGAAACGAGAAGATGTGCATCGTATGGCCGAAGCCAACAAGGCCTTCTCTCACTATCGTTTCTAATAAAATCAAACACTTGTTTGTTGTTAAGTCGAGGAAGTTGCTGTGGCACGTCAAACCCCGATATCAAAATACCGAAACATTGGTATTTGCGCTCACGTAGACGCGGGTAAAACCACCACTACGGAAAGGGTGCTTTTCTATACGGGTGTCTCCCATAAAATTGGAGAGGTGCACGACGGCGCAGCCACCATGGACTGGATGGAGCAGGAGCAGGAGCGGGGGATTACCATTACATCCGCCGCCACCACCTGCTTCTGGTCTGGTATGGATCGCCAGTTTGATCAATATAGGATCAACATTATCGACACCCCTGGGCACGTGGATTTCACCATCGAAGTGGAGCGATCTCTACGTGTTCTTGATGGTGCGGTGGTGGTGTTTTGTGGGTCTTCTGGCGTGCAGCCACAGTCAGAGACCGTTTGGCGTCAAGCAGACCGTTACGGTGTGCCAAGGATTGTGTTCGTTAACAAAATGGACCGGGCCGGCGCCGACTTCTTACGGGTTGTGGATCAGATTAAAGAGCGCCTGAATGCTCGACCGATCCCAATTCACATGAATATGGGTGCAGAAGAAGGATTCGAAGGGATCGTTGATCTTCTGCGCATGAAAGCGATCTATTGGAATGAGAGTGATCAGGGAATGACCTATGACCTGAAAGACATTCCAGAAGATCTGCTGGATACCTGCAACGATTTGCGGGAAAAAATGGTAGAAACCGCGGCGGAAGCCAGTGAAGAGCTGATGGAGAAATACCTGGAAGAGGGTGATTTGTCCGAAGCAGATATCAAGGCAGGTCTCAGAATCCAGGTGCTTAATAACGAGATTACCCTGGCGCTCTGTGGTTCTGCATTTAAAAACAAGGGTGTCCAAGCCATGCTCGATGCTGTTATCGAGTTTTTGCCCGCGCCCGATGAAGTACCCAATATAAAGGGTGTTACCCAGAAAGGTGAAGAAGAGCGGCCGTCTTCCGATGATGCGCCATTTTCAGCCCTGGCGTTTAAGATTGCCACGGATCCATTTGTGGGAAATTTAACCTTCTTTAGGGTCTATTCCGGCGTTTTGAATGCGGGTGAAGCGGTTTATAACTCCGTTAAGGAGCGCAAGGAGCGCGTTGGGCGAATTCTGCAGATGCATGCCAATAACCGGGAAGAGCTCAAGGAAGTGAGGGCGGGTGATATTGCAGCGGCCGTGGGCCTAAAAGATATCACCACGGGAGATACCTTGTGTGATCTTAAAAACGCCATTGTTCTTGAGCGTATGGACTTTCCCGACCCCGTAATTTCTGTTGCAGTTGAGCCCAGATCGAAAGCGGATCAGGAAAAAATGGGCTTGGCTCTGGCTCGGTTGGCCCAGGAAGATCCCTCATTTCGGGTTAAGACCGATGAAGAAAGCGGTCAAACCATTATATCTGGAATGGGGGAGCTTCATCTCGACATCATCGTTGATCGAATGCGTCGAGAGTTTAAAGTTGAGGCCAATATCGGTAAGCCCCAGGTGGCTTATCGTGAGACTATCCGCAAGGCTGTGGACGTGGAAGGCAAGTATGTGAAGCAGTCCGGTGGCCGTGGTCAATATGGTCATGTGAAGTTGAAAATAGAGCCTATTTCCGACATGGAACAAGACTTTATATTCGAAGAAACAATACACGGCGGGACCGTTCCCAAAGACTACTTTCCCGCCGTTGAAAAAGGTTGCCGTCAGCAGTTGGAGGCCGGTGTTATTGCTGGCTATCCCATGCTGGGTGTAAAGGTTAACCTGTATGATGGTTCTTACCACGATGTGGATTCTAACGAGAACGCGTTTAGAATGGCCGGTGGAATGGCGGTTAAAAAAGGCTGCTTGGAAGCCGACCCGGTATTGCTGGAGCCCATGATGAAGGTTGAGGTGGTTACCCCGGAAGATTACATGGGCGATGTAATGGGTGACTTAAATCGTCGTCGTGGTATCTTGCAAGGAATGGATGAAGCCAATGGGGTACGTTTGGTGAATGCTGAAGTGCCTCTTTCGGAAATGTTTGGTTATGCAACAGATCTGCGTGGTATGTCCCAAGGTCGTGCGACCTTTACCATGGAGTTTTTGAAGTACGCTGAAGCACCGCAAAATATCGCTGACGCCATCATCAGAAAAGGTTAATTGGTTTTAAGATCATTGATAGAGGTAAATAATTGTGTCAAAGGAAAAATTTGAACGAAGCAAACCCCACGTAAACGTAGGTACCATCGG
>CAXHEX010000044.1:0-15064 GCA_964016105.1 uncultured Ketobacter sp.
CCGATGGTACCTACGTTTACGTGGGGTTTGCTTCGTTCAAATTTTTCCTTTGACATTGACCCTTCTCCTGGCCCTTACCTGTGAAGTTTCTTTGGTTACACACAAAAAACGGGAAGACGAACCGCCAACCCGCGACATAAACTGGAGCTCATAACCGGATTTGAACCGGTGACCTCTTCCTTACCAAGGAAGTGCTCTACCGACTGAGCTATATGAGCATCGTTACTACAAAGTACAAGCTGCTATTAACATCTAACACGCAGCAAGCCAACAAGTTACTCTTGGTACAGACAACAAAGACAACTATTAGTGCCCTCCAACCTGCAACAGAACAACCATTAAACCGGGGCAAAACGTGGAGCGGGCAGCGGGAATCGAACCCGCATCATCAGCTTGGAAGGCTGAGGTTCTACCATTGAACTATGCCCGCGAACCTGCGCCCGCGAAACCATGCCCACAGAACGATACCTGTAGAAGCTCGGCCCCTTATATTATTGCCAACCCAAAGAAACAAAACTCTAAGCTGAGCAACGGCATTAAAAATGGTGGAGGGGGCAGGATTTGAACCTGCGAAGGCGGAGCCGTCAGATTTACAGTCTGATCCCTTTGACCACTCGGGAACCCCTCCAATCGCTTTAACCAAGCCATTTCGACCTGGAAAGAGATTTTCTTGCTGCTCAACTACTTATCCACGGGTTAGCAACAAGCTGAACTGGAGCTGGCGAGAGGAGTCGAACCCCCGACCGGCTGATTACAAGTCAGCTGCTCTACCAACTGAGCTACGCCAGCGCTAGCTGATTACCAATTCAGGCGGCGAATTCTACGCAAATTATTGGGTTAGTGCAAACATTTCACACGAAGCTGAGGAAATTTTTGCTTGTGCCTCGCTGGAGACTAGAGTTTCTAGGGTTTCCTGAAGTTTTTCAACAGCTTGCCCCGGTGGCATGCGAACCCAAAATTCACGCTCTACTCGCTCTTGCTGACGAATCTCCGCCGCAAAGCCCGCAGTTTGAATTCGGTCTAAAACACCTTTGGCTGAAGACTCCCGGTTGAACAATCCCAAAGAGATTGCATTCTTCATGGCACCGGTGGCCATAAGATAACTGTCAATATTTTTAGTCTGCAGCTGTTTAAGCACCTGCAAAGCTTCGATCTTGTTGGGATAGGGTGGCAGCATCACCCAAAACTGAATCTCTCGCGACAACTCTAAAGATTGCACCGTGGCCTTATAGCCCTCGCTCTCCAGGCTTCTAACCAGAAGCTCACCATCCCGCTTCGTTATAAACGGCCCGATAGAGGTACACATGGATTCTTTCTCTACAACCGGCACTTCCACAGTTTCTGCTATAGGAGCGGGTTTCAGTGCAACCACGTCAACGTCCGCCACCTCAGCAACAGATTCTGGGCTAGAGAGTGGAACGGGAACTTGAACAGACTCAGTTTTGGGTTTTGACTCCACCTTCGCAGCTGGGGGCGGCACCGACCTGCCTGAACTGGACGGACGCTCCGTAACCAGCACTAGCTTCTCTCCCCGCAATTCGGGTAACTTTTCTCTACTGCTGTTAACTGTATCGGAGCCTGAATTGACGCCCCCCCAAAACAGATATGCAAAGTTCAAAACAACCAAGGTAAAAAAAATCCAACGCATGAGAGGGAAGTTTTCCTTTAATCAACTTCAACCAGCAACTGAGCCCGCTCCAGCACCTTCATTCCTTCGAAAACCAGCCCGTGCACCAGCTCAAAATTTGACTCGAGATGGGAGCCTACAAGTGACGCGTCGCCCCCCGCAAGAACAAGTTTAGCCTCACAATTGGATTTCAGCAGCTTTTGGAACTGCACATCCACTAAAGCCACCAATGAAGCTAGCGCTCCATTATGAATAGCCGCTGCAGTGGAACACCCCAACGCCAGACTAACCTCCTCGAAACCTTCCGATTTGGGACGAATATTCTGAGTCCCACTCAGAAGACCATCCACGGAAAGAGAGAGGCCGCTGACAATAAAGCCTCCCTGATGAACCCCATTAAAATCAACCACATCCAAGGTAGCTGCGGTACCCAAATCCGCCACCAGACAGGCGGTGCCATAACGCTGCCAACTGGCCAAAACCGCCAACCAGCGATCAATACCAAGCCTGGTTACATCTTCGTAGCCACAGCGAACCCCTGCCGCGAATGGCGTAACCACGCATTGACGAATCTTTTTCAGCCCCACTGCCTTTAATGCG
This sequence comes from uncultured Ketobacter sp., assembly GCA_964016105.1. Classification (GTDB taxonomy): domain Bacteria; phylum Pseudomonadota; class Gammaproteobacteria; order Pseudomonadales; family Ketobacteraceae; genus Ketobacter. The sequence goes on from CAXHEX010000044.1 coordinate 2,228, forward strand.
GATAGGATGTTTTCAGTACCTTGAGGACCCAGCACCGACGCCACAACCACATCACAAGCCGACGATTGATCACTTAAGATCAACTCGAGCTGAGTACCGAAGCCATTGTACGATAAAGCCCCGGTTTGGCCACTGGAAAGCAACCATTTTGCTTGCGTATTACCTAAATCCAGATAAAGAGAGCTCATTTCAGCAACCTCAAACTCAGCTCCCCACCTTTCATCACCCTGATTCCGGTTTCTGTCTGCAGAAGCAAACCGCCACTCTCATCAACGCCGCTGGCGACACCCAGAATATTCTCTGCCCCGGTTCTCACCTCAGCCGATAGCCCCCTATACAAATCCAGCTCAAGCCAACGGGGCCTAAAGGCAGAAAAGCCACGGATAGAAAACGTCCGCAGCATGCGCACCAGATGCACTATCATGGAGGCAGCCAGCTGATTGCGCCCGACTCCAGGCTTTAAATCTTCCAACCTGATAATTTTCTGGTCGATTTCGTTTTTAACGCTGGCTGGTATTCGATGATTTAAGCCAATACCCAACACAACCTGACAGCGGCCAGCGGGATCCCCAGTCATCTCCAAAAGAATCCCTCCCAGCTTGGCATCACCCGCAAGCAAATCGTTGGGCCACTTCAACCCCACACCCACCACCCCAAGCTCGCTTAAGGCGTCTACCACAGCAACCCCAGCGGCAAGGCTCAAGCCTTCCAGCTGGGCAGCGCCCTGATGGAACTCCCAAACCAATGATAAGTAGAGATTGGTTGCCATTGGCGAAACCCAAGACCGGCCGCGACGGCCTCGACCCGCGGTTTGCTGCTCCGCCAGACAAACGTAGCCTGAACCAACGCCCTGGGACGCTTTGGCCATGGCCACATCATTAGTGGAGCCAGTGACCTCAAGCACCTCCAAATGTTTTACTTCGGCAACAAAATCATGGGGAAAGTGACTGCGAATGACACTGGCATCCAGCCATTCCATTGGGAAAGCCAATCGATAACCCTTACCCCTTACAGACTGGACATCCAGACCCGCATCCTGAAGCTTCTGCACCTGCTTCCATACACCGGCTCGACTGATTCCGAGAACGTCGCCCAGCTCTTCTCCGGGATGAAACTGACCATCAGAAAGTAAATCAATCAGTTTTCGCATTCAGCCCTCAACGAAAGGCAGATTGCTTTTGCTCAAACTCTTTTCGAATTCCATCGCACACAATCCCACAAAGCTCAAAAACAAAGGGAGCGCCAATGGAAAAGTAGGCTTGATTGCCGTCTTGACGGCGATTAACCAAGCCAGAAGCACGCAAGATAGACAGGTGCTTTGACACATTTGGCTGAGATGCGCCGGTGGCTTCTACCAATCCACTCACTGAACACTCCCCATCCCGTAAATTATGCAATATTTTCAAGCGCATGGGATCACTTAGTACACGAAATCGCTGTGCGACTATTTCCAACTGCTCATCACTCATCACCAAATCAGTCACAGCTACCTCTTTTATTAACGGCCAAGCCAAACGGTGCCTAAAGATTATCACAGAAAGCAATATTGACCATATAACTATATAGTTATATATTGACTCAAATATCCATCCCATAGGCTCGAAATAGATGAAAGACGCGATTGTACATTTCGCCACCCAACATCCCAAACGCATTATGTGGCTAACTCTGGTGCTCACCCTGGTGGTGGCAGCCCAAATACCACGCATTCATATCGACACAGACCCGGAAAACATGCTCCCCCACGATCAAGCGGATCGCGTCATTCATGACCACATTAAAAAAGAGTTCAACCTGTACGACCTAATCGTGGTTGGCATCGTCAACACAAACAGCGCCGACGGCATCTTCAACCAACAATCACTGGCCAACTTAAAGACCCTAAGCACCGGCATTAAGGAAATTGAGGGCGTTATTAACGAAGAGCTCATGAGCCTGTCCACGGTGGACAACATTAGCCAGGGAAGTGGCAATACCATTCGCTTTCAGTGGATGATGCCAGACACCGGTTCCGGCGAGATCAAAGTGGACGCCATCCGCACTGCAGTAAAACGTTTGCCCATGTTTGAAAACACACTGGTATCCGAAGACAACCAGGCCGCTGCCATCTATGTGCCCATCGAGGCGAAAGAATTGAGCCACGAAATATCAATGGCAATCCAAGCCCTTGTGGACCAACTGCCTGGATCGGATCAGTACCATATCACCGGGCTGCCAGTGGCTGAAGACACCTTTGGGATCGAGATGTTCAAACAAATGGCCATCTCTGCTCCTTTAGCTGGGCTGGCCATTTTTATTCTGATGTGGCTGTTCTTTCGCAGCTTTGTACTGATCAGCGCACCCATGATGGTGGCCATGGCCACCGTATTAATCACCATGGGTGCCTTAATTGGGCTGGGCTACACAGTCCACATCATGAGCTCAATGATACCCATCTTTTTAATGCCCATCGCAGTGGTGGATTCGGTGCACATTCTATCGGAATTTGCAGAACTGCATAAACCGGGAGACAACGTTCAAAAAACAATTGAAAAAGTCGTTAGCAACCTGTTCCGCCCCATGCTATTCACCTCTATTACCTCGGCGGTGGGTTTCGCTTCACTGGCTTTTACTCCAATCCCCCCGGTTCAGGTTTTCGGATTGTTCGTTGCGTTCGGCATCGGCCTGGCCTTCATATTAACCATCCTATTTATTCCAGCTTACATTTCACTGCTGTCCCCAGAGCGCATCCAAGCCATGGCGGAAAAGCACCACAGCCAGACCGGCGTGAACTTATCAGGTGTACTCACGGGTTTTCATTGGTTTTCAGCTCAACAGGCAAAGCTGGCCATTGTTATCGCTATCCTTTTGGGTGGGGTGAGCTACTATGGCATTCAACAAATAGAAATTAACGACAACCCGGTACGCTGGTTTAAGCAGGATCACCGAATCCGCGTGGCGGACAAAGTACTTAACCAGCATTTTGCCGGCACCTATGACGCGTACCTGGTATTCAGAAGAGACAATCAGCAAATCGAAACCCGTTTCAAGCAGCAGCTGCAATCCCTTGCCGCAGAAAACAAGGCAGTGAAAAACATCGTAGATCAATTTGATGCTGACAAAGAGAGTTTCGACAGCCAAATCCAGAACCTCATTAGCGCCGCGGACAACGCGCTATTTGAAGCGGAAACAGAGCAGGACACAAATGCTCTAGAACAGCTGATGAGTTTGCTAGAACAGACTCAATCTGAAACTAAGTACTTTTTGCAACCAGAAGCCTTAACCTTACTGCAAACCATGCAAGACCACCTCAATCAAGGCGGCCTAGTGGGCAAGTCAAATAGCTTTACTGACATGGTTAAAACGGTGTACCGAGAGCTCCAAGGTGGCGATCAAAACCAATATCGTATTCCTGAAACCAGCAGCCAAACCGCACAAACAGTACTGAGCTATCAATCATCCCACAGACCCAATGACCTTTGGCATTTTGTTACCACAGATTACGCCAACGCAGCCCTGTGGATACAGCTAAAGAGCGGTGACAACAAGGATATGTCCGCGGTGATCGAGCAGGTAGAAACATTTGTTGCCAACAATCCCCTGCCTGAAGGCGTTTCTCTGGAATGGGGCGGTCTCACCTACATAAACGTGGTGTGGCAAGAGGCCATGGTACAGGGCATGCTGGATAGCTTGCTTGGGGCCTTTGTCATGGTATTTGTGGTGATGATATTGCTGTTTCGATCCCTTGTGTTTGGCATCTTAGCCATGATCCCTCTTAGCCTTACCATCGCGTTGATTTATGGCCTGATTGGATTAGTAGGTAAAGACTACGACATGCCCGTTGCGGTACTATCATCCCTCACTCTGGGTCTATCCGTGGATTTCGCCATTCACTTTCTGGATCGAGTCAGAGCAATTTATGATGAAACCGGTGACTGGCCAGAAACGTTAAAGCAAATGTTTGACGAGCCAGGGGTTGCCATACTGCGTAACGCCATTGTGATCGCAATCGGCTTTACACCTTTGCTCGCGGCTCCCTTGGTACCCTACATTACAGTAGGTATCTTCCTGGCTTCTATCATGGCCACCAGCTGTATTGTTACTCTGATTCTTCTGCCATCTATAATCGGCCAGATTCAGGGGTTTATTTTTAAGAACTCTAGGAGCGTACAATCATGAAAACCCTACGTGCTTTGAGCTCACTTTTATTACTGAGCGGCCCCGCCGTTAACGCATTTGCGGCGGAACTGCCTGTAAGCGAAATAGTAGAAAAAGCGAATCATGTGGCATTTTATCAAGGCGATGACGGCCGCGCAGAAACCCGAATGAAAATTGTGGACGGCAACGGGCGGGAACAAGTTCGACAGTTCACCATTTTAAGAAAAGACAAAAAAGATGGTGGCGATCAAAACTTTTACGTCTACTTTCAACGCCCATCGGATGTAAAGCGAACTACCTTCTTAGTGGAAAAACACGTGGGTGGTGAAGATAACCGCTGGCTCTATCTACCCAGCCTGGATCTGATGAGACGAATTTCTGCGGGCGATAAGCGAACCAGCTTTGTGGGAAGTGACTTCTTTTATGAAGACATTTCAGGCCGCGCCCTAACAGAAGACACCCACGTACTGGCGGAAACCAACGACACACACTATATCGTGGACAATACACCCAAGGACCCGGGGTCTGTTGAGTTCAACAACTTTAAAGTCTGGATCAACAAAGACACCTTTGTGCCCGAGAAAACCGAGTACTACGATGCCCAAGGCAAACTCTACCGCTCCATTGAAGCACTGGAACAAAAAACCATAGATGGGCACGTCACCACCACAAAAATGAAGGTAACCAACCACCGCACCGGCGGCTACACCTTTAGCGAAATGCGTTTTATAAAATACGATGTAGGGCTACCCAATGACATTTTTAGTGAGCGATCCCTGCGTACACCACCTCAGCAATGGTTAGCAAGGCCGAAAAAATGAAGTTAAAAGCAACCTTGCTGGCGACGCTGGCTGCCATAACTCTTTTCCCTACTGCTGCAGTTTCAGAAGAAACTGCAGACCAAGCCCAAGATGAAGAATGGGGTGATGACTGGGGGGACGACTGGGATGAAAGTGAAGAATCCACGGGACCATCCATACCCATAACCGGGTTTGTAGAAACCACCGCTGGCTATCGCACCCAAGAAGCCAAAGTCCTAAGACAAGAGTGGGTGTCCCAGGAAATCCGAGCCAGAATACAAAGCTTCTACCAAAAAGGCCGGTTTAACCTTAGCTACAAAGGCGAAGCCTTCTACGATGGCATTTTGGATGAATGGCACGCCCGCAACCGGGAAGCCTACGTTGGCTTTTCACCCACTTCTAAAATGGACGTACGGCTGGGTCGCCAACCACTGACCTGGGGAACCGGCGACCTGCTGTTTTTGAATGATTTTTTTCCCAAGGATTGGGTGGCGTTTTTCAGTGGCTACGATATGCAATATCTAAAAGCCCCTTCGGATGCGCTAAAAGTCAGCACCTACTCCCAGCTGGTGAATATAGATTTTGTCTGGACCCCTCAATTCGATTCAGACAACTTTATTACCGGTGAAAAACTGGTGTACTACTCGCCATTGGCAAACCGCGTCGTGGCAGCACCGCCTGAGCTATTGGCGGAAGATCCAGGGTCGAGCCTATCAGATGGTGAATTTGCACTACGGGCAAACAAAAAAATCGATAGTGTTGAATATGCCCTCTACCTCTATCGGGGCTATTTTAAAATACCGGAAGGGTTCAACCCCCTCACCTTCCAACCCTATTTCCCACTCTTGAACAGCGTGGGTGGTAGTGTCCGAGGTACCTTTTTGGGTGGCATCGCCAATATGGAATACGCCTACTGGGATTCCAAAGAAAGCGATTCCGGCAGCAACCTGTTGGTTCCAAACTCCCAATCCCGCTTCTTGATTGGCTACGAAACCGAAGTGGTGAGAAACCTAACGGCCAGCGTGCAGTATTATGTGGAACATTTGCATGACTATAAAAAGAGGAAGGTAGCATTCTCTGACCCAGATCTCCGACCCAGAAAGAACCGCCAGGTACTCACAACACGCTGGACCCTCGTTACTGACCAGGGAAATTTGAACTATTCCCTATTCGCGTTTTACTCCCCTTCTGATCAGGATTATTACCTTATCCCCAGCGTCTATTATCGATTGAGCGACAAATGGCAATTCAACGCCGGAGCAAACATCCTTGGTGGAGACAAAAATCATACCCTGTTCGGACAGATGGAAACCAACTCGAACGTTTACTTAAGAGCGAAATACCTTTTTTAGGAGAACGACTATGACAATCAATGAAGGCTTACGTTTTGCCGCCGGCTTTTTTACCCTACTCAGCGTTTTGCTTGGTGTCTATGTTCACCAATACTGGTTTTTCTTCACCGCCTTTGTGGCCGTAAACCAGCTACAGTCAGCATTCACCCATTGGTGCCCTATGATGTGGTTTCTTGGCAAATTAGGCTTTAAAAAAGAAGTGATTTCCAGTTAACGGGCTGAGCTATTCCAAATCTGGCTAGCAAAAATGGAATAACCCAGCGGGTTTCTACTATTGAGCTACCTGATCTAACGCAAACTGCTGTTAATGATATTGAGTGCCTGGCTTCCAGGGCACAACTCTTGTTCGCTTAAGGAGTTCAATGGCTTGTTATTGGTATTGAGCAACTGGTGAGTGTCACTGGCATCGGGCTCCACGTACAGTAAACCCGTAAGTATCTCTCCTCGCTGTTTGTACTTCTCAATTTCTGACAACGCCGCCCACCGATCCAGGCGATCATAATAATTTCCATCTTTGTGAAAATGCAGCACTGAGCCATCGTGCAGGGTGACTTCTTGGGTCTTGCCGGGTTCATAGTCCACGTTGATTTCTTCTTTCATAGGAATGAAATCGGCTTTGCCGGTTTCAAACATATGCTCCCGAACAAAATCAAAGCTTTTCATTGAACCGGGGTGGTTATTGAAAGTAACGCAGGGAGAAACAATATCTACAAACGCGAAGCCCTTGTGAGACATGGCAGCCTTAAGCAGAGGAACCAATTGTTCTTTATCGCCAGAGAAACTTCTGGCAACAAAAGTCGCTCCCAATTGCAATGCCACTGAGGCCAAATCAATGGGCTCGTACAGATTCTCTTCACCTTTCTTTGATTTCGAACCATAGTCCAGCGTGGCCGAATTTTGTCCTTTGGTGAGGCCATAAACGCCATTGTTTTCTACGATGTACAGCATATTGAGTTGTCGACGCACCACATGGGCAAACTGCCCCATACCTATGGAAGCGGTATCACCATCGCCTGACACACCAATGTACAACATATCGCGATTTGCCAGAGCGGCACCGGTGGCAACTGACGGCATACGCCCATGTACGGAATTAAAACCGTGGGACTGACTCAAAAAATAGGTAGGCGATTTAGAGGAGCAACCGATGCCAGACATTTTAGCCACTTTGTGGGGCTCAACGTTTAATTCAAGGCAGGCCTGAATAATGGCATTACTGATGGAATCGTGGCCGCAGCCAGCACACAGTGTTGAAATGGCACCTTCATAATCTTTTCTGGTGTAACCAAGATCGTTAACAAACAATCTCGGGTGCTTTGTATTGGGTCGCGCAAAAGACATCTATGGGTCCTACCTACTTTTTAATTCTTAGCCGCCACTTTAAGAGGCGTGGGCTCGTGGGCTACTCGACAGATTTGGTCCGAGATTACGGAAGCCACAATGGGCATGCCGTCATAACTTAAAACAGACAGCAACTTGGCTGAATCCAGCCCTAACTCGTTTATCAACAGGGTTCGCATCTGACCATCACGGTTTTGCTCTACGACAAAAATGACGCGGTGGTTATCAATGAAGCTTCGCACCTCATCATTAAAGGGAAAAGCCCTGATTCTGAGAGTATCGGCTTTCACACGATTCTGAGCCATCAACTCGAGCGCCTCTGCCATAGCAAAATCAGTGGTTCCAAAATAGATGACACCAATATCGGTAGACTCATCAGCGTTATTGATAACGGGGCTTGGAACCACATTTTCTGCAGTCTTAAACTTCTTGGTCAATCGCTCCATGTTCTCCACATACAGATCGCCTTTTTCTGTATAAATGGCGTAGGGGTCCCTTGATGTACCGCGGGTAAAGAAAGCCCCTTTAGACGGATGGGTACCGGGATAAGTTCGGTAGCAAATGCCATCGTCATCCACGTCCAGGTAGCGACCAAACCGCCCCATATTATCCAGGTCTTCCGCTGTCAGCACCTTACCTCGATCGAACGAGCGATTGTCATCCCACTCCAGTGGGTCACACAAACAATCATTCATTCCTAGCTCAAGATCCGTCAACATGATCACAGGGGTCTGAAGACGGTCCGCCAGATCAAAGGCATCGGCGGTCATTTCAAAACACTCTTTCGGCGAGGATGGAAATAACAACACGTGCTTGGTATCACCATGGGAGGCGTAGGCACACAACAACACATCAGACTGCTGAGATCGGGTCGGCATACCGGTGGATGGACCGGCTCTTTGCACATCAATTAAAACAGCGGGCACTTCCGCGAAATAGGCCAAGCCCAAGAATTCACTCATCAAGGAAACGCCGGGACCACTGGTGGCCGTAAAAGCACGGGCCCCATTCCAACTGGCGCCAATCACCATGCCCATGGCGGCAAGCTCATCTTCGGCCTGTACTATGGCGAAGTTCGATTGACCGGTACCTGGATCAATCCGCAATCGCTTGCAGTACATAGCAAAGGCGTCCACCACCGAGGTAGACGGTGTAATAGGATACCAACCTGCCACCGTAGCTCCGGCGTAAACCGCACCAAGACCAATGGCGGCGTTACCTTCCATCATAATGCGATCACCCACCGCATCGGATGTGGCTACAGTAATCCCTAACGGACAATCGTAGTTATTCTTAACATACTGGTGGCCAAGTTCCATGGCATGGATATTGGGGGCAATCAGTTTTTCCTTGCCTTTAAATTGCTCGCCCACCAGGTTTTTGAGCACATCAAAATCCATATCCAGCAAGGCAACAAGGGCACCCACGTACATCACGTTCTTGAACAACAAGCGCTGGCGCGGATCGCTGTACTCTTGCTGACATATTCCCGCAAGTGGGATTCCGATATGAGAAACATCGGTGCGATCATATTGTCGAGGCAACGGCATGGTGGAGTCATAAATAAAGACGCCGCCGGGCAATACCTCTTTGTAATCATCAGCCATACTTTGGGCATTCATGGCCACCATAATATCAATGCCTTCCCGACGCCCTAAAAAGCCCTTGTCATTGACTCGAACCTCATACCAGGTGGGCAGACCTTGGATATTGGACGGAAAGATATTTCGGGGTGATACAGGAACACCCATACGAAAAACCGCCTTGGCAAAAAGATGGTTGGCACTGGATGAACCCGTACCATTAACGTTGGCAAACTTAATAACAAAATCATTTACGGTTTGTTTTGTGCTCATGCTTTACTCCTACTTGCCCACCTGTGCTTCATGAAACAGGAATTTCTGCATATCCCATGCTCCAGTGGGGCAGCGCTCAGCACATAAACCGCAATGAACGCAAACATCTTCATCCTTCACCATCAACCTATTGGTTGGCAACGCTTCGGATACAAACAAATCTTGAGCCAGGTTAGTGGAAGGCACACGCAACGCCGCACGCATTTCTTCTTCATTTTCCTGGTCCGCCACAAAGTTAATGCAATCCATGGGACAAATGTCTTCGCAGGAATCGCATTCGATACACTTATCTTCAATAAATACGGTCTGCACGTCGCAATTCAGGCAACGCTGGGTTTCCGCGTACCCAAGATCCTTGGTAAACCCTAACTCAACCTCAACTAACCGATCTTTCAGTGCGGTTTCTTTAGCCACGTGGGGAATGGCAAAACGCTCATCATCAGAAACGGAGTTGTGATAACTCCACTCATGAACCCCCATCTTTTGACTTATCAGGGTATGCTGAGGATGGGGACGATCGAATACATCTTCCCCCTTTAAAAACTTATCGATGGAGATAGCGGCTTTATGACCATGGGCCACTGCCGTAATGATATTAGTGGGCCCCCATGCCGCGTCGCCACCAGCAAACAGCTTGGGCAGAGACGTTTGAAATGTAGTTTCGTTCACTTCCGGCATGTCCCACTGATTGAATTCGATTCCTAAATCTTTCTCAATCCATGGGAAGCTGTTGTCCTGACCTATGGCAATAATCACGTCATCGCATTCCATGGTGACCAAATCTTCACCTGTAGGAATTAAACTTCGACGTCCGTTGGCATCGTATTCGGCCCAAACTTTTTCAAATCGCATGGCCACCAATTTGCCGTTCTCAACCACAAACTCCTTGGGCACATGGTTTTCAAACATCGCCACGTCTTCCGCTTTGGCGTCGTCTATCTCCCAAGGAGAGGCTTTCATTTCTTTGAATGGACTGCGCACCACCACTTTTACATCTTCACCACCCAATCGGCGCGCGGTACGGCAGCAATCCATAGCCGTGTTACCACCACCCAAAATAATCACTCGGCGGCCAATTGAAGATTTGTGCTCAAAAGCCACACTGGCCAAAAACTCGATGCCGATATGAATATTGTCTGCACCTTCTTCCCGGCCGGGGGCTCGCAGATCCCGACCTTTGGGCGCGCCAGTACCGATAAATACAGCGTCAAAGCCTTCGTCCAAAACCGACTTCAGACTCGTCACCTCTGTATTAGGACGGTATTCAATACCCATATCCAATACCAGGTCAGTCTCCTCATCAATCACCTCTGCCGGTAATCGGAACTGAGGAATCTGTGTGCGCATCATGCCACCGGCTTTATTTTCGCGGTCAATGAGCGTGATCTGGTAACCCTGAGGCGCCAGGTCTCGGGCAACAGTGAGAGAAGCAGGACCAGCCCCTAACAAAGCAACCCGCTTACCATTGGATTTTTCCGGCACACTGGGCAGATATTCTTGGATGGACTCTTTGTTATCCGCAGCCACCCTTTTCAATCGGCAAATAGCAACGGGTTCTTCTTGATCCCCCTCGATTCGACCGCGACGACAGGCGGGTTCACAGGGGCGATCACACACGCGGCCCAAAATTCCGGGAAACACATTAGATTCCCAATTCACCATATACGCATCGGTATAACGGTTCTCGGCAATTAATCGAATGTATTCAGGAACGGGAGTATGGGCTGGGCAGGCGTACTGACAATCTACAACTTTATGGTAGTGGTTTTCTCGGTTTTGCGTCGGTTTCACTGATCAATTCCAACATAGACGAAGCAATAACATGGATGTTATTCGGCACGTGAGCACCGGTTTATTTTTTTGTGACCGTTAGTTCATCATAGAGGCATTTTAGTTTCAAGGCGCAGCTTCACGTTTTGCCTGTAGAGGCAATCCTTTCTGGATATTTTTAACAAAACAAAAGAAGACCTAATCGAATAGGAATGATCGTTTCGCGCTTGTATTCAAGAGTTGAATAAAAAAATGCACGACTTTTTAAAGCTATCTTAAACACAACATTTGGTTACTAATTTTTTTTGTGGCTCAAGGCAATTATGCTACTTGTTTTTTAATCTAATTAATACGCCACTAAACTACTGTGGTATTTCTTACTTGAAATTCGACTTATTGAACAACAACCATGTTAAAGAAAAATTCCCGGTGACTTACTTTTTTAAAAATGAAATGTAATCGAGGCACCGAAGGAGAATCAGAAGAAACTAGCGGTTAATCTTTATACACCGTTTCTAGAGCAAGTCCAATAATCAACCTCCGTGTTAATCCATGATTTGTTATCCGATTAAACGAAATTGAATTTTGCTATCAACTGGGAACAAGATCCTGTTTCTGGGGTTCGGAGGCTGACTTTCCTCTAGCCCTAGATTTAGGCTTGGATTTAGGCCCCATGAACATTGGATTTTTGTCATATCTCCCTTTAAACCGCGAATCGGTAAGTCAATCTATTCGCCGTGATACTCTGCTTTAACGGGTCCATATTGCCGAGTACGGCAGCCTTATCGACCAAAAACAGCGTTCTTGTTGAATCTTTCGATTTTCGACGACAGAGCAACTGCAAAAAAGCACCCAGCCACATTCTTAGCACTGGCGCGCGGGATTCAAGCTTATGAGGAGGCACCACGAGATAAATGGATATAGGCTTGTGATTGAGGATGTCCTCGGGTGGGAAAGAAGACCGATCCGTTGCGCGCCGAATAGAGTCCGTGCCCAACAGACGAAAGTTTTGTTGAGCGCTCGACCTCACACTCGGTCGCGTTTCTCTATCTGGGTGAGCCAGATAAATACAAAACTCTTCCTTAGCAAGTTTGCTTTTAATGGTTTTACTGTCCAGCAGACAAGCCAATGAATAATCGAAATCGGTAGCAATAAATTAGCTGGCAATAATTTGGTATCAAAATTTTTAAATGGCTGGGGGCGACCCCATTATTCGGTCAGGAAACACCGGAGAATTTTTTGGGTATGATCTTTGTTCATATGAGGAGTATGTGCAGTGGGTGACGTTGCTTGTCTGGTCCGTGCCGCTCGAAGATGACTTTATCGGGCCGGCCGATGGCGGGTACGCTCACGGCGTTCAGCCCTGGGATAAGAGCCAGGCTTCTGTTTAGAGTGTGCCACCGGATGGAATGACCTACTTTGCTCGCTCCTGTCGGAGCTCGGCCCTTCGGGCCCGTCGTCAGAGACGACGTCCTGCACTCGCCATTCGGCTCGCTTGTCACCTGGTCGCGTTGTAGTGGCAGAAGCTCACCGAATCCCAAACATAAAAAAACCCACCCTCTAACGAGGATGGGTTTCTTT
>CAXHEX010000045.1:0-13994 GCA_964016105.1 uncultured Ketobacter sp.
AGGACACCGCCCTTTCACGGCGGTAACAGGGGTTCGAACCCCCTAGGGGACGCCAATTTTCCTATCTCGTTCAATCTTTTAACCCACGTCCGTCTATCTGATATGCACTTAGCGTGACCAGATGGAGATGTGGTATGGAAGTTATTAAAACGCTTAAACCAGGGGATTGCGGAACCAAAAAGCTACACAAGCGCTTTGGCGAGCAATTGGTGTGTGTGCGATATCGACGGGATTTGGTGAACAATCGTCGTTACACCACCATCGAGCTGGTCGTGGATGAAAGCCCAATTGAAGCAGTTCGTGCCCGTTTTCAGCGCCATGAGTTATCTCTGGAGTAGTTGTAGAAGACACTGAATTGCATGTTCCCCTATCCGATGTATATTTAGAGTACTGTTAAAACTGGTGCAGTTTTAGTAGTTCAAACCTTGAGTTCATTGGATTGGATCGTATATGAAAACCGTTTACGTGATTGTCGTAATCGCATTCCTTGCTGCTTTGTCACAACGTTATTTCAATGGCGCTCCTTTGACAGCAAATGCCGTTGCCATTAATTCAGGCTCTGCCGAAACAGCGGCCATGGCGTTGGAGTCGCTGCATAGTAACCCCAAGTATGCCGATTACGTTGATCCTGAAAGTGTGATCCTATTTTCTACGTCTTGGTGTCCCTATTGTAAGAAAGCCAGGGAATACTTGAATCGCAACCAAATCGAATTTGTCGAGTTTGACGTTGAAGAGGATCGTAAGGCTCGACATGTTTATGACCGGCTCAACAGTGATGGTGTTCCTGTTCTACTGGTGAAAGGGAAGTACATGGATGGTTTTGATACCGATCGATTCGCTCAGGCTTATGGTTTACGCTAATTTAGGCTCTAGTTTGTAGACTCTTTCCTCCAGTGCAGTGAGCCCTGCATTTTTAAAACGTGGGTTTTGTTCAAGAATGTCGTTGCAATCCAGCAGGGTGATTTTTTGGTGGCATTCGTAATGGCGTCTAACTTCTTTCTCGGAAACGGAAAAAGGAGGCCCGTCCATTTCATGTTGATTGTAGGCCATGGTAATCAGCAATTGGGCCGCTGAGCCGGATATATGAGTTAGGTGTTTGGTGTAAATTGGTCTTGTTTGTTGCGGTAGGGCAACTAACGCGGCTCTGTCGTAAACAAAATCAATTGGGCCTACAAGGTTCGGCGTCAGCTCGAAAAAATCCCCCACGTAGATCTTTAACCTTTCACTTTGATAAACCAACCCCCCTGTCCAAGTGTCAATAACTGGGTCGATTTCCAGGGATTTAAACAATTCGATAATGGCTTTTTCGCTCAACTCGACCCCCACTATATGATGGCCTAGTTGAGTCAGGTAGGGCATATCAACCGTCTTTCCGCACAAGGGAACGAAAATCAAGCTGGGCTGCCCAAGATCAAAGCAATCGAGGTGTTTTACCAGGTTGGGATTGGGGTGTTGCAGGTGGAATCCGGTTTCGTTGTTTTTCCATTTGCTGTGCCAGAAGTCTTTTTCCATGGTCCAACCCTTCGATTAATTCATTGATATTAAAAGGTTAATAAATCATATAGTACCATCAAGTACCATATTGTTAGTGCTAACAGTTGCAGTTGAGGGTGCATTAATATACGGTGTACACCTCGGTACATTAATAGAGCCTTTTTAGTACCTTTTCAGCGGTTTTTTGCCCCTAAGCCTGTGCTAATATGCGCTCGTATTGTTAAATAAGATAGAGGAAGAAGTCAGTATGATATTGAATACTAACAAGAAATCTTTAACTGCCATAGGATTGGCGGCTCTCTTCGCAGTCTCCTTGGGCCATGCTCAGACTCCGGAGGAAAAAGGCTATCAAATTTTTGAAGAAGCGGATGCACGGGGAGATGGTTATGTGGATAACCAGTCCGACATGTTGATGATTCTCAAGAACAAGCAGCAGGCCACCAGTGAAAGAGAAATGAAAGTAAAGTCGCTGGAAGGCAAGGGCGACACAGGGGACAAAACCCTAATGGTATTCCTGACTCCTCGTGATCAAAAAGGTACTGCTCTTCTAACATTTCAACACACTGACCGAGACGACGATCAATGGTTATACCTGCCTGCACTTAAGCGTGTGAAAAAGATCGCATCAAGTAAAAAGTCAGGCCCATTCATGGGCAGTGAGTTTTCTTTTGAGGATATTGGTGGACAGAACATCGAAGACTATAATTACAAGTACGTAAAAGATGAGACTGTTGATGGTGTGGATTGTTTTGTGGTTGAAAGTTACCCAAAAGACAAAAACTCAGGTTATACAAAAATCATTTCCTGGATCGACAAAGAACGCTACGTGAATATGAAGTCGGAGTTTTACGATCGTAAGAAGAGTCATCTTAAATCTCTGACCCCAAAGGGATATAAGCTTTATGAAGATAAATTCTGGCGTCCCGATGAAATGGTCATGGTGAACCATCAAACAGGGCGAAGCACGGTGTTAAAGCAAAACAACATTGCCTTTAAAACTGGCTTAAGTGATTCTGATTTTAATAAGAATAGTTTAAAAAGAGCGCGATAATAGAGAACCGCGCGGGACTCTTCCCGTGCGGTTTTTTTTGGCTCTGCAGATTTGAGAGCTCGTTTTTAGGTGGGATCTGGATGTACCGTTTTGTTTTTTTATTTTCTCCGATATTGTTGTTTACCCAGCCGGCATTCGCTGTATTTGAGCCTCTATTTGAAAACGGCTCTTGGACTGCCAATGCAGGTTTAGAATACCGTTACTACAAAGATCCCGGTGAGTTTGGTCAGGAGCAGCATGCCCTGGCAGTGCGGCTTGGGGCTGAATATTACACTTCCTGGAATGGCGATCTGGATACGTTCACGTTTAAACCCTACGGTATACTCGATCAGTATGATCCCAAGCGCACCAGTTTTGATATCCAAGAGGCTCTGTGGGTACACGTGGGGGATGACTGGGAGCTTCGCACCGGTGTTACTCGTGTATTCTGGGGCAAAACCGAGTTCCTCAATCTAGTGGATGTTATCAACCAAAAGAATCTGGTTGATGGAAATGATGCTAAATTGGGGCAGCCGATGGTTAATCTGTCGTTGGTGCATGATTGGGGAATCTTTGATTTTTATCTTTTGCTAGGTTTTCGAGAGCGAACTTTCCCTGGACCAGATGGCCGATTGAGAACCCCAATTTTAATTGATAGTGATAATGCGAAATACAGCAGTGATACCAGTGAATATGATGTGGATTTTGCTGCGCGCTGGCAAAGACCGCTAAATGATTATGTTGAGATGGCTGTGTCGGTTTTCTCCGGCGTTAATCGAGAGCCTTGGTATTCGGTAGATCTGTTGGATTTTCTGGGTAGCCTGGAAGATGTGAAGCTTATTCCCAATTACCACCATAAAAATCAGTATGGCCTTGAGCTGGAGTATATATACGAAGGTTGGGCGGTGAAGTTCGAAGGGATTGTGGTAAGCAGTGAATTGGAGGATTACCATGCTGCAGTGACAGGAATCGAATACTCATTCTATAGCATTTTTGGAAGTAACATTGACCTCACCACCATATCCGATTTTATGTATGACTCTCGGGCAGAAACAACACCCGGGTTTCTGGAACATGATGTGGGGCTCGGGCTTAGATTCGCTTTCAACGATGAATTCGATACTCAAATGTTGGCAGGTTTTCTTTGGGATCCAGACACCGAGGAAAAGTTGCTAACACTTGAGTTTGAGCGACGGATCAATTCGAACCTAACTTTTGAGGTGAGGGCGGTCTCCGTGTTGGAGAGAGGCAGTCCACTTGTGGATCGTACCACTCTTGAAATTCTGGCTGCACTGTCAGAATCAGAATTTTTTGAAGAAAACGTGGTTACCTATTCAGAAATAATTAATTTTGTTGCGGGCTTAATAGCGCAAGAAGGGTTAGACGTCGTTTTTGACAATCAATTTGCGTTAAGCACCCTGCAGCAATTCCAGTCCTTGTCTAACACTAGTCGCAAGTTGAATGTGATTGAAAGCGATGACTATTTAGAAGTGAATCTAACTTACTATTTTTAATGGGCTAAGCCTACTCATGGATTTCCACCATGAAATCCATGTCCTCACCTAATCTTCGTATCTTGTTCTCAATTAGATGGATTGGTACATCACTGCTGACCTGATATAGTTTGCGAACCGCAGGGCGATTCAAAGCATGGATGCTTAATGTGTTGTTTGTGCAGTAATGTGAGAGAATCTAATGAAAGTACTTCTTTTTGGGTCAAGTGGGTTGATCGGGCGTCATTGCCTTACAGCGTTGTTAAATGAATCCAGAGTGGAAGAAGTGGTTGCCCCCACTCGAAGAAACTTGTCCATCAAGCATCACAAGCTTTATAACGCCCTAGTTGACTTTGAGCGGCTTGACGAGTATCCGGAGTTGTTTGATGTGGATGCGATCATCTGTTGTCTGGGTACCACTATAAAGCGAGCGGGTAGCCGTGCTAATTTTCGCCGTGTTGATTACCAGTATTGTGCTGATGCAGCGGATTTAGGCAGGGCTCATAATGTGAATAGCTTTCTGTTAGTTTCCGCCATAGGCGCTTCGGAGTCGTCTCCTTTTTTCTATTCTCGGATAAAAGGGCAGTTGGAATCCCATTTAAAACAGCTCATGTACGCCAACCTATCCATATATCGACCGTCTCTACTGTTGGGTAATCGGGAGGAGAATCGGCTTGGTGAATCCTTAGGGGGTAAACTCATGCCTTTGCTCGACCCGCTGCTTTTTGGCCCCATGTCAAACTATCGAGCCATACCTGCGAGATGGGTGGCTATGGCATTGGTGAATGAGTGTTTAGAGTTAAATGACAGAACTGAGCAGTCTCCTTCAGTGAATGTGTATGGTTACGATGATATTGCTAGAATGGCTGCCAGTACTTCAATCTCATCCCAAACGAGGCAATCCAAGTGAATTATATAACTCCCGATTTATGTGATGCGTACCCTGAGCTAGTGCAAGTGGCAGAGCCTATTTTTACCAATTATGGTGGCCGTGACAGCTTTGGCGGAGAGATAGTGACTGTGAAATGTCATGAGGACAACTCTGTTGTAAAGGAGAATGTGGCCAACCCCGGGGAAGGAAAGGTCATGGTGGTGGACGGCGGGGGATCATTGAGGTGCGCCCTGCTGGGGGACATGTTGGCCGAGAAAGCCGCTGAGAACAATTGGGCGGGGTTGATTATATTCGGATGTATCAGGGACGTGGATGAGATTCGTAAAACTCCTTTGGGTGTACAAGCTTTACGCACGATTCCCATAAAGAGTAATCGCAAGGGGAGAGGCGATCTGAATATCCCGGTTACTTTCGCAGGAGTAACTTTTCACCCAGGTCAGTTTGTATATGCAGATAATAATGGGGTCATTGTCTCCACAGAAAAACTGGAAATGCCCTAACGGAAAATACTACCTATAAAAAAGGCCGCAATGAGCGGCCTTTTCTTATTTGGAGTCGGTGTCGCTTCTTATGGAAGCAAGTGCGCAACTGCGTCACGCTCTTCCGCCAACTCAGTTTCAGTGGCTTTCATTTTCTCTTGGCTGAAATCACTGATGTCAAGACCTTGTACAATCTCCCAATCACCGTTTTTACAAACGCAGGGGAAGGAGTAAATCAAGCCTTCGGCAATGCCATAACTGCCATCACTGTATACACCCATGCTCACCCAGTCGTCACTGGCAGAACCCAGGGCCCAGTCACGCATATGGAAAATGGCAGCGTTGGCTGCAGAAGCGGCACTGGATGCACCTCGGGCTTTGATGATGGCGGCGCCACGTTGTTGAACCACTGGAATGAATTCGTTGCGGTACCAGTCTTGTTCCACCTTACCTTCAGCACCTTCACCACTGATCAGTGCCTTTGAAATATCTGGATATTGAGTGGAAGAGTGGTTGCCCCAAATGGTCATTTTGCTGATGTCATTGATGGAGCTACCGGTTTTTTCTGCCAGTTGAGAAAGAGCCCGGTTGTGGTCAAGGCGAGTCATTGCGGTGAACTGGCGTGGATCAATGTCCGGCGCGTTGCGTTGGGTGATTAGTGC
Source organism: uncultured Ketobacter sp. (assembly GCA_964016105.1). Classification (GTDB taxonomy): domain Bacteria; phylum Pseudomonadota; class Gammaproteobacteria; order Pseudomonadales; family Ketobacteraceae; genus Ketobacter. The sequence continues at coordinate 6,051 of CAXHEX010000045.1, forward strand.
ATTGGTATTTGCAGGGTTGCCCACAACCAGAACTTTGATGTCGCGGCTGGCGTTGTCATTGATGGCTTTGCCCTGTACAGAGAATATCGCTGCGTTGGCTTCCAGCAAATCTTTGCGTTCCATTCCGGGGCCACGGGGGCGAGCACCCACTAGCAACGCATAGTCCGCATCCTTGTAGGCAACGTTGGGATCATCGGTGATTACCATGCCCTGCAGTAATGGGAACGCGCAATCGTCTAATTCCATTGCAACCCCTTTCAGAGCTTCAAGGGCGGGTGTAATTTCCAACATTTGTAAAATTACGGGTTGATCCAAGCCCAGCATTTCGCCAGCGGCGATGCGGAATAGAAGGGAATAGCTTATTTGGCCAGCGGCTCCGGTTACTACCACTCGTACAGGTTGTTTCATTGGTCAGATCTCCTGTCATCCTGCGTTAAAGTCGCACAATTCTATTCATCTGCAGCCCTAAATACCAATAGATTTAACCTAAAAACCGAAGGGGTTAGTAAATGTGCGGTTCAGATAGGGTTAAAGCTTATACATCTTCGTTGATATAGACTCCGTCTCGTTTAATCGTGGCGGGGTTTTGTCCACCCGCATTTTCCAACAAGGATCGAATTTCCGGGCGCATTCGCTGATGAGCATTTCGCCTATCGCCTTTGCGGCGATCAAATTTCACGGGAATGGTGCGCTTGCGCCGCTCGTTGGGTTTACGGCGCTCCAGGTATTGAGGCCGATCCTGGCGTTCGATCGGTTTGCTTGGTTCCACTGCGTGCACACGTATAGAACGGTTTGACTTAAGCCGCTCTATTTGTCTCCGGTGTATTCGTGGCATCAACAGCATTGCATTACCTAACTGGTTTAGATGTTTTGTTTGCTCGTGTTTTAACTATATCGGCCTAGACGGGCATTACTTTATATTTCATAGAGTTGAAAAGATTTTCCTGGCCTCCAAGCGTAGAATAAATGCATCTGGACCCAAACCTATAAAATCGCGTATTTTGTTAGACAAATCTGACTGTTAGGGCTACTTTTTAATCCATATAGCAGCAAGTTTCTGTAACTTGGGCTGCCCAAGCTAATGTTGCTCACACCCAACCTTCGCCTAGTCCATCAATATGAATAATATTGTCAAGCTTCTGCTCTTAATCATCGTATCCTGGTTTGGTGTATTTTCAAACCCGGTAGTGGCTCAGAATAGATTACACACCCTTGATTCAAACCCATCCATACTACTTAATGCCAGCGCAGTAAAAGAGCTGGATGCGCTCAGTTATCTGGAATTGTTTCATGATCGTACAGGGCAATTGTCGTTTGAGTCTGTTTTAAATCTAGCAGATGATGCTTTTGTTCCTGCCAATCAGTTCCCGCACACTGCATCCGTTTCCAGAAACGTGTATTGGTTAAAAGCCAAGTTAAGAAAGAGTGAGCGCTCAGAGTTTGGTCAATCCAGCCGATGGCTATTTATTTTGCATACACACCATATTGATGAAAGTGAGTTTTATATCAGCCAGGGCCCCAGTCATAGGTTCACAAAAGTTAAACGGTATCGAGGGCGCTATCCTACATATCCTATTCATCTAACCAGCGATAACACGGCACAGCTGTTAGTAAAAGTGGTAAGGGATGGAGGCTTCAATATCCCTGTTCGAATCTGGGAGGAGCAATCCTATCTCACCAACAAACGCCACTCTACTTTGGCGTGGGGTCTATTTTTTGGTGCGATGCTCGCGCTCTGTATCTATAACTTAATCGTTTCCATCTCACTGCGCGAGTCAGGGTATTTTTTTCTGGCCTTTTTTCTCTTGGCCAGTGCAATATTGGCCGCTTTTCACGAAGGCTTTTTATACAAGTTTCACGCGCTACATGGTTTGGATCGATTGTTTGACGTTAGTGCGTTTTTTCAATGTGCTGCCATGTTCTTCGCAACTGCATTCAGTCGGGTATATTTGTCAACAAAGCGACATTTCCCAGTTCTAGATTCGGTGCTGGTTCTGACTATGATCTTTTCGGGTACCCTAAGTTCGTTGGTGGTTGCGAATATTTTGTCGCCTTTATCAGTATACGTATCCATGGTTGTGTGTTCCGTATCGCTTATAGTTCCCTCGTTTGCTGCTTCGTTTCAGTCTACCGATAGATCCAGCCGATTTTTCTTGATTGGTTGGTCTGTTTATATCCTGGGGTATGTCATCAACCAACTGGCAGAATTGGGGTTTGTTCCCATAAACACCCTGGCCATTCGAGTTAAAGAAATTTCATTATGTGTGTTGGGTGTGTCTTTGTCCCTAGGACTTGCCGCGCAAATTCAGCGGGAGCGCTCGGCTAAAACACGGGATATTAACTTACAGCAAGAAACTATGCTCGAGTTGAAGTATGCCGAGGAGCAGATCCAAAAAAAGGTTTTGAGAGACACGCTTCAGGGATATCCTGGGTTTGATGCATTGGCTCTGATTGCCCGTAGGGCCATGTCGAACTTGACACTTGAGTCCCAGTCCATGAGTTTGGTTTTAATGGAATTGTTGCATCTGGATAAAGTGGAAGATCGATTAGGTCACGCGGCCAGAAACGAATTGGTCACTCGGGCCACTAAACGTCTCAGCATTGTTTTGCGAAGCGTTAATGGTGTGTTGCCTTTAACGGAGTTTAATGGTCAGTATGTTCCCATGGCGTTTGAGGATGGGCGCTATGGCTTTCTGCTCAAGGCCAAGGATGGGATAAAGGTCAATGAGGCTGTGGAAGAAATAGAAGCGGCGATGCACAAACCCTTTTTTTACCAGGGTATCTCCATCAAGCCTGGAATCAGTTTTGGCGTTTCAATGTGCAGCGATGGAATCATGGATTATGGTAGTTTGTTCCAGCACGGATCTATTTCCTTAGTGGCGGATCGAAAAAGAAATCTGAGTAAGATTTTTGATGTTGAATCCATCGATCAATATAACCCTCGCAACATCAGTTTGATCAGTCAGCTGAGGCAGGCCCTACATGAAGATAACCTGACCCTGTATTTTCAATCTACTTATGATTTGGCAACTCGAGAAGTTTGTGGCATTGAGGTTCTTTGTCGTTGGGAAAGCATACTGGAAGAAGACGTTAGCCCCACTGAAATATTTTATTTGGCTGAGGTTGGGGGGTTCGTGGCTGAGCTGACTCTATCGGTGATAGAAAAGGCGTTGAAGCACTACATGGTGGCAATGAGTAAGGGACCTTTCGCCAAAACCCTTTCCATAAATCTGTCACCTAAGTGTATCCGTGAGGGGCCTTTCATGGATCAAGTGGCAAGCATAATGGATCAGTATGATATTCCTGACAAAGTCATCTTTTTTGAAATTAAGGAATCGGCGATCATCGAAGATCCGAGTATAACCAGGGAATCTCTAAATCACATTCGTAGCCTGGGAATTGGTTTGACCATTGATGACTTTGGTGCTGCTTACAGCAGCCCCTCCTATCTCAGCAGTCTGCCGGTGAATGAAGTGAAATTGAATCAGCGTTTCGCGTCACAATTGGATGAACAGGCGGATTATGAGGTTGTGATGGGGGTGATAAACCTTTGCCGCGAGCAAAACATCAAACTGGTGGTTCACGGGGTTGAGGATGAATCAACTCTACATAAGCTACAACAGATGGGTTGCGGCTTTGCTCAAGGCCACTACCTGGCTGAGCCGGTGCAAGCTCGAGATTATCGTTTACCCAAATCAGAGACCCGAAAGTCTCGTTATTCAAAAGTATCTTGAGTTATACTGGGCCCTTCAGTTTTATTGGTACCCATGTGTTCAATCTTTAGAGGTTTCCCAGGATGAGTCAGGTAGTAGGGCCGGTTCAAAGCCAAATTGAATCCAAATTGCAATCCCAATTGTCCCCAAGTTTCCTATCTGTGGAAAATGAAAGCCACATGCACAGTGTGCCCCCTAATTCGGAAACTCACTTCAAGTTGGTATTGGTGTCAGAGATGTTTTCCGGTAAACGCTCTGTTCAAAGACATCAAATGGTGTACAGAGCTTTGGCAGACGAGGTGGCTGGCCCTGTCCATGCCCTTGCAATGCACACCTACACTAGCGATGAATGGCAAGACGCACAGGGGGAAGCGCCCGCTTCGCCACAATGTTTGGGTGGAAGTAAATCAGCTTAGGCCCGTTGGTGATCCACTGTTTTTGGCAGTGATTCAATGGCCATGGTGGGCATTTTTAGAATATGAATGGTAACGCCCACTGCGATGGCAAGCATTAGGCATTTCAACCCTATTGGTTCTACGAACAGCAGCGCGGATGTGGTCATTGTGAGCCATAAGGCGCTCAAAATATAGGCTTTGGCTCTAGCTGGAATCCCCTTGCCATCCAGGTAGAGGTGAATGTATGGGCCTAAATGTGGCTGATTTAGCAGCCAGCTATGAAAGCGTTCAGAGCTTTTAGCGAAGCAGCTAGCGGCCAGCAGTAAGAATGGGGTTGTGGGTAATAGAGGTAAAAATATTCCGATTACACCCAAGGTGACCGCCGTCCATCCAATGGCGATGAGAGCGTACCGAAGTAGTCTGTTTTCAGCTTGTTTTATCCTAGCCATAAACTCGTTATCAGAAATTAAAAACCAGCCCTGTGGAAATGGCCGTGGACTCCCACTTTACTTCGTTCAGCTGGGTTTTTCCAATTTCGCCATCAGCAAAGTAAACCACGTCCTGCCCGGGATCCGTATTCCAGGATTCCTTAGACCAGTTTAGCCAAAAAGAGAAAACATTGGATAAATTATATTGATAGAACAAGGCGATTCCTGTGCCTGAACCCAGAGCCCATTGCTCAAAGCTTTTCGGGTGAGCGAAATCTGAGCGTAGATTCCAATCCGCTTCCGCCTGGTAGTCCAGCCAATAAAACTTTAAGTCAGCCTTCAGCTGATGTTTTCGGGTTTGGAAACCCCACTGGGCACCGGTCCACAAACCATGCCATTGGGTCTCATAGCGACTGTTTAAAGTATTACGAAAAGGACCAATATTAAATGGGTTTCTTGCGTCTAGCACCTGCACACCTTCCGTCATGAGCAGAAGTTGCTGTTTGTAGGTATAGGCAATCATGGGTTTGATATGTTGGTACCGGTCCAAGGAGAAGCGGTGAGCCGAGCCCAGGGTGAAATCCTTCATGGTTGAGTTTTCTGCAGAAGATTCACTTCGGCTGTATTCATCGCTTCTTTGGTTGCCATGGTAATCGGAATCGGTAACGGTTCCTGATACGGCGGTGGAGGAGATAAACGACATGAAGAACTCGTAGTCGGTAAGAGGCCCTTGACGCACCGTCAGATTTGATTGCATGCCGTACTGGACGAATTGAATGTCTTTGTAGGTCAATTCGGACAGGATATCCGGGCCGCCCTCAGCCCCTGATATATTCCACACTAAGGTTCCCTGGCTATTGCCCACTCCGGTATGCACCTCCAGATCGAATGGGGCGGCGCTGGCTATATTCCCGCCAAGGGCGGTAACGATTCCGGTGGTCAGCACGACGGCTTTGTGTATCATACATCTGAATAAGTTCATGGCGGTACTTCCGGCTCAAGCTGGTTGAAAGCCCAGGGCTAGTAGGTCAATTCCGTTGATTACTTTTTATTAGGGTAGCCCAGAATCAATCAGCTAAAATTGTGTAACTTGTTGAAAGTATTAAATAATATGGCTATTCAATAGGTTATTGAGTGAAATATTTTTGTAACCAAGAAGTGTCAACTTACTGACGATACTAACCTTTATAGGTTAAATAATGATCTGGTGATGTTGTTTTGATCAATTCCAACAATGATGGGGCTGCAGGGCTCTCAGTTGAGTTCACTCTTACCCGAAGCAAGCGTAAAACCATCGCTATCTATGTTTCTGAAAACGGGGTAGAAGTTAGAGCCCCTTACCATGTGTCAAACAAGCAGGCCAGCGAGTTTGTTGCGGAGAAAAGAGTCTGGATAGAAAAGCAACTGACCTCCATCGCCACCAGGCCAAAAGCCTATCAACCTGATTGGCGTTGGGGCGTTCAGCATTATTTTTTGGGGGAGCCCCATCAATTGCACTGTCGGGCTGGCCCAGAGGTGGATTTTGTGTTGAAAGGGCAGCAGTCAGATTCTGCTGAAACAGTGAAGCGTCAGATTCTTAAATGGTACCGGGGCAAAGCAGAGCAGGTCTTCGGTGAGCGACATCAGTTTTGGGTGGAACGGTTATCGCACATGGGGTTCCCTGGCTCCTTTATTCAGCTCAGGTCTATGAAGCGTCGCTGGGGCAGTTGTCGTTCAAACGGTAAGATTACCCTGAATACTAATCTTGTTAAGTACCCCTTACCTTGCATTGACGTGGTGATTGTTCACGAGCTTTGTCATTTGCGCGAGTTTAACCACAGCCCCCGTTTTTATGATCTGATGTCCAAGGCCCTTCCAGACTGGAAGCGCCATGATACATTGCTTAATCAATTGAGCCTGGAGTATTAGTTCGTACACTTTCTCTTTTTAACTCACTACTCCTAATACACTGTTCCTAGTACACCAGGGCCGCCTGAGTGATGAGCCATGGAAAGTGGGTGTATTTGCGGTAGTGGCGAATCAGTTTCTTGGCTTGTGCACCGTTACTTAGGTTTTTATCCACCACATAGGCTTTCCAATCGCAATGACCATGTTTGAATTCAATGGTGGAATAGCCGTTTTGGGTGGTGTTGAAGTAGCGTATGTGAGGGTTAGTGAGCCTTACAGCGCTGTTGGTGAGGGCTTGGGCCAGCAATTGTTGCTCACCCTCCGGGGTTTTGGCGCCAATCAAATCAAATAACCCGGCGGAGGTCACAGAAGGGGTCATAAACTCCACTCCGATAAAATTATCGAAATTGAAAATGGAGCGTTTGTGGTAATCCTGTTTTATATGAGAAGCCATGTAACTGTGTAGATCGCCTGTAACCACAACGAAATTGTCTACTCTGTTGTGGGCTATCTCGCTGTTAATCAGGTTGCGCTCATGATCAAATCCGTCCCATGCATCCACACTGATGGGGATTTTTCCCTGTTTTGTGCGGACCCCCAGGCTGCCCATGTACGTTTGATTTCCCAGAACCTTCCACTGAGCGGTGGACCCAACCAAACCGTTGATTAGCCAGTCCCGCTGTTCCGGCCCCAACATGGTTTGTTGATCACTCTGCCAATTTTTACAGGATGGAGGAATATAGCGCTGAAAAAACTCCCCCTCACCACAGGCATGGGCGCTGCGATAGGTGCGTCCATCTAACATAAACAGATCCACCAGTTCACCCAGTTGAACCCGACGGTAATACTTTAAATATTGATGGGGGTCCGTGGTGTCGGTATTCACCTGAACCCGAGCGGGAACGTACTCTAACCAGGCTTGCTGAGAGTCCAGCATCAGCTGGTTAAGCCGTTGTGGATCATTGCCATACTGCTTATCCAGGGTAAAAGGGTGGTCCGGCGCGCCCAGGGTATGTCGCTCATAATCCCAGTAAGCGTCATTGGCGGTTTCATGGTCGTCGCGGGTAATGATAAAGGTGTGTTGTTCCATTGCCCTTTGTAGATTAGGGTCCGATCGATAGACCCGGTAAAGCTGGCGGTAGTCCTGTAAATCCAGGGCCACCAGGCCATCACTTGGCAATACAATTCGTCGATCTTCAAACGGCAAGCTTTGAAACCGAGGGTCACCGGCGGTTTCGTAGATAAAGTCACCTAGGTGAACCACAAAATCAATGGAGTCATCATCCGCCAGCTGGGCAAAGGCATCATAATAGCCGTTGGTGTAGTCCTGGCAGGTGACCAGGCCTAATTTCAGCTGTTCCAGTGGCGCATCGTATTCCGGTGCGGTGCGGCAGCGCCCGGTTTTGCTTACGGTGTTTCTGTAAATAAATCGATAATAATAGCGAATTGAGGGCTGTAGATATCCCTCTAGCAGGCTGTTGAAATAGCCCATAATTTCTTTGAGCTCAAAGTCAGTTGCGA
>CAXHEX010000046.1:0-11949 GCA_964016105.1 uncultured Ketobacter sp.
GGTAAGCTGGAACTAACCGCATTTTGAGCGGCTGGAACCGAAAATATCTACCTAATGGGGAGCCATCCCCTCATTAGCCCTAAACTGGGACAATTTTCTTAATTTTGCCGCGATCGTAGATAGGCACAAAACCTTCGATGTGCTTTCGAATCGCTTGTAACGCGACATCGATTTTTTACTATGCTCAATCTTCTGAGTATAACTATGATCTTGCGTAAGGCCTGCGATACCTAGAGCCAGCGTCCTACTTGAATTTATTGTGACTTTATTGACGCCATGAACTGCGTAGCTTTTTCCAGCAGGTACAGAAGAAAAGGACATCGGCGAAATTGACCACTCTGCTCTTGCCATTATTTCTGTGAAGGAAGTTTAGTATTACAGTCGCATAAACCTCAATGCTTTTGTTATTTTTAATACTATTGATGGCCCAACTTCCCTTTTACTCAATTAGGGTAAAAATAGGAATCTCGAAAAAAGCAATATCCTCTGGAGGCCACGGATGGCGAGGCTTATAGGGTACTTTGTCGTTTTTGGACGGAAAATCCCTAGAACCTCTAGGAGAAATAAATTACTTTGAGCAACGTAGACCGGAAGATAACTTTGGCCCGGCTGCAGGTTTTAGTTGAGCAGCTATGCCGAATCAGTAGATCCTGATTTAGTGTGACTGTAACAACGTCTCTTATTGTGGTGCTGATAATAGCAAAAACACACTTGCTTGACATTTGTTTGTGCGACCAAATACCATCTGGATTGTTTATTGCCAGTGAGTACGCACAATGAATCAAGCTGCTAAAAAAAAATACCGCCATATGGATGGAATTGGTCCCTATGACATTCCTCTAGAAGATTATGACATGAGCCAACGGGAACCCTTTCAAAATAATACGTTTTGGAGTTTCTTTGATCGAATGAGACAAGAAGATCCGATACATTATTGCAAGGATTCCAAGTTTGGTCCCTTTTGGTCAGTTACCAAATTCAAAGATATTGTGGAAGTTGAGAATAAACCTGATATTTACTCTTCAGAACCCACAATCGCATTCTTGGATCCCAATGAGGATTTTAACGTACCAATGTTTATTGCGATGGACGAGCCCAAGCACGGTGTGCAGCGACGCACAGTGCAGGGTGCAGTCGATCCACGTAACCTTGCGGGTATGGAGAGCCTGATACGCGAGCGCGTATGTAATATACTAGATGATCTACCAATTTACGAAACCATTGACTGGGTAGACAAAGTTTCAATTGAGCTGACGGGACAAATGTTGGCCACCATACTCGATTTTCCCCAAGAGCATCGTCGAAAACTAACCTATTGGTCCGATGTGGCAACCGCTGTTCCAGGCCCTATGTCGATCGTTTCTTCGTATGAAGAATCCAGGAAAATCCTGATGGAAGAATGTGTGCCTGCTTTTTTTAACCTATGGCAGAAAAAAAAGAACTCCCCACCCGAAACCTCGCTTATCTCCATGCTGGCACACGCTGAAGAAACCAGCCGCATGACGGAGGAAAACCCGATGGAATTTCTGGGTAACCTAATACTACTGATTGTCGGCGGCAACGACACTACTAGAAATTCAGTTTCGGGAAGTGTTCTATTCCTTAATGAAAACCCGAAGGAATACGATAAACTTCGTGAAAACCATGGCCTTGTTAATACAATGGTACCAGAAATTATCAGGTACCAAACTCCCCTAACGCACATGCGAAGGACGGCCACGAAGGACACCATTCTCGGTGGAAAGCAAATTCACAGGGGCGACAAAGTGATTCTCTGGTTTGTCTCAGGAAATCGGGATGAAGAAGCAATTGACAAGCCTTATGAATTTATCATCGACAGGAAAAATCCGAGGTACCATCTTTCATTTGGTTTTGGCATACATCGCTGTATGGGCAATCGCCTTGCTGAAATGCAACTTAGAATCGTATGGGAGGAGATACTTAAACGCTTCCATAAAATCGAAGTAATGGGTGAACCTCAACGAGTTTATTCAAACCTCATTAAAGGGTATTCAGATCTACCAGTACGCCTTATTCCAGCTTAATAGACTAACAGCCTGTTGAAAATAAAAATCACATTCGGTATTGAATCGGAAAATTCTGGAGAGAAATAATGGTTTCCGTGAGGGTGTTCAAAATTCTGTGTCAGCCTAGTGGCTTTAGTAAGCTGATGTATTTTTCTAGCCGTTCCGGGAAGTGGATCGTCAGTTGCGACAACGTCTAGACGAACCCGTCAGATTCTAGTTCTGAATCGGATGGGTCCAGCGCTCAGTGGCTTTCAGTATACCGGCATACAGCAGCTTCAGTAAGCTGTTTTCATTGGCGAAGCCACCTTTGGTTTTTGTGAGCTTACGGAACTGGCGATGAAAGGCCTCGACCGCATTGGTGGTATAGATCGCTTTCTGCACATAATCCGGATATTTGAAGTAGGCCGACAACGTGTGTCATTTGCTGCGCCAGGACTTTAATTCCGTAGTAATATTTACTACCGTTTGGATAGAGTAATCCACAATGCTCATCCTGGTGCAGTATAGTTGTACCTTTGTCCATGAAGAATCTTGCGACAGTTTTCAAAGAGTAGGGCTTTAATTTTACCCGTAGAATTCGTTCTCTAAAAGTACAGAATGTATTTACATGGTATGTAATATATTATCTTAAAATAGGAGGCCGGGATGGCGCGGGCGGGCTTGAACAAGTTCAATGTGCAGCAGGCACGGGACACGCTGTTGGCGCGGGGTATCAACCCATCGGTGGATGCGGTGCGCGTCGAACTGGGCAATACCGGCTCGAAAACCACGATCCACCGCTATCTGAAGGAGTTGGAAGCGGAGGATGCTACCCAACTGGGCGATGAAGCTTTATTGTCTAACGCCCTAAAGGACATGGTTGTCCGGATGGCTGCCAAGTTACGGGAAACGAGCGGAAGCCGCCAATCATGCCTGGCAGAACGAGAAAACCCAGCTGGTGGTCCAGTTCAGCGCTGCGCAGGATCGGCTCAAAGATCTGGGTGCTGACAATGCTGCCCTTACGAGCCGCCTGGAACGCGAAAGCGTCGCTCACGACGAGACCAAAGACCGACTCCACCATGCGGAACTACGGGCTGGACGCTGCGAGCAGCAAGTGAAAGGGTTGGAACAGCAGCTCGACGAAAACCAGAAACACCGGGCATCGTTGGAAGAAAAGCATCGGCATGCGCGGGACGCATTAGAACACTTCCGCACGTCCTCTCAGGAGCAACAGGAACAACTGCGCCACGACACCAGGCCCAGCAGCTCCAGGCCGAGTTACGCAACCTCAACCAAACCTTGATCGTCAAACAAAGCGAACTCACCCAACTCAATCGGGACAATGCCAGCCTGGTCGGCGAAGTGGGTGAACAGCGGAAGCAGACGAAGTTGTTGGAAAAGCAACTTCGCGAAGAATCCAAGATAGCGGAACTCGCCAGTGAAACCAACGCAAAGCTCATTGCCGTGACCGAGGAAAAGAACGCGCTTGATGCTCGGCTTCAGTCGTTGTTACAGGCACATGACGCCGAAGTCGAAAAAGCCAGGGGACTGGAACTGACTCTGGCCAAATTACAGACGGAGCTGGAGGTGAAAAACGGGCTGCTTGAGAAGCTCTCCATCCGATGAAGTATCGAACCCGGTCGACTGCAAAAGGGCGAAAAGCGGCCCTTCCCTTTGGAGAGAGCTGAATACAAGCTGGGCATTTAAAACAGACGATCAGCCTGTAGGGTCTGACTCCTATTCGCCATCACTACGCAAACATTTAGCCATATAGCTGCTTTACCCGAGCCAGATCTGAAGTAAACATTGTCTCCCGCTTCACGCGGTTTAGACGTAAAAAATCAAATCTGGGTACATAGCCTAATATGAGTACCAAGAAAAACCACTTACCAGAACGATAAAAACGCGGCACAAACATACCAGCACACTTTGCAGGTTATCACGCACCAGGCGAGAGTGTAGGTTAAATCCGGCGGCAGAAATGGAGTCATTTTGATTTCCTGCGAAGCAACGTATGGAGCAGCAGCGGCACGACTATCAAGGTCAGCACCGTCGCGGCAAGGGTGCCAAAAATAAGCGAGATGGCAAGCCCACTGAACATGGGGTCCTTCAGCATGATGGCGCTGCCCAGCACAATGGACAAAGCGGTCAGCAGGATGGGCCGCAACCGCAAGGTCCCTGCTTCCAGAATGGCCTGCGCCAGTGGCATGCCCTGACGCAGGTGTTCCTGTACAAAATCGATGATCAGCAGGGAATTACGCACCACAACCCCCGCCAGTGCGATGACGCCCACCATGGACGTAGCGGAAAATTGCGATTGCAGCAGCCAGTGGCCGGGAAATATTCCTGCGATACCCAGCGGCACCGCCGCGAGCGCCACGATGGGCAGGCTGAAACTCTGGTAGTACGCCACCAAACACAGAAAAATGAACACAATGGCAATCGCCAAAGCGCCCAGCATGTCCCGATAGGTGTCCAGCATCTGCCGCTGGGCGCCATCCCACAGCAATGTATAGCCGTCCAGGGGATTGGGCTCCTGAGGCATAATCGTCAGGTTGCCGGTGAGCAATTGGCTGCCATCCGGCAAAGCGAGGCCGTCCAGTTTGTTGTTCATTACCAGCACAGCATAGACCGGGGCGGTGCGCGTCATTTCGCCAGTGACATAGGTGACGCGCGCGCCGTTTTTATGGTGAATGGGCCGATCCACCACGTCAGACTCAACCTTTACCAACTCAGATAGGGGCACTTTTGCACCTGCCGGATTGCTGACGTAAGCGCGGGAAAAGTTGCTCATATCCAGTTGATGGCGCCGGGGGATCAGCAGTTGCAGCGGCACCGGATTTTTTTCCCCATGCGCTTGCACGCGCCCCAGATATTCACCTTCGATGAGGCGCCGCAGTGCCATTGCCACATCTGCAGTGGTTAACCCGGACAGGGCTGCCTTTTCCCGGTCCACAACCAGACGTTTGCGGGCAACGTCTTCCGGTTCGGAATCATTCACTTCTGCCACATCCCAGGTTTCGGCAAAAACCGCTTTGACCCAGGTCGAGAGCCAGCGTAGCGTATCTGCGTCGGGGCCATAGATTTCCGCCAACAAGTTGGCCCGCACCGGCGGCCCAGGGGGATCTTCCAATACCTGCACAGTGGCACCGGGAAACGCCGTCGCCCGCGCCTGCAAACGGGGTCGCAGATCCCGTACGATGGCCATCGAGGTGAGCTCGCGGTGATCCTTGTGACGCAAGTTGACCCGCACTTCGCCTATGTAACTGCCCGCGCGTTCGGCGGTGCCACGAAACAGGCCGCTGAAATCCGCGACACCGGACTGACCGATCCAGAGCTGGTAATCGGCAACCTCCGGATAGCGACGAAGCTCTTCTGCCAGCTCACGCATCAACTGGTCAGTGGTCTCCAACGGCGTCGACTCCGGCATGTCCAGCGTGATCAGAAAACTGTTCTTGTCATTGAGAGGCATGACGGTGGTTTCCACTCCAAACCAGGCCTGCGGCCCTTCGATCCCGGACGGGCGCAGGAACTGCCAGGCCGGTTGCAGCAACGCCAGCAGGATACTCAGCACCACCAAGAACATTGCCACCACACGCCGTGCGCGCCGAGCCAGCAACCAGGACAACAGACGATGGTAAAACCCACCCAAGCCACGATGATGACCCGGTTCGTCTGAGTCGTCGTGACTCGCATGGGAAGGTAACCAGTGCCAGGCGGCCCAGGGCACCACCGTGTAGGCGATCACCAGCGACGCGGCCATGGCCACCGGCACCGCGAACGCCACCGGGTAAAAGTACTCGCCAATCATACCGCCCACTGTTAGCAGTGAACCGAACACGGCTATAACGGCCAGGGTCGCCAGGTTAGTTGGATTACCAATTTCCCGTGCCGCTTCCACCGTGGCAGCGCGCTTGTCTGCCTTACCAAGACCGGCATATTTGCGGTGCACGTTTTCGATCACCACAATGGCATCGTCCACCAGCAAACCCAGGGACAGTATCAGGGCAAACAGCGACACCCGATTGATGGTCATGCCGGCGAGGTAGAGTGCTCCCAACGTCAGTGCCAGCACCAGCGGAACGCTGAGCCCCACGATCAACGCTTCTTTGCGGCCTAGAAATACCAGTGTCACCAGGAACACCGCCAACACGGCGATACCCAGGTGGTGAATCAGTTCATTGGCGGTATCATCGGCGATCTGGCCATCATTGCGGGTTACCACCAGATCGATGTCCGCCGGCACGAATTGCTGCCGCATGGATTCCACCCGCGCCAACACATCCCGCGCGACTAACACGGCGTTGGTGCCCCGCTGTTTGGCGACCGCCAGCGTCACCGCCGGCACATCGCCATCCACATAGCGGCCAAAGCGGGCATCCGCCGGGCCGAAACCAAATCGACTCAGATTCTGGCGTTCCTGTTCTGGACCATCGACGATCTCGGCAATGTTGCCCAGGTACAGGGTTCTGCCCTGCACCTGATCCACCACGAGGGTTTCCAGCTCTTGAGCCGTTGCAAGATAGCCCTCCAGAAACACCTGCTGCCGCTCACCGGCCTGCACGACATCGCCCAATGTCACCGATACATTGGATGCGGCCAAGACTTGCCGCACCTGATCCAGGGTAATACCAAACGCCTGCATCCGATCTGGATTGAGCTCCACCCGGATCTGACGATCCCGCCCCCCTTTTACATACACCGCCGAAACATCCTGCATGGTTCGCAAGCCATCGGTGAGGCGATCGGCCACCCGTTTGAGAGCGTAGTCGTCGTATTTTTGAGAGGCCAACGTCACGGTGACAATGGGCACATCGTCCACATTCATACTACGAATGATCGGGGCACCGGCGTCTGCCGGCAGCAAGGGTCTCACCTCTGCCAGGCGATCGTGGAGTTTTACCAGCGATTCCTCCTGATCCTCTCCCACTTCAAACTGTACAGTGAACCGGGCCACTGAATTGCTCGCGGTGGAGTAGAAGTCGTCCACGCCGGAAATAAGCCGGATTGCACTTTCCACCGGACGCACCACTAACTGCTCGACTTCTTCGGAGGAGGCACCCGGCAATGTCACCTGTACCGATGCACCGGGAATGACAATTTGCGGGTTATCCTCCCGCGGAGTTTTGCTCAAGGCCAGCATCCCCAGGAGCAGGCAGGCCAGTATCATGAGTGGTGCCAGCTTGGAGGTCACGAACATATCCGCCAGCAGGGCGGCTAGGCTGAAGGGCGGTGAGGAGCGGTTTGCCATACTTACTCCCTGCCCTGCCCGTTATCCTTAGGCTGAATCCGATCCCCTTCTTTCAGGCTGGCCGCAGGGGATGCCACTACCTGTTCGTCCTGCTGCAGGCCAGCAATCACTTCCACCTGTGCTGGCCACTCACGCCCCAGCCGCAGCCAGCGAAAATGCGCCAGATCATCCTTGTCCACTACGAACACGCCTTTCAAACCACCCCGCTCCACCACGGCGCTACGCGGCAACAATATGTTGTCCGTCTGCCCCAATTCAAACAGCGCCCGCCCAAACATGCCGGGCATCAGGTCCGCGTTTTCCGGCACGGATATCTTCACGGGATAACTGCGGGTCACCGGGTCGCCGGAGCGCACAATCCGGATCACGGCACCGGTCAACGGATGGCTCAACGCATCCAGTTGCAACTGCACCGGCATGCCGATGTCGATCAGGCCAACCCGCTGCTCCGGTATAAAGGTTTCAAAGATCAGGGCTGAATTGGATTCCAGGGTGAGAATCGGTTCTCCCGGCACCAGCATGTCTCCGGCCCGCACATTGAGAGCCACCACGCTGGCAGCAAAGGGACTGCGAATACTGGAGTAGTCGCGCTGGGCAACGGCAGTGCCCAGTTCGGCCTGCGCCTGATTGTGTGCCTCGGTAGTGGAATCCAGCCGTAGTTGCGCCTTGCGCAGGTCGCTCTCGGAAATGCTGTTCTGCTGATACAGTTTTTGAAAACGTTGCAAATCGGTCTGCGCATCTTTCTGTGCGGCCAGCGCCGCGCTTACTGCCGCCTGCGCCTGCCGAATGGCGCCTTCCACATCGGCCGCATCCATCTGCGCCAACAAAGCGCCTGCCTGCACCTTGTCACCTTCTTTTACTTTGAGCTGGCGCACATAGCCGCTCAGGCGGGACGAGATTTCGATACGCTGATCGGACACGACAGAACCGGTACTGATGAACTGACGGGGTGCTGCCTGATCCAGCGGTAACAGGTCACTTTGGTAAATGTGTGGTTCCGGAACTGCCACAGGATTGCCGGACTCCCCCTGACACCCCAGCAGCACTATCCCGCATGCCATCAACAGGCTCGTTGCTATCCCCTTCATCCCGTCACGCCCGCTTTTAACAGTTTCAGAATGTGCTGTACCAGTTGAGTTGATACTTGGGATGGGGGCTTGTAACCGGGTAGCCACTGTCGCGCCACCTGCGTTTCAAACGGGAATACCATCAGGCCCATCACCGACACTGTCAACGCATGTCGCTCCTCTTCGCCCAACGTCACGGGCAAAAGATCGGCAACGCCAAGAAAGAAGGGCTCAAACACACGCTCAGTCATCTGGCGGGCACGGGTTTCGTCTCGATCCAGCGCCACCCACTGCATCAGGCGTTGAAAACTGGGAACACGCACCAACAGCGAAACGAACGCAGATACGAATGCTTCCAGGTGAGCCCAGGGATCATCTCCAGGGGACTTCGGCCCTGGCATCAACGGCGTCACCCGCTGAGAAAAACAATCTTCCACCACCGCCAGGAACAACTGCTCTTTGTCTGGGAAGTGGTAGTACAGCGCCGCGGTGGTCAATCCCGTTGCTGTCGCCACCTGGCGCATAGACACCCCATCGAAACCTGCAGCTGCGAATAGCGGCAAGCACTGGTGCAAAATGCGCTGTCGAGTTACGTCGGCGCTTTCTTTGGCCATACCCGGCTCCCATAACAAATCTTGGCTATATACTTAACGAACGTTTAATAGATTTCAAGTGCATAATTTGAAGGCTGGCGACAAAAGGCTCGGGAGTCAGCCGATTCCAACGTAACCTACTGTTTTAATGCGAAATATATGGATACCCATTAATCGAAAAGTTGCCTAACGTTTCGTTTCAGTGGCAAGTTAATGCAACAGGACTTGTATCTTGCGTATAGAAGAATCTTTGGGCTAACACCCGGCACTGGAAATCAAATAAGAGGGGTTTCCGGGATTCCTGCTCCATTCAGCTAAGAACGATATAACTAATTGAATATAAAAATTTATTTTAGGTAATTATTGTTAAGCCACACTGACTTCAAGGTTAAATAATGATCTCATTTAGAGCAACCACTTCTTCAAATAGATCATCCACGACATTATCAAAGCGGGCATACCGGGGAGCGAAGGTCCAGCCTGCCAAATCCAGTAAGGCAAAATTAAAACGGTTCACGCCATGGGTATCCGTGGACAGAACATCCGGCTGCAGGTCCGACGTATTGTTGTGCAGCATATCGAACACGTAGTGGGATTCGTGTTCATTTAAGCCAATCACCCCGGCATTGACGGGCACGTGATGGACGTTCAGCGTCACACCAGACAAACCGGGGCCGGTCTTGATGTATTTGGTGGAAAAGCGGGTGCGAATGGTATTGCGGCGACTTTCGAATTTCTGACCGTCGAAACTGCCGTGGATCTTGTCCGGCTGAATCGCATAATGCTGAAAAATGGGTAACTGAGCGATGGCGTTGCTGATCACATCATTGGCTTCAGCCAGGGTTTCCATCCGCAACAGGTTGGCCTGAATGGAGTTCAGTTTATCTAGTTTGATATTACAGATCTCGGCCATCTTGTAGTGACCGAATCGGGTGGCATTGGCAATGATGCAGGCCACCAGGGCGGCAAAGTCGCTGTCCTCCACCTTGCCCCTTGGCCGGATATGGCGGAACTGTTGAAAAAAGCCGGTCTGGTGATTCACGTAGTTCAGCAGATCCGCGATATGCGTCTGAGACATACGGGCAAAGAAAGGATTGTTCACTTCTTCTTTTTTGTGGGTGTATTTGATGACCCAGCGGATCTGGCCATTTTTGGTTTTCAATACCACTGACTCATTGGCGCCGGTATTGAGGCGGTCAGATACCAGTGCCAGTTTATCGTGGAGCGCGTCCAGTTTTTGCTGCACCAGTAACTCCACAGATATCTGTAGCGCGGACCAGCGGGACTCCCGAATCAGCCGGTCTTTATCCAGCCATTGTTCGTCGCTGACCACCGGAATATCCTGCTCACCCAGCAGCTGATAAGCACGTTTGCGAACTTTCTGGAACGGCGTGTCACCGGCGATCTTCTCATCCACAAACAGTCTCAGCACAGGACCGGCTTGTTTCACTTTCTCCTCAATGGAAGCCAGAGCTTCAAACACTTTGTCCCGGCTCGCCGCTTTGCCCTCGGCAAGCCAGTTTGCGTACCTGAAAAATAAACGCCGCCACCAGCGTATCCTGAATCTGGCTGAGACGGGATTGAAGATAGCAGACCAGATACAGTGCAACGGTCTCAAAATTCTTTGCTCGCAATTGGGTGATGCTGTAGTACTCCACCATGGAGCCGTAGTAGGCCACATTCCCTTGCGACAGATTCAACTTCTCCATCACGGAGTGGGTGTCAGCAGAGATATCCCGCACCCAATCGAACAGTTTGATCTCGCGACCGATCTCGGATTTGCTGAAATCTCTGGGCAGCTTCTTGAGACTAGCCAGTGACTGTGGTCCCGTAGCGGCCAGCAATTGGTGCAGCTTGGTGTTGAGCATAGGGGAAAGATGACGTTGCAGCAGCTTGGTGAGTCGATCGGCTTCCACGTCTGCAGCGTGGGAAATCAGTTTCTGAAACTTGTACAGTGGTGGAATCACCGCATTCAGGTGCTGCAAGTAATCGATCAATTCATCAAAAATCGCCAGCTGATCGGCCTGGCGGGCGGCAATCTGGATGGCTTCTTTCTGCAGCTTGGATTCCACCTTGTCCGTAAAAGGACTTAACCTCAACAAGTCCAGCACACGGTCATAAAGCCGCTTTTTTCGGTTGGGGGTCAGGGCAATCCTGCGAACCTTTTTACCCTGAAAATGCCGTTGCAAGATGTAGGCGATATCGACCTTACAGGTTTCCCATTCAATATCCCGGATCACATTGCTGTGGCGGGTATACCCCAACAGCAGGACAAAATAGACCTGGATGCCGGGGACGCGAAAACTGTCAAACACCTCCTGCTCCAGGTCATTAAGGTTAAAGTAATGATCCTGTTCCTCGGGTCCGAAAACAGGCACTCCATACAGCGCGTCATACTGCACGTCCGTCAGCAGTTGCCGTCGTTTGCCCTTGTTGGTCGTCGCCATCTTCCTGCTCTCCAGTTGGCCCGAAAGTTGGCGAGTTTACCAAGTGGCTGATTTATAAGGCGTTACATTGCAAGGTGTTCCTGTGTCGTTTTGTTTCTAATATTTCGCCTGTATTCGAATATTGCGAATATGTACCTAAAGGGTATAATTACCTGATGAGTACACAGCGACACGAGGTGTCCGCCATGGCGACACAACAGAACCATTTTTACGACATGCCCAGCGAACAGGAAGCCGAACTTGCAGCGGCCAGTGGACGCATTCTGGCAGCCTGCACAGGCCAAGGCGACCAGACCACGCTGCGGCTGATTGATGACAACCAGGAAATCACAGTACCGATCAAGGCCATCCATATGCTGGCGGATATTTTGAATCAGATGGCGTTGGGCAATGCAATTTCCATCATCCCGATCCATGCGGAACTGACTACCCAGCAAGCGGCGGCTTTTCTGAACATCTCCCGCCCGTATCTGATCAGTCAGGTTCTGGAGACTGGCAAGCTGCCATTCCACATGGCGGGCAATCGCCGAAAAATCTATTTCAAGGATCTGATGGAATACAAAGCCCAGCAAAAGGCCGAGAGCA
>CAXHEX010000047.1:0-10890 GCA_964016105.1 uncultured Ketobacter sp.
ACAGCCTTGTGTTCGAGTTCTTCGAGAGCGTGCCATTGCCATATCTTGATCATCTCTGGATCGGCGAGGCTCCGGAACTCTTCGTCCTCCAGGAGCTGTTCCGCGAGTAGCGCCGTAAAATGTTCCATGAAAGTGGTGGCTGCAAGTTGAGTGCTCTTAGGAAGTCTTGTTAGCACGCTAAGCATAACCTTCACGAGGCGCTCCGGGGTTTCCATATCGAATCCTCGTTCAGCAAGCAGTTCATTGAGCCGGTCATGCTCACGACCGTGAATGGCTTCCTGACCAATGAATCCAGAAATAGCGGCGCGCTGCCGCTTGTCAGTCACCCGGTTACGAAAATGACGTACCGAATCCATAAAGAAGCGTTCTCCTGGTGGAAAGGACGCGGACAGCATTGCGAAGAATATTGTTGCTGTAGCATTATTAGCATAGAAGTACTTTGGCATCGTCTCGGAAAATTGAAAGTCCATGTGCCGAGGGGGGATGCCCACTGACGCACCACCTTTTAGGGCTTTATCTGTAATTTTTGAAGTCATTGGTTGGCTCCTATTTCTTAAAGTTCAATTTAATTGGTTTCATAACGATTCTCTCAGCGCGTTTTCCTTACCGTCGCGCCTCCTGAAAAATGTTTCGAGTAGCCGCTGGTAGCCTGTCGGCATCAAGCGCTGACCGATATCCAGTAACGCAGCATCTGCACCTATGAGTACTCTACGCTGATTCTTGCGGACGCCCTGTAATATGGCATTGGCTGCCTGTTCCGGCGTTGTGCGGGCGATGCGCTCGAAAAGCTCTGCGATCTCTTCCTTACTGCCTAGAGTCAAACTGCCTGTATCTCCCATACGGCTATTGCGAGCAATCGCGGTTTTAACTCCACCCGGATGTACGCAGGTTGCGCTGACGCTGCTACCTTCAATATCCAGTTCTTCCCGTAGTGATTCAGTAAAGCCTTTGACAGCGAATTTCGCTGCGTTATAGGCAGATTGTGTAGGCACACCGATAATGCCAAAGATACTGGAGATATTGACGATGTGGCCGTCACCGGATTGCTTTAGATAAGGCAGAAAGGCCTTGGTGCCGTACACCACGCCCCAGAAGTTGATGTTCATGAGCCATTCGAAGTTTTCGTAGCTCATGGCTTCGACAGTTTCACCAAGGCCGACGCCAGCATTGTTGATGATCAGGTTTACGTGGCCGTGTGCTTTAATGCAGTCGTCGGCGTACTGATAAACAGCCTCCCGGCGACCGACATCTACAACATGAGAGGTTACCTTGACGGGATAGTCGCGCAAGCGATCGACAGTGTCTTGCAGGCTGTTCTCACTGATGTCCGACAGTGCTAGGTGACAGCCCTCTTCAGCCAGTGCAATAGCGGTGGCCTGACCGATACCCGATCCAGCCCCGGTGATAGCTGCTACTTTGTTGTAAAAATTCTTCATGCGTACTCCAATGGATTGAATGGATCAAGCGCTGAGCAGACTTCTCAGCACACCACCTTTACTGCGTTTGGTATTTCCCTCAAAACGGAGGCGACCGTCTTCCAGGTTGCCGTAACGCAATGCGGGCAGGTCACGCAAATAATCATCAAGGTTTTGCCAGGGAACCTTGCTGCCTTGGCGTGGCAGGCGGTCATTAGCACGCTGAACGTATCCAGAGCGAAGATTAAGAAAGTTCAGATCTGTAGCGCATCCTTCTTCGTCGACAGGCGTGACCACTCGGGCGCCGATGCCGCGCATGTGATTTAGTAGGCGGCAGACGAATTCACTGGCGATATCCGCCTTCAATGTCCAGGATGAGTTAGTGTAACCAAACACGAGGGCCATATTGGGCACACCTTCGAGCATCAGACCCTTGTACATCATGGTGTCGGCCACATTGACCTCACGTCCGTCCACTTCTAACTTCGCGCCACCGAACATTTGTAGATCAAGACCCGTGGCGGTGATCAGAACATCTGCGTCAAGATGGTCACCAGACTTCAATTGGATGCCAGTTTCAGTCACTGTGTCGATTTGATCGGTCACCACGGAGGCCTTCCCTTCGCGAATTACCTTGAAGAGATCACCCTTGGGTACAGCACACATACGCTCCTCCCAGGGATTGTAATGGGGCTGGAAATGCTTCATGTCGATATCCGGACCTAACTGGCGGCGCGCAGCCGCCAAAAGTAGGCGGCGCATCGCCTTGGGTTTAGCCAGCGAGAGCCGGTATACTGCTCTCTGTAGTAGGATGTTTCGGGTCCGAGCCATCCGGTAAACGGTCATTTCCGGCAGGATGCGACGCAGGTTTCTGGAAATCAGATCTTGCTCTGGTACGGAGGCGACGTAGGTAGGGGAGCGTTGCAGCATCACCACGTGAGACGCCTTGTCTGTCATGGCCGGCACCAGCGTTACGGCAGTGGCACCACTCCCAATAACCACCACCCGTTTACCACTGTAATCGTAGTCCTCCGGCCAGTGTTGTGGGTGAATCAATTCGCCCTTGAATTTGTCGAGACCCGGAATGTCCGGGGTGTAACCGGCATCGTATTTGTAATAGCCGGTACAGTTGAGTACAAAGCCAGCGTTGAACTGGTGCTCTTCACCGGTTGTTTCGTCAATGGCAGTAACGATCCAATGGTTTTTCTCACTGAGCCAGGATTCCGAAAGCACTTTCAAACCGAAGTTAATATGACGTTTTACGCCATATTCGCTTGCTGTGTCTTCAATGTAATTGCGAATAGAAGGGCCGTCGGCAAGCATCTTGGTGTCAGTCCAAGGCCGAAAGTTGTAACCTAGAGTAAACATGTCGGAATCCGAACGGATGCCGGGGTAACGGAATAAGTCCCAGGTGCCACCAATACGTTTGCGCCGCTCAATGAGACCGAAATGCAGACTCGGGCATTTCTTTTTCAGGTGACAGGCCGCGCCAATGCCCGACAGGCCTGCGCCGATAATTAAAACATCTAAATAAGGGTGTTTCATGCTATTACTCCGTTTCAGTCAAGGGGCCCGCCCCCCCCACGCGTCGCCTATGCACGACGGGTTGTGTAGGAAATTCAATACCGCTTCGGTGAAAATGGTGTTTTTGTCCCCGGCCACCATATGTCCTGCCTGATCCAGCACTTCATAGTGCGCATGGGGAACTAGGTCGAGTAGCTCGCGTGCGCCCTGGTCGCTGAGCACGTCGCTCTGGTGCCCCCGAATTAGTAGTACTGGCATGGAAAGCTTTCTAGCTGCTGACTCCAGCCTGATTCGCTCAAACATGCCGTCGTCGGTTTCCGAAGGTAAGCGGGCGTGATCCAGAAAGGCAGGATCCCAATGCCAGTAAAGACGGCCATCATTATGGCGGCGCAAATTCTTGTGCAGTCCTGACAGGTCATTGGCATGAGCACGATGTGGATTGTATGCGGCGACTGCATCGCGCACCTGTTGAATGTCATCGAATCCGTCATGATGACGGCACATGAATTCTATGATGCGACGAACGCCTTGCTGTTCGAGACGTGGTGCCACATCCACCAGTACGAGTGCTGAACAGGGCAGCGAGTCATCCTCCCCAAGGGCGAGCATAGCAGTCAGACCGCCCATGGAAGCTCCGACAATGACGGGGGCTGTAGGCAACGCGCAAATCACAGCGTCAAGGTCAGCGACCAAGCTTTCGGTGCTGTAATCACCTTGTGCACACCAATCGCTTTCGCCGTGCCCGCGCGCATCCAATGTGATTGCGCAGTAACCCATCTCGGAGAGAGCTTGTGCAGTATGGTTCCAGGCGTAACGCGTTTGCCCTCCGCCGTGAAGTAGCAACACGATGGGGGCTGTTAACTCGCCGAATCGACTGGCCCGAAGAATCAATCCACCAGCACCGACAAACTCTGTAGGCGTCGCTGATGAAGCGAACTGATCAGTTTGTCGGGTACGGCTGCATGTCATGTCTACCTCTATTTTTTAAGCATTGAGCTATAAATTGGTTGGCTGACCAAATTATAGCTCAATGCATTCCCCACTGGCAAAACGTTTTTGCCAGAGGGGAATCAGACTACTTGATTAGACCCTTTAAAGGCTCTATTGAGAGATCAATTGACTTAACCATTGCCCCGTTGTAGAAGTGAGTTCCGCGTCAGAAGTTTTTGACTGGCAGGAAGGTCAAAGTCATATCGAGAGCAAGCGGGGGAACTTCCAGTTCCACGCTCCCTAGGCCAAGACCAAGTAAGCTTATACCGACCGGAATCACGAGAGCGTCAGCGTTGCCCAGCTTGAGGACCAACCGACCATCGTCGACAAAGCGCAGTGGCCCCTCAAGCGTTACATTGGCTACCGGTTTACTGCGAATATCGTGACTAAGCACAATAGGGCCCAGCGCGGGTCTCAGCTCGGGGGCATCCACGAGTACGTCGAAGGTGGCATTGAACCAGGGGCCGTTCGGCGTGTCGGAGATAAACCCTGTGATAAAGGGCTCATCCGATTCTTGGGGCAGCAGCCTGAGAATCAGTGGCCCCGTATCCAGGCCGATAGTGATGAGCCTTAGAGCCTGAGCCTCCAGAAAAACGCTGGTAGTACTGACCGTTGTCGGGTAGACGTTGGCTCGTATGGCACCCGCTACGAAATTATCTGTGGCTGGGTTACTGTCGATCAGACGACGATTCACCTGAACATCGGGATCGTAAGTACGTGGGCCGGCTGCTAGAGCGCCGCTGCTAAGAAATGCGAAGTGGTTTTCCGGGCAATCCTCCCCGAGTGAACAGCCGAGATTGGCATTCGTTATGACGCCGCCATAACTCTTCAACATCAATCCTAGATGATTGGGTGGTGGGTCGATACTGTTGTCCTCGAGGACTACCGCACCTTGTTCTTCTTCGTCAAGCACCATATTGGTATTGACATCCGCCACTGGCAGAACGCGCAAACCAACTAACGTATAGCGATCATCCTCACCGGCAGCGACAAAGTGATTCACCATATCAGGGCCTCCTTCGCGAAGGGCAGGAGCAGATGCACTGCTTTGCGAGATTTGTCTGGTTTGAAGCGGTGCGCCATCCGGCGAACAAATGGCAGTGACCCCGCAATAGGGATTGTCCACCGATTTTAATGTGTACCTATAAAGTTCACCGACCTGCCAGGGGGTATCCGGGAAGAACTCCACCCGCTGGGGCAGGATATCCAGCCGACCCGGTATGGGTAGCCAATTGTTGCTTGAATCCCGGCGTTCAACAATGAAGGTGGTCTCGTTGATCGTTGACGGATCGATGTCGCGGTTGAACAAGACGCGGATGGGGTAGTCCTTGTACAGACCATTCACGTGGAATTTGGGGTCGCTGCTCTTACCGCCAACGCAGCGACCGTTGCGCCATGTGGACCGCTCGCCGGTGAGCTCGGCCTCTGTGAGCGCGCAGGAAAACCCGGGGAATACGGCCGCGATGGGCGAGCGCAGCCCGGTGCCATCGCCGTTAGGACGATGCAGGTCAGGAAGGCGTATTTCAAGCGTTCTGTCCTGATTCAGCGGATTGCCCTGTGTATCGCGCAGCAGGCTGGACAGTGTGATTTCAACATCCTGATTGTGATCAACGATACCGGAACCCTTGATGATGATGGTGGCACCGTCCTGGCGCATAAGCACCAGATTAGGTAGCAAGGGAATACCGTTAACGTTGACCGTAATAGCGCCATCAAGGAAAACCGATGCCGGATCAAGGGGCTTGTTAAAGTTTAGGATAACAGGGTCACCGGGGCGGGCATTGGGTTGAAAATTATCCCCGGGTGACCAGGATTGCAGCTCAAGTGGGCGCGTATCGGTTGGCGGTACCGGCGCGTTGCGTTGGTCGGCATAGGCTTCCAGGCGGA
Source organism: uncultured Ketobacter sp. (assembly GCA_964016105.1). Classification (GTDB taxonomy): domain Bacteria; phylum Pseudomonadota; class Gammaproteobacteria; order Pseudomonadales; family Ketobacteraceae; genus Ketobacter. The sequence goes on from CAXHEX010000047.1 coordinate 5,817, forward strand.
AAGACAACAGGCCGCTGGCGCGTTCCAGGCCGAGAATTTCAGGTTCAACTACACTAACGGCATCCATCACCAATACACCATCTTCTACTATAGCAAGGCCTACTACCTGAATGTCCAGTAAGTTCTGGCTCAGCGCAGCGTTGGCGATACTTCCCGCTGCGGTCATGGCCGCATCCATATTTAGTAAAGCATAGCGCGGAGCGTCCTTTGCGTCGCTGAACGGGTTGGCTATCAGGTAGCCGTTTGCATCACTCAGTAGTGTGATCAACACCTCTCCGGTTTCAATGCCTGCATTGACTTCGCCAAGAATGTTGACTGCCACCGGGCTTCCGCGTAGCACTGAACCTGCAGGTACCCGCAGGGGGGCTGCGTCAGCAAAATGCGGAACGAAACCCAAGTCCGCCGCCAGATCGCCCTCCAGTTTGGTAAAGGATTCGGTACCCAGTACAAAACTTTCTACCGGAACCTCATTGATGCTTTTCCCAGTGAGCTTTGATTCCAGGTCCGGCTGTTGTTCACCAAGCGCGCCCACTTTGAGTATTGCTGTTTCACGCGGTATTGTGGCCACAGGTGTGAAGGTGCGCTCAAGGTCCGGGAGCGTCTCACCGCCCCGGCTGCGCAGACCGGACAGGATCAGGGTATGTTTCACCGGTTTGAGATCATTCATTGGGTCGAGCACCAGATAGCGTCCCTGAAGCAAAAGACTGACCCTGACTAGACTGCCCTGAGCGTCGATAAGCTTGACCTGCTCTCCATAGTTGGCGGTAGCCGGATCTAGCAAGCGATTGAACACCATTCTTAGGGTGCTCATGTCGTTTGGCTGTCTGGCATCGTCAATGCTGGCCAACAGCGCGCTCTGATCCAGGGGGGCGATGGTGAGCAGTTCGAAGTTTCCGTCGCCAATCGTCTCGGCAAACCCCTGCTGCGCGCCAGCGGTACGAAAACGAAAGTCACGGAAAGGGCTTGTGTCGATCCCGCCGATACCCTCTCCGATCAGTTGCAGCCGGTATTCCGTATTTGGTGTGAGTTTATCAACAGGGCGTAGCACTAGGCCGCGTTTGTCATCCGCTGCGTCATGATCGAAGGTGATGGCGTTGTCACCCTCGACAGTAACCAGCTGCAGTCGGTTATGTAAGTCCGCAGTAACGCTTTCATCAAGGGGAGCTGAGAAACGAAGCACAACCTGGGCGCTGGGCGTCACTTCCCGTTGACCCGGATAGGGGTAGGCGAAAATAAGACTCTTGGAAGTAGGGCTTCTAGTAAAGGTAATAGCGCTATTATCGCCTCCACACCCGGACAGCAAGAGCAAGTTGGGCAGCAGTACCCATAGTGCAATAAAACTAGTTATTGTTCTGTGGTTTATTATTGTTTTCATTATGTTTTTTCCCTGTTCGCGATTCGTCAAATCTGCCGAAGTTCTGCTCAGAACTTCATTGAAGCAGATAATGAGAAGAGGTGAATATCGCCATCAGCGCGCACCGTCTCGAATGGTGCCGGATCGGAGGGAGAGTTGATTGACGTCAGCTCAAAATCGCGCTCCTCGATCTGCTGGTACTGATAGGCCAGCGACAGCACCAGGGGAGCATTGATGATGGGTGCGTTCTTGAGCCGGTAGTCGCCGCCAATGCCGACCACCGTTTTATCGCTATCAAGAAAGTTTACGTCTTGTGAGCGGGATGATTTCAGGGGAGAATCTTCCCATGCCAGCCCGCCAAAAAACCGGAGCTGGTCAGACAACTGGAAGCGGGCGCCAACGCGGGGAACGACCACATCATTAAAACGCAAACCTGCCTGCTCTCTGACTGTATCTCCGGCAAATTTGCTTTCCAGCTCAGACCAATTTTGCTTTTCGACAGAGGCTACAAGCTCGAACTTTCCAAGAGGCAGCAGGATGCTGCCGCCGAACACCTGTGGCTGATACGAATCGATGGTTGACAGAGCTAGATCAAGTCCCGGCTCGGGGATGACGCCAGGAATAACCACGTTAGCATCCACACTGACCTCGTAGTTGGTTTCATCACGCCAGAACAGCGCCACCTCCAGTCCATTGAGGCCGAACGGCATACAAGATGTACGACGCCAAGGTGAGTGACCACAGAAGAGCTCGTTTGTGCGGATGTTAATTCCCAGCGCTGGGGACAGGGTAGGCTTGGCTTCCAGCGAAAGCTGCTCGGAATCCGTATTACCCGCGAGGTCGGAGACCGCTTCAAGGCGTGCCTTCGCCGCTAGTGTCAAGCGTGCTGAAAGGCCTGCATCAACACCGCGAACGAGATCACGAACAGCACCACCAAAGGCCAGATAAAGCGGTTGGGACTCGTAACGCAGGAATTGTCCTTGCTCTGCTGTGTTGGCTTGGTACGGTAGAATGTTGGAGATGTATTCATCGACGCCTACGTTAATACCCAAATACATGGAGCGGCTCGTGTCCGATTCAGATGCGCCCGTAATGCGGGTTTTGATGCCTAGCAACACAAGCTCGGAACTGCTGTCCGACAGGACGTCACTCTCTCGCGTCAACGGGTCAGAGCCCCCCAGCGATTTTGCGCGCAGCTCCTGGTCGCCGTATTGCACGACTGCACTCAGATCGCCTTCGGGGGAGCGGGCCATCGCTGCGGGGTTGTAGTACACAGCCCAGGGCCCAGGCTCGAAAGCGCTGAAAGCTTGCGCGGACCCGGCGTTGATGGGACCAAGGCCATAGGTGGATGCCGCGTCGCCTGCGCCGGCAAGGGCATCGTCTGGCGGTACTGCAACGATTGCTACAGCCAACAATAATTTGAAGATAGTCGGCAAGATACGGTTAATTATGCATGTCATGAAGATATCCTTGTTTTTGTTATGGTTTTTCAGTTCTTGTTCTTTTGCCTGTATATTTACTTGGTTGGCCAACTAAATTCAAGAAAAAAGTAAAATCACACAATCGTAGAAGCACGTAAAAAATAGAATACTGGGCATAGGCTTTCGGATTGTTTCTCGGCTCAGAGGACCAAAGTTTCCGTATTTTCAGGCGGGGAGAGCAATCACTGCCCCAGAACACTCATAATTGAGCCCGAGCATACATCATGTAGGATAACAGTGACTCAGGATGGGCTAAACTGGGTTAATTACGCTTGTTTACTCTAAGGATCCATGTTCATGACATTGAAGATGACGTCAAGATGGCGCCTGCTCCTTTGGTTTCTGGTACCCGTCTTGGTGGTTTGTTCAATCGAAGTTCAGGCACAACTGAAAGGCTATACTGCAGAGCAATTGCGTTATCAGCTCTATTACAAGGTTCTTGACCCAGCTCAAACGCTGTCCGATTCAAGGTGGATGCGTTTGGAGCCTAACGAAAATAGCTTCGGCTTCACTGACAAAATCTATGTATTCAAATTGAATATAGTCAACCTTGGCCAACAGACATTGCCTGTATTGCTCGAGGTAGCCTACCCGCTGCTGGATCACCTGGATATCTACGAGGGTAATCTAGCCCCGTCATCTCAACGCTATTCGCTTGGTGACAAGAAGCCTTTTTCCGATCGCGTAGTCAAAAACCGAAATTTCGTAATCCCTGCTGACTTAGAACCCAACAAAACAGAGATCTATTTTTTCAGAATCCAGACGACCAGCGCCACGCAGTTTCCCCTAAACATCTGGAATCCGGTCTCTTTCTATGAAAGAGAAAAGATGCTTTATGGTTGGTACGGACTCTATTTTGGCGTCATGCTGGTCATGGCTCTGTACAATCTTTTTATCTATTATTCAGTTCGATCTAGTGCTTATCTGTGGTATGTCGCTTATGTGTTGTCCATGGCCCTGTTTCAAGCGGCGATAGAAGGCCTGATGTTTCAGTATGTATGGCCCCAAAGCTTATGGTGGAACTCTATCTGCATTAGCTTTTTTGTGTGCACCATGATGGCGTGCGTCTTACTGTTTCAAATGTACTTTCTGGACTTGAAACATCAAAGCCCGAACCTTTATCTTTTGAGCAAGGTGGCCATCGCGGTGTCTGCTATTCTCATAATTTCGACGTTTATCGTTCCCTACCAATATATCATCAAAGTAGGTGCAGTCCTGACAACTTCGAGCTGCATTATCGCGCTCTTTACCGGCTACTGGGTGTGGTACAAAGGTTACCGTCAAGCCCGTTATTTTTGTCTTGCATGGACAGTGCTCGTGATAGTCGGATTCGGCACGGTGATGAACTATGTTGGGCTTTTGCCTCGAAGCGTTTTTACCGAATACTCAACCCAAATTGGTTCATTGATAGAGGTGGTGCTACTCTCATTCGCGCTGGCTGAATACATCAATTACGAAAAAAGCATGCGCTACGAAGCTCAACAGCATGCATTGTCATTACAGAAAATACACAACGAAGAATTGGAGACGAAAGTCGCCCAACGCACAGAAGAGTTGGAGGTGCTAAATCGAAAATTGTCGGACTTAAGCACCACGGATCAATTGACTGGCTTACGTAATAGACGCTTTCTGAATGGCTATCTGAGAGAAGAGTTGGAACGCTGCCAGCAATATAAACACCCGATGTCCTTAATGATGCTCGACATTGACCACTTCAAGCAATTCAATGACGCTCACGGTCACCTTGCCGGTGATGCGTGCCTCCAAGCTGTAGCCAAGTGCATCAGCGTTAGTCTACGCTGGCCGGGAGATCTGGTGGCGCGGTTTGGCGGCGAAGAGTTTTGTGTGTTGTGCGAGACCGATTCAGCCGGTGCGGTTAAAGTGGCCGAGAGAATACGAGGCAATGTTGAACGGCTAGAATTCCGCTGGCAGAATCAAACAATGACGGTCACCATTAGTCTCGGGGTTGTTGTCAAAACTCCTGATGCTGGTGATTCGATCGAAATTCTAATCAGTTGTGCAGACGATGCATTATACAAATCCAAGGCTGCGGGCCGCAACCAAGTGACGTTTTACCAGGCCACTTGTGCCTGAATGGATTCAGGAGCACCTTCTCGCACTCTGAAAAAAGTAGAACTTTCATTTTTGTCAGAGAATTACAATTTAGCATGTTAATTGGTCTGTTGTTTAATATGTTAAGTCCGTTAACACGCTTTCTAAATTGGGTATACCTACAGAA
>CAXHEX010000048.1:0-10369 GCA_964016105.1 uncultured Ketobacter sp.
CTCGATTAACTATGATAGGATTTCAGCGAAAAGGGGCTTTGTTCTTCCTATCCTTGCGGAAAAGGCCAGGGTCGCCTATGAATTTGCTTTCGTACTTTCTATTCGCCGCAACAACAATGCGGAATACTGGCTTAACCAGGCAGCTCAATACCGCTCAGACCCGGAATTGATACCCCTGGGTATAAGACACGCCCTCTATTCTCAGGACTGGCAGCGATTGCAGGTTTGGCTCGCCATGATGAATGACGAGGCGTTTAAGGACAATGGCTGGCAATATTGGAAGGCACGCTCAGAGTTAAAACTGGGCTCTGTGGATCTTGCATCCTTTCCCCGTATTGAGGTTGATAAAAATCACGTGGATGTTAAGGCGTTCCAGGAACGATTTCTGGGTGCTCTTTACAACAAGCAGGATTTTTTGCAGCTGCTGCCTCAGTCAGTGGTACGAAAAAAGTTTGTCGACTACGAGCCCATTGACCGCCTTAAGAAACTATCCGGCGAACGGGACTATTATGGCTTCCTGGCAAGCCAGCGATTAAACAGGCCATTGAATCTCAATAACGTTGAGAATGCGGTCAATGAGGATGATCTGAATCGAATGCTCGATGTACCTGCGGTACAAAGAGTGCGTGAGTTCTATGATATGAACCTGGACTACGTAGCACGAGCCGAGTGGGAGTATCTTATTCGTCAGTTCGACGAGCAGCAGCGCAGCACTCTCGCCCACCTGGCTTATGTCTGGGGCTGGCACAATCCGGCTATTCGCGCCGCATACCGTTCGGAGGCCTACAATAACCTCGAGATCCGCTTCCCGGTAGCGTATCAGCCTGAAGTCAACAAATACGCTGAAAAAGTCGGCCTGGACACCACATGGGTTTACTCCCTGATTCGCCAGGAAAGTGCTTTCATGCCAAGCGCGCAAAGCTCAGTAGGCGCCATGGGTATGATGCAAATCATGCCGCGTACCGCAAAAGAAATTTCAAACTCGATTGGTATCAGCACCCCGAGCACTCGAGAAATGCTGACCGCAGAATCCAATATCCGTTTGGGAACCGTCTACATGAGCCAGTTGCTGAACGAATTCAAAGGCAATCAGATACTGGCCACCGCGGCCTACAACGCCGGACCCCACCGGGCAAGGGCATGGCAGCCCAAGTACCTGCCGGTAAGTGGCGACATCTGGGTTGAAACCATTCCGTTCAACGAAACCCGGGATTACGTCAAGAACATCCTTACCTATCAGGCAATCTATCGTCATCATTTAGGCGAGCAAGTCAAACTCTCCAGTGCGTTACAGCTCATCCCACCGAAAAAAGCCCAGGTGACTGCGCAATTACAGTAAGCCAGCCGCGTACCAGGCTTGGCTTACTGTTTAAAAACCTTTTTGCAACGCCTGGAAATGGTTGTCAGCAAATTCATCAGACTGAAAATATGACTGCCCACCACCGGGTTTCCGGAAGTAAGCAGTGCGACTGAAATCATACGCTCCGGGTCGGCCCAACAAAGGTTGTTGGTCAAACCGATATGACCATAGGCATGAGGCGCCGCAGGACCAAACAAGCCAACCGGATAGTTGCCTAACATCATACCGGCGCTGTAACGCATGGGTAAGAACAGAGTACGATCCAATTGCGTAGCACTGACCTCGCGAACGGCGCGCTCAACAGTGACCGGCTGAAATATCCGCTTCGCTTCGTATTCACCGCCGTTTAACAAACACTGAAAGAAACGCGAGCATTCCTCTGCAGTCGCTGTAATATTGCCAGCAGGTATGATTTGTTGATAAAAACGGGGATCATTGGATATTCGGATTACCGTTTCCAGATCCGCTCCGAGTACGCGCTTGAAGAATTGTTTTAACGGAAATACCACGGGTAAACCGGTCAAATAATTGGTAGCCACTTCCGAATATCGATTCGCCGCAATGCCATAGTTGAAATCGCGCATCCCCATCGGCTCCTGCACATTGACCCGCAGAAACTCCGCAATGGTATCACCGGTAATGCGTTGAACCAGCTCCCCCAGAACATACCCCCCTGTTAAAGCGTGATACGCCATCTCATGGCCATGAATATTGGTGGGCTGTGCGTTATAGATCAGATTCATGATCGAGTCATGGTGGAAAATCATTTCCGGATCTAATTCTTTAATTGATGCGATTCCTGCGCGATGCGATAAAATTTGCTGGACCGTAATTCGCTTTTTACCGTTACTGGCGAACTCTGGAATGTAGTAACTCACAGGATTGAGTAAGTTGATCTCATTGCGTTCCTCCAACAAATGGACCAGCATTGCCGTAACCGCTTTGGAAGCTGAGAACAAACAGAATGGCGTTTCCGGTGTCACAACCACTTTAGGGCCGACATCATCAGGCCCATTACCTTGCGCGTGACCAATGCTGCGATTCAGCAATATCTCGCCATGACGACGTATACAAATGGAAAGCGCTGGATAAGCCCCTGAGCGATATAAATTTTTTACTGCTTTCCAGATCTGGTGCCGGTCTCGCTCTGTAATGCCCAGCCATTCCGGACTCACTTCATTGTCGGCAATGGTACTGACTTCTCTTAGTGAACGGGGCACCCGGATATTATTTTCGATTCTGCTCAGTGGGTTCGCTATCGCCGCCATGGTTACTGCTTCCGTCTAATTGGGTTATGGGTTATAAAGATATAAAAGAAATGTCGTAAAAACGGTTGGGCAATCAAGATGTTTCAAACGTATGGCGGCTAAGACTACAAAATATTTCGGTTGGTGTCGACGCTTTGCAAGGCTTTCCGGGACAGTGTGACAACAGATAAAGGCCAGCGCCAACTAACCCATTTGGAGCAAAACGTGTAGAATGGTAACGCCAAATAGGCTTAAGCTGACAGTCCGATTCAGACCTGGTCAGTCAGCACGGTAAAAACTCAAGGAAGAACTTGCTATATTTCAAGGTGTTAACACATGTCTAAAGACAATTCCAGATTCACTCAGCTCGGCGCCGGCATCAAGGGCGCATTACGCATTAGTCAAACCGTTCGCATCCTGGCTCAAACCGGATTCGACTGGTTGCTCGGGGAACGTCCCCCGGCCCCAAAACTGCTACGTCAAACGTTCGAGAGACTGGGTACCACCTACATAAAGCTTGGTCAATTCATCGCCAGCTCGCCTTCAGTGTTTCCCGACGAGTACGTCGAAGAGTTTCAACTCTGCCTGGACAAAACCACACCGGTGCCCTTTCACATCATGAAGCGGGTGCTGGAGAAAGAATTTGGCAAATCGCTGAAGACGGTGTTTGCCGAAATAGACCCGGTGCCGCTGGCCTCTGCATCCATAGCCCAAGTGTATGCCGCCAAGCTGGTTACTGGAGAAGACGTCGTGGTAAAAGTACAGAAACCCGGCGTTGAAAACATATTGCTAACCGATCTCAACTTTCTTTACGCCAGTGCCAAAATCCTGGAATACTTTGTCCCCAACCTGACCATGGCATCGCTCTCCGCCATCGTGGATGAAATTCAGAAAGGCATGTTGGCGGAATGCGACTTTTATAAAGAAGCAACAAACATCGAAGACTTTCATAAGTTCCTGGAAGAGACCGGCAATACACAGGCCACCGCACCCAAGGTTTACAAACAGGCTTCAACCATGCGGGTACTTACGATGGAACGTTTTTACGGCGTCCCTTTCACCGATCTGGACAGTGTGAGGCACATCGCGTCCAACCCTGAAGCATTACTCATAACCGCCATGAATACCTGGTTTTCCAGCTTGTTGTTTTGCGAGTCGTTTCACGCCGATGTACACGCTGGCAATCTTTTGGTTTTGCAGGACGGGCGCATTGGATTCATTGATTTTGGTATCGTCGGTAGAGTTAAGCCCAGCACCTGGGAATCCGTCTCCAAGTTTATCTGGGCCATCGGCCAGGAAAACTATGAAGCGATGGCTGAGTCCATGCTCGGCATCGGTATGACCGATGAAGAAGTGGATGTGACCAAACTATCCAAAGACATTGAAAACCTGTACGCCAGTATGGACCGGGTCATGCCGGATCTGGATTTGAATGCCGGGGACATGGTGTCCATCAGTGAACACGAGGTAAACAAGGTTATGATGGATTTGGTCGGCATCGGCAAGCGTCACGGCATCCATTTCCCACGGGAATTTGCATTATTACTGAAGCAAATGCTGTATTTCGATCGCTATGTCCGCTTGTTGGCGATGGATGCCAATATCTACATGGATGAGCGTCTGAATTTCACACCGGACATGGACTGGAAACGCATCCACTGATCTGAAACGACGCGAAACTCAAAGGCAGCCTGAGGGCTGCCTTTTCTTTTATCAGAGCCTACAGAATTCCCATTTCCTTTTTCTCGCGATAGTACGCAAAAATATCTTCCAGTGTACGGCTGGTCTTAAAGCCAAAAGTTTTATTAAACAATGAACCGTCGATAATCACCGAATACTTATAGTAATTCACCAGGTATGGTGGCCAGCCTTTCCAATCCAGCCGTTTACTGATCAGACGTGGCAACCCTTCAGGAATCGAAGGTATGGGCATTCGACGACATCCACACTGAGCAACCGCCTCCTGATAACTCACCCAATCATCAGTAGCCACGTTATACACTCCAGGCTTATTCTGTTTAAAGGCTTTCACAACAGCATGTGCCATGTCCTCTACATGAATAAACTGCATCATGGGAGAAAACCCCATCAAAACCGGGGCGACTTTGCTGGACAGCAGTAAGCTTACTGAATTCAATACACCGGGCCCCACAATATTGCAGGGGCGTAGAATCGTGATATTCAATTCCGGATATTTCCACAAATAGATATTGGCGAGATTTTCCAGTTCCACTGAATCCACCAGATCCATCGTCAGTTCAGACGCTTTCAGTGGTGCTTCTTCAGTCAGCAGCGCTGGATTATATGGGCTGGCGCCGTAAACGAAATAAGTCGATAGCACCACGACTTTCTGAACACCGTATTTATGACACAGATCAAGCAGCCGTTGCGTACCCAAGACATTGTGGTTATAGCGATTACGATGAGTGGACTCGTACAGTCCCATACGCCCCAGGTGAATCACTGCCTCAAATTTATGTTTTCGGAAAATATCTTCGAAACCACGTTTATTGTACTCAACACGATAACTGGACATACCCTCTTCCAGCTGCACTCGGCGCCGGAAGTCCACCAGTACGATGTGATACTGATTCTTCAGCTCATTGATAACGTACTGAGCCAATGAGCCGCCGGCGCCTGTTACCAAGATCTCAGGTTTATGTTTGTGAATCATTCGAACCACCCCTTCCGTGCCTGCAGCCCCTGCGCAATCAGCTTATTTATTTCCTCCTTAACACGCTCTACCTTAATCGCTATTTCATCTTCATTGCTGATTGGACCATCGAATACGATCGGTTCACCAAAGTACAGTCGCACCTTGGCAGGAAACGGAACAGGTGTGGTAACGGGGAAATAAGGCATTCCAAACAGTTTTGAAATGCTTTTAATATGAAACGGGGTTGGCATCGTCTCTTCACAACCTACGATGCCAATGGGGATGATGGGGGTTTGCTCCGTAATAGCCAGATGCATAAACCCGAGTCCAAAGCGTTGCAACTTATAGCGCTTATCCCAGGTCTTACCGGATCCCCGAACGCCCTCTGGAAACACAACGATGGCTTCTTCACGCTGCAGCATCTTGGCACAGTTCTCAGGGTCACCGATGACGGCGCCCATTTCATTGAACACGTTGCCGACAAAGGGCAACGTCGGTATCCAGCGCTCAACCATGATGCGGACTGCTCTGGGGGCATACTTATTATTCGCGACCGCATACGCCACAAGACAGCCATCAATAGGCAACTGCCCCGAGTGATTTGCTATCAGGAGCACGCGCCCCGTGGCTGGAATATTTTCCAGGCCAAAGGTTTCAACCCTAAAATATTTTTCAAAGAAGGGACGCAACACGCTAAGGGCAATCTTAGCCATGTCCGTATTGTATCCCCAGGGGTCATAGCCAAAGCTGCCTACCGGTTTGGGCATGCTATCAACAATGGTATCGGTTTCATTGGAAACCAGAAGATTCTTAAGGTAATTCCGGATACTCATTCAATCTCGCCTCATAATTCCCATAACAGAGCAGATCAATCTGATCCTGTAAACAATTCCGATCCAGCCAGCACGCGGGCGGTTTCAGGTATAAATTGACTAAACCTGTTCGGATTAACAACACACTGACACAGCAAGTCAGGCTGCTGCATCAGATGGGGCAAGGTTTGAAACTATTATTATTGTTGGGAATGATGACTGCTAAAGTCAGAGAACCGAACAGCAACGGCGCTCGCTACACCAAATCAACGTCTCTGACAGCCGGCCTTCAAATTACTCGACTTTCTATTAGCTCTATCCATTAGCTCTATCTATTCGCTCTACGGCGATTAGCCAGCCAATGTGCCCCTCTGGCAAGCCGGTCTATGCCCGCGGCCAGTTCCGCGCATTATATCAAACTTTGGCTTTTTAACATTAAAATCAACGTCTTTATCTGAGCATTTACAGCATCCCGAATCTGCCGTACAGTGCTTAGGCCAAGCCTATATGAATCAGGAAAAGGGAGGGATGCGGCCCACAAACCACGGAACAATTTTGAAGCAAAGAACTCAAATCAAAAGTATTATAAAAGCAGAGCATTTCATTTACAGAGGTTGTATCAGCTGTGGCAAAGGACAATGAAGACAAGCGCTTTAACGCGACTACCCCCGGAAAGCGCTTTTTGAGACTGGCAGGGATGTCCGCCAGCATCGCTAAAAATGTAGCCAGCCATAAAGTAAAAGGATTATTTAAAGACGAGCAGACTCAGGCGCAGCATCAGGAGCAGCTGTATTCCGACATCGGCAAGCAGATTGCCCAAACCTTAGGAGAAATGAAAGGCGCCGTAATGAAGGTGGGTCAGATCGCTTCCCAGGTTAAGGACCTGCTACCGGAGGAAGTGGCAAACGCGTTGGAGGTACTGCAAAAAGAATCGCCTCCGATGCCCTACCCGATGATTCGCAGACAATTGATCAAAGCCCTGGGAGACACCCCCGAAAACCTGTTTGCCCGCTTTGACGAGGCGCCATTCGCAGCGGCTTCCATCGGTCAGGTGCATCGCGCCTTAACCAAAGACGGTGTTGAATGCGTGGTAAAAATCCAATATCCGGGGGTCAAGGAATCCTGCGATTCTGATTTGAAACACTTGAAACGTGCCCTCAAGTTGGCTGGACTGGTGAAAGTCAGCGCGGAAGTCATTGACCAGACATTCGAAGAAATCCGACGCATGCTCTACGAGGAGCTGGACTACGTGCACGAAGGGGAGAATCTGAATCTATTCGCTGAATACTATAAAGATCACCCCTACGTCATCATTCCAGAATTAATCAAAGAGCTTTCGGCAGAAACAGTACTCACACTCAGCTACGTTCCCGGTGATTCCCTGCAGAAAGTGAAGCAACCGGCATACAGCCAGGACATGATCAATCTCATTGGGTACCGGATATTTGAGACCTTCGGAGAACAGATCTATGACCTGCACGCTGTCCACTCAGATCCACACCCGGGTAACTTTGCATTCCGTCCCGACGGCAGCATCATTCTCTACGATTTTGGAGCAGTAAAACGCCTGCCTGACGAAACCATCGATAAGTTACGCAATTTGGTTACAGACGCTTTGGCAGGACGTGTCGAAAAGCTGGACCAACACCTGCTGAACATTGGTGTACGTCAGGCCAAAGGTAAACAGCCAGACAGCGCTTTTTATCAGGAGTGGATGGATATCGTTATGGCTCCCTTTATCGGCTACGACCCCTATGACTTTTCTGAGTCCAATCTACATCGGCGGGTGATGGGCAAAGTGAAACGTGACGGTATGAAATACATTGGTTCCTTTCAACCCTCACCGGAAACCATGCACGTAGACCGCGTCATAAGCGGACATTACTGGACTATGGTGGATCTCGGTGTAAAAGCGTCTTTCCGACCCTTAATCGATAAAATCGTATTGCAAAAAGCAGCCTGAATGGCTGCTTTTTTACCAATAGCCGGTTATTGATACTGAATCTGGCTTTCTGCGATGAGCTGACCTGCGTACCAATTTACGGGCTGTAACACCACTTTGATTTGATCACGGGTCAAGCCATGCACCGGCAGTGACTGACGCAGCACAACTTCCCCACCGCTGGCATTGATGGGGAATATTTGTCGACTGGTCACTTTGAACTTTTCCCGCTCCACTTCAACCATCAGCATCAGATCCACATAAAGCGTTTCCGGCAGATTATCTCCCTTGGCTTTCAGTGTCGCGCTGGCGGATAACTGAGGCTGAAACATCTGCTCGTTTATCTTCACATTGAAATCAGACACCACAAAGGTCATACCGCGCTTGCCTTCCAATACGCTAACCCGGTCTTGTAAGGTTTTTACCATCGCCTCGGTGGATTGGCGTTGTTGCTCGGCTCTGGACAATGCCGTTTCAACATCGCTGTTACTACAACCTGATGCACCTGCCAATACCAGCAGACACAAACTACCACAGCAGAGCTTAATGCGAATCTGCGCCATACGATCACCGTTACATCTTGGCGTAATAGGCCCGACGTTTGAGCACTTTTTCCATATATTGACGGGTTTCCTGATGCGGGGCATGTTGCATCAGACGTTGTAATACCTGATCCGGTGTCATCGTATTAATGACGCTTACCGCATCGGTAAAACTGGGTTTTGCAATGAACGCCCTGGCTGCATTCGAGGCCCCGGTATTGTAGGCGGCAATGGTAAAATACAGTCGGCTTTGGGGGTTCTTGATGTCCTTGAAGTACTCATAATAAAGCACATGCAGATACGCTGCGCCCACCTCAATATTTTTCTTCGGGTTGTATAGGTACTGCGCACTCAGTAGTGACGATTTATTGTAAAGCTTACGGGTGGCATCCCTTCCCGCCGTGGAAGGTACAATTTGCATCAAACCGAACGCAGGCACATGGGATCTCGCCAGAGGGTTAAAGTAGCTTTCCGTGTGGATAATGGCCATCACCACATCCTCGGACAAATTGAATCGTTTCGCGTTGGCACTGACCACCGGCTGAAACTCCATCACTTTGCGGCGTAAACGATTATCCGGCATGGGAATCGTATAGGTCATTTTCTTGCCCAGGCTGACCGGTACCGAGGCCACACTCGCATTCAGCGCCTGATAGCGAATGGACGCATTACGCATCAGAGAAGCCGCTTCCCGATGGATTTCCGCGGCCGAGGGTTTGCCATTGCGGAACAATTCTTTTAGCACTAATTCGCTGGTATCGAGCTGGGACGTACTCACCTTTTCACCAATCTGACCATAGGCCTGGTTGAGCGCGACCTGAACAGGGTCATTGTCAATGGCCGTTTTAAGACTGGTTGAAAGGGTAATCGATTCTTGCCACCACTACTATTTTGTCTTGGCACCAAACCAAGAGCAGCAGAGGCGTCCCTGCCTTTTTTAAACTGTTGGCCGTCACCTATCCAACCCAACAGTGCGCTACTCACAATGGGACCGATGCCTGGTATTGTCATAAGGCGAATCGCATCCCTGTCCTGTTTAACTTCTTTTTCAATTTCTTTAGTCAACGTTTCAATTTCGTCGCTGAGCATCAAGAACCGATTGTAGAGCCGTGTGAGCAACGCTTTACCTCTGGGCGATAAGCAGTCATTGTTGGCATTCAGTAAAACGGGAATGTCTCGTTGTATGACGGAAATTCCTTGCTTGAGGATGATGCCACGCTCATATAGAAAGCCTCTCATCTGGTTGCCCAATGCCACTCGTTCTGCAATTACCAGACTACGGATCCTGTGAAGTGATTGACGGTCTTGTTGAGCTTCGGATTTAATCGCTGCCGGACGGATCGCGCCATGCAGGTAGGCTTCCGCAATGGCCAGCGCGTCATTGAAATCGTTCTTTTGACCGCGCAAATACGCTTTCACATGTTGAGGCGGTAACAAAATTGCTTGATGGGACAGGGTTTGAAATTCCCGCGCCCAGAAATGCGCCGAACCACAGGCCTCCAGAACGATCGTGGTGGAATCCAGTTGGCTGAAAAATTTATGGATCTGGCTTCGACCCAGCTTCCGACGAAGCACGACTTCCCGCCGTTCGTTTAAGCCAACAACATGGAAAACGTGTTTTGCAATATCGAGCCCAATCAAAGTAATTTGTGTCATGGTCAGGTTCCGTCCGTGTGATGGGATTCAGTGATACCCCTTCATGTTGCACCACTATGGCTGTGGTGCGAGAG
Source organism: uncultured Ketobacter sp. (assembly GCA_964016105.1). Taxonomy (GTDB): domain Bacteria; phylum Pseudomonadota; class Gammaproteobacteria; order Pseudomonadales; family Ketobacteraceae; genus Ketobacter. The sequence goes on from CAXHEX010000048.1 coordinate 10,290, forward strand.
AGGGAAGAGACCATGACATCGCAATAAGTGCCAACATTCCGTACAAATATTGGTCATTGGATTGCTCACGGATTTGAAAT
>CAXHEX010000049.1:0-8202 GCA_964016105.1 uncultured Ketobacter sp.
GTTACTATGAGCAAGCCGAAACCAAGCTCCATAGTTTGAGCTTTCGCGAGCGTATCATCATTACCGGCGCTTTGGTGGTATTGATAGTGGGATTATTTGATCAACTGTTTCTGTCACCTAATCTTAAGCAGCGGGCAAAGCTGGAGGCAGAGAAGGCCCAGTTGCAAACGGCCATGCAGCAATCCATAGATCAAATTGATGAATTGGAATTGGCCATCAAGAATGACCCCAATCGGGTTCTTGATGAAAAAATTAAGTTATTGCAAGAAAAGCATCATTGGCTTGACCAGCAAATTGCCAGCATTACCGATGGCATGATCAGTGCGGAAACCATGCCCTATGTATTGGGTGAATTGTTGAGTGAACAAACTGGATTGAAAGTACAAAGTATCAAGTCGAAACCCGCGCAAAAACTGATCGTGGCCGATGAACACCAGGAAAATTCACCGGCGGTTTATCGTCACGATATTGAAATGCGTTTGCAGGGTTCCTATGGGCAGATGCTTAGCTACCTGCTGGCCATTGAGGATTTGCCGACAAAATTGTTGTGGGATGACTTGGAATACCGAGTAGACCAGTATCCCAAAGGCTCCCTTTCGTTACGCGTGCATACATTGAGTGCGCAGGAGGATTTGATTCGTGTGGCTAATTAGATTCGTTAGTATTTTATTGTTGTCCCTGTGTTTTGCGCTGTCGTCACAGGCGGCTAATGATCCAACGCGCCCACCTTTTACCACAAAGACCATGGCTCCGGTTCATCATCTGCCCTTAAAACTATCCATGATTATTGATGCCCATGGAGAACGTCGAGCCATTATTAATGAAACCGTAGTTTCCGAATCTGACAGGGTGGCGGGTGCTACCGTGATAAAAATTAATCCCGCTGATGTAGTGCTGAGGCGAGCGGGAAAAAACTTTAAACTGCAACTGCCATTGGGCGGTGTTCGTAAGGACAGTGAAAATGGTTAAGCAAATTGGAAATGCCCTTTGGCTAACGGCGATTTTTAGCTTAGGCGGTTGTGAGAGCTGGTATCAGCCCGTGCCCGATCCAGTGCCCATATCTGCTCCCCAAGTGAGTAATACGGTGGAGACTAAACAGCCTAAGTCTCCGCCAAAATTTGGCAAGCCTTGGGTTAATCCCAATACACCGGCACTGATTCAGCCCAAGGCTGAAGCGCAAGCCGATGCTGCACTGCCTAGATTTGACGTAACCGCTGCTGATACGCCTGCCAAACAGTTCTTTATGAGCCTGGTCCATGGAACTTCCGTCAATATGATTGTGCATCCCGACGTGGACGGCGATATTTCCATTCGGTTGCGTGGAGTGAATCTGGAAGAAACATTGCGCGCCGTGAGGGACGCCTACGGTTTTGACTATGTGCGTAAACCCTACGGCTATCAAATATTACCCAGAACCATGCAAAGCCGGGTGTTTCGAATTGATTATCTCAATGTGAATCGTTTGGGAATGTCCAGCACATCGGTAAGTAGTGGGCAAATTAGTACCAAAGGGGAAAACAACAGTGATGGCAACAGCAGCAGTAGCAGCAGTGCCAGCGAGGTGTTGCAAAGTAGTAACATTACCACCTCATCTGCAGCCGATTTTTGGCAGACCCTTAATAATGTATTGCAAATGATTGTGGGTGCCGGTAATGGTCGCAGTGTGGTAGTTGATCCGGTATCTGGAATTGCTGTTGTGAAAGCCTTGCCTGCAGAGTTGAGAGAAGTTGAGAGTTTTCTGAAAAGCGCGCAGTTGAGCTTGCAACAACAGGTTCTTATTGAAGCTAAGATTCTTGAAGTGGAACTATCCGACGGCTATGCCACCGGTATTCGTTGGGATACTTTTGGCGAAGGTTACAATGGCAGCTTGGAACTCAGTGACAATAAAGTCGCAGCAGGATTGGAAGCGGCGGATTCATCTTCTTTGATTGATCAAAGCGTTGAACTGCTGGGGGGCGTGTTTACCCTGGGAGCCAATTTTACTGACTTTACTGCAGTGCTTAATCTGCTTCAGTTACAGGGCAATGTGAAGGTGCTATCAAGCCCACGCATATCCACGCTGAATAATCAAAAGGCCGTGATCAAAGTGGGCAACGACGAATTTTTTGTTACTGACATATCCAGTACCACCACCACTACGTCGTCCACAGTGAGCGATACCCCGGATGTGACATTAACGCCGTTCTTTTCTGGTATCGCCTTGGATGTGACGCCACAAATATCTCAAGATGGCAATGTGATCTTACACGTACACCCTTCCATATCGGAAGTGGTGGAAAAAGTGAAAGATATTGGTTTGGGTGACGAAGAGTTGTCATTGCCTTTGGCTTATAGCAGCGTTCGAGAAACTGACAGCATAATTCGGGCCGAGCATGGCCAAGTGGTGGTAATAGGTGGCTTAATGCAAGAGGCCTATAAAGAAGAGGTCTCACAAATTCCCTTCCTGGGTGATATTCCCTATGTTGGTGATGCGCTCTTTAAGCAAACCCTGAAACGTAAAACCAAAAGTGAATTGGTTATTCTTCTTAAGCCCTACGTTATAAATGACAAGGGCTACGAAGACGAAGTGGCCGCCATAGAGCAACGCTTTATGCCCTACATTCCCACCATAAACCAGTCTCCCATCAGCCCGCAATCAGAAAGCGAAATCCCTGGTCAATCTGTGTCTCCCATTCTGGTTCAGCCGTTACAAGAATAGATATATGGATACTCAAAAGGCACCTAAAGTTCGGATAGGCGATTTACTGGTCTCAAAAGGTCTGATAGTAGAAGACCAGTTGATGAAGGCGCTGTCTGAACAGAAGCGTACCGGTAAAAAAATCGGTAAAGTGGTGGTGGACCTGGGCTTTGTCACAGAAAGTGAGATGCTACAAACCATGGCCAATCATTTTGGCTATCCCTTTGTTGATCTGTCACACTTTCGCCTGGATACAGACTTAATAAAAACACTACCGGAAACCTATGCCAGACGATTCCGCGCCATCGTGTTAAGTCAGCAGGCCGATGGCTTGTTGGTGGGCATGGTTGACCCTCTGGATATTTTGGCCATTGATGAGCTGCAGCGCATACTCAAGCGACCAGTACATCCTGCTTTTGTAAAAGAACATGAATTACTCAGTTCCATGGACCGGTCATACCGCAGGTCGGAACAGATTGCATCTATCGCGGTGGAATTGGATTCGGAGTTGGAAACCACCGACTTTGACCTGGAGAATCTGGCCACCACCACGGATACTGCGGACGCGCCGGTGGTGCGTCTATTGCAGAGTATCTTGGAAGATGCGGTACAGGTGCGGGCGTCGGATATACATATCGAGCCAGATGAATCTGTGCTACGGGTGCGGTTGCGGATTGATGGTGAATTGCAAGAACAAGTGATGAAAGAGCGCCGTATTGCACCAGCCTTAGTATCGCGCCTAAAAATTCTTTCAGGTTTGGATATTTCAGAAAAAAGATTACCCCAGGATGGGCGTTTCAATGTACGAATTCTGGGAAAAAGCATTGATATACGTTTGTCCACCCTGCCTGTGCCCTATGGCGAATGCGTGGTGATGCGCCTGTTGGATCAGTCCGCTGGCATGTTGTCCATGGATCGTCTTGGTATGCCGGATTCTATTCGAAAGCGCTTTGAAAACCTGGTGCAGCGACCCTATGGTATGGTATTAGTGACCGGCCCAACCGGTAGTGGTAAAACCACCACCTTGTACTCAGCCTTAAATCTGTTGAACAGTCCAGAAAGAAAAATCATTACTGCGGAAGACCCCATTGAATATCGGCTCCCCCGTATAAATCAGGTTCAGATCAACAGCAAAATCGGGTTGAATTTTTCTTCGGTGCTTCGCACTGCGTTGCGTCAGGACCCAGACATCATCTTAGTGGGTGAAATGCGCGACCATGAAACCGCCGAGATAGGTTTACGGGCTGCCATGACCGGTCATATGGTACTGTCCACTTTACATACCAACGATTCCGTTTCCACCGCCATGCGTCTGATCGACATGGGGTGTGATTCCTATTTGGTCGCTTCATCCTTAAGGGCTGTCATTGCGCAAAGGCTGGTGCGGCGCAACTGTGAATATTGCGTTCAGCCCTATGAGCTGTCTCCCCAGGAGTTGGCCTGGTTGGGTAATATCGATTCCACTGCACTTGATGCAACTTTTCAAAAAGGTAAGGGATGCCATCACTGTAATAACACAGGTTATTCGGGTCGTATTGGTGTATATGAGCTGTTGGAAATGGATGAGCCACTACTCCATGCATTGCGTAGAGGAGACGCGGCAGAATTTTCAAAAGCTGCAGCAGGGAACAGTCACTTTAGATCATTAAGCCAATGTGCGTTGGACTATGCCAGAGAAGGCGTGACAAGTATTCACGAAGTTTTCAAGATTACCGCCTCGCTGGATGACAGGTAATAGTAATGGCTTTGTTCGACTACAGCGGTAGAAATCAAAACGGTGAATTGGTCACAGGTTCTCTGGAAGCCGCAAACCCCAACGCCGCCGCTATTCAGCTGCAAAATCAATCCATCATACCCGTGAGTATTAAAGAACAGCAGCGCAAAGAAAGCGCTGGTCTAAATTTGGATTTCAACTTTAGAAAAAAAATTAACTATGACGATTTGATTATGTTGTGTCGTCAAATGCGTGCTTTAACCCGCGCAGGCGTGCCGATCATTCAAGCCGTGTCGGGTTTGTCTGAAATAAGCAAATCTGAAACTCTCAAGGAATCCCTCGCAGATATCGGGGTGCGTCTTGCTTCTGGAACTGGATTGGGAACGGCCATGGCGGCTCATCCAAAAGTCTTTAACTCCATGTTTGTTAGCATGGTACAGGTGGGTGAAAACACCGGTCGTTTGGAAGATGCCTTTAGTAAACTGATTTCTCATATTGAGATGGAGCGGGACACCCGCAACCGCATGACCCAGGCCATGCGCTATCCCACTTTTGTTGTGGGTGCCATGTTTGTGGCCATGATGATCATCAATATGTTCGTGATTCCCCAGTTTGCCAAGGTGTTTAGCAAAGTAGGAGCGGATTTACCTACCCCCACTTTGATCCTGGTTTCTGTTTCCAACTTTACAGTGGAATATTGGTGGTTGGTTTTTGGCACCCTTTTCGCTGTGGTGTTCGGTTTTCGCTATTACATAAAAACCCCAAAGGGACATCTTTGGTGGGATGAGAAAAAGCTGCGTCTACCGGTGATTGGCGGCATTTTTGAACGTATCGCTTTGTCTCGCTTTTCCCGTAGTTTTGCCATGACATTTGAATCCGGTGTGCCGGTGCTACAGGCGCTTTCCATCGTCGGCCCAACCGTGGGCAATGAGTATATCGCCCATCACATTGCTGAGATTCGACGCGGAGTAGAAAGGGGTGATTCTTTGGCACGGACCGCTGCAGCAGCGGGTATATTTTCAGATTTAGTATTACAAATGATCGCCATCGGTGAAGAAACCGGATCCCTGGATAAGTTACTCCATGATGTTGCGGATTTTTATGACGAAGAAGTGGATTACGATTTGAAAGGGTTAGCGGACGCCATTGAACCCATCGTGCTGGTGTTCCTAGGCGTTTTAGTTTTGGTTTTGGCCCTGGGTGTATTCCTGCCCATGTGGGAGCTGGGTTCAGCGATGAAACGTTAACCAGTGCACGATAAATGGTAGTAAACAAATGGTGAACGGGGAGTTGGCCCCTAAAACTGGTCTATATTTAGTAAATAACCTTTGGGAATTGGAATCGCAGTGAAATCAGCGACATTACAGGCTCAGTTGAACAGCAACACAAAAACACGCGGTTTCACCCTGATTGAAATGGTGGTGGTGATCGCGCTGATTTCTATTTTAGCAGCGGTGGCCTTACCTAAGATGTTAGACAGTTATGAAAACGCCCACGAAGCCGTGGTTTACGGTGCCGGTGGTGCCCTGTCGTCTGCGGTGGTGTTGGTGCGGGCCCAATGGATAGCCAATGGCAGCTCTTTGGCGGTGAATGGTGTTTCTGGGTTCGGCAATGATGATGTGGCCACCAGTCCCGACGGTTGGCCCACGGACTGGGATCAGGGAGCGGGTTCCAACAGCAACCCCATAATGGATAGTGCAGCCCGCTGTGTACGAATCTGGCGTGGTGTATTGGTGGCCAATGCACCTTCAGTTTCGGCAAATGTGGCAGTGGACTCAGATTATTTAGTGGATACGGTAAATGGCAATTGTCGCTACAGTTACCGTCGTACCGCTAAGGGCAGCAATATAGTTTACAACGCAAGGACTGGCGAAGTGCTAACGGCGATTTAAGTCAAATCAATGACAAGTGAATGAGAGAGAAGTTTTTTACGAGGTTCCATTATGAAAAAGCAACAGTCCGGTTTTACGTTAATAGAATTGATCATGGTCATCGTGATCTTGGGTGTTTTGTCTGCTTTTGCGTTGCCGCGCTTCGCGGACTTGAGCGGTGATGCGGAACTGGCAGCCACTGAAGGTGCTTTAGGCGCAGTGAAATCTGCATCTGCCATTGCCCACGCCGCATGCCTGGCAGCGTCTACCTGTGATGCCAGTGCCGCAACCGCCTCAGTTACATTGGAAGGTGAGACCATCGCCATGGTGTATGGTTATCCCTCGGGTACTCTGGACGCGGATCGCACCAATACCGCCGCTGGGGATATCTGTACCGCTGCCCAGGTATTCAGTGACTTCACCTGCGCCCAAAACGGGGCTGGTGTGATTTCGGTTACCAATAGTTCCTGTACCTTTAACTATACGGTTCCCGCTTCGGCCGGTGTAAGCCCAACCATCGGTTCTATTACGGGTTGTTAGTCGAACTAAATTGAAATGAACTAATGCAAGCAAAGCACAGCGGCTTCACATTAGTCGAACTCATTACCGTAGTGGTTATTATCGGGGTCCTGGCCGCAGTGGTGGGACCCCGATTTGCGTCTCAGGGTGTATTTCAGGAGCGTACTTTCTACGACGATGTTATTCAGGGGGTTCGTTTCGCTCAAGCTAAGGCCAACGGTTCTGGTTGCTGGACACAGGTGGATTTTAGCGGCAGCGGCTTCACCGTCTCTGTGGATAGCGACTGTGACAGTGGCAATGGATTCAGTGCCGGAGATGTGGTGAATCCCCATGGTTATGAGGCCAGTTACCGTGAACGCCAGGCCCCACCCAGCGGTATGACTTACAGCTACTCGGTTGATCCCCTGATATTTGACAGTCAAGGCCGAGCGCGCAACAGCAGTCTGGCTTTGCTCTCTACTATTGCCACCATTAACGTGGGGGGGCGAACCATTCAAGTGGATGGAGCCACCGGTTATGTACGTTAGGCAACGGGGCCTGACCCTGGTAGAACTGGTCATGGCAATATCGCTGTCGGGAATAATGGTGGCGGGATTAATGACTGCCTACAGCTCAATTTTGAGCCGTAGTGCTGACCCAATGATTCGTACTCAAGCCATCACCCTGGCCCAAGCCTACTTGGAGGAAACCCTGCAAAAGCCATTTTATGACCCTGCCACCGGTACTATTTGTCCCGCATCCCCCGGAGGCAACCGCGATAATTTTAATAACGTGTGCGACTACAACGGATACACCAGCTCCAGCATCAGTTTGCCCAATGGTTCTGCTGTTGCGGGTCTAAGCGGCTACAGTGTGGCGATTGTGGTGGCCAATATTGGCAGCGGGGAGCTGGGTTCTCTAGCCAGTAATTGTGGCCTAAAAGTGACGGTGAATATCACCAGTCCCATTAACGAAACCATCAGCCTGGTGGGCTATCGAGCAGATTATGAGAGCCAACCCGCTTGTAGTTAAGCGTAACTCGGGCTTTACCTTGGTGGAAATGGTGCTGGTGATTGCGCTCACTGGCGTTGTGGGTGTCTTGGCCGCCACCATCGTGTCCAATCAAATGTTGGGTTACATCGACACCACGCGACGGGCTAATCTCACCGCTAAAGCCCAGGGGGCTTTGCAATTAATGGCCCGGGATCTGCGAAACGCTATCCCTTTTAGTATCCGTATTAGTGGCAATGCTATTGAATGGGTACCCATCCAAAGCTACGGTCGTTATCGCAAGTTCCCCACCGCCGGCAGCGGCGACACTTTGGACTTATCGTCACCTGATACACAGTTTGATGTGTTCGGCCCCATGCCCACTGTGGCCGCCGGTAGTCAATTGGTGGTTGCCAACAGCCCAGTTTTGGCGGCGGGATTTCATCTATATC
>CAXHEX010000050.1:0-8137 GCA_964016105.1 uncultured Ketobacter sp.
GGTAAGCTGGAACTAACCGCATTTTGAGCGGCTGGAACCGAAAATATCTACCTAAATGGTATAAACCGGGCCAAGGTCAGTCTTGGCCCTTCCGTTCCAATCGAAACTGCCTCAGCCTCACCATGATAGCAAGCAGCATGGGCGATCATAGGATGTTTATTGTGAGTTCTAGGTTCATCATTTGCAAAATATGCCTATCTCGTCTCCATTTCTGTTTCTAGTGGCGCTGAACAGTTGGCGTCAGTATTGTTTCCAGTGCACGACTTAGCCTGAACCTTGACATTCCCCAGTAGGATGTCCGCTGCATTTTCCGCAATCATCATGGTTGGGGCATTAGTGTTACCCGCAACCAAACCGGGCATTATCGAGGCATCGACAACTCTCAGCCCTTCGACCCCCCTGACTTTCAGTTCTGGATCAACGACTGAGTCCAGATCTGCACCCATACGACAAGTGCCGACGGGATGGTAGATTGTCTCTGCATGTTCGCGGATATAGTCTGCAATCTGACTGTCCGAGGACACAGAGTTTCCGGGCATGACTTCTCGTTTACTATGCAAAGCCATTGCCGGTGCCCCGAGTATCCGTCGCCCAAATTTAACAGCTGAAATCATTGTTTTGATGTCTTCGGGGTCACTCAGGTAATTGGGTTGAATCAACGGATCGCTCAACGGGTCTGGGCTTTTCAACCCAATGAAACCACGGCTCTTGGGCAACAGATCGCAAATGTGCAAGGTGTAGCCATACCCCGCCATCACTTTCCGGCCGTGATCCTTCAAATAAGTTGGCAAAAAATGGAACTGAACATTTGGTCGCTCACGCGAAGGCTCGGATTTTACAAAGCCCCCGGATTCAGCAACATTACTGGTGAGAATCCCACGTCGCGCAAAAAAATAGGCAAAAAGTGCACTCGCTCCCCGAAGCAAAAAGCTGGGTGCAACGCCAATTGGCAAACGCGAGTTCGCCGAGTGCATCAGTGTAATATCCAAATGATCGACCAGATTCTTACCCACCTCGGGAAGATGATGCACGAGAGGGATCCCCTGCTTTCTAATCTCTTCGCGATCACCGATTCCGGAAAGCATAAGTAGTTGTGGTGAATTAACTGCCCCTCCGGACAATATGACTTCACCCCCGTTACTGAGCATGAGCTGGTGATATTCGCCCCCTTGATTAAAGGTCACCCCAACCGCCCGGTTGTCATCCATTACCACCCGGGTTACCCGTGCGTCCGTTAGCACATCAAGATTCGGCCGGTTCTCCGAGACACGAAGGAATGCTTGCGCTGAACTCCAGCGCCGGCCATCTTTTTGTGTCACCTGATAGAGCCCCAACCCTTCTTGCATTTCCCCATTGAAATCTGAATTCATCGGGAGATCTACATGGGGAGCCGCTCGAACAAAATTTCGACTCAACATATTGACTGATCTGAGATCGCTTACGCTGAGTTCACCGTCCTTGCCATGGTAAGAATCTGGACCTAAACGTTCATTATCTTCCTGCCGACGAAACAATGTTAATGCGCGATCCCATCCCCAAAGGTCCGACCCGGCAGCTTTCCCCCAGAGGTCATAATCGGCTTTATGACCTCTGATATAGACCATCGCGTTAATTGATGAGGAGCCGCCAAGTGTTTTTCCACGAGGCCAAAACAGACGGCGTCCATTCAGATGTTCTTGCGATTCGGTTTCAAGTGCCCAATTGAGCTTTTTACTATTGGACAGGAGTGCAATGCCTATAGGCATATGTATGAATGGATTCTTATCTTTTGGACCCGCCTCTAGCAACGCCACCCGTTTTGCAGGATCCGCACTAAGCCTGTTAGCCAATACACAGCCCGCCGACCCCGCACCGACAATAATGTAATCGTACATAATAGTTCTCTTGTTATATGATTATACTCAGCTCAAAATACGAACAGCAGCGTCGATAAGACGCCGGATCCAGGCTGTATAGGGTGGAAAAAGAAGATGGATAAAAGAATGCTTATCCTCCATCAGCGCCTTCTCATGTGAAAAAGCACGGAAACCGTACTCGCCATGTGTCGCCCCTATCCCGGAATTATTCACGCCACCGAAAGGTAAGTTCGGATGTAAAAAATGCACGACGGTAAGATTGACTCCTACAGCACCTGAACTGGTTCGATCGATAACGTCTTGGGCAAAAGACTTGTTTTTGTCGAATACGTAAAGTGCCAGAGGCTTTGGGTTATCATTTATTTTATTGATCACCGAATCAATATCATCGAACTCAATAACGGGCAAAATCGGGCCGAATAACTCCTCACGACTGATCTCCATATTGCTTGATACGTTTGAAATCAATGTTGGAGAAACATAGTTATCTTCAGCATCTGTAACACCGCCCTCAAGTATTCTCGCGCCTTTAACTTTGGCATCATCTATTAAATTTGAAACCCGCTGAAAATGACGTTGATTTACAATCCGGCAGTAGTCGGCAGTCGATTTCTGGGCTTCTGGTGTTTTTCCATAGACTCGCCTAATTTCTGTTTTAAGTGCTTCATTGAATTGTTCAGCGATAGATGCATGCACAAAAACATGATCTGGAGCAATGCAGGTCTGTCCGTTATTAGCAAACTTCCCCCAGACAATGTTTCTTGCAGCTTTTTTTATGTTGGCGCTTGGCCCCACGATGGTAGGGGATTTTCCTCCCAGCTCCAGTGTCACTGAGGTAAGGTTCTTGGCGGCAGCCTCCATGACCAGCTTGCCTACCGCAGGACTGCCCGTAAAGAATACGTGATCGAAGGGTAAAGCCAATAATCGCTGTGCTACTGCGGCATCACCCTCAATCACCGAAACTAGGTCGGGAGGGAAGGTTTCGGCGACAATATCTGCAATCACCTTTGATGTATGGGGTGTCATTTCCGAAGGTTTAATGATAGCTCCGTTCCCTGCAGCCAATGCTGAGACGAGAGGTCCGAGCGAAAGGTTAAGGGGATAATTCCACGGAGCAATAATGAGGCACACCCCCTTCGGTTCTGGCCGAACATAAGATTTTGTACCCAGCACACCGATAGATGCAGGCACCCGTTTGGGGCGCATCCATCTGCGTAAGTGGCGTTTAGTGCACCGAATTTCCTGAAGCACGGGCAGGAGTTCAGTTAACTTGACTTCTGGTGCGGGCTTCCGAAAATCTGCTGCACAAGCCGCAATGATTTTTGACTCGTAGCGTTTAATTGAATCACGCAGTTGATCAAGCTGTGCTATTCGAGCCTCTAAAGTAAAACTTCCTCGACGCTCAAGTTGTGCCCGTTGTAGAGCTGCGAACGTTGAATTAATCGAATCAATAGCAGACACATTGGTTACCCCAACCTCTGCCTGAGTGGCAATCTGCATTATAAAATCCCCTCTTGCTGAACGAGACTGTTGTTATTTTCATTAGTCTTCATAGAGGACATAGTCCTCTTTTGTAGCACCACAGTCCGGACAGCACCAATCGTCTGGAATATCTTCAAAACGAGTACCAGGAGCAAAGCCTTCGGCTTCATCTCCAAGAGCCTCATCATAGATATGGCTGCAAGTAACGCAGACCCACTTTCTGTAGGCATCTTTATGCGCCGGGTCATTCGAAGTTTTTGAAGATATAGGCCTAGACTTGCGCTTGGTTTTAGTTTTAGCTGTAGGAGAGGGTTCGTCGGCTACTTTCTGAGACACTTCCTCAGCCCCAGTCTGGCTGGCAGGACGAACCTCTAATGTATTGGTGGGGGAAGAAGCTGACGGTTTCGAGTTCGATTCTTGAAACACTATAAAATCAACTTTATCTCTTACTGCACAGTCAGGACAAGCCCAGTCTTCAGGAATTTTTTCCCATGTCGTTCCTGCAGGAAAGCCTTCGTGTGGATCACCAACCACTTCATCGTATACGTAACCGCAATCTGGGCATTGATATTTTGTCATTTAACAAACCTTTCAATCGTTATTATTTTGTCTTTATTATGGCAGCACCAGACGCGCACCTCTTTCAAGTGTACGTCGGATGCCCTTACTCTACAACGCGAATAAAGTAAACGCTGCATACAAGTTCCGCTTAGCCGATCATTTAGCTGCTACTGTATCGACCGATTCAGGATCAGACCCACCAAATTTACGCTCATAGAATTCACGCTTACCGGGCTCGATCTGGATCTTGTCGAGATCTCCTTCAGCCCAATTCAGTACCCGGTGGTCCATCATCGAACGAAACCATGAGGGAAACATTGCCGCCAGGAACATTCCAGGGTAGCCAGTTGGCAAAGAAGGAAGATCTTTGAAATCTCGAAGCGATTGGTAGGACCTTGTAGGATGTGCGTGGTGATCGGAATGTCTTTGCAGGTGAAACAGTATTAGGTTCGACATGATATGATTCGAGTTCCAGGAGTGATACGGTTGTTGGCGCTCGTAACGCCCATCCGACATCTTCTCGCGCAACAATCCGTAATGCTCAATGTAGTTGGCGCTGGTCAGCTGCCACCAACCGTAGGCCATCTGAATAGGTAAAAAAACCAGCATTAGCGGACCAAAAAAAGCCAACAATGCAGCATACAGCACAACGGTCAAGACCATGGGTTGAAGTACTTCGTTCTCTAGGCTCCAAACACTTCTTCCACAACGGCTGAGGCGCTGCTCCTCTAAATCCCATGCTCGCTTGAAAGCACCTGGAATTTCACGCAGTGAGAATGAGTAAATGGACTCCCCCATACGGGATGTCGCCGGGTCCATCGGCGTAGCAACATCACGGTGATGGCCCTTATTGTGCTCAATGAAGAAATGACCATAACCGACCACGGCGAGGACAAGCTTGGCCATCCAACGGTCAAACGTTTCTTTTTTGTGGCCAAGTTCGTGGCCTGTGTTCAGAGCCAGACCATTGATGATTCCCAAGGAAAAGGCCAATGCCAAAAACTCGAAAAAGCTCATCGGATGCGTGGCTACCCACCAGCAACTCACAATCATGGCTGCATAGTGAACGGGGACGGTCAAGTAGGTTAGTACCCGGTAGTAACGATCCTGTTCCAAGCGAGGCACAACTGACTCAGGCGGATTAGAAAAATCCTCCCCAAACATGGCGTCAAGCAAGGGAATGGCGCCATACCAAAGGATCAAAACCAGTCCGTACCAGATACTCCATCCAGTTTGGGATACCAGATAAAGACCAATAATAGGCGCCGCCGGCCACAGCACGGAAAGCATCCAAAAGTGACGCTTTCTGTCCACATAAACTTCAGCATCAGTATCACCCTGTGGAGACTCCGTTAAGACATTTTCTGACATCGACATCAGAATCACCTCGTTGTTATTAGTTTGTTAGTTTCTCTTTTTATTTGCGCGACACTAAGCAATTCAGGCGAATGGACTAGCTTGCGTCCTTTGCAGGATCACCTATGATTTGATACCGTACAACTACTCTAAAGGGTAGTTTTCACCTAAACATCTACCAGGAGGCTTGATTGTTATGACACGCCATAGTTCGGAAGACTGGTGCCGGAGGATGTCGGATAGGATGTGGGCTCGTCAGCGTTTCCTGACTCAGGGCTGTTTAGATCGCTGCCGCCTGAGAGCTTCCGCTGCGCCTGAATCCAAGGTAGTTCTGTATCGGGCCCCGCCGGGCTATGGAAAATCTGTACAAGTGGCTTTTGCTGCAAACACACGCGACCATGAACCTGAGGCCGCCGTTTACATCAATACGCGATCGTACCCTGAGTCCTGCAAAGTTACTGACAGGCTGTTTGCTGAGCTGGTTTTATATCAAATTAAAGGACTTGAGTTCAGTCGCACCTTAACAAGTGACGTCAACACCATAGAATCTCTTCGAGATACACTGCTTAATGCAAAAAAGACGATAAAAATTTGCCTAGATGGAATAAACGAAGCTAACGACAACGCAAATCTAGTGGAGGACTTAATCTGTGAAACCCCTACCAATGTGAAATTTTTTATTGCTCCTGATAGCGCTGGCGCGCTGGCGCGTTTGTCTATGATGGCTGATGCTGTGATCTATGGTGCTGATGAACTTGCATTTACAGAAGAGGAGATTAGTGAGTTATTGGGTAACAATGACACCGAAGCCAGCAAAACCATAAAAGCTACCGGGGGATGGCCGGCACTTGTCAGGCTTAGGTGCCAAACGCCAAACCCAAACCTTCCTCCGGCGTCATGGCCAGAAACCCGCTCGTATTTCAAGGACAACCTCTTGTCCGTGCTGCACGATAAGGCACAAACGTTTGTTTGCAACGCAGCGATGCTCGAGGAAATTAGCGCTGAGTGCTATGACTATGTCTACAAGACAGAATGTGCTGATCAGGAAATTTCGTTTCTTAACGAAAAATTTGCTCTTTTTTCTCCTATCCCCTCCTCTGGCGGGAGCATGGCCATGCATCCAGTATTGAGAGAGTATTTACGTAGTGTATTTAACACGACCCAACGAGAACGTCGCTCATATGTACTGAAACGAGTCGCGTTCTGGCATTGGCGCAGGGATGAGCATCTTCATTCAATTCATGCGGCCCAGAAAGCCAACGACCATCGCTGGGCTCGCGTGGTCAGTGACAGCATTATTCTGGACGTGGCAGTCCGACAAGGTGAAATCGAAGTGCTTCGCACTTGGTTTGAAAAAGTACCGATCCGCACGATAAAAAAAGCCACTTCCTTAAGCATAGGGTACGCGTGGACTCTGTATTTCTGCCAACAAGCGCGGCAAGCACAGGAAATACTGGCGATTTCCCGCCATCCGACTTATCGGGGAGAGAGCAAACTCAATGAGGAAGGGTGGCTGGAATTGGTTACCACAATAGGTAAAGCCACACACGATGAACTGCTGGAGAGTCAGACGCTCTGTGAGAAATGGATTAGTTCTTTTGGTGACCGTAACATAATCGGAAAAGGTGCTGCGCTTACGTGCCAGGCATTCATTGCCTCCAGTGACCGCCGCTTTGAAGATTTTGAGCGGTTACTGCACAAAGCGGATGTCGTCAACCAGTCATCCAATCAATACTATGCCTTTATCTGGCTTAAAACGGCAGAAATTCTGGCAGAATTGTTTAAAGGTGACATAGCCCGGGCAATGCATCTGTTGCGTCAGGTGAATGAAATAGCAGAAAATATTGGGATACCAAAAATATTTTTAAGCAAGATGTTTGGTGTTCTTGAATTGCAAATCCTGCACGAAAAGAACCATCACCTGGTTAACCACGAATCTGCACAGGCATCCTTCGATTTTGCCTTGAATTATGGCGTCACCGACATTCTCTGGGGATATACACAAAACCATAGCCGATTATTATACTACCAGGGGTTTCGGGACAGAGCGATGGCCCTGTTGGAACAGGTGCTCTCAACCGCCTGCGAGCGCGAGCTTCCTCGCCTTAAAACTCTGGCAAAAGTTCAGCTAGCTGAGTTTACTCTTCTGAACAGCGAGCAGCCAGAGCCACCCATACTCCCCGAAGCAAGTGAGTTGACATTCCTGCCGAATCAAAACCTGGCCATTCTGGCACATATCGCCCTAGTAAACTCAATGTATAGGCTGCAGCTTGGTAAACAGTTTGGCGTCGCCGAAACATATGCCAAACAAGCGCTAAAGTGCGCCAGCACGATTTCAGACGCTAGAACCAAAGTCTCTGCCCATTACTGCCAGGCATTGGCAGCCTTTGCCCTTGGCTCGTCAAAATTAGCGAAGCGCAGAATTATTGATGCCAACCTACTTGCAGAACATCTAAATTGTCACTTCACAAGGCTCTGGATTAAAAAAGCGCTACTTGCTCTTAGCCCCATTGATCATGATCTTTTTGATGAGTCGCCAGACGACGGCAGCTCTGAGGCTAAAGCCACAAAGGAACTCGAGCTCAAGACAGAGGGCTCCAGCACGCGCCCAATATCAGGCGATACCCACTCAACCATCACGATAAAGCAGCTTTCCGTGTTAAAATGTGTAAGCAACGGAATGACCAACAGAGAAATCGCAGAGCGGCTTGATGTGACGGAGGATGCTGTCAAATGGCATATGAAGAGGATTTTCAGCGAGCTTAGAGTAACCAACCGAGTTCAGGCAATCACTGAAGCTCGACTTCGTGGACTTTTATAATGTTACACGCGAGTCGAGGTTCGGCAAGAGGCGCATGATAGTTACTTCCAGGACATACAGA
>CAXHEX010000051.1:0-7515 GCA_964016105.1 uncultured Ketobacter sp.
GGTATGTGGCTGGTTATCCGAACAGGCGGAACAACTGGGGGTGGAGATCTACACCGGCTTTAGCGCCGAAAAATTGTTGTTGGAAAATGATGTGGTGGTGGGCATAGAAACGGGCGCCATGGGGTTAGACCAAAACAGCAATCCTAAGCCCAACTATCAGCCCGGTATCGAATTACGAGCGAAGTACACTTTGTTTGCCGAAGGCTGCCGCGGTCATTTGGGTAAACAACTGATAGCCCATTACCGTCTGGACGAAAACACAGGAACCCAACACTATGGTCTAGGCATTAAGGAGGTGTGGCAGATTCCTCCAGACCAGCATCGATTAGGCCGTGTTTTTCACGGCTTTGGCTGGCCATTATCCCGCAGTGGTACAGGCGGTGGTGGCTTTCTCTATCATTTTGAGAACAATACGGTGTCTCTCGGTTTGATAACCGACCTTAACTACAGTAACCCCCACCTGAGCCCCTTTGATGAGCTTCAGCTTTGGAAAACTCACCCTAAAGTGGCAGCAGTATTAAAGGGCGGAAAGCGTATTGCCTATGGGGCTCGGGCCATCAATAAAGGCGGTTTGCAGGCTATCCCAAAATTGAGTTTTCCCGGAGGGATGTTGCTGGGTTGCGATGCGGGCTTTATGAATTACCCAAAAATAAAGGGTAACCATACTGCTATGAAAAGCGGAATGATTACCGCTGAGGTGGTGTTTAATGCCATCAAAGACAATCGGGAACAGCAGGACTTGGATGAAATCGAAAGCGCTATTAAGCAATCCTGGCTCTATGACGAGTTGAACCAGGCTCGTAATGTGGCGCCCGCCATGCATAAATGGGGAATGATGCTGGGGTCCATATTCAGTTTTATCGACTATGGCATTTTTAGGGGTAAGTTGCCCTATACCCTAAAGGATGATCAACCAGATCATCAATGTTTGATGCCTGCTGATAAGAGTGCACCCCTCAGTTATCCCAAGCCCGATGGCGTGATTACTTTCGACAAGCTTTCTTCGGTGTATTTGTCTAATACTCATCATGGGGAGAACCAGCCCTGTCATTTAAAATTGCATGACCCTGAGCTGCCTCTTGGTTTTCACTGGTCGCAGTTTCGAGAGCCTGCCCAGCGCTACTGCCCCGCCGGAGTTTATGAAATAACTGAAGAAGAGGGTGGACGCAAGTTTGTGATAAATAGCCAAAACTGCCTGCACTGCAAGACCTGTGATATTAAAGATCCCAGTGCCAATATTACTTGGGTTCCACCAGAAGCGGGGGGAGGGCCAAATTACGGTGCTATGTAGCGGATTACGTCTTCTATGCCTGTGGGTTTTTCCAGAAATTTGGGTTGTGACGTCATGGCCTGTTGAATAGCTTTTTCTAACTCCCCCTTTAGAAGTTGCTGCTCTGAAATGGATTGGCAAAACCCTCGTTGCTTCTGCCAATGATTCAAGTGGCTTTCTTCAGGCCAATCTTCTCTAGGCAGATAGAGTATTGGCGTACCCACGCAAGCGGCTTCTGCGTAAGTGCCATTTCCGGGCTTTGTAATAATGACGTCGCAACTGGCCACCAGATCTTGGTGGCTCAGTTGTGTTTGGTTGATATGTACGCCTATTTGATTTGGTCCGCAGCCAGATCCCGCGTATACAAAAAAGAAATTTGCAGGTGTATTCCAATGATCAAAGTCAATGGGATAAGCCATGCCGCCCATGGATACCAAAATATAGTGGTAGTCTTCACTGTGACCAAAGTATTGCTTAAGATTGATGCGAGTACCCACTCGACAAATTGGCCCCACGTTGACCACATTGTTGAAATTGTCCATGGGCATATGGGGTGGCAATCGAAAGAAAGTCTGGGCGCAGTTGTAATCGTCACACAGTGTTTGAAATATGTCTTCTGCCAGCGGGCGGCCGTTGCAGTATTCCATAAAGTGGTCGGCCCAGTTCAGTGATCCCACATGAACGCAAGGCACACCCAGGTTGTGGGCTGCTCTGGACAGTAAATGGCTGTTGTTGGTGATCACCAAATCAGCGTTGGACTGTTGTATGTAGGCTTCTAAATTGGTGATGTCCTCAGCTCGATTGTTGTGCTGAGCCAGGTAATCAGAGTAGGTGGTCTCCACGTCCACTTTAACCGCATTAAACATAGCGATACCCAAATCAGTGGGATGTTCTATATGAGTAAAGCCAGGCCTAAACCAACTTTGTAGGAGCGTGGTGGGGGCGGCACACTGTATGGTTAGATCGCTTATCCTATTTGTTTGATGAAGTCGATTGATCAAAGGAGCCAGTTGGGCTATGTGGCCGAAGCCGTGGTAGGAAATACCACAGTAAACCTTCATGGTTTCACTTCCTGTAGATTAAAACTAACGCCTTGGGGTAGAGTTGCTTGAAATTTCAATAATTGTGATCTCAATTCTTTTAGGTGATTGTCATGAGCCAGGGCTTCTGTCCAGGCTGACGAATCATTTTCTATTCGTAGTTTAAATGCATTTGCGTAGGGAAGTCTAAATAAGTCTAAAGTACAATCAGGGTTATGGAGCAATACAGTGTAAGGCTTAATTTTTAGCGTAAAATAATAATGTGCTTACCTTGGCCGTAGGCGCCTTATTCCAATACGCGAGATTGTTTCATTACCACCAGCTGTAGCACGTCTCCCACTAGTTCCGAGGCTATTGGAAAGTAAATTGAGGGTCTTGAGCTCAAGGTGTCCACGTAAGTGCCAGGTAAATCATGCTCAGTGGCACCTTCTATTAGTAATTCTAAATATCTCCTGGACGGAACTCCTGGTTCGCCGTCCTTTCGTCTAAGCAGTGTTCTTGCTTCAACCACTTGGCCATTTTTCAGTTTCACCGGAAGCGTCTCCCACTGGTAGTTTGAACTTTCTGAATTTCTTATACGTTGTAGGTCCGATTCTGCGAGGTAATGTAGCACGCCAAATGCAGTCTCGTTTTGGTTCTCAACTAAGTAACTAAACGCGGGCTCAAGTTTGTTGCTGCCGGGTCCGAAAAATTTGACCTCATGCCCTTCTATAGAACCCGCTTGGCTATTTGTAGTCAAAACACCTCTGACATTGTATAGATAACGGGATGACATATTTGACCCGTAGGCGAAATAAGCCGTACTTAACTCATCAGCAATCGGATTTTCCGTTGTGGTTGGTAGTTCTCTATTTATTAGGTAGCTTGTGCCCAAATGCAATGCAGCTGCCAGTATGAAAATCAACAACATGAATCGTGCTAGATGTTTTGGTAAAGCTTTAACAGATCTCATCCTAATTGATCGCCATTGCAAGGCTCTATGGGAAATGAAAAATTACAATTACTCTTCACCCTTTTCCATTTTGAAAAACACATATCGTGAAACTTGCCCATTGAATTCCACGTCTTCCTCATGGGACAGAGTGGCTCCAATTTTCTTCATGGCCGCCTGTGATCGTAAATTAGATTTATCCACATGAAACCACACGGTAGATACGTATTGGAATGCGTGCTGTAAAACCAATGTCTTAACTTCGCGATTGGTCTTTCCACCCCATACTTCTCTTATGAGAAAGGTGTAGCCAACGCAGAGTTCGGACTTGGCCTCATCGTAGTTATAGAACCGGGTGCTACCAAGAAATCGCCCGCTGGAATTCTCGATGATTACCATGGCTCCCTTGGAGTCCATTGAATCCTCAAACAGATTGGTAAAAACGTCCTTTTTGTAGCGATCTTTACTGGGATGGCCAGCCCAAATTAATGGGTCCGATGCGGCTTGGTATAACTTTTCAAAGTGGGATAACTCCAGGGGGATCAGGGTGACGGATTCCCCCTTTAGAGTTGGTTGAAGAAAGTTGTTTTGCATGGCGAGCCTTTGTGTCCTAAGTGAGCAGATCAACCCCAAGACTATACATGGAACAGGGTGTCTGGGCTATCCAGTAGTGCATCTCAAAGAACACGAATTAAGCCATGGCGGTGCTTTGTTGTGGCTTACTTGCACGATTCCATATTTTTTCATGAAAGTGAAAAGCGATGGTGTTGCAGATGGGCTCCACTAAGGCCAAAGCGCCACCCACAGCCAGATTCCCTGTCATCACATAGCCTACAGTAAAGGCTACACCCATATGGATAATGGCAAAACTTAGGGTCTTTTTCATGTGAGCCTCCTGAATTCGCTTAGCACTCATGGATGTTTGCTGATAGAGGCTCCATATTGTCAGTATGAAAATGATATGTAAAATAAATCATGTCTATTGCTTTGATAGATGCAGACTCCCACTATGATGCAAAGCCAGAAGCCTTGTGGGGCTCACCATCAGAGTGTCTCTTATGATTAGGTGAGCAAACCGGCCTGCTAAATGGACTGGGGAACAAAAAAGAAATCTCCCACTTCGTGGCCAGCACCTTTTATGGCTTTGAATTCTGGTTGCTGTTCAAACCCTGTGGCTTGCGCTTTTTCGGTGACCTGCTTGTTTACTTGGACAAATAACTCAGGCCCGGTGATAACTTTGTCGTTGTGGCTCAATACCTCAATAAAGGCCCGAGCAAATATGGAATGACCATCACCGGCGTTATCCAATACTGGTTGATCCGTCCCCGAAGCCAGTAGCAGCCTGGATTTTTTTGCCAGTTTGTAACGTAGGTACTTTTCGTCATAGGATTGATCCAGGCCAGTGAATAGATGCCCCGGTGAGCTTGATAGCAGACCAGCGTAGCAGGAGTCCGCCACCACCAGTACTCGCTTGGCTTTTATAACCGCCAAGTGCCGGGTAATAAATTCGTTGGAGACCCAGAAAGTATCGGTAGGAGGGGGATCGGCATTGATGGGCAGCCAGTACCCATTTTCATAGTCGCCAGCCTGTATCCGGCTACCGTGTCCGGCATAGTAAATCAGTAGATTGTCGTTTTCATTGATAACACTGTTGAGGTTGTTTATGGCTTGCATTACCTCCACATTGTTTGCATCCAGTAGTGTCTGTACAGAAAAGCCGTAGCGATTTTGTAAAAGGGTTGCCACCTGCCTGGCATCGTTGTACGGCGTAGTAAGATCATCTAAACGCCCGTAGTCCTGTATGCCAATGACAAGGGCGTAGTATTTCCCAAATTCTTTTCTGTCTGGGCTGGCCACCGCCGGTTTGAGGTTAACCGTTGGTTTTGGTGGCATCACTGCGACGGCTTCGCGCACTTTTGGTAGACTGGCCACCTGTGTTTCTGTCTCTTTTTTATCTTGCTTGAACTCTTCTACTAACTGCTGGAGTTCAGCCAAATCAATCTGTAATTGTGATTTCTCCTGACTGATTTTTGCTTGCGCATCAATTTCCTGTTTGAGTTGTTCAATTTGGCGATTAAGCAGGTCAATTTTCCTCTGTCGCTTAGATAGCTGTGCTTCCAGTTCTTGTCTTAGAGATTGTTGTTCTTGATAAGCCACAGACTGATAAAGGATATCGTCTTCAGATAGGCCCCAGGCTTCACGATATAAGTTCAGGGCAGCGAGTTTATCCTTTGTAACCCCAAGTCCCTGCTCATAAAGGGTTCCCAAATTAAATTGGGCTCGGGTATTACCCTGATCGGCAGCCTTTTTATACCAACTTGCTGCGGCAATGTAATTTGGCTCGCCTCCATGCCCACGTTCAAAAATTTCACCCACATTGGTTTGCGCTTCCGCATCGCCCGCTTCAGCCGCGGCTAACCAGACGTTCAGTGCTGTGCGATAGTCCGCTCGATCATAGGCAGTATATTCTCCACCTCGCACACGGCAGTCGGCGGCAGTGGTCCGGGTGGGCCTGCTTGCGGCCTGATAGCTGGTGTTGCCTAGCTGTCTGATCAATCCTGGCAAAAGGCAGTCGACAATTTCAAAATCTGTAACCTGGAAATTTTTTGCTTTGGGATCAAAGCTCTCGGGTGGTGTGGCTTCGCAGGCAGTTAATAAAACCACCGACACAAAAATGGTGGAGCTCAATGCCTCAGGCAGTGATCTTAGCCGGTTGAGGGCACTTATACATTGATCTATGACTGTCATGGAGTTTCGCGCTAGTGTTCGCATCAGACTGGTCCTTAGTTTGTAATATCGAGAGCAGGTGGATTCGAACCAATGGGCACTTCTGGATTTATTAGCCTGTTGTCAACGGTGAGTCGATAGCTGGCCGAGGCTTCTTCGTATTCGGAATTTCCTGGAACTTGGGCGCTGATGGTAACGTTTCCCTGTGCCAGTGCTCGAACCTCGCCGCTGTCACTCACCGTTGCAATCTTTGAGTTGCTGGTGGAGTAGGTGATGCCATCCGGAACTCCCTCGTTAACGATCAATGGATTAGAAAAGGTGTTTCCTACCCGAGTACTGATGGGGCCTGGACGCTCAAATTCTATATCCTGTTCGCGCCTATCTATTACGATAATATTGACAGTTGTTGTTGCCGATTGATATTCGGCGTCGGCCTCTTTAATGGCTCTCAGTGTCGCTCTGCCAACGGTGTTAGCATAGATGATACCACTGTCGTATTGAGCGATTTTGTCATTTGAGCTTTGAATGACAATTTCGCCTGAGCCGGGAGCGTTGGATAGATCCATTTGAATTTTTTTCGATGAGCCTACAATTAGAGTCCACGTTTCGCTTGGCACAAACTGAATTTGCTGTTCTTTCAGTGTGGGATTTCCGTAAACGGTGACTTCATAGCTTGCTCTAGTGGGCAAAAATTCTGAGTTGCCAGAAACATTGGCGCTGATGGTCACTTTGCCTGGTGATACGCCGGTTACCTGGCCTTCGTTATCTACAGTAGCGATTTTAGTGTTACTGCTAGCATAGGTAGTGCCATCAGTTACACCGTCATTGATGATCAATGGATTGACTAGGATATTGTCTACTGCGACTCGAAGTGGCCCTGCACGTTCAAACTCAACATCCTGTTGTCGACGATCAACCACCGTAATTTCTATGGTAGTACTGGTGGCTCGGTAGGTATCATCCGCTTCTTTGTTGGCGGTGATGGTGGCTGTACCAATGCCATTGGCATAAATAACGCCATCGTCGTATTGAGCCACGTTTTCATTGGAGCTGCTGAACGTAATGTCACCATCACCGGGAGCATCGTCGGTATTCAGTTCTACATTTTCCGTGGTGCCCACAATCATGGTGAGAGGCTGGGACGGTACAAAGCGGATTCGTTGATCCAGAGTGGGTGTGGGATCAACCACCCTTACTTGAATGGAGTCTGTGGCGGCGTTGTAGTTATCGTCGGCTGCTTTAGTGGCGGTGATGGTGGTGGTGCCATTGTCGATGGCGGAGATAACATCATCAGTGAACTCAGCTACACCTTGGTTGGAGTAGGTGAAAGTGATCTCGCCTGTTCCTGGTGCATTGGAGGTATTAAGCACAACATTGGCGCTGGAACCCGTCACAATTTCCACAACACCGTTTACCACGTTAGCGTCTCTACCGGGCACAAATACAATACGCTGATCTTCAGGTTCAGGGGGCTCGTTTACGGTGAGCTGGTAGGTAGCTTCCGCGGGTAAAAACTCGGAGTTGCCGGGAACCTCAGCGGTGATGGT
>CAXHEX010000052.1:0-6134 GCA_964016105.1 uncultured Ketobacter sp.
GCGCCGTCAATCTCGGCATGCAGGGTATACTCCCCTAATGCAACAGATTGCTGAGAAGCGACCAACGCTTGCAAGTCCGAGGCGGAAAGGCCGTAGGCCAGCAGCGTCGCCCGTGCCGCTTCTAGGTTGGTTTTGGCCGTGATGTAACGCTGCTCACCCACGGTTTTGCGCCCAAGTTCCTGTACTCTCTGCCATTCAGGCCAAGCCGTGCGGTAATTGGCTTGTGCTTGCGCCACGGTTTCACTGAACAGAGTAACCAGCGGCTGACTCTGTTCGACGTGATCGCCCAGGGCGACATGGCGGCGCAGCACCACGGAGGGCACCCGGGGCGATACCCGGTAACTGGTGTAGCCGTTGGAAAGGATCTCCCCCGGTGCGTAAAGCTGATAATCGACCTTTCTGGGAGTCAGTGGGTTTACCTGAATATCGGCCAGGGTCATTTGCGCCGGGTTCAGTGAGGCAGAAGTAGCTTCTTCGTGACCTCCATGCCCACCATGATTATCGTGGTCACCGCCCTCGCTATGCTCTTCATGCCCGTGTTCTGAGCCGGAGTTGTGCTCGTCGTGGGCACTGTGTTCATCATGATTTTCGTCGCCATGATCATCGTGGCCGTGCTCGCTGTCAGGCTTATGCGCATCATGCTCTTTATGGTTTTCCTCACGATGATCGTCATGATTATCCTGTTC
This sequence comes from uncultured Ketobacter sp., assembly GCA_964016105.1. Taxonomy (GTDB): domain Bacteria; phylum Pseudomonadota; class Gammaproteobacteria; order Pseudomonadales; family Ketobacteraceae; genus Ketobacter. The sequence goes on from CAXHEX010000052.1 coordinate 687, forward strand.
GCTATGGGGTGCCGCCGTTGTCGCTTTTTCCTGCCCATGCTCAGACTCAGATTCTTTGGCGTGGCTGGCGGTTGCGGTCGCAAGACCAGCCACCAAAATGGCTACCAGTGTTTTATTCATGTTTATCATTCCTGTTTAATTCGTTGACGCTGTCGATGACTTTGTTGCGTTGTTCAGGTGGCCCGATTGCTGAAGTGCTTCGGTGAGCGCAAGCCGTGTCTGCTTTTCCAGCTCAATGCCTGCCAGCAGGCTTTCGGTGCGTTGATTCAAGGCCAGCAGATAATTAGTGGTGGACAGATCACCCGTGCGCCATTGCCGTTTCAGCAGTTCGGCGCTGTTCTCGACCCGACCCTGAACAACCTCTTGCCAGCGGCGATATTGCTGTTCAAAGCGCTGCCAGGTGGCCTGTGCAGCCTGCCAGTCAAAGCGCTGCTTGCGGTAGATAGCCTGAAAACGAGCCTCGGCCTCCAGCGCTATGCGTTCGGTGGCGCGAGTTTCTGCACTGAAGTTGTTGCGGACATTCAACGGGATGGAGAAGGTCAGCCCGACAACGCTCTCTCCACCATCACGACCGGAATTGACGCCAAAGGTGGGCTCCGCCTTGGCGGTACGCCGTGTCACTTCAGCTTCCTCCTTCAGCGACTGCCAGCGGGCGTGGGCGCTGGCTACGGCCGGGTGTTGCAGTAACTCCTGATCCGAGGTCAAGTCTGGCTGGGAGGGCCAGAAATCATCAGGAATGCCGCCTCGCGTGGGCGCCCATGCGGGCAGCAGCTCGCGAACCCGGATTTCGGCTTTCTGTATCGCGGCTTCGGCCTCGGCAACCTGAGCCAGCTGCTGTGACAGGGACAGAAAGGTGAGTTCGGCATCGATGCTGCCCAGATCACCTGCCTGCTGGCGCTTATCCACCTGTTCGAGCAAGGCGTTAAGTTGCTGCTGTTGCGCTTGGGCAATGGCGGCGGCGCGGTTGGCGGCATGCCACTCCACCAGTGCGGCAAGCGCCTCGGCGGTTTTGTCCAACACTTGTTGCTGGTACAGCGCTTCGGCGGCGCTTCGCATAAAGCCCGCCTGCTGCCGTCTTGCACCCCGTCTGTCCCACCAGTCGATGGTCTGCTGAACGCCGACCCGGTAGTTGTCTTCCTCTCCATTACGCTCCAAATCGGTGGACAGCTCCGGGTTGTAAAGCGGCTGCTCCAGCGCATCGGCGCTGGCGTTGGAGCCCAGCAATTGCTCGCGGGCGGCAAGCACCTCGGGGTGTTGTTGTATCTGGGAGGCGAGCCAGGCGCTCCAACTCGATGTCTCTGCGTAAGCAAACATGGGCAGAAAAAGCACGCACGCGCCCAGCAAGGCCCGTCTGGGCCAGTCAAATCGTCTCATATTGATGCTCCTGAAATTCAGCGTGCGACGGTTTGGTCGTGCACCGGATTTTGCCGTTGTTGGGGTTCATCCCGGTGAAAGGCGACCTTTATTACGGTATCACCAGGCAAGGCGGGGAGCTTTGCAGAAAAACGCACGCCGCCCTTGCGTGATGCACGTCTGGTGAGAAGGCGCGGTGAGTAATCAGTGGTTGTTTCCGCAATCAATCCGTTATCAGCAGACCAGGCTGCGATGTCTACATGGCCTCGGGGAAGGCCGTAGCGCAGGTGAGCATCCATCCGTCCGAAGACGGTCAGCTCCGCGGCGGTATGGTTCACGGTCACCTGGCGGAAATGCCAGCGTTGGTTGTCGGTATTGACGACTTCAATTTCAGGCAAGCTGTTTTCGGCCTGAGCGGAATTGACAAGCGCGAGGCTCAGCGCGAGCCCAATAGCGATCTGTTTCATGATGTTTCACCCTAAAATAAATACCAATTGTTCGCTGTAACCCAAGGCTACAGAGGCTGATGACGTGCTGTTGAGGCGCGATCAGGCGATTGGAGGGCGAAACAGAGAGGGGGGAATACCAGAGGTGAGGTTGGCCTGATAGTCGGCTTGTCCGTTTTCTGAGAATAAATCGGCTAAGTGTGAAGTGGCTCCGATCAGAACGACAGAGCCGTGGCCATGACAATGGCAGCAATGGTGGCAGTCATATACAGACTGTCCGGGCTGATCGGGTGTCTGCTTGGCGAGCAGATTGTCGTTTTGGGTATCAGTGGCACTGGATTGGTGCGAATGGTCGAATTCCAAGTGCTCCGTCCCGAATTGATGAAGCTGGTGAACGTCCGCCATGGCAGCCACGGATTGCAGGGCAATCAGTAGAGCCAGTAGACAAGTTAAATGATGGCGGATGTTCATGTGAAATGTGGAGCCCTTATGTTGTCAGGTTCAAAACACTAGCTGCCATAGACTATCATATTATAGAAAAGTTCACCAAAACCGTTTCCGGTCAGGATTTCAGCTGCAAAATACGTCGTGCACCGTTTAGGACAACGACGCCAATAATGAGACCAATCACCAGATCCGGATAGCGGGAACCGGTCCAGGCGACCAGGCCACCAGCCAGGATAACCCCCAGATTGGCAATCACGTCGTTGGCGGAGAATATCCAGCTGGCTTTCATATGCGCTCCACGATTCCTGCTTTTGGCGATCAGCACAAGGCACAACACATTGGCCGCCAAAGCAGCCAGGCCCATACTCATCATCAGGACGGACGCTGGCTCGCTGCCAAACATAAACCGCCGCACAACTTCACTCAAAGCGCCAAACGCCAACATCAGTTGCAACCAGCCAGAAAAATGTGCCGAGCGCAGTTTCAACCGAGTGCTGCGCCCAACGGCATAGAGCGCCACGCCATAAACGGCGGCATCAGCGAACATGTCCAGGGAATCGGCGATCAAGCCAGTGGATTGCGCCCACCAGCCGATGGTGATTTCAATGACAAACATGATGCCGTTGATGGCGAGTAGCCATTTCAGAATACCCGATTCTTTTTGTGCCTCCTGTTGTGCATCTTCATGTGCTTGGGCGATGGCATCACTGTCTACGGGTGATGTGATTTCAAGCGTAGCGCCCAAACCAACAGAGTGCATCCGTTCCTCAATCACATCGGCATTATCCCCATGAAAGATACGCACTATGCGATTGGGGGTATCAAATTCCAGCGTTACTTTGGGTTCCACACTATCCAATGCCATGCGGATCACGCCTTCCTCCGAAGGGCAGTCCATCCTGGAGACATGATACTCGCTAACATAGCCGCCTTGGACGACGCTTGTGCCATCGGAAATCTGTGGTGTGTTGTCTCGTGCATCGCTGTTACAGCTAGCACAGCATTGCTCAGTCATATTAAAACGCTCTTGTTTTTTCCTGGTTATGCAGTTTAAATTCTATAGTCACTATAGAATCAAGAGTGAAATTGGTGGTTATGAAAATAGGAGAATTGGCGAGCGTTACCGGCTGCTCAATACAGACGATCCGTTATTATGAAAAAGAAAATCTGCTGCCCTCAACCCAACGCACCGAGGGAAATTTTCGCTTGTATGACAAAGCGGCCGTCGACCTGTTGCTGTTCATTAAACACTGCCGCAGTCTGGATCTCAGCTTGAAGGAAATCCGTCAACTATTGGCGCTCAAACGCTCGCCTGGCGCGCAATGTGATAAGGTGAATCGGATGATGGACGCCCATATTCAACAAGTGGAAGACCGCATTGCCGAGCTGACGCAATTGCGTAGGCAACTCAAAGCGTTGCGCCGCAGTTGCTCAAGCGACCGCACGGTGGAGCAGTGCGGCATACTGCAAAATCTGACCACCTAGTCAGAATCCGAAGCGGTAACATTGGTTTTCTGATCATTGGAAGTCACACGTCTACCCTGGATATCCCATTCCACCTTGTTCGGCGATTTTTCACTGAGGTCGGGCTCATGGCGCAGTTTCTGGCCAGTTCCAGGGAAACTGCTCGAGGCTATGTCCGTGTAGACAGGCGAGGCAAGGCATTGACGTAGATCGCTCGTTTCGAATATTATGGACGAATCGAACGATATTTGGTGAGGTACCAGACCATGGACACACTTTCTGCCAATGAAGCCAAAACCCAGTTTGGTGACCTGCTGCTAAAAGCGCAACGTGCGCCAATCCAGATCAATAAAAACGGAAAACCGGTTGCTGTGGTTATCTCAATGGATGAGTACGAGAGCATTAAAGCGCTCAAGCTGAGATTGTTGCAGTCGAGGGCCACTCAGACCAAAGCTGATATCAAAGCAGGTAACACCGTTGATGGTGAAGCATTTTTTAATGATTTGGAATCAGGTCACCACGACTAGACGATAAAATTTCTGGGGGAAGAAAAATGTCTGCTGTCGAGCTGAATGCAGAACAACTTCAGATGGTAAAGATCATCCATGACCACGCCCTCCGGTTTCCTCTTACCGAAGCCGGGGATGAGCAATTATTGCAAACCTGCTACGACTACATGGATGTGTTCAAACGGGTGATGGATAGCACCTCTCACATCCAAATGGATTACATCTGTCAGCAATACGATGGCTTTTATCGTTTTGCCAAACTCATGGAAATGCTGGCACAGGGGATCGCCGATGGCATTGTCGATGTTCCCAAGGATCATTAGTCCCGCCAATACGCCATGTCAAATTACCGCTTAACCCCGGATGCTCAATCCGATCTTATCGACATTCGTCGTTTTACCCTAGACCGATGGGGAGAAGCGCAGTCGAAGAAATACCTGTTCGAACTCCGACAAACCCTTCACCTGCTGGCTGAAACCCCGTCCCTGGGAAAGCCCAGGCCGGATGTAGGGGAGGACGTGTTGAGCTTCCCCCACATCAGTCATGTCATTTATTACGTGGTTCATGCGCAGCAGTTGGTGGTGTTTGGTGTCCTGCACAAGCGGATGGTGCCAGTGAATCACCTGGATGGGCGCGAGGTGATTTAAATGTGGCTGACGATCGGGCCGCATTGAATCGGCACTCGCTATGGAAAATATCGAACGTATTCAGCTGTTATCCAGCACGGAAGTCGAAGAGTTATATGCTCGCCCAGAATTCAATACCCATGAACAAAGCCTGTATTTTTCATTAAGTCCGACAGAACGCGCCGCGCTTGAGCAGTTTCGCAATACCCAGACCCGTATCCACTTCATCCTGCAATTGGGTTATTTCAAGGCCAAGCAGCAGTTTTTTAACTATTCGCTCGATGAGGTCAGTGCCGATGTTGAATATATCGTTGCAACCTATTACAACGGTGCAGATGCGGCACAGTTCACCGGAAACCTCTCTCGTGAATATTCGCGTAAGCAACGCCAGGCGATACTGTCACTTTTCGACTACCGAAGCTGGTCGCCTCAATTTAGAGCTGAAATAGAATCCCACATCGGTCTGTTATTACGCTATTACCCCAAAGGGCACAGTGCTTTCCGGCAGTTGCTCGCGTTTTTCGATCACCAGAATTTAATCATTCCGTCCTATCGAACGTTCCAGGACATGTTCAGCCGCGCCTTTGCCGCCGAGGAACAGCG
>CAXHEX010000053.1:0-4714 GCA_964016105.1 uncultured Ketobacter sp.
CAAACCCTTCCATATTGTGTTTGACGCATCCATCTACAATAATATTAATTTCAGCGATTGAAATATCTGCTGCCAATTTCACGTAGATCGGTTTATCAGTAATTGGACGAATGTGTTGGGTTACTGCGCCGAGCAATGCGTCCAAATTGTGCTCATCCACAAACGGCTCGCCATCTTGCGTATTTGGACAACTAATATTAATGGTGAAGTAGTCTCCAACATCTTTGAACAGGGTCATCGTTTTCAGATAATCCCTAATTGACTCCTGCAACTCGAATTCTGGAGTAACATTGGACTTAGCGGCGTTGATCCCAACCCTGAGTCGTCCAAAGTTTACCTTGGCAAGCCTCGAGGCTATTTTCTCTGAGCCTTGGTTATTTAGGCCGTACCAAACAACAATAGCACGCGACTTTACCATCCTAAATAGTCTGCGTCCGGGGTTTCCCGGGCAGACTTCTCCGGTAAAGGAGCCAAGTTCTGCCAGTCCAAAGCCCATTGAGGGGTAGATCTTTGTTAGCTCACCATCTTTGTCAAAACCAGCTGACAAACCTACCGGATTACGGTATTTAATTCCATCTACTTCGATGTTTAGACTCTTGTGGTTGTAATCCCACATCAGTGATGAAAACCCTCGCGTGATAGGGTTACTTCCTAAAAATAAACCTACACGTTTGAACGCAGAATGTGCGTTTTCTGGCTCCATCAAAAAAATAAGTGGGCGCGCAGCACGAAACAACATCCAAAGAGTAAGGTTTCTTAATCTGACTATAAAGTTCATGGGTGACCTCAAAATTAAAATTGTCGTATTTCAGTTACGAATGATAATCGATCTTATTTGCATTAATCAAGCATTAAGTCAGCTTTTTATTATTTAATGCTTTGGTACGAGCATCCCGGCATCAATGTCGAATCAATTATAAGTAGATAATTTTGCGTTCAAACAATGAGCAAATCTTTATGCCAGTGGCAATTATTTTCATATTTATTGTTTCTTATAAATATTCTCAATACTGATAATTTAACAACTAATTTTTAGAAATAATTCCTAGAATGGGGCTGTCAATAGTTCATCAATCAGCCTAGGTTAACGGTGCCCCTCCCGAGTATTGTGTCTTACAAAGCATACGACTAGGGACCTGTTTAAAATCATGGAGAAAATGACTGACTGGAGAAGCAGGGGAAAGCACCCGTTCGTATGGCTGGCATACTGCGTAAGGTATTTAATGAAGTACTGGTACTAGGTGATAGTGAAAGCGACCCTGCCAATGGATTAAACGATCTCATGCCTGCAACAGATAGCAAAACTAAATCTAACTTCGGTTATATTACAAGCACCGATGACTTTACAGTATTACTACAGAAGATCCATAAGCCAGACCCAAACCGTGATACTGCCATCACTTTAGCATTAAGGTTTATTCCATTAGGCCTTTTGAGACCTAAAAAATCCGTTTGATGAAGTGGCGTAGATTAATTTTGAAGCGGCCTTAATGACCCTACCTAAAGAAGCCATGACAATTGGCAAGGAGCTTAAAGTGGTACTATTATAATGAGTCCTAGCCATCCTAAAAGAAGCACACCAGCACATTGGTAAACGAGAGTGAGTGTTTGTTTCAACCATCGGCATAGGAAAGAACAAGCACATTGGTGAGAGTGCAACCACCAGCGCCATTAGACGAATGATAGACCCTAGAACAGGTGAACCCTCTGGCACAGGCTTCATTACAAGCCATGGCTTCAGACATACTGCTCGCACCATGCTAAATGAACTTGAATACACTGCTAAAGTAATAAATGGATTCCACAGTTTTTGATCCCTTCTCGGGTCAGAAAGTTCGAAAACTTCAGTCTTCAGTGCACAAGATTTTGATAAAAATTACAGGCCCTCCCCACAGAAAAATAATGGAACCGTCCCCAATGCGTTGGCACCTTACCAAACACCGTATGCTAGGCATTCAATCCCGTGTTGACGGGCATGGTGCACCGCAGGGTGCACAGGCTGTTTCGTCCCGCTGGGTCAGTGCAGTTTCCACATTACCCTGCCCAGAATTGAATGCAAAAGTTGGGCTGTTCAAATGATCTACCAGAATCAGAGCCAGAATAATCCCCATCACCACCAGGATACGGGTGCGGCTGTAGGCTTGCTCCATACTTTCCGACCCCTTCATCAGTTTGGTAACCGAAACCAGGGCCGTAGCTGAATACCAATCCACGACCCAACGAAGGCGCTAGCGAACCATACCCAAGCATGTAGGCTAGCCGAGGCAATGCCAGAAAACAGCGCTCCAATGTTACAACCAAAGCCCAGCCTGGCGCCATAGCCGAGCAGCAATCCGCCCACTACTGCGGCCAGAAGCTGCCGGCTTTTGGGTCTGTTGCGGTTGGATTCATTGAAGCGGCTGGCCAGGCCTGCCGCCAGCATGGCGCCCAGTAGCAATCCAAAGTTCATTACCGATGGGATGTTGGTAAGCACTGAATCCTTTAGAGCCATAGCCGGGTAGTCCCATTGCCAGAACTCGAACTGGGACATCTGCACACCCGCCATTTCTAGAGCCTTAGCACCCCAGACGCTAAAGGCGAAGGTAACACTCCAAGGTGCGCCACTGATGGCCAGGGTCAATGCGTTACCGGCAGCCAGAATCAGGATGGCCCAGGTAAATGGCCAGTGGCCACTGAGCAACGTTCTCAGCACGCCATGGTCTTGGCTTTTCCACAGCAGTTCATCCCGCTCAATAGAGTCATGGGCCTTGCGCTCAATGCGGTTGACCCAGCAGGCAATCAGCCCGAGTGCGACAAGTTGAACGAGGATGGCCCCGCTAACGCCGAAGGTGTTGACCAGTGGCACCGGATCGAACCCTGGCTGATCCAGCCACCAGGGCAGGTGAATGGAACCAAGAACGGCACCAGTGATAAAAAACACCAGCGTCACTCCCATCCGCATATTCCCGGCACCAACAGTAAACAGGGTGCCGGAGCCACAGCCACCACCCAGTTGCATGCCTATACCGAATAGGAAAGAGCCCACAGCCAGAGAGATACCTACCGGCGCCACCGCACCCACCATTCCTTCCTGGCCACTGTGAAGCATGGGCACCATGATCAGTGAGGTCACGCCGAACAGCAGTAACTGGGCCCGCATGCCGGCACCACGCTTTTTGACCACAAGGTTGCGCCAGCCAGCAGTGAAACCAAAAGCCCCGTGATAGAGCGCCATGCCAAGCGCCGTGCCCACCGCAAAAAGTGCCACCATGAATGGCGCCGCTTCTAACCAGATTAGCCCACCCAACAGGGCAAAGCCAACCAGCGCGGTTGATACAATAAAGCGGTCCACCTTCCAGCCCGGTTGTTTATGACTAGGTTGCAGAACTACAGAATCAGTCATTGCTTCCCCACTTAGTTAAACCAGTCCAGGACTTTAGCCAATCCTTTTTTGGCAACCTGGAGCGGGCGGTTGCTGTCCTGGGACCACTCCGCCATTGAACCGTCATAAAGTGCAACCTCTTCAAACCCTGCTAGCTCACTCAGCACAAACCAGTCCGTGGCGGCCCAGTGGCCAGTATTGCAGAAGGAAATAGTGGGGGTAGCAGGGTCTAGTTCAGCCTGGTTTACCCGTTGGTTGATACTAGCCTGGTTGAGATACCAGACGTGACCGCGTTCACCCAAAAAATCCGCATGGGGCAGGCTTCGTGCACCGGGAATTGTGCCCGGCGCCCTCGCTGCTGGTGACTGGTTCTCACCGCGGAAATAATCCGAAGGGCGCGCATCCACCAGCTGAGCCTGAGCACCAAGGGCCGCATCTACTTCTTCCAGGGACACGATCAAATTCTGCTGGAGTGAACCCCTGAATTCGGTAACGGCGCGCCGGTCACCTTCGCCGCTGGTAACCTCGAGTCCCTCGACCTGCCAACCGGCAAAACCTCCATTGAGGATGGTCACGTCATTGTGACCCAATACCCGGAAGGTCCAGTATACTCGGGCGGCGCTGCCGAAATCTGTCGCACCCGTACCGGCAGGCACAATCACAACGGTATTGTCATTACTGATTCCCAGACCACCAATCAGACGCTCCAGGCTGGTGACAGGAGGCAAAAGCCCAGTCACTCCGTCCCTGCTCTCGCGCCATCCATCCCCTGTGTAGCTGCTGTATATGGCTCCAGGAATGTGGGCTTTCTGAAAGCTGCTGCGGTCACCACCGTTATCGATGCCGGAACGGACGTCCAGCACCACCAGATTATTCCGATTAAGATTACTTTCCAGCCAGCTGGCATCCACCAGAGGCGGCGTTCTGTCACTTTCAGCCATTACCAGCGAACTGGCGGCAAAAGCCAAAACCATTACCAATATTCGAACCATGATGTTACTCCTTTGGTGATAATTCTCGGATGGCTATTATGGCTTTAATATTAAAGAATATAAAGGTTATTTTTTATAGCGTTTTGTTATAAGGAAATGCCTGGACTTTTTGTTAAAAAAGCAGCGAAAGCTTGAACTAGTGTTCAAGTAAAACTGGCCACGGTATATAGAGACAAGGTTACACTTTGCCTCTGCTTTATTTAGTGGTAAACCACCATTATGTTGATGTGGCCTATGCGGGCTGTAATAGCCAACGATATACTGTGTAATCAAGGCCTGTGCTGGGTTAAAACTTGAGTATCCGGTTGTGGGTAGCCATTCACTCTTTAAACTTCTAAAAAACCGTTCCATTGGCGCATTA
>CAXHEX010000054.1:0-4090 GCA_964016105.1 uncultured Ketobacter sp.
GGTTCCACTGCACCAAATTGTTATGTGCTAACTCACTTGTACATAGATTATATGATTATTTCGCATACCCCATAAACACTGCTGTCATGAAGCCAAAGAAAGATAAAAAATAAAGACACCAATATGCTAACAAGAAATAGGATAGCCGACTTAAATCGGCATCATCTACTGCTCTCCACTCTCGTTTGAAGAGGTACTTAACCAACAGTATATTATTAGAAATCGAATTGTTAAGAAAGCTAGGCTCTCCAATAGATTGATATATATTGGGATGCCTTGTTTTGAGAATTCTAAACAACTTCAAACAGAGTCCGAACCAAACAAGAACTAGTACGAACAAACCACCAAACCAGACCTTGAATAGATCTATTTCTTCCATCTTTCATATCTCTTCTAAATATACTTTTTCACGCGGGGATTAAGTACTATCACGGTCACATAACAACTTAGTGAACCGAACCTTTCGTGATATCCAAGCCCCATTCTACTAAACCCTTGTTTTAAATAACTTATTCATCAGTATAGGTTATAAATTCATCTGGCAAAAGCCGAAGGTTTCGAGATATCCAGGCCTGCAAATGCAGGAACCTTCGAGATATCCACGGTGCAATTCACGAAACCTTCTGTATATCCCGGAAGCAAATACCGGAAGTTCCGGTATATCCAAATTTATGGTCTTTGTTTGTGCAGCCCCTGTCTACTGTATATATGTACATAATATTGGCATTTTTGAGGGCTGGTCGATGCAATACAAATCCCCCTTTTTGAATGAGGTGCAACGGGTGCTTCGCCTCCGTGGCTATGCCTATCAGACAGAGAAGACTTATATCTACTGGATTCGTTACTACATCAAGTTTCACCAGGATCAGCATCCCAATACGCTGGCTGAGCCGGAGGTGGAAGGTTTTCTGTCTTACCTGGCTGTGAATCGGAACGTTGCAGTCAATACACAGAACCAGGCTTTTAATGCACTGATCTTTTTATATCGCCACGTGCTGAATAAACCTCTGGTGGGGCTAGATGCCTGTCGGGCGAAGCGGGCGCGTAAATTACCCGCTGTGCTGAACCGACCAGAGATGAAAGCCTTGCTGTATGAACTGCAAGGTCATAATCGCCTGTTAGCCTCATTAATGTACGGCGTTGGGCTACGGGTGAGTGAAGCCCTGCGCATTCGGGTGAAGGACCTCGATTTCCACGATGCCCGTTTACACATTCACCAAGGTAAGGGCAGCAAGGATCGGGTGGTGCCCTTGCATCCCGCCTTGATCCTGCCCCTGCAACGGCATCTCAGCATGGTGAAACAGTTACATGACACCGATCTGGCGGCGGGTTACGGCGAAGTTCATCTGCCCAATGCGTTGGAGCGGAAGTATCCCAAAGCCGCCAGCTCCTGGGCCTGGCAATATGTGTTTCCCTCCCAGAAGCTGAGCGCCGATCCCCGCAGCGATAAAACCCGACGCCACCATCTGCACGCCAGCACCATTCAGTCTGCCATTAAGAACGCAGCCAAGCGGGCCGAGATCCATAAGTTGGTGGGGCCTCATACCCTGCGTCATTCCTTTGCCACCCATGCTATTGAGAACGGGCTGGAGATTCATCGGGTAAAGGATATCCTGGGGCATGAATCCATTGAAACCACCAAGGTCTACCTGCACCTGACGCAACAGAAGGGTTATGACTTTGATAGTCCGTTGGAATCCCTGTTTGGCGCTGGGGCATTGCCCACCACCAAGCAGGTTGTCCAGCGTGACAACCCGGAACTGAATGCGTTTTTAGAGGCGTTTGGTCCGTAATGTTAAAGAGCGTAGCTGTGGGGTTGGCGTTCCCGCCAAGCCAGCGGGCACTCCGGATTCGGCGTGCAGAGGGCATCGGTTAAGTAGGCCAGTGGATTAATACCATTGACCTGGCAGGTTTCCACCAGGCTATAGAGTTTGGCCGCCGCATGGCCTGCGGTTTCGTTGCCCACGAATAAATAGTTCTTGCGGCCCAGGGCAATGGGACGCATAAAGCGCTCAGCCCGGTTGTTGTCGATTTCCAGCTCTCCGGCGTTACAGTATTCCGTCAGGGCTTCCCATCGGTTCAGGGCATAGAAGATGGCATCCCCCAAGGGGCTTTTGGGCAGCACCGATGCGGACTGCTGTAGTAACCAGGCATGGAAGGCTTTCAGTAAGGGTGTGCTGTCCTCTTGCCGTGCCTTGAAGCGTTCATTTATAGAGAGTGGTTTGATCCGACGCTCGATACGATAGAGCGCTCTGATCCAACGGACCCCTTCATGGGCCCGGCCCGGTGTTTTCACCAATCGGCTGGCATCCACAAAGCGGCGGCGAGCGTGGGCCCAACAGGCGACTTCAGTTACCTGTCCACTGTCGTACAGGGTTTGGTAACCTGCATAGCCGTCCGCCTGGAGATGGCCGTGAAACCCTTCCAGGAAGCGGTGTGGTGCAGATTGTTGGCGTCCGGTGGAGAAGTCATAGACGGTGATGGGTGGGCCCCGTTGATCATTGGTGGCATAGACCCAGATGCGGGATTTCAGGGTGGTTTTGCGTAGGGGATCGGTATTCTGCATGGGCAGGATGGTGTCATCAGTAAACACATGATGGCGATCCAGGACCGCTTGCTTCAGGGATTGATAGGGGGCATCCAGGGCGTCTGCACTGCGCATTAGCCATTCGCTCATGGTGTTGCGGGACAGGGTAATCCCCAAGCGGGATAACCGCTTCTCCAGTCGATAGTACGGCAGATGGTCTGCAAATTTTGAGACAATCAAATGCGCTAATAAAGCCGGGCTGGCCATGCTCTTGGGGATCGGTTGGAACGGTTTGGGTGCACGACGAATTTCCAGATCACAGGACCGGCAGGCGTATTTTTTACGATGGGTCTCTTTTATATACAGCTGTGCAGGGACGTATTCGATTTGCCGGGAGATGTCCTGGCCGATATCGGCCATGCTGCTGCCGCAGCAATCACAGTGTTGCTGGTGTTCTGGTAGATCGACGATCTCTACTTTAACAGGAAGACTGCGTAGTACTCGAAGTGCTGAGCGTTTTTCCGGAAGTGGCTTGGTTGTGTCTTTCGGCACGGCCTCGTTTTGGGAGGCCACCGGCACCAGTTGTACCTCATCAGACTCGAACAACGGTATCTGGTTTACATCGACGCTTTCATGCTTGGGTCCAAACAACCGATGCTTCATCAGGCTCAGTTGATCCTTCAACACATTCACCTGACTTTGCAGTTCAAAGACCAGGGTATGCAGTTGATCAACATCGCGGGTTAAAGTATGTTTGGCTTGCATGATCGTCTGTCTAGTCCATTAAAATTCATTGCTGAACGACAGTGAGGGTAAGCGCTTTAACTTTCCAATATCAACGCCATCGAGCAGTAAATTTAATTCTTGTGAGGTGATACACAGCTCCTGTTCACCGCCTCTTGGCCATTTGAAGGTGCCTTTCTCCAGGCGTTTATACCAGAGGGCAAATCCGTTACGATCCCAGTACAAACACTTGATGCGATCTGCTCGCTTGTTGCGGAACACAAACAGCACCGGCGCCATGGGATTCAGTTTCAGCTGGTCGTGTATCCAGGCACTCAAACCATCGAACGATTTACGCATGTCCACCGGCTTTACCCCCAGATAGACTTTCAGGTGCGGCGGGACGGTTATCAGCGAATCTGGCATAGGTCGCTGACCACGTTGGCATTTAGGCCATTGAAGGTGGCGACTGCCAGCTGGAGTTCAATGCCATTGGGCAGGCGTAACAGAATCTGGTCGGTTCCGGTTGATTGTGAGACTACTTTTATGGGCACGAAGTCTGTGGTGGTGGGCTTAGAACGAGTTGGGCGAGGAGCATCAATAACGTTCTCACGCTGGAAGCGTCGCTTCCACAGGCTGAACACTTTGTCGGTCAATCCGTGCTTACGGCAATAATCGGCCTGAGTGCCACCGGATTGTTGCCATGCCTCGATGTGGGCTTTCCATTGCACCTGGGTTAAGCGTTTACGTGATTTCATCTTCAACCTCCTGGGGATCATGTGATTGGAGGTTAGAGATCAAAAGGGGCTTTGCCTAGAGGCGGTTTATCGGGCGCTTACG
>CAXHEX010000055.1:0-4076 GCA_964016105.1 uncultured Ketobacter sp.
TGTCAAACTCTGGTTACAGCAGTGATGGCGACCCATCCTCCCGAGGAGGTGCTCGACGATTTTGAAGTTGATGTTGAGTGCCTGCTGAATGCGCTGTTTCTGAAATGGGGCTACGATTTTCGCGGGTATTCCCGTGCATCGCTGCGGCGTCGGGTTGGGCGGTACATGGCTGACAGCGGATTCAATCGTGTGGCCGATCTGCAACACGAACTGATTCGGGATGTTGGGCGTTGCCAGCATTTCGTTCGCGGCCTGACTGTCAATGTGACGGATATGTTCCGTGACCCGTCGTTCTATACCGTCTTGCGCGAGCAGGTGATTCCTGATTTGCGCAGTCATCCGTTCATCAAAATCTGGCATGCGGGCTGCTCCACTGGCGAAGAAGCCTATTCCATGGCCATCCTGCTGCAGGAAGAAGGCTTGGCAGAACGGGCAGTTATCTACGCAACCGATATCAATTCCAAAGTATTGGATCAGGCGCGCAAGGGTATTTATCACGAACGCCAGTGGGCGACGGGGCGGGAAAACTACCAGCTGAGTGGCGGTCGCCATCGTTTGGAAGATTATGTATCCGCCGGTTATGAGCGCTTTATGATGGATCCGGTGCTCAAGAAAAATATTGTCTTTACGGCACATGATCTCGTTGTAGATCAAGTGTTTGGCGAAATGCAGCTGGTGATTTGCCGTAATGTGCTGATCTACTTTCGCCGCGAACTGCAGGCGCGGGTGCTAACCTTATTCTATGACAGTCTGGATATGGGTGGTTATCTGGGGTTAGGCATCAAGGAATCGCTTTCCGCCTTCCCTCACCCGCAGAGTTTCAGGACGGTAGATGCCAAAGTGCGAGTGTTTCAACGAATTGACTGATGGATCGCGGAAATCGCCATGGCCAACACATTGGTGGTGATTGGCGGTTCCAGCGGTGGTCTCGAGGCCATGTTGGCGATATTGCATCAGCTGCCTGCGACTTACAGGGTGCCAACCATATTGGTGCTGCACCAGAAAGCGAACCGGATCAGTGGCGTGCCCCAGATGTTGCGCTCCCACACGCATCTGTCGGTGATTGAGCCAGACGATAAGCAGTTGATTGAGGCCGGGTGCCTGTATGTCGCTCCGCCCAATTATCATTTACTGGTGGAAAAGGAAAAAATTTTGTCGTTGAGCAGTGATGCACCGGTCAATTATTGCCGGCCAGCTATTGATGTGACGTTGGAAGCGGCGGCGGATGTTTATGGCAAGGATCTGGTGGTCTGTATTCTGAGTGGCGCCAATCATGATGGTGCCCAAGGCTGTGTTTGTGTCAAACAGAAGGGCGGTCGAGTCCTGGTTCAATGCGCGGACGAGGCATCGGTGAGCGTTATGCCGGATGCGGCTGCCAAGGCGGTTGCCGTGGATGGGTTGATGACATTGCAGGAAATGGCCGCGCAATTGGCTTCACTATCAGTTGCGGAGATTGATAAGTGAAACAGAACATATTGATAGTTGATGATCAAAAGGCAAATCTGGTGGCGCTTGAAGCGACACTGGCAGATGTGGATGCCAATATCATTTCGGCCACGTCGGGGCCGGAAGCGTTGTCGATTTTGCTGAAACAGAATGTGGCGCTGGTGTTGCTGGATGTGCAAATGCCGGGGATGGATGGCTTTGAAGTCGCCAGTCTGATGCGGCAGCGTGCCAAGACTCGTGGAACCCCCATCATCTTTTTGACGGCCATTAACAAGGATGAGCAGTACGCCTTCAAGGGTTACGAAAGTGGTGGGGTGGATTTCATTTTCAAACCCTATGATCCTTTTGTGTTGCTGAGCAAGGTACGTGTTTTTCTGGAGATGGATTTACGCCAGCAGCAACTGGAAGATGCACTGAACAAGCTACGGCAACTCAAAACCAGCAATGAAATACTGTTGCGTTCTGTTGGCGAAGGGATAATTGGTCTGTCGGCGGATGGTGTGATTACGTTTGTGAATCCGGCGGCGGAACTGGTATTGAATTGTTCCTCGATGGATCTGATTGGCAAACACATTTTGCGCAACGTCATTATCACGGCCCAGCATAACGATCTACCGGTGTGGGAAGACTCAAAAATCTATCAGAGTTGCTCGAAAGGGCAGGCGTATCATACCGATGTTGCCGTGTTTCGCACGCATGCTAACCGGATGCTGCCGGTTGAATACACGGCCAGCCCCACGCACATGCCCAATGGTGGATTTGATGGGGTGGTTATTGTTTTCAAGGATATTACCGAGCGTAAAAAGATTGAGGAAAAACTCAATTATATGGCGCAATACGATGCGCTGACGGGGTTGGGTAATCGCAATCTGTTTTCTACCGCGCTGAATAACGCCATTACATTCAGCAATCACAGTCAGCAGTCATTTGCGTTGTTGTTTATGGATCTGGACCGGTTCAAGCAGGTCAACGATACCATGGGCCATAATGCGGGTGATCTGTTGCTGAAGGATGTGGCTAAACGCGTTACCGATTGCATCCGCGACACCGATATACTGTGCCGGTTGGGCGGCGATGAATTTACCATCATTGTTAATGGTAAAAACGTGGAGCAGGCTGCCGAGCGTATATCGGAAAAGCTTATTGGCGCCCTGTCAAAACCGTTTGAAATTTTCGGTCAGGAAATCTATGTCGGTGCCAGTGTCGGGATTGTGATTTATCCTGGCATGGGCGAGGACGCGAACGAACTGATCAAAAACGCCGATATGGCCATGTATCAGGCCAAGCACGAAGGACGCAACCGCTACAAGTTTTTTGAACACGGTATACGGGCCCAGGTTGAACAATCCATGGCGCTGGAGCTGGATCTGCGTCGTGCCGTCGAGAATATGGATTTCTTTCTGCACTACCAGCCGAAAGTCAATTTGCAGTCGGGTGAAATTATCGGTGCAGAGGCCTTGATTCGTTGGAAGCTGGGTGATCGGTTGGTGTCGCCTGCGCAGTTTATTCCTATCGCCGAAGAAACGGGTCTGATTGCCCCGATAGGGCGCTGGGTGTTTACAACGGCCTGCCGCCAGGCGCGAATCTGGCACGACAAATATAATATTGGTGATGATTTTAGAATTGCTGTGAATGTTTCGGTGCAGCAATTACAGGATCAGAATCTGATGTATGAACTGATACAGATCATGCAGGACGCCAACGTGAAAAGCAGCTGGCTGGAGGTAGAGATTACCGAAAGCTTGCTGATGGAGCGGACGCAGGAAAATATCGATATGCTCGCGTCCATTCGGGATCACGGTTGTGGCGTGGCGCTGGATGATTTTGGTACCGGTTATTCTTCAATGGGGTATCTCGCACAGCTGCCGCTGACGGTGATGAAAATCGATAAAACCTTTGTCGACGAGATTCATCGCCCCCAAGGTAGCGCGATTATTGCGGCGGTGTTGGCGCTGGCAAAAGGTCTGCACGTGGATGTGGTGGCCGAGGGTGTTGAAACCCGGGATCAGGCCGATGCCTTATTAAACTTGGGCTGTCAGAGTGCGCAAGGCTTTTTCTTTTCCAAACCGCTCAGTGTGGAAGATGTTGAAGCGCTGATGGAACGCCAATTTGGAAAGGTGCGTATTGCGGCGCAGCAATCGTAGCCACAAGGGCTATTTTTGTTGTCGGTCGAAGTAAGCCTGATAGTAGTGGTAGTAATGCTTCACCTTGAATGCATAAGTTTGCCGGATGCTTTCGTTCCGTTCGGAAAAGCCAGCGTTGTAGGCACCCACTGAATTCCAATCCCGTCCACTTTGGACAAAGTTATTGGCAAGAATCCAGGCGCCCACATGGATGTTGGTGCAGGTGTTACCGATGACCTGTCTGCGGGGGATGCCATAATCCCGTTCCAATACCTCAAACCAGCGGCTGTTGATCTGCATGATGCCGTAATCGCTGGAGCCATTGGTGTTGGTGTTGAGTGCCACGGGGTTGAAGTTGGATTCCACTTTGGCAATGGCATAGAGCAGGCCGATCGGCACCGAGTAGCGCTGGGACGCCTTTTCAAAACAGTCGTAGAATGATCCTGCCTGTGAAGGATAGGAAGAACAAAGCCCCTTTTCGCTGAAATCCTATCATAGTTAATCGAG
>CAXHEX010000056.1:0-3865 GCA_964016105.1 uncultured Ketobacter sp.
GGCGGAAACCGTGCGGTTTTACACACGGATAGGTGTATTGAGGCCGACCAAGGATAGTGCTAATGGCTACAGGATATACAGTGATAAGGATCTGAGGCGGTTGCGGTTTGTACTGAACGCCAGGCAACTGGGTTTCTCCGTGGACGACATCAAGGAAATTCTCGCTCATGCGGACAGGCAAAGATCACCCTGTCCTACGGTGAGGCGGCTGATAGAAAGACGCCTCCATGAGACCGAGCAGCGATTTTCAGAGACGCAAAGGCTTCGAAACCGCATGCAGGAGGCTGTAACACAGTGGAGTAGGAAACCGGACAAAGCACCGACAGGCCATATGATCTGTCATTTGATCGAAGAGTTTGCCGAGGGGAATTGAGCATGGCAACACCGAAAACGGAAAAAGAAATGAACTCAAAGAATTGCTGCTGCGCAGACAAACCGGACAGCGCCGGCACTCACCCGAAACCACAGGCTAATCGCGATACTTCAAAACCTTCGCAAAGCGGCCAGAATGCGACAGCTCAGCTCATTGTACCCGGTATGGGCAGCAATCATTGCGCTGGCCTGGTCAAGACCTCGATCGAACGATTACAGGGCGTTGCCACGATTCAAACGAATATCGCCAGCCACCAGGTTGATATTGTGTTTGATGTGAACAAGACGAATCTGGATGAGATTCGAATCGCGGTGGAAAGCGCGGGTTATGACGTTGCTGATGCCCAGTTATCGCTCAATGGCGATGCACAAAAGGTGGCGATGACGGTGCCCGGGATGGGAAGCAACCACTGTGCCGGGTTGGTGCGCACATCCCTGGAACGGCTACAGGGAATTGTGGATATTCAAACCAACATCGCCAATCATCAAGTGACCGTGAGTTTTGATCCTGGACTGGTGGACCGACAGGCACTGAAAGCGACGGTGGAAAAGGCCGGCTATGATGTGGCCAGCATTGAAAGCGCCTCCAGCGACTCGCACCAGGCAGCGGAGGACGCAGAAGAGCAATACCTTGCGCAGGCGTGGCGCAACCTGTGGTTTGCCGCGATTCCAACAACGATCATCATGTTGCTGATGATACCGGAGATGTTCTGGCAACCTATACCCGGCTACCTGGCAATCGTAGCGCTGCTGGCATTCCCCGTGGTGTTTTTTAGAGGCGGGAAAGCCACTCACCGATCAGCCTGGCGCTCCCTCAAGAATCGAACTGCCAACATGGATGTGCTGATTTCACTAGGCAGCATGCCGCCCTATCTTATTGGCTTAATTGGCTTTTTCTATCCCATGACGTCGTTTATCGAAATGGCCTCGACCATCATGACGTTTCATATGCTGGGCCGCTACCTGGAAACGCGCGCAAAAGGCCGTGCATCGCAGGCAATCAAGCGACTTATCAATCTGGGTGCAAAAACAGCCATTATCATTCGAAACAACACTGAGCTGGAAGTGCCTGTTAAAGAATTGATCATCGGCGATGTAATGGTCGTCAAACCCGGAGGCAAAGTGCCGACCGATGGCGAAATCGTGGAAGGGAACAGCCATCTGGATGAGTCTATCGCTACCGGTGAATCAGTACCGGTAGAGAAGGGGCCGGGTGACCTGGTTCTGGGTGCCACCATCAACAAAGAAGGGCTGTTAAAGGTTAAGGCGACCAAGATTGGTGCGGATACCTTTTTATCCCAGGTTATCCGACTGGTTGAGCAGGCGCAGGGTTCCAAGGTGCCGATCCAGGAATTCGCTGACAGAGTCACTGCGAGCTTTGTTCCCGCGGTGATTGCAATCGCACTAATGAGCTTCGTGGCCTGGATAGTATTTGCCGATACGTTTCGTCCGATACTGGAATGGGGCGCCACGTTTCTCCCTTGGGTAGATCCGTCACTTAGTCCGATAATTGCCGCTACACTGGCGGCCGTTGCTGTGCTTGTTATCGCATGCCCCTGCGCCTTAGGCCTGGCCACCCCAACCGCCATCATGGTCGGATCCGGCATGGGGGCAGAAAAAGGGGTGTTAATTCGCTCAGGGGAAGCCATTCAAACTCTAAAGGACATAAAAGTCGTAGTACTGGATAAAACAGGCACCATTACTGCGGGTAAACCTTCGCTCACCGATGTGATACCCACATCAGCCTTTTCCAGTGAGGTATTGTTAGCTGCCACGGCAGCGGTCGAATCTGGTTCAGAGCACCCCTTGGCGCAAGCGATTGTGCAAGGCGCTAAAGAGCGTCAATTACACATTCCCCCTTTGGAGAATTTTCGGTCTATCACCGCGCGCGGTGTAGAAGGGGTCGTCAATGGTCAACTCGTCCACGTGGGCAGTCGCCGACTGCTGAGTGAGCAGGGTGTCGATCTGGGTGAACTGGATGAGACCTTAAGATCACTCGAAGTTCAGGGTAAAACCGCCATGCTCGTTGCTATCGATAAACAGGCAGCAGGTGTTGTCGCGGTGGCGGATACCATTAAAGAAGACTCCAAATCTGCTATTAAAGCCATGCATGAACTGAATATCCATGTGGTCATGGTGACTGGAGACAACGAACGAACCGCCAAGTATGTGGCGGATCAGGTGGGTATCGACCAAGTATTGGCCAATGTGTTGCCCGAAGGAAAGGTGGACTCGGTTAAACAATTACAAGCTAAATACGGTAACAGTGTGGCCATGGTGGGCGATGGCATTAACGATGCACCTGCGTTAAAGCAAGCCAATGTCGGGATTGCGATAGGTGCGGGTGCTGATGTGGCAATAGAAGCGGCCGATGTCACCCTGGTCAAAGGCGAATTAACCAAGCTGGTGGAAGCCATACTCTTGTCGCGGGCAACCTTCAGAAAAATCGTACAAAACCTGTTTTGGGCCTGGTTCTACAATCTTGCGGCAATCCCCGTCGCTGCGGTGGGGTTACTACACCCGATGATTGGTGTCATTGCAATGACGGTCAGTTCGCTCTCCGTTATCGGCAATTCTATTCTGTTGAAACGGGCGAAAATCAACGTTAATTAGTCGGAGGTCATCATGGCTCAGCAATCACAATCTTTTTGGTTTACGCCCAAAGGACTGGCGGCTTTGGGGCTTATCGGTGCCGTCAGCTATTTTCTGCTGATGGAGCACCGCGAGCATCTTTTTCAATTCTTACCCTTCCTGATTCTGTTGTTGTGTCCGTTAATGCATCTCTTTATGCACGGCGGACACGGGGGGCACGGAGATCATACTGATCATAGTGATGAATCCGAGAAAGATGCTTATCAACAGGGACTGGAAGACGGACGCAAGGAAAGCCAGCACCGCCATCATCATTAGAATAACGTTACCAAGGGAGAACATACATGCACGGTGATTCCGCTTACGGGCTCTGGACGTTAGTCGTTATCAATTCAGCCATTTTCATTTTCTTTGCGTTCAGCTTTACCAAGCCGCAAACAAAAACAGACTGGCGCAGCCTGGGTGCTTTTTCAGCCTTTGTCATTGCTTTGTTTACAGAAATGTATGGTTTTCCGTTAACTATCTATTTCTTGTCCGGCTGGCTCGCAGAAAAATACCCCAGTATTGACTTTTTATCCCATGAGAATGGCCACCTGTTACATACACTGATGGGGTTTGAAGGTGACCCGCATTTTGATCCACTGCATATCGCCAGCAATCTATTCATTGTGGTGGGTTTCTTTCTGCTGGCTTCCGCATGGAGTGTATTGCACAAAGCCCAGCAAACCCGGTCACTGGCGACAACCGGGTGGTATGCCCGGTGCCGGCATCCTCAGTACGTCGCGTTTATCCTGATTATGTTTGGCTTTTTATTGCAATGGCCCACCATTCCCACGGTGGTGATGTTCCCCATATTGGTGGTGGTGTATGTGCGCCTGGCAAAACGGGAGGAACGTATAGC
>CAXHEX010000057.1:0-3244 GCA_964016105.1 uncultured Ketobacter sp.
GTAATTGCGCATGGCATCCACCAAGCCGCCTTTTGAGTCCAGTTCGGTGTGGAACTTAGAGACCGTTTTTCGAGCCTGACGCCGCAGGCTCTCCGCAACATCCAGTGCATCCTTATATTCCATGGATTATCACCAATGATCTTGTGAGTCGATAGATTAAGCATAGACCAGCTTTTCAGCTTGGGGTGGGTTAAAGAAACAGGCGCCCAATTAACGCTGGAATAGCCGTTTCTACCTTGAGAATCCGTGGGCCCAGGCTGATGGTGCCAAATCCCAACTGATTTAGTTTTTCCACTTCGTAGGGTATAAAGCCACCTTCTGGGCCAATGGCCAGTACGCTGGGGTTTTCAACTTGGCTGGGGCAAAGCTGAGGCTCGGCTCCAGGGTGGGCAATAAAGCAGCGTTTATTCTGGCCTATCTGACCTAGCTCATCTTCCACAAAGGGTTTGAAGCGCTTGCGCAAGTGAACCTGGGGCAGCATGCAATCGCGCCCCTGTTCCAGCCCCAGTAATAGCTGTTGATCAATTTGCTCCGGTTTGAGGTAGGGGGTCTGCCAATAACTTTTCTCCACCCGATAGCTATTAATTAAGTAAATTTGCTTTACCCCAAGGCTGGTGCAGCTTTGTAGGACGCGGCGCAATACCTTAGGTCTAGGCAAGGCCAGCACCAAAGTGAGCGGTAACGGCTTGGGTGCAGGGGAATCCAGTTTAATCTGTAGGCGCACTCCCTGGGGGGTACATTCCAATACCCGGCCAGTTCCCATATTGCCGTTAATGAGCCCCACTCTGAGATAATCCCCCAAATTAGGTTGTAACACTTTATGTATGTGCTGGGCGCGACGGTCTGCGCAGTGCCAAATTGGCTCATGCTGGTCTGGATCGATTTCATGGGGTTGGAGCAGAATGATATTCATGGCGGGGATTATGGCAGCTTTTAGCCGACTTTTCGGCAAATATTGATGGTTTTTTGGGCTGTTCAAGCCATTTTGGGCAGAGTTTGGTTGGGGTGGGCGCTGCCTGTGTGGGGTACGCACTCAACTGCTGAAAGTGACGGCCATTTGTGGGATAATGCCGCGCCGTTTCAGCAGTAGTGCGTTGCTCTGGGGGCTGCCGGATCGACAAAAATACCCCCTCATTTGGTGTGTTTGACTCCCTAGTTCCGTGCCCGGATAATGGCGCCTGCGACTGATATTGTTGATTTTTTACAGTGGTTTTTTTGTGTGAGCCTGGGCCATTCCAGCGTGGCAAAAACCCTACTTTTATAGACTCCTAACAGACTAATAAGAGCGTTTTGAGCATGGGAATACAGAAGAAGTTAGTTCCGTCATTGGAAAATCCGTTCCAGGAACCCGAAACCAAAGAATTTAAAATCCCCGGTGAGATTGCCCGCGAGCCAGGCATCTACGAGGAATCCCTCAAAGAGGGTTGGGATATTATGCAGCGGCCCGAGACTGCCGCGGGTGTAGTGGCCATTGAGAAGCAGCACCTGAAAAAACGGATGACTGTATGGGAGCGGATTCGAGTTCTAACCGACAAAGATCCCATCGTGCTCTATCAAAACTGGGGTAAAAACCTGGATGGTGCTTCCATCGTTACCGCCATTTGTAATATCGATGGCCGCGACGTGGCGGTTTACGGTCACGACTTTACGGTTCGTGCCGGTTCCATGGACGCCACCAACGGCCGTAAGCTGGCCAACCTGATCAAGATGGCAGGTGAGCGCGGTATTCCTTTGATCGGCATGAACGACTCTGCCGGTGCTTTTGTTCCTGCTGGTGTAGGCGGTCTGGACGGTTACGCTGAAGCCTTTACTGCTCTGCGCAAAATCAGCGGTGTGGTGCCCAGCATCATGTGTATGTTCGGCTACAACGCCGGTGGTGGTGCCTATTTGCCCCGTCAGGGTAGTTTTATGATTCAGCCCCAGGATACTTTCTTCGGCTTAACTGGCCCCGGTGTTGTTAAATCTGTATTGGGTGAAGACGTGACTGCCGATGAGCTGGGTGGCCCTGGGGTTCACGGTCAATCCGGTGTTACGGATTTTGTGGTGCCTGATGAAGTGTCAGCGTTGCGTAAGGCAAAAGAACTGCTGCGTTACTTCCCGGACAATAACAACTCCATGGCGCCGTTCCAGGAAACCTCTGATCCCACGGATCGTAAAACCTGGGATACGGACATTCTGTTCAAGAAAGCCTTTAACTCACCTTCCGGTTACAACACGCCGTTGGATATTCGTATTTTGATCCAGCAGATCTGTGACCACGGTGATTACACCGAATTCCAGCCAGACCGAGCACAAAATACTATCTGTGCTTTCGGACGCATGGGCGGTAACGTAGTGGGTATCGTTGCCAATAACAGTGCGGTGGCTTCAGGCCAAATAGATATCGCGGCTTCTTATAAGAACGCCCGCTTTATCCGTTTCTGTAATCTCTACAACATCCCTGTGGTATTTATTGAAGACACCACCGGCTTCTTGCCCGGTACTGACCAGGAGCGTAACGGTATTGTGCAAGCCGGTCGCGCCATGCTGGATGCCATCATCGATTTGCGTACCCCACGGATTCTGTTAATTGTACGTAACGCCTTTGGTGGTGCTTATGCGGCCTTTAACAGCTATGCCACCGGTGCCGATGTGGTGCTGGCATTGCCCACCACCCGTCTGGCGGTAATGGGGAATGCGGGTAAAGAGTTCCTGTTCAAGAAAGAACTGAAAGCCGTACGAGCTGCGGTGAAAGGTAAGATCGCCGAGCGCACCCATGCCTTAGAGGCCGCTGGCACTAACGAAGCGGACGCCAAAATTCAGGCAGAAGCGGAAGTGGGTGAGTGGGTGAAACAACAGGAAGCGGCTTATTCTGCTCAATATGAAAAAGAGCTGATGAATCCGAAAGAAGCCTTGAGCTTGGGTTCAATTTCTCAACTGGTTATGCCTTACGATTTGCGTTCAAGCCTGACGCAAAACTTGAACTTCTTGCTGCGACATTATGAAGCTGCTCCCATGAGCGGCCCCCAGCGTGAATTCCACTAACCGGTTGATGAGATTTAATAGGATTTAAACATGAGCAACGAAAACTATACGAACAACCCGCTGGTGAACAAAGATCGTCGTCGCAAGAGCACCGATTCTGCTTGGGTAAGCCAGTTTGATTGTACTGATATGAAGCCCTTGATTATTTGTCGAGGCCCCATTCGTAAAGAAGTAATGGACGTGTGGGAAGAAATGGGTATTACCGATTACGGTATTCTTT
>CAXHEX010000058.1:0-3190 GCA_964016105.1 uncultured Ketobacter sp.
TTTGTAGTGCCTGATCAAAGCGAAGCGCTTCATGATCATTCAGATCTTCGTAGCCACCGGCCACACCGTAGACCCGTTGCCGGACCAGGGACTTGAGCTCATGACGAATCATCCGGGGATCCCGCTGGTCGGTCAGAGTCTCGGCCAGCCGTTGGGTTAACCGGTGTTGTTTGTCGACTTCGCGCAGTAACAGCAAGCCGGCATCGGAGGTGATATGGCCTCCGGAGAAGTCGGTTTCAATCTGGCGGCGGGAAAGTGGCGAGAAGGTCAGTTTTTGAGGTACCATTTTGGATAGCGGTTGTTGGTGTTGATTGATGGTGTAAGGTCCTGAAATTTTAACACTTTCAGCCGCTTTCTTTTATCCCCTCATGAGAAATTCGGGCTAGACTGCCCCTTGATTCACAACAGATAATAGATCACCTGCTCAATGGGGGCAGGGGGCTTCTGGGCACACCAATTAATCATGGTTGGTGCCGATAACATGCTGGAGAATATTTTGATTAGTTGCCCCAAGTGTGAAGGGGTGTGAGTATGGTGCTACTATGATTTCCCTGATGATTGACCTAAAGGAGAAGCTCATGAAATGTCCAGTATGCGAGAGTGTTGATCTGACGATGGCCGATCGACAAGGTGTGGAAATTGATTATTGCCCCAAATGCCGGGGCGTGTGGCTGGACCGGGGGGAGCTGGACAAGATCATCGAGCGTAGTGCCGTAGAACTGGCTGTTGTTTTGCATTAAAAATTGACCCGGGTTTTGCACCGAATATTGACCCGCCTAGTGGGCCGATTATGGCCTAAATATTCCTGTTATTGCTAGACTTCCTTTCCCTCTGTTGTGTGGTTGAATGTTTGAATCGATAACTGTCGTTACCGGTTTCGATGATATGGCAATGATGAGTCAATCGGTCCAATAATGCGGTTGTAAGCTTGGGATCCCCAAATACGGTTGGCCATTCACTGAAGCTCAAGTTGGTGGTGATCGCCACGCTGGTGGTTTCATAGAGTTTGCCTAGTAGGTGAAACAGTAAGGCTCCTCCTGATTGACTAAAAGGCAGATAACCCAACTCATCCAGTATGACCAGGTCGGTGCTCATGAGTCGGTTGGCCAGCCGGCCTTGATTACCTTGCTGTTTCTCCAACTCCAGGGCGTTCACCAGTTCAATGGTAGACAGGAACCGCACGCGATAGCGGTGGTGCTGAATCGCCTGTACGCCCAAAGCCGTAGCCAGATGGGTTTTTCCTGTGCCAGGGCCGCCCACCAGCACGAGATTTTGGGCATCCTGTAAGAACTCGCAGCGATGTAACGACTTGATCAACACCTCATCCACCACACTTTGGCTGAAGTCGAAGTGGCTCAAGTCTTTATAAGCTGGGAACCGGGCGGCTTTCATTTGATACCGGGTGGAACGAACATCCCGTTCTGCAACTTCGGCTTTAAGCAGGGTTTCCAGTATGGGCACAGACTGAACATAGGCAGGTGAAGCCTGCTCTGATAAATCCGTTACGGCATCGGCCATACCAAACAGTTTGAGTGTCTTCAGGGTTTTGATCAGGGCTTCCTGGTTCATGATTTGCCCTCCCTCAAGTCATCATAGCGGGCGGTATTGGCCAAGGGTTCTGTGACCAGCTTTAGGGCTGGTGGCGGTTTCAACGGCTCGGGTATGGCTTTATCCTGCAACCGGTTAAGGCAATTCATCACATGTTGTCGTGAGGGTCTTTCGATACTGAGCGCGGCTTCAATCGCTTGCTCTACCAGCTTCTCATCATGCAGTAATACCAGGGCCAGCACATCCGCCATTTCCCGATCGCCACCGGGGCGTTTGAGTAACTGGTTTTGAAGTTGCTTGAAGCTATTGGGTAACTCAGTGAAGGGCGCACCGTTACGCAATGCCCCAGGTTTGCGTTGTACTACCGATAAATAATGACGCCAGTCGTAAATGGTTTTTCCAGTCGCGTTATGATCTCGGGTAAACACCCGAGCATGACTGGCAATGATCTGCGCTTCAGCCACCACCACAATTCGATCAGGATAGACCCGTAAACTGACTGGACGGTTAGCGAAGCTTGCCGGTACGCTGTAACGGTTGCAATCATGGGTAATCAGACAGGTTGAGCTGACGCGCTTAGTGAATTCTACAAAACCGTCAAACGCAGCCGGTACCGCCATCAGGGCTTCCTGTTCCACTTGCCAATACTGATACAAAGTTCGACGCTTGTCCTGGGGATGGGGTAGTTCCTGCCACAAGGCCAAACAGCGTTGCTGTAGCCAGGTGTTGAGCTCTGCCAGAGTTCGGAATGGCGGTGCTTTCTGCCAGAGTAGATGACGGGCATCACGCACTTGTTTTTCTACCTGGCCTTTCTCCCAACCGGCGGCCGGGTTGCAGAATTCGGCTTCAAACAAGTAGTGACTCACCATGGCCTGAAAGCGCTTATTGATTGTGCGTTGTTTACCCCTGCCCACCTTATCCACGGCTGTTTTCATATTGTCGTAAATGCCTCGTTCAGGCACTCCGCCAAACAGTTGGAAAGCATGAAAGTGGGCATCGAACAGCATCTCGTGGGTCTGATGCAGGTAGGCTCGCAGGAAGAAGGCTCGACTGTGACTGAGCCGAAAGTGGGCAATCTGGAGCTTGGTGTTCACACCACCAATCACCACATAATCTTCGCTCCAATCAAACTGGAAGGCTTCACCCGGTGCAAATTGGAGCGGTACATAGGTGTTTTTAGCGGCGGTTCGTTGGGCTTCCTGTTGCTCCTGCCGCCATAGTCGAGCAAAGGCTGCGACCCGATCATAGGAACCGGTATAACCCAGTTGTACCAGATCCAGATGCAATTGCTTGATGCTGCGCCGCTGTTTGCGGTGCCGACGAGACTCCCGAAACAGCCAACTGGTTAATGTCAGCTCGTAATCATCGAGCTTGGAGGGGGATTTACGGTCAGGGTAGCGGGGTTCCACTACACCCTTAGCCAAGTATTTGCGTACGGTGTTACGGCTTAGTCCGGTGCGCCGGGTTATCTCTCTGATCGGCATCCCTTCGCGGAAATGCCACCGCCTGATTACGCTTAATAACGCCACGTCGATCACTCCTGAGTGCTCCTGCATCAATGGGTGCAGGATGAGTTGAACGTGGGTCAAAATTCGATGCAAATTATGGGGTCAGGTGGGTCAATTTTGGGTGCAAATCAACA
>CAXHEX010000059.1:0-2628 GCA_964016105.1 uncultured Ketobacter sp.
TATTGAAAACGCGCTTGAGCCGCTGCATCCAGGTCATCGCATTGCGGCGCTCCTCGGTACCGACCCCAATGAATCCAGTGTGCCGGTGAAACTGTTAAATTCCCGTGCCCGCAGGCCGGTCATGGCCGTGGCATCGCAGGCACCGGATTTCAAATCTTCAGCAGCAATTTTCTCATCGGTGTAGACCTTCATATCCAGGTCGATACCCCATTTGGTGGCTTGCAGAACGTAGTCCACCATTTGGGTCGCCACGGGGCCCGATTTGCCCACAATGTCCCATACGCAAAATGAGCGTTTGGCCAGGTCCGCGGAAAATGCATTGCTGCTCAGCGCCAACACGCCAGCGGTTAATGGGTTCAATAAATACTTCAATCGTTTGTTCATAGCCTCATCCGGAAGTTACGTATAGTCAATTTGTAGTGCTGTTCTGCTGGATCGCATCCCTGTCGACGACACGCAGAGGGCACCGATTTTTTTAATTACAACAGTTCGTCCAGCAGATTCTGGTCCAGCTTGGTTTCCGGCTTTTTGTCATCCCAGAAAGTTCCGTAGCCCGAAATCGGCGTTCGGGATCCGGTGGCGTCTGTCCACATACGATCGGATAATTGCAGCAGGAGGTCACCGGCCAAAATATCCACCATACGGTACTCCCGATTAGACGCCGTGGATTTGATAGAGTTCGCGTGTTCCCGGATGATGGCCCGGGTGCGCTCATTGTTACTGGCGTTGTAAGCCACCAACCCATCCAAAGCGGAGACGAGTCTCACGCCTTCTTCCATACCCATGACGCGGGCTTTATCCAATTCCTGCCAGGGGTCCAATCCCTTGGGTGTGACCCCGGGGACAATAGTCCAAAGCGCCGAGCGAATGGCTTTAGGCAGCCCCCACCAACGTTTGTTGTGCTTGTCATCGTCCAGGCAGGCAGCAGCCCGTTCGGCTTTAGGTGCCACATTGAAGGGGACCCCTACGGTCATGTTGGCCTGTACATCGGCCAATGCGGCTTGCAATCCGGCAACAGAACCCAGCATCCATATCAATTGCTCGAATTCGTTGTCAAATAATGGGCAGTCACCCCCGGGCTCACCCAATGCGCGACCCAGAGCCTGATAGCTTCGATAGTAGCGAATGGCGGCGATGGCATGCCATCGTTTGGACTGGATTCGTGCATCCTGAGCTTGAGTGATACGCTGTTCGCCTGCGTAGCGCAGATAGTCCATCTCATACTCAAATGCCCGTTGTGATGCACAGCTGCCGCCCACCAGACCCAACAGGGTTTCCAATTGATCCGGGGGTGTGGTGACTGTTGAGAACGAGAGCAGAAGGGGGGTTAGAGCTTCACCGGAAGCGCAGGCGATGGCGGAATCATCGGTGGTTAACAGGTAGGGGACCATTACGTCTTCCCCAATGTTGGTCATGGTGTCCCCGGTAACTTTGTAAATCGCGGCAGAACATCCGCTCAAAACGACAATCCCAAGTGCAATGACTGCCCCAGCCAACTGTCTGGCAGGCAGGCCTTTGAAGCTAAGATGCATGTGTGGCTCCCTAAAAACTTATTATTTTGATTCGCTGGCGAAGACTATTATGTAATTTTTTATTTCACAAGTCGGCCATACGGTACATCGGACATACCGTATAGGCAAGTTCCATTCAATAAATGGGGTTCTAAATTAACACAAAAAAACAATATCGCGCCGGGTTGTCAATTTGGGAGAATTTGTACTCCCTTATGTATACCGATCTGTCTATTTAAATTGATTTTTTAAGGCTTTACCGGCATCTTCCATGGCTTCGCCGCTTTTGCGCAGAAGATCGCTGCCGGTGTCTTTTACCTGCTTTGTGACGGTTTGTTCGGCGAAGGGATTGCTCAAAACCGGTTGGCCCCTGCCAATATTCATGCCCGCCAGTGTTCCCAGAGCGGCGCCGATGATCAATCCAACTATCAAATACTTAATGGCTTTCATACCTTTGCCCTCCACTGGATCCGCAGTGGTCGATCGATTAGGCGATGGATAGCCCGGAGTGCTCATTGCGGATCGGTAAAAACTGCCTGCTAGTGTAAAATAGCCCGTCCGCGGATACCATTGTCCATCAATTGCCTATTGTCAGGATGCTGCTTAATCCATGTTGACCGAGCAACTTAAAAAAGAGATTCAAACAGCCTACACTGAGTTCCTCAAACAGCAGGAGCTGAAACCCCGTGTCGGTCAAAGGCTGATGATTGCGGACATCGCCCGAACCCTGGCTGCAATCGAGCGCGATAACGATGGACGTCGGGTCAGTGACAACCATATCTGTGTTCTGGAAGCCGGCACCGGCACCGGCAAAACCCTGGCGTATCTGGTGGGCACCCTGCCGATGGCCCGCGCGTTGGGAAAAAAGGTGGTACTGGCAACGGCCACCGTGGCATTGCAGGATCAGGTTATCAATAAAGACATTCCCGCAGTGTTACGCCACAGTGGCCTTAATTTCAGTTTTACGCTGGCAAAGGGGCGGGGTCGTTATTTGTGTCTCAGCAAGCTGGATCGACTGATGACACCTGGGCAGGACGCAGGTACAACATTGGCTCTGTGGGAAAAGGATAGGAAGAACAAAGCCCCTTTTCGCTGAAATCCTATCATAGTTAATCGA